>MKWE01000001.1 GCA_001899585.1 Rhodospirillales bacterium 70-18
CCAAGGCCCACTCCGCATCCGTTAAGTCGCTAGGGTAGCGCAACCCCCGCCGATCCGCCGCCGCACGATGCGCCGCAGTCCACGCCATGACACACTCCGCGAAGCGCCCACGCAGAGCAGCGAATCACAGCAGACTCCCACGACTCAACTTCTTTCCGGAGCGGCTCTAAACATTTGATCTGGCTGTTATCGGACAGGTCATTCGACGACACCGATTAACACCCGACAAAGACATTACCCATGCGAGAGGTGGTCAACAGGCGACCTGGGGCAGTTGCAACTCTCGGTGATCTCTCTTCCAGGATTTGAATCTGCGATCAGGTGAGACATTGACTGGAGGTCCCGAGGGAGGTGGTCCGCCGGCCAGAGAATGTTCGTACCCGTTTCCCATCCCTACACCATCTGCTTTCTGAGTAACCACTCTCCCGTCCGGGAGACGGGCGTGAGAACCGCAGGTTTGCTGCGGGTTTGCGGGGATGACCTGGGGCTTCGGAATTGCAACGAGCGGCGGAATCTCTCTCCGAAGGGCCAATTCTCTCCGCGACGTGGGGCTACGGGGGTTTTGGCCCCAGGTCAGAGTGCATTGAAATAACCGGCTTTAATGTTGCGACGTTGCACGTTAAATTCGAATCCCGCGTGCCTGGGTGGCGGCAAAAGAGAATGAACCGAGGATCGGCCCCAACCCCAGATTCGCTCGCGATGCTAACCAGATCAAAGGATTAGCGTGCCCATTACGGTCGAGGAGAGGGGCGTTGGTTGTTCGATATCGCTTGCGCTCTACGGCGCTGCAATATCCGTCCTCGTCCCGATGCGCATCATCAGGTCGTCGGCACCGGGCATGTCCGCGGTGCGAATGGAGTAGCCGTCCCCCAGCAGTTGCGACAGCGTGTGCGCGCGGCGGGTGATGCGATCGAGCCGCGCGGCAACGAGCACCGCACCGATCTGCCGGCAGCGCAGCAGTGCCGCCTGGAAGCCCTCGCGATGGTCGTCCTTGCCGCTGGCGGTGTCGGAGTGCTCGGCGACCAGCGTCCAGCCCTGGGCGGTCACGAAGGCCCGCACGGTCGCCTGCTGCGCCTCCAGACCGAGGCCGCTCTGGCCCCGCTCAGCGGTGGAGATGCGGTAGAGGGCGACTGCGAAGCGGGGCTGGTGGCGGAGCGTCTTGGTCATGGTATCCGATCTCCCAAATCAACCAGCCGCCGGCCTGGCGATCCGGTAGACGCTGTAGGACCCCTTGGCACCCGCCTTGTCGGGCCCGGCCAGCCGGACCCGGTCGAGGGTCTCGATGGTGAAGCTCTTCTTCTTCAGCCCGGCCAGGAAGCCCCGGACGGTGTGGGCGGCCCATCCGGTCGCCTCGGCGATCTGTCGCCCGCTGGCGCCCTCGTCGCGGCGCAGCAGGGCAAGCACGGTCTCCTGCTTCGTGCCGGTGCGCGGTGTGGCCGTGGTGGCCCGTGGCACCCGCTCTCCGAGCAAAGCGCGCAGGGTGTCCATCGGGCCTTCCAGGGCGGCGATGATGTCCGCCTCGCGGTTGGCCGTATCGTCCCATGCGGCCAGTACTGCCTCGGCGGCCTGGCGCAGCGTGGTGCGGCCCGGGGTCCCCGCCGTGGGCGCCACGGTGGCGGCGTCAGGCGCGTCGGCGACGGCGGTGGCCTGCTGTGTCGCCGCGGTGTCAGTGGCCGCCTGTGGCGCGGTGTCGGCGTTCGAGGCGGCAGTCTCGGTTGGCGCCGCGTGGCCAATGGCGGTCAGGCCGGCCTCGGTGACGCGCAGGGTGGTCAGCATCAGGCCAGTGGTGGCGTCCTCGATCAGGGTCGCGCCATCGCCGAGGCGGTAGTCGCCCTGCGTCTCGGCGATGATGCCGTCGCGCAGCAGGGCGTCGATCATCTTGTGGCGGCCGCCGGTCGGCAGCTTGCGGTGGAACTCCAGCCGGCGGTCCGGGCGCTCCGCGGCGCGGGTCAGCGCGATGGTGGCGGCGGGGGAAATGGGAAGCTGCGGCGTGACGCCTTGAGCAACGGCACGGCCCCGTCGCGGTCCTGCACATCGGCGGCATGGATCTGTGCCACCAGCAGGCGGCCGTCAGTATCGACCATCGCATGGCGCTTGCGCCCGAGGACCTTCTTGCCGGCGTCATAGCCGCGCACCCCGCCCGCCTCGGTCGTCTTGGCGTTCTGGCTGTCGATCACCGCCGCCGATGCGCGACACCCTCGCAAGCTGCTCAGCTTGGATGAGCCAGTTCTCCGCCGAGACCGCTGGCCACAGCGAGGAACCGGCCATGACCGACAAGCCGAACTTCGTCCTGATCCCCGACGACGCAGAGCCGCCCGAACTCGCGCCGGTTAGCGGCCTGGATGTGGCGCTGGGTTTGGACGGGGTGTCGCGAGTGCAACCTTCACCACCGTCACGAGTGACCTCGTCGCACCGCGCGACCGCGCCACCGGAGTGGCCTCCCGGACGGACTGAACCGGCTGCTGCGGATCCTCTCGAGCAAACTGAAGCCGCCGGCGGAGGTATTGACCCATAACGTGATTGCGGCACTACGGACGCGGCTACGACAGGTGGCTCTGGCTGCTTTCCGGCGCCACCGACGGCGAGTGACCGAACGATCGATAACGGCTGATTTCCGGCGATCGAAGGCAGCGCCCCGAAACCTGGCTGTCCCCATCTCCTAGGACGACCTTCGCTCGTATTCTCCCAGCCAACACCAGGCCCAAAGCGCTTCAGGACGGGTGCCGTCCCCGGTGACGTGGAGCCCTTATGCTGCTCCGCCAGCCGCGGCGGCGCAACTGGCGAAAAACGCCGCGCGGTCGCGGGCGCCGCGCATCAGCAGGGTCAGGTCGTTTTCAGTCATCACCATGCGGATGCCGGCGGCGATCGCCCCCCGCCAGACCGCTTCCTCGCGCGGCCCGCCCATGCCACTGAATTCGCGGTGCCGTCGCGCCGCGAGCGCCACCGCATCGATCGCCTGGCGCAGCACCGGCCCCCCGTAATCGCCGGGGCACCCGCGCTCCCACAGCAGGTCGGAGGCGCCGATGAACAGCCCGTCTATCCCCTCCGTCGCGGCGATGGCATCCACATTCGCCAAGGCCTCCCCGCTTTCGATCATCGCCACCACCAGCACCTCGTCGTTGAAGCGGGCACAGGCCTCGGTAAGTGTCAGCCCATAGCCGAAATGCGGCAACGAGCCGGGCACGGAAAGGCTGCCACGCGGTGCGAACCGGGCCGCCCGCGCGACGGCTTCCGCCTCTGCGGCGGTGTTCACATGCGGCACAATCAGCCCCAGCGCGCCGTTGGTCAGCAATCCGGCGATCTCGCGCGGATCGTGGCTGGAAGGCCGGGCCAGCGGCAGCACCCCGGCCCGCAACGCGCCGAGCGCGATATCCTGCGCGATATGCGGGCTGGCGGGGCTGTGCTCATAGTCCAGCATGATCCAATCCATGCCGCAGGCGGCCAGCGCGGCGCCGATCTCCGCCGAGCGGGAGAAGCGCACATTGCTGCCGAGCGCGATCTCGCCGCCCGCCAGCCGGGCCCGGAATTTCTGTGCCGCCATCATTGCCTGCCTCCTTCCGCATGCCCCATTGCAGCGGGCAGTGCGCTCGGGCATCGTGTGATGGATGTCCGGAAAATACCATGGCCAAGCTTGACCCTGTGACGATCGGCCTGCTGTGGCAAAGGCTCACCGGGCTGATGGACGAGGTGGCCGGCGCCTTCGTCCGCACCAGCTTCTCCGCCGTGGTGCGCGAGAACTGGGACCTTGCCTGCGCGTTGATGGATGCCGATGGCAGGCTGTTCGCCCAGTCCAGCCGCAGCATCCCAAGCTTCATCGGCACCATGCCGCGCACCCTTGCCGCCATGCGCGCCCGCATCCCCTCGGAGCGGCTGTCGCCCGGCGATGTGATCATCAGCAACGACCCCTGGCTCGGCACCGGCCACCTGAACGACATCACGCTGATGCGGCCGATCTACCGCCACGGCCGGCTGATCGCGTTCGCCGGCGGCACCTTCCATTGCGTCGATGTCGGCGGCGCGCCGCGCCCGGATGCACGCGACGTGTTCGAAGAAGGCATGTGCATCCCCATCTGCCGCATCGTGAAGGCCGGTGAGGAAGACCCAGAGATCGTCGCCTTCATCACCGAGAATTTTCGTGAGCCGGCCGAGGCGATGGGCGATATCCGCGCCTTGTTCGCCGCGTTCTCGCTGGCCGAGCGGCGGCTGAACCAGATACTGGACGCCGAAGGGCTGGACGACCCCGCCCTGGTGGTCGATGAAATCCTGGACCGCAGCGAGCGCAGCATGCGCGCGGCACTGGCCGCCGCCCCAGACGGCGTGGTGGAGGATTTGCTCTACGCGGACGGGTTCGATGCGCCGCTGACCATTGCCTGCCGGGTCGAGAAGCAGGGCAGCGATATCAGCATCGATTTCGCCGGCACCTCGCCGCAGGTTGTCCATCCGGTGAACGCGCCGTTCAACTTCTCCTGGTCCTACACCGCCTATGCTGTGAAATGCGTGTTCGATCCGGCGGCGCCGAACAACGACGGCGGTCTGCGCCCGCTGCACATCACGGCGCCGGAGGGCTGCCTGGTCAACCCGCTGCGCCCTGCGCCGGTCTGGGGGCGGCACCTCTCGGGCCATTATCTGCCGTTCGCGGTGATGGGCGCGCTGGCGAAGCTGGTGCCGGAGCGGGTGGTGGCCGATGCCGGGGCGCCAGCCTGGAACGTGTATTTCCGCGGCGCCCGTCCGGACGGCCGGCGCTTCGTGAAGATGTATTTCATGAGCGGTGGCTACGGCGCCCGCGCCAGCGCCGACGGGCCGGACGTGCTCTCGTTCCCCACCAACGTCGCCAACACGCCTACCGAGCAGTTCGAGAACGACGTGCCGCTGCTGATCACCGAACGCCGGCTGATCGAGGGCAGCGGCGGCGCCGGGCGGCGGCGCGGCGGCATGGGCCAGCGCATTTCCTTCCACAATCCCGGCCCGCTGCCGGTCGGCTTCGTGATCCGCCATGAGCGGGTGAAAAATCCGCCGCGCGGCCTGCTCGGCGGCAGCCCCGGCGCCCCCGGCCGCGATCTGCTGGACGGCGAGCCGATCCCGGCCAAGACCAGCGCCACGCTGGCCGCGGGCAGCACCGTCACCTTCGAGACACCCGGCGGCGGCGGCTTCGGGCCAGCCGAGCCATGAGCCTGCGAATCGGCGTCGATATCGGCGGCACCTTCACCGACCTGGTGCTGCTGGACCCGGCGAATGGCCGCCTGGTCAACGGCAAGGTCCTGACCACACCGGACGACCCCAGCCGCGGCGTGCTGACCGGCATCGCCGCGTTGCTGGCCCGCGCCGCCGCCGCGCCCGCCGATATCGCCCAGGTGATCCACGGCACCACGCTGGTCGCCAACGCCATCATCGAGCGCAAGGGCGTGCGCACCGCCTTCGTCACCACCCAGGGCTTTCGCGACCTGCTGGCGATGGCGCGGGAATGGCGCTGGGACATCTACGACCTGGACATCACGCCACCCGCGCCGCTGGTGGACCGCGCCGCCTGCTTCGAGGTGCCAGGCCGGCTCGACGCGCAGGGCAGGGAGATCACGCCCTTCGATGAAGCGGCGGCGCGGCAGGTGGCCGATGCCATCGCGCGCAGCGGCGCCGAGGCCGTCGCCGTGTGCTTCCTGCACAGCTTTCGCGACCCGGCACAGGAGCGGCGCATGGCCGCCGTGCTGGCCGCCCGCCTGCCCGATATCGCGGTGTCGCTGTCCTCGGAGATCGCCCCGGCGCTCGGCGAATACGAGCGCGCCTCCACCACCGTGGCCAACGCCTATGTGCAGCCGGTGTTCCGCCGCTACATCAGTCGCCTCGCAGCCCAACTGCTTGCCATGGGCATCGGCGTGGACCTGCTGCTGATGCAGTCCGATGGCGGCACCGCGCACCAGAACACGGCGCTGCGCATGCCCATCCGCCTGGTGCAATCCGGCCCGGCCGGCGGCGCGCAGGCGGCGGCGCTGGCCGGGCGGCTGTCGGGTTTCGCCGATGTGATGGCCTTCGACATGGGCGGCACCACTGCCAAGGCCTGCCTGATCCCCGGCGGCCGGCCGGTGCGCGCGCCCAGCTTCGAGGTAGCACGCCAAGCCCGGTTCCGTCGCGGCAGCGGCCTGCCGCTCAGCGTGCCGGCGGTGGACATGATCGAGATCGGCGCCGGTGGCGGCTCCATCGCCCGCGTCAACGCCCTCGGGCTGATCCAGGTGGGGCCGGACAGCAGCAGCGCCGACCCGGGTCCCGCTTGCTACGGCCGCGGCGGCTCCGACGCCACCGTCACCGATGCCGACCTGCTGCTGGGCTATCTGGACCCCGCGCGCTTTCTCGGCGGCGACATGGCGCTGGATCGTGCCGCGGCGGAAGCGGCGATTTCCGCCCATATCGCCCGGCCGCTCGGCCTGTCCCTGGTCGCTGCGGCACTCGGCATTCACGACACGGTCAACGAGGCGATGGCCCAGGCCGCGTCCATCCACACGCTGGAAAAGGGATTGCGCGCGCAGGATTTCGCGCTGGTCGCAATCGGCGGCGCCGGGCCGGTGCATGCCTGCCAAGTGGCGCGCCGGCTTGGCATCACCACGGTGATCTGTCCGGCTGGCGCCGGGGTTGCCTCGGCCTTCGGCTTCCTCGCAGCCCCGGTTTCGTTCGAGGCGGCGCGCGCGCATCTGGTGCCGCTGCACGCGCTGGATGCCGCCGCCATCGCCGCGATCCTGGCGCCGTTGCGCGGTGAAACGCTGCGCAGCATCACCGAAGCCGGTATCGACCCCGCCATCTGCATGGTCAGCGCCAGCGTCGAACTCCGCTACGCCGGCCAGGGCCATGAGGTGGAGGCGGCGCTGACGGACGAAAATGACCCAGTCGCTGCGCTGAAAACCGCCTTCGAGGCGAACTATCGCGCGCTATACGGCCGCACCGAGCCGGGCCTGGTCGAAGCTGTCACCTGGCGGGTGGTGGCCCGCGGCCCAACCCCGTCGCTCACCCCGTTACCCCCTGCCGCCACCGCCGGCACCGCGCTGCGGGCGCACCGCGACATCTGGTGCGGCCATGCTCAGGCGATGGTGCGCGCGCCAGTCTACGACCGCTACGGCCTGGCCGCCGGCGAAGGCGTCACCGGCCCAGCGGTGATCGAGGAGCGGGAGAGCACCACCGTCATCCCGCACGGCGCCACCGCCCTCAACGACCATGCCGGCAACCTGATCATCACGCTGGAGGCCGCCGCATGAGCGCCGATACCAAAGCCAACACCCGAGGTGCGTTCGTCCTGGCCGACATGTTGCGCCAGCTCGGCGTCACCCGCGTGTTTGGCGTGCCCGGCGGTGGTTCCAGCCTGGACCTGATCGAAGGCGCCAAGGCGACCGGGCTGCCCTTCACGCTGGTGCGCCACGAAACCGCCGGCATGATGATGGCCAGCGTCACCGCCGATCTCACGGGGCGGCCGGGCGCGATGCTGGTCACCAAGGGGCCCGGGGTCGCCAACGCCGTCAACGGCGTGGCCTGCGCCGCGTTGGAGCGCTCGCCGGTGTTTCTGGTGGCGGACGGCTTCACCGACAAGCAGCGCGGCTACGTGACCCATCAATTATTCGACCAGGTGGCGCTGGTTGCACCGGTGACCAAGGCGCAGGCGCAGGTTTCCGGCCCGGATATCGCCGCGGAGACCCTGCGCCTCGCCGAAGCGGCCTGCGCGGCGCCGGCCGGCCCGGTGCTGCTGGAGATGAACGGCCCGGCTGCCCAGGCCGCCGCCGTCGCGCGGCAGGTGCCAGCGCCGCCACCGGCCGCTTCAGCCGCGTCGGCCGATATTGCGGCCGCCCAAGCGCTGCTGGCTGCCGCCCGCCGCCCGGTGGTGATCGCCGGGCTGGAAGCGCGCGACGAGGCGACGTGCGCCGCCTTGCGCACCCTGGTTCAGCGTCTGGGTTGCCCCGCGCTGGTCACCTACAAGGCCAAGGGCGTCATTGCCGACGCAGACCCGCATTACGCCGGCATCTTCACCGGCGGCGAGGCGGAGGCGGCGATCATCTCCCAGGCCGATCTCATCCTGCTGGTCGGTGCTGACCCGGTGGAGTTCATCCTGCAACCCTGGCGCTATGCCGCGCCGACGATCGATATCGCGTTGTTCGCCCGCCCGATCCACTACATCACCCCAACTACCGCATGCATCGGCGCGCTCGGCCCCAGCCTGGACGCACTGACGGCGATCGCCGCCGCCAGCGCCTGGCACGTGAGCGACATCGCAGCACATCTCGCCCACATGGCCGAAGCGCTCAGCTTCCCGGGCACCGAGGCTGCGATCGGCCCGCAGCGTATTGTCGAGATGGCCGCCGCCGCCTGCCGGCGGCATGGCGTGGATGCCCGCGTCTCCGTGGATGCCGGCGCGCATATGATCTCGGCGACCACCTTCTGGCCATGCAGCCGGCCGCATGACCTGCTGATTTCCAACGGCCTCGCCACCATGGGTTTTGCGCTGCCCGCCGCCATTGCCGCGGCCTTGCATGACACCGCCCGCCCGGTGCTCGCCTTCACCGGCGATGGCGGCCTGGCGATGTGCCTGGGCGAACTGGCCACCGCCGCGGCGTGCGGCGCACGTATCGTGGTGATCGTGTTCAACGATGACGGTCTTAGCCTGATCGCCGCCAAGCGCGATGGCCGCGACCTGCCGGAGGACAGCCTGGCCTGGCGCCACGCCGATTTCGCCGCCACCATGCTCGGCTTCGGCGGCCTGGGCTTTGTAGTGCGCTCGGCCGCCGAATACGATGCGGCGCTGGACGCGGCGCTCGCCCAGCAAGGCCCGGCGGTGATCGACGTGCATGTCGACCCCGCCGGCTATGCGCAGCAGCTGAAGGCGTTGCGCGGTTAAATCCGCTTCATCGCCTCCTCGGCGATCGACGGTTCATACATCGAGGCGAAGGTCAGACTCTCCGGCATCGGGTCCTGTCCGGAGGATTTGTTGGCGATGTTGATGAACATCTTGTTGGTGGCGAACTGCGCCTCGGTCAGCCGTGGATCGCCGTAATACATCGTGGCGTTGCCGGCATAGGCCGCCTCGGCGATGCTCGCATCCAGCTCCAGATACGGAATCGCGAACGCCTTGAACTTGTCCGGCTCGGCCTTGATCGCCCGCAGCGACAGCGCCAGCCCTGCCACATAGCGCACGAGCGCGTCCCGCTTGTCGTGCAGCGTCTTCTCGGCGGTGTTGCAGATGATGTAGGTGTAGTTGGTGAATTCCGGCGGCGGGTTCAGCACCATCTGGAACAGATAGGCGCAGCCGAACTTCGACGCCGCGATATCCGCCGTCGGCGAGGACAGGCAGAACCCGTCGATCACGCCCTTCTCGATGCCGGCGATCATCCCCGGCCCGCCGCCCTGGATGCCAACCAGCCGCATATCCTTGTTCGGATCCATGCCGCCCTTGACGGCGAGCCAGCGAAGCATGTTGTCCGGCGCACCGCCCGGCCCGGTATTGCCCATGCGCAAGCCGCGCAGCAACGCGATCTTCTTCTCAACCGGGCTGGCCTCGGTAAGCCCCGCCTTGTCGAGAATTTCCTTCTTCACCACCACGTGCGAGCCGAACTTGCCCACCGTCTGCCCGATGGTGCGGAATTTCAGGTTCTCCTTCTTGGCGTTCATCGCCTCGCCCGGATCGCCCCATTCCACATCGACGGACGGCCCCACGAGGGCCGTCATGTTGGTGCCCCGGCTGGAGGCATTGGCCGACACCTTCACGCCGGCTTTGGCGAAGAAGCCACCCTCGATCGCATAGGCTTCCGCCATCCAGATCCACGACTTGGCGGTGGAGCGGATCGTGGTCAGTTCCGGCATCGATTGCGCAATGGCGAAGCGCGGCAGCGCCGCCCCTGCCGCCGCGGTAGCAATAAGCGATCGGCGCGAAATTCTCATGTCCCAGATCCCCTGCTTGACGTTTGCAAAGCTCACCGCTGCCAGCGCAGCACATGCGCTTCGATATGCTTCAGCGCGGTGTTGATCACCGCCCCCACCACCGCCAGCACGATGATGCCGGCATAGACGCTCGCGATATTGAACAGCCCGGTCGCCTGGTTGATGAGGAAGCCGATGCCTCGGTTAGACGACATGAACTCGCCGATCACCGTGCCAACCAGCGCATAGGGCACGCTCACCTTCAGCCCGGTGATCACCCAACTCGCCGCCGACGGCACGATCACATGGCGCAGCACATCCGCCTCACTACCGCCCATGATGCGGGTGACGTTGACGTAGAGCGGATTGACTTCGCGCACGCCGGTATAGGTGTTCAGGAAGATCACGAAGAACACGATCGCGGCCGAAACCGCCACCTTGCTTTCGATACCGATGCCAAACCAGATGATGAACAGCGGCGCCAACGCGATTTTCGGGATCGAATAGATCGCGGTGATATAGGGGTCGAACACCTCGGCCACCAACGTGTAGCGCCCGAACAGCAGCCCCAGCGAGAATCCGATCACACAGCCGATCGCGAAGCCCCAGGCGGTGGCATACAAGGTCACCGATAGGTTGCTCCACAGCGTGCCGTCGAGCGTCCAGTGCCACAGCCGCAGCCCCACCGCTTCGGGCGAGGAGATCAGCATCGTGTCCACCCAGTTGCCGGAGGCATGGTGCCACAGCCAGATGAAGCCGACGCCAACCAGCACGCGCAGCACGATGATCGCCCAGCGCCGCCGCCCGGCCGCCTGCTCGGCCGCCGCAACCCGCGCGGTGCGCGCCGGCCCGCCGATGGCCGCCGCTTCGTCCGCAGCCCCGCTCATGCCGCTGCTCCCCGCTGTATCTCCGGCGCCAGCGCCTCCCAAAGCCGCGTGTAGGCGACTTCGAATTCCGGCAGGAAGCGCACGCGGAACACGTCGCGTTCCTCCGGCAAGGCCACCGTCTCGATCTGCTTGATCCGCCCGGGGCGGCCGGAAAATACCACCACGCGCTGGGCCAGCGTCACCGCCTCGGCCAGGTCGTGGGTCACGAACACCACCGTCTGCCGCCGCGCCCGCCAGATCGCCAGCAACTGCTCCTGCATCACCAACTTCAACTGCGCGTCCAGCGCGCCGAACGGTTCGTCCATCAGCAAGGTGCGCGGCTCGTAGGCCAGCAACTGCGCCAGCGCCACCCGCTTGCGCATGCCGCCGGACAGCTCGGCCGGGAACGAACGCCCGAAGCCTTCCAGCCCCACCGCGGCCAGCATCTCCGTCACCCGCGCGGCCCGCGCCGCCGCGCCCATGCCGTGAAAACGCAGCGGCAACGCCACGTTTTCCGCCACCGTCCGCCACGGCAGCACCGCATCCTGCTGGGTCATGTAGCCCACGTTACGGTTGATCCCGTTGACCGGTTTGCCTTCGTGGGTGATGCGGCCCTCCTCAGTGGAGAGGATGCCGGCGATCATGTTCATCAACGTGGATTTGCCGCAGCCGGAGGGGCCAACGAAGGCGACGAACTCGCCCTCTGCGATATCGAGGTCCACTCGATCGAGCGCCAGAATCTCCCGCCCGCGCGAGACGTATGATTTTCGCACGGCAGAGATCGCGATGCTGGCGGTCATGCCTTACTCCGGATAACTTGTATTAACCGTAGGACAAATGCCCGGAAGATGACAACCGATGAATGACGCCGCCGATGTCGTGGTGGTCGGCGCAGGCGCCGCCGGTGCCGTGCTGGCCGCGCGGCTGTCCGAGGACCCGGCCCGCCGGGTAATCCTGCTGGAGGCTGGCGGGCGCGGGGCCAACCCGCTGCTGCGCGTGCCCCTGATGACCGGCATCCTGCTGCGCAGCCGCTACGCCAACTGGTCCTTTCGCACCGAGGCGGAGGCGGGCCTGGCCGGCCGCAGCACCGCCATTCCGCGCGGCAAGGTGCTGGGCGGTTCCACGGCGATCAACGGCATGGTCTGGGCGCGCGGCCGCCCGTCAGATTACGACGGCTGGGCGCAATCCGGCCTGCGCGGTTGGGCCGCCGAGCACGCCACCGCCGCCTTCCGCCGCATCGAGCGGTTTTCCGGCGGCGCGTCCGACATCCACGGCGGTGATGGCCCGCTGCCGATCACCGATGCCGATGTGCGCCACGAACTGATCGATGCCTTCCTCGCCGCCGGCGCCCAGGCCGGCTACAAGCCCACCGACGATTTCAATGCACCGCCCTGCGAAGGCGTCGGCCGCTACCATTTCACCATCGCCGGCGGCCGTCGCTGGTCCGCCGCCACCGCCTTTCTGCGCCCTGCCGCCCAGCGCGCGAACCTGCGCATCGTCACCCGCGCCCACGCCACCCGCATCGTGCTGGAACAGGGCCGCGCCACCGGCATCGCCGCCTTGGTGAATGGGCGCGAGACCATCTTCCGCGCGCCGGAAATCGTGCTCAGCGGCGGCGCCATCAACTCGCCGCAACTGCTGATGCTCTCCGGCATCGGCCCGGCCGACCAGCTCCGCGCCTTCGGCATCGCGGTCGCCGCAGACCTGCCCGGCGTGGGCCAGAACCTGCACGACCATGTGCTGGTGCGCGTGGAGCACGCCTGCACCCGGCCGATCACCCTGCAATCGCTCACCCGGCTGGACCGCGCCGCCGTGGCCCTGGTGCGCGCGCTGGTCAGCGGCACCGGCCCGGCCGCTAGCTTCCCGCTCGCCGCCGGGCTGATGGTGCGCTCCGACCCGGCGATGGAGGAGGCCGACCTGCAGAGCCATTTCCTCCCCGGCCTCACCACCGCCACGCTGCGCGTGCCCTTCCTCGCCGGCCCGCTGCGCGCCGGCGATGGCCACGGCTTCATGGCCAATATCAGCCAGATGCGGCCGGAGAGCCGGGGCGAGATCCGCCTCGCCAGCGCCGATCCGCTGGCCGCCCCACGCATCCGCCCCAACTATCTGGCCGACGCGCGCGACCGCACCGCACTCCGCCGCGGCGTCGCCATCCTCCGCGAGGTGTTCGCCCAGAAGGCGTTCGACCCCTATCGCGGCGCCGAACTCTCCCCGGGCGTCGATATCCGCTCAGACGCCGAGGTGGACGCCTGGATCGCCCGCACCGCCGACACCGTCCATCACGCCGTCGGCACCTGCCGCATGGGCAGCGAGACCGACCTCGGCGCTGTCGTCGACGACCGGCTGCGGGTGCGCGGCATCGCCGGGCTGCGGGTGGCGGATGCCTCCGTCATGCCCCGCATCACCAGCGGCAACACCGCAGCACCCTCGATGTTCATCGGCCAGCGCTGCGCCGATTTCATCGCCAACGACGCATAAGGAACCCGTCATGACCGTCAAGGGCCTGCACCCCGACATCGCCGCCGACAGCCCGGACCTGCTGCGCCAGGTGCACGGCAGGCGCGGCTACGCGCTCAGCTACCACCGCATGTTCCAGGCCCACGCGCCGGAACTGCTCGCAGCCTACGACGCCTACTACCAGCAACTCACCCTGCGCCCGCGCGCCCTTGCCGACGCGGCGAAGGAGACGGTCTGGATCGCCCTGCAGGCCGCCACCCGCGAGCATCACGGCATGATCCATCTGCGGCGCGCCGAGGCGGCCGGCCTCAGCCGCGACGCCATCGCCGACGCGCTGGCCATCGGCGCCGCCGTCGAAACCTGGACCGTGCTGCAATTCGGCGACGAATACTGGCGCGACTGGACCCCGATCGAGGCCGCCATCCCGCGCTATCTGCGCATGTTTGAGGCATCCACCGGCAGCGTACCGCCCATCGCCGCCGAGATCACCGCCATCGTCTGCCACGCCGCGCGCCGCACCCATGCCGGCATGAAGCTGCATCTGCCGCGCGCCTTCGCCGCAGGCGCCACGGCCGCCATGGTCGCCGAGGGCCTGTCCTTCCTGCTGCTGCCGGCCGGTGGCCCCTGCCTGATCGACGCCGTGCAGGCCTGGGCCGACGCCAGCGCCGCGGACCCGTCGCTGCCTTCGCCCTACGGCCCCTCTGATTTGGAGAATCCGGCGGCCTCGTCGTAGCCGCCCTGGCCCTCGAACGCCGCCCAGATGCGGTACGGCTCGCTGGCCGGCACCGCCCCGGCGGCGATCATCTCCCGCCACACGCCGCAGGCCTCCACGAAGCGCGGGATGGAGCCGGGGAACATCGCTAGCGTCAGCGCCTCGGCGATCTCGTCCTCCGGCACCCCGTCCTCATAGGCGGCGGCGATCTGCCAGCGCAGCACCCGCCAGCGGGCCTTGCACACATGCACCGCGAGCTGCGCCAGATGCACCAGGCGTGCCGGGGCGAGCCGCCGCGCCCCGGCGATATAGGCGGCCTGGGGATTCCACGGCGCCAGCTGCGCGCTCCAGGCGCGGGCAGCGAAATCATAGGCCTCGGCGCCGATCGCCCAGCCTGCCGCCGCGAACGCCGCGCCGATCCCGGCATCGTCGCCGCCAGCCGCACGGAACTTGGCGATATGATGCGTCGCCAGCCCCTCATCGGTGGCCGCCAGCACCGCCAGCCAGACGAATTCGCGGTCGTGATGGCTCAGCACCCGGTCGGCCAGCGCCATCGCGGTATAGGCGGCATCATAGCCCGCCAGCAGGTCCGGAAAGGTCAGCGCCAGCAGCCCGTGATGCGGCAGCAGGTAGCCGCGCTTGGCCTTTACCTCGGCAAGGCGGGCGCGCAATGCGGCATGCGGATCGGTCATGGCGGCTCCTGCGAAGGCTCGATTGCGCATAGCCGCAGCCGCCGCGTACGTCCATCCTGCCTCCCACGCAATATGGAGCAGCAGCATGGCACAGGAACTCGAAGGACAGGTGGCGCTGGTCACCGGCGGCTCGCGCGGCATCGGACAGGCCACCGCCCTCGCCTTCGCGGCGGCCGGCGCGGACATCGCCTTCTGCCATCTGCGCGACGCCGAGCGCGCCGCCGAAACCGCCGCCGCCATCGCCGCCATGGGCCGCCGCGTGTTCCACCGCGAGGTGGACGTGGCGAACGTCCCGGCCGGCCGCGCCTTCGCCGCCGAGGCCGCGGCAGCCCTCGGCCCGGTGGACGTGCTGTTCAACAACGCCGGCAGCAATATCCGCAAGGCGTTCGAGGAGATCACCGAGGCCGAGTTCGACGGCATTCTCGACACCCATCTGAAGGGCATGTTCTTCATGGCGCAGAACGTCTATCCGGCGATGGTGGCGCGCGGCCGCGGCTGCATCATCAACGTCGCCAGCCAGCTCGGCATCAAGGGCGGCGCCAATCTCAGCCCCTATTGCAGCGCCAAGGCCGGCATCGCCGGCTTCACCCGCGCGTTGGCGTGGGAAGCGGCGCCGAAGGGCGTGCGCGTCAACGCCATCGCCCCCGGCCCCATCGACACCGACCTGGTGCGCCAGAACACCGCCGAGTGGCGCGCCGCCTTCGTCGCCCGCCTGCCCGCCGGGCGCTTCGGCACGGTCAAGGAGATCGCCGCCACCGCGCTGTTGCTTGCTGGCCCGCATGGCGGCTTCTACGTCGGCGCTACGTTGTCGCCCAATGGCGGCGATATCATGCACTGAGCATCGGCTCTGCCCGCCCTGTGTTCGTCGCCCAACGGGGTGACAAACACATGGTAGGCGGCGCGGATACCCTTTCTCGATGGGCAACTGCTTTCAGGCGCCTCATCCACTCCCCCGAGATCATCCACCTCTCGGTGGCGATGCATTTCCGCTACCCGCTGGCTCCGCGCGACGTCGAGGCCCAGCTGCCAGAGCGCGGCATCGACATCGACCACGCGACCAGGGTCTGTCAGGCGCTGACAGAAGCGCCCGACAGACTCTCGCTCTTTGCTTTGGCGCGTGATTCACGGCTTCGTCTGCTCCCACCTGCGCCGATCGCACTCGAGAGGGTGTTATGAACCTGCGTGAAGCAGAGCCAGAAAAGAAGGAAGCAGGAAGCGTTCTTTTTTGAAAAAAGAACCAAAAAACGTTCATCCGGGCTTCGCCCCTGTGGCACCAGGGCGCTCGAGATCGAAGCCGCGCAGCGCTGATCAAGTCTTTTTGTTTCTTTTTCTTCAGAAAAAGAAGATTCTTCCCTTATTTTCTCATCAAAGTTCATAGCACCCTCCAGCCGCCTGTGGCGGGATCGCTTCGGGCCATTATTCGCCGCCGCAATCAGGAAGAGGGGAGGGGGGTCGCTGGCGAGCCCGCCGGCACCGGTGCTAGCATCGTGGAAAATGCAACGGGAGAGA
>MKWE01000002.1:0-12754 GCA_001899585.1 Rhodospirillales bacterium 70-18
GCCGATCACCCCTCCAAGGGGGTCCTTTTTCCATGCTTATTCACACCCTGGGCTATGGCGGCTCCTACGGGCGCGTCGCTTCCTTTGTGCGGGGCTGGAAGGCCGAGCGTCAGCGCGATGCTCAGACCAGCGGCCGCGGCACATTCGTGCCCCTGATCTTTGCGCCGGGCGAGGCCTTCCAGTTTGACTGGAACGAGGACTGGGCTGTGTTGGGCGGCGAGCGGGTCAAACTGCAGGCGGCGCATACTAAGCTCTCGCACACGCGGCCATCGAGCACGTTGAGAGCGGCGAACAGGGTCGTCGTGCCGTGGCGCTTGTAATCGTGCGTCATGGTGCCGCAGCGGCCTGGCTTCAGTGGCAGCTGTAAATCGGCACGCTCGGGTGACCTATAGATTATATATCGGATCAATGGTTTGGCGTGCCGATCGGCACCGGAACTCCACGCCGATCCACACCGGTGACGCCTTTCGTCGTCGATCGACACACCAAGCTCCTGGCCGGCTGGGGTTCGGAAAGATTGCCAGGCCACGATCGCGTCAGACGAGGCAGTGGATCACCTGACAGAGCTGTCCGCGCAGCCGACAAGATGTTTGTCGAAGAATGCAGTGATCTCGCTGAACGCCTCGCGGGTTTCGGGAATGCGCTCGTCACGCCCATAGTGGGCGTGGGACTGCCCTTCGTAGACATGCAAGTCTGACACGATGCCAAGCGCGCGCAGCTTGCGGTGCACACGTACGGTGTTGCTGAGCAACAAGTCGCGCGTGCCGGTGGTCAGAATGGTCGGCGAGAATCCCTGCATGTCGCCGTACACGGACGACAGTAGCGGGTCATCGAGGTCGTGCCCGTTGGCGTAGAAGCGCACCGCGGCGTCGCAAAACCCGTCGGTCGAAACCAGCACGTTGTCGACGAATGCGTTGGTCTGGAAGGAATCGCCGGTCTTGGTCACATCCGACATCGGCGTGCCTGAGGCGATCGCGCCGGGCATCGGCACATTGTCCCGCTTCGCCCGCAGCGCCATCGCCAGCACCAGCGCGCCGCCGGCGGAAGTGCCGATGAGTCCCATTCGCCGCGCATCGCCGGTCGCAGAAAGCGCTTTCCAGACCGCCATCGCGTCATCGAGGGCGGCCGGAAAATAGGCTTCGGGCGGCATGCGATAATCCACCGCGATGACCTTGAACCCGCCGAGCCCCGCGATGAGGATTGCCTCCGGCAGCCCGGCCTCGGCGGGGTTCAGCACGTAGCAGCCGCCATGGATCTGCACGAGCAGGCGGTCGCCGTTCCTGGGCGCGATAGCGGCGGGCGTGACGGTGAAGATCCGCACTCCGGCCAGTGTGCCGGGCGTGATCGTCACCTGCAGCCGCGCCGCCATCGCCGCGACATTCGGCCTGGCCGCAGCCAGGCCCGCCGCGGCCAGCGCCTTCCAGCCTTCGGGTGTCGTCGGGGGCGTATCCCAGCCCGAGCGCAGCGGGGCGCCGATCAGGGCCTGCAATTCCGGGCTGACCGTGCCTGGCACCGGCAGAATGCGTGCCGGCACCTCGCGCGGTGCGGGGGTGGCCCCGGTTACGCCGACAGCCGGACGGACTGAATCGGCCTGGAGCATCGCATCAGCATTTCCTCGCGAGAAGCCAGATGCGATACGACCGTACGGAAGCCCCCCCTGCAAGGTGCCCCCCATGGCTCATACGATCCCGCTCTCCATCCTCGACCTCGCCCCGGTGCCCGAAGGCAGCGATGCCGGCCAGGCGCTGCACAACTCCCTCGACCTTGCGCAGCATGCCGAGGCGCTGGCCTATGGCCGCTACTGGATGGCCGAGCATCACAACATGCCGGGCATTGCGAGTGCTGCGACCGCCGTCGCGCTTGCGCATGTCGCGGCCGGAACCAGCCGTATCCGCGTCGGCGCGGGTGGCGTCATGCTGCCGAACCACGCGCCGCTGCTCATCGCCGAGCAGTTCGGCACGCTGGCGGCGCTGCACCCCGGGCGGATCGATCTCGGCCTCGGGCGCGCGCCCGGCAGCGACCAGATCGCGGCGCGCGCGATCCGGCGCAGCCTGTCGCAGGGAGAGGACTTCCCGCAGGACGTGATCGAGCTGATGAACTATTTCCGCCCCGCCGAGCCGGGCCAGGTGCTGCAGGCGGTGCCTGGCGCCGGACTGGACGTGCCGGTATGGATTCTCGGCTCCAGCACCTACGGTGCTCAACTCGCCGCCGTACTCGGCCTGCCATACGCCTTCGCCTCGCACTTCGCGCCGGCGCAGATGCAGGAGGCGGTGGCACTCTACCGCGCGCATTTCGAACCCTCGGAACGGCTGGCAGCGCCGTATGTCATGCTCGGGATCAATGTGTTCGCCGCCGATACCGATACCGAGGCCCGGCGGCTGTTCTCATCCCTGCAACAGGCCTTCATCAACCTGCGCAGCGGCCGCCCCGGCAAGCTGCCACTGCCGGTCGACGACATGGACGCGCGGATCGAGCCTCGCGCCCGCATGATGCTCGACAATGCGCTGGCCTGCTCCATCGTCGGCGGGCCGGAGACCATTCGGCGGGAATTGCAGTCGTTCATCAGCACGACAGACGCCGACGAGCTGATGGTGACCGCGCAGATATTCGACCATGCCGCACGCCGGCGTTCCTTCCAGCTTCTCGCGCAGGTGCATGCCGAACTGAAGCAGGCGGGATGAATCATCAACCAGCGCTATCGTGGGCGGGAAGAGCGGCGGACGAAGGAGGCGATCCCAACGGTCAAGGTCGCCATGACGATCAGTGTGGCCGCCACGGCCTGTGTGACCACCAGCGAGGTCAGGGTAAGCGTCGCGCTCGTCAGGATGATACCGAGGGAGTTCGCCGTCCTGGACAGGGCGAACACCTCGGCTTTCCGCTGCGGCGGCGAAATGGCGTCGAGCATCAGCGAGTAGTACGTTCCTAACGGCGCCAGCGAGCACCCCACAATGGCGGCACCCACAATCGTGACCACGACCGCCCCATGCGCCGCGATGATGGCAGCCCCCGCGGTCATCAGGCCAAGATAAGCCAGGACGGCGGAGCGGGCAGACATTCGGTTCCGAACACTCACCCACACCCCGCCGGCCACGGATGCCACGCACAGGGCGACGGTGAAAGTGAATCCCATTGCCGGCGGCAAGCCATAATTCATTGCGAGAGATACGGCCCCGATTTCGATCGAGGAGACCACCGCACTATTCGCCATCGTGCAGCCCAACCACAGCAGGATCGCAGGCTTCAGCAAGCTGCCGGCTCCATCGACCGGCTCCTGGGCTGTGAATCGGCACGACCTCGGGACCCCCTCGCCGATTTATCATAACTCGCATATAAGACTGGCAGAATCGCCGTCTAGGTGGGGTCCCTATCGGCGCCGATCGGGACCCCACCTAAAAGCGGAATATTTCAATCCACTGAGTAGGTTATCAGCTATCGGCATGGGGTACCGAGGTCGTGCCGATTCACACGCGATCTCAACTTGCTCGACCATAGGTGGAAGGACGCCGATGACCTTTAGGAGATTCTGGATCGAAAGCCGCGGTAGACCTGCACCCTTCACAAAGCACTCTACTTGAGCCAATACGACGGCCGATTGCAGAAGCCAAAACAGATATCGCGAATAAAATATATTTTTGTTCGGTCGAATTATTATTAGAGAGGACGCAACGGCAAACTCATGGTCATCAATGACGAGCGCTGCCCGCCCGATCGTGCCATCCTTGCTGAATAGCACATCGCCAACGTAGGGCCGGCAGCCGGTGCTTATCATGTATTCGTAGCTCTCTGGCGATGTCTTTAGGCAATCTGAAAAATTGATTCCGTTATCGTCGATATCTTTTGTCGAGACAAAATCGAAAACGCCACCTTCCGTCACAGGTGAGATGTGCGCTCCATCTGTGATCTGTCGGCAAAATCGTTTGATGTGTCCAACTCGCCACCCCTGTGGCACGTCGCCCAGCCACTCCACGCCGGAGGGTTTCATTTTGACGTTGAGGTTCAGGCCCTTGGTGACGGCCTGGGAGATGACGGCCTGGCGCTTCTCCTTCAGCAGCGCCATCAACCGCTCCTGCTCCGCCACCAACGCATCAATCTTCCCGGTCTCGCGGTCGAGGAAGGCGGCGATGGCGGATTGCTCGGCGGATGGGGGAACTGGGATGAACAACCGGCTAATCTCTGAAGCGTTTATTGCCGGATAGCTGACGCCGACTGACCGCGCGATAATCTCCGCAATCAAAAACTCCGCCCGAAATATGTAGGCCAGGAACGCCGGGACGATGTGCCGAGGCCGAAACACCGCAAAGCCCGTAGAAACCACAGTGTTTGTGGCAGGGTTTCTCATCGGCGCAATGGCGCGGAGATAGGTCCGCACAGTTGAAACGATGACATCTCCGTCTTTTACGAGACGCCGTGCTCTGGATGGTGCCGACGCGAACTCCATGTCAGTGCTGGCCGTCACACCTGCAATGGAATCGACGTCAGAAATCTCAATATAGCTAATACGGTGATTGGATCGAGTGCTCTCATCGAGCACGTCGTCATTGCATGTAGCGACTGCTTTGACTGGTTTTACATCCCACGTGGTCGGGATGTGCCCGATCCATTCCTGACCGCTGTCCTTGTATGCCGCGTATGGCCGAACGGTCACATCATCAGCCCTTGGGATCGAACCATCAAGCGATGCTTGATCGTTCCCGCCGTTCACGCCGCCTCCGCCAGCCATCCCTGCGCCGCCAGCACGTCGCGCGCCAGGATGATCTGGCGCGGGGAGAAGCGCAGCTTACGGGCGTTCCAGGCATGGACGCCGGCAACCACCTGCTCGGCCGTGCTGCCCGGGGCTTCGGTGGCGACCCAGTGAACGGTGGCGAGCAGTTCCAGCCCGAACGGGGTCTCGAAGCCCTCGACCAGACGGGCCACACGGTCGAAGCGCTCGCGCGTCGCCACCGCGCCGGCGAGGAAATCCATGGCGTCGGCCACCGCCCCAGGCACCAGGGTGAGTTCCTTGTCAGGCGCATCGCCGCCGTCGCGGTAGCCGGCTACCAGGTGCCCCTCCACCCGGGCGAGCACGTTGCCAAGATTCTCGGCGAAGGGGCCATAGGGCGCCCGCACGTAGCGTAGGCGGAGCGGCTCTCCCGCCTGCTGCATGAAGTACATCAGCTTGTGCACCTCCAGCAGCGAGACGAACGGGTCCATCAGGCCGCCGAGATAGCGGTGCATGAGGCCGACCAGGGCGGCGCGGCCGGGGGACATGGCGGGGACGTCGCGGGGCGCCATGCCGCGGCCCTCGGCCGGTGGACCCGCCGGGTCGAACAGCACCACCTCGACATCGTTCAGGCCGCGGAGGGCGTCGACAATTCGCGGCTTTACCTCGGACCAGTTGAGGCCGCCCAATCCGCTGCCGAGGGGCGGCAGGGCGATGGAACGGATGCCGCGGGCGCGGATTTCGCCCACCAGTGCCACGAGACCGGACTCGATGTCTTCCATCCGGCTTTTGCCGCGCCAATGGCGCTTGGTGGGGAAATTGACGATCCAACGCGGCCGGGTGAGCTGGCCGAGCTCGACCACGAACATATGCCCGGGCTGGACCTCGCCACGGTCGCAGGCGGCCTGGTAGGCGCGGAAGTTCTCCGGGAACGCATTCTTGAACTGCAGGGCGACGCCGCGCCCCATCACGCCGACGCAGTTCACGGTGTTGACCAGGGCCTCGACCGGTTCGGCGAGCAGGTCGCCGGTCTTGCTGGTGATCATCGGCGCCTCCTACCGTTCAATAGTACCACTCCTGCCGGACATGGACTGGTGGCTTGTGTACCGCAGTCGCCAGCAGTTTCGCCACTCTTGCCCGCATGGCAACCGTCTGGACGCCAATTCGGTTGATGAGGGACCAGGGAAATCGCTGATGAACGAGGAACTCGGCCTGCTTGCCCTCCTTCACGTCCGGCGAGCGCCAGTCGGTGGCGGCGACATGGTCCCATCGGATTTTGTGCAGGCAGGCAAGGTCGGCGCGAAACTCCTGGTAGAGGGCAGACGCGTTGCCGAGCGAAAAGGCCCAGGGGCGGCCCGCCGCATCGGCCCGCGCGACAACAGCCCGCAGGTCGGCTTCCAGTGTCACGATCGGTTCCTGCCCTCCCCGATATGCCAGGTCCTGATGGTTGGACCTGTGTAGCAGGTAAAGCATGACCGATCGAGAACAAAAATAGAACGGAACGTAGTCCCCAACATGGGTTCCCGGATGGCAGGCAACAGGGAGGCTCAGGCGGTCGTCCTTGAGCTTTCGCATTCCCACGGTGGTGCCGGTCATGCCCCGCCGGCGCACCTCGGAATCACTGTAAAGCCGGCCCTCGGCAAGCACCGACGGCAAGCGGTCGATGTGCAGAATATGGTAGATCTTCGGGTGTTCGGGGACTGCCCCGCTCATGCCGCCAGCCCCCCGATCATCTTCAGGATGCGGTCGGTCACCTGCTTCAATTCGGCGTCGATCACTGCCAGCGAGCGGGGTGGCTCGAAGACGTAGAAGTGGCGGTTGAAGGGGATTTCGTAGCCGATGCGGGTTTTGTCGTGGTCGATCCAGGCATCGGGCGCGTGCGGCAGCACCTCGCGGGCGACGTAGGCCTCCACATCCTCAGAGAGGGGCACGTTCTCGATGTCGCGCAGGGCCGGGTCGGGCTGCGGCTTGCCCTTGGCGCGGCCCTTCTGGCCCAGCAACGGGCGGCCGTCGGCATCGCGCAAGGGGCGTTCCAGCGTGATGCTGCGGTAGCCGAATGCCTCATTGCGGAACAGGCGGGAGAGCGGGGCAAGCTTCACCGTGCCGCCTTCGGGCGCACCGGGCAGGGCTTGCCCGTCCAGCACCGGCACCGTGGTGGTGGTGCCATCGGCGGCGGTGACGGTGGCGAGTTGCGCCTCGGCGGCGGCGCCGAACAGCCGGGCGACAAGGTCGATATCGGCCTCGCCCATCTCGCGGCGCTTGGAGCCCAGGCTTTTGCGCATCTTGCGCCACAGGGAGGAGGCATCGATTAGCTGCACCAGGCCCTTGCGGGCGGACGGCTTGCGGTTGGAGAGCACCCATATGTAGGTGGCGATGCCCGTGTTGAAGAACATGTCGGTCGGCAACGCGATGATCGCCTCGACCAGGTCGTTCTCCAACACATGGCGGCGGATTTCGCTCTCGCCCGAGGCGGCGCCGCCGGTGAACAGTGGCGAGCCATTCAGCACGATGCCAATGCGGCTGCCGCCGTCCTGGGCGGGGCGCATCTTCGAGATAAGGTGCAGCAGGAACAGCAGCGAGCCATCGGAGATGCGCGGCAGGCCTGGGCCGAAGCGGCCGGCGTGGCCGAGGGACTCCGCCTCGCGGCGCACTTCCTTCTCGACCTTTTTCCATTCGACGCCGAAGGGCGGGTTGGAGAGCATGTAGTCGAACTTGCGGGCGGCGTGACCATCGTCGGACAGGGTGTTGCCAGGGACGATGTTGCGCACGTCCTGGCCCTTGATGAGCATGTCGGCTTTGCAGATGGCATAGGATTCGTCGTTCAACTCCTGGCCGAACATGGTCAGCGCCGCGGCCGGGTTATGCGCCAGGAGGTGCTCGCCGGCGACCGAGAGCATGCCGCCGGTGCCGGCGGTAGGGTCGTAGATGGTGCGGACGACGGGGTTGCCGGGGGTGAGGATTTCGCTGTCCTCGATGAACAGCAGGTTGACCATGAGGCGGATGACCTCGCGGGGGGTGAAGTGCTCGCCGGCGGTTTCGTTGGAGATTTCGGCGAACTTGCGGATCAGCTCCTCGAAGGCCAGGCCCATGTCGTGGTTGTTCACGGCATCGGGATGGAGGTTGAAGCCGGCGAACTTCTCAGTGACCTTGTAGAGCAGGCCGGACTTGGCGAGGCGGGCGATCTGTTCGGCGAAGAGGAAGCGCTCGAACACGTCGCGCACGGCGGGGGAGAAGCCCTGGATATAGGCGGTTAGGTTGGCGGCCAGGTTGTCCTGGTCGCCCATCAGGGTGCGAAGGTCGAGGGCGGAGGTGTTGGCGAACGGGACGCCGGTGATGCGCTCCACGAACGGCTGCGGGTTGATGCCGAGCGCTTCCTTGGCGGCAATCTCGGCGAGCACGGCTGCCTTGGTGGGCGCCAACACGCAGTCGAGCCGGCGCAGCACGGTGAACGGCAGGATAACCCGGCCGTATTCGTGCGGCTTGTAGTCGCCACGCAGCAGGTCGGCGACAGACCAGATGAGGGAGGACAGGGAGGCTTGGCTCATGACAATTCGATTCGTTGCGTTGTGCCGCTGGGCTATTGCACCACGAACCGGACGGCACGCCCAGCGTCGAAGCGGCCTTGCTCGGCGCCGGGATCATCGGCACGGCGGGAATGGCCAAGTGTTTGAAATTAGCGCAATCTGGTCAAGCCGAGAAGGCGGGCAGTTGCTGGCTCCACGTCGGCGGCACCATTCTCGTTATCAGCGGCTGCTTCATTGCTGCCGGCCACATTCCCGCCACGATAGCCCCACCCAGATTGCACGGCACTACTGCGATCTACGGCTGCTGCAACAGCCACTCCCTTGCTGTCGCCGGATCACGATCCGGCAAATGCGCAATGATCCGCCGCCGCTCCAAAACACGTTCATGCCAAGAGTGATGAGAAACTACGTCGTCTGTTTTAGCCACCCAATTGTCCGGAACACTGCGAAAATATGTCGAAATCCCTGAGCCTATCTTCCGCATTCGGCGGCTTGTCCGGCTCCCTGATCCCGGTCACTCATTGATTCGAGCAAAAGCCGATTCGAGAATCGGCTAAAGACGCATGGATGCGATTCCGTCCACACGGCGAGGCGGGAGTGATAATGACAAACCCCCACCGGGGGTTCCCGATGGGGGTTGCTGTCATGGTGTGACGATCGGCGCTTCGGGCTGCCAGGAGGCGAGCACGACGCCGATGACGGTGATGGTCTCGCCGCCGGGGACCCGGGTGGAGCCCCAGAGCGGCTCGGGGCCGGGCTGCGGCTGCTGATGATGCGGGTGGGTCGAGTGCTGCCACAACCAGATGCGGTCGTGGAAATGCCCGACCTCGCGCACATCGACCCGGGTGACGCGGCTATAGCGGCAGCGCAGGATCACCAGCGTGCCGTCCGGCAGATCGTCCGCGACATCGGGCAGCTTCTGGCAGACCAGCAGGCTGCCAGCGGCGAACAGCCGCTCGGCGCCAGGGGCGGTGACCCGGACGGCGAACAGATCGTCGCCCGGGGGCACGGTGCCCGGCGGCACTGGGATAGCCGGCGCCCGCATTGCCGGCACAGAGATATGTGCCCGGCTCGCGGGGCCACTCTCCAGAACACCAAGATATGTGTCGGCCGGCTGCACGCCGGTCTCGCACACCAGCGGCACCGTCAGAACCTGCGGTCTGGCGGTGTTGTCGTTGGCCTCTCCGCCCCTGGCGGGGGGATGGCCGATGATGTCGCCGGCTGTGGTGCCCGGGCAGGCACGCAGTATGGCCTCGATGGTCGGCAAGGCCAGCGAGCCGGCCCTGCGGTTGAGAAAATTGTAGAGGGCATTTGCCGTAGGGAGGCCGGCCCTGCGGGCCAGCTCCGCGGCGGTCAGGTTGTGCACCGCCAGGAAGGCGCGGAACGCCTCCCGGCGGAGCTGCGCCTGGGCCGCGTCTGCCCGGCGAGGCCTTCTGTCGGCATAGCCTCGCGCGGCACGGCGGAGGGCGAGCTCACGCTCGTCATCGGTGTGGGGCATGTGTGCACCATGGAAATGTGTCGCGTCCCCTCTCCCTGGCGCACGGCCCGGAGGCCGCGGCTGCAGACGGCGGAACGCACGGCCGCGCCGCCGGCCACGCAGGGTGGCGGCGGTCGCGATGTCGTGGAGAGGGGGAGCGACAATAATGTCTGCCGACATTATGTAATACACGTTATCAATATATTCAAGTCTACTGTTGATATAATGCATAATATCCTGAGCACTATTCGAAATGATCGTCAATATCTGTCTTTTGTTCATCCATCATCTTATCGAATTTATTCGCGGCGTTGACGGCGTCCGCCCGGTTGTAGCTCTGCTCGGCGACATGGGCGGTAATGCCCAGCAGCTCGGCCGCGAGGCCACGATGACCGGGCAGACGCAGCGCCGCCGTGGTGGTCACGGCATGGCGAAACCGGTGCGGCCCGAAGCCGGTGCCGAACCTGGCCTTCGACCGGATAAAGATCATCGCCTGCAAGCCCTTGGCAGTCAGCGGATCGCCCCGATGGGTAATCCACAGCGCGGCCGTCCGATGCCCCGCCAGCAGTGACGGGCGCACCACCGCCAGGTAGCGTCGCAGATAGGGCAGCAGCGCCGGCGATATGGTGAAACGGTCCCGCTTGCGGGTCTTCACCAGCTCGGCCGGCAGCTCGATCCAGCTGGTCTCCTCGCGCAGATCGACCAGATGCTGCAGCTCCAGGCCCGCCATCGCGCGCAGGCGGCGGCCGCGGGTGGCCAGCAGCGCGATGATCAGGCCGTCCCGGTAGGCGCACAGGTCGGAAGTCGCTCGGCGCGCGAGATCGGCGCCCTCCATCAGGCCCACGCCCCAGCGGCAGAGCACCTCGCTGTCCGGCACGATGATCGAGCGCTGCCGCCGCGGCAGGGAGGCGTAGACCGATGTGCCATAGGGGCAACGGATCCAGCTGGCCTTCTGACCGGTCATGATGAAAATCGCCCGCTCGAGCTCGGCGAAACGGCCGATGATGGTCCAGTCGGCGTTGCCGGCGTCCCTGAGCGCGCAGAAGTAGTCACACAGGCGGTCCGGGGTGACGCGGTCCAGCGGTGCCTGATCCGGATCGAGCCAGCCCTGGGTGTGCAGGAAGTCCAGCCACCTGCCATAGCCGCGGCGGAACTTGTCGATAGTCGCCGGCCGCAGGCCGCTGGCATAGGTCCGGGTGAGGAGCGGGCCGCCCGCGGCGGTGCCGGCGGCCCAGCCGGCGCGGTCGCCGTCGGGCCATCGCTCCACCTTCCAGCAGCGCGGCGACGTCATGGTGCTCGTCATGGCGCCCTCACCGCGCTTTGCCGGGCGGCGTCTTGCCGGGTGTGCCGGGTTTACGCGGCGCGCCCGAGGGCTTGGACGGTTGCTTGCGCGGCCGCCCGCGCTTTGGCTTGGGCGCGATGCCGCCGGTGACCACCTCGTCGAAGCGGGCGGCGCTCTCTTCGGCCTGGGTGCCGATGTAGTGGTTGATCGTGGTCTCCAGCCGCTTGTGACCCAGGAACTGCCGTACGGTCTCGTATTCTCCGGGGTGCGCCGCCAGGTAGCGCTTGCCGGCCAGATGGCGGTACTGGTGCGGTGTCAGCTTCACCCCGATGCCCTGGTGGACGGCCGTGCGGACCGCGTCACGGAAGCCCTGGGGAGTGATATGGCCGTCAGGCTTGCCGCCGCCGGGGAAAAGGTAGCGGTTGCCGGGCGGCGCGATCAGCGGGCGGAACACGGTGATCCAGTGCTGCAGCAAGCGGTTGACCGCCGGGGGCACCGGCAGGGTGATCGGGTGATTGGTCTTGGTCTCCGCCGCCTGGATCTGCAGCCGATGGACATCCGGCCGCCGCGGATCATCACGCTGCAGGTGGCGGTCGAGATGCAGGCCGATGATGTTGGCCAGACGCAGCGGGCGGTAGAGCAGGAAGACGAGGGCAGCGGCGCGCAGCGCGAGGCTCACCGCCCGTCGCGGCGCGACCTGAAGCTGCTGCCTGGCGGCGCGCATCAGTACGTCAGGCAACTCCCGCAGCTTGAGATCGGCGCCCGGACGCAGCGCCCGGGCGATGGCGGTCTCATTCTTCTGCGTCAGGCCCGCATACTGCAGGCGAACCGGCTTCCCCAACTCCGCGATGCGGGCCACATCATCGGGCGGCGCGTGGATGAAATGTCTGGCGATGATGCGCAGTACGTCGGCGATGTGAGTGCCCCGGGCCGACGGGCCGTTGTCGGCGCGCCGGTACAGCTCCATCAGAATAATCTCGGCATTGGCGAGCGGTTGCACCAGGTCCCGCACGCAAGTGATCTGCTCGATCGGGACGCCGGTCGTCACCAGCACGCTGGCGGCCCAGCGGGCATGGGCCGCGCGATTGGCCGCCGAAGAGGCCCGCAGGGGCTTCCATGACGTCGTCGTCAGCGCCCGCCCCCGCGTCTCGGAGGCGGCCGGGGTCGGTGCGCTCGCCGTGGTGGCCGTGCCGTTCGGAGCCGGCCCGACCGCCGCCGTATCGCCGGCAGCCGCCGTGCGCTTGCGCTCGAAGCTGCTCTGCTGCAGCCAGGCCTCGAAGGCGGCGACGTCGTCCCGGAAGCTCTGCGGGAAGGCGTCCAGCGGCAGAATGCCCTGGCGGGGATCGCGGGCGCTCTCGATCACCTGGCTGGGCCAGCCCGGCACGGTCGCGGCGAAGCGGTTCCAGGCGCGGCGGGTGGCGCCGGCGAGCTTGGCGGGGTTGGCGGTCAGGGTGCGCTGCACGAGCCAGTCGATGAAGCCGGCGAACATCTCGGTGCCCACCTGGATGGGCAGCATCCCCTTGGCGGAGCAGTAGTGGGCCAGCGCGGTCACCGCGGCCCGCTGGCGATAATCCAACGGGCCGAGCAGGCCCTGCCACTCCGGCGTCAGCGGCGCGTTGTCGTCGAGGCGGTCGAGGCGACGCAGCACGAAGCGCAGGGCGGAGCGGATATTCGCCAGCCGGTCCTTGCCGGTGCCAGCCTCGGCCGGCGAGACGGCCATCAGGCTGGCGCGCAGGGTCTCGGCGGTCAGGAGAACGTCATCGGGGGGCGCT
>MKWE01000002.1:12837-14920 GCA_001899585.1 Rhodospirillales bacterium 70-18
GTGGATCGCCTCAGTGACGGTAATCGGCGGAGCGCTCTGGGTGGCGGTGAAGCGGCTCAACTTGGTCATCTGGGCATCTCCGGACATTTGCGGACGAAAGTGAGAATCTTATACGCCAATTGCAGGCAAATTGACGGTCGACGGTCTCACTCCAGTCTTCGAACGACCAACGAATACATACGGTTATTTACGAGCGATTTATCTACGCGAACGGGGTTCACCGGTCGCCACCAGAGGCCCGGTTGCCGGGCGCAATCCGGTCGGTCAGGTCCTGCTGGACAATCCGGCGCACTTCCTCGACGGGGATGAAAACCGACCGCCCCACTCGAACCACCGGCAGCCGACCGGCCTTGATCCAGCGGCGCAGGCTGCGCTCCGAGCGATCGAAATAGGCGGTCGCCTCGGCGATCGACATGAGCTGCGGGAGTTCATTGGATCGGTCGCCGCCGGGACGACTAACGTTAGATTGGAAGGCGCTTTGCCGAAGGCGCGCGGTCATGCGACTCCCCCCCCTGTGCCATCTTGATTGCGCTCGCAGGGGATGGTTGGGACTTGGGGGGTGGCGAGTATCTGCTTCGCCGTTAGCCGTCCGATGGCCGCGACCAGTTGATGGAGACCAACACCGCCGGAGTGGCCCGGACAACTGCTTGCACAGTTGAACCGGGGGCCGGGACCCTGCGGGGAAGAATTGTCACGCGGTAGGACCCGACCCGAGGCCCGAGGAGATGGTGTGCTCATACCGTGAAAGGATGAGGATGGGCCCGCTCAACGTCCCGGCCCTCAAATGGGCCAGCTGACGTACCGACTACAGGATCGGGGTGGTGCGTGGGATATCAAATGAGATATCGTACCGATGGCCGGGCATCACGCCAGCCGCGGGCCAGTTGGCCGACAGGCCTTTTTTTATCGTCACCGCCGAAAACTGGCTGACGGTCCTGAGTTGATCTCGCACGAGCACCAACCAGGACCCAGATCGATCTGGGTCAATCGAAATAGCTTCTTCGAAGCAAACTTGCGCACGTTCCGAGGCCAGTTGAACAACTCGCTGGACCCACAACGTGCCAACTCCAAACGGCTCCCTGGCCGCTGTGCTATGTGCCGGACGCACTCCGTAGACGGAGAAATATAGCGCCGACAAATTGATAAATAGGCTTTTGATAAAATATCTTTCAATATTCATTTTTTGATCTACATTTGAATAAAAATTCGATGAAACTTCAGCAAATTTTCTCAATAGAAAAATTATATTTGGTATATTGTTAATTTCCTTAGGCGTTATATCATACCAGCTGATCGTTTCGTATATTTTTAGTATGTTATTTTTTGTTTCTTGATTCATTATATCCGGATATTTTTCGTCAATAATTTTTGCTATTTCTTTGACTTTTTTGAATACTTGGACATTTTGCATTCCTGTAGAGTAGTAGATGCCCAAAATCTGATCTATTGTCTCTTTTATGAGATCAAATGGCGTCCCGCGCGCGCTCGTCTTCTTTGATAACCCTAGGTCAGATGGGTGACGCGGTGCTTCAAAACCTAGCGCAGCCAAAAGCTGGCCACAGAGATGCCCGATCCGATCATTCCAGGTCGCAAATTCATGCTCTGTCGGTCGCACTTGCTCAATAGAATCAAAAATTGGGTAAGTTGTTAGGCAGGATATCATCGCGCTCGCTATTTTTTTTGCATTCAATCTCGGTAACTTTTGCTCTTCCTAATATATCTGATAAGCCATTTATATCACTATTTTTTATAATATTTGAGCCCAGAAGAACTGGAATTGCTTTTAATACATGCACGGAGTCCGACATCAGGCGTGACGTTTGTCCAACTCTAGGTCGTGCGCTTTGAAGACGCCCAGTCTCCGAAACATCCTCAATCAGAGCGGCTAGCGGTACGGCTAGCGCCCCGGCAATCTCCTGAAGCACAGTGATGGTCGGGTTTTCGGTGCCACGCTCTATCCTCGTGATGTAGCTACGGTGTCGTTGGCTGCGGTTAGCCAGCATGGCCTGAGACATTCCGCTGGCCTGGCGCAAGCGGTGATGGTCTGCCCGGCCCGCCGCCTCGGGGTTTTCCTGCTGGCGGA
>MKWE01000003.1:0-192631 GCA_001899585.1 Rhodospirillales bacterium 70-18
GTCCCTTTTGCGTGCCGATTGACAACAGTCCAATCTTTGCCCATTTCGTCATTCCGGTGGTATCGAGGGAGTGTGGATCGGCAACGATATCCGGTGCCGATTGGCCCAGTAGCCTATCGAATTCCACGAATACGAGGGAGTCATTCTCGGGCGCTTATCCATAGCTGTCGCTCCACCTCGAGTTACGCCAGCACTGCGATGAACAATTTGGCTGCGATGTCGCCGGCCCGAAACGGGCCGTGGGCTTGATGATGGTGGTATTTCACGATCGATCATCGATCCTCTATACTTTCCAATGCGGAACGTTACTTCGTCCGCTCGATCGTGCATAGTCGGTCTCTGTGCTGATTGTTATCTGAGTTGTCAAATGTCCCAAACGATCGTAACCTCGCAATCAATTCCCGCCTCGTGAAGGAATAACGATGTCGCTGAAGCCAATCGCCCTGGGTGCGGCACTGTTCCTCAGCGGCTGCGTGCAGCCCTACATCGGACCATCCGCTGCTCCCGACACTCAGCCGAGCGGCCTCGCCACTCAAGACCAGACCGCCCGGATCGAGGAGCAGGACAGGATCAGACGTTTTCAGCGTTTGGCGGAAATGCAAGGCGTACAAGCACCTCGGGTCGAGCAAGTACTCCTCCCACCCGGCTCCGTCGACTTCATGTCCGGCCCGGTCCCGGTCGTTCGGGTGGTGTTTCCCGAGCGGGCGTTCTTTGCCTTCGACTCGTCGACCCCTCTGCCCGGGTCCGGGCGCATATTCGACCTCATCGTCGAAAACATGAAGCATGATGTCCCGGACGCCGCCCTAACTGTCCTCGGCCACACTGATGCAATCGGCACCGACGCCTACAACATTGCCCTGTCACGCCGTCGCGCGGAAGCAGTGATGGCGGCGCTCGTCGCGCGCGGCGTCAACTCGAGTCAGCTGAGTGAAGTCGCGATCGGCAAGCGGCAGCCGATTGCACCGAATAACACGACCGAGGGAAGGGCGCTCAACCGACGCGTTGAATTCCTCGTCTCACCGGCTATGTCGGCGAACCTCGCCGCCGTGCAGCAGTATGTCGTGCCCGAAAGCTACTTTGATATTGGGAAGCTGGCCGCCGTCCGTCCACGACCGGCAGTGGATGTGACTACGCGACTGCCCTCGATCGCAGATGTCTTCCAATTCAAACCAGACACCTCGCCGCAATTGATGATCAAGCCAAGTGATGACTTGCTCCGGCCGCTCGGAGGTCTGCCACTGAGTCCGGTTAGCAAGCAGGCAGTTATACCGGCTCCACTCACAGCATCCGACGCATCAGCCCGCCCGATCCAGCAGATCGCCCTCGCGCCGACGATGCCGATCGCGCCGGTGCAGATGGTCCCTATCAGCCCGGTGGAACAGCGCGCAGTGGACCCGGTCGGCGCTGGGCCGGGCTCCTACTAGGGGAACACCATGAGCATCCCGCAGAAAGCAGACCATGCCGCCGATCCCGCAAAGGCGTTGCAAGACGCCTACCAGGAGGCATTAGGATTTCCGGTTAGTCGCGCGAGTAAGCTAGCAGTCACTCCCGCCAAAGCCTCCGAATGCGCGGAACAAGAGGCAAGCTTTCATACCATCGCCATTGACGCGAATGGCATGAGCGGCGGGATGCGCCTGAATCTCCTTCAATCTGTGCATGATCTTGCCTCAGAGTGGCGCGCACTGTGGAACGACTTTGAAGTCGCAATTCAGCCGAAGATGACAGATATCAACGCTGTCGAAAAACTGCATGCCGAGGTAGCGGAGGAAGAGAGAAAGAGGGACGAGGCACTGGAAGCGGTCGAACGCGAACTTCGGCAGAACCCCAAATACGAACAAATAGATGACCATCATAGTCGCTCAAAGGATTCCTTTGACGCCTTTCGCGACAAATACGGAAATCGCAGCGCTACTATGTTCGCTAGCACCTTAAGTTATTGGCTTTTGTTATCTCTTGTATTGATTACTGAATGTTTTATTAATTATCATGCGTTCAACGCCTTCTGGGGCGTTCCTGCAGTGGCTTTCGGCACCACATTGGTTCTCGGCGTTTTACTTGCCTTATCTTCGCATGGTCATGGCGAGCTTCTTAAGCAATGGTCATTCCGCTTCGGGCCCGAACGTGATCCCGCTAAACGCTGGACCGATTGGCGCATGTTTGGCATGTCGACCACCGCGCTGGTGATCGTGCTAGCTTTCACGGGATGGGCGCGCTGGGCAGCCGCAATTGATATGCTTGGAAATCAGAGTCAGGCGAGCGCGCTCGGAAATATCGGCGTGGTGCAAATCAACCCGCTACGCGATGTGCTTGTCTCGCTGATCGCAAACCTCGGTGCGTGGATGCTCGGGGTCTTCATCTCCTACCTCGGGCACGACCCAGATCCCGACTACATGTCAGCGACGAAGCAGTTTCTGAAGGCACGACGGGCCTGGAACCAAGCCCGAGAGGCGCATTCAGTCCGCCTACAGCATCTTATTGCGAAAGCAGCAAAGACAATTGAAGAGAAGACCAAGGCGGCAGAGACCCGCAAAAAGGCCGTTACACGCGAGATGGATATGCTTAAGCAAGTCGCCAGTCGCGGCGATGCGGTATGGCACGAACTAGAGCAGGTCACCAAGCGTAACGTCGAGATCTATCGTGATGCGCTGGTGCGAGTTGCACTTGCCCATTCCGGCCAGGTTCAAATTGTCCGGACCGACACCAACACACCGTTCTCGCCCTTCGATTACAAAGCGATGCAGATCGCGCTGCCTCAACACCTAATGCGGGGGGGAGCGTAACCATGAGGCGCCTGCTCTTCCTCGTCTTAGCCTTGGCGCCACTTACCTTCAGTCGCACCGTGCACGGAGAGGGTCTTTTCGGCGGCAGCAACAAGCTCGATCCGTCATTTTGTGGACAAAGCAGCCTCCGGCAGACCGTCATTTATGTTGATGATAACGTCCTAGTGAATGGCCAAAATAATTGGCTCCATAGCATCTATGATAAATTGACCGCCACGTTGATGCCCGGTGAGCGAACCACTCTCGTGGAGCTCTCTCCGACAACAGGTCAGAGCAGGGAACGCTGGACTGGCTGTTGGCCCGCCTACACACCTGCTGAAGCCGCAAAGCTCGCCAATCAGAGCCATTTTTTTTCGACTAGCCCCCTTGCTAACCTGAAAGAGCAGCAAGGGTTTTTCGCGCGCGACTTGGGAGTCGCAGTCGCAAAAATCGAGCAGGAACATGCGCGCGCGGCCTCGCGGGTAATCATAGATCCTGATAATCCGCCAACTCAGTCGATCATTCGCGCCCTAGTCTCAGACGGCGCCCGCTATTCGCACACACAGGAGACGATCCGGGCGATTTTATACTCAAACCTCGCAGAAAGCAGCGATATTGGCTCAGTCTTCAAGCCATTGCCAAGCCCAGCGGTCAACTATGGTGCCAAGCTCGGAGCCTTCCTGCGCCGCAGCATCTTCTATGTTTTCGGCGTAGGCAGGAGCATCAAGGGCGACGGGAGCATACAGGATAGAATTCGCGCATACTGGAGTGCGGCGTTCCAGTCCATGGCTGCGAACATAGGCGGTATGGGGACGGACCTCAACGTTCCGAACGTTGTGCCGGTGGCCGCCCACAATTTCGACCTGCTGCTCAAGGATGGGGGCAGTACGCTGAATGGCCGATTGTCGCTCCTGACTGGCAGCGATGGAACACTCGTCGATAGTTGGCTCGGCATCGTCCGCCTTCGTACCGCCGCATTGAACGGAACCTTTATCTGCAGCGGTCCGACAGATACGCCATCTTGTACACTCCAGGCGACCACTACCGGCGGGGTCGTGACCATGAGCCCGACAGAGACCGTTAGTCTGTCAGGTAACGACTCACCAACGATGACCGGGACGATTGGCGTGCAGGGATCAAACGTGAGCCTGCCGCTCGCAGCTGCTCCAGCGAAACACTGATACTGCATCGTCCGAACGATAAGAAACAGGAAGCATTCGTGATGATCCGTGCCGCCCGCCTACCCGTCGTCGGTCTGTTCTTCCTGAGCATGACCACCGCCACGCTGACCGCAGGCTGCACCAATCAGCCTTACACGTCTCCAGAACAGCAGGCGCAGAACGCCTGTCGGGTGTTCGGACCGAAGACCCTTTCCGGCGCAGCCGTGGGCATGTTGGGCGGTGCTGCCGGCGGAGCGAGTCTTGGAGCGATTGCTGGCGGAAGGCGTGGTGCGCTGATCGGAGCCGGTATTGGCGCGCTTGCCGGGTTGATCAGCGGCCTCGCCGTTGGTCATGGCTTTGACCAGCGCGATTGCGCGGAAGCGCAGACGGCACTTGCGCAGATGCGCCATGCGCATGTCGGGCAGAGCGCCTACTGGACGGACCCGCAGACGGGCAGCCATGGCTCGTACACAGCATTGGGTGCGGAATATTCAGTCGCGGGCAACAACTTCTGCCGTCGCGTGCGCCAGGACACGACGCTACATGGCCAGAGTCCGACAACGCAGGAACTGGTGACCTGCCGCACTGCCGATGGCGACTACACGACGGTAAAGGAGCCAGCGGCCTAGAGCAGACTCCGTTCATTCCGGCTCGTATCCTGCTGCGCTGAAGTAGTTTGCGCACTCGGCTGGGGTGAACTGGTCGATTGCGGTGCCGATTGCACCCCACAGGTCTGCGATGCTGCGTGCGGCGGCTTTGCGCAGGATGGCCTTGAGCTTGGCGAAGGCGTTCTCGATCGGGTTGAAGTCTGGCGAGTAGGGCGGCAGGTAGAGCAGCCTTGCGCCGGCTGCCTCGATCAAGGCTCGAATGTCCGCGACCTTGTGGGCCGGCAGGTTGCCCATCACCACGATGTCGCCGGCTCGCAGCGTGGGTGCCAGCACATGGCGGACATAGGCGCGGAATGCCTCAGCGTTCATTGGCCCGTCGAGCACCATCGGTGCGGTCATGCCGGACAGGCGCAGGGCACCGGTGAAGGTGGCCGTCTTCCAGTGGCCATGCGGCACCGGCGAACGGCAGCGCTGGCCTCGGAGCGCCCGGCCGCGCAGACGGGCCGTCTTGGTGGACGCACCGGTCTCGTCGATGAACACCAGGCGTTCAGGGGCGAGTTCAGGCTGCGCGTCGAACCACGCCTGACGCCGCGCGAACACGTCGGGCCTGTTCTGTTCGCTGGCGTGCGCGGTTTTTTTGAAGGTCATCCCGTGGCGGTCCAGGAACCGCCACACCGTGCTGGGGGCAACCCGTAGGCCATGCTCGCGCGCCAGCAGGTCCGTCAACTCCATGATGGTGATGTCCACCTCGTTGGCTATGACGCTGAGGATCACGTCCCGATGCGCCTCGATCCGATGCGAGCGAAGGTCGCCACCTTTGGGCAGCGCCTCGATCGCACCGGTCGCGCGGAACCTCCGCACCCAGCGGATCGCCGTGGCAATGCCAATCCCGAACCGCTCCGCCGCAGCACGCCGCGACAAGCCGCCATCAACCGCCGCAATCACCCTTGCGCGTAGATCCGTCGATAAGGCCCGAGCCATCCATGCCGCCTCCTGCCACCACGATGGTGAATCAGATCAGCGCCGCGTCGGGGAAGAACTTTCGAATCGGATCGATCAGGGCATGCTCTAGTCAACGCGCTCTCCCCGTCACTCACGGAAATTTTTATCCTGCCTGTGCCTTCGTCCACCCGCGGCGGGGGCCCGCTCGCCCAGGATGAGCGGGATGGAGGAGTCTGTTCACGCAGGCGGAGTCAACCTCTGCGCAAATGTACCTCGTTTGGAGCGATGTTGGGGGCCACTCCGGGCTCTGAGCCGTCTTCCCGGCTTGTAGGTAGGCCTGGGGGCGCGGTGCCGATCGGCGTAATGAGACCTGTGTGTGAGCAGACGTGCGTGGGGGACCCGACCAAACGCTTGGAATTCAATGGGCTACCGCGCCGATCGGCGGCAAACACCGGCGCCGATCCACATATCAAATGCCATGAAGTCGGCGGACTCCGGTCGTTGACACCTATTCACGTTCTACGATCTGTGACCCTGCCTCGCCCCGGCGCGATTTCGGTGGCCCGCCGTGGCCATCGATGCGCTGAGTTCCGTCCCACGCCATTCCCCTACGCGCATCGTGGCCGAAAGGAGGTCAGCGGCGGCGAATGTCACGACCACAGCGCCCAAGGTTGGTGCCAAAGTAGCGGATCAGTTCCGAAAGGCGGGCGCTGTTGGTCAAGCGGTCGTTGCCGAAAACGAACTCTTAATCAGCGGGTCGTAGGTTCGAATCCTACTGCGCCCACCATTCCCTTCAAGGGGTTATGGGAGGGGCGGCGGTTTTCGCGGGTGGGCATCCCACGCGATTCCCCCTAAACGCCCCGAAAGTTCGCCGATCCCCCCAACATGACCCTGGCGGTGTGCGCCAGTGTCTGGCGTCCAGCCGTGCGGGTTGTCGCTCTACCGGGACGGGACGGGGCTACCCTCCGAGGTACCTGGCCGACTTCGCGGCAGGATCAGCCGTGAGGCGCAGTCGCGCAGCGCGGCTTGGCTCAGCCGCCAATTCGGCTAGGTTGTGCGCCTCGCGAAGGATGGCTTCGATCAAATCTTCCGCGGTGACGATCTCCGGGGCCGACAGGGTTCCGAGGCTGCTCAGGCGAGCGGCCGACGGGAGACGCCGCAGTTGCTGGGCCTCGTTAGTCGCCGGTCCGATGCTGGTCTCCAGATCGGACCGCGCCTTGGAGTCCTCCGCGTCGAATGTGCCGAGAACGTCGGTTGCCTTGCGCAGCGCTTCCGCCTTTTCATGCTCGAAGTGAGCCTTGATGGCGGCGAGATCAGCTTCAATCGTAACGTCGGAGCCTGGAGGCGGAACGGGCCTTGACGGTCGAATAGAGGAATGCTTCGCGAAGGTTGCCTCGAGATCCGCGAGAGCCCGATTGTAAGCCTCGTCTGCGGCTTTGATCTCTGCACGACGCAGTTTGGCGCTGCCGATACCAGTTCAGCACCGTCCGCGACGGCTTGTCGGAGAACGAAAACGGCTGGTTGTCGGAGCCGATGCCGATAGCGCGACCGCTCACGAGGTCGTCGCAGAGCGACGCCACCGTATGCAGATGTAGCGGTCTTGGCTCTTCCGTGTCTGTCATCCTGTCTCGCAACCGACGAGCCCGACCAGGGCTCTACTAAGTAGCCTTCTCCAACCGAGTCCAACGCAATGGAAATTACGTCGAATTCGTGAGGAATGGGAACGGATAGCCCGAGGTCGGGATCTATCTCCCACCGACTCGGAGCCATCGCCGCCGGTTCTGGCAGCATCAGTCAGCTGGAAGACGGCCGAAGAATAGGCACCCGAGGAAGAGCCACGGCAGAACGGGATTGCTTTGCCGTCACCCGCCTAGCGCCCGCGTCGTGGTGTAAATTCGGGCGCATTGCCATAATGGGGCCTTTTGCGACCCGCAGCGGCTACGCCAAGGCCTCCCCGCTTCATGATCTGGAGCGCGCTTCCACCAACAGGGCAAAAGCCGCCGAAGCTTTGCTGCGGCTATAGTTAGAAGCGATCGCCAGGAAACGGTTCGCATCTATTCTTGACCACTGTCACGTGGCTACCCTGCCCGACTAGAGCCAGAACCCGACCGAGCACCATTCGCGCTAAGCCCAGTCCGACCATACCGACGTTGAGCATGGGCTGAGTGGCGATGAAAATGATCTGCCTGCAAGTAGGCGCACAGGGGCTCCACCAAACACGAGAGACTTTGATAGTTTATCTCGACGATCGACGCTTTGACCCGGCGCTAGTTCCTGACACAAATGAGATATAAATTGTAACGAATATAGAGTAATAATTAAAATTGTAGAACATAGTTATTGATAAAAGAATCACTTCTTGATAAGAATAATTTTAACATAACGCATAATAACGTCGATAGATCATCGTCATTTAATACCGGAAGCATGGGCCCGAAATGCAACAACGATAGTTTTCTCAATTTGCGGACCTCAATACATCGTGCCCTGGGTCGGTGTCGCGTCTGGGCATCGACGCACATCTCCGGTCACAGCATTGCGAGTTTCTCGCGTTGCAGCTCCGCCAGATGCACTAGATGCTTGGTGCCGAACTGGTCGGCAAGGTCGTACATGCGGCCGACATCCTGACATGCAGCCTTGATGATGTTAGCGCGCAGGGAGGGGCCGGTCAGTTGGAGTTCAGCGATGGCGCGCAAAACCTTGATGCGTTCGTGCAGAAGCCGGATCCAGAAGCGTGGCCGGCTGTCTGGGCTTGGCATGGTGGCTTCGGCGCGGGCCAGCCACTTCAGCGCCAGCCACGGTGCGTGCGCGTGGATGCGGGCCAGGCTCGACTCTATGATCAGCAACTGCACATGCTCCATCGGGTGGCGGTAGACGTTGCGCCATAGCCGGTCGGCGTGCTGACGCGCTTGCAGATAAAACGCATCGCCCTGGGACCCGGCGTCGCCGGTGCGCTCGAAATGCCGGCCGAGCTTGAGCGCCACCCTAACGAAGACCCGCGCTGTCGCGGCGGAAATCTGCGGGTCGGTCGGGCTACCTGCCGCCGCGACCGCCGCGGGCAGGTTTTGCGACACCCTGAAGTAATAGTAGGCTGTCCCGAAGCGCTGCGCGGCCAGAGTGGCGTCGCCGTGTGCGGTGCCGTCCGCGTCGTACGCTGAGACGCACGCCAGACGCTCAATCACGTCGACGATCTCGGCGAGGATGCGCCGGCCGTGCGGCCGCGCCACCACGCTGCGCAGCGGGGTGTCATCGCTGGCCAGTCGGCGGACCTCGGCGGCCACCGCATCCTCCAGGACGGCGTGTTCGGTGAGCGGAGCGGGCGCGCGGAGGCCGAAATCGCCAAGCGTCTTCAGCCGCGCCCCGCACAGCGCGATGGCTACCCCGTATCCCTCGGTCAGTGTATACCAGTCGGCGGTCACCTTCGCATAAGGCGCCCGATCCCGTTCGGCACCCGGCAGCGCCTGGAGATGCGCACTGAGGCTGTTGAAGTCACCACGGCGCAGCGCGGCGCGGATCTGGTGTTCGCGCACCTCTCGGGCGACGTCGGCCAGCGTGCGTTGGGCGCCCAACACGGTGATTGCGTCCAGGAATAGCTGGCAAAGCTCGGCTTTCACCGTATCGAGGCCAAAAGTGCGCGACATCGCCCAGGCCGGCGCCTGTTCGAGGCCGGCGCGGTAATGCTCCCAATACAGCGCGCGCAGCCGTTCGCCCAGTGGCAACGGCAGCGCGGTCGGCGCGTGGTGCGAGCGCTCCGCTAGCTGTGGCCAGTGATGTACGCTGAGCACGCCGTGAAGAATCGCCTGCCCCAGCCGGCGGTAGAACGCGGCGCTGGCGTGCTCGCCGGTGGGGGCGCTGCGCACGAGCAGGCCGTGCTGCTGCAGGCTCATCTCGGCCAGCACGAAATGCATCGCCGCTAGTTCGGCGCGGGCATGCGGCGTGGCCTGCATGGCGCGTTGCAGATCGGCGCGGACGGCGGGATCGGCGATGTCGAGCGCGTCGGCGCGGCCGGGCGCCGGCGGCGGCGTGCCCCAGGTGGCGGCGTCGTATTCCGCTTCCAGATCGTCGCTGTAGAGATGGGCGATGGTTTCGCCATGGCATTGTACTAGTACACCCTGCAGCGCCGAAGTGACCAGCGTCACCGCCGCCTCCGGCGCGGTCAGCGGATCCGGGCGAAACAGCAGGTACCAGCGATGCAGCAACCGGTACAATGTTTTCACCCGCAGCTCGGTGGGTGACAGTACGCAGAACGCCAGTGCCGGCCATGCGGCGTCGCCGCGTCGGCGCAGGCGCGCGACCAGGGCGGCGCACAGATCGGCTCGGCCTGGCGTGGTCGCGGCTAGCGCGCGCAGGGTATTGCGCGCGGACGCGCCATCAGCGCGGGCGAGCACGGCCTGCGCCCGCATCAGCCACACCATCGTCTCGGTCATCAGCAACTGCGGCGAGACTTGGCCGAACGCCTCCTGCAACTCCGGTTCGACCAGGGTCTTGCGCAGGGTGCCGGTGACACTGCCCTGCCGTGTCGGCGCCGCCAGCGGCTGGCTCGTCCGGCACAATGTTGGCAGAAGCGGCGCCAAGTCGTTGTCGCCGAGCACGATCACCCGGGTGCGGGTGAACACTGCCGGGTCGTGCACCAGCATCTCTTCGCTGCGCAGCGGCTGCAGCAGGCGCCACAGCAGCGGCACCACCGGCTCGTCGCGCAGATAGCGGGTGAGGTGCGGCCGGCAACCGCCATCGAAGTTGCAGCCGTCAAACACCAACACCGCCGGCGTGACTGCGATGTGGGCGCGGATGCGCGCGATCGCCGCGGCGGTTTCGGCCTCGGTAGCGCAGGGCGTGGCGCCACTCAGGTCTTCGTTGCGGTAGAATGCCTCCAGCCTAGCGACGATAGCCGGCAGGCTCGTATCGCCTGCGCCCGGACGGCCGCGGGCGACCGGGATGTAGCACCACGGCCGCACGTCCTGGCGCTGCTCGGTGCGCCACAACTCCGCCGCCAGGGCGGTGAGCCCGTTCGGAATGTTGTCCTTCGAAGGGATGCAGAATACCGGCCAGCGCGCCTCGGCGCCGCCAAGGTGCTGGCGCACCAGGTCCGGCAGCGAACCGCGGGCCGGGTCGGCGAAATATTGGTAGGTCGGGTCGGCCAGGATCGCCTTGATCAGCCCATCGCCGGTTGCCAGGGCCGACGGACGCGGCGTGCCAGCGAGCCAGTCGCTCAGGCGGGTGGGCGCGTCATGGCCGCCAAATGGCTGGGTGAGGAACGGCTCGACCGCACGGGGGGCGTTGTCGCCGGCTAGCTCCGCAAGCGCGCGGGCGGCCATGGCCTCGATGGCCGGCCGGGTGGGCTTCGGCGTGCTGAAGCGGTAGTCCGACCGGATTGGGGTGCGGAACAGTTTCCTCAGCGTTTCTTTGTGGTCGCGTTCGGCCCCGGCGGCGCCGAAGCGGTGGGCGAAACCGCTGGGGGTGCAGCCAGTGGCGCAGCGCAGGATCTGCATGCGCAGCCGAAAGCCGAGGCTGGGCGCGTCGCCCCGCCGCGCGGGCTTCATCACGGTGCCCTGGGCGACGTGCAGGCTGTCGTGAGGGTTAGCCAGCGCCAGCGCCCAAAGACGTGCGATCTCAGCGGCCAGCGCTGCCGCCGCGGTGGCGTTGAGGCGGGGGGAGGGGGGCGCGCGGTGGACCGGGCCGCGATGGCTCGGCGCGCGCATCGGCGTCGGCTCGCTGGTCATTTCTGCGATCGCGGCTCCTTGGTCCCTGCGACGACGCTAGGCCATCGGATGGGATGCGCAAAGATGCCAGAAGCGTATCAGCGGTAAAAACTGGCGTCGAACGGGAATAACTGCCGGCGGTTACGCGGGGTCGACGGTTTTTCCCAGTTTGGGGATCTGGCGGAATCTATGCGGTAGGAAAGGTGTCCGAGGCGTTAATGCGACCTCAATCCTGGCCATGGGCGGGCAAAAAAAATCGTAATTCCGCTTGTCAGGCGGGGACGGCCCGATACCGTTGGCTAGAACTCGCATTAAGCGAGCCGGGGAAAGAGAGGCCGCCATGAGTTCCACGAACGACCGGGTCGGCGCTGCCAGCACCGCCTTCGCCACCGCCCTCAAATGCTCCACCGCCTTCGTCACGGCGCCGTTGCGGCTGGTGCGCATCGTGTTGGTCTCGCTCGGCGGCGACGACCCCGAAGTGGTCGCCAAGGCCAGCATCGGAGCCCAGATCACCTCGATGCGGATGGGCTTGCAGGTCGCGCTCGGCGCCGCGATCCCGACCTTCGGTGTCTACATGGTGCTGCGCATGCAGTTCACCGGCCCGGTGGCGACCTCGTACGCCATGGCCGGCGCGCTGATGGCCGGCGGCATCGCCGCGGCGGCGGAGACCAACGCGCTGCAGCGGCTGCACCAGATGGAGGCCGAGCGCGAAGCTGCCCGCAACGGCTTCCGCAGCCGCATCCCCGGCAACGGCCTGGTGCGTCGCGCCCTGATGCTGCTGACCCGGCTCGGCATGGCGGTGGTCGGCAACTATTTCTACGCCTCGATCTTCCTGGCTGTGATGCTGGCGCCCGAGATCGCCACCCAGAAAGCCGAGGACGCCGCCCTGCACAACCGCCCGATCGTCGCGGTGGCGACCGCCTTCGTCGATGGCCGGCTGGCTAGCCTGCGCGGTGACAGCGTGACCAAGCGCGACGCCTATCTCACGGTGCTGGCCAAGCCCCCGGCGCCGCCGTCCGACGACCCCAGCGCCAGGCTGCGCGCTCCGATCGACACCGAGATCACCACCTTGGCGAGCCAGTTGCAGGCCGCCCGCCAGCAGCGCGACGCGGTGGCCGCCACGCTTGCCGGGCTGCGCACCCAGTTGAGCTGCGAGGAGGACGGCAAGCGCTGCGGTGACACTAATTCCACCCAGGGGCTGAGCGGAAAGGGTCCGAATTGGCGGCTGATCAACAACCTGATCCGAGACAATCAGGTCACCGCGGACGGCCTCGACCGGCGCATCACCGCGTTGCTCGACGAACGGACGGCGTTGTTCACCCGACGCGACATGATGATCCGCCAGGTGCAGGTGTTGCAGGACACCGCCCTGCGCGCGTCGGCCGCGGCGCTTGAGCGCGAGATCGGCGCGGCGCAAGCAGCGGCCACCGCCGCCGCCGCCGCCTTCACGAACGCGTTCGTGCGGCGGGCGGCCGACATCCAGCAGGAAAGCGAGCGGCGCGGCTTCCTGCCGCCGGAAGTGGGCATCTCCAGCGACATCGCCGCGATGACCCGCATCGAGGCGAGGCCCGATCGCGGCTGGTGGATGGGGCTGCTGAAATGGAGCCTGGTGATGATGGAACTCAACGCCTTGCTGGCCGCCTTCTTCTGGCCGGTGCGGCGGTTAGTACCGGTGAAGGAGTATATCCCCTTCGTTATCGGGGCCGAGGAGGCCGCCTTCGACGCCAACCGCACCCGCGCCAGCCGCCCGCCTCTGGAAGCCTATGGCCCGTCGCGCGGCCCGATCGGGGGGCACGCGCGATGAGCGTCAGCATGGCGCGGATGCCCGAGATCGAGGGCATCCGGATGATCGGGGCGAGTGGCTCGGGAGCGACGGCCACGGTGTTCCGCGGTCACCAGATCGCCGTGGACCGGCTGGTCGCTGTGAAGACCGTGCCCTGGCCGCTCGACTCGGTCGAGCGCGCGGCGATGCAGCGCCGGTTCCGCCGGGAGGCCGAGGCGCTCGGCCGCCTAGCACATCGGCACATCGCCGGCATCTACTATTACGGCGAGGCCGATGGCTTCGGGTATTGCGTGCAGGAGTTGATCGACGGCCGCTCGCTGCGTTCGGTGCTCGAGGCCGGCGAGCGGTTGCCGCTGGCGGCGATCGTGCTCATCATGGGCCAAGTGACCTCGGCGCTCGGGCATGCGCACCAACGCGGCGTGATCCATAGCGACGTGAAACCCGGCAACATCGTGCTGCGCCCGGACGGCTCGGCGGCGCTGGTCGATTTCGGCATCGCGCGGGTGACCGACAGCAACGCGACGGTGACCCAGATGGTGCAGGGAACGCCGCTCTACAGCGCGCCGGAGCAGTGGAACGCGATGGCGCTGGACGAGCGCACCGACATCTACGCCGCCGGCGCTACCATGCTGCATCTGCTGACTTGGCAGCGCCCCTTCACCGGCACGGCGGAGCAGGTGATCCATCGCCAGTTGACCGAAGAGGCGCCGCCGCCGTCCCGGCTCGACCCCGGCCTGCCGCCGTATTTCGACCCGGTGATCCGCGCTGCCATGGCCAAGGACCCGACGCGCCGCTACGCCACCGTCGCCGATTTCGCTACCGCCATCGAGCGCGCCTGGACTCTTTGCCACAGCGCCTCCGACCCGGCCGGGCCAGTGCTGTCGCCGGCCCGACGGGTGCTGCCGTCGCGCCGGTCGCGGCGCCGGCCGGGCCTTTGGCGCAAGATGCGGCGCTTCCTCAACGCGCTTTAGCAGGTGGACAGACGGATATCCGGGTTTCCTCTCGCAAGGGGACGGCCTGTTTGACACCATGATCAAGAATTCCGCCTTCTGAGGACTATGCTGCTGACCGCAGGATAGATCGCGGCTTCCGATGTAATCTAGCGCCAGTGATGGGGTGTACTAAATTTTTCGAATTCAATGGTTTACCGTTCGAATAGACTCCGCATCGCGGTGCCAATCCGCGGCCAGAGCGTTGCGAATTGCCTAGTCCAGAGGTTAGCCCGTTCTTGAGACAAGTGAATGGCTCGCTCGTCTGGACAATGTGGAACGCAAAAACGCCAATCGTCGAGGCGTGAAGGGACGACAGAAAATGGCTCCAGACTTGAAATTTGCCCATGGCACAGTGAACGAAACTCTCAGCAGCGGCGCCCAACTGTCACGGTTCAGGCTGCTGTCAGCGGGCTTGAAGCCAATAGTTGACCCGAATTCGGATGCGTCGAAGGTGCCGCACAACTACAATGGCGGCCTCTTCGCGGGGCGTATGTCTCGGCTCCAAAAAGGAGACCGTTTGTTCCGATTTAGTAACAGTGATAAGCGAACCCTAGAGGAACGGTTCGAGGGCGATTGGTGGTTTGACTGGGAGTGCCTTGCCACGATCCGTGCGGCCAGCCGCATTGAGAACGCTGACTTCGCCGCCACCGCCCGCTCATTCCTTGGCATGCTTTGGGGTGACAAGACGAATCTGGTGGGGGGACTGCTGACCGCGGATTTCTGGTGCCTGAAGGGCCTGACCGGCGCGTTTGGCGACCAGCAACAACATATGTCCGGCCCGCCACGCACCGACGTGATGCAGATATACGTTCCTGGTGGGCTGAAGTTGGCGTACTTCAGCCAGCCTCGCGACAACCTGTTGATTAGCGGGATCGTCTGAGGCTACGGCGGATCGCCAGATTGCGGCGGCGTGCATCGTTCCCAGTCTGTCGTTCGTAACGTGTTAAAGTCGGCTCCTTTTTGTAAGCCCTTGTAAACGATCGCTTAGGACCCGAAAATGGTTGCAGATTCGGGTGAATATCGGCATCCTGAGGTGCCGTCGCGAGTATAGGCCGGGGGAGGCTTCGCATTTGCTTCTGTGCCTGTGATTTGGCGTGCGGGAAGGACCTTCAAAACGCAAAAAATTCAAAGGTTATTGCACCGATCGGCACCCGACCCCGGCGCCGATCCACACGTGCACGCGTATAGGCGGAGCGATCGCACCCGTTCCACAGCGCCGGGGTGTTCGACATTCTGCCCTCGGGGGCTACGGCGAGGGAGGTCGACCACGGCTTCCACGATCTGCGTCCGTGCCTCGGTCGGGCGAATGGGGAGGGACGCGAATTGCTGCGACCCGCTAACTCACTGTGGCCATAGGTGCGACGGGTTCCGTCCCACGCCATTCCCCCGTGGGCGTCGCGGGCAACGGGAGGTCAATCAGGGCCAACGTTGCAACCGCAGCGCGCGAAATCCGAGGCAAAGTGGAAGATCGGCCCCGAAAGGCGGACGTTGGATGGCAACGCGTCGTTGCCGAAGACGAACTCTTAATCAGCGGGTCGTAGGTTCGAATCCTACTGCGCCCACCATTCCGTTCAAGGGGTTACGGGACGGGCGGCGGGTTTTGCGCTCGGGCTTCCCACGCTATTCCCCCGAAATGCCCTGAAGCCCCCGTATTCCACCACGACGCCCCTGCCGTCGAACGGGCATGCGCTTAAGCCCGATCGGGAATGACGCCGTCAGGCGACATCCTCCCCGCCTGCCCATATTGGTGGCGCCGGCCGAAGTCGGCTCGGGAGGCTGTGGCACGAGGCGAGGCGCGTCGGCCCGACAAGCGCTACTACATCGGCAAGACGCGCATGCGGAACTCGCATTCGGGCCCCAGTGAGGGCGTCGAAGACGGCGTCGGCCACAACAGCGTCGCCAAGCGACGCGGTCACTCGAACGGCTAGCGTAAGATCGACTGTCGACAGAACGCGGAGCCTGGGAAAGCGGAGCGCTGCAAGCGTCGTCGCCTTACGTTCGTCGATTACTGCCGCACCGCCCACGCCAGGCTGACGGCGTGGCAGATGGGCGGGCTGGAGATGGCCGGGCGATGAGGCACGGGCCTCCGGGTGCTGCCCGGCGGGGCCCGACCCGGTGCCAGGCTGCCGACGGTCGGACGCCGCTACCAGGAGCCGCCCCGATGACCCTTTCCCCTGCCGCCACCATCGTGCCGACCGCGCGCCGCGGAGCGCCGGAACCGCCGCCTCGAGTTCCACCGCAAGCTGCCGACCGGCGGTCGCCACAAGGTGATCGACGCCCTGCTGCGCGGCGGCATCATCGCCGGGACGCAGGGCGACTTCGGCCCCGGTGACGGCGCCTTGAGCCGGTTTTGAGTCACCCCAGTCAGACGCTACCTCCGAAATCGACTATGAGGCGGGCACAGAACTGGCATCCGGCGGTCTCCGACCAGTCGGATGCCATGATGCTCTCCAGCGCCTTGCTCACCTCACCGCCTTCCCTCGGTCAACGGCCGGGGGCGAGCGAAGTGGCAGGCGGCACTCTGGCCCGGGGCTACCTCGACGAGCGCCGGGCGCTCAGTCGAGCAGACTTCCTGCGCGATAGGGCAGCGCATATGGAAGGCACAGCCCGAGGGCGTGCGCGTCGGGCTCGGCACATCGCCGGTCAGCACGATCCGGGCCGGCCGCCTCTCGGGATCGGGATGCGGAGCGGCGGAGAGTAGCGCCTCGGTATAGGGGTGCTGCGGCGCGCCGTAGATCAGTGGCTTCGGTCCGATCTCCACGATCCGGCCAAGATACATCACCGCCACCCGATCGGCGATATGGCGAACAACGGCGAGGTCGTGGGCGATGAAGAGGAAGGAGAAGCCTCTCTGCTCCTGCAGGTCCTGCATCAGGTTGATGATCTGCGCCTGCACCGAGACGTCGAGCGCCGATACGGGCTCATCGGCCACGATGAATGCCGGATCGACCGAGATCGCCCGGGCGATGCCGATGCGCTGGCGCTGGCCGCCGGAGAACTGGCGCGGCCTGCGGTCCATGTAGGCGGCCGAGAGGCCGACCTTCTCCAGGAGTTCAGCCACGCGTTCCCGCCGCTCCGCCCGGCTCCGAACCAGGCCGAACACTTCCATCGGCTCGGCAATGATCTCGGCCACCGTGCGGCGGGGGGAGAGGGAACCGAACGGGTCCTGGAACACCATCTGCATCCGTTGACGCAGCAGGCGGAGCTCCTTCTTCGGCAAGGCGGTCAGCTCGCGACCCTCGAACATCACCCGCCCCTCGCTCGCCGGCAGGAGCTGCAACAGCAGCCGGCCGAGGGTCGACTTGCCGCAGCCGGATTCACCGACCATGGCCAGGGTTTCGCCCGCCAAGATCTGAAAGCTCACCCCATCGACGGCACGGACCGAGGCACGCTTCGGGCCGATCCGGAACTCTCTGTCGCCGAAGGTCTTGGTCAGGCCGATAGCCTCGACCAGGGCGCTCATGCCGCGTCCTCTGCGGCGATGGCCCAGCAGGCGGCAAGATGGCCCGCGCCGTGGTGGATGAGCGGCGGCGTCTCTGTCGCGCAGCGATCGAGCGCGACCGGGCAGCGCGGGCGAAAGGAGCAGCCCTGTCGGCTCGATCCCGGCGTCGGCACCGAGCCAGGGATCTGGTATAACCGCCTGCGATCGTCGAACAGCGTCGGCACTGATTTCAGCAAGCCCTGCGTATACGGATGTTTCGGCCCAGCGAAGAGCGAGCGGATGCCGGCATCCTCCACGATCCGGCCGGCATACATCACCACCACCCGCTCGCAGATCTCCGCGATCACGCCCAGGTCGTGGGAGATCAGCAGGATGGCCGACTTGTAGCGGCGGCGGATGTCGAGCATCAGCTCCAGCACCTGGGCCTGGATTGTCACGTCGAGCGCGGTCGTCGGCTCGTCGGCGATCAGCAGCTTCGGGTTGCAGGCCACCGCGATGGCGATCATCACCCGCTGGCGCATGCCACCGGAGAACTCGTGCGGATAGGCGCTCAGCCGGCTTTGCGGATCGGGAACGCCAACCAGGCCCAGAAGCTCGATCACCCGGGCACGGCGGCGCTCGCGGTCGGTCTCGCCATGCAGCATCAGCACCTCGGCCACCTGCTCGCCGATGGTCATCACCGGGTTGAGCGACGACATCGGCTCCTGGAAGACCATCGAGATCTCCTTGCCGCGGATCGCGTTCATCCGCGACCTGGGCAGGGGCAGCAGATCGGTGCCTTCGAAAAGGATATGTCCGCTGACCCGACCAGGAGGTTCGGGAACCAACCGCAGGACCGAGAGCGCGGTGATCGACTTGCCCGAGCCGCTTTCTCCCACCAGCCCTACCGCCTCGCCGGGTCGGACCGCGAAGGACACGTCGTCGACCACGCGGACGGGGTTCCGAACCGGGCCGAATTCGACCGAAAGGCCGCGGATGTCGAGCAGCTTGCCGCTCACTGGTTCACCTCCGGGTCGAGGGCATCGCGCACCGAATCGCCCAGGATGCTGATGGCAAGAACGACGACGGTGATGGCGAAGCCGCCTGCCAGGATCGGCCAGGAGGTTGCGAACATGTTCTCGAGCCCGTCGCGGATGATGTTCCCCCATGAAGGATGCGGCGGCTGGGTACCGAGACCAAGGAAGGCGAGCGTCGCCTCGACCCGGATTGCGCTGGCCGACCAGAGCGTCATCAGCACGACGATGGGGGCGAGGATGTTCGGCACGACATGGCGGAAGATGATCACCGGCGTGCGCACTCCGGCGGCAACGGCGGCCTCGACATAGGGCTCTTGTTTCACCGCAAGGGTGGAGGCGCGGGCGACGCGGGCGAAGCCAGGCGTGAAGGCGACGGTGAGCACGATGATCACGTTCCAGAAGCTTCCGCCGAGTGCTGCGGCGATCAGAATCGCCAACAGCAACTCGGGGAAGGCCATCAGCATGTCGATGATCCGCCTCACGATCCGATCGGTGACGCCCCCGAAGAAGCCGGCGCTGACGCCAAGGATGCCGCCGATGATCGCCGCGAACAGGGGCGAGAGGGCGCCGAAGACCAGCGAGTTCTGCGAACCATAAATCAGCCGGCTCAGCACGTCGCGACCGAACTGGTCGGTGCCGATCCAGTGCTGCCACGAGGGTAACTGGTTCACCGCGATAAAAGACTGCTCGAGCGGATCGTAGGGGGCGATCCAGGTGGCGCCGGCCGCGATCACGAAGAAAATCACGACGACAATCGCGGCGATCGAGGTCGACGCCCGGGCGAAGATCACCCGGACGACGAGGTCGCGGAACCGCGGCTCGGGCGCTATCGGCTCGCGCGCGACCATGGCGCCGAGCCTGTCGATGTCCGCCGGCGCATTGACGTCGCTCATGCCTGCACCCGGACGCGGGGATCGACGAAGACATAGACGATGTCCATGGCCAGGTTCACCAGCACGACGAAGAGCGCGAAGATGATCACGCCGCCCTGGATCACCGGATAGTCGCGCTGATGGATCGCCTCGATCAGCAGTTGGCCCACACCCGGGCGGTTGAACACGAGTTCAACCGCGACGGAGCCCGAGAGCGTGGCGAGGATCGACAGGCCGATCCCGGTCGACAGCGGCAGCAACGCGTTGCGCAGGCCGTGGCGGTAGATCACCCGGCGCTCGCCTGCCCCCTTGGCCCGCGCGGTGCGAACATAGTCGCGCCCCAGCACGTCGAGCAGCGAGGCACGGGTGAGCCGGCCGATGAAGGCGGATTTCAGCAAGGCGAGTGTGATCGCTGGAAGGATGACGTGATAGAGCCCGCCCCAGAAGCCGGTGCCGGCGCCGTTGATCGGGAACCAGCCCAGCCACAGAGAGAAAACCACGAGCAGGATGGCACCGAGATAGAAATCGGGAATCGCGTAGCCGATCAGGGAATAGATCCGCATCGCATCGTCCGGCAGCCGGTTGCGATGCGTCGCCGCGAGCACGCCGAGCGGGATGCCCAGTACTAGCCCGATCAGCACCGCGGTCACGGTCAGTTCGATCGTGTAGGGCAGGTTGTGCAGCAGCAGCGTGGAGACCCTGGTGTCCGACATGAAGGACTGGCCGAAATCCAGCACGGCCAGCCCGGCGAGAAAATGCACGTATTGCAGCGGCAGCGGCGCGTCGAGACCCATCTTGGCGCGGTACTGCGCCAGCTGCGCGGGCTGGGCATTGTCACCCAGCGCCGCAACCGCAGGGTCGCCCGGCAGAATGCGCATGGCGAAGAACACCAGAGTCAGCACCAAAAACACCGTCGGGATCGCCCCGAGCAGCCGCGCCAGGATGTATCGTGCCATGTTCGTCGGCGCCGATCAGCCGGTGATGGTCGCCTTGGCGAAGCTCCAGTAGGCGTAACCCCCCTTCACCTCGTAGCCGAGGTCGACGTTTGGGCCACGCGCGACGGTGTAGGACAGCGTCGGCAGGCCCAACATCGGCAGGTCCCTCTGAATCTTCAGCTCCACCTGGCGGCCGACCTTAACGTAGTCGTCAAAGCTCGTGGTTTGCAGCATCTGCTTCAGCAGATCATCGACCCCGGGCAGCAACACGCCGTAATGCGAATAGTTCTGCCCGCCCTTGCCATCCTCCGTCATGTTTGCGCCGGAGGCGGCGTAGAGGTCGTAGACGTAGAGCGGCACCGGCGGCAGCGAGCTGGAGTTGATCGTCAGCGTGTTGAGGTTGCGGCGGTTGGCATCGTGATAGGCGGTGTGGTCCATGATGCTGAGATTGACCTCGATGCCGACCTTCCGCAGCAATTCCTGAATGATGAGGTATTGCGAGCGATAGTCCGGCCGCTGCGAGACATTCACGTTGATCTTGAAGCCGTTCGGAAAGCCTCCCGCCTTCAGCAGCGCCTTCGCCTTGGCCTGATCGTAGTCGAGCCGCAGCTCAGCCGGCAGGTCGTCATGGGCGAAGCCGGTCGGATAGTTCGGCGGGTTCAGCGTATAGGTCTCGCGCGACATCGGTGTGAGAGCCTGCACGATCGCCTTGGCGTCGATCGCATGAGCGATCGCCTGGCGTATTTCGAGCCGGTCGAGCGGCGGCTTCGAAAGATTGAAGAACAGCGTGTTGAACGAGCCCGGTGCGGTCATGTCGAAATGCAGGCCAGACTTGCGGCCCTGCACTTGCTGGATCCAGCCCGGGGCGCGAACCGCTTCCATCATGTCGATGTCGCCGGAAAGCAGGGCCAGCGTGCGCGCCGTCGAATCGGCGATGTAGAGGCATTGCAGCTTGGCCATCCTGCCCGCCTCGCCCCAGTATTGCGGGTGCCGACTGAGGAATACGCCCTTCTGGATCTCGAAGCTATCGACCTGGTAGGGGCCGGTGCCGATCGGGTCTGTGCCGAACTTGTCGCCCTTTTCTTCCTCTGCCTTCTTCGAGACGACCATCACGTTCTTGGTGAAGATCACCGAGCCGAGGAACATCGGATCCGGATTTTGCAGCGTGACCGCGACCTCGTACTTGCCGCTGGCCTTCACGCTGGTGATATTGGCGTAGTTTGAAACAGCGGTGCCGCCGGCTTTGGCACGCATGAAGGAGTGGACCACGTCGTCGGCGGTCATCTCGCCATGGCCTTTGTGGAACTGCACGCCCTGGCGCAGCGCGAAGGTCCATGTCTTGCCATCGGCAGAGGTCTTCCAGCTGGTGGCCAGCGCGGGTTTGAAGTCGCCCGGCTGCTTGCCGAAATCGCCATCCTCGGGGCTCGCGAGATACTCGAAGATCTGCGCGCAATGCCAGTTGTCGGCGCCCTGCGTGGTCCGGTTCGGGTCGGCCGTGCGCGGCCCGCTGGCGGCAGACGCGAATTTCAGCGTGTCGGCATTGGCGGCGCGCACCGTCGGCGCACCAAGCCCCGTGGCGGCCGTGGCTATGGCAGCCGTGCCCAGCAATTTCCGTCTCGTGATCATCTTGTTTTTCTCCCCTTAATTCGATCCCACTCGCGCCGCGCGTGCCGCTGTCGGACGTCCTGCCGCACGGCCTCCGTTGCGGCGCGGGACCCGCCTGCCGCCCGCGCCCGGTCAGCTCCTTCGGCGCTCAATCTCCTCCTCGCGCAGCACGAGGCCCAGGCCCGGGCCAGACGGCAGGGTAAAGCACCCATCCTTCGGCAAGGGTGGGTTCTCGATGCCGACATGCATACGTGTATCGGGATCGGCGAATTCCGCCGGCTTGGTGTTGTGCATCACCGTCGCCATCACATGCAGGTTCGCGACATGGCCTATGCCCGGCTGGGTCTGGTGCGGCACGAATTCCACGCCATGGGCGAAGCAGATCGCGGCGCATTGCATGAGCCCGGTAATTCCGCCCATCTTCACCACGTCAGGCTGCACCATCCGCACGCCCGCGTTGATGAGATCGACCAGCGCCTGGGTGGTGTAGGTCTGCTCGCCCGCCGATACGGTGATGTCGAGCCGCTGGGCGACCTCACCCATGGCGCGGACGTCATAGTGCTGGACCGGTTCCTCGAACCAGATATAGCCGAGGTCTTCAAGCGCCCGGCCCACCCGCATCGCGCCGCCGACCGAGTACTGGTTGTTGGCATCGAACGCGAGGGGGAAGCCATCGCCCACCAGCTTGCGCACCGCCTTCGCCTTGGCGATGTCGCCGGGGATGTCCTCGTCCTGGCGGGTGCGGCCACCGTCCCAGCGGATCTTGATCGCCGCGGGCGTTTCGCTCTTCCAGCGCTTCTCGACGACGCGGATGGTCTCGTCGACCGTCCGCTCGGCATTGCCCCCGATAGAGGAATAGAATGGCAGCGTCGTCTTCCAGGCGCCGCCGAGCAGCTTGTAGATTGGCAGCCCCAGCATCTTGCCCTTCAGGTCCCACAGCGCAATGTCGAGCGCGGCCAGCGCGCCGGTCACCGCGCCTTCCGGACCGAGCTTGATATAGCGGTGCAGCAGCCGATCCTGGATCACTGCCTGATCGAGCGGATCGAGTCCCACGAGCGAGGCCGCGAAATCGCGCACCACGAGCAGGCTGTGATGCCCGCCCATCATCGGCGACGCCTCGCCGTAGCCGGTCAGCCCGCTTTCAGTGCGAACACGCACTAAAGCGGTCCGCCGCCCTTGCGGATCATCCGGTCGCCAGGCGACCTGGAACGCCTCAACGGAGGCGATCCGCTCACCGCTGCTTGAAGCGGCCGATTGCCGCTGGCCTACGCTTCCCGGGCTGTGCTCTTGGGCCACTCCAGACCTCCCTGATCTTGGGCACGCACGGCGTGGTATGTCCGCGCAGGTTCGTGCTCGCTGGAGGGAAGCATTGTGTGTATCCGTATTCAAGTCAACTCCGCCCCTTCGCGGGGGCGTCGGTGAGCGCCGGCCAGAAGCCCGTCTTCGCCGCGGCGACGCCGCCTGCGCCAATGTCCCTGCTACATTCGCCTGGCTGCCGGAACCGGGGTCGCTCGGGGCTATCTGAGCATGGCGGCCAGGTGTCCGTGTTCCGCCGGCCCCGGGGCGTGGCAACAGCGGACGTGCATCCGGTTTCAATCACAGTTGTCTGGCCGCGCCGGGTTGTATACAGGTCCCCGCGCAGCGATTGCAGGAAGGGCTGGATGAACGATCGATTGGAGACGCCGAAGCGACCGATGACGTCCCGGCAGCTCGCGGCGCTGATCGGGGTGAGCCAGGCCGCGGTGTCCCGCGCCTTCACGCCGGGCAGCAGCATCTCGCCAGAGCTGCGTGAGCGCATCCTGCGCGGTGCCCGTGAGTTCGGCTACCAGCCGAACGCCATCGCCTCGATGCTCACCACCCGTCGCACCAATATCATCGGCCTCGTCGTCTCGGACATGAGCAATCCGTTCCACCCGGCCATGGTGGAGCGGCTCACCAGGGGCCTGCAGCGGCTGGGGCTGCAAAGTCTGCTCTTCAACGTCACCCCTGGCGCCCGGGTCGAGGACCAGCTGATCGCCATTCGCACCTACAACGTCGACGCGGTCATCGTCCTGTCTGCCACGGTCCTCAGCGAGCGCGATCTCGCCTGGGCCGTCGAGGGGCGCCGCGCCGTGGTGCTGAACCGCCTGACCACCCAGGACATCACGACGATCTGCTGCGACACCGGGCTCGGCATGCGTGCCCTGGTCGACCATCTCCATGCGATCGGCCGCAGACGCATCGGCTATGTCGCCGGGCTCACCAGGTCCGCGATCGGCATGGAGCGGCACAGCGCCTTTACCACCCGCCTTGCCGAGCTCGGCATGCGGCTGACCGGCACCGCCTCCTATGAGAGCCACAGCTACGAGGCGGGTTGGAAGGGGGCGCTCGACCTCTTGGCCGGCAAGCCCGATGCCATCCTTTTCGCCACCGACATCCTGGCCCTCGGGGGCATGGATGCGCTGCGGGAGGCGGCCGGTCTGCGCATCCCCGAGGACATCGCCGTCGCCGGCTTCGACGACATCGCGCTCGCTGGCTGGCCGCATTACGCGCTGACCACCTACCGGCAGCCGATCGACCAAATGGTCGAACTCACCCTCAGCCAGTTCACCGCCGGCCCGGCGCCTGCCCCGGCCCACATCGCCATTCCGGGCGAACTCGTCATTCGCGGCTCCACGCAACGCCTCGGCGACACAACTGTCTGAGTGTGGCTCGGCACCGGGTCGCGGCGCGGGTCAGCCCGGCAGGTCGGTGCTACCCTTGCTCCATGCGAGCAGAGCGCGCTCTCCCCACTCCATCAGTGCGGTGAGCAGAATCACCATCGCGGCGACCGCCGCGATCGAGATTGGGTAGGATCTTCCCACCCCAGGCGAGCTGCCAGAGCGAGCGTGCCACGCTCACCGGTGGGGAGACGAAGGCGGCGCTGGCCAGCCCGGCCGCCACCGCGCCCTGCCACAGCGCCAGCACGACGGCGAGGCAGAGCAGGCGCAGGAAGAGCAGGCGGACCGAGCGCTGGCCACCGGACAGGCGTGCGCCAGGGCCGGCCTAGCCCAGGCTGGCGAGCAGCGCCGGATAGCGGGCCGGAAAGGCGAAGAGCTGTTCCATCGCGGCGCAGGCTTCTAGCACCGCCCGCTCGCCATAGGCTGGTCCCACCACCTGCAAGCCGGCTGGCAGCCCGTCGGCGGTCAGGCCGCAGGGCAGGCTGGCGGCCGGGTGGCCGGTCAGGTTGAACGGCACCGAATAGGGCACCGCGTCGGCCCAGCGGTCATAACCCTGGCTGTGATAGGCGATGTCGGCCGGCGGCGCGGCGTGCGGGGTGGCGGCGCTCAGCAGCAGGTCATGGCCCTCGAACAGGGCGGCCACCTCGCGGTGCAGCCGGGCGCGCTCTACCTCGCCGGCCAGGATTTCCTCCACGCCCACCGCCAGCCCTTCCTCCGCGAGGCGGCGGAAGCCCGGGTCCAACTCGTCGCGGCGGGCGGGCGGAATCTGGCGCAGGCGGCTGGCGAAGCCGGCCTTCCAGTACGCCTCGAAGCGCGGGCGCAGCGGCGCGAACACCGGGCCGACCTCGGTGACGGTGGCGCCGGCATCGCGCAGCGCGGCGATGGCGGCCCCGATCGCCGCCGCCATCGCCGGGTCGGGCGCAATCCCGCCCAGCGCGGGGGCATAGGCCAGCCGCAGCCCGGCCAGGCGCGGTTGCAGCCGGTCCAGCCAGCCGGCGGGCGGCGGCGGCAGGGCGTGCCAGTCGCGCGTGTCCGGCCCGGCCATCACCGCCAGCGCCGCCGCCGCGTCGGCCACCGAGCGGGCCAGCGGGCCGCCGGCGATGGTGGTGGCGAACAACCCCTCCAGCGGATAATGCGGCACCCGGCCGAACTGCGGCTTGATGCCGAACACCCCGCTGAACGCCGCCGGAATGCGGATGGAGCCGCCGCCGTCATTGCCGAACGCCACGGTGCCGATCCCCGCCGCCAGCGCCGCCGCGCCGCCGCCGGACGACCCGCCGGGCGAGCGGTCGAGGTTCCACGGGTTGCGCGTGGCGCCGCCGCGCAGGGTGCTGTCGGTAATGCCCTTCCAGCCGAATTCCGGCGTGGTGGTCTTGCCCAGGAACACCGCCCCGGCCTCGCGCAGCCGCGCCACCACCGGCGCATCGGCCGCCGCCGGGGCGTCCGGCGTGGTGGTGGAGCCGGAGCGGGTGGGCTGCCCGGCCATGTCCACATTGTCCTTGATGGTCATCGGCGCTCCATCCAGCAGCCCCAGCGGCGCCCCCGCCCGCCAGCGCGCCTCGGCCAGCCGCGCCTGCAGCAGCGCGCCGGCACGCTCGATGCGCTGGAAGGCGAGCAGCCGCGGCTCCAGCCGCTCCAGCCGGTCCAGGTGCAGCCCTGCCACCTCCACCGGCGACAGCGCGCCGCTGCGGTAACGCTCGGCCAGCCCGGACAGGCTCAGCAGCAGAATTTCGTCGGACATCGCGGCTCTCCCAATTCCACCAGCCTATCGCGGATGCGCCGGCGATTGACAGGCCACCACGGCACCGTCCAGCCTTTCCGCTGGCGGCAAGGGGGGAGTGGCTGCCGCCGAGGCGCCCGCCCGCCGGTGCATGCGGCACCCAACCATAAGGACCAACGACATGATCCACGAATTGCGCACCTACACCTTCCACCCCGGCAAGCTGCCCGCCTACATGAAGCTGGCCGAGACGGTCGGCCGCCCGGCGCGCGGCAACCGCTACGGCGTGAACCACGGCTACTGGACTACCGAATTCGGCACGCTGAACCAGATCTGGCACCTGTGGAGCTACGACAGCCTGGACGAACGCACCCGGCTACGTGCCGACTTGCAGAAGAACGAGGCATGGGTGCGCGACTACATCCCCAACATCCTGCCGCTGATGCAGCGCCAGGACATCCGGCTGATGAACCCGGTGAAGGACATCACGCCGCCGGCCGAGGCGGGCGGCATCTACGAGGTGCGCATGTACCGCGCCCGCCCCGGCAAGGCCCGCGAATGGGCCGGCCATTTCAAGGATATCCTGCCGGTCCGCGAAAAATACTCGAAGAACGTCGGCCTCTGGGTCACCGAGGCGCCGCAGCCGAACGAGTTGGTCCATATGTGGAACTACCCCAGCGTGGAAGCCCGCATGAAAACCCGCGCGGCGGTGGATGCCGACCCGGATTGGCAGGGTTTTCGCACCAAAGTGACCGGCTTTGTCGAGGAAATGCAGAGTTTTCTGCTGATTCCGACGCCTTATTCGGCGATGAAATAGGCCAGAGCGCGATGACCGCTGAAAGAAGCGGTCATCGCGCTCTGGCGTTTTATTTTGCCGCGTGATTCAGACCTGCGGTGATTCCACCTTCGGTCATCACGCTCTAAAATCCGAACCGCGCCGCGATCAGCCGGGCGCATTCCGCCGGCGTCGCGGTGCTGGTATCGACCTCCAGATCGTAGGTCTGGCCGGCATGCACGCGCGGATACTGCCAGCGCGCCAGCCCGATCAACCGGTCGCCGCGGCTGCGTTCACGCGCCTCCAGCAGCTCCAGCGGCGCGAAAACCCCCACCCGGAAAAGCTGGAACCCGGCCAACAGCCGCTCATATTCCGCCATTTGCGAGCCGAACAGCACCTCGTCGACGATCATGTCGTTGCCCTGCGCCGCCATCGCCGCGATGGCGTGCCGCATGCCGCGCATCAGCCGCTGCAGCACCGGGCCGGAATGGATCACCACCTCGGGATACCCCTGCGCATCCTGGGTGGTGAAGCTGAGCCCATCGGGATGGTCGAGATAGGCGGCCGGGAGCATCTCCAGGAAGGCGTCCATCTGCACATGCAGCAACGGCGCCTGGGCAATCACCTGCAACGCCTTGGCAATGGAGGATTTTCCGGCGCTGCCGACGCCGTTCAACAGGATGATCCGCGCCGCCATCTACCGCAGTTCGAACCCCAACTTCGCCAGCACCTCCCGCATCCTGTCCCGCCCGCTGAGGCTGGCTGGGGTGCGGACGCGGTTGATGACCTTCTCGGTCCAGATTTCCGGACCCATTTTCTGCTCCGCCTGGAACGCGCTCATGCGGGCGTCGTACTCGGCGATCGCCCGCGGCTGCGCCGCGGCGGAGTACTGCTCGCGATGCACCACCGCCGCCGGCGGCAGGCGCGGCTTGATGCCGGTGGAGATCGAGGGGTCCGGGAAGCCGATCGACAGGCCGAATACCGGGAACACCCGCTTCGGCAGGCCGAGTTCGGCGGCCACGCCCAGCGGGTCGTTGCGCATGGCGCCGACATAGACCGAGCCGAGGCCGAGCGATTCCAGTGCCACCACGGCGTTCTGCGCAGCCAGCGCCGCGTCGATGACGGCGACGAGCAGTAGTTCCAGGTAGTGGATACCCTCCACGGTCTGCTGGCGGGCCGCCGCCAGCGCCTCCAGCCGGGCCAGGTCGGCCAGCCAGACCAGCAGGGTGGGCGATTGCTCGATGAACTTCTGGCCGGCCGCCAGCCTGGCCAGCCGCGCCTTGCGGGCGGGATCCTCGACGACCACGACGCTCCAGGTTTGCAGGTTCGACGAGGTGGGCGCCGAGGAGGCCGCCGCCAGCACCAGGTCGAGCGTCGCCGCCGGCACCGTGCTGGGCAGGAAGCCGCGCACCGAGCGGTGCGAGAGCATGGTGTCCAGCACCGCGCTCCAGTGGGCGGGCGTGGGGCGGGTGGGCTCGCGGTAGCGCGCGGCGAGCAGGTCGGCGGCGTCTTCCAGGCTGGCGTCGGAGGCGTCGGACAAGGGGCTCTCCCGGCGGGTCAATGCGACCGCCAGCGTAGAGCGGTTCCGACCGGCGGGGAATGCCGGCCTATTTGCCGGCGGCGGCGGCGATGGCGCGGGTGATTTCCGCCTCGGCTTCGGCGCAGTTGCCCCAGCCGGTCACCTTCACCCACTTGTCATCTTCGAGGTCCTTGTAATTCTCGAAGAAATGCTCGATCGCGCGGCGGGTGATCAGCGGCAGGTCGCTGATGTCCTGGATGGCGCTGTGCTGCGGGTGGATCTTGTCGTGCGGCACGCAGATGATCTTGGTGTCCTGCCCGGCCTCGTCCTCCATCTTCAGCATGCCGATCGGGCGGGCGCGAATCACGGCGCCGGGCACCACCTGGGCGGGCACCAGCACCAGCGCGTCGGCCGGGTCGCCATCCTCGGCCAGGGTGCCGGGAATGAAGCCGTAGGCGGCCGGGTAGGCGGTAGGGGTGAACAGGAAGCGGTCCACCACGATGGCGCCGGATTCCTTGTCGATCTCGTATTTGACCGCCGAGCCCTGCGGGATCTCGATCACCACGTTGATGTCGTTCGGCGGATTGCGGCCGGTGGAGATGCGGGAGACGTCCATTGCTGCGGTCCTCGGTGGCGTGACGTGGTGCGCTGCCCGTAGAGGATCGGGGCCGCGCTGTCCACCGGATTTGCTGCAACGCAGCATCGGCGGGGATGGCGTACATGCAAACGGCCCCGGGGCGAACCCCGGGGCCGTCTGGCAGCGAAGCCGGATCAGCCGGCCAGGTGGGCCAGGATCGCCAGCAGCAGCAGGGCCACGATGTTGGTGATCTTGATCATCGGGTTCACCGCCGGGCCGGCGGTGTCCTTGTACGGGTCGCCCACGGTGTCGCCGGTCACGGCCGCCTTGTGCGCGTCCGAGCCCTTGCCGCCGTGGTTGCCTTCCTCGATGTATTTCTTGGCGTTGTCCCAGGCGCCGCCGCCCGAGGTCATCGAGATGGCGACGAACAGGCCGGTCACGATGGTGCCCAGCAGCATGGCGCCCAGCGCGCTGAACGCCGCACCCTGGTCGGCGATGGCGCGCACCACGAAATACAGCACGATCGGGGCCGCCACCGGCAGCAGCGACGGCAGGATCATCTCCTTGATCGCGGCCTTGGTCAGCATGTCCACCGCGCGGCCGTATTCCGGCTTTTGCGTGCCCAGCATGATGCCCGGCATTTCCTTGAACTGCCGCCGCACCTCCACCACCACCGCGCCGGCGGCACGGCCGACCGCGGTCATGCCCATGGCGCCGAACAGGTAGGGCAGCAGGCCGCCGATGAACAGGCCGACCACCACCCAGGGGCTCTGCAGGGTGAAATCGACCTTCACGTTGGGGAAATAGTGCTTCAGGTCCTCGGTATAGGCGGCGAACAGCACCAGCGAGGCCAGGCCCGCCGAGCCGATGGCGTAGCCCTTGGTGACCGCCTTGGTGGTGTTGCCCACCGCGTCCAGCGCGTCCGTCACGCGGCGCACGTCGGGCGGCAGTTCGGCCATCTCGGCGATGCCGCCGGCGTTGTCGGTGACCGGGCCGTAGGCGTCCAGCGCCACGATCATGCCGGCCAGCGCCAGCATGGTGGTGGCCGCCACCGCGATGCCGAACAGGCCGGCGACGAGGTAGGACAGGATGATGCCAAGGCAGATCACCAGCACCGGCAGGGCGGTGGACTCCATAGAGACCGCCAGGCCCTGGATGACGTTGGTGCCGTGGCCGGTGGTGGAGGACTGCGCGATGCTGCGCACCGGGCGGTATTCGGTGGAGGTGTAGTATTCGGTGATCCACACCAGCAGCCCGGTGACGCCCAGGCCGACCAGCGCGCATTCGAACAGGCCGAAGCCGGAGACGGTGGCGCCGGTGGACATGGTGAGCGCGGTGCCGAAGCCGGTGGTGAACTGGATCACCCCGGCGATGGCGATGGCCGAGAGCACGCCGGTGACGGCGAGGCCCTTGTACAGCGCGCCCATGATGTTGGTGCTGCCACCGCTGAGGCGCACGAAATAGGTGCCGATCACCGAGGTGATGATGCAGACCGCGCCGATCAGCAGCGGCAGCAGCATCATCGCGTCGGCATCCGCGCCCGCCTTGAAGAAGATCGCGCCCAGCAGCATGGTGGCGACGATGGTGACGGCGTAGGTCTCGAACAGGTCGGCGGCCATGCCGGCGCAGTCGCCCACGTTGTCGCCCACGTTGTCGGCGATGGTGGCGGGGTTGCGGGGGTCATCCTCGGGGATGCCGGCCTCGACCTTGCCCACCAGGTCGGCGCCCACGTCCGCGCCCTTGGTGAAAATGCCGCCACCGAGGCGGGCGAAGATGGAGATCAGCGAGGCGCCGAAGGACAGCGCCACCATCGCCTCCAGCACCGGGCGCAACTCCGCCCCCGGGGCCAGGCCGGCGCGCAGGTAGAAATAATAGCCCGAGACGCCGAGCAGGCCGAGGCCGACCACCAGCATGCCGGTGATGGCGCCGGACTTGAACGCCACGTCCAGCCCGGCGGCGAGGCCCTGGCGGGAGGCCTGGGCGGTGCGCACGTTGGCGCGCACGGAGACGTTCATGCCGACATAGCCGGCCATGCCGGACAGGATCGCGCCGATGGCGAAGCCGATCGCCACGTGCAGGCCCAGCGTGAGGCCGAGCAGGATCAGGATGACCACGCCGACGCCGCCGATAGTGGTGTACTGGCGGTTCAGGTAGGCGCGGGCGCCTTCCTGCACGGCGGCCGAGATTTCCTGCATGCGCGCATTGCCGGCGTCGGCCGCGAGCACCTGCCGGGTGGCCACCAGCCCGTACAGCAGGGCGATGACCCCGCAGGCGATGACGATGATGTATGCCAAAGGCACTTGTACGCCTCCTTTTTTGTGTTCGCACTGGACGGGTGCGCCTTCGCCCCCGGTTGGATTCCGGGTGACGAAGTAGTAATTTATCATCAGGTTATGGCAGAGATGCCAGGGGCAGGCAACCGAGCGGCGGGCGGTTGCGCGCCGCACCGGTTTCGGATGATTGTGGCCCCGCGTGTGCGCGCGCATGCGTTGCGCCTGTAGCTCAGTTGGTCAGAGCGGGCCGCTCATAACGGCTTGGTCGCAGGTTCGAGCCCTGCCAGGCGCATGCCCGCCCCCTCCCGCCGGTGGGGCCGGCGCATGCAAGCACCTCGCCGGCGGGCGTTGCGCCCCCGTCCGGCCCCCCGTAGAACACCGGCAATCATTGCCGCAGCGCACCCCGCCCTTTCGCCTACAGGAGCCAGTTCATGGCCAGCTACCAGTACGTCTATGTGATGAAAGACCTCACCAAGGCCTTCCCGGGCGGGCGCGAGGTGTTCAAGGGCATCACGCTCTCCTTCCTGCCCGGGGTGAAGATCGGCGTGCTGGGCGTGAACGGCGCCGGCAAGTCCACGCTGCTGAAGATCATGGCCGGCATCGAGACCGATTACGGCGGCGAGGCCTGGGCGGCCGAGGGCGTGCGCATCGGCTACCTGGAGCAGGAGCCGAAGCTGGACGAGAGCAAGACCGTCGCCGAAAACGTGGAACTGGCGTTCGGCCCGCTGAAGGCGGCGATCGACCGGTTCAACGCGATCTCCATGGAGTTCGCGGAGCCGATGGACGACGACAAGATGAACGCCCTGCTGGCCGAGCAGGCCGACCTGCAGGAAAAGATCGACGCCGAGGATGGCTGGGAGCTGGACCGGCGGGTGGAGATCGCGCTGGACGCGCTGCGCTGCCCGCCGCCGGACAGCGCCGTCTCCAGCCTGTCGGGCGGCGAGCGGCGGCGCGTGGCGCTGTGCCGGCTGCTGCTGGAAAAGCCCGACCTGCTGCTGCTGGACGAGCCGACCAATCACCTGGACGCCGAGAGCGTGGCCTGGCTGGAAAAGACCCTGCGCGACTTCGCCGGCACCGTGCTGGTGATCACCCATGACCGCTACTTCCTGGAAAACGTCACCAACTGGATCCTGGAGATCGAGCGCGGCCGCGGCTATCCGTTCGAGGGCAACTACTCCTCCTGGCTGGACCAGAAGCGCAAGCGGCTGCAGCAGGAGGAGAAGGAGGAAAGCTCCCGCCAGCGGGCGCTGGCCGCCGAGCAGGAATGGATCGGCGCCTCCGCCCGCGCCCGGCAGACCAAAAGCCGCGCGCGCATCCAGCGCTATGAGGAAATGCTGCAGAAAAGCCAGGAACTCTCCGGCGGCGTGGCCGATATCGTCATTCCGCCCGGCCCGCGCCTGGGCGGTGTGGTGATCGAGGCGGAGGGGCTGCGCAAGTCGTTCGGCAACCGGCTGCTGATCGACGACCTCAACTTCAAGCTGCCGCCCGGCGGCATCGTGGGCGTGATCGGGCCGAACGGCGCCGGCAAGACGACGCTGTTCCGCATGATCACCGGGCAGGAGCAGCCCGATGGCGGCGCGCTGCGGGTGGGTGAGACGGTGAAGCTCGGCTACGTGGACCAAAGCCGCGACAGCCTGAACCCGGACAACACGGTGTGGCAGGAGATCAGCGGCGGGACGGACGTGATCTATCTGGGCAAGCGGGCCGTCGCCTCGCGCGCCTATGTCGCGGCGTTCAACTTCAAGGGCTCCGACCAGCAGAAGCGGGTGGGCATCCTGTCGGGCGGCGAGCGCAACCGCGTGCACCTGGCCAAGATGCTGAAGGCCGAGAGCAACGTGATCCTGCTCGACGAGCCGACCAACGACCTGGACGTGGATACGCTGCGGGCGCTTGAGGAGGCGCTGACCGAGTTCGCCGGCTGCGTGGTGGTGATCAGCCATGACCGCTGGTTCCTCGACCGGCTGGCCACCCACATCCTGGCCTTTGAGGGGGACAGCCACGTGGAGTGGTTCGAGGGCAATTTCCAGGCCTACGAAGAGGACAAGCGACGTCGACTCGGCGCCGACGCCACCGAGCCGCATCGTATCAAGTACCGCCCGCTGCAACGCTGAGCCCATCCGCGCGGGGATGAACCCGTACCGCGACCTGCGCACCGGGCGGCTGACCATGGCGCCGGTGGCGTGGCGCGACCTGCCGGATTTGCAGGCGCTGAAGGGCGACCCGCGCGTCTACGCGATCATGCTGGGCGGCGTGCGCTCGCCCCAGCAGGCGGCCGAGGACTTGGCCGAGGACATCATGTTCTGGGGCCGCCACGGCGTGGGCATGTGGGCGGTGCGGCTGGCCGGGACAGATGCCTTCCTGGGCACGGTGGGGCTGCACGAACGGCCGGACGGGCGGGGAATCGCGCTGCGCTTCGCCTTCGTGGTGGCCGCCCAGGGGCGTGGCTACGCCAGCGAGGCGGCGGGCGCCGCGCTGCGCTTCGCGCATGAGCGGGCCGGGCTGGAGCGCGTGGTGGCGCTGGCGCGGGAGAGCAATATCGGCTCGCGCCAGGTGCTGGGGGCGATCGGGATGGTGGAGCGGGAGAGTTTTCTGCGGGATGGGGAGCGGGTGGTGGTTTATGAGAGCAGGCAGTGAGGAAGTTTTCTTTGTGTGAAAACAAAGAAGCAAAAAAACTTTATCTGTTGGAGTCTTCAGCGAATAAAAGTTTTTTTGTTCTTTTTTCCAAAAAAGAACCCTTGCTTTCTATATCAACTCCAATACCGCGGCCGCGATAACCTCCGCCGCCTCGCGCGGCAGGAAATGCCCGGCGCCCGGGATCAGCGTGCGCCGGTAGGGGCCGGTGAACAGCGCCGCCGCCCGGTCCTCGGCGGTGGGCGGGTCCACCCCGTCGGCCTCGCCGTGCAGCACGATGGCCGGCACGGTGATCGGCGGCCGGGCGGCGAGGCGGGCCTCGATCTCGTCCAGGGCCGGGTCACCCGGCGCGGCGCCGTAGCGGTGGCGGTAGGACTGGATCACCACATCGACGAAATCGGGGTTGTCGAAGCTGTCGGCGGTGCGCGCGAAGGTGGCCTCGTCGAAGTCCCAGTTGGGCGACCACAGGCGCCACAGCAGGCGGCAGAGTTCGCGCCGGTTGGCGGCCAGGCCGGCGCGTCCGCGCTCGGTGTGGAAATACCACTGGTACCAGTAGCGCAGCTCCTGCGCCGCGGTGCCGGGCCGGGCGGCGGAGGCGATGTGCTGGATGTTGTAGCCGTTGATGCTGACCAGCCCGCGCACCCGCCGCGGCCACAGGGCGGCCACCACGCAGGCGGCGCGGCCGCCCCAGTCGTAGCCGGCGAGCGTCGCCTGCCCGATCCCCAGCGCGTCCAGCAGGGCCAGCAGGTCCGCCCCCAGCGCCGCCTGCTGGCCGGAGCGGGGGGTGGCGGGGTCGAGGAAGCGGGTGGGGCCATAGCCGCGCAGCCAAGGTACCAGCACGCGGCAGCCGGCGGCGGCCAGCGCCGGCGCCACGCCGTCCCAGGTGCGCACGTCGTCCGGGAAGCCGTGCAGCAGCACCACCGCCGGGCCGTCCGCAGGGCCATGCGCCTCGCAGGCGATGTCCAGTGTGGCGGTGCGGACGGTCAGGCGCTGCATGCGCGGGCCTCAGCCGGTCTGGCGGTGCAGCGCGTCGATCAGCGCCTGGACGTTGCCGTTGTTGCGGCTGAGGAAGGAGGAGTAGTCGCTGCGCTGGGTCAGGCGCAGGCTGGTGCCCTCGGCGATCACGTCGATGATCTTGGGCTGGCCGCCCTCGGTCGCCACGATCCAGTCCACGCTGTTGGGGGCGTTGCCGGGGCGGGTGACGATGCTGGACACCGCGATGCCCTCGTCGCGCGACTGGGCGCGGCCCATCTGGAAGGTCACGCCGGAATACTCGCCGACCTTGCCGGTGATGTTGTTCATCAGCACCTGGCGGAACAGCGCGATGTAGTCCTTTTGCTGCTGCGCGGTCGCCTGCCGCCAGAAGCGACCAAGGCAGAACCGCGCCACGCCGTTCACGTCCACCGAGGTGTCGACGATCTTTTGCAGCGCGGCCTGCTTCTGCGCGGTGCTGCCGGGGCCGTTGACGATGGCGGTCAGGTCCTGCAGCAGCTTCTGGATGAAGGCAGCGGCCTGGTCTGGGACGGCGGCCTGCGCGGCGGTGCCGGTGCATGCGGCGGCGAGCACGCCGGCCAGGCCGGCGGCGAGCAGGGTGCGGCGAGTCTGCATTGGTTCTCGATCCAGTTCGTTCGGCGCGCCGGTCGGCCCGTCAGCGGCTGACGGGTGCGGCCTGCGGCTGGGTGGCCCAGAGGGGTGGGGTCGCACGGTTATCGTCCTGCGCCGCGCGGATCTTGGCCCGGCGATACTGCCGGTAGACGCTGCGGATGGTGGCGTAGGGGTCCAGCGCCTGCTGCTGGATCTTGTCGAAATCGTCCAGCACACTGGCGCGCGCGTCGAGCGCGCTGAGGCCGATGCGGGTATACATCAGGTTGTCTACGTTGTTGCCCTTGCCGACCCAGGTCAGCGGGTCCAGCGCGATGTCCACGCCATAGCCCACGGTATCGCGCGGGTTGGACGGGCCAAGCACCGGCAGGTACAGGTATGGCCCTTCGCCGACGCCCCAGCTTGCCAGCGTCATGCCGAAATCGCTGTCGTGGTAGGGCCAACCCATGTCGGTGGCCACGTCGAAGATGCCGGCGACGCCGGCGGTGGAGTTCACCACGAAGCGCATCAGCGTGTCGCCGGCGCGGCGCGGCTTGCCCTGCATCATGTCGTTGGCCAAGACCACGGGGGTGGACAGGTTGGTCAGCACGTTGTGCACGCCGGTGCGCACCTGGTCGGGCACCGCGTTGCGGTAGGCCAGGGCGATCGGGCGCAGCAGCACCACGTCCACCCCGTCATTGATCGCGTAGAACACCCGGTTGGTGGGCTCCAGCGGGTCGTTGGTCTGGTTGAACTCGGCCACCGCCTCGGGGTCGCTGGCGGGCGGCGGCGTGGCGCAGCCGGCCAGCAGCAGCATCGCCAGAGCGGTCAGGGCCCCCGTGGCGGATCGGTTCATCGCGGACCGGGTCATCGCGGACCGGGTCATTGCGGACCGGGCGGAGGCCGGCTGGGCTGGGCAGGGCGGCGTCGGCATTGTGGTCCTCGGATCGGCAAAGGTTTTGCTGGCGATACTCATACCCTGTCGCCTCCTGCGGAGGGAAGGCAACACTGCACCGCAGCACGCGTTAGATGGCCCGCCCGGCCGGATTGACCAGGGCAGAACCACCGCGAGCCCCCGCATACACGGGATTTTGTATCGCGTGTGTGAACAAGTCTTGCATTGCGCCGGAAGCTGGCCATTAAGGGACGCCATGAACAGCGTGGTCCTCTCCCCGACGGCTTCTTCCTCCGCCGCGCCCGGCCGCTCCACCGCGACGCTGGAGCGCTGGCTGACCGGCCCGCGCTTCGGCGGCCTGCCGGCCCGCCATGCCGGCCATGCGCCGCCGGCGCTGTCGTTCGAGTTCTTTCCGCCGCGCACCGAGGCGCTGGAGCAGCAGCTTTGGGCCTGCATCCGCCGGCTGGAGCCGCTGGCGCCGCGCTTCGTCTCGGTCACCTATGGCGCCGGCGGATCCACCCAGGCGCGCACCCACGCCACCGTGGCCCGCATCGTCGCCGAAACCAGCCTCACGCCCGCCGCGCACCTGACCTGCGTCGGCGCCACGCGCGAGGAGGTGGATGCGGTTGCCCGCGGCTATTGGGAGGCCGGGGTGCGCCATATCGTCGCCCTGCGCGGCGACGTGCCGGGCGGCGGCGCCTATGAGCCGCATCCGGGCGGCTATGCCTATGCCGCCGATCTCGTGGCCGGGCTGAAGCGCGTCGCCGATTTCGAGATTTCGGTCGCCGCCTACCCCGAGACGCATCCCAACGCCGCCAACCCGCTGGCCGACCTGGACAATCTCAAGCGCAAGCTGGACGCCGGCGCCACCCGCGCCATCACCAATTTCTTCTTCGACAACAGTGCGTTCCTGCGCTTCCTTGATCTTGCGCTGGCGGCCGGCATCACCGCGCCGATCGTGCCAGGCATCATGCCGGTGACCAATTTCGCCCAGCAGGCCAAGTTCGCCGCGATGTCCGGCGTCAGCGTGCCGGACTGGCTCGGCCACATGTTCGACGGCATCGCCGACGACCTGGAAACCCGCCGCATGGTCGCGGCCGTGGTGGCCGCGGAGCAGGTGCGGCTGCTGCAGGCCAACGGCATCGACGAGTTCCATTTCTACACCCTGAACCGCTCCGACCTGACCTACGCGATCGCCCATATCCTGGGCGTGCGCGCGAAGGTGGCTAGCCCAACGCCCGCGTGATCCGCCGGTAGACCGGCCGCAGCAGGAACGGGCTGAGGAACAGCGGGAACTGGCAGAGCGCGAAAAACAGCCCCACCCGGGGGTCTGCCGCCGCTGGCAGCACGGCCAGGTACAGCGCCATGTTGCGGTTGCCGCTCATCAGGCCGGAGGCCCCCGCCGTCCGCCATCCAAGCGGCAAAAACGCCATGGTTGTCGCCAGATTCAGCCCGAATGAGGCGGCAAACGCGGCAAAAGCGGCCTGCGCCACCCATACCGGATCGGCCAGCATGCGCGCCGCCAGCCCGTTCATAACCCCGAAGCCGTAGAGCACCACCAGCCACACCACCGCGCCGTCCACCGCCGGCCCGTATGGCGCCAGCCGCGCCGCCCCCGCCAGCCGGCGGATGCCCAGCGAGAAGGCGATCGGCAGCCCGACGGCCAGCACCAGCCGCAGCATGAACGCCGGCACCGAGATGGCGAGGTCCACCCCCATCAGCGCATGCGCCATCGGCGGCGCGGTGAGCGGCACCAGCACGGTGGTGGCCAGCGTGGCCAGCAGGGTCAGCTCCGGGTCCAGCCCCACCAGCCGGGCGAAGGCGGGGCCGGAGGTGGCGGCGCAGCCGGTGGCGAAGATCACCACCCCGGCGGCGATCCCCGCATCCAGACGCAGCGGCGTCACCGCCGCCCAGGCCAGCACCGGGCAGATCAGCAACTGGAACCCCACCAGCCAGGCCAGCCGCCCCGGCCGCCGCAGATGCCCCACCGCCGCCGGGATATCCACCCGCAGCAGCACCAGCGTCATCAGCGCCACCACCACCGGCGTGATCACCCCGTGGAAGGCGCGCGCCAGCGGCGGCACCAGCAACCCGCCGAACACCCCGAAGCCCAGCAGTGCCGGGCCCCGCCGCGCGGAGGCGGCGAAGAACCGGTCCACCCTGGAGAGGCCCCGGGCGGCAAGGTTGGCCGCGTTCGCCACCCGTTCTATATCCTCATGCCATGCCAGTTTGGATTCGCAGCCCATCATGACCGACTATCTCGCCCGCCTGAACCCCGAGCAGCGCGAAGCGGTGGAAGCCGTGGACGGACCCGTGCTGGTGCTGGCCGGCGCCGGCACCGGCAAGACCCGCGTGCTGACTACCCGGTTCGCCCATATCCTGCTGACCAGGCGGGCCTGGCCCAGCCAGGTGCTGGCCGTCACCTTCACCAACAAGGCGGCCCGGGAGATGCGCGAGCGCGTCGCCGCCATGCTCGGCGGGCCGGCGGAGGGGCTGTGGCTTGGCACCTTCCATGCCCTGTGCGCACGCATGCTGCGCCGCCACGCCGAGCTGGTGGGGCTGACCAGCAGCTTCAACATCCTGGACGTGGACGATCAGCTCCGCCTGTTGAAGCAGGTGATGGAGGCCGAGCGGATCGACGCCAAGCGCTTCGCGCCGCAGGCCATGATGGCGATCATCCAGCGCTGGAAGGACCGCGGCATCACCCCCGCGCGCATCACCCCGGCCGAGGACACCGACTTCGCCAATGGCCGCGCCCGCGCCGTCTATGCCGCCTACCAGCAGCGGCTGGTGACGCTGAACACGGCGGATTTCGGCGACCTGATGCTGTACATGACGGACATCCTGCGCGAGCATCCGGACGTGCTGGCGCAGTATCACCGCAGCTTCCGCTATATTCTGGTGGACGAATACCAGGACACCAACCTGGTGCAGTACCTCTGGCTGCGGCTGCTGGCGCAGGAGCACAAGAACATCTGCTGCGTCGGCGACGACGACCAGTCGATCTATTCCTGGCGCGGCGCGGAGGTGGAGAACATCCTGCGCTTCGAGAAGGATTTCCCTGGCGCGCGCATCATCCGGCTGGAACGCAACTACCGCTCCACCGCGCCGATCCTGGCCGCCGCCTCCGGGCTGATCGCCCATAACGAGGGGCGGCTGGGCAAGACCCTGCGGTCCGGCCTGAACGACGCCGCCGGCGAGCGCGTCTCGGTGATCGGGCTGTGGGATTCCGACGAGGAGGCCCGCATGGTCGGCGACCGCATCGAGCAGTTGCGGCGCGGCGGCGACGCCCTGGCCGAAATGGCGGTGCTGGTGCGCGCCGGCTTCCAGACCCGCGCCTTCGAGGAGCGGCTGATCACGCTGGGGGTGCCGTATCGCGTGGTCGGCGGCTTGCGCTTCTACGAGCGCGCCGAGATCCGCGACGCCATCGCCTATGCCCGCGTGCTGCACCAGCCGGCCGACGACCTGGCGTTCGAGCGCATCGTCAACCTGCCCCGGCGCGGCGTGGGCGAGCAGGCGCTGCGGGCGATGCATGAGCGCGCCCGCACCGGGCAGATGCCGCTCACGGTCGCCGCCGCGATGCTGGTGGAGGAGGGGGTACTGCGCGGCAAGACCCGCGACGCGGTGCGCGAACTGCTGCACGGCTTCGAGCGCTGGCGGGCGCAGCTGGAGCGCGACGGCCATGTGCTGACCCTGCAGACCATGCTGGACGAGAGCGGCTACACGACCATGTGGCAGCAGGACAAGTCGCCCGAGGCGCCGGGCCGGCTGGAGAACCTGAAGGAGCTGGTGCGCGCGCTGGCCGATTTCGAGACGCTCGCCGGCTTCCTGGACCATGTCTCGCTGGTGATGGAGAACGAGGAGAACGCCAGCGCCGACCGGTGCAGCCTGATGACGCTGCACGCCGCCAAGGGCCTGGAGTTCGACACGGTATTCCTGCCCGGCTGGGAGGAGGGGCTGTTCCCCAGCCAGCGCACCATGGACGAGAGCGGGCTGAAGGGGCTGGAGGAGGAGCGGCGGCTGGCCTATGTCGGCCTCACCCGCGCCCGCAAGCGCGCCATCGTCAGCCATGCCGCCAACCGGCGCATCTATGCCAACTGGACCAGCTCCATCCCCAGCCGCTTCATCGACGAACTGCCCGAGGAGCATGTGGAGCGCGGCGGCTCGGCCGCCTTGCAGCGCGACCGGGCGCTGGCGGCCCCCGTGTTCGGCGGCGCCTTCCCGGTCACCGCCCGCCGCCCGCGCACCATCGAGGCGTGGGAGCAGCCGGCCCGCCCGGTCCGCGCCGACCGCATCCCGGTGGGCGCGCGGGTGTTCCACCAGAAATTCGGCTACGGCACCGTGACCGCGGTGGACGACGACAAGCTGGACATCGCCTTCGAGAAGGCCGGCGACAAGCGGGTGCTGGACCGCTTCGTGGAGCGCGAATCATGAAGCACCGCCTGCGCCATGCAACCGCGCTGGAAACCGTGACCGTGGTGGTGCCGGAGGACGCGCTGGAAGCCTATGAGGCGGCGCTGGCCGAGGCCTGCGGCACCGTCGGCTTCTTCAAGGACGACGACACCGGGCTGTGGCACGTGGAGGGCGTGAAGGATCAGGGCGCCAACGAGCCGGCGCTGGCGGCGGGGCTGGCGCTGGCCGGGCTGGTCACCGGCTTCACCGCCACGCCGACCCGCCATGCCACCGAGGCGGAGGGCTGGCTCGCCCGCACCTACGAGGCCTTTCCCGAGCAGCTGGTCGGCCGCCGCTTCGCCATCCGCGGCACCCACCTGTCCGGCCCGCCGACGCCGGGGCGGCTGATGCTGGTGCTGGACGCGGCGATCGCCTTCGGCTCGGGCGAGCACGGCTCCACCCGCGGCTGCCTGCGCGCCTTCGAGCATGTGGCCCGGCGGCGGCCGCGCCGCATCCTGGACCTGGGGACCGGCACCGGCATCCTGGCGATGGCGGCGGCCAGGCTGCTGCATCGCCGCGTGCTGGGGACGGATATCGAGCCGTGGTCGGTGCGGGTGGCCGCGCAGAACGCGCGGCTGAACGGGCTGTCGCATCTGGTGCGCTTCCGCCGCGCCGATGGCTGGACGGCGCCGGCGGTGCGCGGCAGCTACGACCTGGTGTTCGCCAATATCCTGGCCCGGCCGCTGTGCCTGATGGCGGGCGACCTGGCGCGGCACCTGGCGCCGGGCGGCACGGCGATTCTGGCCGGGCTGCTGGACAGCCAGGCGCGCTGGGTGCTGGCGGCGCACCGGCGGCATGGGCTGGTGCTGGAATCAACACAGCACGAGGGCCGTTGGACGACCCTCGTGCTGCGCAAACGCGGTGGGCGACAGGCGGCGGCGGATGCCGCGGGCTGAGGCCTCAGGCGGCCAGGGGGCGGCCGTTCGGCTGGCGGGCGTTCTGGTTGGCCGGCCGGGCCTCGCGGCGCTTGGCGGCGAAGTCGGCGTCGAACACCAGCGGCAGCTCGGCGCGGGTCAGGCCGATATCGGCCAGCTCGTGCTCGGACAGCGAATACAGCTCGTTCAGCACCGCGCGGCGGCGCGGCAGCGAGGCGATGAAGGCGAGGCCGGCGCCCAGGCGGGCGAACAGGCCGGGGCCGCGCGGCTCGGTGGCCGGCATGTCGGCCAGGTCGTCCTTGAAGTAGTGGCCGATGCTGCCGGGCATCATGATGGCCATCTCTTCCTTGGCGATACGTGTAGACATCGTCGTGATTTCCTGATGCGGACCGTGGCGGGCGGCGGGCCCTCATGCCCCTCGCCGCGCGGTCTTGATGCAGTGCAACATAGTTATTCCGATTGCGTAGTAGGAGCGCCAAAACCTCCCAATCAGGCATGCGTTGAATGCATGATTTGTTGGTTAGCTATGCGTGAACACCAATGCTGCCGTGAAGGTTTCAGAGCATGACCGCCACCCGCCTGACCCAATTGCGTGCCGAACTCGCCCGGCAGGGCCTGGACGGCTTCCTGGTGCCGCGTGCCGACGAGCACCTGGGCGAATACGTGCCGGCCAATGCCGAGCGGCTGTGCTGGCTGACCGGCTTCTCCGGCAGCGCCGGGCTGGCGGTGGTGCTGGCCGGGCGGGCGGCGGTGTTCACCGACGGGCGCTACGTGCTGCAACTGGCCGCCCAGACCGACCCGGCGCTGTGGGAGCGGCGGCACATCACCGACGAGCCGGCGCCGGCCTGGCTGGCCGCGCACGCGCCGGGCGGGCGGATCGGCTATGACCCGCTGCTGTTCAGCGAGGAGGCGTTGCAGCGCTACGCCGAGGCCGGCGTGACCCTGGTCGCGGTGGAGCGCAACCCGGTGGACGCCATCTGGAGCGACCGCCCGGCCGCGCCGATAGCCCCCGCGGTGCCGCAGGCGCTGGAAGCGGCGGGCCGCGACTCCGCGCAGAAGCGCGAGGAGGTGGCCGCGGGCCTGCGCGCCGCCGGGCAGGATGCGGCGGTGTTGACCGACCCGGCCTCGATCGCCTGGCTGCTCAACATCCGTGGCGCCGACGTGCCGTACACCCCGTTCGCGCTCGGCTTCGCGCTGCTGCATGCCGATGCGGGCTGCGAACTGTTCATGGCGCCGGAGAAGGTGCCGGAGGCGACGCGCGCCTGGCTGGGCAACGCGGTCTCCGTGCAGCCGCGCGAGGCGCTGCCGGGCGCGCTGGCGCGGCTGGCCGGCCGGCGGGTGCGGGTGGATGCCGGCGGTGCGCCGGCCTGGTTCGCCCAGCGCCTGCGCGCCGCCGGCGCCGAGGTGGTGGCGGGCATGGACCCCTGCCTGCTGCCCAAGGCGTGCAAGAACGAGGTGGAACGCCAGGGCGCCCGCAACGCGCATGCCCGCGATGCCGTCGCCGTCTGCCGCTTCCTGCGCTGGCTCGAATCCGCGGCGGGGCGGGAGAGCGAGATGTCCGCCGCCGAGCGCCTGCTGGCGCTGCGCGGCGAGGTGGCGCGCTTCCGCGGCGAGAGCTTTCCGGCGATCTCCGGCGCCGGGCCGAACGGGGCGGTGATCCATTACCGGGTGACGCCGGAGAGCAGTCGGCCGATCGGCGCGGACGAGGTCTACCTGATCGATTCCGGCGCCCAGTACACCGATGGCACCACCGACGTCACCCGCACGGTCTGGACCGGCCCCGGCACGCCGCCGGCCATGGTGCGCGACCGGGTGACGCGGGTGCTGAAGGGCCATATTGCCATCGCCACCCTGGTGTTCCCGCAGGGCGTGGCCGGCGCCCATCTGGACGGCTTCGCGCGCCTGGCGCTGTGGCAGGCCGGGCTGGACTACGACCACGGCACCGGCCACGGCGTGGGCAGCTACCTGTCGGTGCACGAGGGCCCGGTGAGCCTGTCGCGCGCCGCCCGGCCGGTGCCGCTGGCGGCCGGGATGATCCTGTCCAACGAACCCGGCTACTACCTCCCCGGCGCCTTTGGCGTGCGGCTGGAGAATCTGCTGCTGGTGCGACCGGCCGAGCTGCCCGACGCGGCCAAGCCGTTCCTGCGCTTCGAGACGCTGACCCTGGCGCCGTTCGATCGCCGGCTGATCGAGCCGTCGCTGCTGACCGCCGCCGAGCGAGCCTGGCTGGACGGCTACCACGCCCGCGTGCTGGCCGAGGTGGGGCCGCACCTGGCGGCGGATGACCGTGCCTGGCTGGCCGCCGCCTGCGCCCCGCTGGCAGGGGGAGCGTCGTCAAGCTGACATCACGCCAACCGTGACAGGTGAGGCGGACGTTAACCCTTGGCAGGGCGATTCATGGCATGTTCATCTTCGAATCGAGCACCCCGCGCCGGGCGGTCTTGCCCTGCTGCGCGGGAGGGACGGGGGCCGACAATGCTGGATTCCGATGAATTGCGACTGCTCAGCCGGTGGTGCCGCGCGCGCCGCCTGCACTGGCAGCCGGGGGTGGCCGATGACGGCCAACCCGCCGTGCTGCTGACCGGCGCCACACCCGGCATGGTTTGGCGCGGCATGCTGCTGCTGCCGACCGATGACGAGTGGCGGCTGCTGGACGCACCCGGCGACATGCTCGCCGCCGCTTCCGACCTGCCGGCCCTGCTCGACGCGCTGGACGCCGGGGTGGCCGCGCCGGATGCCGCCCCTGGCGATCCCTATACCGAATCGGGCGGGGTGGCCTCTTCCGTCGCCGGCGGCTCGGGCGAGATCATCCGGAACAGGCTCGGATCGGCGATCATGTAGCCCTGGCGCCGTGCCGACAGGATGGTACGTTCCGAGGCGCCCTGTTCGGCCAGCTTGCGGCGCAGCTTCATCATCAGCTGGTCCACCGCGCGGTCATCCGCGTGCGGAGGCCGCTTCAGCGCCACTCGGCTCAGCCAGTCGCGGGAGACGCCGGTGCCGGCGGCGTCCAGCAGGGTTTCCAGCGCGGCCGATTCCGCCTCGGTCAGCAGGGTGCGGGTGCCGGTCGGCCCGGTCAGGCAGCGCTGGGTGAAATCCACGAAGATGCGCAGCTGCCGCGCCTCGGCCGACTTGCTCAGCCGCCGGTGGACGGCGCGGATGCGCGCGGTGAGTTCGCGCGCCGGCACCGGCTTCACGATATAGTCGTCCGCCCCGGTTTCCAGCCCCGCCACGCGGGCGGCGGCGTGGTCGTTGGCGGTCACCACGATCAGGCCGCAATCGCCCTCGCCGGCGAAGCGTTCCACCAGCGAGATGCCGTTCATGTCCGGCAGGTCGAGGTCCACCAGGATCACTTCCGGCTGGAAGCTGCGCTTGTGCTCCACCGCCTCGGCGCCGGACACCGCGAGACCCACATCCATTCCGGCCTGCAGCAGCATGGCCTGCATCGACGCGGCGATGGTGGGAATGTCCTCGACAATCAGCACCCGCAGCCTGCCGTTCGACTTGCTGCCCGGCTTGGCGCGGTCCGATAAATTAGTTGTCACACTGCATCCGATCGGTCGATGGTCACATTGTTTTCACAACATGTATCAATTTGACGTGATTGCGCGGGCAAGGCCAGCGAAATTTGCGAGACGGCGGCTAGGCTTGGGCCGGAAGCCCCGCGAGGTCACGCCATTCCTGCTCGGTAACCGTCCTTACACCCAATTCCGCCGCGCGGCGGGCCTTGGAGCCGGCGTCGGCGCCCAGCACCACCAGGTCGGTCTTGCGCGACACCGTTTCGGTGACCCGGGCGCCGAGCTTCTCGGCCAGCGCCTTGGCTTCCGGCCGGGCCATGGTCTGCAGCGTGCCGGTGAACACCACCACCTTGCCGGCCAGCGCCCCGGCGGCGGCGGCCGGCGCCTCGGCGTCCTCGATCTGCAGCAGGGCGGCCAGCTCGTCCAGCGTCGCCACGTTGCGCGGCTCGGCGAAGAATTCCGCCAGTTCCTCGGCGATGGCCGGGCCGATGCCCAGAATGTTGCCCAGGTCGCTGCGCGCCTCCGAGCCGATCTGCACCGCCGCCAGCATCTGGGCGCGCCAGTTGGCGAAGCTGGCGTAGTGGCGGGCCAGCAGCTTGGCGTTGGCCTCGCCGATGCGGCGGATGCCGAGCGCGTAGATGAAGCGGGCGAGCGGAATGCGCTGGCGGGCGCGGATGGCGCGCGTCAGGTTGGCCGCCGACAGCGCGCCCCAGCCCTCGCGCACGGCGATCGCCGCCTCATGCGCCGGCAGGCGGAAGATGTCGGCCGGGCCGCGCAGGTGGAACGTCTCGCCCTCCGTCGTGGCGAGCCCCTCGGCGTGGAACTCGCGGATGGTCTTCTCGCCCAGCCCCTCGATGTCGAAGGCGCCGCGCGAGACGAAATGGATCAGCCGCTCCTCCGTCTGGGCGGGGCAGGTCAGGCCGCCGGTGCAGCGCAGCACCACCTCGCCCGGCGCGCGGGCGGCCAGGCTGCCGCAGACCGGGCAATGGTCGGGGAAGGCATAGGGCGCGGCCCCCTCGGGCCGGCGGGACCGATCGACCGCGACGATCTGCGGGATCACGTCGCCGGCGCGCTGCAACAGCACGGTGTCGCCGATGCGCACGTCCAGCCGGGCGATCTCGTCGGCGTTGTGCAGGGTGGCGCGGGTGACCAGCACGCCGCCCACATTCACCGGCTGCAACTGCGCCACCGGCGTCAGCGCCCCGGTGCGGCCGACCTGGATGGCGATGTCCAGCAGCAGGGTGGTGGCCTGCTCGGCGGGGAATTTCCAGGCGATCGCCCAGCGCGGCGCGCGGCCGACGAAACCGAGGCGCGATTGCAGCGCGAGGTCGTCGATCTTGTACACCACGCCGTCGATGTCATACGGCAGGCCGGCGCGGGCGGCGCCGATCTCGGCCTGGAAGCCGGCGGCCTCGGCCTCGCCGGACAGCCGGCGGGACAGCGGGTTGACCGTGAAGCCCCAGCCGGCCAGCCGTTCCAGCCACTCCCAATGGGTGGCGGCGACCGGCGCGCTGGCCTCGCCCATGGCATAGGCGAACAGCGACAGCGGGCGGGCGGCGGTGATGGCGGGGTCGAGCTGGCGCAGGCTGCCGGCGGCCGCGTTGCGCGGGTTGGCGAACAGCTTCTGGCCGGCCGCCTGCTGGGCCGCGTTCAGCGCCAGGAAGTCCGTCTTGCTCATGAACACCTCGCCGCGGATCTCGATCAGCGCGGGCGCGGCGCCGGCCAGGCGCTTCGGCACGGCGGCGATGGTGCGCAGGTTGGCGGTGACATCCTCGCCCTCCAGCCCGTCGCCGCGGGTGGCGCCGCGCTGGAATTCGCCGTTCTCGTAGGTCAGCGAGATCGACAGCCCGTCGATCTTCGGCTCGGCCACGAAGGCCAGAGGCTCGTCCTTCAGGTTCAGGAAGCGGCGGGCGCGGCGGCAGAACTCGGCGAAATCCTCCGGCGCGAAGGCATTGTCCAGCGACAGCATCGGCACGCGGTGCCGCAGCTTGGCGAAGCCGCTGGCCGGCTGGGCGCCGACCCGGCGCGAGGGCGAGTCGGCGCGCACCAGGGCGGGGAAGCGGGCCTCGATGGCGTCGTTGCGCCGGCGCAGCGCGTCGTATTCGGCGTCGCTGATCCCCGGCGTGTCCTGCTCGTGGTACAGCCGGTCGTGGCGGGCGATCTCGGCCGCCAGCCGGGCGAGTTCGGCGGCGGCCTCGGCCTCGGTGAGCCGGTCGGCTGGGGTCACGGCACCGCCAGCAGGCTGTCGGCGGCGGCGCGGGCGGCTTCGGTGACGGTTTCGCCGGCCAGCATGCGGGCGATCTCCTCGCGGCGCTCGGAGCCGGCCAGGGGTTGCACATGGGTCTCCGCCCGGCCCTTGGCGGTCTGCTTCAGCACGCGCAGATGCGCGGCCCCCCGGGCGGCCACCTGGGGGGAGTGGGTCACCAGCAGCACCTGCACGCGCTCGGCCACCCGCGCCAGGCGTTCGCCCACGGCCGCCGCGGTGGCGCCGCCGATGCCGCTGTCCACCTCGTCGAACACCAGGGTGGGGATGGGCGAACCGCCGGCCAGCACCACCTTCAGCGCCAGCATCAGCCGCGACAGCTCGCCGCCGGAGGCGACCTTGGCCAGTGGGCCGGGCGTCTGGCCGGGGTTGGTGGCGATCAGGAAGCGCACGGCATCCGCGCCGGCGGCCCCCCAGGCGGCTTCATCGAGCGCCGCGATGTCGGTGACGAAGCGGGCGCGTTCCAGCCGCAGCGGCGGCAACTCGCGCGCCACCGCCCGGTCCAGCCGCGCCGCCGCCTCGCGCCGGGCGGCGGACAGGCGGGCGCACAACTCGGCGAAGGCGGTGCGGGTGGCGGCGGCGGCGCGCTCCAGCGCGTCCACTTCGGCCGAGCCGGTTTCCAGCGCCGCGAGGCGGGTGCGCAGGTCGGCCAGCAGCGTGGGCAATTCGGTCACCGCCACGCCGTGCTTGCGGGCGGCGGCGCGCAGGGCGAACAGCCGCTCCTCGGCCTGTTCCAGCAGGCGCGGATCGGCTTCCGCGCTCTCGGCCAGCCGGGCGAGCAGGTTCTCCGCTTCCGACAGGGCTTCCTCGGCACGGTCCAGCGCGGCCATGGCCGGCTGCGCCTCGGGGTCGGTGGTGTTGGCGGGCGACAGGCGCTGCAAGGCGCGGGAGGCGGCGCGCAGGGCGGCGGCGGGGCCGGCGTTGCGCGAGGGGCCGCGGCCGGCGGCGCCGGGGTTCAGCTCGGACAGCGCGGCGGCGATCGCCTCGGCGCGGCGCTCGCCCTGTTGCAGGCGCTGGCGATCGGCGGCGAGCCGGTCTTCCTCGCCGGGTTCGGGGGCGAGGCGGGCGAGTTCGTCCACCGCATGGCGCAGCCACTCCTCGTCGCGCTGTGCCGCCTCGATGGCGGCGCGGGCGGCGGCCAGGGCGGTGACCGAGTCGCGCCAGGCGCGGTGGCGGGTGGCGGCCTCGGCCCGCAGCGCCGGGGGCACGCCGAATGCGTCCAGCAGCGCGGCATGGCCGGCCGGGTCGGCCAGCCCCATCTGGTCGTGCTGGCCCTGCACCTCCACCAGCAGCGCCGCCGCGCGCTTCAGCAGGGCGGCGCCGACCGGCTGGTCGTTGGCGAAGGCGCGGGAGCGGCCGTCGCGGCCGAGCACGCGGCGCAGCACCACCTCGTCCTCGGCGTCGATCCCCTGTTCGGCCAGCAGGTCATAGATCGGGTGGCCGGCCGGCGGGGCGAACAGGGCGGCGACGCTGGCCTGCTCGGCGCCGGCGCGCACCAGCCCGGCCTCGGCGCGGGCGCCCATCGCCAGGCCCAGGCTGTCCAGCAGGATGGACTTGCCGGCGCCGGTCTCGCCGGTCAGCACCGTCAGGCCCGGCCCGAAGGTCAGGTCCAGCCGCTCGATCAGCACCACATCGCGGATCGACAGCGCGGTGAGCATGGCGTGCGGCCCGCTGCCCCGGCGCCCGTCAGAACACCGAGTGCCAGGCGCGCGACAGGAAGCCCGGCTGGTCGTTCGGCACCGGCAGGCCGCCCGGGTCCTTCACCTGCCCGTCGGCCATCAGGGCGCGGTAGCTGTCGAGGTACCACTGGCTGCCGGGGTAGTTGTAGCCCAGCACGGCGGCGGTCTTGCGCGCCTGGTCGGGCAGGCCCAGCACCAGGTAGATCTCGGTCAGCCGGTGCAGCGCCTCGGCCACGTGGTTGGTGGTCTGGTAGTCGTCCACCACGCGCTGGAAGCGGCCGATCGCGGCGGCATACAGGTGCTGGGACTGGTACCAGCGACCGATTTCCATCTCCTTGCCGGCGAGATGGTCGCGGGCGAGGTCGATCTTCAGCTTGGCGTCGCGGGCATAGGCGCTGTTGGGGAAGCGGTTGACCACCTCCTGCAACGCCCCCATCGCCTCGCGGGTTTCCTTCTGGTCGCGGCGGATATCGGCGATCTGCTCGTAGAAGCACAGCGCGCGCAGGTAATAGGCATAGGCGATGTCGCGATGCGCCGGGTGCAGCTGGATGAAGCGGTCCAGCGTGGCAATGGCCACCGTGTACTGGCCCTGCAGATACTGGGCATAGCCCTGCATCAACTGGGCGCTGACCGCCCAGGAGGAATAGGGATAGGTCTGCTCGACCAGGTCGTATTGCTGGGCGGCGGTGCTGTATCGCTTGGCGTTCATCGAGTCGACGCCGCGGTTGTACAGTTCCTCGGCCGGCAGCGCGGCAGGGTCCTGCGCCGGGTCCAGCGTCGCCTGGTCGCCGGACCAGGGGGACAGCGAGGCCAGGGTGGAACAGGCGCCCAGCGCGAGGGTCATTGGCGCCATCAGGGCTGCGGTCAGCAGCATGGGAGCAAGGCGGCGGACGATCTGCAAGGCATTCACCGGATGTGCTGTAGGGCGGCCGTTATAGCACGCCCGACCCGCAGGCGAAGCCCGGCGCGCCGATGCCTGCGCGGATGTGGTTCGGGGGGCTGGTTCAGGCCGGGGAGGCGGCCACCGGCAGATGGGCGTCCCGCCAGCCGGGCAGGCCGGTGGTGCCGCCGGGGGCGGGCAGGTGGTCGGCCTGCGGGCTGCCGGCGCCGACCACGCGCCAGTTGGCGCGGTCCGCGAACAGCGCGCGCAGCAGGCGGTTGTTCAGGGCGTGGCCGGTGCGGTGGGCGACGAAGCGGGCATGCAGCGCCGCCCCGGCCAGGCCCAGGTCGCCGACCGCGTCCAGCAGCTTGTGGCGCACAAACTCGTCGGCCATGCGCAGCCCGGCCGGGTTCAGCACGCGGTCGTTGTCCACCACCACGGCGTTGTCCAGGCTGCCGCCACGGGCCAGCCCGGCGGCGCGCAGTGCCTCGATCTCGCGCAGCTGGGTGAAGGTGCGGGCGCGGGCGAGCTCGCTGGCGAAGGACTCGGCCGTCACCCGCAGGGACAGCGCCTGCCGGCCGATCGCCACGGCGTCGAAGGCGATCGACATGGCCGCGTCCAGCCCCGCGGCGGCGGGGGGGGCGGGGCGCAGTTCGGCGAAGGCGCCATCGGGGGCGGCCACGCGAACCGGGCGCAGCACCTCGATCACCGGGGCGGCGGCGGCCTGGTCCAGCAGGCCGGCGCAGCCGATCAGGAACACGAAGGGTTCGGCGGAGCCATCCAGGATGGGCACTTCCGGCCCGTCCAGCTCGGCCACCACGTTGGTGATGCCGCAACCCATCAGCGCGGCCATCAGGTGCTCCACCGTGCCGACGCGCGTCTCCGGCCGGCCGGGCAGTTCCAGCACGGTGCACAGGCGGGTGTCGGACACGAGGTCGAAGCGGGCGGGGATGTCCACCGGGCCGCCCGGCAGGTCGGTGCGGCGGAACACGATGCCGCTGTCCACCGGGGCCGGCAGCAGCCGCAGGCTGACCTTGCGGCCGCTATGCACGCCGACGCCGACGCAATCGATCGCCATCTTCAGCGTGCGCTGGGTGGTGGCGATCGTTTGCAGAGGGAAACCGTGGGCCAGGCCGTCCATCGCGTCGTCGCTCCATAATCCTGCCGGAAGGGTCCGGCAGGCGACGCGGCCTGGTAGGGAAGCCGTGTCCAGGTGGAAACTAAGCAGCCGCCACCTGGATGGCCAGTCAAGCTTTATTTCTGAGTATTTCAGTGTATCCTATTGACGATCAACGATTTTTTGCGTCGCGTCGGAGCCGTTCGGATGCGAGGTCTGGCGACGCAGGAAGGTCGGGATGTCAAGCTCCCGTTCACCATTGGACGGTGCCTGCGGCTGCACCGCCGGCGCCTCGGCCGCATAGCCCTGGGTGGGCTCGCCGGCATGCACGGGGGCGGCGTAGGACGGCTCCGCCGTCGGCGCCATGCCGCCCTGCTGGGTGGCCCCCGGCTGGGCACCCCCCGGCTGAGCACCCCCCGGCTGCGCACCACGGAACACGCCGGTGACGATGCCGAACAGCGAGGAGCGGCGCTGCGGCTGCGGCGCCGGCGGCTCGGCGAACAGGCCGCCGCCGGCCGGGCGGGCGGGCGGCCGGGCACGCGCCGGCTGGCCGCCGACCGGCTGGCGCAGATGCTCGGGGATCGTCCGGCGCGGCAGCGGTGTGTCGTCGATCACCGGCGCCATCTGTTGCGGCGCGGCGGCCTGTTGTTCGCCGCCATGCTGCGGCGCATAGCCATGCGGCGCGGCATACTGGGCCGGCTGCTGCGGCGCCGGCTGCTGCTGCGGCTGGTAATGCTGCTGCGGCGCGCGCGCCTGCACCGGCTGGGCGTGCATCGGTTGAGCCTGCACCGGCTGGGCCTGCGTGGGCTGGGCCTGCGTGGGCTGGGCCGGCGCGGGTTGGGCGTGCATCGGCTGCGGCATGCGCGGCGGCATGCCGGTGGGGCCGCGCAGGCCGGTCTGCTGCGTGCCGCCGCCGACGACGGAAAGCGGCGCAGAAGAGGCCGGATTGGCCGCCGGAGCCGCCGATTCCGAGCCATTTCCACCCTGATTCGGCACCGATTGGGCGGAAACCGCATGCACGGCGCCGCCGCCGACCGCCACCAGGCGCGGCCGCTCCTCGCTGCGCTGGGTCACGCTTTCGATGCCGGTGGCCACCACGGAAACGCGGATGCGGCCTTCCAGGCTGTCGTCGGTGGCGGCGCCGAAGATGATGTTGGCGTCCTCGTCCACTTCCTCGCGGATGCGGTTGGCGGCCTGGTCCACCTCGAACAGCGTCATGTCGTCGCCGCCGGTGATGTTGATCAGCAGGCCGCGCGCGCCGGCCATGGAGGTGTCTTCCAGCAGCGGGTTGCTGATGGCGGCCTCGGCGGCGCGGATGGCGCGGTTCTCGCCGTCGGCCTCGCCGGTGCCCATCATCGCCTTGCCCATCTCGGCCATCACGGCGCGGATGTCGGCGAAATCCAGGTTGACCAGGCCGGGCGCGACCATCAGGTCGGTCACGCCGCGCACGCCCATGTACAGGACGTTGTCGGCCATCTTGAAGGCTTCCTTGAAGCCCGTGCGCTCATTGGCCAGCCGGAAGAGGTTCTGGTTGGGGATGACGATCAGCGTATCGACGTATTGCTGCAGTTCCAGGATGCCCTCGTCGGCGGCGCGGGCGCGCTTGCCGCCTTCGAAGGTGAAGGGCTTGGTCACCACGCCGACGGTGAGGATGTTGCGCTCGCGCGCCATGCGGGCGATCACCGGGGCGGCCCCGGTGCCGGTGCCGCCGCCCATGCCGGCGGTGATGAACACCATGTGGGCGCCGTCCAGGTGGCGGTCCAGCTCGTCGGCGGCCTCCTCGGCGGCGGCGCGGCCGACATTCGGCTTGGCGCCGGCGCCCAGGCCCTGGGTGAGGTGCGGGCCAAGCTGGATGCGGCGGTCGGCCTTGGAGTGCATGAGCTGCTGCGCGTCGGTGTTCGCGACCACGAACTCCACGCCCATCAGGTTCATGGCGATCATGTTGTCGACCGCGTTGGTGCCGCCGCCGCCCACGCCGATCACGGTGATCCGCGGGGAGAAGTCGGTGTGCATCTGCTGCGGAATGGTCAGGTTCAGTGTCATCGGGTCATTCTCCCCAGGGAATCCAGTTGTAGCCGCCGCGCTGCGATTCGCACCGCCATCAGACGCGGTCGCGTAGAAAATTGACGACCCGGCGGAACCAGCCGCCCGGCCGCTCGGAGTCGAGATCCATGTCGGTGGCCGGCCGCCCCGCCCCGGCGCTCCAGGCCAGCAGGCCCACGGCGGTGGCGAAGGCGGGGCCGGAGGCGCTGTCGGGCAGGCCGCGCAGCGGCGCCGGGCGGCCGAGCCGCGCGGTGCGGCCCAGCACGCGCTGCGCCATCTCCAGCGTGCCGGTGAGCTGGCTGGCGCCGCCGGTGAGCACCACGCGGTGGCCGGAGGCGCGGCCGAGGCCCTCCTCCTCCAGCTTCGCCTTCACCAGTTCGAAGGTTTCCTCCAGGCGCGGCTTGATGATGTTGACCACCATGCTGCGCGGCACCTTGGCGATCTGGTGCTCGGCCTCGCCCACCATCGGCACCGGCAGCATCTCGCGCTCGTCGTCCGGGCTCGGGATGGCGCTGCCGTGCAGCGTTTTCAGCCGCTCGGCATGGGCGACCGGGGTGGAGAGCACGCGGGCGATGTCGTTGGTGACGTGCGCGCCGCCCAGCGGCAGCTGCGACACGTATTGCAGGTGCCCAGCGGCATAGACCGCCATGCCGGTGGTGCCGCCGCCCATGTCCAGCACGGTGGCGCCGAGCATCCGCTCGTCTTCCACCAGGGTCGCCATGGCGGCGGCCATGGGTGCCGAGACCAGCTCGGCGATCTCCAGGTCGCAGCGGGCCAGGCAGGCATCGAGGTTGCGCAGCGCCGTGGTGGCGGCGTCAATCACGTGCACCCGGCCGTTCAACGTCTCGCAATGTAGGCCGCGCGGATCGACCACGCCCTGGGCGTCGTCGGCGCCGTAATCCATCGCCAGCGAGTGGATGATGGTCCGCCCCTCGGCGCTGGCGCGGTTGCGGCTTTCCAGCAGCATGCGGCGGATGTCGCCCTCGGCGACGGCGCGGCCGCCGACCGGCCATTGCACGTTGAACACCTGGCTGCGCGGCAGGCCGCAGGACAGGTTGACCACCACCTTGGCCAGCCGGGTGCCGGCTTCCTCCTCGGCCTGGCCGACGCAGGCGCGGATGGCGCGCTCGGCGGCCTCGATATCCATGATGCCGCCGCTGCGCACGCCGCTGCCCTTCTGCCAGCCGAAGCCGAGCACGCGCAGCGACAGGTCGCTCTCGCAGCGGCCGATCACGCAGGCGATCTTGCTGGTGCCGATGTCCAGCACCCCGAACGGGCCGGACTGGCGGGGGCGGAAGTGCCGCGGCGCCTCCGGCTCGGGGGTTTCCGAGGGCGGCGCGGACAGGAGGGACGGTTGCAGCCGTCGCGGCATGTCGTTCACGTTTTCCTCGGGGGTGTTGCGGCGGGGTGAGCGGGGTCGGCCTTGCCGTCGGCGGCCTTCTCCGGGTAGGGGCGCAGCACCAGCCGGTCCGGCAGGCGCATGTCCACCACCTGCAGCGGGCGGTCCAGCAGCGACTGGCTGGTTTGCAGCTCGGCCAGCCGGGCCAGCGCCGGCACCTCGGCACCTTCCGGCAGCAGCACGTCCATGCCGTTGCGCATGCGCAGGTTCCAGCGCCGCTGGCCGACCCGCACGGCGGCCACCACCCGGCTTTGCAGGTCCGGCTGGGTGGCCAGCGCGTCGATCAGGGTGGCGGCGGCCTCGGGCGCGCCTTCGCCGACCACCAGGGGAAGCTGGTCGGCGAAGGCGGCGACGTCGGAGTCGGTCACCACCTGGCCCTGGCGGTCGATCAGCACGAACTTGCCGTGCTCCTGCCATACCGCGAAGGGCCGGCGCTCGGTGAGCTGCACCACGATGGTGTCGGGCAGCCGGCGCTCGACGGTGGCGGACTGCACCCAGTTGATGGTCTCGATGCGCTGGCGGGCGCCGCGCAGCGAGAAGGTCAGGATCGGGTCGCCGGGGCTGACGCCGAGGGCGGCGCGCAGCAGCGCCTCGGGCGTTTTCTGCCGGCCGACCACCTCGATATTGCGCACCCGCAGGCCGAGCCTGCCGGTGAGGTCGCCCAGCCGCTCGGTGAAGTTCAGCCCCTGCCCGAGGCCGTGCACGGTGCCCAGCAGCCCGATGCCGAGCATCGCCAGCACTGCCAGCCCGGCGGCCGGGCGCATCAGGTTGCGGCGGCGGCGCAGCAGCAGCTTCCAGCGGCCCGGGCGGTCCGGCATGCGCGGGGCGGCCGGTGCGGCCAGTGCCGCGCGCGGCGAGCGCGGCGAGGCAGGGGCGGCGCCCGCGTTGCCGCCTTGGGCGGCGCGGGGGGATTTCACGCGCGGCATGCGGCGTGCTCCACCATCCAGGCGCACAGCTCGGGGAAGGACATGCCCAGATGCGCCGCCTGCTCGGGCAGCAGGGAGGTGGGGGTCAGGCCCGGCTGGGTGTTCACTTCCAGCAGCACCAGCCGGCCCGGCTCGCCGGCGGTGTCGTCGTAGCGGAAATCCGAGCGGCTGGCGCCGCGGCAGCCCAGCGCGCGATGGGCGGCCAGCGCCACCTCCAGCGCCCGCGCATAGGTGTCGGGGTGGATCTGCGCGGGGATGGCGTGGCGGGAGCCGCCATCGGCGTATTTCGCCTCGTAGTCGTAGAAATCGCCGTGGTCGGGGGTGATGTCCGTCACCGCCAGCGCGCGGTCGCCCATCACGCCCACGGTGAGTTCGCGGCCGGGGATGTATTCCTCCACCAGGGCGGTGGGGCCGAAGCGCCAGCCGGCGGCCACCTCGGCGCGGCGGTTGCCGCCAGCGCGCAGGATCTCCACGCCGACCGAGGAACCCTCGTTGACCGGCTTGACCACGTAGGGCAGCGGCATCGGGTCGGCGTGTTCCAGCTCGGCGACATCGACCACCCGGCCGCGCGCCACCGGCAGCCCGGCGGCGGCGAAGATGGCGCGGGCGGCCTGCTTGTCCATGGCCAGGGCGGACGCCCGGACCCCGGAATGGGTATAGGGTATGCCCAGCCAGTCCAGCACGCCCTGGATCGCCCCGTCCTCGCCGAAGCGACCGTGCAGGGCGTTGAACACCGCGTCCGGCACCGGGTCCAGCGCCGCGATCACCGCGCGCAGGTCGTCGCCGACCTCGATGGGGACGACGTCGTAGCCGGCCTGGCGCAGGGCGACGATCACCTGCCGGCCGGTGGCCAGGCTCACCTCGCGCTCGGCCGACATGCCGCCGTAGAGCACCGCGACGCGGGTCATCGTGCCGTCTCCCCAGGGGTGCCGACGCGGCGGATTTCCCATTCCAGGGTGATGCCGCTCATCGCCCGCACCCGGGCGCGCAGTTCCTCGCCCAGCCGCTCGAGGTCGGCGGCGGTGGCGGTGCCGGTGTTGAGCAGGAAGTTGCAGTGCTTCTCCGAGACCTGCGCGCCGCCCAGGGTGAGGCCGCGGCCGCCGGCGGCGTCGATCAGCTCCCACGCCTTCATGCCGCCGCCCGCCGCGTCCGGCGGGTTGCGGAAGGTGGAGCCGCCGGTGCGGGCGCGCACCGGCTGGGTGGCCTCGCGGGAGGCGCGGATGCCGGCCATGCGGGCGGCGATGGTGGCCGGCTCGCCGCGGCTGGCGCGCAGCCGGGCGCGCACCACGATGCCGCCGGGCGGCAGGGCGGCGTGGCGATAGGCGAAGGCCAGCCGGGCCGCCGACAGGCGCACCAGCTCGCCCGAGCGGGTGGCGATCTCGGCCCAGTCCAGGCAGCCGGCGATGTCGCCGCCATAGGCGCCGGCGTTCATCGCCACCGCGCCGCCAATGGTGCCGGGGATGCCGGACAGGAATTCCAGCCCCGCCAGCCCGGCGGCGGCGGCGTGCTCGGCCACGGTCACGTCCAGGCAGGCGGCGCCGGCGACCACGCCGTCGGCCTCCACCTCGATGGTGTTGAAGCCGCGGGCGAGGCGGACCACCACGCCCTGGATGCCGCCGTCGCGCACGATCAGGTTGCTGGCGGCGCCGATCGGCAGCACCGGGATTTCCGGCGGCAGGGCGGCCAGGAAGGCGCACAGGTCGGCGGCATCGGCCGGGCGCACCAGCACCTCGGCCGGCCCGCCGACGCGGAACCAGGTGGTGGGGGCCAGCGGCGCGTCGGCCTGCATCCGCCCGCGCAGGGGGGGCAGCGTGTCGGCCAGGTGGCGGAGCTGCTCGGCGGCCATCATCGCCCCGCCCCCGCGCGCTGCTTCTGCCCGGCCTGCAGCGCGGCGAGCTGGGCCGGCAGGGCGGCGGCCCAGGTGGTGATGGTGCCGGCGCCCAGGCAGATCACGAAATCGCCGGACCGGGCGATGGCGTGCACCATCTCGGCCAGATGCTCGGGGCCGGGCAGCGGCACCACGCTGCGGTGGCCGCGCGCGCGCAGGCCCTCCACCAGCGCGTCGCGGTTCACGCCCGGGATCGGCGTTTCGCCGGCGGCGTACACGTCGGCCACGATCACCGTGCCGGCGTCGTTCATGCAGGCGCAGAACTCCTCGAACAGGGTGGACAGGCGGGAGTAGCGGTGCGGCTGCACCACCGCCACCACGTCGCGCGCGCCGGCCTGGCGGGCGGCCTTCAGCACGGCGGCGATCTCCACCGGGTGGTGGCCGTAATCGTCGATGACGGTAATGCCGCCGGCCTCGCCGGTTTTGGTGAAGCGGCGCTTGACGCCCCGGAAATTGGCGAAGGCGTTGCGCAGGGTGGCGTCGTCGATCTCCATCTCGGCGGCGATGGCCACCGCCGCCAGCGCGTTCTGCACGTTGTGCTGGCCCAGCATGGGCAGGCGGAACGGCCCCATCTTGCGGGTGCGGCCGCGCGCGCGGTCGGCGATCGAGACCTCGAAGGTGGCGCCCAGCCGGTCGGTCACCAGCTTGTCGGCGCGCACGTCGGCCTGCGGGCTGAAGCCGTAGGTGATGATGCGGCGGTCCGACAGGCGCGGGATCATTTGCTGCACCGCCGGATGGTCGATGCACAGCACCGCAAAGCCGTAGAAGGGCACGTTCTGCACGAACTGGTCGTAGCCGGCCAGCATCGCCTCCGGGCTGCCCCAGTGGTCGAGATGCTCGGGGTCCATGTTGGTGACCACCGCGATGGTGGCGGGCAGGCGCAGGAAGCTGCCGTCGCTCTCGTCGGCCTCCACCACCATCCACTCGCCGGCGCCCATGCGGGTGTTGGTGCCGTAGGCGTTGATGATGCCGCCGTTGATGACCGTCGGGTCCATGTGGGCGGCTTCCAGCACGGCGGCGATCAGGCTGGTGGTGGTGGTCTTGCCGTGGGTGCCGCCGACCGCGATGGCCCAGCGCAGGCGCATCAGCTCGGCCAGCATCTCGGCGCGGCGCACCACCGGCAGGAAGCGGGCGCGGGCGGCCTTCACCTCGGGGTTGTCGGCCTTCACGGCGGTGGAGGTCACCACCACCTGGGCGTCGCCCAGGTTGGCCGCGTCGTGGCCGACCGCCACCGCGATGCCGGAGTCGCGCAGGCGCCGGACATTGGCGGAGTCGGCGATGTCGCTGCCCTGCACCGAGTAGCCGAGGTTGTGCAGCACCTCGGCGATGCCGGACATGCCGATGCCGCCGATGCCGACGAAGTGGATGGTGCCGATGGAAAGCGGCAAGGCCCTCATGCGCCGCGCTCCTGCGGGATGTGCGATTCGACGAGATCGGCCAGGGCGGCGGCCGCCCCGGCATGGCCGCAGCCGGCGGCGGCGCGGGCGGCTGCGGCCAGGCCGTCGCGGTCGGCCAGCAGGCGGGCCAGCAGCTCGGCCAGGGTGTCGGGCGTGCAGCCGGCCTGCGCCACCACCCAGGCGCCGCCGGCCTCGGCTAGGGCGCGGGCGTTGGCGGTCTGGTGGTCGTCGATGGCGCCGGGCAGCGGCACCAGCATGGAGGGGCGGCCGGCCACCGCCAGTTCCGCCACCGTGGAGGCGCCGGCGCGGGCGATCACCAGATGCGCGGCCTCCAGCCGGGCGGCGACATCGGGGAAGAAGGCGGCCAGTTCGGCCGAGATGCCGGCCTCGGCATAGGCGGCGCGCACCCGCTCCAGGTCCTCGGCGCGGCATTGCTGCACCACGGTCAGCCGGGCGCGCAGCGGCACCGCCAGCCGGGCGAGGGCAGGGGGCACCACGTCGCTGAACACCCGCGCGCCGAGCGAGCCGCCCAGCACCAGCAGGCGGATATGGCCCTGCGGCGCGGCGTAGCCCTGGCCGGCGAGCGCCGCGACGGCCTCGCGCACCGGGTTGCCGGTGACGGCGGTGGCGGTGGCGGCCGGCACCCGGGCGGTGGCGGTGTGGCTCAGCGCCAGCACGTCGGCGTGGCGGCTCAGCATCCGGTTGGCGCGGCCGAGCACGGCGTTCTGCTCGTGCAGCACCACGCGGGGGCGGCGCCACAGCGCGCGCGAGCCCAGCACCGGCGCCACCGAGGGGTAGCCGCCGAAACCCACCAGCACCGAGGGCCGCAGCCGGGCCAGGATGCCGCGCGCCTGCATGCTGCCGCGGGCGAGCGCCAGCGCCGCCCGGGCGGCCCGCGCCAGACCGCGCCCGGCGATGCCGGCGCCGGCGATCACGAAGCGCTCCCGTCCCGCGAAGGCGGGCGAGGGCTGGCCACCGTCCATGGCGGCGGCGGAGCGCGCGTCGGTCATCAGCACGATCCGCCGGCCGCGCCGCAGCAACTCGGCGGCGAGCGCCTCGGCGGGGAAGAAATGCCCGCCGGTGCCGCCGGCGGCGATGACGACAGGGGCAATGACCACGGGCGCGCTCACAGCAAATCCCCGTTGTGCCGGCGCCGGGTCAGCGCCAGCAGCATGCCGATGCCCACCGCCACCGCCAGCGCCGAGGAGCCGCCATAGGAGATGAACGGCAGCGTCATGCCCTTGGTGGGGATCAGCCGCAGGGTGGAGGCCATGTTGACGAAGGCCTGCAGCCCGAAGCCGCTGGCCAGCCCGGCGGTGGCCAGCACCACGTAATGGTCGCGCTCGTGCAGCAGGCGCAGCAGGGCGCGCAGCACGATGAAGGCGAACACCCCCAGGATCAGCAGGCAGATGATCATGCCGAACTCCTCGCCGGCCACGGCGAAGATGAAGTCGGCATGCGCGTCGGGGATCAGGTCCTTCACGTGGCCCTCGCCCGGGCCGCGCCCCAGCAGGCCGCCGGCGCCGAACGCCTCCTGCGCGCGCATCACCTGCCAGTTGTCGCCCGAACTCGGGTCCAGGAAGCGGTCCACGCGGCTGCGCACATGGCTGATGGTGTAGTAGGCGGCGACGCCACCCACGCCGAACAGCCCCAGCAGCCCGCCGGCCACGAACAGGTTCAACCCGTTCAGGAACAGCTGGATGAAGAACACGCCCATGATGACGGCCATCATCCCCATGTCCGGCTGGGCGCGCAGCAGCACGCCGATCAGCCCGGCGATCACCACCGCCAGCGCCGGCCAGGCCATGCGCCGCATCCGGGTGGTCTCGCGCTGCCCCTCGGCCAGCAGCCAGGCCGCCACCACGGCGAAGCAGGGCTTGAGGAACTCGCTGGGCTGCAGCGACATGCCGGGCAGGCTGACCCAGCGGCGCGCGCCCTTGATCTCGGTGCCGGCCACCAGCGTCAGCGCGGTCAGCAGCAGGGCGATCACGCAGCCGACCAGCGCCACCCGCCGCACGCCCTTGGGCGACAGCAGGCTGACCACCACCACCACGCAGCCGGCCGCCGCCAGGAACACCACCTGTTTCAGGATGAAGCTGTCGCGCGCCACATGGATGCGCTCGGCCACCGCCGGGCTGGCGGCCAGCATCATCACGTAGCCGAAGCCGATCAGCATGCCGATCGCCGCCAGCGTCCAGCGGTCCACCGTCCACCACCAGCGGCCCAGCAGCGAGGTATCGGCGCGCGAAAGTGTCGACATCAATGCGCCTCCTGCCGGACGATCGCCTGCACCAGCGCACGGAAGCGGTCGCCGCGCTGGTCGTAGCCGGTGAACTGGTCCCAACTGGCGCAGGCCGGCGACAGCAGCACCACCGGGGCTAGCCCGGCCCTGGCGTCCTGCCAGGCGGCGGCGGTGGCGGCCTCCAGCGTGCCGACGCTGCGGTGGGGCACGCCGTGGGCGGCCAGGGTCGCCGCCAGCATCGGCGCGTCGCGGCCGATCAGCAGCGCCTCGGCCACACGGGGGAAATACGGCGCCAGCGGCTCGATGCCGCCTTCCTTGGCCATGCCGCCGGCGATCCAGATCAGCCGGTCGTGGCAGCCCAGCGCGCGGGCGGTGGAGTCGGCGTTGGTGGCCTTGCTGTCGTTGATGAACACCACGCCGGCGACCTCGCCCACCCGCTCCTGGCGATGCGGCAGGCCGGGGTAGCTGCGCATGCCCTCGGCGATGGCGGCGCGGTCCACCCCCAGATGCAGCGCCATGGCGGCGGCGGCGGCGGCATTCTGGGCGTTGTGCGCGCCGGGCAGGGCGGGGCAGGCGGACAAGTCGGCCAGCAGGCCCTGGCGGTCGCGCAGCATCGCGCCATCGGCGAAAATATCGGCCGGGCCGCTGCCGGAGACGGTCACCACCGTGGCCTTCTGGTCGCGCAGCCACGCCGCCATGGCGCGCGAGGCTTCGTCCTCGATGCCCACCACCGCCAGGTCGCCGGCCTCCTGGCGGGCAAAAATCTCCTGCTTGGCAGCGGCATAGCCGGCCATGTTGCCATGACGATCGAGGTGATCGGCGGAAATGTTGAGCATTGTCGCCGCACAGAACCGCAATGCGGCGATTCGCTCCAACATGTACGAAGACATTTCCAGAACATAAACGCCGTCATCGCCCAGCAGCGGCAGCGCCAGGGCGGCGGTGCCGAGGTTGGCGCCGGCCGCGTTCGGCACCCCTGCCACCGTCAGGATATGCGCCAGCAGCGCCGTGGTGGTGGACTTGCCGTTGGTGCCGGTGATGCCGGCGAAGCGCGCCCACGAGCCGGCGGCCCGCACCGCGCGGAACAGCAGGTCGGCATCCGAGAGGATCGGCACCCCGGCGGCCAGCGCGGCCGTGGCCAGGGGATGGGCGGCCGGCAGGCGGTGCGGAATGCCGGGCGAGAGTATCAGTGCGTCCAGCCCGGCCATGTCTGGCACCCGCACCTCCAGCCCCGCCGCCGCGGCGGCCTGCCGGGCGGCCACGTTGTCGTCCCACACCACCACCGCAGCACCCATCGACACCAGCGCCTGTGCCGCCGGCAAGCCCATGCGGCCAAGCCCGACCACGGCGAAACGCTGGCCGGCGAACAAGGTGGGGGGGAAGCTCATCGGATCTTCAACGTCGCCAGCCCGACCAGGGCCAGGATCATGGCGATGATCCAGAAACGGATGACGATGGTCGGCTCCGACCAGCCTTTTTTCTCGAAATGATGGTGCAGCGGCGCCATCAGGAACACCCGCCGGCCGGTGCGCTTGTACCAGAACACCTGGATGATCACCGAGACGGTCTCGACCACGAACAGCCCGCCGACGATGGCCAGCACGAATTCGTGCTTCACCGCCACTGCCACCGCCCCCAGCGCGCCGCCCAGCGCCAGGCTGCCGGTGTCGCCCATGAACACCGCGGCCGGCGGCGCGTTGAACCACAGGAAGCCCAGCCCGGCGCCGACCAGCGCCGAGAGGAACACGCACAGTTCGCCCGTCCCCGGCACGGCGTTCAGCTGCAGGTAGTCGGCGAACACCCGGTTGCCCACCAGGTAGGCGATCAGCGCGAACACCCCGGCGGCGATGATGGTCGGCACGATCGCCAGCCCGTCCAGCCCGTCGGTCAGGTTCACCGCGTTGGACGCCCCCAGCATCACCAGCATGCCGAAGACCGGGAAGGCGAAGCCCAGCGGGATCAGCACCTCCTTGAACACCGGCACGGTCAGCCCGGTGCCCAGCGCGCCCTTGGTCAGGGTGGAGATCCAGTAGGCGGCGACCAGCCCCAGTGCCAGTTGCACCACCAGCTTGCCGCGCCCGGACAGGCCGCGGAAACTGGCCTTGGACAGCTTGATGTAGTCGTCCACGAAGCCGATCGCGCCGTAGCCGAGGGTCAGGAACAGCACCGCCCAGACATAGCCGTTGCGCAAATCCGCCCACAGCAGGGTGGAGACGGTGAGTGCCGACAGGATCAGCACCCCGCCCATGGTGGGCGTGCCCTTCTTCTCGATCAGGTGCCGCTCCGGCCCGTCCGGGCGGATCGGCTGGCCCTGGCGCTGCACCGAGCGCAGCCAGCGAATCAGCATCGGGCCGAACACCAGGCTGATCACCAGCGCGGTGATACAGGCCGCGCCCGAGCGGAAGGTCAGGTAGCGGAACAGGTTGAACAGCAGCATGTGCTGTTCGGCCAGCGGACGGGCGAGGTTGAACAGCATCAGCGCGCCTCCGCCGCCGGGGTCTCGGCCGGCTCGATCGCCTGCACGATGGTCTTCATGCGGCTGCCCAGGCTGCCCTTGACCAGCACCGCGTCGCCGGAGCGCAGGGCGGCGGCCACCAGCGGCGCCAGCGCCTGCGAATCGGCGGCATGGGCGCCGCGCAGGGCGGCCGGTACGGCCTCGAACAGCCCGCGCATGAGGGGGCCGCAGGTGAACAGCAGGTCGGCCACGGCGGCCACATCCGGCGCCAGGGCGGCATGCTCGGCCGGCCCGTGCGCGCCCAGTTCCAGCATGTCGCCCAGCACCACCACGCGGCGCGTGGCCGGCGGCAGCGCCAGCACCCGCAGCGCCGCGCGCACCGCCACCGGCGAGGCGTTGTAGCTTTCGTCCAGCAGAAGCGCCGTGCCGCCGGCCAGCGGGACCGTCCGCCGCGCGCCGCGCCCGGCCCCGGGCGCGAATCCGGCCAGCACCGCGGCGGCGCTCTCGGCCGGCAGGCCCAGCGCATGCGCGGCCGCCAGGGCGGCCAGGGCGTTCATCGCCATGTGCCGGCCGGGAGCGGCGATGCGCAGCGCCACCTCCTGGCCATCGACGCGGGCGGCGATGTCCGTCCCCTCGGCATCGGCCTGCGCCGCCAGCAGGCGCACGGTGGCGGTGGCGGCCTCGCCGAACAGGATCACCCTGGCGTCGCCGACGCGGGCGAACAGGCGGTCCAGCAGCGGCGTGTCGGCCGGCAGCACCGCCACGCCCTCGCGCTCCAGCCCGGTCAGGACCATCGCCTTCTCGTCGGCGATCGCCTCGATGCTGCCCAGGTTGCCGACATGGGCGGGCGCGATCGCGGTGATCACCGCCACGTGCGGCCGGGCGAGGGCGGCCAGCGGCGCCGTCTCGCCGGCATGGTTCATGCCGATCTCTGCGATGCAGAACGCCGCGTGCGCAGGCAGCCGCGCCAGCGTCAGCGGCAGGCCCCACTGGTTGTTGTGCGACGCCTCGGCCGCCCAGGTCTTGCCGTGCGCGGTGCAGATACGGCGCAGCATCTCCTTGGTGGTGGTCTTGCCGACACTGCCGGTCACCGCCACCAGCCGCCCGGCGAAGCGGGCCCGCGCGAAGGCGGCCAGCGCGCGCAGCCCCTCCAGCGTATCGGCCACCTGCAGCAGCTTGGCGTCGTCGGCCACGCCCTCGGGCAGGCGATGCACCATCGCCCCCGCCGCCCCCTTGGCCAGCGCGGCGGCGACATGCGCGTGGCCGTCGCCATGCTCGCCCAGCAGCGCCACGAACAGGTCGCCCGGCCGCAGGGTGCGCGTGTCGATCGACACGCCGGTGGCCGCGAACGGCGCCCGCAGCAGCCCGCCGGTGGCCGCCAGCAGTGCCTGCGGGGACCACAGCGCGCTCATGCGCCCACCAGGGCGCGCACCACGGCCACGTCGTCGAACGGCAGCGTCTCGGTGCCGATGGTCTGGCCCTGCTCATGCCCCTTGCCGGCCACCGCCAGCACGTCGCCGGGGCCGAGCTCGCCCAGCGCGGCCGCGATCGCCCGCGCGCGGTCGCCGATCTCGCGTGCGCCGGGGCAGGCGGCCAGCACGGCGGCGCGGATCACCGCCGGATCCTCGCCGCGCGGATTGTCGTCGGTCACCGTCACCTGGTCGGCGCCCGCGGCGGCGGCGGCGCCCATCAGCGGCCGCTTGCCGCGATCGCGGTCGCCGCCGGCGCCGAACACCACATGCAGCCGCCCCGCCGTGTGCGGCCGCAGCGCCGCCAGCAGCCGTGCCAGGGCGTCCGGCGTATGGGCGAAATCAACATAGACGGCCGCGCCGTTGGGCAGCCGCGCCGCCAGCTCCATCCGCCCGCGCACCCCCGCCAGGCCGGGCAGCAGGTCCAGCGCCGCCTCCGCCCCGGTCACCCGCGCCAGGGCGGCGGCGACCAGCGCGTTGTCGGCCTGGAACCGGCCGGGCAGGCGCAGCGCCACCTCGCGCCGCACCCCGTCCACCGATAGCTCCAGGATCTGCCCGTCCGGCCGCGGAATGGCGCGCAGCAGGTCGATCGCCTCGCCGCCCTCGCCGACCAGTTGCAGCGCGAAGCGGCGGCGCGCGGCGATGTGGCGCAACGTCGCCATGCTGTCCGCGTCCAGCGCCGTGCTGGCCACCACGGGCGCGCGCGCCGGCAGCATCTGCTGGAACAGCCGCATCTTGGCCTCGCGATACGCCTCCAGCGAGCCGTGATAGTCCAGATGGTCGCGCGTCAGGTTGGTGAAGGCGCCGGCGGTCAGCCGCATGCCGTCCAGCCGGAACTGGTCCAGCCCGTGCGACGACGCCTCGATGGCCGCCCGCGTCACTCCGCCGCGCGCCAGCCCGGCCATGCCCTGCGCCAGGGTCACCGGGTCGGCGGTGGTCAGCCCGGAGGCGGCGGCCGGCAGACCACGGCGGTCGGCGTCGGGCGCGATCACCCCCAGCGTGCCCAGGCTGGCCGCGTTGTGCCCGGCGGCGGCCCAGAGCTGGCGCAGGAACTCCACCGTGCTGGTCTTGCCGTTGGTGCCGGTGACCGCGGCGATCACGATCGGCTGCGCGCCGGCCATCAGGGCGGCGATGCGCGCCAGCCGCCGGCGCGGCTCCACATCCTCGATCATCGGCCGCCGCCGCGTGCCGATCGGCCAGGAGGTGCCGAGCGGCGCCAGCACGATTGAGGCGCCGCGCGCCACCGCCTCGCCGATATAGCGCCGCCCGTCATGGCTGCGGCCTGGCACGGCGACGAAGATCATGCCGTGGCGCACCTGCCGGCTGTCGGCGGTGATGCCCAGCACCTCGATCCCGTCGGCCGCCGCCGCCTCCCAGCCTTCCGCCAGGGCGGGCGGCAGCGCGACGAGGTCGGGCATGCGCCGGACGATATCAGCGAACTGCAACGGTCTGCCTCCCCGAAACAGGGGCGGGACCGGGGGCGAGCATCGCCTCGTGCCGCGCATCGCGCGGCGGCGGCGCCATCACCGGCAGGCGGGCCGGCATCCGGCCGGGGGCGCGGGCGGCGTCGCGGGCCGGCGGGGCCACATGGGTAGGCGGACGGGGCACCGGCCGGCTCGGCTCGCCGATCAGCAGCGGCGGCTGGTGGGCGCCCGGCGGCTTGCCCGGCTGCAGCGGCACCGCCAGCGTGGCCTGGATCGCCGCCGCGTCGTCGGTGGCCGGCAGCAGCCCCAGCATCGGCCCGATCCGCGCGATCACCCGCCCGGCGGCCGGTGCCGCCACCCAGCCGGCGGTGGCGTAGCCGTGGGTGGAAGCGTTCGCCTTCGGTTCGTCCAGCATCATATAGACCGCGTAGCGCGGCGCGTTCATCGGGAACACGCTCATGAAGGCCGCCACGTTGGTGTGCTTGCGATAGCCGCCCTTGCCGCCAACCTTCTCGGCGGTGCCGGTCTTGCCGCCGACGAAATAGCCCGGCACCTCGGCGGTCTTGCCGTAGCCGTCGGTAACCACCAGGCGCATCATCTTGCGCATGATGTCCGAGGTGGATTGCTGCATCACCCGCTCGCCCTTCGGCGGCGGCGCGTCGGGCGGGCGGGCCAGGATGGTCGGGCGCAGCAGGATGCCGCCATTGGCCACCGCCGCGGTGCCGCGCACCACATGCAGCGGCGAGACGGCGATGCCGTGGCCGAAGCCCACCGTCATCGTCACCACCTCTTTCCACCGCGACGCCGGCTGCACGATCGGCATGCCGGCCTCCGGCAGTTCGATGCCCAGGCGGCCGAACATGCCCATCCGGCGCAGCCACTCGCGCTGCTTCTCCGCCCCCACGCTCAGCGCCATGCGTGCGGCGCCGAGGTTGGAGGAGTAGGCGAGCACCTCGGGGAAGTACAGCCAGCGGTGCTTGCCCTCGAAATCGGTGATGGTGAAGCGGCCGATATGGATCACGTCGGCGGCATCGTACTGGTACCAAAGCTGCGCCGCGCCGGAATCCAGCGCCATCGAGGCGGTTTGCAGCTTGAACGTGCTGCCCGGCTCGTACATGCCGGTGACGGCGCGGTTGAACCGCTGGTCCGCGGTGGCATGGCCCACGTCGTTGGCGTCGTAGTCCGGCAGGCTGACCATCGCCAGCACCTCGCCGGTGCGCACGTCCATCACGATGCCGGTGGCGCCAATGGCGTTGAACTCCACCATCGCCTGGTCCAGCTCGTCGCGCACCACCGCCTGCACCCGCACGTCGATCGACAGGCGCAGCGGGTCGGGCTCGTCGCGCAGCCGCTGGTCGAAGAAGCGCTCGACCCCGGCGACCCCCTTGCCGTCCACGTCCACGCCGCCCAGCACCTGCGCCGCGACGCGGCCCAGCGGATAGCGCCGCCGCTCGGTCTTCTCGAAATACACGCCCGGAATGCCCAGCGTGTTGATGGTGAGCTGCTCGCGCGGGCTGAGGTGGCGGGCCAGGTAGACGAACTGCTTGTCGGTGGCCAGCCGCCTGGCCATCATCTTCTCGTTCAGGCGCGGCACCGCGGTGGCCAGCTTCCTGGCCGCGTCGGCCGGGTCGATCATCTCGCGCGGGTTGGCGAACAATGCCGCGGTGGGCAGCGAGATCGCCATGATCTCGCCGTTGCGGTCCAGGATCGCCGCCCGCTCCACCCGGGTGCCGAAATCATGCGACGCGGCGGCGGCGGCGGACTGGATCGCGCCATCCGGCGGCAGCGGCGGCGGCGGCTCCGGCCGGCGCATCTGCGCCACCGGGCGCGGCAGCTGCGGGTCGATGATGGTGGCATCCGCCAGCTTGCCCACCACGGCCAGGAACAGCACGGCGAAGCCGGCGGCGGCGATCACCAGCCGCCCGCGCGTGCGCTCCATCGCCGCCCGGCGCGCGAGGTCCGGGGCGGTGACCTGCACATGCTCCATGCGCGGCACCCCGGCGGCGGCCGGGGCGCCGAAACGATGCGCGACGCTGGACGGCGAGGGCGCCGCCATGTCGTGCGGATGGCCCTCCCGCTGGTCGTCGCGGCCGCTCATCTTCCCCCCTCTGGGCGGGTGAAGGTGGCGGCCGAGGCGGGGGAGATGGCGGTGGGCGCGACCATCATCGCGCGCGCCATGCCCAGCGCCGAGGCCACCACCGGCACCGACGGATCGACCGGCGCGCCGCGCGTGATGCGGCGGATCGCCTCGGCGGTGGTGGTCGGCGGCGCCTCATTGCTGGTCGGCATGCGCCAGGCGGGCGTCGCCCGGGCCTGTTCGATTCGGGCGGGCTCGGGGCGCGGCGCATAGGGCCGCGCCGGATAGGGCACCTGCTCGGCCGGGCGGGCGGCCACCACCGGATGCAGCGGCTGCGGATGCAGCGGCGTCGGCGCGGGGCTGGCGGCCGGGCGGCGCGGCAGCGGCCGGATCATCGACACCGTCTGCACCGGCCCAACCGGAACCGGCGCCATCTGCACGGCCGGACGCGGCGGCGCCGCCGGACGGATGGATGCGACGACGGCCGCCGGGGTCGGGGCCGGCTTCGGCGCGGCGCTGGCCACCAGCGCCGCGCCCGGCGTGGCGGGCGCCGGCTTTGGCGCGGTCCCGGTGGGCGCGGTGGCGGTGGGCGCGGTGGCGGTGGGGGCGTCCGGCTCCACCGGCGGCGGCACGGTCGGCGGCGCGCCCACCGGCGGCAGGCGGCGGCCGAGGTCGGCCATGGCGACGAACTGCGTCGGCGCGGTCGGGCGCAGCGACAGGTACTGGCCGGCCAGCTCCTGCAGCCGGTCCGGATCGTTCAGCAGGGCGTATTCGGCGCGCAGCAGCACCGCATGGTTGCGCGCCTCGTCCACCGCCTTCATCGTGCTGGCGATCTGCCGGTCCACCATCTGCGAGCGGTGCTTGGACTGGTACAGATACAGGCCGGACACCGCGAACAGCAGGGCGCAGATAAAGGTGATCGGGCGGATCATGCGGCCTCTCCTGCCTGCGCGGTCGGTTCGTTCGCCACGCGCTGCATGGCGCGCAGCCGGCCGCTGCGCGCGCGCGGGTTGGCGGCGGTCTCCGCCGAACCCGGGCGCACCGCGTTGGTCGTCAGCAGCCGGAAACTGGCCGCCCCGCGTGGCACCAAGCCGGCGGGATCGTGGCGGGATGGTGCCGGGATGCGCCCCGTGGCCTCGGCCATGAAGCGCTTGACGATGCGGTCTTCCAGCGAATGGAAGCTCACCACCACCAGCCGCCCGCCGGGCGCCAGCAGCCCGGCCGCCTGCTTCAGCGCGCGGACGATCTGCCCCAGCTCGTCGTTCACCCGGATGCGCAGCGCCTGGAAGCTGCGGGTGGCCGGGTGGTGGCCGGATTTGTCGGGCGGCAGCACGCCGCGGATGATCGAGGCGAGCCGCCCGGTGGTGGTGATCGGCGCCTCCGCCCGCGCCGCCACGATGGCGCGCGCCACCCGGCGGGAGGCGCGCTCCTCACCCAGCTCGTACAGCGTGTCGGCCAATTCGGCCTCCGGCAAGGTGTTGACCAGGTCGGCCGCGGTCGGCCCGGCGCGGTCCATGCGCATGTCCAGCGGCCCGTCGGCGCGGAACGAGAAGCCGCGCGCCGGATCGTCGATCTGGAACGACGACACGCCCAGGTCCAGCACCACCCCGTCCAGCGCCCGCACTCCGGCGCCGGACAGCAGCTCCAGCATGTCGCCGAAGCTGCCGTGCAGCAGGTGCAGCCGGCCGGGGAAGCGCGCTGCGAGCGTGGCGCCGCGGGCGATCGCGTCGGGGTCGCGGTCGATGGCGTACAGCGTGCAGGCGGCCGCCGCCAGGATCGCCGCCGCATAGCCGCCGCCGCCGAAGGTGCCGTCGAGATACACGCCGCCGTCGCGCGGGGCCAGCGCGTGCAGCACCTCGGCCAGCAGCACCGGCACGTGACCCATGGTTTCGGGGGCGTTCACGCCGGCACCTTGCGCCGCGCGCGCATGCGCTCGGCCACCTCGGCCAGCCGCGCCGCGCCGGCGGCGGGCGACCAGATCTGGAAGCTGCGGCCGGCGCCGATGAACATCACCTCGCCGGCGATGCCGGCCATCGCGGCCAGGTGGGCGGGGATGATGATGCGCCCCTCGGTATCCATCGGCGGCTCCACGGCGGTGCCGTACCACAGCAGGCTGCGGTCGGCCTGCTCCTCGTCATAGGGGTCGATCGCATCGACCGGCGGTGCCATGGCGTCGATGGTGGCGCGCGGCCAGCCCTCGATGCAGGGATGCAGGTCCGACGGGCGCAGGATGAAGGCCGGTTCGCCCTTGGCGTTGCGCAGGGCGCCACGAAACGTCGCCGGAACCGATACACGGCCCTTGGCGTCGATCTTGTTCGTGGAGTTGCCCAGGAACTGGGTCATCCGGACCGGTCCGCCCTTCGCTGCTGGTTCCGCCTGCCTCGCGACACGGCTTGCTGTCGGCCGGATCGGGCGATGGAGCCGCTGCCGCCGCCTGTCCGTCGTCGCCCGCTGGATGACGGGCCGGTGTCCGGCATGTCATCCGTGGGAAGACATGGGATACCATGGGACAGATTGGGCGGTAAAGGGATATGTGGTCCGTGAGGCCAGATTGCTCCTGTGTGTCAAGGCGTTAGGATCATGGCGCCGACCTCTGGATAAACCTGTGGATGACAGGGGACAACTTACCGATTTTAAAGCTTAGAGCCGCCTGTGGATAAAATCGGCCGCGACATGGCTCGGGCGTTGTTATATCGCATAACTATACCGATCTTTTATCGTTTCGCCGAGCCCCGCCAAGGCGCGGCCAAGCCGGGGGAATGGGTGCCAGACGGCCTGTAAGCCGGGTTCTGTCCGCCCCCCCGAAGGGGTGCGGGACGGCCATTCCTCTGGGACGCGCATTGCTGCGCGCCTCGCGCGACCAACCCGGGCGACGGGGCGGAAATGCCCCTGCGTCAGCGCCGCCTTGTTGCCAAGGTTGCGCCACGCCGGCCGCCCCTATTCGGTCTTGCTCCCGGTGGGGTTTACCCTGCCGCCCCTGTCGCCAGGGGCGCGGTGCGCTCTTACCGCACCGTTTCGCCCTTGCCCGCGGGGGACGAACCCTTGCGCGGGAGGTTTGTTTTCTGTGGCACTTTCCCTGGGGTCGCCCCCGCCGGCCGTTAGCCGGCACCGTATTTCCGTGGAGCCCGGACTTTCCTCCACCGGGGTTGCCCCCGGCAGCGGCCGTCCGGCCGTCTGGCGGCGCTCAGATGCGCCCTCGGGCGGCTGGCGTCAACCGCAGAGCCGGGCGACGGCCAGCAGCCGGGCCAGGGTGCCGGCATCGGCCTGGCCGGTCACCGCCTCCGGCCGCCAGTGCCGCTGGAAGGCGCGCAGCACCGCCGACAGCGCCGGGTCCAGCGCGCCGTCCGGCGCCACCCGGTAGCCGATCGCCGCCAGGGCCGCGCGCACGTCGCGCAGGCTCGCGGCATCGCGCACCGCGGCCCCGGTGCCGAGGTCCGGCGCGCCCGCCGGCCACAGGCCGACGCCGTTGCGCGCCAGCCCCTCCCAGTCGAAGCCCTCGCCGGGGTCGCTGGCGCGGTCGGGCGCGATGTCGGCATGGCCGACGATGTTGCGGGCGGGGACGGGGTGCCGGGAGAGGATGTGCAGGCACAGGTCGCAGGCCGAGGCCAGCTGCATCACCGGGTATTCCACCCCGGCGCGCTCCGGCCCGGCATGGGCCAGGGCGATGCCGATGGCGCGGTCGTCCAGCGCCGTGTGGCCGCGCCAGAAGGCGGGGCCGGCGTGGCGGGCGGGCACCTCCTCCTCGGCCAGCTGCCAGATCGTGCCGTCGCCGCCGACCAGGTAGTGCGCCGAGAACCCCCCGCCCGGCGCCGCCAGCGCCGCGCGGGTGGCCGCCTCGGCGCCGAAGCGGGTGTGCAGCACGATCATGTCGACCGTGCGCGCCGCCGGGCTCACAGCCCGCGCTCGCGCTTGATGATGTCCCAGGCGGCGTTGATGCGCGCCACCTTGTCGCCGGCCCGCTTGATGAACTCCGGCGGCACGCCGCGGCTGGCCAGGCTGTCGGGGTGGTTCTCGCGCATAAGCGTCTTCCAGGTGGCGCGCAGCACCTCGGGCGTGGCGTCCCTGGCCACGCCGAGCACGGCATAGGGGTCCTCGCCGCCATCGTCATGCGGGCGGCGGGGGGCGGCGCCGCTGGCGCGGGCCCAGGACTCCTGGCCGAGGCCGAAGCCGTGCCAGACCCGTTGCAGGAAATCCGTCTCCCGCCCGTTCACCGGCCGGTCGGCGCGCGCGATGGTGAACAGCGCGGCCAGCACGTCCTCCAGCACCAGGCGGTTGTCGGCGAAGGCCTCGCCCATCTGCCGGGCCAGGCCCTCGAACCCCTCGGTACTGTCGCGTGCCTGGTCGAAAAGCCGGCCAATATCGCGCGCTGCCTCGGCTGGAACCCGGAAATTGCGCTTAAAACTGTCGATTTCCTGCCGGTTTACCGGGCCATCGCACTTGGCCAGCTTGGCCGACAGCACCACCACGCCGACCGAGAACAGCTGCTGCCGCCCGCCCAGCATGGCGGCCGCGCGCACCGGCCCGAAGCCCGGCATGCCGAACTGCATGTTGGGGAACTGCCCGAACCCGCCATTCTCGGCCGCATGGCCGAGGGCGGCGCCCACGACCGCGCCGAACGGCCCGCCCATGGCGAAACCCGCCATGCCGCCGATGATCTTGCCCCACACCATCCGCTGTCCCGGTCCCAGACTCCGCCTGCCTGTATCATGTGGGGGTCGCCAACACCAAAACACGATGCGCGGGCGTCGGAAAGCGACACATGAAGGCAAACGCATGCTTGCCCCGCCGCCCCCCCGCCATCATTCTCCGGCCGCGCGTGGCATTCCCCCGGAAAAGGATCGACGATGGCGGCCTGGCAGTTCTGGATCGACCGCGGCGGCACCTTCACCGACATCGTGGCGCGCGATCCGCAGGGCCGGCTGTCCACCCACAAGCTGCTGAGCGAGAACCCCGGCCGCTACCGCGACGCCGCGATCGCCGGCATCAGGACGGTGCTGGGGCTGGCGCTGGACGCGCCGATCCCGCCCGGCACGGTGGAATGCGTCAAGATGGGCACCACGGTGGCCACCAACGCGCTGCTGGAGCGCAAGGGCGAGCGCACCCTGCTGGTGGTCAACCACGGCTTCGCCGACGCGCTGCGCATCGGCAACCAGGCGCGGCCGCGGCTGTTCGACCTGGCGATCACCCTGCCCAGCCTGCTGTACGAGGAGGTGGTGGAAATCGGCGGCCGGGTGGACGTGCGGGGCGCCGAGATCGAACCGCTGGACGAGCCGGCCGCCCGCGCCGCCTTCGCCGCCGCCCGCGCGCGCGGCATCGCGGCGGTGGCGATCGTGCGGATGCATGCCTGGAAATACCCCGCCCACGAGGTCCGGCTGGCCGAGCTGGCGCGCGCGGCCGGCTTCGCCCAGGTGTCGACCAGCCACGAGGTCAGCCCGCTGCTGCGCCTGGTGCCGCGCGGCGACACCACGGTGGTGGACGCCTATCTCTCGCCGATCCTGCGCCGCTACGTGGACCAGGTGGCCGCCGAGCTGGAGGGGGTGCGGCTGTATTTCATGCAGTCCAATGGCGGGCTGGCCGAGGCGCGGCATTTCCAGGGCAAGGACGCCATCCTGTCCGGCCCGGCCGGCGGCATCGTGGGGGCGGCGCGCACCGCCGCGATGGCCGGCATCGGGCGGATCATCGGCTTCGACATGGGCGGCACCTCGACGGACGTGGCGCTGTACGACGGCGCGTTCGAACGGGCGTTCGAGACGGCTGTGGCGGGGGTGCGCATGCGCGCGCCGATGATGGCGATCAACACCGTGGCGGCGGGCGGCGGCTCCATCCTGCATTTCGACTCCGCCCGGCTGCGGGTGGGGCCGGACAGCGCCGGCGCCAACCCCGGCCCGGCCTGCTACCGGCGCGGTGGGCCGCTGACGGTGACCGACGCCAACGTGCAGGTGGGCAAGATCCAGCCGGCGCATTTCCCGGCGATCTTCGGGCCGGGCGGCGACGAGCGGCTGGATGGCGCGGTGGTGGCGGAGAAGTTCGCGGCCCTGGCCGCCGAGGTGGCGGCCGCGACCGGCCAGGCGCGGGACCCGCGCGACCTCGCCGAGGGGTTCCTGCGCATCGCGGTGGCCAACATGGCCAATGCGATCAAGCAGGTGTCGGTGCAGAAGGGCCACGACGCCACCGGCTTCGCGCTGGCCTGCTTCGGCGGCGCCGGCGGGCAGCATGCCTGCCTGGTGGCCGACGAGTTGGGCATGACCACGGTGTTCATCCACCCCTATGCCGGCGTGCTCTCGGCGTACGGGATGGGGCTGGCCGACCAGACGGTGATGCGCGAGCAGGCGGTGGAGCGGCCGCTGGTGGCGGGCGCGATGGCGGAACTCGACGCGCTGGCCGGCCGGCTGGCCGCCGAGGCGGAGGCGGCGCTGCGCCAGCAGGGGGCGGACCTCGCCCGCCTCTCGGTCGCCCGCAGGCTGCATGTGCGCTACCAGGGCACCGAGGCGGCGCTGATCGTCGATCTGGCGGGCCTGGAGGCGGTGACCGCCGCCTTCACCGCCGCCCATCGCGCCCGCTTCGGCTTCGCCACGCCCGGCCGGGCGCTGATGGTGGAGGCGGTGGCGGTGGAGGCGACCTGCGCCGGCGAGACTGTGCACGAGGCGGCCATCGCCGCGCGCGACCACGGCGCCCCGGAGGCGGTCGATACCATCGGCATGTGGAGCGGCGGCGCGGCGCATGCCACCCCGGTGTACGAGCGCACCGCCCTGCTGGCCGGCGACCGCATCGCCGGGCCGGCGCTGATCCGCGAGGCCAACGCCACCACCGTGGTCGAGCCTGGCTGGACCGCCGAGGTGACGCGGCTGGACCACATGACGCTGCGCCGCACCGAGGCGCGCGCCACCCGCGTCGCGGCGGGCACCGAGCGGGCGGACCCGGTGCTGCTGGAGCTGTTCAACAACCTGTTCATGAACGTCGCCGAGCAGACCGGCGCGGTGCTGCAGAACACCTCGCAGAGCGTGAACATCAAGGAACGGCTGGATTTCTCGTGCGCCATCTTCGACGCCGGCGGCGGGCTGGTGGCCAACGCGCCGCATGTGCCGGTGCATCTGGGCGCCATGGGCGAGAGCGTGCGCACCGTGCTGCGCCTGCGCGGCGCCACGCTGCGGCCGGGCGACGTGGTGACGCTGAACAACCCCTATAACGGCGGCACCCACCTGCCGGACATCACCGTGATCACTCCGGTGTTCGACGCGGCGGGCACGGAGATCCTGTTCTTCGTCGGCAGCCGCGGCCACCACGCGGATATCGGCGGCATCACCCCCGGCTCCACCCCCCCGGTGTCGCGCACGCTGGAGGAGGAGGGGGTGGTGATCGACGATTTCCTGCTGGTGGAGCAGGGACAGTTCCGCGAGGCCGAGTTCCGCGCCGTGCTGGCCGCCGCCCGCTGGCCCGCCCGCAGCCCGGACGTGAACGTGGCCGACATCAAGGCCCAGGTGGCCGCCAACGAGAAGGGCGTGCAGGAACTGCGCCGCGTGGTGGCGCAGTACGGCTGGGAGACCGTACGCGCCTATATGCGCCACGTGATGGACAATGCCGAGGAGAGCGTGCGGCGGGTGATCGCGCGCATCGGCGGCGCCGGTGGCCCCGATCGCGGGCCGGATGCGGACATGCGCTTCGACTACACGATGGACGACGGCTCGCCGCTGCGGGTGCGGGTGTCCGTTGACCACGAGGCCCGCAGCGCGGTGGTGGATTTCACCGGCACGGGGGCGCAGCGGGCGGATAATTTCAACGCGCCCCCGGCGGTGACGCGCGCGGCGGTGTTGTACGTGTTCCGATGCCTGGTCGGCGACGACATCCCGCTCAACGACGGCTGCCTGAAGCCGATCGAGATCATCATCCCGCCCGGCACCTTCCTGTCGCCCGCGCCGGGGGCGGCGGTGGTGGCGGGCAATACCGAGGTGTCGCAGGCCACCTGCAACGCGCTGTTCGGCGCGCTGGGGGCGATGGCGTGCAGCCAGGCGACGATGAACAACTTCCTGTTCGGCGACGCCACGCGGCAATATTACGAGACCATCTGCGGCGGCACCGGCGCCGGGCCACTGCCGAGAGGCGGGGGTTTCAACGGCACCAGCGCGGTGCAGACCCACATGACCAACACCCGCATGACCGACCCGGAGGTGCTGGAGCTGCGCTACCCGGTGGTGCTGGAGGAATTCGCCATCCGCCGCGGCTCCGGCGGCGCCGGGCAGTGGCATGGCGGCGACGGGGCGCGCCGGCGTATCCGCTTCCTGGAGCCGATGACGGCCGTGATCGTCGCCTCCCGCCGCGTGGTGGCGCCGTTCGGGCTGGCCGGCGGCGCGGACGGGGCGGCCGGGCGGCAATGGGTGGAGCGGGCCGGCGGCGGGCGGGAGGTGCTGAGCGGCACCGCCAGCGCCGAGCTGGCCCCCGGCGACGTGTTCGCCATCGAGACGCCCGGCGGCGGCGGCTACGGCCCGCCCGCCGCGCGCGCCGACTGACGATGCGGGGGGTGCGCTGGCTGCTGGCCGCCGTGGCGATCCTGCTCGCCGCCACGCTGGCCGGCGTGTGGCTGCTGCCCTCGGTGCTGGACTGGAACCGCTACCGCGACGTGATCGCGGCGCTGGTCTCCGACCGGATCGGCCGGCCGGTGCGCATCGAGGGGAAGGTGACGCTCAGCCTGCTGCCGCAGCCGGTGCTGACGGCCGGGCGGATCTCGCTGGCCGGTGAGCCAGGGGGCGGACCAGGAGGCAGTGCGCAGGGTGGGGGCGGTATCACCGCCACGGCGGCCGAGTTGCGGCTGCGGGTGGCGCTGGGGCCGCTGCTGGCCGGGCGGATCGACGCGCAGGACCTGGTGCTGCGCGGGCTGGACATGCGGGTGCCGTGGCGGCCCGGCCCCGGCTCGCCGGGGCTGGCGGCGCTGGTGGCGCGCACGCCGTCGTGGCTGGCGGCGCTGTCGGCGCGGATCGAGCATGGGCGGCTGACCATCGGCCAGGTGGCCTTCACCGATATCAATGCCACGCTGACCACCAGCGACGATACCGGCAGCTATTTCGTCGCCGGCACCGCGGGGCTGTCGGGCCATGGCTGGCACTTCACCGCCCGGCTGACCCGCCCGGGCGGGGATGGCGCCGCCGGGCTCGACCTGTCGCTGGACGGGCAGGGCAAGATGGTCGGGCTGGGCGCCACGTTCGCCGGGCAGATCGGGCCGGATGGCACGCTGACCGGGCGGGTGGCCGGGCGGGGGCCGGACCTGTCGCAGGTGCTGCCGGCGCCGGCCGTGCCGTTCCGCGCCGAGGGCCGGGTGAACGTCGCCGACGGGCTGGCGGTGGCCGACCAGCTTGCCGGCGAGATCGGCGGTTCGCCCACCAGCGGCGCGGTGGCGCTGCGGCTGGAGCCGCAGCCGCGGCTGGACGTGGCGATGACGGCGAGCCGGCTGGACCTGGACGCCTGGGCGCCGGCGCTGCTGCGGGCGGCCAGCGGCAGCGCGCTGCGGGTGCTGCCGATCGGCATCGACCTGTCGGCCGAGGCGGCGCAGCTGGGCGGCGGCACGCTGCGCCGGGTGCGCGCCGCCTTCGACGTGGCCGACGGCGTGGTGGTGGTGCGCGAGGCGCATGCCCTGCTGCCCGGCGACGCCACGCTGCGCATGACCGGGCGCATCCTGCCGCCCGATGCCCCGCCGGCGGGTGTGCGGTTCGACGGCACCGCCTCGGTCTGGGCGCCGGCGCTGCGCACCACGCTGGCCTGGGCGGCCCAGGGCAAGGCCGGCGCTGGCGAGCGGCTGCCGGCGCTGGTGCTGCGCAGCGCCCAGGTGTCGGGCCATGTGGTGGCCGATGCCGGGCAGGTCTCGGTCGATCAGCTGCGCGGCGCGCTGGATGGCGGCGCGGTTTCCGGCGCGCTGTCGGTGCGGCTGGGCGCCCGGCCGCAGGTGCAGGCGCGGCTGTCGCTGGACCGGCTGGACCTCGATCCCTGGCTGCCCACGCAGCTGCCGACACCGGCGGCGCTGACGGCGCGGCTGGGCGGCGTGCAGGCCGAGCTGAAGGTGGAGGCGCGCCAGGCGCTGCTGCGCGGCGTCACGCTGGCGCCGCTGTCACTCGATCTTGGTATCGACATGGGCCGGCTGGCGCTGCGGCAACTCGATTTCAAGGCGGATGGAGTGCGCGGCACGCTGTCGGGCACGCTGTTGGATGGCGGGCGGATCGCCGATGGCCGGCTGGACCTGCACGCCGACGCGGCGACGCCGCTGGCGCGGCTGCTGCCGGACTGGGTGCCGGGCTGGCTGCCGGGGCTGTCGGCGGCGCTGCATGGCGGGCCGACCGAGGGGGCGATGCTGGCGACGCTGCTGCATGCCCCGCTCTGGCGCAGCCCGGCCGGGCTGCAGGTGCAGGCGTCGGGCACCGCCGAGGCGATGAACCTGCGGCTGGCCGGCGAGGTGGGTGACCTGAAGCTGGATGCGCAGCCGACGCTGGACCTGTCCGGACCGGCCTGGCGCTGGACCGGCCCGGTGACGCTGCGCCATCCGGGCGCGCCCCGGCTGGCCGCCTCGCTGGGGCTGGCGGCGGCGCCCGGCTGGCTGGGCGACGGCTCGCTGAGCCTGGTGGCGCAGGTGACCGCCGACCCCGCGCGCGTCGCGGTGGACAGCTTCAACCTCACGGCCGGCGGGCTGCACGCCACCGGCGCGCTCAGCCTGGACCGCGCGGCCGCGGGCGGGCCGATGCTGGCCGGGCGGGTGGCCGCCGACACCTTGCCGCTGCCGTTGCCGGCGCCGCAGGCGGCCGACCCGCTGCCGCTGGCCGCGCTGACCGGCTGGCAGGCCAGCGTGCGGCTGGAGGCGGCGCATGTGCTGGCCGGCAACACCCCGGTGCTGGACCGGCTGGCGACCACGGTGTCGCTGTCGGGCGGCACGCTGCGGCTGGAGGGGCTGACCGCGCAACTCGGCGGCGGCGAGTTGAGCGGCACCGCCAGCCTGGACGGCCAGGCCAACCCGCCGGTGCTGGCCGCACAGGCGAGCCTGACCGGCGCGATGCTGGCCGGCCCGCTGCTGGACGATCCGTTCGACCTGACCGCCGGCACGGTGGATGCCTCGGCCACGCTGGCCGCCTCCGGCTTCTCGCCGGCCGGGCTGCTGTCCAGCCTGAGCGGCTCGCTGCGGCTGCTGGTGCGCGACGGCGCGCTGGCCGGGGTCGATCTGGCGCATCTGGCGGCGGCGCTGCGGGGCGGCGACATGGACGACAAGACGGCCGACAAGGCGGTGCGCGCGGCCCTGTCCGGCGGCAGCATGGGCTTCGACCGGCTGGAGGTGGCCGGCAGCCTGGCCCGCGGCGACCTGCGGTTCGATCAGGCGCGGCTGCACGCGCCCTCGGGCACGATCGACATCACCGGCGGCCTCAACCTGCCCGACCTCAGCGCCGATGTGCGGCTGGCGCTGCACCCGGCGGTGCAGTCGCCGCCGGACCCGCCGATGCCGGACCCGCCGACGCTGGGGTTGCGGGTGACCGGCAAGCTGGCGGCGCCGCTGCGGGCGCCGGAACTGGCGGACCTGATCCGCTGGCGGGCCGCGCGGCGCAAATAAGGCCAGCGCCCCGTAAAGCTAGCGCCCTTGGGTCAGCGCATGCACCCGCAGGGCGGAGGCCAGCGGCTGGCCGGGGGCGCGGGCGGCGTCCACCTCGGCGACCAGGGCCGAGAGCGGGCGCTGCTGCGCCGCCGCCAGCCCGGCCAGCACGGCCCAGAATGCCGCCTCCAGCGCCACGCTGGTGCGGTGGCCGGCCAGGGTGAAGCTGTGCTTGACCAGCCCCGAGGCCGCCGCCGGCATGCGGCTACGAGCCGTCCAGCCGCGCGCCGGGGGCGATCATGTCCTCCGGGCGCACCCAGCGGTCGAACTCCTCGGCGCTGAGATGGCCCAGCTTCACCGCCGCGTCCTTCAGCGTGATGTCCTCGACCTGCGCCAGCTTGCCGATCGCCACCGCCTTGTCGTAGCCGATATGCGGGTTCAGCGCGGTCACCAGCATCAGCGACTTCGCCAGGTTCTCGGCGATGCGCGCCCGGTTCGGCTCCAGCTTGTCCACCATGTTCACTGCGAAGCTCTCCGCCGCGTCGGCCAGCAGCCGGCAGGATTGCAGCGTGTTGTGGATGATCAGCGGCTTGAACACGTTCAGTTCCAGGAAGCTCTGCGCCGCGCCGATGGTGATGGCGACGTGGTTGCCCATCACCTGGGCGCACACCATGGTCAGCGCCTCGCACTGGGTGGGGTTGGTCTTGCCCGGCATGATCGAGGAGGACAGGCCGTCGCCCGGCACCAGCAGTTCCGAAATCCCGGCGCGCGGGCCGGAGCCGAGCAGGCGGATGTCATTGCCGAGCTTGTTCAGCGACACCGCCAGCGTGTTCAGCACGCCGGAGAGCTCCACGAACACGTCGTGCGCGCCCATGCCCTCGAATTTGTTGGTGGCCGGCGTGAAGGCGAGCCCGGTGAGGTCGGCCAGCCGCGCGCAGAAGGCGCGGGCGAAGTCGGGGTGGCTGTTCAGCCCGGTGCCGACCGCCGTGCCGCCCTGCGGCACCGCCAGCAGATGCGGCAGCACCGCCTCCAGCCGCGCCAGGCCCAGCTCCACCTGCCGCGCCCAGGCGGCGAATTCCTGGCCGAGCGTCACCGGGGTGGCGTCCATCATGTGTGTGCGGCCGATCTTGACCAGCCGCGCCCATTGCGCTGCCCGCCGGTCCAGCGCCGTGTGCAGCCGGGCCAGCGCCGGCAGCAGCAGCGCCTGCACCGCCTCGGCGGCGGCGATGTGCATCATGGTGGGGAAGCTGTCGTTGGAGGACTGGCCGCGATTGACGTGGTCGTTCGGGTGCACCGGGCTGCGCGCGCCGAGCGGCCGGCCAAGGGCCGCGTTGGCGCGGTTAGCGATCACCTCGTTGGCGTTCATGTTGGTCTGCGTGCCCGAGCCGGTCTGCCACACCGGCAGCGGGAATTCGCTGTCCAGCAGGCCCTCGGCGATCTCGCGCGCGGCGGCGGCGATCGGGCCGGCGATGTCGGCCGGCAACTCGCCCAGCGCCTGGTTGGCCTCGGCCGCCGCCTGTTTCTGCAGGCCCACGGCGCGGATCAGCCCCGGGGGGAAGTGTTCCGTGCCGATGCGGAACAGCCGGCGCGCCCGCTCGGTCTGCGGTCCCCAGTAACGATCGTCGGGGATGTCGATGCTGCCGAGCGAGTCGATTTCGGTACGCGTCATGGAGTTCCCTTCAGCCGGTCCAGCGCCCAGGCGGCGGTTTCGGCCACGATGGGGTCGGCGTCGCCGCGCCGTCGATCGGCCGCCGGCGCCAGCGCAGTGTCGCCGGAATTGCCGATCGCCACCAGCACGTTGCGCACGAACCGGCCGCGCCCGACGCGCTTGACCGGCGAGCCGGCGAACAGCGCGCGGAAGCCGGCATCGTCCAGCTCCGCCAGTTCGGCCAGGCGCGGCGCGGTCAGCTCCGGCCGCGCCGCCAGCTTCGCCTGCCGCCCGGCCCGCGCGAAGCGGTTCCACGGGCAGACGGCCAGGCAGTCGTCGCAGCCATAGATGCGGTTGCCGAGCGCCGGGCGCAATGCCACCGGGATCGGCCCGGCATGCTCGATGGTCAGGTAGGAGATGCAGCGCGTGGCATCCAGGCGGTATGGCGCCGGGAAGGCGTCGGTGGGGCAGGCGGCGAGACAGCGGGTGCAACTGCCGCAGCGGTCGGCGTGCGGCGCATCGGCCGGCAGGTCGAGCGTGGTGTAGACCTCGCCCAGGAACAGCCAGGAGCCGTGCGTGCGTGAGACCAAGTTGGTGTGCTTGCCCTGCCAGCCCAGCCCGGCCTGCTGGCCCAGCGGCTTTTCCATCACCGGGGCGGTATCGACGAACACCTTCACCGCCGGCCCGAAGCGGGCGACGATGAACTGAGCCAGGTGCTTCAGCATGCCCTTCAACAGGTCGTGATAGTCGCGGTTGCGGGCATAGACCGAGATGTTGCCGCGCTCCGGCCGCGCCAGCGTGGCCAGCGGGTCTTCCGCCGGCGCGTAGGACAGGCCGAGGCTGATCACGCTGCGCGCCTCCGGCCACAGGGCTTGCGGGTGGCTGCGCTGCTCGGCGCGCTCGGCCAGCCAGCCCATGCTGCCGTGATGGCCGGCGGCCAGGAAGTCGCGCAGCCGCAGGCGCGCCTCCGGGCCAAGCGCGGCCGGAGCGAAGCCGACCGCGTCGAAGCCGAGGGCGAGGGCCTTTTCGCGGATGCGCTCGGCGATGGTCATGGGCCGAAGACAGGCAAGGGCTCGCAAAGCGGCGCGGAGGCGGGGAGACGCGGGATCGTTTCGCCTCGCATTCTTGTTGCTCGTCGCCTCTACGGCTCGTTGTGAATGCGTGCCTCGCCTAGCCCCGTCCGCGATACGGCGCCACGCCCTGGTCCGGGATCCATACACCCTCCGGCGGCGCGCCGGTTTGCCAGAACACGTCGATTGGCATGCCGCCGCGTGGGTACCAGTAGGCGCCGATGCGCAGCCATACCGGGTCCAGCAGCGCCACCACGCGGCCGGCGATCTCCATCGTGCAGGCCTCGTGGAAGGCGCCGTGGTTGCGGAAGCTGGCCAGGAACAGCTTCAGCGACTTGCTCTCCACGATCCAGTCGCGCGGCACGTAGTCCAGCACGATATGGGCGAAATCCGGCTGGCCGGTGAGCGGGCACAGCGAGGTGAATTCCGGGCAGGTGAAGCGCACCAGGTACTGCGCGCCGGGCTGCGGGTTGGCCACCCGCTCCAGCACCGCCGACTCCGGGCTGGCCGGCTGCGCGGTCGGCTGGCCGAGTTGCGTCAGGTCCGAATAGCTCATGGCCCGTCCCCCGCTTGCCAGCCGGCGCGCACGGCGGCGCTGTGTTCCGCCAGGAGCCCGGCCTGGATGGCCGCGCGCATGCCCTGCATCAGCGACTGGTAGTAGGTGAGATTATGCCAGGTGAGCAGCATCGGCCCCAATATCTCCTCGCAGCGGAACAGGTGATGCAGATAGGCACGGCTGTGGCGCGCGCATCCCGGGCAGGGGCAGCCGGGGTCCAGCGGCCGGTCGTCGGCGGCGAAGCGGGCGTTGCGCAGGTTGAAGATGCCGCGCGAGGTGAAGGCGCGGGCGGTGCGGCCGGCGCGGGTCGGCATCACGCAGTCGAACATGTCCACGCCGCGGGCCACCGCGCCCAGCAGGTCGTCCGGCGTGCCGACGCCCATCAGGTAGCGGGCATGGGTGGCGGGCAGGCGGGGGGTGGTGAATTCCAGCACCTCGAACATCGCCGCCTGGCCTTCGCCGACCGCCAGCCCGCCGATGGCGTAGCCCTCGAAGCCGATTTCCGCCAGCGCATCCACGCTGCGGGCGCGCAATTCGGGGAAAACGCCGCCCTGCACGATGCCGAACAGGCCGTAGCCGGGGCGGGCGGCATAGGCGGCACGGCAGCGTGCCGCCCAGCGCATCGACAGCGCCATGGAGTCGTGCGCCTGGTCGTGGGTGGCCGGGAAGGGGGTGCACTCGTCGAACGCCATGCTGATGGTGGCGTCGAGCAGGTGCTGGATCTCGATCGACCGCTCGGGCGTCAGGCGGTGGCGGCTTCCGTCGATATGGGACTGGAACGTCACGCCGTCGGCGTCCAGCTTGCGCAGGCCGGAGAGCGACATCACCTGGAACCCGCCGGAATCGGTCAGGATCGGGCCGGGCCAGTCCATCATCCGGTGCAGCCCGCCAAGGGCGGCCACCCGCTCCGCGCCGGGGCGCAGCATCAGATGGTAGGTGTTGCCCAGGATCAGCCGCGCCCCGGTACTGCGCACCGCATCGGCCGTCATCGCCTTCACCGTGCCGGCGGTGCCGACCGGCATGAACACCGGCGTCGGCACGTCGCCATGGGCGGTGTGCAACGTGCCGACGCGGGCGGCGCCGTCGGTGGCCTGTTCGGTCCAGTGCAGGCTCATTGCCGTTCCAGCAGGGTGGCGTCGCCGTAGGAATAGAAGCGGTAGCCGGTGGCGACCGCATGCGCGTAGGCGGTCTTCATCCGCGCGGTGCCGGCGAAGGCGCAGACCAGCATGAACAGGGTGGAGCGCGGCAGGTGGAAATTGGTCAGCAGCAGGTCCACGGCGCGGAAGTGGTGGCCCGGCAGGATGAACAGCGCGGTCTCGCCGTCGAACGGGACCACGCGGCCGTCCGGAGTCGCGGCACTTTCCAGCAGCCGCAGCGTGGTGGTGCCGACCGCCAGGATGCGCCCGCCGGCCGTCCGCGCGGCGTTGATGGCCGCCACCGCCGCCGCGCCGACATGGCCGCGCTCGGCATGGATGCGGTGATCGCGCACGTCCTCGGTACGCATCGGCAGGAAGGTGCCGGCGCCGACATGCAGCGTGACGGTGGCGCGCCCGACCCCGCGCGCCGCCAGGGCGGCCAGCAGGGCAGGGGTGAAATGCAGCCCGGCGGTGGGGGCGGCGACCGCGCCCTCGTGTTCGGCGAACACGGTCTGGTAGTCCTGCGCGTCCGCCGCCGAGGGGCCGTCGGGCCGGGCGATATAGGGCGGCAGCGCCAGCGCGCCGGCACGGCGGAGCGCGTCCGCGAAGATGTCGCCGGCGCAGTTGAACGCCAGCGCCACCCCGCCATCGTCGTCGCGCGCGCGCACGATGGCGGTGAGGTCGTCCGCGCCCTCGAAGGCGAGCGCGTCGCCCGGATGCAGCCGCCGGGCGTTGCGCGCCAGCGCGTGCCAGGTGCCGTCGGCCAGCGGCCGGTCAAGCGTGATGCCGATACGCGCGGCGCCGCGCCGGGCGGCGAGCTGCGCCGGGATCACCCGCGTGTCGTTGGCCACCAGCAGGTCGCCCGGGCGCAGCAGGTCCGGCAGGTCGCGCACGATGCGATCGTGCAGGCCGTCGCGCGCCACCTGAAGCAGCCGCGCCGACTCGCGCGGGCGGGCCGGGTGCTGGGCGATGCGCGCTTGCGGCAGATCGAAATCGAAATCCTCCGCCCGCAGCGTCTCGGCGGCCCCGGTCACGCCGGGGTGGGCGCCACGCGGCGCAGGCCACGCACCAGCGGGATGCTGACCAACACCGCCCATGCCTTGCCGACCACCTGGCCGGCCAGGAAATCCAGGCTGTGGAAGGCCAGCGTCAGGAATACCACGGAATCCACCACCAGCCCGACCATGGAGGAGGCCACCACCGCCAGCACCAGCCCGCGCCGCTGCAGCGGCGTGTAGACCGCGAAATCCGCCAGCTCGCTGAGCAGGAACGCCACGCCCGAGGCCACCACCAGCCCGGGCGCCGCCACCAGCACGCTGAGCGCGGTGCCGACCAGCACCGCCACCAGCCCCCAGCTTTTGCCGAGCAGCCGCTGCACGGCGTCGCGCAGCACCAGCGCGAAGCCCACCATCAGCACGCCGGACGGCGCCATCAGCGCGCCATGCCCGAAATCGGGCGCGACGGGGATCAGGCACGGCCCATTCGGCACGCAGACCGTGCCGGCATGGCCGATCATCCAGTTGGCCAGCGGCACGCAGGCCAGGAAGCCGAGGAAGGCCAGCGCGCCCGGCCAGGTGAGGCGGTTCATCGGGCTACTCCGTCAGGTAGGTGGCGATCTCGATCAGATTGCCGTCCGGATCGCGGCAATAGACCGAGGTCACCGGCCCCAGCGCGCCCACCTTGGCGGCTGGGCCCTCGATGATGGCCACGCCGCATTCGCCCAGGTGGCGCACCACGTCCTGCGGCGGGATGGCGGTGATGAAGCACAGGTTCTGCGACCCCGGCACGGCGGCCGACGCCGTGGTGCGCTGTCCCCCTCCGGCCTGGTCCAGGTTGATCTTCTGCCCGCCGAAGCGCAGCGCGGTGCGGTTGGCGGGGCCGAACTCCTCGCGCTCCATGCCCAGCACGCGCTGGAACCAGGAGGCGGTGATCTCCACGTCGGCGCAGGGGACCACCAGGTGGTCGAGCCGGTCGATGGTAAATCGCATCATTCCATCCCGTCGTAGAAATCGTTGCCCTTGTCGTCGATCACGATGAAGGCGGGGAAATCCTCGACCTCGATGCGCCAGACAGCCTCCATGCCGAGCTCCGGATATTCCAGCACCTCGACCTTGCGGATGCAGTCCTGCGCCAGCCGCGCCGCCGGGCCGCCGACGCTGCCCAGGTAGAAGCCGCCATACTGCTTGCAGGCATCCTTCACCGCCTTGGAACGGTTGCCCTTGGCCAGCATCACGAACGAGCCGCCGGCCTTCTGGAAGGCGGCCACGTAGCTGTCCATGCGCCCGGCGGTGGTGGGGCCGAAGCTGCCGGTGGCCATGCCGGTGGGGGTCTTGGCGGGGCCGGCGTAATAGACCGGATGGTCCTTGATGTAGTCGGGCAGGCCCTGGCCCGCGTCCAGCCGTTCCTGCAGCTTGGCGTGGGCGATGTCGCGCGCGACCACCATGGTGCCGAACAGCGACAGCCGCGTTTTCACCGGATAGGCCGAGAGCTGCCTGCGGATCTCGGCCATCGGCCGGTTGAGGTCCACGCGCACCACCTCGCCGCCCAGGTGCTCGTCGGTTGTCTCCGGCAGGTATTTGTGCGGGTCGGTCTCCAGCGCCTCCAGGAACACGCCCTCGGGGGTGATCTTGGCCTTCACCTGCCGGTCGGCGCTGCACGACACGCCGATGCCCACCGGCAGGCTGGCGCCGTGGCGGGCCAGGCGCACCACCCGCACGTCGTGGCAGAAATACTTGCCGCCGAACTGCGCGCCGATGCCGGTCTTGCGGCTGATTTCCAGCACTTTCCGCTCCATTTCCAGGTCGCGGAAGGCGTGGCCCGCCTTGCTGCCCTTGGTCGGCAGGCTGTCGAGCCATTTGGTCGAGGCCATCTTCACCGTCTTCAGCGTGGTCTCGGCGCTGGTGCCGCCGATCACGATGGCGAGGTGGTAGGGCGGGCAGGCCGAGGTGCCGAGCGTCTTGAGTTTGGTCTCCAGGAACGCCGCCAGCCGCTCGGGCGACAGGATCGCGCGGGTTTCCTGGAACAGGAAGGTCTTGTTGGCCGAGCCGCCGCCCTTGGCGACGAACATGAAGTGGAACTCGTCGGCGTGATGCAGGCCGGGGCTGGCGTAGATGTCGAACTGCACCGGCAGGTTGTTGCCGGTGTTCACCTCCTCGAACATCGACAGCGGGGCGTTCTGCGAATAGCGCAGGTTGGTCTCGGTATAGGTACGGTGGACGCCCCAGCTCAGCGCCTCCTCCTCGTCGCCCTCCACCCAGACATGCTGGCCCTTCTTGCCGAAGACGATGGCGGTGCCGGTGTCCTGGCACATCGGCAGCACGCCGCCGGCGGCGATGTTGGCGTTCTTCAGCAGGTCCAGCGCCACGAAGCGGTCATTGGCCGACGCCTCGGGGTCATCCAGGATCGCTCGTAACTGCGCCAGATGCGCCGGGCGCAGCAGGTGCGACACCTCGTGGAACGCCTGGAACGCCAGCTCGGACAGCACCTCGGGCGTCACCTTCAGGATGGTGCGCCCGTCGCAGGTGACGGTGGAGACCGCGAGATCGAGCTTCTTCCACGGCGTGGTGTCGGCGCCGAGCGGGAACATCGGCGAATACAGGAAGCTGGGCGGGCGCGGCGGCGTGCCGAAATCCTGGGGCGCGTTCATCGGCTGGTCTCCGGCTGGGGCGGGGTCATTCTTTCGGGGGCGTGCGGCGGCGGAAGGCGTCCAGGCTGACCACCTGCGGCTCGGACGGCGGGGGGGGCGCGGTCTCCGGTTCCGGCTCCGGTTCCGGCTCGGGCGGCGCCTCGGGCTCCTCCACATGGAAGCGCAGGCCGTAGCGCACATAGGGGTCGGCGAAGGCGGTGATCGCGGCCAGCGGAATGCGCAGCGTGCTGGGCACGCCGCCGAACGACAGGCCGACGCTCATCATGCCGGCCGCCTCGTCCACCACCAGGTCCCAGAACTGGTGCTGCAGCACGATGGTCATCTCGTGCGGGTACTGCGCGCGCAGCCGCGCCGGCACTACCGTCTGCGGGTGGTCGGTGCGGAAGGTCAGGTAGAAATGGTGCTCGCCCGGCAGGCCGTGCTCGCCGGCATGCTTCAGCGCCTGCACCACCACGTGGCGCTGCGCCTGCTCATGCCACTCGTCGTAGGGCAGCAGGCTCTCCATCGGCGGCTTGCCGCCGCCCTGGCCCTTATCCGTGTCGTCTTCCATCGGCTCGCCTCGCGCGTCATGCGTGATCCGGCACCCCATAGCGCCTGGGGGCGGCGGCGAAAAGGGCAGCGGCGCCATGCGGGGCCCGGTGTGGCCGATCAGGCACGCATCCAGGGCGGCGACAGGGCCGCGATCCGCCCCGCCACCGGGCAATCCGGGCCATGCGCGCCGGACAGGTAGCCCAGGCTCATCAGGAACTCCCCGACGATCTCGCCGCCGGTGAACTTGAAGCTGGTGCGGAACAGCCGCACCCAACCGGGCTTGTCCAGCGGGTGATGGGCGTCGAGCCACGCCGCGAACCCGCCATGGCTGGCCCGCAGCGCCTGGATGCGCCGCGCGTTCTCGATGATCGCGTCCACCTTCAGGCGGTTGCGGATGATCGCCGGGTCGGCCAGCAGCCGCGTCCGCTCCGCCTCGTCGAACGCCGCCACGGCATCCACCTCGAAGCCGGCGAAGGCCGCGCGCATGCCGGCGCGGCGCTTCAGCACCAACTCCCACGACAGCCCGGCCTGCATGATCTCCAGGCACAGCCGCTCGAACAGCGCGGTTTCGTCGCGCTGCGGGAAGCCGTATTCGCGCTCGTGGTAGTCGTGGTGCACCGGATGGCCGGGGGCGACCAGGCAATAGCTGCTCATGGCGCGATTGTCCTGCGCCGGGCATCGCCATGCAAGGGGGAGAGTTGGGGGGCTTCTGTTGCCCGGTGCCCCCCGTACCGCGCTTATCGCTTATGCAGCGACAGCGAGCGCCTGATTGTCGTTGGCACTTATCATACGGCCCGATAACGGCGGAACCATGCCGGGCAAAAGATGTGTCTTTACCGCGCGTGTCGAGCCTGTTTCGCCCCCATGTTCCCCGACGCTTCGGGGAGTATGGTGGAGGCGCCGGGTACCGCCCCCGGGTCCACAACGCTTATTCCACGCACCGTTTATCGCCATAGCCAGCAAGCTGGCAGAGCGAATATAGGCACTCGCACCGCCGGATGAAAGGACCATCGCGCATGCGCCTCACGCAGGACCAGCAGACCGAGATCGAGGCCCAGCGCGCCCACCGCGCCCCCACCGCCCGCGCCACCGTGCCGGCGCTGGAGGCCCTGCTGTTCCAGGCGGTCCCGGTGCTGGACCACGGCTTCGTGCGCGCCATCGACTATATGGGCGACGATGCGGCCGTGGTGCAGGCCGCCCGCGTCTCCTATGGCCGCGGCACCCGCAAGGTGAGCGAGGATGCCGGGCTGATCCGCTACCTGATGCGCCATCGCCACACCACGCCGTTCGAGATGTGCGAGATCAAGTTCCACGTGAAGCTGCCGATCTTCGTGGCCCGCCAGTGGATCCGCCACCGCACAGCCAACGTGAACGAGTATTCCGCCCGCTACTCCATCCTGGACCGCGAGTTCTACATCCCCGCCCCCGAGCACTTGGCCGCCCAGTCCGCCGTCAACCGCCAGGGCCGCGGCGCGGTGCTGGAAGGCCAGGAGGCGGCCGAGGTGCTCGACATGCTGCGCGGCGACGCCACCCGCACCTACGACCACTACGCCGCCATGCTGAACGAGGGCGCGGACGGCCAGCCGGCCGACCCCTCACGCCAGGGCCTGGCCCGCGAACTGGCCCGCATGAACCTCACGCTGAACACCTATACCCAGTGGTACTGGAAGACCGACCTGCACAACCTGCTGCATTTCCTGTCCCTGCGCGCCGACGCCCACGCCCAGTACGAAATCCGCGCCTATGCCGACGCCATGCTGGACATGGTCCGCGCCTGGGTGCCGATCACCTGTGCGGCCTTCGAGGACTACCGCATGGGCGCCGTCACCTTCTCCGCCACCATGCTCGCCGCCCTGAAACGCATGCTGGCCGGCGAGGCGGTGGACCAGAAGGGAAGCGGGCTGTCGAAGCGGGAGTGGACGGAGATGCTGGTGGCGCTGGGGCGGGACGGTTGATCGTCATGCGGAGGCGCGCGCCATGATCATCGTCTTCGGCTCCATCAACCTCGACCTGATCTTCCCGCTCCCCCATCTGCCGCAGCCCGGCCAGACCGTGCTCGGCCCCGACATGCGCATTGAGCCGGGCGGCAAGGGCGCCAACCAGGCCGTCGCCGCCGCCCGCGACGGCGCGGAGGTTGTTTTCGCCGGGTGCGTCGGCCGCGATGCCCTGGCCGAGGACGCGCTGCGCCTGCTGCGCGCCGGCAGCATCGACACCGCCCGCATCCTGCACGCCGACCGCGCCACCGGCTGCGCCGCCATCTGCGTCGATCCCCAGGGCCGCAACCTCATCGCGGTGGCCAGCGGCGCCAACCTCGCGGCCCGCCACACCCAGGTGGAAGACGCTCTGCTTGGCCCGGAAACCACCGTGCTGTTGCAGATGGAAGTCCCCGCCGCCGAGACCGAGGCGCTGATTCGCCGCGCCCGCGCTGCCGGCGCCCGCGTGGTGCTGAACCTCGCCCCCGCTGCCCCGCTGGCCGCCGACGCGCTGGCGATGCTCGATCTGCTGCTGGCCAACGAGGACGAAGCCGCCTTCCTGGCCGCGGGTACCGGCTGCCCCGCCACCGCCGCCGCCCTGCACGCGGCGCTGGGCATCGGCATCGTCATCACGCTCGGCGAACACGGCGTGGACGCGGCGACAGGGCAGGGGGCCTGGCGCCTTCCAGCCGCCGCCATCGAGGCCATCGATACGACCGGCGCGGGCGATTGCTTCACCGGTGTGCTCACTGCCGCCATTGATCGCGGTCAGCCGCTCGAGCTGGCGCTGCGCCGCGCGACCGCGGCAGCCGGGCTGTGCTGCACGCGGCAGGGCAGCCAGGGTTCGATGCCAGAATCTGCCGAAACTGAGGCAGCGCTGAACTAGGTTGGTGGCTTCGAGCGCATAATATCAATCGAATATTCAATAAAATAATTTGAGGAGAAGATATTTATAGTTGACATTATGATATTTGAAATCCAGGCAGAGTCGCCGTTGCGTTTCTGTGCTATGAGTTCAAATTGGCCAGATCCGTATGCAATTGGACCGGCGAGACCGTAGCCTCCCACACCTCCGCGTCCCGATGCAGATCGCAAATGCAGCAAAGTCGGGGCCTTTTGCGTCCTCGTTGCATGCTTGGCAGTTTCGGAAATATCTCCGAGCACTGAAAAATCCGGAATTTTGGCGCGAATCTCCGCACGAATTTCAATGTAGGAACCGGGAAGGGAGTGACGGGCGACGAATTCCTTGTCCTGGGCCATCCACTCCGGGAGGTGCCACAGCCACGTCGCGATGGTGAGAGTGTTCCGCAAACTCGGATCGTCCAAGTATGCCCCGTAGCTCGGAACCACAACGTCCTTCCAGAACTCGAGAGCGGTCGGAAGCCCCAAGTCATGCATCGTTATGGGGAGACCGGCTGCGCTCTTGAGCTCGTTGGACACGGACCTCCAACTCCTCGCTAACTCACCACGATCCGCGGCCCCGCCTTCGCCGCCTCGCCCGAGACCTTCGCCCACACCCGCGCCGCCAGGGCGGCATAGGCCTGCGAGGCATGGCACTCCGGGTCCAGCGCCACGATCGGCGTGCCGGCGTCCGACGCCGTGCGCACTTCCAGCACCAGCGGGATTTCGCCCAGGAACTCGCAGCCCAGCCGCGCCGCCTCCGCCCGCGCCCCGCCATGGCCGAAGATCTCGGAGCGCTCGCCGCATTTCGGACAGCAGAAGAAGCTCATGTTCTCGATCAGCCCCAGCACCGGCACCCGCGTGCGCTCGAACATGCGCACGCCGCGCCGCGCATCCAGCAGGGCGATGTCCTGCGGGGTGGAGACGATCACCGCGCCGGCCAGGGTGACGCGCTGCGCCATGGTGAGCTGCGCGTCGCCGGTGCCGGGCGGCATGTCGACGATCATGATGTCGAGCGCCCCCCATTCCACTTGGCCCATCATCTGCTCCAGCGCGCCCATCACCATCGGGCCGCGCCAGATCATCGGCGTCTCCTCCTCGACCAGGAAGCCGATCGACATCGCCTTCAGCCCCCAGGCGTCGAGCGGGATCATGCGGTCGCCGCGCACCTCCGGCTTGCGGTTCAGCCCCAGCATGCGCGGCAGGCTGGGGCCGTAGATGTCGGCGTCCAGCAGCCCGACCTTCAGCCCCTGCCGCGCCAGCGCCACGGCCAGGTTGACCGCGGTGGTGGACTTGCCGACGCCGCCCTTGCCCGAGGCGACGGCCACGATGGCGCGCACCTGCGGCAGCAGCACGGCCTTCTGGCCGGCGCCGCCATGCGCGTGCGGGGCCGGCGCCTGTGCCGGGGCGGCGGCAGCGGCCTTGTGCGCGGTCAGCACAGCCGCCACGTTCTTCACCCCCGGCTGGGCCGCCAGCACCGCCTCCACCTGCCGGCGCACCGGCTCCATCGCCTCGGCGTGGGCGCGGTCGGTAAGCAGGCTGACCTGCACCAGCCCGCCCTTCAGCTCGATGCCCTCCACCAGCCCGGCGGTGACGATGTCCCGCCCGCTGGCCGGGTCGGCGATGCCGCGCAGCGCCGCGCGCAGCGAGTCGGGCGTCGGCGACGGCCCGGCGGAAGACTGGTCCGAGGATGCGGTCATACGCTTGAAAACCCTTCGTAGCCGGTCAATATGAAGTGGCGCCATGGGCAGGGATATGGCGCGATGCGTCCGCGCTGCCAATGGCCAATCCCGTTGCCCCCTGCCATGCACCATGGAAGGGGGGTAGAGATGGGCACCGGTGGTGCGCCGGCGTAGCGCTGAATATAGTACAGGAGCTTCCCGACCCGATGTCTTGGAACAATGGCGGCCCCGGCGGCTCTGGCGGGGGCTCGCGTCCCGGATCGGGTGGAGAGTCCGGCGGTCCCAGCCCATGGGGCAATCCCGGCGGCCCGCGCCCCGGCCCGCAGCGCCCCGACCCGAAACGCCCCGACCCGAATCGCCCCTCTGGCGGCGGTCCGCGCGGCCCCTGGGGCGGCGGTGGCGGTGGCGGCCAGCCGCCCGACCTTGAGGAGCTGATCGCCCGCCTGCAGGCCTTCCTTCGCGGCTTCGTCCCGCCCGGCTTCGGCGGCGGAGGCGGCCCACGTGGCGGCGGCGGGCGCGGCTTCCCGGCCGGCCGGGGCGCGGCGCTGATCGCCGTGCTGGTGGTGGGCGCTTGGCTGGCCAGCGGCTTCTACCGCGTGCAGCCGGACGAGCAGGGCGTGGTGCTGCGCTTCGGCGCCTATAACCGCACCACCTTCCCGGGCCTGAACTACCACATGCCCTGGCCGATCGAGACGGTGCTGCGTCCGGCGGTCACCCGCAGCAACCGCGTGGAGATCGGCTACCGCAGCCAGGATGCCGGCCCGCGTGGCGTCGCCTCAGCCCGCGACGTCACGCCCGAGGGGCTGATGCTGACCGGGGACGAGAACATCATCGACATCAATTTCACCGTCTTCTGGCGCATCCGCGACGCCGGCGCGTATCTGTTCGCCACCCGCAACCCCGCCGACACGGTGAAATCCGCCGCCGAAAGCGTCATGCGCGAGGTGATCGGGCGCACCCCGATCCAGCCCGCCCTGACCGATGCGCGCGCGCAGATCGAGGCGGAGGTGTTCAAGGGCGTCCAGGCCATCCTCGACCAGTACGGATCGGGGGTGGAGATCACCCAGGTGCAGCTGCAGAAGGTCGATCCGCCGGCCGCCGTCATCGAAAGCTTCCGCGACGTGCAGCGCGCCCAGACCGATGCCGAGCGCCTGCGCAACGAAGCCGAGTCGTACCGCAACGACATCGTCCCCCGCGCCCGCGGCGATGCCGCCCGCCTGCTCGCCGAGGCCGACGCCGCCCGCCAGGTCTCGGTCACCGAGGCGACCGGCCAGACCCAGCGCTTCCTGTCGGTGCTGAAATCCTACGACGCCGCCAAGGACGTGACGATGCAGCGCCTCTACCTGGAAACCATGCAGGACATCCTTACCCGCACCCCGGCGGTGATCGTGGACGACCAGCTGAAAGGCGTGATGCCCTATTTGCCGCTGACCGGCCCGGGCGGCCTGTCCGCCGCGCCCGCGGCCACGCCGGCCCCGCAACCCGCCCCCAGGCCGGCCGCCGCGGGAGCCAGCCGATGAACCGCCTGTCGATTGCCCTGCTCGCCCTGGCTGCCGTCGTGCTGATCATCGGCGGCTCCACCCTGTTCACCGTACGCCAGACCGAGCAGGTGCTGATCACCCAGTTCGGCCAGCCCGTGCGCGTGATCACCGCCCCCGGCCTGCACGCCAAGATCCCGCTGATGCAGACCGCCATCAGCTTCGACCGCCGCCTGCTGGACTATGCGCTGCCGCCCGAGGAGGTGATCCTGGGCGACCAGCGCCGGCTGATCGTGGACGGCTTCACCCGCTTCCGCATCACCGACCCGCTGCGCTACTATCAGGCGGTCGGCCCGACCGAGGAGGGTATCCGAACCCGCCTGAACTCGGTGGTCTCCTCGGCGCTGCGCCGGGTGCTGGGCAACGAGCAGCTGCTCAACGTGCTGTCCTCCGCCCGTGGCCGCATCATGGCCACCATCCGCGACCAGGTGAACGCCGAGATGAAGAATTTCGGCGTCTCGATCGAGGATGTGCGCATCCGCCGCGCCGACCTGCCGGAGGAGAACACCCAGGCCATCCTGAGCCGCATGCAGTCCGAGCGGCAGCGCGTCGCCGCCCAGCTGCGCGCCGAGGGCGCCGAGGCCGCCGCCAAGATCCGCGCCGATGCGGAGCGCGAGCGCACCGTGCTGCTGGCCCAGGCCCGCGCCACCGCCGACAAGCTGCGCGGCGAGGGCGAGGCGCAGGCCATCACCATCTACGCCGACGCGTTCAACAAGGACCCGTATTTCTTCAAGGTCTGGCGCACCCTGCAAGCCTATCGCGACGCCTTCGCCGCCGGCACGTCGCGCCTGGTGCTGACCCCGGGCAGCGACTTCCTCAAGATGCTGCGCTCCGCCCCCACGCCCGAGGATGCCAAGCCGGCGCCGTAGGCCGCGCGAATGTGACCTGACCGAACCCGCCTCCTCGGCGCTGCGGCTTGCCGCGGCGCCGCTCCGCGCCCACATTGACGCTGAATCCAGGGGATCCCAGCCCATGCGTGTGTTCCACCCCCGAGCCGGCCGTGCCGCCCTCCTGCGGGCCTGCGCCTTCGCGCTGTCGGCCGTCGTCGCCGTGCCGGCGGCGCCCTTGCTGGCGGCCGGCCTGTCCGCCGTGCCGGCGCAGGCCCGATCGGCGCCAGAGAGCTTCGCCGACCTGGCGGAGTCCCTGCTGCCCGGCGTGGTCAACATCTCCACCAGCCAGACCATCACCAGCAAGAGCGGGCCGGACGTGCCGGTGTTCCCGCCCGGTTCGCCGTTCGAGCAGTTCTTCAAGGACTTCATGGACAAAAACCGGCCCGGCCAGCGCGGCCAGCCGGCGCCGCCGCGCAAGATGCAGAGCCTCGGCTCGGGCTTCATCGTCGATCCCTCGGGCATCGTCATCACCAACAACCACGTGATCGACGGCGCCGACGAGATCACCGTCACCCTGCACGACGGTTCCACCCTGAAGGCCAAGCTGATCGGCCGCGACGACCGCACCGACATCGCGGTGCTGAAGGTCAACCCCGACAAGCCGCTGCACGCCGTGCCGTTCGGCGACTCCGACAAGGCGCGGGTGGGCGACTGGGTGCTGGCGATCGGCAACCCGTTCGGCCTCGGCGGCTCGGTCACCGCCGGCATCATCTCGGCGCGCGGGCGCGACATCAGCCAGGGCCCGTACGACAACTTCATCCAGACCGACGCGGCCATCAACAAGGGCAATTCCGGCGGCCCGCTGTTCAACATGGCCGGCGAGGTGATCGGCATCAACACCGCCATCTACTCGCCCTCCGGCGGTTCCATCGGCATCGGCTTCTCCATCCCCTCCAACCTGGCCAGGACGGTGGTGGCGCAGCTGCGCGACTTCGGCCACGCCCGGCGCGGCTGGCTCGGCGTGCGCATCCAGCAGGTCACGCCCGACATCGCCGAGAGCGTCGGGCTGAAGGAGGCGGGCGGCGCCATGGTCGCCGGCGTCAACGACGGCGGGCCGGCCGAGCAGGCCAAGATCCGCAACGGCGACATCATCCTGAAGTTCAACGGCCAGGACGTGAAGGAGATGCGCACCCTGCCGCGCATCGTCGCCGAAACCGAGATCGGCAAGGAAGTGCCGGTGGTGGTCTGGCGCGACGGGCACGAGTTGGTGCTGCAGGCCAAGGTCGGCGAACTGCCCGACGACCAGAAGCAGGCCGACGCCAAGCCCGAGAAGCCGGCCCCCGACAAGGGGATCGAGCTTTCCGACCTCGGCATGAAGCTGGAGGCGATCACCCCCGAGACGCGCGACAAATACCAGCTCACCGCCGACCAGAAGGGCGTGCTGGTCACCGGCGTCACCAACGGCACCCCGGCCGCCGACAAGGGGCTGAAGCCGGGCGACGTGATCGTGGAAGTCCAGCAGGAGGAGGTCGCCACCCCGGCGGACGTGCAGAAGCTGGTGGATAAAATCCGCAAGACCAGCCGCAAGTCGGTGCTGATGCTGGTGCAAAGCGGCGACGGCCTGCGCTGGGTGCCGCTGTCGCTGGCGCCCAACGAGCGCAAGCCGGGCTGAACAGGCGCGGGGGCGGGGTGTGTTTCCCCCCGCCCCCTTCCGCTACGCCTCCAGCCCCTCCAGGAACCGGCCCAGCAGCCCGCCGATCACCTCGGTGTTGTAGCCGCCTTCCTGGATGATCGCGCAGTCCAGCCCGGACTTGCCGACCATTTCCCCCGCCTGCGCGAAGCCGTCGGCGCTCACCGACAGGAAGCCCAGCGGCTCCTGCGCGCTGGCGTCGAAGCCAAGGCTGACCACCAGCGCGTCGCAGCCCATGTCCTCGATCAGCCGCAGCCCGGTGGCCACCGCGACGGTCCATTCCGCGTCGCCGCTGCCCTGGCGCAGCGGCAGGTTGAGGTTGCAGCCCGCCCCCGGCCCGGCGCCGCGCTCGCGGGCATGGCCGACATACCAGGGGTAATAGGCGTTCGGGTCGCCATGCACCGAGACGAACACCACGTCGTCGCGCTCCCAGAAAATGCCCTGGGTGCCGTTGCCGTGGTGGCTGTCGATATCCAGGATCCCCACCCGCCCGGCCCCGCGCATCCGCAGCCGCTCGGCCGCCAGCGCCGCGTTGTTCAGGTAGCAATGCCCGCCGGCCCGCGCGGCATAGGCGTGGTGGCCGGGCGGGCGGGCCAGCGCATAGGCGTGCCGCCCCTCGGCCACCTCGTCGGCGGCGGCGATCGCGCCGGCCGCCGCCGCCAGCGCCGCCGGCCAGGTTTGCGCGGTGATCGGGCAGGCGGTATCGGCGGTGTACCAGCCCAGCCGCCCGGTGATCGCGGCGGGCGGCCGGGCGCCGTTGGCCAGCATCTCCGGGCCCGGATGGGTGTTGGCCACCATCTCCGGCCCCGCCCCCTCCATCGCCGCCCACTCGGCCGGCCCGTCGCGCAGGAAATCCAGGTAGTCGGCCGGATGCACCGCCAGCAGCGCCCCGCGTCCGGCCGGCGGCGGCGCCACCACCTCCAGCTTCAGCGCCGCGCAGGCCGCTAGCAGCGCCTCGGCGCGGGCCGGCGTCTCGTAGTTGCGGCGCACCACCCCGCGCTGCAGGAAGAACTGCGGCGCATGGTCCAGCTGCGCCTTGTCCCAGAAAGCCTTCATCGCGGTCTCCGCTCGGTATGAGCGGGAAGGCTAGAGCAGGATCGCCGCAGGTGGAATCACCCGGGCCGTAATTTGCGCCGATGCGCCGAATGTCCGCTCCGCCAGGGAAGCCGGGCGGGGCATGCCCCCGGCTTGTCCATCCGCCGCCACCGTCTATGCTGCCGCCTTCAAGTTTCGCGGATCGAGGTCAGACCATGCGCATCGCCATCGGCGGGTTCCTGCACGAGAGCCACTCCTTCGCCCCCCGGCCCACCACCTATGCCGATTTCGTCCAGCCCGGCGGTTTCCCGGGCCTGGTCCATGGCAAGGCGCTGTTCGAGGCGGTGCGCACCACCTCGGTGCCGATCGCCGGCGCGCTGGCGGTGGGCGAGGAGCTGGGCGCCGAGATCGTGCCGCTCGCCTGGGCCATCGCCAACCCCGCCGGCCCGGTGCAGGACGAAGCCTTCGAGCGCATCACCGCGCTGATCTGCGCCGAACTCTCCAAGGCGCTGGATGCCGGCCCGCTCGACGGCATCTACCTCGACCTGCACGGCGCCGCACTCGCCGACCACTACCCGGACATGGAGGGCGAGATCCTGCGCCGCGTGCGCGCCATCGCCGGGGCCACGCCGCTCACCATCAGCCTGGACCCGCACTGCAACCTCACGCCCCTTATGGTCGACCTGTGTGACGCGCTGGTGCCCTTCCGCACCTACCCGCACGTGGACATGAAGGCGGCCGGCGCCCAGGCGATGCGCCTGCTGGCCGAGCGCATCCGCCGCGGCCGCCCCTGGGCGCGGGCCTTCCGCCAGGTGGATTACTGGATCGCCCTGCCGGCGCAATGCACGCTGATGGCCCCGATGCTGCCGGTGATGGAGGAGCGCACCGCCATCGCCGCCCGCCCGGGCGTGGCCGAGCTGGCCTTCTGCTTCGGCTTCCCCTACGCCGATTTCCACGATTGCGGCGTGGCGCTGGCCGCCTATGCCGACACCCAGGCCCAGGCCGATGCCGCCGCCGACGCCTTCAAATCGGCCATCGACGCCCGCGAGGCCAGCTTCGCGATGGACATCCTGCAAGCCGACACGGCGGTGCGCGAGGCGATCGCGGGCGCCGGCACCGGCAAGCCGGTGGTGATCGCCGACACCCAGGACAACCCCGGCGGCGGCGGCCATGGCGACACCACCGGCCTGCTGGCCGAACTGATCGCCCAGCACGCCCAGAACGCCGTGCTCTGCCTCATCAACGACGCCGAGAGCGCCACGGCCTGCCACCAGGCCGGCGAGGGCGCCACCATCCCGCTGATGCTGGGCGGCAAGTCCGACGCGACGCCCCTGAAGGTCGAGGCCCGCATCCTTAAGCTCACCGACGGCCGCTTCACCCTCACCGGCCCGATGGGCGCCGGCAACCCGGCCAATCTCGGCCCGACGGCGCTGATCCAGGTCGCCACCGGCGTGCGCGTGGTGGTGGTCAGCCGCAAGATGCAGGCGCTGGACCAGGCGATCCTGCGCCATGTCGGCATCGAGCCGGCGGAATGCGGCATCCTGGTGCTGAAATCCTCGGTGCATTTCCGCGCCGACTTCCAGCCGATCGCCTCGCGGGTGATCGTCGCCGCCGCCCCCGGCCCGGTGGTGGCCGACCCGGCGACGCTCACCTTCCACCATCTGCGCCCGGGCCTGCGGCTGCGCCCGATGGCGAATTCCAGGTGAGGCAGGGGGGCGGCAGGCCCCCCGCTTCGTAAGCTTCGCGCAAGCTACATTGGCAATCCGTAGGGAGGCGTCAACGCCGGCTTCATCCGGCGCGTGGTAATGCTTGCGGCAAGGGAACGTCCAGCCGATCCGACCCATTGGCCACGAAGGACCACAGCCATGCTCCGTTCCCTGACGACCCGCCTGCTGCACATGCTGGTGGCGCTCTCCGTGGTCCACCAGCTGGTGGTCGGCGCCGTCATGTCCGGCCCCCGCTCGGGCGGGCTGCTGTGGCAGGCCCACCAGGCGGTGGGCATCGCCAGCCTCGGCATCCTGCTCGCCTTCTGGGCCTGGACGCTGCTGCGCCGCGGCGAGACCCGCCTCGTCCGCCTGTTCCCCTGGCTGTCCGCCGCCGGCCGCGCCGCGCTGCGGGCCGACGCCGCCGCCCATCTGCGCGCCCTGCGCCAGTTCCGCCTGCCGCATGGCGAGGACAGCCCGATCGCCAGCGCCACCCACGGCCTGGGCCTGCTGGCGGCCAGCGCCATGGCGGTGACGGGCGGGATGTTCTTCCTCAAGGGCATCGCGCCGCAATCCCTGGTGTGGCTCGCGCTCAACCTGCACGGCGCCATCGCCAACCTGATGTGGGCCTACCTGATCGCCCATGCCGGCCTGGCCCTGCTGCACGAACTCACCGGCCAGCGCGTGCTGCGCCGCATGTCCCCGGTCGGCCTGGAGCACGCCGGCGCCGACTGACGGACTACGCTCCGGCGAGCGCGATGCAGGCGAACGCCACCTTGGCCTCGGTCGGCACGCCGAACCGCGCGGTGTGCCGCGCCGGCAGCCCGCCGGGGAAATGCTTCACGTATTCGGCGTTGCACGCGGCGTAATCGGCCGGGTCGGTGATCAGCATGGTCATCTGCACCACCCGGTCCAGCCCGCTGCCCGCCTCGCCGAGGATCGCCGCCACATGGGCCAGGGCGTTGCGCACCTGCTCCGCCGCGGTCTCGCCGCGATGGATGCCGCGCGCCGGGTCGTGCGGCGCCGAATGGCCGGAGACGAACACCAGCCCGCCGGCCCGCGTGGCGCGGCTGAACGGCCGGGTGGCGCCGGGCTCGGGCTGGTCGATGAAGTCGATCATGGCCGGTTCCCCCGTTCAGTCCGCGGCGAAGCGCCGCAGGTCGTCCAGCGTGCAGTAGCGCAGCGCCCCCTCATGCGTGGCGCCCAGCACCACGCCCGGCGCATGCCCGGCCTCCAGCGCCTCCTGCCAGCGCGGCGCGCACAGGCACCAGCGGTCGCCGGCGCGCAGGCCGGGAAAGCCGAACTGCGGCAGCGGCGTCGAGAGGTCGTTGCCGGCCGCCCGGCTGAAGCGCAGGAAATCCTCGGTCATCACCGCGCAGACGGTATGGCTGCCGACATCCTCCACGCTGGTGTCGCAGCAGCCGTTGCGGAAGAACCCGGTCACCGGGCGGGACGAGCAGCTTTCCAGCCGTCCCCCCAGCACGTTGCGACCGGGCCGCCGCCCGCCGCCGCCTGTCTCGTCGAACGGCATCGCCGCCTCCTTCAGCCCGCACCGGGCACGCGCAGCCGATACAGCACATGCCGCCGCAGCCCATGGCCTTCCGGCACGCGCGGATGGTCGAAATCCTCCGCCGGGTCGCGCGTCATGCCCAGCCGCTCCATCACCGCGCGGGAGCGGGCGTTGCTTGCCGCGGTGAACGCCACGAAGTCGCGCAGGCCGCAGCGCGATGCCGCGTCGGCGATCGCCGCCCGCGCCGCCTCGGTGGCATAGCCGCGCCCCCACCAGGCCCGCCCCAGCCGCCAGCTCAGCTCCACCGCCGGCGCACAGGGCAGGTCGGCGGGCACCCGCTGCACCCCCACCATGCCGACCAGCGGGCAGACGCCGCCCGGCGCCTCCACGGCCCAGAATCCGAACCCTTCCCGCGCGAAATGCACCATGATTCGGGCGATAAACGCGTCCGATTCGTCCCGCGTGAGCGGTTTCGGGAAGAATTCCATCACCTCCGGGTCGGCGTTGATGGCGGCGAAGCGGGCGAAATCATCGTCCCAGAACGGCCGCAGCATCAGCCGGTCGGTCAGCAGCACGGCACGCGCTCCAGCGCCGCCAGCACGTCAGCCGCGCGCGGGATCGGGGCGACGGCGCCGTAGCCCTCGGTTTTCAGCGCGGCGGCGGCGGCGGCGTAGCGGGCGGCCGGCACGGCGGCGTCGCCGGCGATCAGCCGGGCCAGGAAACTGCCGCAAAACGTGTCGCCGGCGCCGGTGGCGTCCACCGCGCGGCACGGAAAGGGTGGGATGTGGACCCGCCCGTCGGCGGTGGCCACCAGCGCGCCGGCGGCGCCCATCTTCAGCACCACCAGCGGCGGGCCGAGCCGCAGGTAGAAATCGGCGACCGCGTCGGGGTCGTCGAGCCCGGTCAGCGCGCGGGCGTCGTCCAGCCCGGGCAGCGCCACGTCGGCCTGCGCCACCGCGGCATGGATCACGGCCGCCGCCCGCGCCGCCGGCCACAGCCGGGGGCGGTAATTGGTGTCGTACGCCACCAGCGCGCCGGCCGCCCGCGCCAGGCCGATCGCATGGAACACCGCGTCGGCCGCGCTGGCGGAAATGCCCTGGCTGATGCCTGAGGCGTAGAACATCCTCGCCCCGCCGAGCAGCCCGGCCGGCACGTCGGCCGGCGCGATGCGGCTGGCCGCCGAGCCGTCGCGGTAATACAGGAATTCGTGCCCGGCCGGCCCGTGCATGACGAAATACACCCCCGTCGCCGCCCCCTCCGGCCGGCCCACGCCGGAGGTGTCGACACCCTCCTCCCGCCACAGCCGCATGAAGCGCTCGCCGGCCGGGTCGCGCCCCACGGCGCTGACGTAGGCGACGCTGGCGCCCTGCCGGGCGGCGGCCACGGCGGCGTTGGAGGTGTCGCCGCCGCAGCCCTCCAGATACAGCACCCGCCCGTCCGGGCCGGCCGGCTGCTGGTTGAACTCCAGCATCGGCTCGCCCATGCACACCAGGTCGGCCACCGGCTCAGCCCTGCCGGATGGCGGCGGCGGCGGCCAGGATGGCGGCGCGGTCGCCGGCCGCCACCCGCGCTTCGTCCACCAGCGCCCCGCCCATGCCGACGAAGGCGGCGCCGGCCTCCAGATAGGCGGCGACATTGCCCGGCGACACGCCGCCGGTCGGGCAGAAGGCCACGCCCGGGAACACGCTGGCCAGCGCCTTCACATGGCCCGGCCCGCCGGCCGAACTGGCCGGGAACACCTTCACCACGTCCGCCCCGCCGGCCAGCGCGGCCCGCACCTCGGTCGGCGTCAGCGCGCCCAGCATCAGCAGCGCCCCGGCGGCGCGGCAGGGCGCGGCCAGGGCCGGGTCCACCCAGGGCGCGACCAGGAAGCGCGCGCCGGCCGCCAGGCACGCCTCGGCGGCGGCGGCGTCCGGCACCGTGCCGGCGCCGACCAGCAGCGCGGGGTCGGCCGCCAGTTCGCGGATCAGCGCCGGGGCGTCCGGGATGGTCATGGTGATCTCGAAGATGGTCAGCCCGGCGTCGCGCAGCCATTGCACCACGGTGGCGGCATGGGCGGCGCTGGCGGTGCGCACCACCGGCACCACGCGCGCGGCGCGCAGCCGGGCCAGCATTTCGGCCCGCGGGCCTGAGTCATTCGGTGTGTTCATGCGCCGCTCTCCTTGGCCGGCAAACTGCCATGGCTGGCGGCGGGACGGAAGCGGCGGCTGGCTGGCCCGGCTGGCTGGCCCGGTTAGCCGCCGAGACGCTGTGCGGTGGCATTCAGCGCCACCACCTTGCTGCCCAGCGCGCCCAGCGTGGCGCGGTAGTCGTGCAACGAGGCGCCGAGGCCCTGCACGCTGCCGTGCAGGCTGCCCAGCGCGCCGCGCCAGTCGGCCACCGCGCTGCGCTGCGCGGCCAGGGCGGCGTCCAGCGCCGCCAGCGCCGAGGCCAGCCGGGCGGCGGGGTCCTGCGCCGGCGCCGGCCCGGGCACCGGCCCGGCCACAGGCTCAATCACCGGCCTGGCGGCCGGGGCACGGAACGCGCCGGGAAACGCGATGATCTCAGCGGTATGTGTGGCCTGCACGATCGTCTCCACGGCTTCGGATGGGCGCTTCGGGTGGGATTAAGAAATCATCAACATTTCCGAATTTCAAGAAAAATCTCAGAAATTAACCATTTCTCAATGCCCGGCTTCGGAGCTCGACCAACCCGACCGCCGCGCCCGCGCCGGCACCGGCCGGCCGATCACCCGCGCCGCCAGGGCGCGGGCCGGCAAGGCGTGGCTGGTCAGGGTGCCGGATGACAGGCCACGGGACGGCGGGATGCGGGTGGTCTGGGCACGGTCGGCCAGAAGGCGGGCGGGCAGGGCAGGGGCCGGCTGCGTGCGGGCCGGCCAGGCGGCGGCCAGCGAAACGAACACCCCGGCGGCATAGGGCAGGGACTGGGTCAGCAGCACCAGGCACCACAGCCGCGACTCCCAGGTGGCCAGATGGTGCACCACCGCCACGCCCGCCATCGCCGCCCAGGTCAGCGCCAGCAGCAGCGCCTCCCACCGCGCCATCGCCAGGCCCTGCAGCAGGGCCGGCGCGTCCTTCATCTTCGGCGTGCGCAGGAACGGCGCGCTGCCGATCACCAGCCCCTTCCACACCGCCAGCCCGATGCTGTGCGACAGCGCCAGCCCCGCCACCATCGCGCCCAGCCGGTCGGCCCGGCCGCAGCCCACGCGGTTGCCGTACAGCACCCAGCTCTGCGCCAGCCGGAAGGCGAACAGGCCGATCGAGGGCAGCATGAACAGCACGATCGGGAACTCGAAGCGCTGCGGCTGCACGATCAGCCCCACCGACCAGCCCAGCCCCAGCACCAGGAACAGCAGCCCCAGCGCGTCGCCGATCCAGGGCAGCCAGCCGGTGAGGAAGTGCCAGCGCTGGCCGGCGGTGAGCGAGCGGTCGAACGGCCACAGCAGCGCCGCCCAATGGCCGCGGCAGATCTGCATGGCGCCATAGGCCCAGCGGAAGCGCTGCTTGCGATAGGCGGCGAAATCGTCGGGCATCACGCCGCGCCCGAAGCTCTCGGCCGAATAGACCGCCTTCCAGCCGCCGCGGAACAGCCGCAGGCCAAGCTCGGCGTCCTCGCAGATGCACCACTCGGCCCAGGCGTTGCCGTCGCGCGCCGCACCTTCCAGCGCCGCCTTGCGGATCAGCGTCATGGTGCCGTGCTGGATGATCGCGTTGCGCTCGTTGCGGGTCACCATGCCGAGCTGGAAGAAGCCGGCATATTCCCAGAACATCAGGCGCTTGAAGAAGCTTTCTCCACTATCGCGGTAATCCTGCGGTGACTGCACGAAGCCCACCTCGGGGTCGGCGAACTGCGGCATGGTGCGGGCCAGCCAGTCGCGCGAGACCACGTAGTCGCTGTCCAGCACCGCCACCGCCACGGCATCCGGCGCGGTATGGCGCAGCGCGAAGTTCAGCGCGCCGGCCTTGAAGCCGGGCCACTTGCCCAGATGGAAAAAGCGGAAGCGCGGGCCGAGGCGGGCGCAATGCTCGGCCACCTTCTCCCACAGCGCCGGGTCGGTGGTGTTGTTGTCGATCACCAGCACCTCGAACGCCGGGTAATCCAGCGCCGCCAGCGCGTCGAGCGTGCGGCGCACCATGTGCGGCGGCTCGTTGCAGATCGGCAGGTGGATGGAAACCTTGCCGAGCACCGCCCCCGGCGCGGCCGGCGCCAGCACCGGCACGCGCCGCCAGATCCGCGCCCACACCGTCTCGGCCAGCTCGAAGCTGCCGGCCAGCAGCAGCAGCAGCAGCAGCGCCTGCCCGGCGGCCAGCGTGCCCCAGACGGCGGCGGCGGCGGCGGAGAGATAGGTATCGGACATAACCATCATGAGGCATACCAATGCCGCCACGAAGCCCTGCGCCAGCCCGGCCAGCACCAGCTTGCCCGGCAGGCGGATATCCGGCCGGCGCGACAGTAGCAGCCAAGCCAGCAGCGTCGCCGCCGCCACCGCGCCGGCGGCCCAGCCGGCCCAGCCGGGGTTTTCGCTCACCGGCCCGGTCATCGCCCATTTCGCGTGGCGGTCCAGGTCGGCCATGCCCCAGTAGCCGGCGGCGCGGCCCTCGAAGCTGGTCTTCCAGGGCTGGTCGAACGCCTCCATGACGAAATAATCCAGGTGCTCGCGCTGGGCGACCCGGAAGAAGCCGCGCAGGAACGCCGCCTGGTCCACCCGGCTGGCATGCGCCGCGCCGATATCCACGCCGTTGCTGGGCCAGCCGATCTCGCCGATGACGATCTTCTTGCCGGGGTAGGCGGCGCGCACCTCGGCCAGCTTCTCCTGCGTGAAGCGCAGCGCCGCCGCACGGGGCTGGCCCTCCCAGTACGGCAGCAGGTGGATGGTGATGAAATCGACCGCGCGCACCAACTCGGGATGCTTCAGCCAGACATGCCACGGCTCGGCGGTGGAAACCGGCACGGCCAGCGCGGCGCGCACGCGGGCGATGTCGGCGATCAGCGCCGGCGCGGACAGGTCGCCGCGCAGCAGCACCTCGTTGCCGACCATCACGCGCTCCACATTGGGGGCGCCCTTGGTGGTGGCGATCAGCCGGTCGATCTCCTTCGCGTTGGCCGCCCGGTCGCCGGACAGCCAGGCGCCCAGGGTGATGCGCAGGCCCAGGCCGCGCGCCAGCTTCGGCACCTCGGCCATGTCGCCGGCAACGGTGTAGGTGCGGATGCGCCCGGCCACATTGGCCGCGCGCACCAGGTCGGCGCGCAGTTGCGCCGGGGTGGGGAAGGTGCCGTCCTCCGGGCTCTGGCCACGCTGGAAGGCCGAGAAGGCCAGCCCCGCCACCCGGCCGTTGAAGTCCGGCACCGCCACCGGCCGGTTGGCCGCCGCCCACAGCGCGAAGGCCACGGCCGCGCAGGCCAGCAGGGCCAGCAGCGTGGCCGGGTCGGTCCAGCGGCGGGCGACGGGCGGGGCGGGGTGGGTCATCCGGGCAACTCCGTGCGGCGCGGGCGGGGCGGGCCCGTGACGATGCGGATTGGACCAGGGCAGTGCGGCGCGGGGCCGGCCGCATCATGTCCGAAGCAAGGCATTGCGCGGTCCTCCGTGGCAGGGCGCTGAGCGTGCGACTCCCTGCCGGGTGCCGCGTTACATGGGGTGCCGTCACGCTCGGGATATCCTGCGGCAAGCCGTCGGGACTACACTGGCGGGCCAACGGGAATGGATCGCGGCATGGAAATCACCCTGGACATCGTCTTCGTGCTGCTGCTGATCGCGCTGAACGGATTGTTCGCGATGAGCGAGCTGGCGCTGGTCTCGGCCAACCGGGCGCGGCTGGCGGTGCTGGAGCGCAAGGGCGTGGTGGGCGCGGCCCGCGCGCGGGTGCTGGCCGACAACCCGCAGCTTTTCCTGCCGACCATGCAGGTGGGCATCACGCTGGTGGCGATCCTGTCCGGCGTGTTCGGCGGCGCGCGGGTCTCGGCCAGCCTGGAGCCGCTGATCGCCCGGGTGCCGGTGCTGGCGCCGCTCGCGGCCAGCCTGTCGCTGGCGCTGGTGGTGGTGGCGATCACCTACCTGACCATCGTGCTGGGCGAGCTGGTGCCCAAACAGCTGGCGCTGCGCCAGCCGGAGCGGGTGGCCGCGGCCACCGCCGCGCCGCTGGCGACGCTGGCGCGGGTGACCAGCCCGGTGGTGTGGGTGCTGAGCCATTCCTCCGGCGCCGTGCTGCGCCTGTTCGGCGCCTACCGCGCGCCCGACCAGTCGATGACCGAGGAGGAGCTGAAGGCGCTGCTGCTGGAGGGCGAGCAGACCGGCGTGCTGGAAAGCGAGGAGCGCGACATGATCGAGCGCCTGCTGCGCCTGGCCGACAAGCCGGTGCGCGCGATCATGACGCCGCGCACCGAAATCGCCTGGATCGACCGCACCGACCCGGCGCGCGACATCGCCCACACGCTGAAATCCGCCCCGCATTCGCGCTTCGTGGTGTGCGACGGGGCGGTGGACAACCCGGTGGGGGTGGTGCAGGCCAAGGACATCCTGGACCGCATCCTGGACGGCAAGGAATTGTCGATCGCCGCCGCGCTGCGCCAGCCGATGGTGATGCCCGACACGGTGAGCGCGCTGGACGCGCTGGAGCGCCTGAAATCCGACCCGCTGGGCCTGGCGCTGGTGCTGGACGAATACGGCAGCTTCGAGGGCGTGGTGACGGCGGCGGACGTGCTGGAGGCGATCGTCGGCGATCCGGAGAGCGCCGCCCCGGCGCCGGAGGCCGAGGGCGAGACCGCCGAGCAGGGCGCGCTGCTGCTGGACGGCATGATGCCGGTGGACGAGGTGAAATCCCGCCTGGACCTGCCGGACTTGCCGGCGGAAGGCAGCTACCACACCCTGGCCGGGCTGCTGCTGGCGCTGCTGCGCCGGGTGCCGCGCACCGGCGACCGCATGGTGTTCGGCGGCTGGCTGTTCGAGGTGGTGGCGATGGACGGGCGGCGGGTGGAGCGGGTGCGCGCCAGCCGCGAGGTGCTGGCCGAGGGTTAGAGTGTGATCGGCGCAGGTGGAATCACACGAAGCCGTGAATCACACGGCAAAACAACGACCTGGAGTCCGTCAGGTGCTCCTATCAGCATCTGACGGACTCCAGGTCCGAAAGGGGACGATGATGGTGGATACTATTCTGGGCGGGATCGGCGATCTGCGCCTTGAGTCCGGCGCCGTGCTGCCGGATGTGAAACTGGCCTATGTGACCTATGGCACCCTGGCGCCGGACGGGCGCAACGCGGTGCTGCTGACGCACGGCTATACCAGCAGCCATCTGTTCGCCGATGGCGGCGAGGGCTCGTCGGAAGGCTCGTGGGGCTATCTGGTGGGCCCGGGGCGGGCGATCGACACCGACCGGTATTACGTCGTCAGCTCCAACATGCTGGGCTCGGCGTTCGGGTCCACCGCGCCGCGCAGCATCAACCCGGCCACCGGGCGGGAATACGGGCCGGATTTCCCCGATATCACGCTGCCGGACATCGTCACCGCGCAGAAAAAGCTGCTGGAAGGGCTGGGGGTGCGCCATCTGGCGGCCGTGGTGGGGCCGTCCTTCGGCGGGTTCCAGGGCTTCGCCTGGGGGGTGACCTTCCCGGATTTCGTGGACCGGCTGGGCATCGCGGTGAGCGCGCCGCGCCGGCCGGCGGAGTTGCACACGCCGAAGATGGCGGCGCGGCTGGCGAGCGATCCGAACTGGAATGGCGGGCATTACTACCGCGCCGGCGGCATCCTGGCGACGATGACGGCGATCCGCGAGGAGACGCTGCGGCGCTACGGGCTGGAGGAGGAGCTGGCCGGCCGCTTCCCCGAGAAGGCGGCGCGCGACGCCGAGATCACCCGCATCGCCCAGAACTGGGCGCGGGCGTTCGACGGGCATTCGCTGCTGGCGCTGGGCCGCGCGGCGGAGCGGTTCGACGCCACGCCGCTCTTGGGGCGGATCAAGGCGCGGGTGCTCTACGCGCTGTCGCGCACCGACGCGCTGTTTCCGCCCTCATTGGCGCCGGAGGTGATGGCGGCGCTGCGGGCGGCCGGGGTGGAGGCCACGTATTTCGAGATCGACAGCGAGCACGGGCATCTGGCCAGCGGCACCGATGCCGCGAAATGGGCGCCGGCGCTGGCGGCGCTGATGGCCTAGCCGGCGCGCCATCCCCCGCCGCGTTCGCGCGGCGGGGGATGAGCGTACGAATAGTAAAGCTCTTGCTGAACTGTTCGCGGCGTGATACTGAAGGATATGCTTAACCAACCAGCCGCGCTCGACCTGACCTTCCACGCCCTCGCCGATCCGACGCGCCGCGCCATCGTGGAGCGGCTGTCGCACAGCCCGGCCTCGGTGAGCGACCTGGCGCGGCCGCTGGCGATGTCGCTGCCGGCGGTGATGCAGCATCTGGCGCTGCTGGAAGCCTCCGGGCTGGTGGTGTCGGAAAAAACCGGGCGGGTCAGGACCTGTCGGATCGAGCCGCTGGCGATGCGGCAGGCGGAGGAATGGATCCAGGCCCGGCGCCGCGAATGGGTGGCCCGGCTGGACCGGCTGGGCGCGTATCTCAACGAACTGCAAGGCAAGGGAGGCGGCGATGGCCCGCATGAGTGAGACGGCAACCGGCGAGAGCCAGGCGGCCACGCCGCTGGTGATCGCCCGGCGCTTCGCGGCGCCGCGCGCGCTGGTGTTCCAGGCATGGAGCAGCGCCGCGCACCTGAAGAACTGGTTCTGCCCCGAGGGCTTCACCGTGCCCGAGGCGGCGGTGGATTTCCGTCCCGGCGGGGTGTGCGACATCTGCATGCGCTCCCCGGAGGGCCAGGATTTCTGGTCGCGCGGGGTGTATGTGGAGATTTCGCCGCCGGAGCGGCTGGTGTTCACCAGCTCGGTGGTGGTCGATGGCGCCGCGAAATTCACCGCCCACACGACCGTGACCTTCGAGGCGGAAGGCGACGCCACCCGCATGACCGTGCGCCAGGTCTACGACATCCACGACCCGGCCTTCAGCGGCGCGGTGGACGGGGCGACGGAAGGCTGGCGCACCACGCTGGACCGGCTGGAGCGCGAGGTGGCGCGCATCCGCGGCCGCTCGGCGGTGCATGCCAGCTTCACGCTGGAGCGCGTCTACGACGCCCCGCCGGCGCTGGTGTTCCGCGCCTTCACGGACCCGGCCGCCAAGGCGCGCTGGTTCGCGGGCGGCGAGGGGTACGAGCTGCTGGGCCACAGCATGGATATCCGCCCGGGCGGGCGCGAGCGGGCGAGCGGGCGCTGGGCGAGCGGCACGGTTTCGACCTTCGACGCGGTCTATTTCGACGTGGTGGCGAATGAAAGGCTCGTCTACGCCTACGAAATGCACCTGGACGACCGCCGCATCTCGGTCTCGCTGGCGACGCTGCAACTGACGCCGGCGGGGGCGGGCACGCGCCTGGTGGTGACCGAGCAGGGCACGTTCCTCGATGGCTACGACGATGCGGGCGCGCGCGAGCACGGAACCGGGATGCTGATGGACAGGCTGGGGGCTTCGCTGGCCGGGCAGGGGTGACCTGGTTCCGGCATGAACTGACCGGGTGAAGCGGGGCTGGGCGGGGCCCGGCCTTGCCTCACCCGGCCGCGTGACAAGGGGCGTGTGGCAAGGAATGTGCATACACCTTCGCCACGGCCATTCCGGCCGAAGGGGCGGCAGCATGCATCGCGGCGATCTTCCGGCACCGGCATCCGCCGCGACCACCCGTGGCGGCCCCAGCGCCATCGCATGACCCGCCCGAAGCGTCCGTTGGTCCGCAGCGGCACCACCGTGGAGGAGATGGCGCGCGCGCTCGCCGACGAGATCGTCCGCGGCACGCTGGCGCCGGGCACGAAGCTGGGCGAGGGCGGGCTCGGCGAGCGGTTCGGCGTGTCGCGCACGCCGGTGCGCGAGGCGCTCGGCCATCTCTCGGCCATGGGGCTGGTGGAGCGCCCGCCGAACCGGCGGGCGATGGTGGCGCCGATCACCGACCGGCGCCTGACCGAGATGTTCGAGGCGATGGGCGAGCTGGAAGCCTCCTGCGCCCGGCTGGCCGCGGCGCGAATGACCGCCGGGGAGCGCAACGCGCTCGACGCGCTGCACCAGGGCGCCAGGGCGCTGGTGCGGGCCGGCGCGCAGGAGGCGTACGAGGCCGCCAACAGCCGGTTCCATGGCCTGCTGTACGAGGGCTGCCACAGCGGCTATCTGCGCGACCTGGTGGTCGCTACACGCAACCGGGTCTCGCCATTCCGCCGCGCCCAGTTTCGCCTGCCGGGCCGGCTGGAGAAATCCTGGGACGAGCACGACGCCATCGTGCGCGCCATCCTGCGTGGCGACAGCGAGGCCGCCGCCCAGGCCGTGCGGGCACATCTGTTCACCGTCAGCGCGGCCAGCGCGGCATTCGTCACCGACCGCCACGCGCCGCCGCCCAAGGAGTGACCCGGATGATGGACCTCGCCTTCGATCTCGCGAGCCTTCGTGCCGCCTATTCGGCCGGGACGGCCGACCCCGTGGCGGTGGCCCGCGAGGCGCTGCGGCGGGCGCGGGGGCAGGCGGCGGCCAATGTGTGGATCCATTTGCGCGAGGAGGCGGAACTGGCCGCCGAGGCCGCGCGCCTGGCCGCGCGCGACGCCGAGGGGCTGCCGCTGTATGGCGTGCCTTTCGCGGTCAAGGACAACATCGACGTGGCCGGCATGCCGACGACGGCCGGGTGCCCGGAATTCACCTATCTGCCCGCCGCCAGCGCCACGGTGGTCGACCTGTTGCGCGAGGCCGGGGCGCTGCTGATCGGCAAGACCAACCTCGACCAGTTCGCCACCGGGCTGGTCGGCGTGCGCTCGCCCTACGGGGCGTGCCGCAATCCGTTCGATCCGGCCTATGTGTCGGGCGGCTCCAGTTCCGGCTCGGCGGTGGCGGTGGCGGCCGGGGCGGTGGGGTTCGCGCTCGGCACGGATACCGCCGGTTCGGGCCGGGTGCCGGCGGCGTTCTGCAACATCGTCGGCTGGAAGGGCACGCGCGGCCTGCTCAGCCTGCGCGGCGTGGTGCCGGCCTGCCGGTCGCTGGACTGCGTCAGCGTGTTCACCGCGACCTGCGCGGACGCGGCGGCGGTGGCCGCGGTGGTCGGGCGCTTCGATGCCGCGGACCCGTTCTCGCGGGCGCTGCCGTCGGGCGGGGCGGCCGGACAGATAGTGCGGGTGGGCGTGCCGCGGCCGGCGGAGCTGGAATTCTTCGGCAACCCGCACACGCCCGGCCTGTTCCGCGCGGCGACCGAAACTGTGGCCACCCTCGGCGCCGAGCTGGTCGAGATCGATCTGCGCCCGTTCCTGGCGGCGGCGCGGCTGCTGTACGATGGCCCGTGGGTGGCCGAGCGCACCGCGGCCATCGGCGCGTTCCTCGACGCCAACCCCGCCGCGATCCATCCGGTGGTGCGCGGGATCATCGAGGAGGGCCGCCGGTTCAGCGCCGTCGATGCCTTCGCGGGGCAGTACCGCCTGCGGCAACTGGCGCGCGAGGCGGAGGCGGTGTGGCGGTCGGTCGATGTCGTGCTGACGCCGACGGCGGGAACCATCCACCGCATCGCGGCTGTCGAGGCCGATCCGGTGCGGCTGAACAGCCAGCTTGGCTACTACACCAACTTCATGAACCTGCTGGACCTGGCGGCGGTCGCCGTGCCGTCGGGGTTCCAGCCGGACGGGCTGCCCTTCGGCGTCACGCTGTTCGCGCCCGCCGGCCAGGACCAGGCGCTGCTGCGGCTGGGCGGCGCGCTGCATGCGGCGTCCGGCGTGGCGATGGGCGCCACCGGCCGGCCGCTGCCGGTCGCCGCGCCGGTTGGCCCCGGCGTGGCCAGCGACGGGGACACGCTGGAGATCGCGGTGTTCGGCGCGCATATGACCGGGCTGCCGCTGACCGGCGAGTTGCTGTCCCTTGGCGCCCGGCCGCTGGGCGCGGTCCGGACGGCGCCATGCTACCGGCTCTACGCGCTGGAGCAGCTTGCCCCGCCCCGGCCGGGGCTGGTGCGCGATGCGGCCGCCGGCGCCGCGATCGGTGGCGAGCTGTGGCGCATTCCGGCCGCCCTTGTTGGCCAGCTCCTCGCCGGGATCGCCGCGCCGCTGGGGCTGGGCAAGGTGGAACTCGCGGATGGCCGCCGGGTCGTGGGCTTCCTGTGCGAAGCCGATGCGGCGGCGTCGGCGCGGGAGATCACCGCCTTCGGGGGGTGGCGCGAATGGCTCGCGGCGGGCGCGGCGCCATAGGGGCCGCCATGGCGCGGGTTTTGCTACGCGACCGGCGACCGCCAATGCCGCGACATCGCAGGGAGACCGGACCATGACCGACCAGGACCTCGACGCCATGATCGATGCCGCCGCGCGGGCGCTCGGCATCGCCATCCAGCCGGGCTGGCGCGCCGCGGTGCGGGCCAACCTGGTGGTGAATTTGCGCATGGCCGATGCGGTGCTCTCCTTCCCCCTCGCCGACGAGGCCGAGCCCGCCCCCGTGTTCACGGCCTGAGCGATGCAGGACCTCGCCTGGGGCGGCGCCACCGAGATCGCCGCCGCCGTCGCGGCCGGCACCGTGAGCGCCCGCGCCGTTACCGATGCCGCGCTGGACCGCATCGCGGCGCGCGACGGGGCGCTGGGCGCCTTCACCGACGTCACCGCCGAGCGGGCGCGGGCGCGGGCCGCTTCGGTGGATACGGACCGGGCGGCCGGGCGGGCGCTGGGACCGCTGGCGGGCGTGCCGTTCGCGGTGAAGAACCTGTTCGACGTGGCCGGCTTGCCGACCCGTGCCGGCAGCGCCATCAATCGCACCCGCGCCCCGGCCAGGCGCGACAGCGTGCTGGTGGAGCGGCTGGAGCGGGCCGGGGCGGTGCTGGTGGGCGCGCTCAACATGGGCGAATACGCCTATGATTTCACCGGCGAGAACTGGCATGACGGGCCGTCGCGCAACCCGCACGACACCACGCGGATGTCCGGCGGCTCCTCCGGCGGCTCGGGCGCGGCGGTGGCGGGCGGGCTGGTGCCGCTGGCGTTGGGGTCGGACACCAATGGCTCCATCCGGGTGCCGGCTTCGCTGTGCGGGCTGTTCGGGCTGAAGCCGACCTTCGGGCGGCTGCCGCGCAGCGGCAGCTTCCCGTTCGTCGCCAGCCTGGACCATCTGGGGCCGCTGGCGCGCAATGTCGCCGACCTCGCCTGCGCCTATGACGCGATGCAGGGGCCCGATGCGAGCGACCCGGGCTGCGCGGCGCGGGCGGCCGAGCCGGTGGCGGGGCGGCTGGGGGCGGGGATCGGCGGGCTGCGCGTTGCCCGCGCCGGCGGGTATTTCCGCATGGGGCTGACCGGCGAGGCCGAGGCGGCGGTGGCGGCGGTGTGCGCGGCGCTGGACGTGGCGCGGGAGGTGGAGCTGCCGGAGGCGGCGCGGGCGCGGGCGGCGGCCTACCTGATCACCGCCACCGAGGGCGCGGCGCTGCATCTGGGCCGGCTGCAACGCCAGGCGGCGGCGTTCGACCCGGATGTGCGCGACCGGCTGATCGCCGGCGCGATGGTGCCGGCGGCGGTGGTGGCGCAGGCGCAGAAATTCCGCCGCTGGTATCGCGATGCGGTGCTGGCGGTGTTCGCGGGGGTGGACGCGGTGATCGCGCCGGCGACGCCCTGCGCGGCGCCGCTGCTGGGCCAGAAGACCTTCCTGCTGGACGGGGTGGAATTGCCGGTGCGGGCCAATATGGGGCTGTACACCCAGCCGATCTCGTTCATCGGCCTCCCGGTGGTGGCGGTGCCGGTCGCCGGGGCGCTGCCGATCGGGGTGCAGGTGATCGCATCGCCCTGGCGGGAGGATGTCGCGCTGCGCATCGCCGCGCATCTGGAGGCCATGGGCGTGGCGCGCGCGCAGCGGCCGGAGGGGTGGTGATGGAGGTCAACCTGCCGGAGGTGGTCGCCGAGGTCGCCGCCGCCTTCGCGCGCTACGAGGCGGCGCTGGTGGGCAACGACGTGGCGGCGCTGGACGCGCTGTTCTGGTCCGGCCCGCAGACGCTGCGCTACGGCATCGGCGAGAACCTGTACGGGCCGGCCGAGATCGCCGCCTTCCGCGCCGCGCGGCCCTCGGCGGGGCTGGCCCGCAGCTTGGCGCGCACGCAGATCACCACCTATGGCCGCGACCACGCCGTCGCGGCCACGCTGTTCTATCGCGCCACCGCGCCGGGCAAGGTGGGGCGGCAGCTGCAGAGCTGGGTGCGGATGCCGGAAGGCTGGCGGGTGGTGGCGGCGCATGTGAGCGTGATCGAAGAGTAGCTGCCAAAACTGTATACACTTGCTCGTGGGCGTGGCGGAGTTTGCCTGAAAAGTAGCCGCATTCTGCAATGACGGCGAGGACTGCGTGTCCTTGCGCCAGGAATCGGGCGCTGGCGCGGAATTTGCTCTGTTCCGCGCCAGCACGTCCCGAAAGGTTGCGGCATATGGCGATCCCGGCGGAACCCTATGCGTTCGAGCTGAACCCCGCCGCGGCGGCGCTGCTGATCATCGACATGCAGCGGGATTTCCTCGAACCCGGCGGCTTCGGCGCCATGCTGGGCAACGATGTCGGCCTGCTGCGCCGCGCCGTCGCGCCCAACCAGCGCCTGCTGGCGGCATGGCGGGCCGCCGGGCTGGCGGTGATCCATACCCGCGAGGGGCACCGGCCGGACCTGGCCGACCTGCCGCCGGCCAAGCTGGCGCGCGGCGGCGGGCCGACGCGAATCGGCGATGCCGGGCCGATGGGGCGCATTCTGGTGCGCGGCGAGGCGGGGCACGACATCATCCCCGAACTGCGCCCCCTGCCCGGCGAGCCGGTGATCGATAAGCCCGGCAAGGGCGCCTTCTTCGCCACCGACCTGCACGCCATCCTGCGGAACCGGGGCATCGCCCAGCTGGTGGTGACCGGGGTGACCACCGAGGTCTGCGTCAACACCACGGTGCGCGAGGCCAACGACCGCGGCTATGACTGCCTGGTGGTGGCCGATTGCTGCGCCTCCTACTTCCCCGAATTCCACGAGATGGGCCTGCGCATGATCCAGGCGCAAGGCGGCATTTTCGGCTGGGTGGCGCCCAGCGAAGCGGTGATCGCGGGCCTGCCCGCAAGCGGACTCAGCAAGGGAGCAGCGTGATGAGCAGCCTGTCGATCACGGCCCGGCCGAAGCTATGGGTGCCCGGGGACTGGAATGCGCTGTTCGGGTTCGGCACCAACATCCTGGTCAATGTGCTGGTGCTGACCGGGCTGCTGCGCTTCGTGGTGGGCATTCCGGACGCGCTGGTGTTCGGCCGCATCCTGCCGGCGCTGGGCACCATGCTGTTCCTCTCCACCGGATACTACGCGTTGCTGGCCTGGAACCTCGCGCGCAAGACCGGGCGCAGCGACGTCTGCGCGCTGCCCTCCGGGGTGAGCGTGCCGCACATGTTCGTGGTCACCTTCGTGGTGATGCTGCCGATCAAGCTGGCCACCAAGGACCCGGTGCTGGCGTGGGAGGCGGGGCTCACCTGGGTATTCGTGCAGAGCTTCGTGCTGATGGCCGGCGGCTTCATCGGCCCCTATGTGCGGCGCATCACCCCGCGCGCCGCCCTGCTCGGCTCGCTGGCCGGCATCTCCATCACCTTCATCTCGATGAGCCCGGCGGCGCAGGTGTTCTCCACCCCGATCATCGGCGTGGTGTGCTTCGCGGTGATCCTGGCGAGTTGGTTCGGCGGCGTGCGCTATTTCGGCGGCGTGCCAGGCGGGCTGGTAGCGATCGCGGTGGGCACGCTGATCGCCTGGGGCTCGACCGCGCTCGGGCTCGGCTACGGCGCGCTCAGCATGGACAAGGTGATCGGCTCGGTGGCCAATTTCGGCCTCTCCTTCCCGGCGCCCGAGATCGCCCACACCTTCGGCGGCTTCCGCTATCTCGGCGTGATCCTGGTCACCGCCGTGCCGTTCGGCATCTACGACCTGATCGAGGCGCTCGACAACGTGGAGAGTGCCGCCGCCGCCGGCGACAGCTTCCCGACCACGCGGGTGCTGACGGCGGACGGGGTGATCAGCCTGATCGGCTGCCTGCTGGGCAACCCGTTCATCAACGCGGTCTATATCGGCCATCCGGGCTGGAAGGCGATGGGCGGGCGGATCGGCTATTCGGCGGCGACCGGGCTGATCGTCCTGGTGCTGACCTGGTTCGGCATCATCGCGCTGGTCAGCGCGGTGATCCCGGTCGTCGCGATCCTGCCGATCCTGCTGTATATCGGCATGCTGATCGGCTCCCAGGCGTTCCAGGAATCGCCGCACCGGCATGCCCCGGCGATCGTGCTGGCGCTGCTGCCGCAACTGGCGGCCTGGGGCAAGACGCAGATCGACAATGCGCTGGCCGCCGCCGGCACCAATGCCCATGACGTGGGGCTGGCCAAGCTGGCGCAGGTGGGGGTGCTGTATTCGGGGCTGGAGACGCTGGGCGGCGGCGCCACCCTGGCCGGCATCATCCTGGGCGCGATCACGGTGTTCATCATCGACCGCGAGTTGGAAAAGGCGGCGGCCTTCGCGCTGGCCGGCATGCTGCTGACCTTCTTCGGCTTCATCCATGGCGAGGGCATCGGCATCGGCCGGTCGCCCGAGGTGGCCACCTCCTATCTGGGCGTGGCCGCGATCCTGTTCCTCTGCGCCAAATACGCGGCCTTCCACCCGCACCCGGCGGTCGAGGCGCCCCAGGCGGCCGATTAGGGCCGCACGGGGGCGCAAAATGGCGGGGCTCTGCCCGGAGAGCCCCGCCTTTGGCCGGTCAGCCGTTCAGGCGGCCGGCATCACACCAGGTCGTCGATGCGGATCGGGAACCGCCGCGCCCGCATCCCGGTCGCGTGCCATACCGCATTGGCGACCGCCCCGCCCGTGCCGGTGATGGCGATCTCGCCCACGCCCTTGATGCCGAGCGCGTTCACATGCGGGTCGTGCTCCTCGACCAGCAGCGCCTCCATCTCCGGCACGTCGGCGTTCACCGGTATGTGGTAGTCGGCCAGGTTGGCGTTCAGCATCCGGCCGGAGCGCCGGTCGGTCACCGCCTCCTCATGCAGCGCGAACGCCATGCCCCAGATCATGCCGCCGTAATACTGGCTGCGCACCATCCGCGGGTTGATGATCCGCCCGGCCGCGAACGCGCCCACCAGCCGGGTCACGCGCAACTGTCCCAGATCGGGGTCCACCTTCACCTCGGCGAAGACCGCGCCGTGCGCGTGCATGGCATAGGCCGTCTGCGCCGCCGGGTCGCCGCCGCTCTTGCCCCGCCCTTCCACCTGCGCCAGCCCGGCCCGAGTCAGGATGTCGGCATAGCTCTCGCTGCGGCTTTCGTCGTCGCGGCGAAACAGCCGCCCGTCGCGCGCCACCACCCCGGCATTGCCGGCGCCGAACAGCGGCGAGCGCGCGTCGTCCATCGCCAGTTCGGCGAGCCGTGCGACCGCCTCCCCCCCGGCGGCATGGATCGCCATGCCGGCCGTGGCGGTGTGCGCCGAACCGCCCGCGATCCCGCCATCCGGCAGGTCGGAGGTGCCGGAACGGAACTCCAGTTGCTCGATCCCCAGTCCGACGGCGTCCGCCGCGATCTGCGCCAGCGCCGTCCAGGCGCCCTGGCCCATGTCGTGCGCGCCGATCTCCACGACGCCGCCGCCATTCCGCCGGATGACCGCCCGCGCCTCGGCCTGGAACATCAGCGCCGGGAACGTCGCCGTGCCCATGCCCCAGCCCACCAGCATCCCGGCCGCGTCGCGCATCTGCCGCGGCGCCAGCGGCCGGCCCGCCCAGCCGAACCGGTCGGCGCCCTGCGCGTAGCACGCGCGCAGCGCCTTGGACGAGAACGGCTTGCCCGAGATCGGCTCCACCTCGGCGTAGTTCTTCAGCCGGAAGGCCAGCGGGTCCATGCGGCAGGCCAGCGCAGCCTCGTCGATCGCGCTTTCCAGCGCGATCGAGCCGGTCGCCTCGCCCGGGGCCCGCATGAACATCGGCGTGCCGGTGTCGATCCGCACCGCGGTGTGGGAGGTGGCGATGGCCGGGCTGGCATACAGCGTGTGCGAGGCGTCGGCCGCCGGCTCGAAGAAATCGTCGAAGGTGCTGGTGGTGATCAGGGCATGGTGCGCCAGGGCGGTGAGCGTGCCGTCGGCGCCGGCGCCGATGCGCAGCCGCTGGCGGGTGGGCGGGCGATGGCCCACCGGGCCGTACATCTGCTCGCGCCGCAGCACCAGCTTCACCGGCCGGCCCACCAGCCGCGCGGCCAGGATGCCCAGCACCTGCGGCCCGGCGATCAGGCCCTTGGACCCGAACCCACCGCCCAGGAACGGGCTGCGGATCATGATGTTCTCCGGCGCGATGCCCAGCAGCCCGGCCAGCCGCGCCTGCGCCATGGCCATGCCCTGGCTCGGCATGTCGAGCGACAGGCTGTCCCCGTCCCACGCCGCCACCACCGCATGCGGCTCCATCGCGTTGTGGTACTGCGCCGGCGTCTCGTAGGTGGCGTCCACGCGCCGCGCGGCGCTGGCCAGCCCGGCCTCCACATCGCCCACAAGCTGCTCGGCCGGATGGCCCACCCCGACCACCGGCGGCACGAAGCTCTCGCCGGCGTCCAGCCCCACCCGCGCCGGCAGCGCCTCGTAGCGCGGGGCCAGCAGCGCGGCGCCCTCGGTCGCCGCCTCCAGCGTCTCGGCGATCACCACCGCGATCGGCTGGTTGGCGTAGCGCACCGCGTCGGATTGCAGCAGGTCCAGGCGGAACATGAACGGGTGCAGCTTGGCATCCGGGTCCAGCGCCAGCGCCGGCCGGTTGGCGGGGGTCATCACCGCCACCACGCCCGGATGCGCCATGGCGGCCGGCACGTCCAGGCAGGTCACCCGCCCGCGCGCGATCCGGCTTGCCGCCAGCACGGCGTACAGCATCCCCGCGGGATGATTGTCCGCCGCGTAGCGGGCCACCCCCGTCACCTTCAGCACCCCCTCGCGACGGGTCAGCGGCCGGCCGATGCTGGAGCCGTGCCGGGCGTGGGCGGGAACCTGCGAAAGACTGATGTCAGGCGTCATGGCGCGCTCCGGCAACGGAAGGGAACGGGGAGGCGGGAAGGGCGGGGATGCGCGCCGGCGTGCCCGCCACGGCCAGCGCCAGCGCCCGGCGGACGAGCCGCCGCGCAAGCTCGATCTTGAAGGCGTTGTCGCCAGAGGGCCGCGCCTCGGCCAGCGCCGCCTCGGCCGCCCGGCGGAACGCCGCCTCGCCGGCTTCGACGCCCACCAGCGATTCCTCGGCCGCGCGGGCCCGCCACGGCCTGGCCGCCACGCCCCCCAGCGCCAGCCGCGCCGCGCGAATCCTGCCGCCCTCCAGCCGCAGCGCCGCCGCCGCCGACACCACGGCGAAGGCGTAGGAGGTGCGCTCCCGCACCTTCAGGTAGCGGGCATGCGCGGCGAACCCGGCGGCTTCGCCCGGCAGCCGCAGCGCCACGATCAACTCGCCCGGCGCCAGCGCGGTGCCCCGCTCGGGTGTATCGCCGGGCAGGCGGTGCAGCGCCTCCAGCGCCACCTCGCGCCGGCCGGCCGGGCCTTCGATCTCCACGACGGCGTCCAGCGCCGCCAGCGGAACACAGAAATCCGACGGATGCGTGGCGATGCACGCCTCGCTCCAGCCCAGCACGGCGTGCAGCCGGTTCTCGCCGCCCCGCGCGTCGCACCCTGCCCCCGGCTGGCGTTTGTTGCAGGCGCTGGCGGGGTCGTGGAAATACGCGCAGCGCGTCCGCTGCAGCAGGTTGCCGCCCACCGTCGCCGCGTTGCGCAACTGCGCCGAGGCGCCGGACAGCAGCGCCTCCGCCACCGCCGGATAGGCCGTGGCGAACGCCGCGTCATGCGCCAGCGCGGCATTGCGCACCAGCGCGCCGATCCGCACGCCGCCATCGCCCAGCCACTCGATCCGGTCGAGCCCCGGCAGCCGCGTCACGTCCACCAGCCGGTCCGGCCGGAGCGTCTCGCCCTTCATCAGGTCGAGCAGGTTGGTCCCGCCCGCCAGATACACCGCCCCCGGCGCGGCCGCGGCGGCGATCGCCTCGGCGACGCTGGCCGGACGCACATAATCGAACACCTTCACGACGCATCCCTCCCGTCCTGGCCGGCCAGCCGCCGCTGCGCGTCCAGCACCGCCTCGGTGATGCCCGCATAGGCGCCGCAGCGGCACAGATTGCCGCTCATGCCCTCGCGCACCCGCTCGGGGTCGTCGCCCGCCTGGCCCTCGTCGATCAGCCCGAGCGCGCTCATGATCTGCCCCGGCGTGCAGAAGCCGCACTGGAGCCCGTCATGCGCGATGAACGCGGCCTGCACCGGATGCAGCGCGTCCCCATCCGTCACGCCCTCGATCGTCAGCACCGTGGCGCCGTCGCAACTCGCCGCCAGCGCCAGGCAGGCATTGATCCGCCGCCCGTCCAGCAGCACGGTGCAGGCGCCGCATTGCCCGCGGTCGCAGCCTTTCTTGGTCCCGGTCAGCTCCAGCCGCTCGCGCAGCAGGTCGAGCAGCGTGACACGCGGGTCGTCCAGCGTGATATTCCGCGCGACGCCATTGATGGTAAGTGAAAGTGGAAAACTCATGCGGTGCTCCGACAGGTTCGGGCGTCAGCATCCGGCAGCCCCGCCACGGTGCGCGGGCGGCTGGGTTGACTGGGGCGACGGCTCTGTTTTGGTGGCGGTGACGGCTATATACGGAGGAATCCTCCGTTTTACAAGAGGCTCGGGGAACGCCCCACGCGGATGACGAACCATGTGCCCAAACCCACCCGGCCGATGCGCGCCGACGCGGTGCGCAACCGCGAGCGCGTGCTGGAGGCCGCGAAGGCCGTGTTCAGCGCCGGCGGCCCGGATGCCAGCCTGGACGCCGTGGCCCGCCGCGCCGGCGTCGGAATCGGCACGCTTTACCGGCATTTTCCCACCCGCGAGGCGCTGTTTGAGGCGGTTTATCGCCGCGAAGTCGAGCAACTCGCCGACCTCGCCGAGCAGTTGAAATCCGACCCTCACCCCGCCGACGCGCTGCGCCGCTGGCTGCGCTCCAATGTGGAATTCGTCGCCACCAAAAAGGGCATGTCCGCCGCGCTGGCACTGGCCGCGCACAGCACCTCCCACCTGGCCGCCTATTCCTTCGAGCGTCTCACCAAGGCGGTCGGCGTCCTGCTGGACCGCGCGGTGGAGGCCGGCGAGATCCGCGCCGATATCGGCCCCGAGGACCTGCTGCGCGCCCTCATCGGCATGTGCTACATGCATAACCAGCCTGGCTGGCAGGACAGCGTGATGCGCCTGGTGGAAGTGTTCGTGGACGGGCTGTGCGCCCACCCCGCCGCCAGGCGCCCTTGAGGGAGGGCTTGCCAGGTTCCGCCGACAGGGCGCTTGATGGGGTCGTGAACCCCTGGGCGTGCTGAACTTGGGGGATGCCGGATCGTTGCTCGCGCGCGAGCGTTGAACAGGCGCCGTACCATGAAAAAGCTGTTGATCGGACTTGCCGGGCTCGTCGTGGTGCTGGTGGCCGCGGTGGTGCTCGTGCCGCGGCTGATCGACCTGCGGCCGCGCCTCGCCGCGGCGGTGTATGCCGCGACCGGCCGCGACCTGCGGATCGACGGCCCGCTGCATATCGCGCTGCTGCCGCGCCTCAGCGTCTCCGCCAGGGGCGTTCACTTCGCCAACGCACCTGGCACGGTGACGCCGGAGATGCTGTCGATCGACAGCGTGACGGTGGGGGCGCGGCTGTGGCCGCTGCTGCGCGGCCGGCTGGTCGTGGACTCGCTGCTGATCGTGCACCCGGTGGTGGCGCTGCAACGGGACAAGGCCGGGCGGGAGAACTGGACGTTCCAGGCGCCCGGTGACACCACGCCGGGCGCCACCACACCGGCAAGCACCGGCCTCGGCGGCGTGGCGGTCGGCGCGGTCACCGTCGAGCGGGGGCAGCTGTCCTATCGCGACGACCTCACCGGCCAGGCCATCGAGGCCAGAGACATCACGCTGGCCGGCGCCATGCCGACTGCCGCCAGCCCGCTTTCCCTGCGCGGCCGGATGACGCTGAACGACGCGCCGGTAACGGCCGAGTTGACCGTCGATTCGCCCGACAAGCTGCAGCGCGGCCAGCCGGCCCGCGTGAAGCTGGCGCTCGACACGCAGCACCTCACCGCGACGTTCGACGGCACGGCGCGGCAGCGGCCGGTGCCCGGGCTGAACGGCGTGTTCGACCTCGCCATCCCCTCGGTCGGCAAGCTCGCCGCCTGGCTGAAACGGCCGCTGGACGCGGCGCAGCCCGACCCCGGGCCGCTGGCGATCCATGCCGATTTCACCTCCGATGGCGCCCGGTCGGCGCTCAAGGACGCCACCATCACCGGCACCGCGCTCAACCTGAAGGCGAGCGGCAGCCTCGATGCCAGCGGCGGCGTCACGAAGCTCACCGGCGTGGTGGACAGCGGTATCCTGGATATCGACCGCTACCTGCCGCGCCCCGCCCCCGCCTCGCCACGGCCGGCCGGCGGCCCGGCGGCGGCCGTGCCGGACCCGTTCGCGAGCCTCTCGGACCAGCCTTTCGCGCTGGACGGGCTGCGCAGGCTGGATGCGGACATCAAGGTGTCGATCGCGGGCATCAAGGCGATGGGCTACCAGGTCGGCCATATCGGCTTCACCGCGACGGCGAAGGCGGGTGTGCTCAGCGCCGCCCTGGCCGATGTGGCGCTGTATGGCGGCACCGCGAAGGGCACCCTCAGGCTCGATGCCGCCGGCAAGGCGCTGGGCCTCGATGTGGCGGCCAGTGTCGATCACGTGGACGCGGGCAAGCTGGCGCAGATCGCCGCCTCCGGCGCCCCGCCGGTCAGCGGCGCCGTCTCCGCCACGCTCGCGGCCAAGGCCGAGGGCACCAGCCCGCGCGCGCTTGCCGGCGACCTGCGCGGCCGCCTGATGGTCGATCTCGGCGGCGTTGCGGTGAAGGGCGCCGGCACGCAGGGGCTGTCGCGCCTGACGCTCGCCCTCGACCTGCCGGGTGGCGACAAGGCGCCGGGGCTGGTGGCGAGCGCGGTCTACAAGGGCGAGCGGATCGATGCCACCGCCAGCCTGGCGCCGCTGCGCGTGCTGGCGTCCGGCGCGCGGTTCCCGGCCAGGCTGGCGGTCGATTCGAATGTCGCGAAGCTGCGGTTCGGCGGCACGGTGCAGCAGAAGCCGGCCGCGGGCCTGGATGGCAGCGTCGATCTCGACGTGCCGTCGCTCGCCCGCCTCGCCGCCTGGGCGGGCAGCCCGCTCGCTCCGGCACAGCCCGATCCCGGGCCGGTCCAGCTGCATGCGACGCTGGTGGCCGCGGGGTCCACCTTGGACCTGAAGAGTGCGACCATCACGGGCAAGGCGCTCAAGGCGACGGCGCAGGGTCGGTTCGACGGCAGCCGCCGGCCGGCGAATTTCGACGCCAAGGTCGATATCCAGCAGGCCAACCTCAACGCCTACCTGCCGCCGCGGGAGGCATCGTCCCCCGCCGGGCCGTCCCGGTCCGGGCCGGCGGGGTGGAGTACCGAGTCGTTCGACGTGTCGGCGCTGGGCGATGCCAACGGCAAGGCGGATGTCACGCTGCACGCGGTCACCTACCGGGATCTCGACATCACCGGCGGCGATGTCAGGATCGCGCTCGCCAGCCGCGTGCTCACGGTCACCACCGGCAAGCTCACTCTGGCGCAGGGCAGCCTCGACAGCACGCTGAAGTTGGACGCCACCGGGGCCGTCCCGAAGCTCGACGCGCATGTCGTCGTCGCCGGCATGCAGGCGCGGCCGCTGCTCCAGAGCTTCGCCGGCAGCGACCGCCTGGGCGGCACGATCGCGCTGGAGACCACGGTCAGGGGAGCCGGCCGCAATCAGAAGGAGCTGGTGTCTTCGCTGGACGGCACCGGCACGTTCCGAGTGACGGACGGCACCATCTACGGCATCAACCTGGCGCAGATCCTGCGCAAGGCCGGCACGCTCGGCTTCGGCGCGTCGCCGGCCGAGACGACCGATTTCGCCGAGCTCGCCGGCACCTACACGATCCGCGCCGGCGTGATCGACAACCGCGACATGCGGATGCTGGCGCCGCTGTTCCGCCTGACCGGCGCCGGAACCGTGCCGATGCCGGCGCAAACGGTCGATTACGCGGCGGAAGCGAAGCTGGTGCCGACCATCCAGGGCCAGGGCGGCACCGACGCGCTGGCGGGCGTGCCGATCCCGATCCGTGTGACGGGGCCGTGGAGCAATCCCGCCTACCGGATCGATTGGGCCGGCGTGTTCCGCAGCATCGCCGCCGACCCCGCGCGGCTGAAGGCGCTGCCGGGCGATCTCGGCAAGGCGGCGCAGGGGTTCGGGGTGCTGCTGCCGGGCAGCGGCGGCGTGACTGGCGGCGTGACTGGCGGCACGGGTGGCGGCACGGGCGGCGGCACGGCGGCCGATATCCTCAAGGCGATCCCCGGCCTGCCGCAATCGGGGGCGCCGGGCCCGCAACCCGCAACCCCGGCATTCCCACTGCAATTGCCGAAGAACCTCTTCGGGAAATAGCCCGGGCGGGGTTCACCCCGCCGCCCGCCCTGGCGGATCGATGCGGCGTCGTCAGCCCGGATCGAAGCGCACCACCGCCACCAGCGCGTCCACGCTGCCGGAGGCCGCCGCCGGCCCGCCGATGCGCAGGCTGTCCCGCGCCCCGCCCGCGACCCCGCCCACCCAAACCTGGCCGCGCAGCACCACCACGAAATCGCCGGCGCGCAGCGGCCCGGCGCCGCGCGGTTCCACCACGCGAACCGCGTGGCGCCAGCGGCCCTGCGCCGAATAGGCGTTCAGCACCAGGCATGGCCCGCCCAGCAGCCGGCATTGCGCCGGCCAGCCGCCGTCGAACGTCGCCGGCGCGCCGATCCGCGCCACGGTGATCGCCGGCCGCTCCGCGAAATCGAGCGCGAAGCCGTCGCCCTCCACCAGCGTGATGGTGCGCGTGAAGCCGGTGTAGTCCGAAAACGGCGCCGGCCCGTCGAGCCAGGCGAACGCCAGGGTCCAGCCGTCGTCGGTGGCGATGTCGGCCTTGCGGCCGGCGCCGTTGGCCCAGGGCGTCGCGGCAAGCCGCGTGAAGGGGATGCATTCGACCATTCCCCCATTACGCGCTGAACGGCGCCCGGCTGTCACGGGGGGCAAGGACCGATCCGAGACGATGATGGCGCATACTTATCCGGGCCTGGCCGCCGCTTTGCCGTTTCATCGCCTGCCCCTATATCTGGCATCGCGCATCGCCGACCCCCGGTGGCCGAGCTCAACATGACCCTGTGCCAGTTCCATTGCCCTTGAGCCAGCGCGCCGACGGGCTGGCGGCGGCCGCGCCCGCGTTGCGCCGCGCCGGCCTGCTGCAAACCCTGGCCGCCCTGCTGTGGGTACCGCAGGCGGCGTTGCTGGCGCTGACCGTCGCGCGGCTGGCGGAAGGCGGCGGGCTGGGGCAGGCGCTGCCGGCGGCGGCGCTGATCCTGCTGGCCGGCCTGCTCCGCGCGGCGCTGGAGGCGGCCGGCGCGCGGCTCGCCTTCCGCGCAGGCCGGGCTGCGCTGTCGTCGCTGCGCCTGGCCGCCGCCGCGGCGCTCGCCGCCCGCTCGCCGCTGGACGTGGCCCGCCCGCCATCCGGCGAGGCCGCCGCCGCGCTGGGCGAACAGGCCGACGCGGTGCTGCCCTATCTGGTGCGCTACCGCCCCGCCCGGCAGCGCGCCGCGCTGGTGCCGCCGCTGCTGCTGCTGGCGGTGGCGACGCAGAGCTGGATGGCCGCACTGATCCTGCTGGTCGCCGCCCCGCTGATCCCGCTGTTCATGGCGCTGATCGGCCTGCGCGCGCAGGAGGCCAGCGCGCGGCAGATGCTGGAGATCGGCGGCACCAACGCCTTCCTGCTCGACCGGCTGCGCGGCTTGGCCACCATCCGCGCCTTCGATGCCGTGGAGGTGACGGCCACGCGGCTGCGCGCCGCCGCCGAGGCGCTGCGGGCGCGGAGCATGGCGGTGCTGCGCATCGCCTTCCTCTCCTCGGCCGTGCTTGAGCTGTTCGCGGCGCTCGGCGTCGCCATGCTGGCCGTCTATATCGGCTTCACCCTGCTCGGCCAGATCGGTTTCGGCGCCTGGGGCGGCGGGATCGGGCTGGCGGGCGGGCTGTTCATGCTGCTGCTGGCGCCCGCGTTCTTCGAGCCGCTGCGCGACCTCGCCGCCGCCTGGCATGACCGCGCCGCCGGCGAGGCGGCGCTCGACGCGCTGGCGCGGCTGGCCGGCAGCGGCGAGCAACTCCTGCCCGGGGCGGGAGACGACCCTTCGCGCGGCCCGCCCGGCGGCCCATCGGCCGGCCCGCCGACCGTCGTGGTCCAGGGGCTGGCCTTCGCCTATCCTGGCGCGGCGCAGCCGGTGCTGGACGGGTTCGATCTCGGCGTCGCCGCCGGCGAGCGCGTCGCCCTGTTCGGCCCGAGCGGCGGCGGCAAGACGACCCTGCTCGCGCTGGTCGCCGGGCTGGCCGCCCCGCAGGCGGGGACGATCGCGGTCGGCGGCGAGGCCTTGACCGGCGGCAACGCGGCCGCGCTGCGCACCGGCATGGCCTGGATCGGCCAGCGCCCGCATCTGTTCGCCGGCTCGCTGCGGGCCAACGTGCTGCTGGGGCGCGACGGCCTGGCCCCGGCGGCGGCCGACGCGGTGCTGGCGCGCCTGCTGCCCGGGCGGGACCGGCGGCGCCAAGTGGGGGAGGGCGGGGCCGGCCTGTCCGGCGGCGAGGCGCTGCGCCTCGCGCTGGCGCGCGCCGCCGTCGATCCGCGCGCCACCCTGCTGCTGGCCGACGAGCCGACCGCGCACCTGGATGCGCAGACCGCCGCGGACGTGACGGCGGCGCTGCTCGACGTGGCGCGCGGCCGCACCCTGATCGTGGCGACCCACGACCCGCTGCTGGCCGCCCGGCTCGACCGGGTGGTCCTGATCGGTGGGCCGCGATGACCGGCTGGGCGTCGCTGCGGGCCGTGCTGCGGCTGTTCCGGCAGGATCGCCGGCTGCTGCTGGGCGGCGGGGCGGCGCTGTCGGCGGCGACCGTGCTGGCGGGGGTCGCGCTGCTCGGCCTGTCGGGCTGGTTCATCACCGCCACCGCCATCGCGGGCCTCTCGTCCGCCGCCGCGCTGGGGTTCGACGTGTTCCAGCCCTCGGCAGGGATCCGTTTCCTGGCGATCCTGCGCACCGCCGCCCGCTACGGCGAGCGGCTGGTGACGCATGACGCGGCGCTGGCGGTGCTGGCGGCGCTGCGCGAGCGGCTGTTCCGTGCCTATGCGGCACCGAACGCCGCGCGCGCGCTGCTGGCCCGGCCGGCCCGGCTGCTGTTCCGGCTGACCGCCGATGTGGACGCGCTCGACACCCTCTATCTGCGGCTGCTCGTGCCGGCCGCGGCGGCGCTGGCCACGGCCGCGGCCGTCGGCATCGGGCTCGGCCTGCTGGACTGGCAACTGGGCGCGGCGCTGGCGGCGGCGGTGCTGGTGCCCGGCCTTGGCATCCCGCTCTGGCTGGCGCGCGCGGCGGTGCGCCCGGCGCGGCTGCGCACCGCGGCGGCGGAGGCGCTGCGCGCGCGGATGGTCGATCTGGTGGCTGGCCAGACGGACCTCGCGCTGGCCGGCCGGCTGGGCGCGCAGCGGGCGCGGATCGCCGGCGCCGAGGCGCGGCTGGCCGAGGCGGAGGATGCGCTCAACCGGCTGGAGGTGCGCGCCGGCCTGCTGTTCGGCGTGGTGGCGGCGCTGATCCTGTCCGGCGCCCTGCTGGCCGCGGCCGCGCTGGCCGGGTCGGGGGCCGGGTTGGGGGCGATCTCAGCGCCGCAGGCGGCGCTGGTGGTGCTGGTGGCGCTGGCCGCGCTGGAACCCTTCGCGGCGCTGCGGCGCGGGGCGCTGGAACTTGGGCGCACGCTGATCGCCGCCCGCCGCCTCGCCCCCCGGCTGGCGGCCCCGCCGCTGCCGCAGGCGCGACCGGCGCCGCCGGCCGGCTTCGCGCTGGCGATCGAGGGCGTGACCTTCCGCTACGACGGCGCCGCCGCCCCGCTGTTCCGCGACCTGTCCCTCCATCTCGCGTCCGGCGGGCGGGCGGCCCTGATCGGCCCGAGTGCGGCCGGCAAATCGACCGTCCTGGCGCTGCTGGCCGGCGAGGCGGAGCCGGAGGCCGGCCGCATCCGCGTCGCCCGCTGCGGCGTGCTGACGCAGCGCACGGAGCTGTTCCGCGACAGCCTGCGCGGCAACCTGCAACTGGCCGATCCGGCCGCCGACGACACCGCGCTGTGGCGCGCGCTGGACCGCGCGGGCCTGGGGGCGGATGTGCGCGCGCTGCCGGCCGGGCTGGACGCCATGCTCGGCGAGGGCGGCACCGGCCTGTCCGGCGGGCAGGCGCGGCGGCTGGCCCTGGCGCGGCTGCTGCTGCGCGACGCGCCGCTGTGGCTGCTCGACGAGCCGACCGAGGGGCTCGACCGTGCCACCGCCGCGGCATTATTGACTTATATCAATGGACAGGAGCCGTCGGTCACCATACTACTGGCGACGCATCTGCGGCGGGAGGCGGCGCTGGCCGACCGCCTGTTCCATCTGGTCGATGGCCGGATCGTGGCGGAGTGGCGCCGCGGCGAGGCCGGATACCAGGCGGCGCTGGACTCGCTGAGGCCCGACTGACACCGCGCCATAATCGGGCCTGCATGGCACGAATCGGGCCGCCGCCATCCCGTGGCAGCCGAACGCGATAAAGGAGGCCGGCCGCCCGCCGGCATGGTTCGCGATGGAATTCGACATCGTCTCGCTGTCGCGGCTGCAGTTCGCCACGGTTGCCCTGTATCATTTCCTGTTCGTGCCGCTGACCCTCGGCCTGTCGCTCATCGTCGCCATCATGGAGACGGTGTACGTGATGACGGACCGCCCGGTCTGGCGGCAGATGACCAAGTTCTGGGGCACGCTGTTCGGCATCAACTTCGTGCTGGGGGTGGCGACCGGACTGACCATGGAGTTCCAGTTCGGCATGAACTGGAGCTACTACAGCCACTACGTCGGCGACGTGTTCGGCGCGCCGCTGGCCATCGAGGGCCTGATGGCCTTCTTCCTCGAAGCCACCTTCGTCGGCCTGTTCTTCTTCGGCTGGGACCGGCTGTCCAAGGTCGGCCATCTGGCCACGGCCTGGGCGGTGGCGCTCGGCTCCAACCTCTCGGCGCTGTGGATCCTGATCGCCAATGGCTGGATGCAGAACCCGGTGGGCGCCGCGTTCAACCCGATGACCATGCGTATGGAGGTCACCGACTTCTACCAGGTGCTGTTCAACCCGGTGGCGCAGGCGAAATTCGTCCACACGGTTTCGGCCGGCTACGTGACGGCCTCGATCTTCGTCCTGGGCGTATCCGCCTGGTACCTGCTGCGCAACCGGCATACCGCGCTGGCACGGCGGTCGATGGCGGTGGCGGCCTCGTTCGGCCTGCTCTCGTCGCTCTCGGTCGTCGTGCTTGGCGACGAAAGCGGCTACCTGGCCAACGAGCACCAGAAGATGAAGCTCGCCGCGATCGAGGGCATGTGGGAGACTGAGGCCGCGCCGGCCCCCTTCACCGCGATCGGCTTCCCCGACCAGGCGGCGCGCACCACCCACCACGTGCTGCAAATTCCGGGCGCGCTGGGGCTGATCGCCACCCGCTCGCTGGACACCACGCTGCCGGGCATCAAGCAACTGGTGGACGAGGCGAAGGGCCGCATCGCCAGCGGCGTGCTGGCCTATGACGCGCTGCAGGCGATCCGCACGGCCCGCAGCGTCACCGCCGTGGCGCCGGCGGTGCGCGCGGCGTTCGAGGCGAACGGCCGCAATCTCGGCTATGCCTACCTGCTCCGCCGCTACGTGGCCGACCCGCGCACCGCCAGCCCCGCGCAGATCGACGCGGCCGCCTGGGACCTGGTGCCGGCGGTGGCGCCGCTGTTCTGGTCGTTCCGGGTGATGGTGGGGCTGGGCTTCTTCTTCATCCTGCTGCTCGGGACATTCTTCGTGCTGTCGACACGCCAGCGGCTGGACCGCCACCGCTGGCTGCTCTGGGTGGCCGTGCTCGCCATCCCGCTGCCATGGATCGCCGCCGAACTCGGCTGGCTGGTCGCCGAGATCGGCCGCCAGCCCTGGGCGATCGAGGGGGTGCTGCCGACCGCGCTGGCGGTGTCCAGCCTAGGGGTGGCGCAGGTGGCGCTCACCCTCGCGGGCTTCGTGCTGTTCTACAGCGTGCTGTTCGTGGTCGAGATGGGGCTGATGCTGCGCGCCATCCGCAAGGGGCCACAGCCTGAGCACGGCCTTCCCGCCCCCGCCCCCGGCGGCGTGGCGCACCCTGTCGCGGCGGAGTGACGGCGATGATCCTGCACCAGTTGATCGATTACGAGACGCTGCGCCTGATCTGGTGGGTGCTGCTGGGCGTGCTGCTGATCGGCTTCGCCGTCACCGACGGGTTCGACCTCGGCGTCGGCGCCCTGCTGCCCTTCGTGGCGCGCACCGATATCGAGCGGCGGGTCGCCATCAACACCGTCGGGCCGGTGTGGGAAGGCAATCAGGTGTGGCTCATCCTGGGCGGCGGCGCCATCTTCGCCGCCTGGCCGCCGCTGTACGCGGTGTCCTTCTCCGGGTTCTACCTGGCGATGTTCGCGGTGCTGGCGGCGCTGATCGTGCGCGCGGTGGGCTTCAAATACCGCAGCACCCGCGAGGATGCGCGCTGGCGCGCCACTTGGGACTGGGTGCTGTTCGCCGGCGGCTTCGTGCCGGCGCTGATCTTCGGCGTGGCGGTGGGCAACGTGCTGCAGGGCGTGCCGTTCCGCCTGGACGCCGATCTGCGGATTTTCTACGAGGGCTCGTTCTTCGGGCTGCTCAATCCCTTCGCCCTGGTGTGCGGCCTGCTCTCGGTGGCGATGTTGGTGATGCACGGCGCCGCCTGGCTGTCGTTCAAGGCCGAGGGCGTGGTGGCCGAGCGTGCCCGCGCCTTTGGCGGGGTGGCCGCCTTGGCCACCATCCTGCTGTTCGCGCTGGGCGGGTTGGCGCTGTGGCTGTTCGTCAGCGGCTACAGCATCACCAGCCCGGTGGCGCCCGATGGCCCCTCCAACCCGCTGCTGAAGGATGTGGCACGCGGCGGCGTCGCGTGGTTCGCCAACTACGCCGCCCACCCCTGGCTGCTGGCGGTGCCGGCGCTGGGCTTCGTGGGCGCCGCCGCGGCGTTCCTGGGCCTGCGCGCCCGGGTGGAAGGGCCGACCCTGGCCGCCTCCGCGCTGACGATCCTGGGCGTGATCGCCACGGTCGGCGTCGCCATGTTCCCGTTCATCCTGCCGTCCTCGGTCGATCCGCGCTCCAGCCTGACCGTGTGGGACAGTTCCTCCTCGCACCTGACGCTGTTCATCATGCTGGTGGTGACGGTGATCTTCCTGCCGCTCGTGCTGGCCTATACCGCCTGGGTCTACCATGTCCTGTGGGGCAAGGTGGACGAGGCGGCGCTGCGCGACGAGGCCGGGCATTTCTACTGACACGCAAGGATGAGGGCGCCCCGATGTGGTATTTCTCCTGGATGCTCGGCCTGCCGCTGGCCGCCGCCTTTGCCGTGCTGAACGCGATGTGGTTCGAAATGCGCGAGGACGACGCCGAGCGCGCCCGCGCGGCGGGGCGGCCGCCGAGCTGACCGCCCGCGGGCTCGGTCAGCTCGGGGCTCGGTCACCTTAGGGCTCGGTCAGCTCAGGCGAGCGTTTCCGCCCGGCGCGCCTTGACCGGGATTTTCAGGTAGCGCACGCCGTTGCTCTCGGCCTCGGGGAAGCGGCCGGCGCGGATGTTCACCTGGATTGAGGGCAGCAGCAGCGTCGGCGCCGCCAGGGTCGCGTCGCGGGCGGTGCGCATGGCCACGAACGCCTCCTCGGTGACGCCGTCCTTGACGTGGGGGTTCAGCGCGCGCTGCTCGGCGACCGTGCTCCGCCAGGCGAAGCGGTCGCGACCGGGCGCCTTGTAGTCGTGGCATATCCACAGCCGCGTGTCCGGCGGCAGCGCCAGCAGGCGGCGGATCGAGCGGTACAGCGCGTGGGCATCGCCGCCGGGGAAGTCGGCGCGGGCGGTGCCGTAGTCGTGCATGAACAGCGTATCGCCCACGAACACGTCCGCGCCGATGCGATAGGCAACGTCGGCCGGCGTGTGGCCGGGCACGTGCAGGACCTCGATCTCCAGCGAGCCAAGAGAAATGCGCTCACCGTCGCGCAGCAGCCGGTCGAAATCGCCGCCCGCCGGCTTCAGGTCCTGGGCATCGAAAACCGGGCGGAAGATGCGCTGCACGTCCTTGATATGCTCGCCGATGCCGATGGGCGCGCCGGTCTTCGCCTTGATATACGGCGCGGCGGTCAGGTGGTCGGCATGGGCGTGGGTCTCCAGCACCCAGCGGATCGCCACCCCCGCCTCGGCCGCGGCGGCCAGGATCGCCTCGGCACTGCGGATGTCGGCCGTGCCCGAGCGGTGATCGTAATCCAGCACCGGGTCGATCACGGCGCCGTCCAGCGTGGCCTTGTCCCACACCAGGTAGGACACGGTGTTGGTCGGCTCATCGAAGAACGCTCGGATGACAGGCGGTTCCATGGGGCAGCCTCGATCTGTGACGGTATAATTCACAGATGGGTAAAGTTTGGAGGTTGGCAAGGACGACCCCGCGCGGTCGGGGGCATCAGCATAAGGTCCGATTAGAGACAGTGATGTGGTATAACTATCCGGCGTGCAGTCCCCGTCACGCCTGGGCGCGGGCGGTCAGAACCAGCGTCGCATCGATGCCCGGCTGCGCCGCATGCACCACCGGAATGCGGAATTCCTGGCGGCCATCCACCATCTGGCCGGGGGCGGGCAGGGGTGCGAGGTTCGGCGTCTGGCTGTCGAACCCATAGGTCAGCGTCCAGGCCCCGCCCTCGGCCTCGGGCGGGGTGGCTTCGAGGTTCAGCTTGTCGCGGAAGATATAGCTGCCGGTGTAGTGGTTCTTGAGGAACAGCAGCCCGTCCACCTCGTATTCCGGCACCAGCACGCCGAGATCGACGCTGAAGCCCAGCGACGGCCGCCCGGGGTCGATGCGCGCGGCGGAGCGCAGGAAGGTGGTGAACAGCTCCGGCCGGTCATGGTTCGGCCGGGTGGTCGTGTCCCCCGTCGCCTGGTCGGGGAACAACTCGTCGTATTTGCGGAACACGGTGGAGTTCTCGCTGGCCAGCCGGCGGCTCAGGTCCCAGCGCGCGCCGCGCACCCGGGTGACCGCCTCGAAATGGTAGGAGGCGCGCACCGTGCGGCCGCCATCCTTCTCGGCCTGGACCTCTGCCGGTAGGGTCAGCGAGCGGATTTCCAGCACGCCGTCCACCCGGATGTCGCCGAACAGGAAGCGGACGAGGTTCTGGTAGCCTTCCTCGGAATTCACGATGCCGTACTGGCCGGAATGGCTGCGGTGGACGAAGGCGCGCGGCGCCAGCCTGGTGGGCGCCAGGGTGTCGTTGGTCGGCCCGAACACCAGGGCGTTGTTGATGCGCACCAGCCCGTCGCTGAACGGACCGACCAGGCGCGCCGACCATCCGGCGGCCGTGGCGTAGTCGCGGGCGTTGGTGCCGATCAGGCAGAAAAAGCGGTCCGGGTCGAACTTGCCGTTGAGTGTGTTCACCGGCTCGGTGCCCGCGTCCAGGGCGAGATAGGTGCACATGCGGGCGCGGTTGAAGTTGTCGACGCTGTTGGCGGTGAAGAAGGACGGCACGTTGCCGACGATCGAGAGTTCTATGCCGTTATGCGGAGTGGCATAGGTGAACACCTTCTTCACCAGGCTTCTTGCTTCCGCGCCGCCAAGGGACTCGTTCTGCAGGAAGCAGCGTATCACCAGCCCGCCCATGGAGTGGCCGACCAGGTAGACCTTGAACGCCGCCCTGGCCGCATCGTCGGGGCAGGTGCGGTCGCGCAGGCGCAGGATCAGCTCGCCGAGGCCGCGGCCGAAGGTCTCCATGCCGATCTGCTGGCCCTGGCCGAAGGCGTCCGACACCTGGTCGTAGTAGCGGTAGACGACGATCGACCTGGGGTCGATGGCGCCGTCCTGCGATGCGTCGCGCCCGGCGGCATAGACATCGTGGTAGCCGAAATCCTTCATCAGGCGAACCAGGGGCGATTCGAAGACGTAGCGCTCCATCTCCCCGGTCCAGGCCTGGCGCAGCTTCATCGACCCGACGTTGAACCCCATATAGGGGTCGGCGACGGTGTCCTCGATCTCGCCCTCGGTGCCGGCGAAGCCACGGACATAGATGATCGGGTAATAGGGCGGCGTGATCGGCCGCGCCGCGTCTGGCTGGGCCGCTGCTGGCGGCGGCGCGACTGGCTGGATGCCCATGCGGCTCTCCCCCCGTTTATTTCCGCCCGCCGGGCCGGCGGTGTCGCCACGTTACGCCGGCAGGTGCGTGCGGTGAAGTAACATTTCCCGCACGGCCGGGGCCGCGTCGTGGCGAAGACACCGCCGCGTCGGCAGATTGGTGGGGGGAATGCCGGCGGGCGCGTTGGAAACGCTGGTATCCCGTAGGGGATTCGAACCCCTGTTACCGCCGTGAGAGGGCGGTGTCCTAGGCCTCTAGACGAACGGGACAACTGGCCGGGCCGCGTTCTAGGCCGAACGCGGCGAGACATCAAGCCGTCATCTGCGCCGATATGCGCGCAGCCGGGCGACGGGCTATTGGGTCAGGCCGACACGGCCGACCACCTTGCCGGAGCGCGCATCCACCGAGACCACGCGGTCCGGTCCGCCACCATGCAGCAGCAGCACCGTATGGTCGGGCGCCACGGCGATGGCGGCGATGCGGGTGCCGGCGGGTTCGTCCAGCATCGCGCTGACCGCGGGGCCGGACGGGCCGGAGACGCGCCTAGCGATCACCACCCCCAGCGTGGCCACGCCGGCCACGATCAGGACGCCCATCACCACCACCAGAACCTTCAGGGCACGCATTCGCCTTCTCTCCCCCGCGCCATCGCGCTATCCCAGGCCATGTCCACCGAAACCCCGCCAGATGCAACCGTGCCGCCGCAGTCCGTCACCGCCGGGCCGGGGGACGAGGGCAAGCGTGCCGACCGCTTCCTGGCCGAGCATGTCCCCGGCCTGTCGCGCTCGCGCATCAAGACGCTGATCGAGGAGGGGCTGGCGTGGCGCGACGGGGTGCGGCTGACCCAGCCGGCCGAGCCGGTGCGGCCGGGCGCCGTGTACACCCTGGCGCCGCCGCCGCCGCTGGCCGCGACGCCGCAGCCGCAGGACATCCCGTTCCCCATCCTGTACGAGGATGCCGACCTGATCGTGCTGGACAAGCCGGCCGGGCTGGTGGTGCATCCCGCCCCCGGCAACCCGGACGGCACGCTGGTCAACGCCCTGCTGGCGCATTGCGGCGCCAGCCTCACCGGCATCGGCGCGGAGAAGCGGCCCGGCATCGTCCACCGGCTGGACAAGGACACCTCCGGCGTGATGGTGGTGGCCAAGAACGAACTCGCCAGCGCCGGGCTGACCCGCGCCTTCGCCGAGCGCGACCTCGACCGGTTCTATCTGGCGCTGTGCTGGGGGCTGCCGAATCCGGCCAGCGGCGAGATCGACGCCGCGATCGGCCGCGACCCGCGCGAGCGCAAGCGGATGGCGGTGCGCGGCGTGGGCGGCAAGGCGGCGACCACCCGCTACCGCGTGCTGGCCAGCCATGCGGGCGCGGTATCGCTGCTGGAATGCCGGCTGGGCACCGGGCGCACACACCAGATCCGCGTGCACCTGGCGCATCTCGGCCATCCCGTGGTGGGGGACCCGGTCTATCTGCGCCGCATTCCCGCCGTGGCGCGCAACCTGCCCGACGCGGAACGCCGGCTTTTGCTGGATTTTCCGCGCCAAGCCCTGCACGCGGCGCGGCTGGGCTTCACCCATCCGCGCACCGGCGTGGCGCTGTCGTTCACCACGCGGCCGCCGGCGGACATGCAGACGTTGCTGGACCGGTTGAATCTGTCGGTAAGTTAATCCCGACGCCATAGGTCTGGAATATTGACTGGACCAGTCTTGTCCGGTATGAAACTCCATGTGAACGACACTCCGGCTGTAACGCCGCGGCTGTTCCCAGCGTCTTACGATCAGCCGGTCGGCCGTGGCCTGCTACGGGACGGCCCCCGGGACACCCCGATCGACCGACGCACCCCGCGACCCCTCCGCACGCTGCGGACCGGGTCCACCACCGCGCCTCGCCATTGTGCCATCCCGGGCAGTGGTTCGGCCACCGAGGCGAAAGGAGCCTGAGATGGTCTCTGCCGTCATCAATGTCGCCCCCGAGGGCAACCTCACGCGGTATCTCCAGGAGATCCGCAAATTCCCCATGCTCACCGCCGAGGAGGAACTGGACCTTTCCAAGCGCTGGCGCGATACCGAGGACATGGCGGCCGCGCACAAGCTGGTCACCTCGCATCTCCGCCTGGTCGCCAAGATCGCCATGGGCTATCGCGGATACGGCCTGCCCCTGGGCGAGCTGATCAGCGAAGGCAATGTCGGCATGATGCAGGCGGTGAAGCGGTTCGACCCGGATCGCGGCTTCCGTCTGGCCACCTACGCGATGTGGTGGATCCGCGCCGCGATCCAAGAGTACATCCTGCATAGCTGGTCGCTGGTGAAGATGGGCACCACCGCGGCGCAGAAGAAGCTGTTCTTCAACCTGCGCCGGCTGAAGGGCCAGATGCAGGCGATCGACGACGGCGACCTGCAGCCCGAGCAGGTGGCCAAGATCGCCCATGCCCTGGCCGTGCCGGAGCAGGACGTGATTAACATGAACCGCCGCCTGACCGCGCCCGACCACAGCCTGAACGCCCCCGTCCGCGCCGACAGCGAGGGCGAGTGGCAGGACTGGCTGGTGGACGACAGCGACAGCCAGGAAACCGAGATCGCCGAGCGCCAGGAGATGACCGGCCGGCGCGCCCTGCTGGCCGGGGCGTTGTCCTCGCTGAACGAGCGCGAGCGGCACATCCTGATCGAGCGGCGGTTGAAGGACGAGCCGACCACGCTGGAGGATCTGTCGCAGCAATACGGTATCTCCCGCGAGCGCGTCCGCCAGATCGAGGTGCGCGCCTTCGAGAAGCTGCAGAAGGCCATGCACACGCAGGTGGCTGAGCAGCGCCGGGCTGTGCGGCCGCCGATGGGCGCGATGGCGTCCTAAGCCGGGGGCCTCCTAAGCTGGGGGCGCACCGCCGGACTGAACGAGAGCCGGGGCAGCCGCCCCGGCTCTTCGTGCGTACGGGCTCAGCCCTTGGCGGCCGGCTCGCCGGTCTCGGGTGCCGGCGGCAGGCCCCACTCCTCCTCGTAGCGGGCCCGCCGCGCCCGCAGCCGCGCCGCCTGCGCCGCCGCGGTGGCCTCCATGCCCGCCCGCACCGCCAGCGGCGCCAGCTCGCCCACCAGCCAGCCGCCGGCCTGCAGCGCCCAGGCGGTGGCGACCCGGCCGACATCGGACAGCAGGTCCAGGCAGGCGGCCCAGTCGCGCCCGGCATGCCACAGCGCCGCCAGCGAGGGCATCGCCACCGCGGCGCCGAACAGCAGCACGTTGCGCGCAATCGGCCGCCCCGGCTCGCGGTCGAACAGCAGCGCCAGCAGGCCGGGCAGCCCCAGCACCGCCACCAGCAGCACCGAGGGCGCCGCCACGGCGATCACCGTGCCGCAGACCAGCCCCTGCACCCACAGCCGCGAGCCGCCCCCCACCTTGCCGCCTACCGCCTTGCCGCCCGCCGCCATGCCGGCCTGCTTGCCGGCCATCAGGCGAGGATGGCGGCGATGGCGGCCACCGCCATGGCGCTGAGCCCGACGCCCAGCACGACATCCTGGCCGAGTCGCCGTGCCGACTCGGCCCGCGCCGGGCCGCCGGTGGCGATGGCGGCCAGCTCGCGGTCGATCGTCTGCACCGCCAGCGTGGCCTCGCGCGCGCCGCGGGCGTCGGCGGCCAGCAGGGCGGGATCTTCCAGCACCGCCAGCATCGCCGGCAACTGCCCGGCGCGGATGAACTCGCCCAGCGCCTCGCCAAGCTGCGCGCGCCGCTGCCGTTGCCGCCAGACCGACAGGGCGGCGCGCGTGTGCTCGCCGAGCCAGGCGGCCAGATTCGGCAGCTCGGCGATGCGCTGGCGCTGTTGCAGCCAGGCGAGCAGCCGGAGCTGCACCAGCGCCGCATGCTCGGTCGAGCGCGGTTCCAGCAGCCGGGCCAGCTCGGTTTCCACCCGGGTCTCGTGCCGGGCCGCCAGGAAGGCGCCGATCTCGGCGTCGATCGGTAGCACGCGGTGCGCGTCCGGCCGGGCCGCCGCCGCCTCCAGCGCCGGCAGCAGGTCGCCCAGCCGCACCACCATCCGCCCGGCCAGGCCAGGGCTGGCGCAGGGCAGCAGCGGGTTGAGCGTGTAGCGCAGCCGCGCCGTGCCGCCGCCCCAGCCGCGCAGCCGCACGGTGGCGCGCAGCTGGTGGGCGTCGGCGGTCAGCATGGTGGGGTCGCCGCGCTCCGGGCGGGCTGCGGCCCAGGCGCCGATCGCCTCGGCGGCCAGCATCTCCGCCAGCGCGCCGTCACGCGCCGCCGCGTCGCGCCCGCCGCCGGGCTGGCCCGCCGGGAGCGCCGCCGCCAGGGCCGGCCCCAGCCCGTCCGGCCATACCGCCAGGCCGCGCCAGGTCACCGGCGCCAGCGGGTCCAGCAGCGCCACGCTGCGCAGGGCCAGCAGTGCGTCGGCCTGCCCGTCCTCGGCGTCCGCATCGATGCCGCGCTGGCGCACCGCGTCATCCAGCCGCACCGCCAGCGTCGGGTCGCCGACATTGCGGCGCAGCCAGCGGTCCACCTCGCCATTGCGCAGCAGCCGCACGCCCTGTTCGGGGTCGGTGGCAATGGCGTGCGCCAGGGTGCGGGCGTTCCACACCGGCCCCACCGGCATCGCCAGCGGCTGCTGCGCGCGGCGCGGCGGTCGGGCGGCGACGCGGCGGGAGCGCGCGGCCGCCGGGTCGGCCAGCAAAGCCGGCGGCGGCCGGTGCTCCGGGTCTTCCGCCAGCATGCCGCGCACCAGGTCGGCGATGGCCGAGGGCAGCCGCTCCTCGCCGGCCAGGGCGGCATAGCTGCCCACCTCCAGCTTGCGGCGGACCACCGCCAGGTCGTCCATGCCGGCCAGCGGCACCCGGCCCAGCGCCAGCGTCAGCAGCACCACGCCCAGCGCATACACGTCGTCGGCGATGGTGCCGGGGCCGCGGCCGGCGGGCAGGCACATCGCCGAATAGGGTGGCTCGAACACCGCCGGCTGCAGCAGGGCAGGGGGGGCGGCCCAGGCGCAGCCGAGCGTCACCGGGTCGCCGGGGCCGGCGCGGAACAGGTTGTCCGGGCGGATGGCGCGGTGCGTCACATGGCGCGATTGCAGCCATTCCAGCGCCTGCGCCGCCGGGCGCACCAGCCGCTCCAGCAACTCCGCCTCCGCCCAGGGGCGGTGGCCGGCCGACGGCGGCCACAGCGCCGGGCCGGGCGGGGCCTGGCAGATCACGAACCAGGCCTGGCCGGCCCCGCCGCCGGCCCCACTGCCAGGCAACGCGACCGGGCCATGCGCCAGCGGCGTCAGCACGCCGTCGCCGAGCCCCATGCTCAGCACGTTCAGCGCCTGCGCGCGCGGCGGCAGGTTGGCGCGCACCTGCACCGCCATCAGGTCGCCACGGCCGGAGCGGCGGTCGCTGGCGGCGAAGGCGGCCAGCCCGCCGCCGGCCCCGGGCAGCGGCCGGCTGGTGTCCACGGCATAGGCATCGCCGATCAGCCGGTCGGTGGCGGCGGCGGCGGGGGGCGGCGGGTCGGAAGCGGGCAGGGCCATCGCGCCTTCGGCTCAGGGGTTGGGCCACGATGCTAGGCGGCAGAGGTTACCGAAGCTGCAACGCGCCCGGTTCCCATCGCCGCGAAACCGATTAACATCCCCGCCGGGAGACGACGCGCGAGGCAACGGGATTACCGGCCCGCGCGCTGCGCAGGCGCCGCCACCACGTCATCGGCCATCGCAACAGGGAGACCACCATGCACCGACGCGACCTTCTGCTGGGCGGCCTGGCCGGCGCCGCCGGCCTGCTGCCCGCCCTGGCCCCCGCCCCGGCGGCGGCGTTCGAGCGGGTGGGCGACCGCCGCACCCTGGTGTTCTCCGGCGGCCAGCCGGTGCCGGTGCTGGACCCGCATGTCCGCTACGACTGGTCCACCCGCATGATGCAGCAATGCATCTACGACGCGCTGTGCAAATACGAGGGCGACCCGCCGAAGGTGGTGCCCTGGCTGGCCGAACGCTGGGAGACCAGCGCCGACGGCCTCACCTGGACCTTCCACCTCGTCGCCAACGCGAAATTCCACAACGGCGACCCGGTGGACGCCGAGGCGGTGCGCTACTCCTTCCAGCGCGCCCTGAAGCTGAACAAGGGCGTGGCCTGGATGCTCAGCGCGCATCTGGACCCGGACGGCATCGCCGCCGTCGATGCCCGCACCGTGCGCATCACCCTGAAATCGTCCTATGGCGCGTTCCTGTCGTTCATGCCGCTGTGGTACATCGTCAATCCGAAGCAGCTGGCCGGCAGCGACGATTACGGTCAGAAATTCCTCACCGAGGGCGATGCCGGCTCCGGCCCGTTCCGCATCAAGCGCTGGGACCCGCAGGCGGTGATGGCGCTGGACGCGGTGGCCGACTACTGGAAGGGCTGGCCGATGGCCGAGGCGGACCGCCCCGCCGGCGTCATCTACCGCATCATCCGCGAGCCGGCGCCGCGCAAGGCCGCCCTGCAGCGCGGCGAGATCGACATCGCCACCGAGCTGTCGCCCGACGATTACGACCAGCTCGCCAAGGCGGCCGGCATCGTGGTGGAAAGCCACACCGGCATGACCCCCTTCACCATCCAGATGAACACGCAAAAGGGCGTCACCGCCGACCTCAACATGCGCAAGGCCCTGGCCTACGCGTTCGACTACGAGGCGCTGATCCAGATCGAGAACGGCGCCGCCAAGCTGATGGACAGCCCGTTCCCCAACGCTATGGCCGGCCACGTCGCCATCAAGGACATCCCCCGCCGCGACCTGGACAAGGCGCGCGAATTCCTGGCCAGGACGGCCCACCCCAAGGGCGGGTTCGAGCTGGAATACCTCTACGTCGCCGGGCTGGAGGTGGAGCGGCGGATCGGGCTGGCGGTGCTGGAATCGCTGCGGGCGCTGGACATCAAGGTGAACATCACCGCCCAGCCCTGGCCCACCCTGGTCGCGCGCGGGGCGAAGGCGGAGACGGCGGCGGACATGGTGGCGGTGTATGTCACCCCGGTCAGCACCGACCCGGATGTGATCGCCAGCCAGTACACCTCCGCCGCCGAGGGGCTGTTCTGGGGCATGCACCACCTGCGCGACCAGCAGATCAACGACATGGTGGCCGCCGCCCGGCTGGAGACCGACCTGGCCAGGCGCATGGCCGGCTACGCCGCCATCCAGCAGCGCATCGTGGATTTGCAGCCGGCCATCTTCGGCATGCTGGAAGACCGCAAATGGGCGCTGCGCAGCTATGTGAAGGGTTTCGAATTCTGCCCGGTGCGGCTGACCGGGGAAGCCGACCTCTACACCCTCTACGCCGCCAAAGCCTGACCCTTGGCGACGCTGCGCACCATCCTCCGCCGGCTGGCCCTGCTCGGGGTCATGCTTGGCGGGCTGGTGCTGATCACCTTCACGGTCTCCAACGTGGCCCCCTCCGACCCGGCGGCGCTGGCGGCCGGACCGGACGCCACGCGCGCGATGATCGAGACGGTGCGGCACGAATACGGGCTGGACCAGTCGCTGCCGATGCAGCTCGCCCGCTACGTCGCGGACCTGCTGCGCCTGCGGCTGGGCCGGTCGATCCAGACCGGCAACCAGGTGGCCGACGACCTGGCGCGCTTCTTCCCGGCCACCATGGAGCTGGTGCTGCTGTCGATGCTGTTCTCCGTGCTCGCCGGGGTGCCGATGGGGCTGTGGGCGGCGGTGCGGCGCAATTCGTGGTTCGACCACGCGATGCGGGCGCTGGCGGTCTCCGGCGTGGCGCTGCCGGCGTTCTGGGCGGCGCTGCTGCTGCAACTGGTGTTCGCGGTGTGGCTGGGCTGGCTGCCGACCAGCGGCCAGCTCTCGGTGGCCACGGCGCCGCCCGACCCGATCACCGGCATGATCCTGCTGGACGCGCTGCTGCGCGGGCAATGGGCGGTGTTCGCCGAGGCGGCGCGCTACGCCGTGCTGCCGGCTTTCGTGCTGGCGCTGCCGTCGCTGGCCGCCATCGTGCGGGTCAACCGCGCCGAGATGATCGAGGTGCTGGCCGCCGACTACGTGACCGCCGCGCGGGCGCACGGCGTGGCGCCGCGCCGGGTGATCGGCTGGCTGGCGCTGCGCAACGCCATGCTGCCGACCCTGGCGATGATCGGCCTGCGCTTCGGCTGGACGCTGGGCAGCACGGTGCTGGTGGAGACGGTGTTCGACTGGCCGGGCATCGGGCTGTATGCGGTGAACTCGGCGATCGCCTCGGATTTCAAGCCGGTGATGGGGGTGACGCTGGCGGTGGGGGTCACCTTCATGCTGACCAACCTGCTGATCGACCTCGCCTATGGCTGGCTCGACCCCAGGACAAGGTCGGCATGAGCGCGATCGCCATCCCAAATCGCCATGCCGCGCTGCTGCGGCGGCTGCGCTTCGTGGTGTGGACCTTCACCGCCAGCGCCTCGGCGATGGCCGGGCTGGCGCTGGTGGCGGCCTTCCTGCTGCTGGCGGCGTTCGGCCCGGCGCTGGTGCCCTATCCCGACGACGCGCGCGGCGCCATGCACCTCGCCCAGCGCCTGCTGCCGCCCTCGGGCGCGCACTGGTTCGGCACCGACGAGATGGGCTGCGACATCCTTACCCGCGTGGTGGTGGGCACCCGCACCAGCCTGTGGGTGGGGCTGACCATCACCGGCATCGCGGCGGCGATCGGCGTGCCGCTGGGGGTGGCGGCCGGCTACCTGGGCGGGCGGGCGCGCGCCACCATCATGCGCATCACCGACGTGTTCCTGGCCGTCCCGGGGCTGGTGCTGGCGCTGGCGATCGTCGCCGCCCTGGGGCCGGGCATCCTGCACGGCGTGGTGGCCCTGTCGCTGGTGTGGTGGCCCGGCTATGTGCGGCTGATCGAGGCCAAGGCGCTGACCTTGCGCCACGAGCCCTATGTGGAGGCGGCGCGCACCATGGGCGCCGGCCATGCCTGGGTGCTGGCCCGCCACATCCTGCCCAACTGCATCTCGCCCCTGGTGGTCAAGGCCAGCATGGACATGGGGCTGGCCATCCTGGCCGCCGCCTCGCTCGGCTTCGTGGGCCTGGGCGCGCGGCCGCCGGCGCCGGAATGGGGGGCGATGATCGCGGTGGCGCGCGGCTACATGCCCGACTGGTGGTGGTACAGCTTCTTCCCCGGCCTGTTCATCTTCCTGACCGTGCTCGGCTTCAACCTGCTGGGCGACGGCCTGCGCGACATGCTCGACCCGCGAAGCGCCCGCGGATGAGCGGCCCCTTGCTGGAAATCACCGGTTTCCGCCTCGCCTTCGACGGCTACGAGGGCCGCGCCCAGGTGCTGAACGGCATCGACCTGCGCGTGGAACAGGGCGAGACGGTCGGCATCGTCGGCGAGACCGGCTGCGGCAAGTCGGTGCTGGCGCGCAGCATCCTGCGGTTGAACCCCACGCCCCCCGCCCGCGTGCTCACCGGCGGCATCCGCTTCGCCGGCCAGGACGTGCTGGCGATGGACGGCCCGGCCCTCATGGCGCTGCGCGGCGCCGGCATCGGCATGGTGTTCCAGGACCCGCAGACCTACCTCAACCCGGTTTTCACCATCGGTAGCCAGCTCGCCGACGTGCTGCGCGCGCACGGCCTGCGCGGGCGCGCGGCGATCCGTGCCCGCAGCCTCGAACTGCTGGAGGCCGTCCGCCTCCCCGAGCCGGCGGCACTGCTGCGCCGCTACCCACACGAACTCTCCGGCGGCATGCGCCAGCGCGTGCTGATCGCCCAGGCGCTGGCCGGCTCGCCCCGCCTGCTGCTGGCCGACGAGCCGACCACGGCGCTGGACGTGACCATCCAGGGCCAGGTGCTGGCGCTGGTCGCCGACCTGGTGGCCCGCTTCGGCCTGACCCTGGTGCTGATCAGCCACGACCTGGGCGTGATCGGCGCGATCTGCCGCCGGGTGGTGGTGATGTACGCCGGCAGCATCGTGGAGGACGCCCCCGCCGAGGAGCTGTTCGCCCACCCCCGCCACCCCTACACGCGCGGCCTGCTGGCCGCCGTGCCGGACCTGGAGCGGCCTACCCAGATGCCGGCCGGCATCCCCGGCAGCATCCCCTCCCTGCGCGACCCGCCCGGCGGCTGCCGTTTCCATCCGCGCTGCGACCTGACGATGGATATCTGCCGGCGCGAAGCGCCCCGCCTGTCCGGCACCGGCCATCGGACGGCGTGCCATGCGCTCGCACCCAACCAAGACGGATACGCCCAGGTGCGCCCATGATCCCCCAGCGGACAAAAGTTTTTTGGTTCTTTTTTCCAAAAAGGAACCCCTTTCCTGCCTGTTTCCCCCGATGACCCCCCTCCTTTCCCTGGAAAACGCGCTCTGCCAGTACGGCCCCGTCCGCGCCGTGGACGGCGTCAGCCTCGCCCTGCGGTCCGGCGAGTCGCTCGGCGTGGTGGGCGAATCCGGCTCCGGCAAGACCACCGTGCTGCGCCTGCTGCTGCGCCTCGCCACCGCCTCCGCCGGGCGGGTGCTGTTCGAGGGGGCGGACATCACCCACGCCCCGGAGCGTGCGCTGCGCCCCATGCGGCAGGCGGTGCAGGTGGTGTTCCAGAACCCGCACGCGGCGCTGGACCCGCGGCTGCCGGTGTTCGCCTCGGTCGCCGAGCCGCTGCGCCTGCAGGGCGGCCACACGCGATCGGCCCTGCGCGCGCGCGTGGCCGCGCTGCTGGAGGATGTCGGCCTGGGCGGCGACTTCCTGTGGCGCTACCCGCACGAGCTCTCGGGCGGCCAGAAGCAGCGCATCTGCATCGCCCGCGCCCTGGCGCCCCGCCCGCGCGCCCTGCTGCTGGACGAGCCGACCTCGGCGCTAGACGTCTCCGTGCAGGCGCAGATCATCGAGCTGCTGGCCGGGCTGCGCGCGCGCCACGGCCTGTCCTACCTGTTCGTCTCGCACAACCTGGCGGTGGTGCGGCTGCTGTGCGAGCGGGTGGCGGTGATGCAGGGCGGCCGCGTGGTGGAGCAGGGCGACGCCGCGACCGTGCTGGCCGCCCCCGCGCACCCCTACACGAGCGCATTGCTCGCCGCCGTGCTGCCGCCCCGCGCCACGCTGGGCGCAACGCGCGCGACGGATCAGAAATCCAGGTTGGCGTAATGCGGCGGCGGGATCATCCCCGGCACTCGGTCGGCCAGCAGCGGCCGGAAGCTGGGGCGGGACTTGATGCGCGCGTACCATTCATGCGCATGCGGGCTCACCGACCAGTCCACGTCACCGGTGAAATCCAGCACCGACAGATGCGCGGCGGCGGCGAAATCGGCCAGTGAGATATTGCCGCCGGCGAGGTATTTCCGCCCCTCCGCCAGCCAGCCCAGATAGAACATATGCTCGCGCAGGTTGGCGTAGCCGGCGCGCAGCGCGCCGGCGTCCGGCTGGCCGGTGGCGGCGATGCGCTTGAGGTATTTCTCGCCGTTCAGCTTGCGCGTCACCTCGGCGTTGAACTTCTCGTCGAACCAGGAGACCAGCCGCCGCACCTCCACCCGCTCGGCCAGGGTGGTGCCCAGCAGCGGGGAGTCGGGATAGGCTTCCTCCAGATACTCGCAGATCACGTTGGAGCCGGGGACGGCGAGGCCGTTATCCTCCAGCAGCGTCGGCACGGTGCCGGCCTGGTTCAGGTCCAGGTAGTCGGTCCGCCGCTCCCACACTTTTTCCAGCCGCAATTCGAACGGCAGGCGTTTTTCCGCCAGAACCAGGCGGACCTTGCGGCTGAACGCGCAGAGCGTGAGGTGGAAGACGATTCGCATCGACGCCGGTTATGGCACCGCAGCCCCGCCGCGCCAAGGCGGCGGGGCCAGCGATTTCACCTGTATCGTCAGGCCCGCATCGCCTGCTCGGCCGGCTCGCTCACCGGATGGGGCAGGTATTTCACGTATTCCTTCGGTACCACCTGCCAGAAATGCGGCAGGCTGCGGTCCCAGTCGTGCAGCAGCATGCGGGCGTAGCGGCTGTTGGTCTCGTTCGCATGGGTGCTCACCAGATCGCGCAGCACCGCCTCCCAATGCGGCGAGGCCACGCGCTGCCAGGTCAGCGTCTCGGCGTTCACCCGCAGCGCGAACATCTCGTCCGGATCGTAGATGAAGGCCATGCCGCCGGTGAAGCCGGCGCCGAAATTGTCGCCGATGGTGCCCAGCACCACCACCGTGCCGCCGGTCATGTATTCGCAGCCGTTGGAGCCGCAGCCCTCCACCACCGCGTCGGCGCCGGAGTTGCGCACCGCGAACCGCTCGCCCGCCTGCCCGGCCGCGAACAGCCGCCCGGCGGTGGCGCCATACAGCACCGTGTTGCCGATGATGGTGTTGAGCTGGCTGTGCAGGTTGGAGGACGGCGCCGGCCGCACCACGATGGTGGCGCCCGACAGCCCCTTGCCCACATAGTCGTTGGCGTCGCCGAACACCTCCAGCTTCAGCCCCTGCACCGCGAAGGCCCCCAGCGACTGCCCGGCCGAGCCGCGCAGCCGCACCGTCACATGGCCCGGCTGCAGCCCGGTCATGCCGAACTTGCGGGTGATCTTGCTGGAGAGCTTGGTGCCGATGGCGCGGTGCGTGTTGCGGATATTGTATTGCAACTGCATCTTTTCGCCGCGGGTGAACAGCGCCCCGGCATCGGCGATCATCTGCGCATCCAGCGTCTCCGGCACCTCGTTGCGCCCCACCAGCGTGCAGTAGCGCGCGTACGGCCCCGGGTCGGCCTGCGCCAGCAGCGGGTTGAGGTCCAGGTCGTCCAGGAAGTCCGAGCCGCGGCTCACCTGGTGCAGCATGTCGGTCCGCCCGATCACCTCGGCCAGCGTGCGCACGCCCAGCGAGGCCAGGATGTGGCGCACGTCCTCGGCGATGAAGCTGAACAGGTTGATCACCTTCTCGGGCGAACCCTCGAACTTCTTGCGCAGCGCCTCGTCCTGCGTGCACACGCCGACGGGGCAGGTGTTGGAGTGGCATTGCCGCACCATGATGCAGCCCATCGCCACCAGCGAGGCGGTGCCGATGCCGAACTCCTCGGCCCCCAGCATGGCCGCGATCACCACGTCCCGCCCGGTCTTCAGCCCGCCATCGGTGCGCAGCTTCACGGTATGGCGCAACCGGTTGAGCATCAGCACCTGATGCGCCTCGCTCAGCCCCATCTCCCAGGGCAGGCCGGCATATTTGATGCTGGACTGGGGCGAGGCGCCGGTGCCGCCGGAATGGCCGCTGATCAGGATCGCGTCCGCCTTGGCCTTGGCCACGCCGGCGGCGATGGTGCCGATGCCGCTGCGCGACACCAGCTTCACGCACACTGTCGCCTCGGGGTTGATCTGCTTGAGGTCGTAGATGAGCTGCGCCAGGTCCTCGATCGAATAGATGTCGTGGTGCGGCGGCGGGCTGATCAGCATCACCCCCGGCGTGGAGTGGCGCAGCTTGGCGATCAGCCCGGTCACCTTGAAGCCGGGCAACTGCCCGCCCTCGCCGGGCTTGGCGCCCTGGGCCACCTTGATCTCGATCTCGCGGCAGTTGTTCAGGTATTCCGCGGTCACCCCGAACCGGCCGGAGGCGATCTGCTTGATCGCCGAGGAGGCGTTGTCGCCGTTCGGCCGCGGGGTCGCCCGCGCCGGGTCCTCGCCGCCCTCACCGCTGTCGGACTTGGCGCCGATGCGGTTCATGGCGATGGACAGCGTCTCATGCGCCTCCGGGCTCAGCGCGCCGAGCGAGATGCCGGGCGAGACCAGCCGCTTGCGGATCTCGGTGATGCTCTCGACATCATCGACCGGGATCGGCGTGCGCAGGTCCATGCGGAAATCCAGCAGGTCGCGCAGCGCGATCGGCGGCATCTTGCGCACACCCTCGGCATAGCGACGATACAGGCTGAAGCTGTCGCTGGCCACCGCCTCCTGCAGCATATGGATCAGCCCGCCCTCGAAGGCATGCGTCTCGCCCGTGCGGCGCAGCTTGTACACCCCGCCCACCGGCAGCATGGTGGCCGGCCGCGACCAGGCCGCGTCGTGCAGGTCCAGCACCTTGCGCGCGATGCCGGACAGGCCGATGCCGGAAATGCGCGACTGCATGCCGGGGAAGAACTCGCCCACCAGCGCGCGCGACAGGCCGATCGCCTCGAAGCAGTAGCCGCCGCGGTACGACGAGATCACCGAGATGCCCATCTTGGACATCACCTTCAGCAACCCCTTGTCCACCGCCTTCTTGTAGCGCTGCACCGCCTCCTTCAGCGTGATCGCGCCGAACAGGCCGCGCCGGTGGCGGTCGGCGATGCTCTCCTGCGCCAGGTAGGCGTTCAGCGTGGTCGCGCCCACGCCGATCAGCACGGCGAAGTAGTGCACGTCCATGCATTCGGCGGTGCGCACGTTCAGGCTGGTGAAGGTGCGCAGGGACGAGCGCACCAGATGCGTGTGCACGCCGCCGGTGGCCAGGATCATCGGGATGGCGGCCCGCTCGGGCCCCACCGCCTCGTCGGTCAGGATCACATGGGTGCAGCCGGCGCGCACGCCCTCCTCGGCCTCGCGGCGGATGCGCTCCAGCCCGGCGCGCAGCCCGGCCTCGCCCTCGGCCACCGGGAAGGTGCAGTCCACCACGCAGGCGGCGCTGCCCATGAACTCGCGCATGGCGGCGAACTCGGCGGTGGAGAGCACCGGCGATTCGAGCTGCAGCAGGTCGAACTGGCTGCTGTCCTCGTCCAGCACGTTGCCCAGGTTGCCCAGCCGGGTCTTGAGCGACATCACCCGCGTCTCGCGCAGGCTGTCGATCGCCGGGTTGGTCACCTGGCTGAACGCCTGGCGGAAGAAATGATGCAGCCCGCGATACTTGTCCGACAGCACGGCGATCGGCGTGTCGTCGCCCATGCTGCCGACCGGCTCCTGCGCGTCCTCCACCATCGGGTGCAGGATCAGCTCCAGCTCCTCCACGGTGGTGCCCACCGCGAGCTGGCGGCGGCGCAGCGCCTCGCCCTGGTACAGCGCCGGCTCCGGCGCGTCGGTCTTCACGATGTGGTCGATCTGGCGGATGCGCTCGGCCCATTCGCCGAAGGGCTGGCGGGCGGCCAGCATGTCCTTCATTTCCTCGTCCGGGTAGAAGCGCGCGGCATCCAGGTCCACGCCGATGGTCTGGCCGGGGCCGACGCGGCCCTTCTCGATCACGTCGCTCTCGTCGAGCTTCACCATGCCGGTCTCGCTGCCCACGATCAGCATGCGGTGGGTGGAGATGGTGTAGCGCAGCGGGCGCAGGCCGTTGCGGTCCAGCCCCGCGATCACCCAGCGCCCGTCGGTGGCCGCCATTGCGGCCGGGCCGTCCCACGGCTCCATGACGGTGTTGCAGTACAGGAACATGTCCTTGTGCGCCTGCTTCATCGTCGCGTCCTGGCCGATGCTGGCCGGGATCATCATCGCCTTGGTCATCGGCGCGTCGCGCCCGGCGCGCACCAGCACCTCGAACACGTTGTCGAGCGTGGCGGTGTCCGAGCCGGAGGCCTGCACCACCGGCTTCAGGTCGTCCATGTACGGGTCGAGCGCCGGGTCGGACAGCCGCGTCTCGTGGCTTTTCATCCAGTTGATGTTGCCGGTCAGCGTGTTGATCTCGCCGTTATGGGCGAGCATGCGGAACGGCTGGGCCAGCCGCCAGGTGGGGAAGGTGTTGGTGGAATAGCGCTGGTGGTAGATGGCGAAGCGGCTGACGAAGCGCGGGTCCAGCAGGTCGGGATAGAAGTCCGACAGGCTCTCGGCCAGGAACATGCCCTTGTAGATGACCGAGCGGCAGGACAGGGAGCAGAAATACAGTTCCTGGATCTGCGCCGCGATGGCCTGCTTCTCGATGCGCCGGCGGATGACGTACAGGTCGCGCTCGAAGCTGGCCTCGTCCACGCCGCGGGCGTTCCAGATCATGATCTGCTCGATCTCGGGGCGGGTCGCGTTGGCCTTCTCGCCGATGCAGGCCACGTTGATCGGGACCTGCCGCCAGCCATAGATCTGGTGGCCGAAATTCAGGATCTCGGTCTCCACGATCTGCCGGCAGCGCTCCTGCGCGCCCAGGTCGGTCTTGGGCAGGAACACCTGGCCGACCGCGATCGGGCCGGGGCGCAGCTTGTCGCCGCCGCGCTCGACGGCGGCGGCGAAGAAGTCCTGCGGGATTTCGATGTGGATGCCGGCGCCGTCGCCCGTTTTGCCGTCGGCATCCACCGCGCCGCGATGCCACACCGCCTTCAGCGCGTCGATGCCCGCCTGCACCACGTCGCGGCGCTTCTTGCCGTCCAGCGCCGCGACCAGCCCGACGCCGCAGGCATCGTGCTCGTCCTCGGGGCGGTAGCTGCCGTCCAGGCGGCGCGCGTTGGCGTGCCAGGCGGCGACGAAGTCTTCTTGCGGCGGCTGCGGCAGGTCGGGCATGGCGGCTCTCCTGGTCGGGGCGTCAGGCTCAGAACTTCAGGCCACGGGCGTGCAGGGCGTCCTTGTGCTTGGCGATCGCGTCCTTGAAGATCGACTGGCCAAGCTGCTGGCCGGCCTGCAGCCCCTCGCGGGTGACGGCCGGCATGGCGTTGATGAGGCGCTGGCCGAGCGGCGAGCGGTAGAACTTGGTCAGCTCGCGCAGGTCGGACACGGCGAAATTGGTGGCGTAGGGGCGCACCAGCAGGTCCACCATCTCCTGCTCACGGCCGACGAACTCGGGCATCAGGATCTTGTCCACGATATCCACCGCGTCGGCCTGGTCCTTGGCGCCGGAGCGCATGGTGGCGGCGACCAGCTGGGCGCGGATCTGGGCGATCAGCAGCCGCGCCTGGTTCTGCACGCCCAGCAGGGCGGTCAGTTCCCGGGCGGCCTTCAGCGCCTCCGGCGAGGGCGTGGCTTCGGGGGCCGGGGCCGCGGGTGCCGGGGCCGTGGGTGCCGGGGCCGTCTGGGCGGAGGCGGCGTGCGGCGGCAGCGCCGCGGCGCCGGCCAGCAGCACGGCGGCGAGGCCCACGCCGCGGGCGAGGCGTTGCGACAGGGCGGAACGGTTGGAAACAGGGCGCATGTGGTCGGTCACTCCGCGGCGGCCGCGACGGCGGCGTTTTGTTGGATATGGCGATGCATCTGCGCGGCCGCATCGCGGCCGTCGCGAATCGCCCAGACGACGAGCGAGGCGCCCCGGACGATGTCGCCGGCGGCGAACACGCCGGGCAGGCTGGTCATGAAGGTCCGGCGGTCGGTCTTCAGCGTGCCCCAGCGTGACACGGCCAGGTCGCGCTGGCCAAGGGCGGATTGCAGGTCCTCGGGGTCGAAGCCGAGCGCCTTGATCACCAAGCTGGCCGGCACGGTGAAATGGCTGCCCTCGATCGGCTCCACCGATTGCCGGCCGGAGGCATCGTGCAGACCGAGATGCATCCGCACCGCCCGCACGCCCGAAACGCTGTCGTCACCCAGGAAGGCCTCCGGGGCGGACAGCCAGACGAACTCCACACCTTCTTCCTCGGCATTCTTCACCTCGCGCATGGACCCCGGCATATTGGCACGGTCGCGCCGGTACAGGCACTTCACGCTTTTCGCGCCCTGGCGGACCGCGGTGCGCACGCAATCCATCGCGGTGTCGCCGCCGCCGATCACCACCACGTCCCGCCCCGCCGCATCCAGCGCGCCGGAGGCGAAGTCAGGTACCTCGTCGCCCAGGCCGGTGCGGTTGGAGGCGGTCAGGTAGTCCAGCGCCGCCACGATGCCGGACAGCCCGGCGCCGGGCCCGCCGATGTCGCGCGGCTTGTAGACGCCGGTGGCCAGCAGCACCGCGTCATGGCGGGCGCGCAGCGCGGCGAAGGGGATGTCGCGGCCGATCTCGGTGTTCAAATGGAAGATGATGCCGGAGTCCTCCATCAGCTTCCAGCGCCGCAGCACGATGTCCTTTTCCAGCTTGAAGCCGGGAATGCCGTAGATCATCAGCCCGCCGACGCGGTCGTAGCGGTCGTAGACATGCACCTGGTAGCCGTGCCGCCGCATCTCCTCCGCCGCCGCCAGCCCCCCCGGGCCGGCGCCGACGATGCCGACCGATTGCGGGCGCTCGGCTGCCGGACGGATCGGCTGGACCCAGCCGCGGTCGAAGGCATTGTCGGTGATGAAGCGCTCGACGGCGCCGATGGTGACCGACTCGAAGCCCTTCTCGATGACGCAATTGCCCTCGCAAAGCCGGTCCTGGGGGCAGATTCGGCCGCAAATCTCGGGGAAATTGTTGGTGCTGGAGGCCATTTCATAGGCCTCCTCCAGCCGTCCCTCGGCGGTCAGTTTCAGCCAGTCCGGGATGTTGTTCGAGAGCGGGCAGTGCACCTGGCAGAACGGCACGCCGCATTGGCTGCACCGGCTGGACTGGCGGGCGGCGTCGTCGGCGGCGAAGCGGGCGTAGATTTCGTCGAAATCGGTGCGGCGGGCGGTGACGGCGCGCTTTTCGGGCGTCTGCTGGGGCACGCGGACGAATTGCAGCATGCGATCGGGCATCGTGGCGCTCTCTGTTGCTCGGCCGCCCGTGGTTTGGCGGTCGGTGCGGGCGGCGCGCGCGGCGGCAGCCCATCGTGGGGGTGCCTATACGGCATTCCCGAGGGCTTGCAAAGGGAGTTATGGCAGTATTACTGTCATATATTCCGAGGTTTTGTATCTTTCGCTGGTTACTCGGCCGTGATCGGGGATATAAAGGTCCGAATTGGGATGATTATGCCGCATACAGTTCTCGCTTCAGCCCGCCCGGCCGGTACCGCGCCAGATAGGCAGGCACCACCAGCTCCACCGGCGTGGCCTGCACGCCCAGCGTCGCCAGCCCCTCGGCGCCCGGCGCCACCACGTTGTCGCGCGCCAGCAACAGCAGCTGGTCGCGGGTCAGCGGCTTGCCCGGCACATGCTCCAGCAGCGAGGCCTGCAGCCGGGCGAGGCCCATCGGCACCTCCCAGAGCGGCCGGCGGCGCTGGATCTGGGCCAGGATCCAGGTCAGCAGCTCGCGCATGCTCCACACCGCCGGGCCGCCAAGCTCATAGGTCTTGCCCGCGGCGTCCGGCCGGGTGAGGGCGGCCATCACCGCGTCGGCCACGTCGGCCACGTAGACCGGCTGGAACTTGGTCGCCCCGCAGATCACCGGCATCACCGGCAGCACCTGGGCCAGGGCCGCGAAACGGTTGAAGAACTGGTCCTCCGGGCCGAACACCACCGAGGGGCGCAGGATGGTGGCGCGCGGGAAGGCCGCCCGCACCGCCGCCTCGCCGGCCGCCTTGGAGGTGGCGTAGGCGCTGGGGCTGGCCGGGTCGGCGCCGATCGCCGAGAGCTGGACCAGCTTGGCCACGCCGGCGGCGGCGGCGGCCTGGGCCACCCGGCCGGCGCCCTCGGCCTGGATGCGCTGGAAGTCGCCGGGCCGGCGCTCGGCCAGGATGCCCACCAGGTTGACCACGATGGCGGCGCCTTCCACCGCGCGCGCCACGTCGGCGGCGTTGGTCACGGGCGCGTACAGCGGCACCACCTGGCCCACCGCGCCCATCGACTTGAGGAACAGCGCCGCCTCGGTGTCGCGCACCGCCACGCGCACCACATGGCCGGCGGCGGCCAGCCGCTTGACCACATAGCGGCCGATGAAGCCCGACCCGCCGAATACCGTCGCCACGCTGCGTGTGGTCATCTCTCACTCCTGCCCGAATCCGCACCCTTGATATGCGGCTGGTGCGCCACGCTCAAGCGGCGGCATGCAAGCCTTGGCGCCGGAAGGCTGCCATGCGACGGCACTTCGCGATGCCGCGCGGTTTGCCTGTTGACGGAACCGGGGCTGGGGGTTACATCGCCCGCCCACCGCACGGTTCCTGCGATGGGGCCGCACCGGATGCCCAGGTGGCGGAATTGGTAGACGCGCAGGTTTCAGGTACCTGTGGCCGCAAGGTCGTGGAAGTTCGAGTCTTCTCCTGGGCACCATCCGCCGCGCGGCTCGCGCGGCGGAATTCGGATCGGAAGGTGCGCCCGCCCGTTCTGCGGCCGGCGACCCGCTCCCCCTCATACGGTGCCGGCAGGATGGGACGGGATTCCAACCGCATGGCGGACATCACCCAGTTCATGGCCAACGCAACGCTGCATCTGCATCGCCACGACCTTCCCGACGGGCTCGACCTCGGGCCGGTGGTGGCGGTGGACACCGAGACGATGGGCCTGGATCCGCGGCGCGACCGGCTGTGCCTGGTGCAGATGTCGGCCGGCGACGGCCAGGCGCACATGGTGCAGATCGTGCCGCCGGAACTGGGCGGGCGCGGTGCCGACTGCCCCAACCTGAAGCGGCTGATGGCCGACCCCGGCGTGGTCAAGCTGATGCATTTCGCGCGCTTCGACGTGGGCATGCTGCAGCACGCGCTGGGCATCCGGGTGGCGCCGGTGAAATGCACCAAGATCGCCGCCAAGCTGGTGCGCACCTTCACCGACCGGCATGGCCTGAAGGATCTGTGCCGCGAGCTGCTGGGGGTCGATCTGTCCAAGCAGCAGCAGACCTCCGACTGGGGGGCGGCCGAATTGTCGTCCGAGCAGCTGGCCTATGCCGCCTCGGACGTGCTGCACCTGCATGCGCTGTGGGCGCGGCTGGAGGCGCTGCTGAAGCGCGAGGGGCGGCTGGAGCTGGCCGAGGAATGCTTCGCCTTCCTGCCCGCGCGCGGGCGGCTGGACGTGCTGGGGTGGGACGCGCCGGATATTTTCGCGCACTAGCTAAGTACGCCGGGCGCAACCGGCGGAACGCCTTTGTGATCGGCCGGCGGCGCGGCAACGTGCTTGACCGCCCCGCGCGGCCGTCCCACACACGCCGCAGGTTGCCTTACACGCGGCGGGCGCCAGATCCGGGCGACCGCCCCCCATCGGATCGCACCGCCATGACCGCTGCCCTCGCCACGCTGCATCAGGACATCGAGGCCGCCCGTGCCGTGCTGGCGACCGAGGCGGAGGGGCTGCGCGCGCTGGCCGCCGCCCTGGACGACCACTTCGCCGCCGCGGTGGAGCTGCTGCTGGGCGCCACCGGGCGGGTGGTGGTGACCGGCATGGGCAAGTCCGGCCACGTCGCGCACAAGATCGCCGCCACCCTGGCCTCCACCGGCACGCCGGCGATGTTCGTGCACCCGGCCGAGGCCAGCCATGGCGACCTGGGCATGATCGTGCCGGGCGACGCGGTGCTGGCGCTGTCCAATTCCGGCGAGACCGCCGAGCTGGCCGACCTGATCGCCCATACGCGGCGCTTCGGCCTGCCGCTGGTGGGCATCACCGGGCGCGCCGGCAGCACGCTGGCCACCGCCGCCGACGTGGCGCTGGTCCTGCCGGCGGCGCGCGAGGCCTGCCCGATGGGCCTGGCGCCGACCACCAGCACCACCATGCAGATGGCGCTTGGCGATGCGCTGGCGGTGGCGCTGCTGACCCGGCGCGGCTTCGGGGCGGCCGATTTCCGCCGCATCCATCCGGGCGGCAAGCTGGGCGCGCGGCTGCGGCGGGTGCGCGACCTAATGCATACCGGCGACGAGCTGCCGCTGGCGCCGCCGGGCACGCCCATGCCGGAGGCGCTGGTGCTGATGACGCAGAAGCGGTTCGGCTGCCTCGGCGTGGTCGATGCCGAGGGGCGGCTGGCCGGCATCCTGACCGATGGCGACCTGCGCCGCGCCATGGGGCCGGACCTGCTGGCCCGCGATGTGGGCGAGATCATGAACGCCACCCCGCGCAGCATCGGCCCGGACGCCCTGGCGGCCGAGGCGCTGCATGTGATGAATGCGCGCGAGCGGCCGATCACCGCGCTGTTCGTGGTGGATGCCGGCGGCCGGCCGGTCGGCATTCTGCACGTCCACGACCTGTTGCGCGCCGGGGTGGCATGAGCCGCCGCCGCGAGGCGGGCATGCGGCCCCTTCCGGCCTGCCTGCCGCCGGCGCCGCGAGCGGCGTGAGCGTGGCGCGCCTGCCGGTGCAACCCCCCGAGCGCCCATCTGGCGTCCCACCTGGCGGCCCCCCACCTGGCGGCAGTCCGCCCGCCGGGCCATCGGCCCGGCTGACGCGCCTGGCGCCGCGCGCCCTGGGCCCGGTGGCCAACGCGGCGCGGCGGCGGCTGTTCGTGGTGCTGGCCAAGCGGGTGCTGCCGGTGGTGGCGGTGGCGCTGCTGGCGCTGGTGGCGCTGTGGCCGGAATTCTTCACCGATGCCGAGCGCGGCCGCTTCACCTACCGCCTCGGCCTGACCGCGCCCGAGGGCGGCGCGCTGACCGATGCGCGCTATCGCGGCGTGGACAAGACCGGGCAGCCATTCACCGTCACCGCCTCGCTGGCCCGCCAGGTGGGGCCGGAGCGGGTCGATCTGACCGAGCCGAAGGGCGACATCACGCTGGGCTCGGGCGCCTGGCTGCTGGTGCGGGCGCGCCAGGGCGTCTACATGCAGCGTGCCGACCAGCTCGACCTGTCCGGCGAGGTGGTGCTGTATCGCGACGACGGCACGGTGATGCAGACCGACGCGATGGCCGTGGACCTGCACGGCGGCGCCGCCAGCGGCAACCGCCAGGTGCATGTGCAGGGGCCGTTCGGTACGCTGGACGCGCAGGGCTTCACCCTGCTGGATGGCGGATCGGTGGTGCAGTTCACCGGGCCGGGCCGGCTGGTGCTGAACGGGGGATCGCGATGACGCGGGTGCGGCTGTGGCTTGGTTTGGGGATGCTGGCCGGGCTGGCCGCCAGTGCCGTGGCGCGCCCGGCCGCGGCGCAGGCGCTCGACATGTCCGGCGGCGGGCCGGTGGAGGTGACCGCGCGCGGCGGGTTCGAATGGCACCAGGCCGAGAGCGAGGTGATCGCCGAGGGCGATGCGCGGGCGGTGCGCGGCGATGTGACCGTGCTGGCCGACCGGCTGGTGGCGCGCTACCGCAAGAAGGCCGGCGCCGCGCCGGCTGCCGCCGCGCCGGCCGCCGGGACGGTGCCGGGGCTTGGCGGCGATACCGGCGACACCGAGGTGTACCGGCTGGAGGCGCACGGCCATGTGCGCATCTTCACCAAGACCGACGAGGCGGTGGGCGACAATGCCGTCTATGACATGGACCAGGCGGTGCTGGTGCTGACCGGGCACGACCTGAAGCTGACCATGCCGCAGCAGGTGGTCACGGCGCGCGACAGCCTGGAATACTGGTCGCAGAAGCGCATGGCGGTGGGCCGCGGCAACGCCGTGGTGGTGACCGCCGATGGCCGCCGGCTGGCCGCCGACACGCTGGTGGGCTACCTGGCCCCGGCCGAGGCCGCGCCCGCCGAGGCGGCCGGGGCCGCGCCGCCGGCCGCGGGCGCGCCTGCGGCGGCCGGCAAGCTGGAGCGGGTGGAGGGCTTCGGCAACGTGGAGGTGCGCACCGCGACCGACACGGTGCGCGGCGACCGCGGCGTGTATGTCGCCGATACCGGCATCGCCCGCGTGCTCGGCCATGTCCGCATCACGCACGGGCAGAACCAGATCAACGGCCCGGCGGCGGACGTGAACATGAAGACCGGCGTCGCCCATATCCTCGCCGGCCCGGCCGGGCGGGTGCAGGGGCTGATCGTGCCCGAGGATGCCAAGAAGGCCGGGACTCCCCCGCCGGCGCCGGCCGCGCCACCGGCCGGCGCGCGCAAGTGAGCGGCGCGCGGGCGGGCGACGGCGGCACCGGGCTGGTGGCCAGTGGTGTCGGCAAGACCTATCGGAAGCGGCCGGTGGTGCGCAACGTGTCGCTGAGCCTGCGGCGCGGCGAGGCGGTGGGCCTGCTGGGCCCGAACGGCGCCGGCAAGACCACCACCTTCTACATGATCGTGGGCCTGGTGCGGCCGGATACCGGCTCGATCAGCCTGGACGGGCACGACATCACCGCGCTGCCGATGTATCGCCGCGCCCGGCTGGGCATCGGCTACCTGCCGCAGGAGGCCAGCGTGTTCCGCGGGCTGAACGTGGAGCAGAACGTGATGGCGGCGCTGGAGGTGACCGAGCGGGATGCCGACCGGCGCGAGCACATGCTGGACGAGTTGCTGGCCGAATTCGGCATCGGCCATCTGCGTCGCACCCCCGCGCTGGCGCTGTCGGGCGGCGAGCGGCGGCGGGTGGAGATCGCCCGGGCGCTGGCCACCCAGCCCAGCTACATCCTGCTCGACGAGCCGCTGGCCGGCATCGACCCGATCGCGGTGGGCGAGATCCGCGACCTGGTCTCGCACCTGAAGCATCGCGGGCTGGGGGTGCTGATCACCGACCACAACGTGCGCGAGACGCTGGGCATCATCGACCGCGCCTACATCATGCATGACGGCCAGGTGATGATGGAGGGGCCGCCCGAGCAGGTGGTGGCCGACGAGGATGTGCGCCGCGTGTATCTCGGCGACCGGTTCACCCTGTGACGGCTGGCGGGGCGCCCGACGGGGCGGCATCCGGCGGGCCGGGCCTGCGCCGGCTGGAGGCCGCGGCGCCGGTGCTGCTGGCGGTGCTGCCGCTGGCGGTCCTGTATTCGCGCGCCGCCGCCGACATGCTGATCAGCCTGCTCGGCCTGATGTTCCTGCTGCGCTGCGCGCTGGCGGGCGAGTGGGGATGGACGCGGGCGGGCTGGGCGCGGCTGGCCGGGGCGTTCTGGCTGTGGATCGTGCTGTGCTCGCTGCTGACCGGCCAGGCGCGGCCGGTGCTCCAGGGCCTGGCGATGGGGCGGATGCTGCTGTTCGTGGCGGCGCTGTCGGAATGGCTGCTGGCCGTGGCCGCGACGCGGCGGCTGTTGTGGTGGGCGGTGCTGGCGGCGGCGGCGTGGATCGGGCTGCAGGCATGGCAGCAATTTCTGCTGGGGGTGAACCTGTTCGGCGATCCGCGCTGGGGCGACGGGGCGCTGACCGGGCCGTTCCGCAAGCCCGAGGCGGGCAGCCCGTTCGTGCTGCTGCTGTTCCCGGCCTTCCTGCCGCCGGTGCTGACCGGATTGCGAGGGGCGGGCTGGCGGCGGGTGGCCGGGCTGGCGCTGCTGCTGGCGGTGGTCGCCACCACGGTGCTGATCGGCCAGCGCATGCCGACGCTGCTGATGCTGCTGGGGCTGCTGGTGACGGCGCTGCTGATCCGCCGGTTGCGCCTGCCGGTGCTGGCGGCGCTGGCGGTGGGGGGCGTGCTGCTGGCGCTGACGCCGGTGCTGTCGCCGCCGACCTATGGCAAGCTGGTGCTGCGCTTCGCCGACCAGATGGAACATTTCGGCGACAGCGCCTATGGCCTGCTGTTCGCGCGCGCCGGGGTGATGCTGGAGGCGCATCCGTGGACGGGGCAGGGGTTCGACGGGTTCCGCCTGCATTGCGGGGACGCGGCCTATCAGCATCCGCTGCCCGGCCTGGGCACGACGCGGGCGGATGGCGGTGGGCTGGAGGGGTGCAACCTGCATCCGCACAACTACTACCTGGATGTGGCGGTTTCCGGCGGGCTGCCCGGGCTGGTGCTGTTCGTGGCGCTGGTGGCGGCCTGGCTGCGGGCCGCCGGGCGCGGGCTGCGCGACGCGGCGGCGGTGCGGGTGGGGCTGTTCGCCTCGGTGGTGGTGGCGCTGTGGCCGGTTGCCTCGACCTCGGCGCTGTTCACCATTCCGACCGCCGGATGGGTGTTCCTGCTGCTCGGCTGGGCGCTGGGAGAGGCGCGGGCGGCCGATTCGGGGCTGCCCGGGCGGATGGCGGGGGTTTGAGCCGGAGCGGCGTGGCGGCCATGCAGCACGATTCTTGCTTGCATCTTGCGGCGCGGCGCGCTGCACTGAGTCATCGCGGCGATCGCCGCCGCGCGTCCGAGCAGTAGAGTCCGCGTATATGGCGATCGGCCCCCGCCTGGATCTTCGCCAGTCCCAGTCCCTGGTGATGACGCCGCAACTGCGTCAGGCGATCAAGCTGCTGCAGTTCTCCAATGTCGAGGTCGGCGCCTTCGTCGAGGAGGAGCTGGAGCGCAACCCGCTGCTGGAGCGCGACGAGAGCAGCGACGCGCCGGCGGCCGAGCGGGCGGCGCCGGACCAGGTGGTGCTGGCGCCGGCCGGCCCGCGCGACCCGGATGCGGCGCCGATGCCCGGCGAGCGCGATTTCTCCGACCCGGCGGTGCCGGATGTGGGCGAGACGTTGCGCGAGGAGAGCGGGCTGGCCGCCAGCGGGGCGATGGATGCCGAGGCGGCGGAGACCTACGACCCCGGCGGGGCCTCCGACGGCGGGCGCGGCGCCGGCCAGGGCTTTGAGGACGACGAGCGCGGCATCGACGATTTCGCCGAGGGCGCCCCCACCTTGCGCGAGCATCTGGGCGAGCAGTTGCGGCTGTCCTTCGCCGACCCGACCGACCGGCTGATCGGCGCCTACCTGATCGCGCTGCTGGAGCCCTCCGGCCGGCTGTCGGCCGCCCCGGAGGCCCTGGCGCAGGCGATGGGGGCGCCGGTGGAGCGGGTGGAGGCGGTGCGGGCGCGGATGATGCGCTTCGACCCCACAGGCATGTTCGCCCGCGACCTGCGCGAGTGCCTGGCGGTGCAACTGGCCGAGAAAAACCGGCTGGACCCGGCGATGGCCGCCCTGCTGGACAATCTGGAACTGCTGGCGCGGCGCGACCACAAGCGGCTGATGCAGGTCTGCGAGGTGGATGGCGCGGACCTCGCCGACATGATCGTCGAGATCCGCCGGCTGGACCCCAAGCCTGGCGCCACCTGGGACGCCACGCCGCCGCAGCCGGTGGTACCGGACGTGCTGATGCGCGCCGCCCCGGATGGCGTGTGGATCCTGGAACTGAACCCCGAGACCATGCCGCGCGTCCTGGTCAACCACAGCTTCAGCGCCCGCGTGCTGCCGCGCGCCAGCAAGGACGACAAGGCCTTCCTGTCCGAGAAGCTGGCCACCGCCACCTGGCTGGTGAAGTCGCTGCAGCAGCGCGCGCAGACCATCCTGAAGGTGGCCAGCGAGATCGTGCGCCGGCAGGACGGGTTCTTCTGGCATGGTGTCAGTCATCTGCGGCCGCTGATCCTGCGCGATATCGCCGAGGCGGTGGAGATGCATGAAAGCACCGTCAGCCGGGTGACCGCCAACAAGTACATGGCGACACCGCGCGGCATCTATGAACTTAAATATTTTTTCACAACTGCGATCCAATCAAGCAGCGGCGGCGAAACTCACTCCGCGGAGGCCATCCGCCACCGTATCCGGGCTCTCGTGGACGCCGAAACGTCGGACGATATCCTTTCGGACGATGCTATCGTTGCTTCCCTGCGCAAGGAGGGCGTGGACATCGCACGGCGAACCGTGGCCAAATACCGCGATGCGCTCCACATACCGAGTTCCGTGCAGCGCAAACGGGAGAAGGCCGTGCCGGGCTGATCTGGTCCGCGACCCGAAATCGGGGGCGGACGCCTAGCGCCCGGCAGGCGGTCCCGAACAAGGACGTGAGGAAGGGCTTATGCAGATCACGGTTTCGGGCAAACAGGTCGACCTGTCGGACGCGCTGCAGACGCGCGTCGCCCAGCAACTTGACACGATCGCGGCCAAATACTTCGACCACGCGCTGGAGGCGCATGTCACCTTCAGCCGGGCGCGAAGTTTCTTCACCTGCGACATCAACGTGCATGCCGCGCGCGGCCTGACCCTGCGGGGCGAGGGCGAGGCGGCGGACGCCAACAGCGCCTTCGACGACGCCGCCGAGCACATCGCCAAGCGGCTGCGCCGCTATCGCCGCCGGGTGAACGAACATGCCCGCGACGCCGCCAACCGCGAGCGCCCGGAGGCGGCGCGCCAGTACGTCCTGCGCCAGGAGGAGGAGGAGCACGGGCCGGGCGATGCCGGCGGCACCGTGCAGGCGGCCACCTACGCCACCGTCATCGCCGAAGTGCCGGCCGAGATTTCCGTGCTGACGGTCAGCGACGCGGTGATGCGGATGGACCTGGCCGATCAGCCGGTGATGATGTTCCGCAACAGCGCCACCGGCGTGTTGAACGTGGTATATCGCCGCAGCGACGGCAATATCGGCTGGATCGACCCGGCGGGTTCAAACTGAGGGCCGGCTTGCTGAGGGCCGGCCCGCACTGGGCTGGAGCGGCAATATGAATCGGGCCGGGAGCTACGCTCCCGGCCCGATTTGCGTTCTGGCGGCCGTTTTGCGCGGAGGTTCAGTGAACCATGGTCCCCAGCAACTCGTGCTGAAGGATCGCGGCCATGGCGACCTCGCGGTCCGGGGCGACGGCCATCGGCGTGCCGTCGGCGGCATGGATGGCGAAGGCGGGGGCGCCGTTGACGACCACCGGCTTCACATAGGCGATCTGCGAGACGCCGAGGCTGCCGAATTCGGCGGCGGACAGCCGGCGGATGTCGAAGCTGCCGGGCTGGGTCTGGGTATCGTTGGTCATGTCATGTCTCCTGGGATGCGGCGCCGGGATCGGCCGCCGCGGGGCGGGACGTGTCCCGCCCGATCAGACGTCAGGCTCGCCTTCCACCACGCGGCCGGCGCCGTTGGTGCCCTTGCTGATGCGGATCGTCTTCACCTTGGCCTCCGGTTGGGGGCGGGCGAGGTCGATATGCAGCAGGCCGTTATCAAGCCAGGCGCCCTTCACCTCGATGCCCTCGGCCAGCACGAAGGCGCGCTGGAACTGCCTGGCGGCGATGCCGCGATGCAGGAACACACGGCCCTGGCTGTCGTCGGTCTGTCGGCCACGGATCACCAACTGGTTGTCTTCCTGCGTTATTTGCAGGTCATCCATGGTGAAGCCGGCGACGGCGAGCGAGATGCGCAGCCCGGTCGGCCCGGTCTGCTCGATATTGTAGGGCGGATAGCCGTCCGACGAGGTCTTGGCGGCGCGTTCGAGCATCTGTTCGAGATGATCGAAGCCGAGGAACATCGGGGACGCGAACATACGGCCGGTCATGGCGGGCCTCCTCCTTGGAGCGAAGCGATGCCGGGCCCCGTTGCGGCAACCCGACCGACGTTATTTTGGCAACCGGGACCGTGCTTGCAAGCCCCTGGCGGCGAGTCGCGCGAAGATTGCGCCGGCGGGGAATGGCGGGACGTTGTTGATCCGCGCGGGTGCGGCGGCTACATGCCGTGCATGTCAAACGAGTCCGCCGCCATGCCGTCGCCGCACCCCCTCGATCTGTCGGGCGATGCCGAGACGCTGCCCATCCTGATCGCGCCCAACGCGGTGCTGAAGGCACGCGCCCGCGCGGTGCTGCCGGCCGATACCGAGGCGGTGCGCGCGCTGATCCCGCGCATGTTCACCACCATGTACAAGGCCCCCGGCATCGGCCTGGCCGCGCCCCAGGTGGGGGTGAAGCTGCGCCTGGCGGTTGTGGACCTGATGCCCGACGACGCTCGCGCCCCGGTGGTGCTGATCAACCCCGAGGTGGTGGCCGCCAGCGCCGAGCTGGCCACCCGCGAGGAGGGGTGCCTGTCGCTGCCCGGCCAGTATGCCGACGTGACCCGCCCGGCGCGGGTGAAGGTGCGCTTCCTCGACCAGTCCGGCGCGCGCCGCGAGATCGAGGCCGATGGCCTCCTGGCCGCCTGCCTGCAGCACGAGATCGACCATCTCGATGGGGTGCTGTTCATCGACCACATCTCGGCGCTGAAGCGCAACATGCTGCTGCGCAAGCTGGCCAAGGAGCAGCGCCAGAAAGGATAGCCAGGATGCGCATCGCCTTCATGGGCAGCCCGGATTTCGCGGTGCCGGCGCTGCGGGCGCTGCATGGCGCCGGCCACGAGATCGCCGCCGTGTATTGCCAGCCGCCGCGCCCGGCCGGGCGGGGGCAGGCGGTGCGGCTCTGTCCGGTGCATGCGGCGGCCCAGGCGCTGGGCCTGCTGGTGCGCACGCCGGCCCGCCTCCGCCGCGATGCCGAGGCGCAGGCGGCGTTCGCGGCGCTGGGGCTGGAGGCGGCGGTGGTGGCCGCCTACGGGCTGATCCTGCCCGAGCCGATGCTGGCCGCGCCGCGCCGCGGCTGCCTCAACATCCATGCCAGCCTGCTGCCGCGCTGGCGGGGCGCCGGGCCGATCCAGGCGGCGATCCTGGCTGGCGACCGCGAAACCGGCATCACCATCATACAGATGGATGCCGGGCTGGACACCGGCCCGATGCTGCTGCGCGAGGCGGTGCCGATCGGGCCCGCGACCACGGCGGCGGAGTTGCACGACGCGCTGGCGGCGATCGGTGGCCGGCTGATCCTGCGCGCCCTGGCCGAGCAGCCGCCACCGCTGCCGCAGCCGGAGGAGGGCGCCACCTACGCCCCCAAGCTGACCCGCGAGGACAGCGTGATCGACTGGACCCGCGAGGCCGCGGAACTGGACCGGCGGGTGCGCGCGCTGAACCCCTGGCCGGGCACCGCGACCACGCTGGACGGTGCCGCGCTGAAGGTGCTCGCGGCGGTGCCGGAGCCAGGAAGCGGGGCGCCCGGCACGGTGCTGGACGACCGGCTGCTGGTGGCCTGCGGTGCCGGTGCGCTGCGGCTGCTGCGGGTGCAGGCGCCCGGCCGGGCGGCGATGGATGCCGCCGCCTTCCTGCGCGGGCGGGCGGTGCCGGCGGGCACAAGGCTGGGCTGATGCCGCGCTACGCCCTGGAGCTGGAATACGCCGGCACCGGCCTGTCCGGCTGGCAGCGGCAGGCGGCCGGGCTGTCGGTGCAGCAGGTGCTGGAGGCCGCGGCCAGCCGGCTGGCGCTGGCCGCCCCGGTCGCCGCCACCGCCGCCGGGCGCACCGATGCCGGGGTGCATGCCGAGGCGATGGTGGTCCATCTGGACCTCGACCGCGCCATCGCGCCGGCCAGGCTGCGCGACGCGCTGAACTTCCATATGCGCACCCATGCGGTGGCGGTGCTGCGCGCGGCGGTGGCGGCGCCGGACTGGCATGCGCGGTTCTCGGCGACCGGGCGGGCCTATCGCTACCGCATCCTGGCCCGGCCGGCCCGCCCGGCGCTGCTGGCCGGCCGGGTCTGGCATGTCGATCGGGCGCTGGACGTGCCCGCCATGGACGCCGCCGCGCGCAGCCTGCTGGGCCGGCACGACTTCACCAGCTTCCGCGCCACCGCCTGCCAGGCGCGCAGCCCGCTGCGCACGCTGGACCGGCTGGCGGTGAGCCGCGCCGGCGAGCTGATCGAGGTGGTGGCCGAGGCGCGCAGCTTCCTGCACCACCAGGTGCGCAACATGGTGGGCACGCTGAAGCTGGTGGGCGAGGGGCGTTGGCCGGTGGCGCGGGTGGCCGAGGCGCTGGCCGCCCGGGACCGCGCCGCCGCCGGACCGACGGCGCCGGCTGAGGGGCTGAGTCTGACCGGGGTGCGGTATCCGGTTGATCCGTTCGCGTGAAGGAAGGCCCTCTTTTTGTGAACAAAAAGAAGCAAAAAAACTTTTTATTCGTTGGAGTCCTGGCGTTCAGGCGCGAACGAGTGAAGGTTTTTTGGTTCTTTTTTGCAAAAAAACCCTTCCTTGCCTTACCCTGTCAACGCCACCAGCATCAGTCCGATCGAGAAATCCAGCGCCACCAGCGCCACCGCGGTCAGTGCCGGCACCGCCAGGGTCAGCCGGGTGGCGAACCATTCCAGCCACAACGCCCAGCCCATCGCCGCCAGCCAGGCGGTCTCCGCCACCACGTCCGGCAGGCCCAGCAGCGAGGGCAGAGCGGCGGCCACCAGCATCAGGTATTGCAGGACGTTGCACCAGTTCCAGGCGGTGATGAAGCCGGGCCACAGTGCCTGCCGCCCCAGCCGCGCCGCCAGGCCGCGGGTCAGCAGCGCGAAGCCGGCCCAGCCGATCACGAAGCCCAGCAGGTCCAGCGCGAAACCACGCGCCGGGAACGCGCCGAGGCCGGATTCCATCCAGCCGATCACATGCAGGCAGACGAAGGCCGGCAGGCAGAGCGGGGCGGCCCAGAAGCTGCGCGCGGCGGCGGCCAGTGCGTCGGCCGGCGGCACGGACAGCAGGCGCGCGCCCTCGGGCCGGCCGCGCGCCAGCAGCCAGGCGGCCTGCAACCCGGCCAGCGCACCCGTCATCCGCCGCCGGCGATCAGGCTGGCCAGCAGCAGGCGCGGGCCGATCACCAGCAGCCCGGTGGCGACATTCATCGCCAGGACCAGCAGCGTCGCCCGCCAGCGCGGCAGGTCCAGCCCGCGCCGCGCCAGGAACCATTGCAGCGCCAGCCCGTAGCCGGCCAGCAGCAGCATGGCCAGCGGGACGGCGGTGCCCGTCGGCATGCCGCCCTGGATCAGCACGCCCACGCCCACCAGCACCGGAATCGCCGCCAGCGGCACCGCCCACTGGCACCAGTTGAACGCCACCGCGTAGCGCAGCCACAGCGCCTCGCGCTTCCAGGCCACGGCGAAGGCATGCGACAGCACCGGGGGCGCCAGCAGTGCCACCGCGGTCGCCAGCAGGTCGCCCAGCGCGGTCAGTCCGCCGCCGGAGCCCAGCATCAGCAGCCCGCCGACCAGCGGGAAGGCGATCAGCGGCGCGAAGCTGTTCAGGAAGGCCTGCCGGGTGGCGGCGAACTCGGCCAGCCCGGCGGCGCGGAAGGTGGCCAGCAGCAGCAGGCCGCGAACGATGCGCCCGGCCGGCGGCTTGCCGTTCCGGCCCATTCCGCCGCTCATGCCCAGTTGCTCATGCCAGGAACTTGTCGAGTACCGCGCGATAGATGCCCGACAGCGCCCGCAACTCCTCCACCGGCACCCTCTCATCCACCTGGTGCATGGTGGCGCCGACCAGGCCGAACTCGGCTACCGGGCAGAGCCGGGTGATGAAGCGGGCGTCGGACGTGCCGCCGCCGGTGTCCAGCTTGGGGGTCACCCCGGTGGCCGCGGCGATGGCGCCTTGCAGCGCCTCCACCATCGGGCCGGGCTGGGTCAGGAAGCTCTCGCCGCTGATCGAGATGTCGAGGTCGAAGCGCTCGGCGTGGCGGGCGGCCACCTCGCGCAGCATGGCGGACAGGCTGGCGCCGGTGTGCAGGTCGTTGAAGCGGATGTTCAGCATCGCCCGCGCGCTGGCCGGGGTGACGTTGGTGGCCGGGTTGCCGACATCGACGCTGGTGAGCTGCAGGGTGGAGGGTTCGAACCAGTCGCTGCCGGCGTCCAGCGGCCGGGCGGTCAGCTCGGACAGGACGCGCACCAGGCGATGGATCGGGTTGTCGGCGCGCTGCGGATAGGCGGCGTGGCCCTGCACGCCATGCACCGTCAGCACCGCGTTCAGGCTGCCGCGCCGGCCGATCTTGATGATGTCGCCCAGCCGCGCCGGGTTGGTCGGCTCGCCGACGATGCAGAAATCCGGCACCTCGCCATGCTCGCGCATCCAGTCCAGCACGCGCACGGTGCCGTCGGTCGCCGGGCCTTCCTCGTCGCCGGTGATCAGCAGGCTGATCGAGCCGTTCGGGGCCGCGCCGCGCAGATGGTCCTCCACGCCGGTCACGAAGGCGGCGATGGCGCCCTTCATGTCGCAGGCGCCGCGGCCGTACAGCACGCCGTCGCGAATTTCGCCGGCGAACGGGCCGGTGGTCCAGGCGCCGGCGCCCTCGGGCACCACGTCGGTATGGCCGGCGAAGCAGATATGCGGTGCGCCGGTGCCCAGGCGGGCGTACAGGTTCTCGATCTCGCCGAAGCGCAGCCGGGTGACGGTGAAGCCCAGCCGCGCCAGCGCGTCGGCCAGCACGCTTTGCGCGCCGGCATCGGCGGGGGTGACGGAGGCGCAGCGCAGCAGCGCCTGCGCCAGCGGCACCGGGTCGGCGGGGGCGTTCGGCGATGGGGTGTCCAAGCTGGGCGCCCTCAGTCGCGCAGCAGGTCGTTGATGGAGGTCTTGGCGCGGGTGCGCTCGTCCACTGTCTTGACGATCACCGCGCAATACAGCGACGGCGTGCCCACCGGGCCGGGCAGGCTACCGGGCACCACCACCGAGTAGGCCGGCACCCGGCCGACATGCACCTCGCCGGTGGCGCGGTCGATCACCTTGGTGGTGGCGCTGATGAACACGCCCATCGACAGCACCGACCCGCGCTCGACGATCACGCCCTCCACCACCTCGGAGCGGGCGCCGATGAAGCAATCATCCTCGATCACCACCGGAGTGGCCTGCAACGGCTCCAGCACGCCGCCGATGCCGACGCCGCCGGACAGGTGGCAGTTGCGGCCAATCTGCGCGCAGCTTCCCACCGTGGCCCAGGTGTCCACCATGGTGCCGGCGCCGACATAGGCGCCGACGTTCACGAAGCTTGGCATCAGCACCACGCCGGGCGCGATATAGGCCGAGCGGCGCACCACCGCGCCCGGCACGGCGCGGAAGCCGGCCTTCTGGAAGTCGGCGGCGGTCCAGCCCTCGAACTTCATCGGCACCTTGTCGAACACCGGGGCGCCGCCGGGGCCGGGCATCGGCACCGAATCATTGAGGCGGAAGGACAGCAGCACCGCCTTCTTGAGCCATTCATTGACCACCCAGCCCGCTTGCGTCGGCTCCACCGCGCGCAATGTGCCGGATTCCAGCGCCGCCAGCGCCTGGTCGACCGCGTCCCGGTCGGCCCCGCCGGTTTTAGGCGAGACGGTGTCGCGGCGTTCCCACAATGCCTCGATGGTCTGACGAAGGGACGGGTCGGTCATGGCTCTGGCACTCCTCGCGCGGCGGCGGACCATGCGCAGGGCAAGGGCGGCTGTCAATTCATTGGCGGCGGCTGCCGGTGCGCCCGGCCGATTCTGCCGGGCAGTTCGTGCCGGCCGGCACGCATGGCCGCAACGATAACCTGGGATTCACCTCTCTGCTGCGCAATGCGTCCACCAACAAGGGACGCGGCTTGGCATGGAACACGCGATTGCAGGCGCCAGCGACGGGGCCGCCGGGGCGGCCGTCACGGGAGCGCCGCGCGACCTGCCGCATGTGAGTGCGCTACGCACGGCGCTGCTGGACAGCCGCCAGCGCTGGCGCGACCTGGTGACGCTGGGCGCCGATCTGGCATTCGAGACCGATGCCTGGGACCGCTTCGTGTTCATCTACCCCGACCCGGCGCTGGGCTGGGACGCCGGCACGCTGATCGGCCAGCCGGCGGAGCTGCTGCTGGCCGACCTGGACGGCGCGACCGGCTTCAACCCCTTCCGCCCGACCGTCGCCACCCGCCACCGCCGCGCCTGGCTGAAGCGGCCGGACGGCACGGTGCGCTGCCTGTCCTTCGCCGCCGCCCCGCTGCTGGACGCCGCGGGCGCCATCGTCGGCACCCGCGGCATGGCGCAGGACGTGACGGAGGAGGACGGCATGGACGCCGCCGTCGCGGCCACGCTGCGGCGCGCCGAGGTGGTGGACCACATCCTCTGGCGCATGCGCCAGGAGGTGCTGGCCCCGCGCATGATGCAGGCAGCACTGGATGCGCTGGTGACCGCACTGGGCGCCGAGGGCTGCCTGCTGGTGGACCTGCTGGGCGACGGCGCGCATGCCACAGTGCTGCACCAGGTCGGCGCGCCGCCGCCGCAGGTGATGCATGCCGCGATGTCGCTGCTGGAGGGCGGCAGCGGCGACCCCGCCCACGCCACGGCGCCGGACGGGCGCGGCGTGCTGGTTTGCCCCAGCCAGACCCGCTTCGGCGAGCAGGCCGGCCTCGCGCTGTGGCGGCTGCCCGGCGGGCGTCGCTGGGACGATGACGACCAGCGGCTGGTCGCCTCCGCCACCGCCATCATCCGGGTGATCCTGGAGCATGAGTCGATCCAGCGCGAGATGGCCCGCCAGGCGCGCACCGACCCGCTGACCGGCCTGCTGAACCGCCGCGCCTTCATGGACGAGATCACCCGCCGCATCGACCGGCTGGAGCGCGAGGGCCTGCCGGGCACGCTGATGTTCATCGACCTCGACCGCTTCAAGGCGCTGAACGATTGCCGCGGCCACGACGTGGGCGACGAGGCGCTGGTGCTGGTCGCCTCGCTGCTGCGCGCCACCGTCCGCCCGGCCGACTTGGTGGCGCGGCTGGGCGGCGACGAGTTCGCCATGTGGCTGGACGGCGCGGACGACCTGACCGCCGCCGAGCGCGCCGAAAGCCTGCGCATCGGCGCCCCGAAGCTGCTGGAGGAGGTGACCGTGGATACCGGCCTCACGCTCGGCATGTCGATCGGCATCGCCACCCGCTGGCCCGGCCGGGGCGAGGCGCTGGAGGCGGTGATCCACCGGGCCGACCAGGCGATGTACCAGGTCAAGCGCGCCGGGCGCGGCCATTGGCTGGTCGCCCGGCCATGATGCCGTCCGCCGCCGCCACCCGGCCGCTGGACGACGCGAAGGCGCGGGTGCGCCAGGGCGCGGCCGCCACCACCCCGCCCGACCTGCTGCTGGCGCTGGCCAACGACCCGGAGGTGACCGTGCGCGCGGCCGTGGCGATGAACCTGGCGGCCCCCGCCCAGGTGGACCGGATGCTGGCCCGCGACGCCGATGAGCGGGTGCGCACCCTGCTTGCCCGCAAGCTGGCGCAACTGGTGCCCACCCTGGCCCATCGCGACCGCGACCGGCTGCGCGAGCAGGCGCTCGACACGCTCACCGCACTGGTGGAGGACGAGGCGGTGCGGGTGCGCGGCGCCATCACCGACGTGCTGAAGGACATGCCGGTGGCGCCGCGCCGGCTGATCCTGCGGCTGGCCCAGGACAGCGTTCTGGCGGTGTGCGAGCCGGTGATCCGCCTGTCGCCGCTGCTGAGCGGCGAGGACCTGCTGGCGCTAATCGCCCAGGCGCCGTCGCCCGCCACCGCGACCGCCGTGGCGCGCCGGGCCGAACTGCCGGAAGCGGTCTCAGACGCGGTCGCCGCCACCGCCGACACCGCCGCGATCACCGCCTTGCTGGAAAACACCTCTGCGGCGATCCGCGAGACCACGCTGGACATGCTGATCGGCCGCGCCGCCGACCACGAGGCATGGCACGCGCCGCTGGTCCGCCGCCCGGTGCTGTCGGCGCGGGCCAGCCGCGCGCTGTCCGACATCGTGGCCACCCAGCTGCTGGATGAACTGGCCAGCCGCGCCGACCTGGATGCCTCGGTGACCGCCGAGCTGCGCCAGCGCCTGTCGATCCGCCTGAAGCCCGCAGCCACCGCCGGCGAACCGGCGCCGGACCTGAGCCAGGCGATGTCGGAGGCGCAGAACCTGTTCGCCGACGACCGGCTGAACGAGGACGCGCTGCTGGCCGCGGTGCATCGCGGCGAGGCGCGCATGGTCTCGGCCATGCTGGCGGTGGCCGCCGATGTCGGTGCCTCGGTGGTCGATCGCGCGGCCACGCTGCGCAGCGCCAAGGGGCTGGTCAGCCTGGTCTGGAAGGCCGGGTTCTCGATGCGCGTGGCCGGCCCGGTGCAGGTGCTGCTGGCCCGGCTGGCCCCGGCCACCGTGCTGCGCGCCACTGCCGGCGGCGGCTTCCCGCTGGCGGTGGAGGAGATGCGCTGGCAGATCGACTTCCTGTGCCGGATGGGGCGGTAGCGGGGGGGCTATTTCGCCGCCGGCTTCTGCCACTCCATGATGTGGAAATACGGTACCCGGCGATACCGCGCCGCCATCGCCGGGTCGCCGCCCACCGGCGCCGGCTCGGCGTAATGCCGCAGCAGCAGGCCCTGGCCGAGCAGCAGCGCCATGTAGGTTTCCATCGGCCGGTGCCAGTTGCGGATGCGGATGCCGCGCCAGGCGACCCAGTCCGCCCGCGCCTCCAGATAGTGGTCGAGGCAGAAGCGGCGCGTGCCGTCGGCCCCGGTCGTCCAGCCTTCCGGCGGCCCGGCGGTGAAGAAGCTGTTCATGTTGGCGATCAGCAGCCGCCCGCCCGGCCGCAGCACCCGCGCCATCTCCGGGATCGCGCGGCCGATATCGGCGATGTCGAGCAGGGTGAGGTAGCTCACCACCAGGTCGTAGCCGCCATCGGCAAGGTCGAGCGCCTCCGCCTGCCCCCGCCGGTAGTCGCCGCCCGGATGGCGCGCCCGGGCGGCTTCCAGCAGCGCTTCGGTCGGATCGATGCCGGTGGCGGCGATGCCGGCGGCGGCCAGCATGCGGCAGAACCGTCCCTCGCCGCAGCCGACATCCAGCGCCGTGCGCGCGCCCGATCGCGCCACGCGCGCCAGCATCGGCGCGTCCAGCACGTGGCGGCGGCTGAAGTCGCCCGCCTCGCCCTGGTCGGCGATCCAGGCCGAGGCCGAGTCCGGCCAGCCATCATCGGTGTCCATGGGCCGCCTACCCCCCCGGCTTCTCCCGCTTCGCCAGCGGCACCGCCATCTGCAGTTCGGTATCCCACGGGAACAGGATCCAGGTGTCCTGGCTCACCTCGGTCACGAACGTATCCACCAGCGGCCGCCCGGCCGGCTTGGCGTAGACGGTGGCGAAATGCGCCTTCGGCAGCAGCTTGCGCACCACCCGCGCGGTGCTGCCGGTGTCCACCAGGTCGTCGATGATCAGGAAGCCCGCGCCGTCGCCGGCCGCGTCCGGCGCCTTGGTGATCACCGGCACGCCGCGCGCCTCCTCGTCGTAGGTCACCACGCACACGCTGTCGATCAGCCGCAGCTCCAGCTCGCGGGCGATGATGGCGGCCGGGATCAGCCCGCCGCGGGTGATGGCGACGATGCCCTGGAAGGGGCCGCGCTCGATCAGCCGCCAGGCCAGCGCGCGGGCATCGCGGTGCAGTTGGTCCCAGGTGACGGTGTAGTAGTGCTCGGCCATCAGAACATCCGTCCGCCGTTGGCCACCTTGAAGTCCGGCCGCAGCAGCACCACCGCGCCGTCGTCGTCCGGCATGCCCAGCGTCAGCACCTCGCTCTCGAACGGGCCGATCCGGCGCGGCGGGAAGTTCACCACCGCCAGCACCTGCCGGCCGATCAGCTGGTCCAGCTTGTAATGCACGGTGATCTGCGCCGAGGAGCGCTTCACCCCGATCTCGCCCCCGAAATCGATCCACAGCCTGAACGCCGGCTTGCGCGCCTCGGGGAAGGGCTGGGCGTCCACCACCGTGCCCACGCGAATGTCCAGCCGGTCGAAATCCTCGGGTGTCGCCACGGGTCAATGTCCTGTCTGGGTGCCTGGCCGTATGGCTGTTGTTGCGCAGGGCCGGGCGGTTGCCAAGGGTCCAGGCGCGTGCGAGCGTCCGCGCGAACGATTCCGGCCAGCCAGAGGGGGCGCTGCATGCGCGATTTCCAGTTTCCGGGGCGCAGCCCTGTCTACGCGACCAACGGCATGGCCGCGACCTCCATGCCCGCCTCCACCCTGGCGGCGCTGGACGTGCTGCGCGCCGGCGGCAACGCGCTCGATGCGGCGGTGGCCGCCGTGGCGGTGCAATGCGTGGTGGAGCCGGCCTCCACCGGCATCGGCGGCGACTGCTTCTGCCTCTACGCCCCGGCCGGCCAGAAGAAGGTGGTCGCGCTGAACGGCTCCGGCCGCGCGCCGGCGGCGGCGAATATCGACTGGTTCGAATCCCACCAGATCCGCGCGCTGGAGAACACCTCCGCGCACGCCGTTACCGTCCCCGGCGCCATCTCGGCGTGGGAGACGCTGCTGGCCGCCTACGGTACCAAGGGGCTGGACGAGTTGCTGCGCCCGGCCATCGGCTATGCCGAGCACGGCCATCCGGTGCACCCGAAGGTCGGCAGCGACTGGGTGGGCTCGGTCGCCAAGCTGCAGAAGGGCGGCTCCACCCCGTTCCTGCCCGGCGGCGGCGCGCCCAAGGTGGGCGATATGTTCTACCAGCCCAGGCTGGCCGAGACGCTGAAGGCCATCGGCAAGCACGGCGCCCGCGCCTTCTACGAGGGGCCGGTCGCCGCCGATATCGTCGCCACCCTGCGCGCCCGTGGCGGCCTGCATACCGAGGAGGATTTCCACAACGGCCGCACCGCCGCGCAGTTCGTGGACCCCATCAGCATCGGCTTCAAGGGCCATGAGGTCTGGGAATGCCCGCCGAACGGCCAGGGCCTGCTGGCGCTGATGCTGCTCGGCATCCTGGAGGGCTACGGCCCGGCGCCGGACGGCCCGCTGGGGGTGACGCGCATCCACCGCCACATGGAGGCCTCCCGCCTAGTCTACCGCGACCGCGACGCCTTCCTGGCCGACCCCGGGCAGGTGGAGGTGCCGGTGGGCAAGCTGCTGGACCCGGCCTACCTCGCCAGCCTGCGCCGCCTGATCCGCGACGAGGTGGCCATGGAGCACCTGCCGGCGGCCGGCGAGGCGGCGCTGCCGATGCACCGCGACACCGTCTATCTCTGCGTGGTGGACAAGGACGGCAACGCCTGCAGCTTCATCAACTCGCTGTTCGAGGGTTTCGGCTCCGGCATCCTGGCGCATGAATCCGGCGTGATGCTGCAAAACCGCGGCTTCGGCTTCCGGCTGGAGCGTGGCCACCCCAACTGCATCGCCCCGAACAAGCGGCCGATGCACACCATCATCCCCGGCATGCTGACCAAGGACGGCGAGGCGGTGATGCCGTTCGGCGTCATGGGCGGCCACTACCAGCCGGTGGGCCATAGCTGGCTGCTGACCAACATGCTCGACTACGGGCTGGACATCCAGGAAGCCATCGACCTCGCCCGCATCTTCGCCTTCCGCGGCAAGGTGGAGGCCGAGCGCGGCATCCCGGCCGCGGTGGTGGCGGAACTCACCCGGATGGGCCACGAGGTCGCCGAGGCGCCGCGCCCGCATGGCGGCGGCCAGGCCATCTGGATCGACCGCAAGCGCGGCGTGCTGTGCGCCGGGTCGGAGCCGCGCAAGGATGGGTTGGCGCTGGGGTATTAAGGAAAGCAAGGAAGGCGTTCTTTTTTGAAAAAAAGAACCAAAAAACTTTTGTTCGTTCGGTGCGGTAACCAAAACGAATAAAGTTTTTTGCTTCTTTTTGTTCACAAAACGAAGGCCTTCCCTTACCTGCCACCGAGACACGAGGGGGAAACCACCATGCTGTTCTACGACTCGATCGGCCCGAACCCGCGCGTGGTGCGCATGTTCGCCGCCGAGAAGGGCATCGACCTGCCCAGGACCACCATCGACCTGCGCGGCGGCGAGAACCGGCGCCCCCCCTACCTCGCCAAGAACCCGGCCGGGCAGATGCCGGCGCTGGAACTGGACGACGGCTTCGTGCTGTCCGAGATCACCGCCATCTGCGAATACCTGGAGGAGACGCACCCCACCCCGGCGCTGATCGGCGCCACCGCCCGGCAGCGGGCCGAAACGCGGATGTGGACGCGCCGCATCGACCTCAACATCGTCGAGCCCCTGGCCAACGGCTTCCGCTTCGCCGAGGGGCTGAAGCTGTTCACCGGCCGCATCCACGTCATCCCGCAGGCGGCCGACGACCTCAAGCAGACCGCGCAGGAAAGGCTCGCCTGGCTGGACGGGCTGATGGCGGGGCACGACTTCGTTTGCGGCAGCCGGTTCACCCTGGCCGACATCCTGCTGTTCTGCTTCCTGGATTTCGGCGCCGGCGTCGGCCAGCCGATCAACCCGCAGCTTTCCAACATCACCGCCCACCACGCGCGCATGCAGGCGCGGGCGAGTGCCGCGGCATGAGCGAGCCCTGTGACCTGACGGCGGTGGAGGCGCGGACGCGCATCGGCCGCAAGCAGCTCTCCCCGGTGGAACTCGCCGAAAGCTGCATCGCGCGGATCGAGGCGGTGGACCCGGCGGTGAACGCCATGGTGGCGCGCGATTTCGACCGTGCCCGCGCCACTGCCCGCGCCGCCGAGGCGGCGGTGATGCGCGGCGACGCGCTGGGCCCGCTGCACGGCCTGCCGGTCGGCATCAAGGACCTGAACGTCACCGGCGGGCTGCGCACCACCTGGGGTAGCCCGATCTTCCGCGACCACGTGCCGGCGCAGGACGAGGCGATGGTGGCCAACCTGCGCGCCGCCGGGGCGATCGTGCTGGGCAAGACCAACACGCCGGAATGGGGCGCCGGCGCCAACACCCGCAATGCCGTCTACGGCGCCACCGGCAACCCATTCGACCCCACGAAGTCCGCCGCCGGCTCCTCCGGCGGCTCGGCGGTGGCGCTGGCCACCGGGCAGGTGCCGATCTGCTCGGGCAGCGACACCGGCGGCAGCCTGCGCAACCCGGCGGCGTTCTGCGGCATCGTCGGCTTCCGCCCCACCCCCGGCCTGGTGCCCAGCGAAACGCGCGGCCTCGGCTGGTCCGGCCTGCCGGTGCAGGGGCCGATGGCGCGCACGGTGGCGGATACCTGCCTGCTGCTCTCCGCCATGGTCTCCGACGACGCGCGCGACCCGCTGGCCACCACCATCCACGGCCGCCAGGTGCGCCGGGCCGAGGATTTCGCCCGGCCGGACCCGGTCGACCTGTCGCGGCTGCGCGTGGCGCTGACCCCCGACCTCGGCTTCGCGCCGACCGAGCGGCAGATCGCCGGGGTGTTCGCCGAAAAGACCGGCCTGTTCCGCCACGTGTTCGGCCACGCCGCCGACGCGACGCCGGATTGCACCGGGGCGGACGAGGCGTTCGAGGTGCTGCGCGCCATCGGCTTCCTCACCGCGCATCTGGATCGCGTGCGCACCCGGCCGGCCGATGTCGGCCCGAACGTGCGCGCCAATGTGGAGGAGGGGCTGCGCTATACCGCCGAGGACGTGGCCCGCGCTTCGGTGCTGCAGACGCAAATGTACCGCCGCTGGCAGGATTTCTTCGCCACCACCGACGTGGTGATCACCCCCTCGATCACCCTCAGCCCGCGGCCCTGGACCGAGCTGTACCCGGCCGAGATCGACGGCAAGCCGACCCGCACCTATTTCCATTGGCTGGCGCTGGCCTATGCGGTGACCCTGGCTGGGCACCCGGCGGTCAGCCTGCCGGTGGGGCTGGACCTCAACGGAATGCCGTTCGGCCTGCAGATCATCGGCCCGCGCGGCGGCGACCACTATGTGCTGTCGGTGGCCGCCGCGCTGGAGACGCTGCTGGCCGGCGACCCCCGCACCGCCCGCCCGGTGCCGGATATCGGCAAGCTGAAGGCGGCCCCGCCGATCAGCACCATGCCGAGCTTCATGGGCTTCGACTGACCGGGAGCAAGCCAAGGCCGGGAGCAAGCCAAGGCTGGAGGCAGGCCAAGGCTGGGCTTCGCTCAGACCCACCAGGGGCCGAGCCCCTGGCGCCGGCATGAACGAACCTCGCCGCCGACGGCCCTCTCAGGGCGCCGCGCTCCCGCTGCGGCGGAAGTCATGAACGCACCCCACAGGGTCGCACAACCGGGAGGCGCACGCTTCCTGCTGCGCTTCCCGCCGGCCGCATGCGGGCAGTGGCGGGTCGAACCAGGTTGGCATTCACGTGCTCGGGGCTGATGTCGTCGCCCGGCGTTACAGTTGCGCATTTCCCACGACGTGCGCGATCGCGCGGTCCGGATGGTTCTGGAGCACGAGCACGAGCACCCGTCGCGCTGGGCGGCGATCGTCTCGATTGCGGCCAAGATCGGCCGCGCGGGGCAGATGCTCAACGAACGGCTCAAGAAGGCGGAGCGGCGTCAGCCCGTCACCCTTTCACCGCACCCGCCGTCAACCCCGAGATGATGTGCCGCTGCGCCGCAAAGAAGACGATCACGGCTGGCAGGATCGTTAGCGTCACGAATGCCAGTACCAGCTGCCACTCGGTGCTGAACTCGCCCTGATAGACCATGATGCCGAGCGGCCAGGGATATTTCGCCTCGCTGTTCAGCATGATCAGCGGCAGCAGATAGTTGTTCCAGCTCCGCACGAAGCTGAAGATCCCCACCGTCGCCAGGATCGGCCGCGACAGCGGCAGCGTGATGTAGAAGAAGAAGCGGATGTAGCCGCAGCCGTCCACAGACGCCGCCTCCAGCAGTTCGCTCGGCAACGCACGGAAGAACTCGCGGAACAACAGAATGCTCATCGCCAGCCCGAAGGCCGATTCCGGCAGGATCACGCCCCAGTAGGTGTCCAGCAGGCCGAAGTCGCGGATCTGGATGAACAGTGGCAGCACTGCCGTCGCGGCCGGGAACATCAGCCCCAGCAGGAAATAGTTCAGCAGCATCTCGCGCCCGAAGAACCGCACATGCGCGAAGGTGAAGGCTGCCATCGACCCGGCCACGAGCGTCAGCGCAGCGGTTAAGCCGGCGATCAGCATCGAATTGCCGAGCATCGCCCAATAGCGCGCGCTCCCGAGGATGCCGAGATAGTTGTCCCACTGCCAGCGCATCGGCAGCCCAATCGGGTTGGTTCGCAACTCGCCCAAGGACTTGAAGCCGCCGAGCGCGGTGGCGAGCAGCGGCACCAGGATGATGCAGGCCATGACCGTCAGCACCGCGTACATCGCCAGTGTGACCAAGGCGCGCGAACGGGCGAAGCGGCGTGAGCGTGCGGTGCTGGTGAGCCGATGGGCAGGGGAATGGGCGGAAACGTCAGACATCGCGGAACGCCAGGCGCTTGTAGCCGAAGGCGAACACCACGCAGATCACGAACAGCACCACGCCGACGGCGCTGCCGAAGCCCACCCGCATGCGCATGATGCCGAAGCTGTAGAGGAAGGTCACCAGCGTCTGCGTGCTGTCCTCCGGGCCGCCCTTGGTCAGCGGCATGATCAGGTCGAACAACTGCAGCGAGCCGATCACCGAGAAGAACACCGAGAGGCGGATGGTCGGCGTCAGCAGCGGCAAGGTGACGCGGCGAAACCGCTGCAGCCGGTTGGCGCCGTCTATCGCGGCGGCATCGAGCAACGCCGGGTCGATACCCTGCAGCCCGGCGATGAACAGCATCATGTGGAAGCCGAAATACTTCCACACGATCACCACCAGCACCGCCGTCATCGCCCAATGCGGGTCGGCCAGCACGTACGGCGCGGGAAGGCCCAGCACATGCGCCATCGCCGCGGCGAGGCCATAGTCGCCGTCATACATGAAGCGCCAGATCAGCCCGGCGGCAACATCGGCCAGGATGTACGGCAGAAAGAAGATCATCCGAAAGGTCACTGCACCGCGGATGCGGCTGGCGACCAGGCTGGCGAGCCCGAGCGCCATCGGCAACTGGATGCAGAGCGACACGGCGATGATCAGCAGGTTGTTCAGCAGCGCCTGATGAAACGCCGGATAGCGCCAGATCAGGTCGAAGTTGCGCCAGCCGATGAAACGCGTCGGCACGCCGTAGCCGCTCCAGTCGAAGAAGCTGTAGCGGCCGGCATCCAGGATCGGCACCACCACCAGCGCGGTGAACAGCAGCAGCGCCGGCGGCAGGAACAGCACCAGCACCGGCCCCGTGGACCACAGCCGCTGGCCGAGGCTGCGCCGACGCCGCGCCTGCCCGCCGGCGGGCGGCAAGGCCAGGGCGGCGCCAGGCGAGAGGCCGCTCAATGACTGAGCTTCCATGCCTCCTCGATCTGCTTGGCCACGCCTTCCGCGGTGATGCTCCCCGCCACCAACGCGGTCGTCTGATCATTCAGCACGCGGCCGACATCGGGGCCGAGATCCTGATCGAAGTAGTTCTGATGGTAGGTCGATTTCGCCAGTTCCGCCGCCGGCTGCTGCAACAGCGTGTCGGTGATCGCCGAGTTCGCCGCGGGAACCGATGGCATGTAGATGCCGGTCGCCGCGGTCTCGACCTGATATTTCAGGCTGGTGAGCAGGTTGAGGAAGGCATCGGTCTGCGGCGGCGCGGTGTGCGACACCAGCCAGGCGTTCATTCCCCCCATGGTGTCGGTGGGCAGGCCCTTGCCGCCGGCCACGCCGGGGAAGGCGAACAGGCCGAGATCGTCGTGCGCGATGCCCTTGCCATCGGCGGCGGCATGCGCCTGGCGCGCGTAGGACCCGCTGAAACTCAGCATCATCGCCGCCCGGCCGTCGCCGAACGTGCCCAGCATCTGCGGGAAGGTGGCGCCGAGGTAGCCCGGCTGGAATGGCTGCAGATCGGCAAGCTGCTTCAACAGCCGGCCGGCTTCCACGAACGGTGCCGCGGTGAAGCCGCCGTTGCGGCCCGCCTTGGCGTCGTCCAGCGCCTGCCGGCCGCCGGCGCGCACCACCAGGTAGGCCCACCAGTGCATGATCGGCCATTTGTCGCCGCCGCCCACCGCGATCGGGGTGATGCCGGCCGCCTTCAGCGCCTTCGCCGCGGCGAGCAGGTCATCCCAGGTCCTGATCTGTTCGGCGGCGACCCCGGCCTTCTTGAACAGCGTCTTGTTGTAGTACACGTCCATCAGCGCCATCTGGTGCGGCGCGCCCCAGATCTTGCCATCCGACGTGAAGGCGCTCAGCGCCGCGGGGTTGAGCCGCGCTTTCCAGGCGTCATCCATCTGCACCGGGCGCAGTGCGCCGGTTTCGATCTGCGCCCGCATCACCCCGCCGCCCCAGCTGTAGAACATGCTCGGCGCGTCGGGCGACTGTAGCAGAGTCGGCAGCTTGGCCTTGAACGCCTCGTTTTCCAGGAATTGCAGCCGGACCTCGCTGTCCGGGTGCTGGGCATGGAATTCCACCGCGGCGGCGTTCCATATCTTCAGAATCTGCGGATTAACCTCGAGATGCAGCCAGCGGATCATCGTCGCGGCGGCCTCGGCCGGGGTGACGAAGCCATGCCGGCCGAAGGCGCCGAGCGCGGCGGCGGCGATGAGGGAGCGGCGCCCAAGCCGGGCGCTCGTCGGGATGGCGTTTATCCTCCGCACGGTGATTGTCCTTTTTCCCGTATTAAGGATAAATTGCCGGGTGTCGGTCGCAACGTCAAGCAAATGCGGCGCAACGCCTGATGCAATCCAAGGATGCGGCCAGATTTACCCCATGATCCGCGATAAAAACCCCGAGCCCCACGCTGCATGGCCATGAAGACGGCCGATCCCGAACTCATGCGGGCCATCAACCGGTTCCATGTACTCGACGCCATTCGCCGCAACGGCTCGATCTCGCGCACCGAAATCTGCGCGACGACCGAACTCAGTTCCACCACGATTTCCGCGATCACCGCCTCGCTGCTCGAGGACGGGCTGATCGTCAGCCGTGCCATCGGCGGCATCCGCACCACCCAGCGCGGCCGCCCGCGCGTCATGCTGGAACTCAACCCCGGCGCCGCCCGCGTTGTCGGCGTCAGGCTCGGCGAGCAGCAGATCGTCTGCGTGGTCACCGATTTCCAGGGAGACGTGCTGGCCGACCTCATCACGCCCGTGCGTGTCGAGCGCCAGTCCTCGGAGGTGATCGCCGATCTCGTCGAGGACCTCGTGCGCCGCTGCGTCGCCAATGCCGGGCTTGCGCTCGGCGCCGTCAACAGCCTTTGCATTGCGCTGCCCGGGGTGGCCGAGCACACCACCGGCATCGTCCGCTACAGCCCGATCCTGCGCGAGCGCGACGTGCCGCTCGGTGCGGCCATCAGCACCCGGCTCGGCCTGCCGACGCTGGTGGAAAGCGACAGCAACGCGGCGGCGGTTGCCGAGCACTGGTTCCGCCAGTGCCGCGAACTGGATGACTTCCTGGTCGTCACCGTCGACCACTCGCTCGGCCTCGGGGTCATGCATGGCGGCCAGTTGTTCCGCGGCGCCCGCGGCATCAGCTTCCATCTCGGCGACCTGGTGATCGGCGGTTGCGGCCAGGCCGGTGCGTCGGCCCGTCTGGCCGACATCGCCTCCGAGGGCGCGATCCTCGGCAACATCAAGGCCGAAGCCGCGCGTGCCGGCGCCGGCCCGACGCTCACCCTGCAGCGGCAGGATGCGGTCGGGCGTGCCGCCACCGCGCTCGGTATCACCATCGGCAACCTGATCACCCTGTTCGCCCCGGCGCGCGTGGTACTCACCGGCTCGACGCTGGCGTTCGGCGCGCGGCTGATGGAGCCGCTGCGCGCGTCGCTGGAGGCCACGCTCCCGCCCTGGCTCGGCGACGTGGCGACCCTGGTGGTGGACGAGCTGGACGACACCGCCTGGGCCCGTGGAGCGGCCGGCGTGGCGCTCCGCGCGCTCTATGGCGCGCCGTGGGGCACCACCGGCCCGATGCCGCCGAACACGCCCGTCAGGATGGAGGAAACCCAAGGATGAACAACGAAAAGTTCGAGCCAGTCGGCATCGGCATCATCGGCTGCGGCAATATTTCGCCCGCCTACCTCAGGGCGCTGCCGGGCTTCGACAGTGTGCGGGTCCGCGGTGTCGCGGACCGCGACCCGGCTGTCGCCGCTGCCCGCGCCGCGGAATTCGGCGTGCCCCACGCCAGCGTCGATGCCCTGCTCGCCGACCCCGAGATCGAGCTGATCGTCAACCTGACCACGCCGAAATCGCATCTCGAGGTCGGTCTCGCAGCCATCGCGGCGGGCAAGCATGTGCATTCCGAGAAGCCGCTGGCGACCACCTTCGCCGACGGCGCTCGGCTGATGGCGGCGGCCGGCGCCGCGAACCGGCTGGTCGGCTGCGCGCCAGACACGTTCCTGGGCGGCGGCCACCAGGCCTGCCGGCGTCTGGTGGACGAAGGGCGGATCGGCACGCCGGTCGGTGGCACCGCCACGTTTATGTGCCCCGGCCACGAGCGCTGGCATCCGAATCCGGATTTCTACTACCACACGGGCGGCGGCCCGATGCTGGACATGGGGCCCTACTACCTCACCGCGCTGGTCAACCTGCTGGGCCCGGTGCGGAGCGTGGCCGGCATGGTCAGCACCCCGCGCGCAACCCGCGAGATCGGCAGCGCACCTCGGCGCGGGCAACGCATCACCGTCGAGGTGCCCACCCATGTCACCGGCACGATCCGCTTCGTGAGCGGCGCCATCGTGCAGGTCATCACCAGCTTCGACGTGGCCGGCCACCGCCACACGCCGATCGAACTCTACGGTACTGAGGGCACGCTGCTGGTGCCAGATCCGAACCGCTTCGGCGGCCCGATCGAATTCCTGCGCACCGGCGGCGAGTGGGAGGACATCCCGGTGGATGCGCCTTATGCCGACGGCAACTACCGCGGCATCGGGGCGGCCGATCTTGGCCAGGCAATCCGCACCGGCCACCCGCATCGCGCCAGTGGCGCACTGGCGCTGCACGTGCTCGAAGTGATGGAGGCGTTTGGCCTCTCTTCCGAGAGCGGTCGGCATATCGCGATCGAGACAAGCGTTGAGCGGCCTGCGCCGCTCGTGGCACTGACCTAGGGAGGGACACAGAATGCGCGAAGCGCTCATCGTCGCCGGCGGCTGGAATGGGCACGAGCCTGCCCAATGCGCCGAGATCATCGCCGCCATGCTACGCGAGGCCGGGTTCAAGGTCTGGAGCGAAACCTCGACCGAGGCGCTCGCCGACCCAGCCCTAAAGGACCTCAGCCTGATCGTGCCGATCATGACGATGTCGAAGATCGAGAAGGAGGAGTTGGCCAACCTCACCGCCGCGGTGCGCGGCGGCGTCGGCCTGGCGGGCTACCATGGCGGCATGTGCGATGCATTCCGCGACGCCACCGAATACCAGTTCATGTGCGGCGGCCAGTGGGTCGCCCATCCCGGCGGCGTTATCGACTATCGGGTGGATATCACCCGCCCCGACGACCCCGTCATGGCCGGGATCGAGAGCTTCGATTATCGGTCGGAGCAGTATTACATGCATGTCGATCCATCGAACGAGGTGCTCGCGACGACCACGTTCTCCGGGGCACACGCGCCTTGGATCGACGGGGTGGTGATGCCGGTGGTCTGGAAACGGCGATACGGCAAGGGACGGGTGTTCTATTCCTCCCTCGGCCACGTTTCCGCCGAGTTCGCGGTGCCGCAGATGAGCGCCATCCTGCGGCGAGGCATGATTTGGGCCGCGGCGGACGAGCGGGCCGAGTAGCGCAGGGCGGCCTGGCGCCGCCGCCAGGCGACGCCGCGACTCCGGGCCTGCGACTGGTATGCGAACAGGCTCGGCGTGATGTCGAAGCTGGAAGAGGGCCGTCTCGGGGCCGATTCACATCTTGGCCGCGACATCCCCCGCGATAGCGTCGATGACGGCCTGGCACCACCGGAGATCGCCGGCGCGCCGGCCCAGGTGGCGAGCGCCGGCTTCAACGGCGACCGCCCCGCCGACCTGCTACGCTCGGCGACGGGCAGCGGCATCCACGTGCTGGACGGCGCCGCGTCCGGGGGTTCGCGGCGGCGCCCCGCCTTGCTTCTCCCCGTCTCCCCGCCTCCATGTGGTTCTTGTCGTCCCGCCGCCCGAACCCCGCCCCCAAACCCGGCCGCTTATTCCCGCCGCCGCCCGGCCTGCAACAGCATGGCGCCGAACCCGGCCGCCATCAGGCTCGACACGATGATCAGTAGCCGCAGCCGCGCCGCCGCCTCGCGCGACTCGGCGGCCAGGCGGGTGCGCATGGCCGCCCGCTCGGTGGCGATGCGCGCCGGCGTGTCCGGCCCCAGCGGCAGGATCGCGGCGGCGCTCTCGCCCAGGCGGGTGCGCAGCGCGTCGACCATTTGCTGCGCGTTCGGCTGGCCCAGTGCTGCCTGCACCTCGTCCAGCGTCGCGTCGCGCGCCATCGCCCGTTCCAGCGGCAGCGGCGTCACCACAGTCGCCACCACGCCGAGCAGCCCCACCACGGCGATCGCCATCGCCAGGAAGCCCATCAGCGCATAGTTCGTGCCGCCCGCCGGCTGGGTGCTGGCCATCATGTTCTCCTGCTGCGGCGTGGACATCGCGCCTCCCCCGGCTTCCGTCAAGCCGCGCGCATGGTATCGTCACGGCCATGAGCACCAGCCCCTATCTGTTCCCCGCCGCCGAACACCCCCTGGCCCAGGCCAGCCCCACCCTGAAACTGCGCGAGGCCGTCTCCGGCTTCGGCGTGGCGTTGCGCTACCAGGAGCGTGCGCCCAGCCCGCCCGGCACGCCCGAGGGGGCGTGGTGCGAGACCGGGCATTCCGTGTTCATCCTGTCCGGCCGCATCCGCTACCGCTTCGACGACCATGAGGTGGTGGCCGGGCCGGGCGACATGCTGCACATCCCGGACGGCCCCGCCCACCGCCACAAGCCCAGCGTGGTGGGCGACGAGGTGGTGCGCTACGTGCTGACCGAATTTCCCGCGTAAAGCCATTCTTCACCCCTGGGCGACAGTCTGCCGGCCGATCGGGACCACGGCGGGCACATGGGGCTGGCAGGGCTGCGCAACTGGCTGGGACGGGGCAGGCCGGCGCCGCGCGCGCCCGCGCCGCTGTTTTCCGTGGCCGACCTGCCGGGCATGGCGGCCGACGAGCCGCCGCCCAGCCCCGCCGGCCGCTCGCTCTGGACCCCGGCGCGCGTGTCCCTGGCCGAAGAACTGTGGGGCGAGGGCTATCTCAACCCCGGGGGTGCGGCCGAACTGGTGCGCCTGGCGGTGCCGCTGGGCCTCTCGGCGGCCTCCTCGCTGCTGGTGCTGGGGGCGGAGGCCGGCGGCCCGGCGCAGACCCTGGCCAGCGAGCTGGGCGTCTGGGTGGCGGCGCACGAGGCCGACCCCGACCTGGCCGAGATCGCCGCGCGGCGCATCCAGCGCGCCGGCACCGCGCTGGCCAAGCGCGCCACCGTCGCCCCCTGGAACCCCGACGCCCCCGCCTTCCGCCGCCGCTATTTCCACCACGCCATGGCGATGGAGTCGCTGCGCGACGCGGTGGCCGAGCCGGTGCTGTCCGCCATCGCCGCCGCCCTCAAGCCACATGGCCAGCTGGTACTGGTCGAGACGGTCGCCAGCGCGCCGCTGAACCCCGCCGACCCGGCGGTGGCCGCCTGGTGCCGGCTGGAGGGCCGGGCGCCGCTGCTGCCCTCCGACGACGCGATCACCCGCGTGCTGGGGCGGCTGGGCTTCGAGGTGCGGGTAGTGGAGGATATGTCGGCCCGGCACATGAAGCTGGCGGTGCTGGGCTGGAAGCGGCTCGTGCGCAGCCTGGCCGCCGACCGCCCCGGCCCCGCCCGCGCCGCCGCGGTGGTGGCGGAGGCGGAATTGTGGATGCGCCGCATCCGCCTGATGCATGAAGGGCGCATCCGCCTGCTGCGCTGGCATGCCATTCTGACCGCCGGCGGGTAGCTGCCGGCTTGACACCGGCGGGCTGCGTCTCTATCCCCGCCGCTCACCATTCCGGCGCACAAGGCTTTCCGTCATGAAGATCCGCAACAGCCTGAAATCGGCCAAGACCCGCGACAAGAACTGCCGCGTGGTGCGCCGCCACGGCCGCGTCTACGTCATCAACAAGAAGAATCCCCGCATGAAGGCGCGCCAGGGCTGACCTGGCGCGACTGAGTTCGGCCGGCCGGGGCACCCCCGGCCGCTTCTTCCGGCCTGCACACCGCCCCGGGGCACTCCTCCGGGGCGCATCTTTTGCTGTCCGCGCCTTGCCGATGCGCCGGTTCGGCCGCACATTCCGTCCGCCCCCATGGGGCGCGTGCAGGAGTATCGCCATGATCGCCCAACCGGCCCCCAAGCGCGACGTGCTGGCCCGCCGCGACTCGATTGTCGCCGGGCTGCGCGCGCTGCTGCCCGAAACCGGCGTGATCGCCGAGGCGCTGCGGCTGAAACCCTATGAAACCGATGGACTTTCCGCCTACCGCCAGGTGCCGCTGGCGGTGGTGCTGCCGGAAACCACGGAACAGGTGGCGGCTGTGATGGCGTTCTGCCATCGCGAGGGGGTGCGCGTGGTGCCGCGCGGCGCCGGCACGTCGCTGTCGGGCGGGGCGCTGCCGATGGAGGATTCGGTGGTGGTCGGGCTGATGCGGATGAACCGCATCCTCGACATAGACTACGCGGACCGCTGCGCCGTGGTGCAGGCGGGGGTGACCAATATCGGCATCACCCAGGCGGTGCAGGGCAGGGGGTTCTTCTATGCACCCGACCCGTCCAGCCAGTTGGCCTGCATGATCGGCGGCAACGTCAACATGAACTCCGGCGGCGCGCATTGCCTGCGCTACGGCGTGACTGCGAACAACTTGCTCGGCCTGAAGGTCGTGACTGTGGAGGGCGAGGTGCTGGAGATCGGCGGCGCCCACATGGATGCCGCCGGCTATGACTGGCTCGGCCTGCTGACCGGCAGCGAGGGGCAGCTGGTGGTGGTGACCGAGGTCACGGTGCGCATCCTGCGCGGCCCGGAAGGCGCGCGGGCGATGCTGGCGGCCTTTGATTCCAACGAGATAGCCGGCGCCTGCGTCGATTCGATCATCGCCAGCGGGATCATCCCGGTGGCGCTGGAGTTCATGGACCGGCCCGCCATCCATGCCTGCGAGGCGTTCGCCCATGCCGGTTACCCGCTCGACGCCGAGGCGATGCTGATCATCGAGGTGGAGGGCAGCGTCGCCGAACAGGACGATCTGCTGGAAAAAATCAGCCAGATTTGCCGGAAATTCGACCCGATAAGCCTCAAAATCTCCCAGTCTGCCGAGGAATCCCTGGCCATCTGGAAGGGCCGCAAGGGCGCGTTCGGGGCGGTGGGGCGGATCAGCCCGGATTATCTGTGCATGGATGGGACGATTCCGACCTCTCGCCTGCCCGAGGTACTGCGGCGGATCGGGGAGATGAGTATGTCGTATAACCTTCAGGTGGCGAACATTTTCCATGCCGGCGACGGCAACCTGCACCCGCTGATCATGTTCGACGCCAACGACCCCGCGAGCTTCGAGAAGGCCGAGCATTTCGGCGCCGACATCCTGCGGCTGTGCGTCGAGGTGGGCGGTTGCCTGACCGGCGAGCATGGCGTGGGGGTGGAAAAGCGCGACCTGATGGGCGTGCAGTTCAGCGAGACGGAACTGGAGCAGATGCGCCGGGTGAAATCCGCCTTCGACCCCGGCTGGCTGCTCAACCCCAGCAAGGTGTTCCCGCTGAAGGCCGACGCCGCGTGACCGACCGGCTGGAACCGGCCGACGAGGCCGCGCTGGCGCGACTGGTCGGCGAGGCGCATGCCGAGGGGACGCCGCTGCTGGTGTGCGGCAACGCCAGCAAGCTGGGCATGCTGCGGCCGGTGCAGGCGGCGCGCACGCTGTCGGCGCGGGCGCTGTCGGGCATCGGGCTGTATTCGCCGGCCGAGCTGATCCTGGCCGCCGGCGCCGGCACGCCGCTGGCCGAGGTGGCTGCGGCGGTGGCCGCCAAGGGGCAGCACATCATCGCCGAACCACCTGATTTTTCGGCATTGCTGGGCGGGGGTGCGCAAACCCTCGGCGGCGCCGTGGCGGCCAACCTGTCGGGGCCGCGCCGGGTCGCCTGGGGGGCGATGCGCGACCACGTGATGGGGGTGCGGGCGGTGAACGGCATCGGGGAGACCATCCATTCCGGCGGCCGGGTGCTGAAGAACGTCACCGGGCTGGACCTGTGCAAGCTGCTGGCCGGCAGCCACGGCACGCTGGCGGTGCTGAGCGAGATCACCCTGAAGGTGCTGCCAGCGCCCGAGCGGCGCGCCACGCTGGTGCTGCGCGGGCTGGCGCCGGAGCGGGCGGTGGCGGCGCTGGCGGCCGCCCTGGGGTCGCCCTACGCGGTTTCGGGGGCGGCGCACCTGCCGGCGGCGCAGGCGGCGCGGGTGCCGGCGCTGGCCTGGCTGGGCGGGGCGGTGACGCTCGCGCGGATCGAGGATTTCGCCTCCTCGGTGGCCTATCGCTCGGGGCGGCTGCGGGCCGACCTGGCGGCGTTCGGGGCGGCGGAGATGCTGGACGACGCGGCGAGCCAGGTGGCCTGGGCGGCGGTGCGCGACGCGCTGCCACTGGCTGCGGAGGCGGGGGCCGTGTGGCGCGTGTCGGTGCGGCCCTCCGCCGGGCCGGCGGTGGCCCGCGCGGTGGCCGAGGCGTTCGATGCCGCGTGGTTTTTCGACTGGGGCGGCGGGCTGGTCTGGGTGGCGGGGCCGGCCACCGAGGCGGCGCATGACGCCGTGTGCGCGGCCGCGCGGGCGGCCGGCGGCACCTGGATGCTGCTGCGCGCGCCCGAGGCGCTGCGCGCCGCGGTGGCGGTTATTCCGCCGGAGGCGCCCGCCCTGGCGGCGATCACCCGGCGGGTGAAGGCGGCGTTCGACCCGAAGGGCATTCTCAACCCCGGCCGCATGTTCGCGGGGATCTAGGCGATGCAGACCAATTTCACCCTGGCGCAGCTGGCCGACCCGGATACCGCCGCCTCCAACCAGGTGCTGCGGACCTGCGTGCATTGCGGCTTCTGCACCGCCACCTGCCCGACCTTCGTGCTGCTGGGCGACGAGCTGGACAGCCCGCGCGGGCGCATCTACCTGATCAAGGACATGCTGGAATCCGGCCGGCCGGCCACCGAGGAGGTGGTGCGCCATGTGGATCGCTGCCTGTCCTGCCTGTCGTGCATGACCACCTGCCCCTCGGGCGTGAACTACATGCACCTGGTGGACCATGCGCGGGTGCGCATCGAGCAGACCTATCGCCGGCCCTGGCATGAGCGGGGGCTGCGGGCGCTGCTGGCCACCGTGCTGCCGCGCCCGGGACTGATGCGCGCGGCGCTGATCGGGGCGCGGCTGGCCCGCCCGCTGGCCGCGTTCATTCCGGGCCGGTCGATGCCGGCGCAGCGGCTGCGCGCCCTGCTGGCGCTGGCGCCCGCCCATGTGCCGTCGCCGAGCGCCATCGAGGGCGCGCGGGTGCATGCCGCCATCGGGCCGCGCCGGGGGCGGGTGGCGCTGCTGGCCGGCTGCGCGCAGCAGGTGCTGGACCCGGCGATCAACGAGGCCACCATCCGGCTGCTGACGCGGCTGGGGGTTGAGGTGGTGGTGGCGAGGGGGGCGGGGTGCTGCGGCGCGCTGACCCACCATATGGGTCGCCATGACCCGGCGATGGCCAGCGCGCGCGCCAATATCGAGGCCTGGTGCCGCGAGGCGGACGGCGAGGGGCTGGACGCCGTGATCATCAACGCCTCCGGCTGCGGCACCACGGTGAAGGATTACGGCTTCATGTTCCGCACCGACCCGCTGCGCGCGCAAGCCGAGCGGGTTTCGGGCCTGGCGGCGGACATCACCGAATACCTCGCCCGGATCGGCTACGCGCCGACCCGCGCGGCGCCGGGGCTGACCGTGGCCTACCACTCGGCCTGCAGCCTGCAGCACGGCCAGCAGGTGACGGCGCAGCCCAAGGCGCTGCTGCGGCAGGCCGGGTTCACCGTGGTGGAGCCGGCGGAGGGGCATCTGTGCTGCGGTTCGGCCGGCACCTATAACATGATGCAGCCGGAGATCGCCGGGCGGCTGCGGGCGCGCAAGCTGGCCAACCTGGAGGCGACAAGGCCCGACGTGGTGGCGGCCGGCAATATCGGCTGCCTCACCCAGTTGGCCGGCGGCGCGCTGCCGGTGGTGCACAGCGTGCAACTGCTGGACTGGATGGCCGGCGGGCCGGCGCCGGCGGCGCTGGCCGGGGTTTCGCACGACTAGGACACGAGCCGGTCATCCCGCTTTCGCTTGCGCCGGGCCGGGCGGTGGCGGCAGCATGGCGGCATGCGCGCATCCCTTCGATCGGCTGCTGTCCTGTCGCTGCTCGGCCTGCTGGTGGCCGGGCCGCTGGCGGTGGGGGCATCCCCGGCGGCGGCGCAACCGGCGCGCGGCGCCTCCGGCGAGTTGGAAGTGCTGCTGGACGCGTTGAAGGCGGCCCCCACCGATACGGCGGCGGCGGTGTTGTCGATGCGCATCCGGCAGCTCTGGATGGAGCAGGGCGGGCCGGCGGCCGGGCTGCTGATGGCGCGCGGCCTGCGCAACCTGCAAAGCAACGCCGCCGACGAGGCGCTGGCCGATTTCGACGCGGTGGTGACGCTCTCGCCGGGCATGGCCGAAGCCTATAACCGCCGCGCCATCGCCCGCTTCGACCTGGGCGACTACGCCGGCGCGCTGGCCGATCTGCGCGAGGCGCTGACCCGCGACCCGCGCCATTTCAGCGCCTTCGAGACGCTGAGCCGCATCGCCGAGGCGCGCGAGGACTGGAAGGGCGCGTTGGCGGCATGGGAAAAGCTGCTGGAGATCGACCCGCATGCGGCCAATGGGCAGGAGCGGTTGAAGCATCTGCGGAAGAAGGCGTTGGGGGAGGAGAGTTAGGGCGGCTTGGTCGTGGGGAAGGAAGGAAGAAGAATCACATGGAGGCGGGGAGGCG
>MKWE01000003.1:192643-201191 GCA_001899585.1 Rhodospirillales bacterium 70-18
CTGAGGTAGGGAAGGAGGGGGCTTTGTTTCGCGCCCTGTCATGCCTTGGATAATCGATGTAGAGAACCGAAACGCGATATATTATGATGAATGCATTCTATAACTTCGAGGTCCAGGGGCTCGGCCCCCAATACTTCAAGACATGGGCGGGTCTGGGCAGAGCCCAGCCTTGCTTTCTTCTTCCCGTCTCCCCGTCTCCCCGTCTCCCCGTCTCCCCGTCTCCCCGCCTCCATGTAGTCTTGCCTTCCTGCCGGGCTAAGCCGTCGCCGTGTCGGGGTAGTCGGTGGCGAGGACCTGGGCGATGCCCTGCTCCAGGGTGAGGCGGGGGCGCCAGGCGGTGGCGGCGAGGAAGCGGGTGGAGTCCAGGCTTTTGTAGCCGGCGCCCTGGAAGCTGCCGGCGGGGTGGACGATGCGGGCCGGCCAGTCCAGCGCGCGCAGGATCGCCGCCACGCATTGGCCGATGGTGACCGGGGCGTTCGGGGTGACGTTGACGATGCGGTCGGTGAAGGCGGCGTCGGCGGCGATGATGGCGTCGATCTGGTCGTCCACATGCAGCAGGTCGCGCACCGTGTCGGGGTTGCCCCAGACCTCGAATTCGTCGGCGCCGCCGCGTTTGGTGCGCACCGCGCGGTCCAGCACGGCGGCCATGAAGTGGGCGCGCCCGTCCTCGACATGGGCGCCGGCGCCGTAGACGGTGGCCAGCACGCAATGCAGCCAGTTGAGGCCGTATTGCTGGCCGTAGGTGGACGAGCCGGTGGCCAGCATCTGCTTGGCCAGCGCGTAGCCGCGCACCGAGGGGTGCGGGGTGCCGATGCCGAATTCCTCCTCCGGCGTGGGGTGCGACGCCTCGGCATAGGTGCAGGAGGAGCCGAGCGAGACCAGCTTGGCCTGCGGCTGGTTGTGCCGCCACGCCTCCAGCACGTTCAGGTGGATGCGGGCGTTGTCGTGCAGCAGGGTGCCCTGGATGTCGTACTGGATGGGGCCGGTGCGCTGCTTGGTGATGGCGTGGAAGATGCGGCCGGCGGGCGGGGCGCGGCGCAGGGCGCGGTCCACCACCGCCGGGTCGGTGAAGTCGCCGGCGGCGCGGCCGATCGGGTGGACCGGCCAGCCGGCCTCGCGCCAGCGGCGGACCAGATGCTGGCCGATGAAGCCGTCCGCACCCAGGACGATGGTGAAGCTATCGGCGTAGGGCATCGCGGTACCATGGCAGGGTGGCGGCCATGCCGGCTTCCAGGCTGTGGAAGGGCGGCATGCCCGGCAGCAGGGCGTGCAGGCGGGCGGCGGTGGCGGCGCGGCGCTTGACGCCGGCATTGGCGGCGGCCGGCGGCGAGGTGAGGCGGATCGGGCGCGGGGTGCCGGCGGCCTGCATCGCGGCCAGCGCCAGGTCGCGCACGGTGCGGGTCTGGCCGCTGGCCAGGTTGAGCGCGGTGTGGACGCCGCGCAGCCGGAGGGATTCGGCGAAGGCGGCGGCGGCGTCGCCGGCGAACAGGAAGTCGCGCTCGGCATCCGGGTTGCCGCGCACCTCGAATTCCGGGGCGTCGCCGCAGGCGCGGATGACGAAGGCGGTGGCGACGTGGGCCTGCGCCTCGTCCAGCGTGTCGTAGGGGCCGTAGGGGTTGGTGAGGCGCAGCGAGATGGTGTTGACGCCGGCGCGGCGGTGCCAGAGGTCGGCGGCGACCTCGCCCCAGCGCTTGGACCAGGCGTAGGCCGCCTCGCCGGGGTGCGGCCAGTCGTTGAGGTCGAGCGGGAGCGCGTCGTCCTGCAGGGCGGCGGAGGCGGGGTAGACGGCGACGCTGCTGGCGGCGCGGATCTCGGTGATGCCGCGGGCCAGGGCGAAGGCGTAGATGGCGTTGGTGAGCGCCGTGTTGGCCGCCAGGATGGCCGGCTGTTCGGCGGCGAAGCTGGCGGCGCGGTAGCGGTGCGCCGCCACGGTGACGATGGCGGTCTCGGCGGGCAGCGGGGCGAGCGTGTCCAGCGCGTCCATCGCCACGGTGGCGTCGCAGCCCGGCACCGCGATGCCGCTGGCGTTGACGGCGACCAGCCGGCCGACCCGGCCGGACAGGGCGGCGGCGATGTTGCGGCCGACGAAGCCGCTGGCGCCGAACAGCAGGACCGCCTCGGGCAGGCTCATTTGGACGCGCCGGCGGCGCCGATGACCTCGACCTTCGGGACCGGCACGATGAACTCGCCGCCGGCGGAGAGGAAGGGCTGCTCCTTGCGGAGGAACTCGTCGAGGAAGTTCCAGGCCAGGACCAGGTAGGCTTCCGGCCTTGCGCCGTCCTCCTCGTCGATGGGGATGCGGGCGCCGGGGATGGCGAGGCCGACCTTCATCGGGTTTTTCTCGACCGCCTTCTGCACCAGGGCGGGGCCGATGCCGAAGCTGTTGAGCAGGGTGGCGCCCTTGGCCGGGGCGCCGTAGGCCCAGACGGAGCGGCCGCGGGCCTGGTAGTCGCGCAGCACCCGCATCAGCTCGGCATGCAGGGCGGCGACGTTGGCGGCGAAGGCGCGGTAGGTGGCGAGTTCGCCGAAGCCGTGCGCGGTTTCCTCGGCGGCCAGGGCGGCGACCGAGGGCTGGACGGGCTGGCGGCCACGCCGGGCGACGTGGACTTCCAGCGAGCCGCCATGGATGGGGACGACGGAGGCGGCGAACACCTCCAGCCCGTGGCGGGCGAACAGGGCGGTGATGGAGCGCAGCGTGTAGTAGCAGAGATGCTCGTGATAGATCTGGTCGAAGGCGGTGTTTTCCAGCATGCCGCCGAGGTAGATGGCCTGGACGACGAAGACGCCGGTATCGCCGATCAGCGCGTCGATGCCGCGGACGACGGAGTGCAGTTCCTCCAGGTGGAAGAACACGCCGGCGGCGGTGACCAGGCGGGCGGGGCCGTGCTCGGCGAGGATGTCGCGGGCGCAGTCCTCGTTGAAGAAGCGGTTCCAGGTGGGCACGCCGCGGGCGAGCGCCAGCGGGGCGACGTTGGCGGCCGCCTCCACGCCCAGGACGCGGGCGCCGAAGGGGGCGTATTGGGCGAGCCAGCTGCCGTCGTTGGAGCCGATATCGACCACCAGATCCTTCGGGCCGAGGTCGTACAGGCCGGCGAGGCGGGCCGAGGTCTCGCGGAAATGTTCGGTGAGGGTGCGGGTGGTGCCGGAGACGTAGGGATAGTCGGAGAACATCGATTCCTTGGGAATCGTGTGGTCGATCTGCACCAGCGTGCATTGGCGACAGAAGCCGACGCGCAGCGGGTAGTGCGGCTCAGTGCCCGGGGCGAGGTCGCGGCGGACCAGGCGGTTGCAATGCGGCTGGGCGCCGAGGTCGAGGAACAGCTCCACCTCGCGGGCGCCGCAGCAGCGGCATTCCATGTCCAGTGTGGTGCCGGCGGCGCCGGCGGCGGGGTCAAACATTGGCGTAGCGGCTGTTGCGCATCATCTGGAAGCCCTTGATGAGCTCCTGGATGCCGGCGTCGATGGTAACGTCGGGCTGCCAGCCGGTGGCCTCCAGCTTGGCGTTGGAGACGATGTAGTCGCGCTTGTCGGGGTCTTCGCCGATCGGTGCTTCGAGGTAGGTGAAGCCGGGGACCTGGCGGGCGATGCGCTCGCAGAGCTGGGCCTTGCTGAGGTTGGCCGCCGAGAGGCCGACATTGTACGGCTCGTTGCGCATGGATTCGAAATTGTCGGCGGCGTGCAGGAACGCCTTCACGACGTCGCGGACATGGATGTAGTTGCGGCGGAAATGCGCCTCGAACAGCACCACGGCGCGGTCGGTGACGGCGCGCCAGGTGAAGTCGTTGACCAGAAGATCCAGCCGCATGCGCGGCGACATGCCGAAGACGGTGGCCAGGCGCAGGGTAACGCCGTGGCCGGAGGCGAGCACGGCGTCTTCCGCCTCGACCTTGGTGCGACCGTAGAGCGAGATCGGGCGCAACGGGCTTTCCTCGGTGCAGAAGGCGTTGGCCTCACCGACGCCATAGCCGGAGTTGCTGGTGGGGTAGATGATGCGCTGGTTGGGCGAGGTCATCTTGGCGATGGCGACGATGGCGTCGCGGTTCAGCGTGGTGGCGCCGATGGTGTCGCGGGCGCAGAGGGGGGCGCCGACCAGGGCGGCCAGCGGGATCACCAGATCGGCGTTCTTGACGAGGGGGGCCACCACCGCCGGGTCGCGCGTGTCGCCGCGGACGGGGTGGAAATTGGTGGCGGCGCAGCAGGCGGCAAGGAGGGGTTCGCCGGAGGCGAAGGTGTCCAGCACCGTCACGTCCCAGCCACGGCCAATGAGGGCCGGCACGAGCACCGAGCCGATATATCCGGCACCGCCGGTCACCAATACACGCATGATCATCCTCTCCGGATTGCAGTCCAGGCTGTGCCATCGTCGTCCAGCGACGGCGATGGGTCTGTCAGTGATTTGGAGTTATGACGCCAGCAGCTCCGTCAACAGCGAATCGGGGGAGTTACGCGCCCGCCATTGCGGCGCGCACGCCCGGGCGGCGGCGGTCAATTCAGGCAACGTATTCAATGCATTTTCGATATCGTATATTACCCTGTCAGAGTCCGTGAAGGCAACACCCTGGCCGGCCGCGACCATCTCCGCCATCCAGCAGCCGGCGGGCACGACGGCGGGGATGCCGAGGGCGAGCGCCTCGGCGAGGATGCCGCTGCTGCGGGCGCCATAGGCGGCGGCGCTGTAGGGCAGCAGCATCAGGTCGACCCGGGCGAGCATCTCAGCATAGGCGGTGGCGGTGAGGTTGCCTTCGATGATCGTCAGGCCCGGCCCGGCCGCGGCCAGCAGAGCGCGGTGCGCGCGCTGAATGATCGGGTCGGACGCCGCATCCACGACGCCGGCGTGGACCAGGAAGGCCGCCCGGCCGCGCAGGCGCTCCACGATCGGGGGCAGCAGGGCGTAGCCTTTCTCCAGGCGGGCGCCGCCGGGAAACAGCACGCATGGCGGGGTGCCGATCGGCCCGGTGCGGACCGGTGGCACCTGCACCGGCAGCGGGACGGGCGAGACCGCCAGGCCGGTGGCATCCGCGAACAGGTGGGCCAGCTCGGTAGTGTCGGCATGCAGGTGCAGGCGGCCGGCGTGGCGCGTGGCGGCACGCTGCAGGATGCCGGCGATGTGGCGCTGGCCGCCGTCGTCGCGGTTCATGTCGTGCGGCGGGCGGCGCAGGACGATGTGCAGGGCCTGCACCGACGGCGGCAGGGTGACGCAGTCGAGCGACTCGATGTTCGCGGCAGAGACGCTGTGCGCCAGCACGATGTCGGCGCCGGCGCGCGGGAATTCACGCAGGGCCGCGACCAGTTCGGGCCCGAACCGGTCGCCGGGCGTGCGCGCGCCGCGGTTGTTCCAGAGCCGGCGGGCGGAGCGCAAGGCCGGGCCGACCCGCGCCCCGATGCCCGGCGGCAGGCGCGAGGCGCTGGCGTAGAGCGCCCGGCGCACCGGGCCGCCGGCGCCGATGTTCTGGTAGCGGGTGACGAACCAGGGCCGGCAGACGATGTCGGCGCCCGCGGCGGCGGCGCGGAAGGAGCGGGCGGCCAGCAGCAGCGTTGGCATGCCGCGCGCCTGGGCGGCCCGCGCGATGGCCTGGGAATAGGCGAGATGGTGGCCGGCAAGGCCGGACAGGCCGGGATCAGCGATCACCAGGCGCGGCGCGAGGCTGCACGCAGTGGGCGGGGTGGCGTTGTCCGGGTAGTTTGGCGATTTGGCGGTTGTCAGCAAGTTCATGCCGGTTACAGGTTGGTACGGCGCCACACAGTGCCACCCTCGGCAAATCGGCAATATTCCGACATAGGCTCGTTACGGAATGGCTCTCGATAGAAAAGCGACCCGCGTTGATCTTGGGCGCCCGGATCATGCTCATCGGGCGAATGCGAAAACAGCAATGGGGCGAAGCAGATTGAACGCTGAGGCATCGGGTACTCCCGAATAATGTGGCGCTGTGATCTGCGCAGCGAAGTTTGTCATCAGAATGGCGAAGTCGTTACTGTACACCATGCGGGAGTATGCGCGTCAACGGCAACCGGCAGCATATGAGTCGCGGCGTGCTGTGAGCCGCCTCACGAGTGCGTTACGCCCGAACTCGCGCGCGCCAATCGGTGAGCACACGCTGCAACGTCTCCGCCCACGGCACGCGCGGCGCCCAATCGAGCGCGGCGGCGGCCTTGCCGGCGTCGCCGATGGCCATCGGGATGTCGCCCGGGCGGAGCAGGGCGGCCGCGCTCTCCACCGTCGCCGAGACGCCGGACAGGGCCATGAGGCCGGACAGGATATCGCCGATGCGGCGCGGCGTGCCGGAGGCGATGTTGAGCACCTCCTGCGGCGGCAGCGTTTCAGCGGCGCGCAGGCAGGCGATATAGGCCGCAACGGCATCCTGCACGTCCAGGAAGTCGCGCCACGACTCCAGTGCCCCGACCTTGATGGCGGGCGGCTGCTGGCCGGCCTCGACGCGTGCGATCTGGCGGGCGAAGGCGGCGACGACGAAGGCGTCGGACTGCCCGGCGCCGGTGTGGTTGAACAGCCGCAGGCGGATCGCGCGCAGCCCGTCCGCGCCGAGCGCGCCGAGCGCCAGGTCGGCCGCGGCCTTGGAGGCGGCGTAGGTGTTACGTGGGGCCAGCAGCGCGGATTCATCCAGCTTCAGGCCGCTGGCGAAGGAGGTGCCGTAGATCTCGGCGCTGGAGCTGAACACCAGGGTGCTCTGCGGCACCACCGCCAACATGGCGCGCGCGACGTTCAGCGTGCCGTGCAGGTTGACCCGCCAGGTCCGGTCGGGGTCCTGGCGCGCGGCCGGGATGGCGGAGATCGCCGCCAGATGGATGCAGGCATCGGGGCGGGTCGCCTCGACCAGGGCGGTGACGGCCGCGGCCGAGGTCACATCGAGCGTGGCAAGGTGAGGGTGGTCGCGTGTGGAGGTGCCGGTGATCTCGGCATCCGGGAAGGCGAGGCGCAACGCGGGCAGGAGGTGGGTGCCCACGAAACCGGACGCCCCCGTCACCAGGACGCGATGGACCGTCACCTTTCGGGCTCGGTGGTGCGGCCCTGGCGGGCGGCGAGGCTGTGGCGGGCGAGGTCGGCCTCGACCATCTCGGCCACCAGGTCTTCGAGCGAGGTTTCGGGCGTCCAGCCGAGCCGGGTGCGCGCCTTGCTGGCATCGCCGAGCAGCACATCGACCTCGGCCGGGCGGAGCAGGTCGCTGCGGGTGGTCACATACGCGTCGGGATCCAGGCCGACATGGCCGAAGGCGATGCGGCAGAGGTCGCGAATGCTGGCGTTGCGGCCGGTGGCGATGACGTAGTCGTCGGCCTGGTCCTGTTGCAGCATCAGCCACATGGCGCGCACGTAGTCGCGCGCGTGCCCCCAGTCGCGCCGGGCCTCCAGGTTGCCCAGCGGCAGGCTATCGGCCAGCCCGAGCTTGATGCGGGCGACGCCGTCGGTGACCTTGCGGGTGACGAACTCGATGCCGCGCAGCGGGCTTTCATGGTTGAACAGGATGCCGGAGCTGGCGTGCATGCCGAAGCTCTCGCGGTAGTTCACGGTCATCCAATGGGCGTAGAGCTTGGCCGCGGCGTAGGGGCTGCGCGGATAGAAGGGTGTGCGCTCGCTTTGCATCGGCGCCTGGATGAGGCCGTACATCTCGCTGGAAGAAGCCTGGTAGAAGCGCGCCTGCGGGTGGGATATCCGCACCGCTTCGAGCATGTTGGCGGCGCCGATGCCGGTGACCGTGCCGGTGAGCAGCGGCTGGTGCCAGGATGTGGCGACGAAGCTCTGGGCGGCGAGGTTGTAGACCTCATCGGGCTTGTACTGCTGGACCACGCGGACCAGGTTCGACACGTCGGTGAGGTTGCCGTCCACCAGTTCGACATCGTCGAGGATGCGCAGCCAGCGCAGGCGTTCGCCGATCACGTCCGAGGAGGCGGAGCGGCGCATCAGGCCGATGACGCGGTAGCCGCGGCGGAGCAGGAACTGCGCGAGATAGGCGCCATCCTGGCCGGTGATGCCGGTGATGAGGGCTGTTGGCACGGTGCGCCTTTCCAAGCCCCACGCGGACGGGGCGGTTTGTCTGGTCCGAGGCTGTATCGTGTGTGCCGCCGCGGCGTCAAGGCGGTGTAAAAAGGCTGGACTCGCGCCGGTGCGCGGGGCGGATTCAGATGCCGCCGCGAGCGGAGAGATCTGACCGGGCAAGTCACCTGATTTTCCCATCAGCCTTTGATTTGGCGAGCCAATTCAGCCAGCGCCTGCATGGTGAGCGGCGGCAACGAGATCGTAGCAAAACTGCAAAACGGGTTTGGGTTGACATCATTTGAAACCGCCCGTTAACATTTGGTGAAGCGGGCTATTGTGCGCTGTTCTTTACGATCAAGCAAAATAGGAGTCTGGCGATATGCTCAGTAATCCGAAGATTGCCAGTGGTGTTGTTGGGACGTTTAACAACAGCGACTATTATTATTTTACCGTTACGGGAACGCAGACCGTTAGCCTGTTGTTGAATCCTGCCTACGGTACGCCGACCTTAGAGCCGATCCGGAAAGTTTGAATCTACGTTGAGTATCTTGCCTGCCTGCG
>MKWE01000004.1 GCA_001899585.1 Rhodospirillales bacterium 70-18
CAGCATCATGCCGGCCACGGTCGCCGCGCCGAGGATCGTGCTCAGCAGCACGAAGCCGGCCCAGCCATAAGTGATGCCCGAGAGGTAGACCGGCAGGAACCCCTCGCAGGGCGAAAAGGTCAGCAGCGCCAGCAGGCTCAGGATCGCCGCCGTGTCCGACCGCCGCGTCGCGGCGACCGGCGCCGCATGCGCGTGCGGCTGGAGGTGCACATGCCCGTGGTCGTGCCCGTGGGCGTGCCCGTGATCGTGATCGTGAGAATGGTCGTGAGAATGGTCGTGGCGGTGTTCGTGCGCGTGATCATGGCCGCGCCGCCAAGGCAGCTGCCAATGATGGTGCCCGCCCTGGCCGCGCAGCTGGCGGGCGATGTAGTAGCCGCCGAACAGGAACAGCACGCCGCCGGCCAGCAGCGGCAGGATGCCGCCGGTCCAGGGGCTGGTCTCGATGCCGAACCACACCACCAGGGCGCCCAGGAACGCGGTGAACACCACGTGCCCGAGCCCAGCCAGCGCCGTCACGGCGAGCGTCTTGCCGCGCCCCCAGCCCTGGCCGCGGCTGGCTAGCACGAAAGGTAGCCAATGCGTCGGGATGGCGGCGTGCAGAAACGCCACCAGAAAGCCGGTCGCGGCAATCGGCACCAGCATCGACAGGTTCATCACGTATGCTCCGCGCTGCGCACCGGGGACGATTGGCGCGGCGGCGATTGGCGCGGCGGCTGCCAGCCCAGCAGCCGCAGGGCGTTCAGCGTCACCAGCACGGTGGCGCCCGTATCGGCCAGGATGGCCATCCACAGCGTGGTCGCGCCGGTCACCGTGGTCAGCACGAACAGCAGCTTCAGCCCGACCGCGATGGCCACGTTCTGCCGCACATTGCCGAGCGTGGCCCGCGACAGCGCCACCAGGTCCGCCACGCCGCCCACCCTTCCGTTCAGCAGCGCCGCGTCGGCCGCCTCCAGCGCCACGTCGGTGCCGCCGTCCATGGCGATGCCGACTGTGGCGGCCGCCAGCGACGGCGCGTCGTTGATGCCGTCGCCCACCATCGCCACCGGGCCGAGCCCGCGCAGCCGGGTGATCTCGCGCAGCTTGTCCTCGGGCAGCAATTCGGCCTGCACCTCGATGCCGAGCGCGGCCCCGATGGCGCGCCCGGTGCGGGCGTTGTCACCGGTCAGCATCACGCTGCGCACCCCAAGCGCACGCAGCGCGGCGAGGCCGGAGGCGGCATCGGGGCGCGGCTCGTCGCGCAGGGCGATGACGCCGACCAGCTCCGCGCCGGCCACCACCACCACGGTCTTGCCGGCATCCTCCAGCGCCGCCAGCCCGGGCGGCAGTGCCACGCCCTCCTCCTCCGCCCAGCGCGGACTGCCGACGGCGATACGGCGGCCTTGCAGCGTGGCGAACACCGCCTTGCCGGCGGCAGCGCCGCCCGCCTCCGCCGCCGGCACGGCGATCCCGCGCCGCGCGGCCTCGGCCAGGATGGCGCGGGCCAGCGGATGCGCCGATCCCTGCTCCACCGCCGCCGCCTGCGCCAACAATTCTGCCTCGTCCACCCCCGCCGCCGGCAGCAGGTCGGTCACCACCGGGTGCCCCGCCGTCAGCGTGCCGGTCTTGTCGAACGCCGCCATCCGCGCCGCGCCGATCGCCTCCAGCGCCGCGCCGCCCTTGATCAGCAGGCCCCGCCGCGCCCCGGCCGACAGGCCCGAGGCCATCGCTGCCGGCACCGAGATCACCAGCGCACAGGGGCAGGCCACCAGCAGCAGCGCCAGGCCGCGATAGATCCACACCCCCCATTCGGCCCCGAACAGCAGCGGCGGCGCCAGTATCACCACCGCCGCCACCGCCATCGCGCCCGGCGTCCAGATTTCGGCGAACCGCTCGATGAAACGTTGGGTGGGCGCGCGCGAGGCCGCCGCCTCCTCCACCATGCGCATGATCCGCGCGATGGTGTTGTCGGCCGCCCGGCGCGTCACCCGCACCCGCAGCACGCCGTCGGTGTTGATCGAGCCGGCGACCACCGCATCGCCCACGCCGCGCGCCACCGGCACGCTCTCGCCGGTGACCGGGCTTTCGTCGATGGCGGATTGGCCCTCCAGGATGACCCCGTCGCCAGGCAGCCGGTCGCCCGGGCGGACCTGCACCACATCGCCGACCGCCAGACGCTCGATCGCCACCTCCTCGATCGCGCCGCCGACGCCCTCCCGGCGCGCCTGGCGCGGCAGCAGCTTGCCGAGCGCCCGGATGCCGGCCCGCGCCCGGCCGGCGGCGACGCCTTCGAGCAGTTCGCCGAGCGCGAACAGGAACACCACCACCGCCGCCTCCTCGGCGGCGCCGATCGCGATCGCGCCGAGGGCGGCCACGCACATCAGCGTCTCGATCGAGAACGGACTGCCGGCGCGGGCGAGTGCGATCGCCCGCCGCCCGAACGGCGCCAGCGCCACCAGAGCCGCGGCCAGGTAGAACCAGTACTGCAGCGCCGGTGCCACCTGCGACAGCGCGAAGGCCGCCCCGACCAGCCCGCCGAGCAGGAATGTCAGGCGCGCCTTGCCGGTGGCCCACCAGGGCTGCCCGGCCGGCCCAGCATCGCCATGCGTGTGTCCCGCGACAGCCGCGCCTTCGTGCCGGTGGCCGCTACTGTGGTCGTGACTATGGTCGTGGTCATGCGCATGCCCGTCCGCTTTGCCGCCCCCAGGCGCCGCGGCGCCGTCGTTGCGCGCCGTGCTGTAGCCCAGGGACGCCACCTGCCGTTCCACGCTGCCGGGATCGAAACCGACGCCGCCGCGCAGCGTCATCCGCTCCGCCATCAGGTTGACCTCGACCGACGCCACCCCCGGCAGCCGCTGCACCGCCTTCTCGACCGAGGCCACGCAGGCGGCGCAATCCATGCCGCCGACGCGCCACGTGTAAAGCGTCTGGTCGTCATCCGGGGTCTCGCGCATCGGCGCCTCCATGTTGCCGGGCCGGACCATGGGGGCTACAGCGACTGTAGGTTCAAGCGCTTTCTGCGGCGGCCAGGATCGTCAAAGCCCGGCGCGCCACGATATATAACGCCATGGACGCGGGTGGAGGCACATGAGCACGACAACCGACGCCGCGCGGCCGGCGAGCCTCTCCATCGGCGCCCTGGCCGGCCGCAGCGGCTGCAAGCGCCAGACGATCCGCTGGTACGAAGAAATCGGGATGCTGCCGGAAGCGGCCCGGACAGAGGGCGGGCACCGCGTTTATGGCCCGCAGCACCTCGCGCGGCTGGAGTTCATCCGCCACGCGCGCGGCCTCGGCTTCCCGCTGGACGACATCCGCACGCTCCTCGACCTGTCCGGCCAACCGGGGCGGAGTTGCGACGAGGTGCATGAGATCGGCGCCCGGTTGCTCGATGCGGTCGACGCCCGGATGCGGCGACTGGCGGCGGTGCGCGAGGAGTTGCACCGGATCGTCGCCAGTTGCACCACCGGCGGGCCGGCGGCCTCCTGCCGCATCCTCGACGCCCTCGCCGATCACCACCACGACGGCTGTGCCGCACAAAGCGACACGGGCGCGGTCGGCTGACGAGATGAAAGCAACAGCCTCGCCTCAGCGAATGTTGGATTCCAGCAGCGACCGCCGCTCCAGTTGCCGGCCATACAACCAGTCTCGTGTCCGAGTCGAACTTCGCCGGACCGCAGGTATGGCCAAGGTTTGCCGCGATAGAATGGGGATACCAGGGGCGCGACGAACTCTAATTCGGCTTTCCGTGGGGCCGTTTTTCTCCGGGGCTTGGCCGATTTAGTCTACATAAAGTCATTCAATTGCAATCCACGGGATGCTTAATTTTTGAGGCGATCCTGGTTAGCATTTCATTCCCTGGGGCAGTCCAGACCGGGAACGAGCTCGAGACGCCAAACCCTACAAGTTTGGCGTCAACGCGGCCGACGCCCGCCCCCGTTGCTGCCATCATGTGATCAAAGCGCCCACTCGGCCGAGAGCGCTTCAGCTTGCTGCAGCACGTTCTGCACCGCAGCATCCTGCAAGTCGGGTGGGTAGCCGTACTTGCGCAGCAGGCGCTTCACGTGCCGGCGGATATTGGCCCGCGCCGAGTCCCGGTGCATCCAGTCGACCGTGACGTTGCCCTTGATGACTGTCACCAGCTCATGGGCGATCACCCGCAGGGTAGGCTCCCCCATCACCTGCCGTGCGCTCTCATTTTCGGCCAGGGCATCATAAAAGGCGATCTCCTCGTCGGTGAGGCCCGTCTCCTCGCCGCGGGCGCGGGCGGTGCGGATATCCCTGGCAATCTGGATCAGCTCTTCCAGCACCTGGGCGGTCGTGATGGCGTTGACGTGGTAGCGGGCGATGGCCGCTTCCAAGCGCTCAGTGAACCCCTTCGCCTGCGTGACGTTGCGCTGTGCCTGCGAGCGCACTGTGCCGTTGATCAGCTTCTTCAGCGCCTCGATGGCGAGGTTCTTCTTGTCGAGATCCCGGACCTCGGCCAGGAATTCATCCGACAGAATTGAAATATCCGGGCTGTCCAGTCCGGCCGCCTTCATGATGTCCACGATCTCGGTCGAGGCCACCGCACGGCTCACGATCTGCTGGATCGCCAGTTCCCGCTCGGCGGTGCTTTTTTTGCCATCGCCGGGCACGCTCTTGATCAGCGCGACCCGGATGGCCTGGAAGAAGCCGACCTCTTCGCGGACGGCGCGTGCTTCGTCGCTCGCCGCTGCCAGTGCGAACGCCTTGGACAGCGCCACCACGCCGTCCGCGAAGCGCCGATGGGCCCGCTTCTTGCCATCCTCGGTAGTCTCCTTGGCGGCGTCGGCCTGCTGCAACGTCAGCACCCAGTCGATGGCGCCCGCCATGATCGTTAGCCGCGTCTGTGGCGTTGCCGCGGCATCCAGGGCTGGGCGGTAGTCGAAGCCGCCCTTGGTGTCCGGCCGGAACATGGCGCGGACGACCTCGTATTTCTCCAGCATGACCTGGACCGCCTGGGCTTCGTCGATCCCGGTCTGGTCGCGGTCGCCGCCGGAATACTGGCCCAGCGCGCTCTTCAGGTTTTGGGCGATGCCGATGTAGTCCACCACCAGGCCGGCGGGCTTGTCGCGGAACACGCGGTTGACGCGGGCGATAGCCTGCATCAGGCCGTGCCCCTTCATCGGCTTGTCCACATACATCGTGTGCATGCAGGGCGCATCGAACCCGGTCAGCCACATGTCCCGGACGATCACCAGCCGGAGCGGGTCTGCCGGGTTCTTGGCACGCTTGGCCAGCATGTCCCGCCGCGCCTTCGGCCGCTTGCCGATATGCGGCTGCCAGGCCGGCGGGTCGGAGGCCGCGCCGGTCATCACCACCTTGATCGCGCCGGCCTCATCGTTGTCGCTATGCCATCCGGGGCGCAGTTTCACGATGGCGTCGTAGAGTGCGACGCAGATGCGGCGGCTCATGCAGACGATCATGGCCTTGCCGTCCAGTGCCGCCGCCCGATCCTCGAAATGCCGCACGAGGTCCTCGGCGACCAGGGCGAGCCGTTTGTCTGAGCCGACCAGCGCTTCGACACTCGCCCATTTGCGCTTGAGCCGTTCCTGCTCGATGTCGGCCTGGTCTTCGGTAAGGTCGGCGATCTCGGCGTCAATCTTCGGCTTCTCGTCCTCGTCGAGCTCGATCCGGGCCAGCCGGCTCTCGTAGTAGATCGGGACCGTGGCGCCGTCTTCGACCGCGCGGGCGATGTCGTAGATGTCGATGTAGTCGCCGAACACGGCCGGAGTGTTGACGTCGTCCTTCTCGATCGGCGTGCCGGTGAAGCCGATGAAAGAGGCGTTGGGCAACCCGTCGCGCAGATATTTGGCGAAGCCGTAGGAGATGTCCCCGGTCTTGGCGGCCACCTTGGCGCGGAAGCCGTATTGGCTGCGGTGGGCCTCGTCGGCGATGACGATCACGTTGCGACGGTCGGTCAGCACCGGATAGTCGGTGGCACCGGCCTCCGGCGAGAATTTCTGTAGGGTGGTGAAGATCACGCCGCCCGAGGGCCGGTCCAGCAGTTTGCGCAGATGCTCGCGGTCCTCGGCCTGCTGCGGCGCCTGGCGGAGTAGGTCCTGGCACATGCTGAAGGTGGCGAACAACTGCTCGTCCAGGTCGTTGCGGTCGGTCAGCACCACCAGAGTCGGGTTCTGCATGGCCGGGTGCTTGATGATCTGGCCGGCGTAGAACGCCATCAGCAGGCTTTTGCCTGAGCCCTGGGTGTGCCAGATGACGCCCGCCTTGCGGTCGCCCTGGGGTGCGGTTGCGGCCAGGGTGCGCGTGACGGCGTGGCGCACGGCGTGGAACTGGTGGTAGCCGGCGAGGATCTTCGCCACATCGCCGTCAGTGTCGCCGAAGACGATGAAGTCCTTTACCAGGTCGAGGAAGCGGCGGCGGTCGAACACGCCCTTGAGCAGCGTCTCCAGTTCCGGCGTCCCCTTGGGCGCCAGTTCGTCCCCCGAGACCGTGCGCCAGGGCATGAACCGCTCCCGATCGGCGGTCAGAGAGCCGATCCGTGCGGCGATGCCGTCCGAGATGACCAGCGCCGTATTGGTGCGGAACAGCGCGCCGATCTGCGCCTTGTAGGTCTGCAACTGGTTGAACGCGCCGTCCAGCGTGGCGTTCTCGTCGCCGGGGTTCTTCAGTTCGATCACGCCGAGCGGCAGGCCGTTGACCAGGATCACTACGTCCGGGCGGCGGTTCGCCTTGTTCTCGATCACGGTGAACTGGTTCACCGCCAGCCAGTCGTTGGTGTCAGGGTCGTCGAGGTCAATCAGTCGCGCCAGTTCGCCGCCGATGCCGCCGTCCGGCCGCCGCACCTCGACGGGCACGCCTTCGACCAAGTAGCGATGCAGGCGGCGGTTCTCCTGGATCATGGAAGGGGTTTCAGCCTGGAGCACCTTGGCGAGCACGGCGGCACGGACATCCTCCGCCAAGCCAGCATTCAACCGGGCAATGGCGGCGCGCAGCCGGGTGACCAATACGACATCGCCATAGGCGGCGCGTTCCGGGTGCGCCCCATCTGGTCCGATGTCCGGGCCGGTGGCCACCGCGTAGCCAAGCTCGGCCAGCCAGGCCAGCGCCGCTTCCTCGACGTGACTTTCGGCGATGGTGCTCATCCGGGCTTGTCTGGCCGCTTGAGCCGCCGCGCCTCAGCTTCCAGGCGGTCGATGTCGTCGTCAGCCTCGCGCGCCGCCTCGATGGCCTCGGCGGCCCGGCGGTTCGCATCGAACGCCTCGAACCGCCGATGGACAATCTGTTCCATTCGGTCATGCGAGACGCTGCCGGCGTGGCGCAGCACGTCGCGTTCGTTGAAGGCGAGGAAGCGGTCGGTCTGGGCGATCCAGTCAGCCATCCGGGTTTCCAGCCGGCGGCGGGCGCGGTCCTCGGCGAAGTCGAGGAACATGGCCGTCAGCCGGTTCAGCGATTCAATCTCCTCGGCGGCGAGGTAGTTCTTCGACACCGTGACATCCGCCTTGCGCACCCTGACGCCGGTCCAGGTGGTCAGCGCCATGTTCGGCTTGGCCGCGTCGGCACGCGCGACGATCAGTTCCGCCGCGGTGCGGCCGGTGACGGCGAACACCAGCTTGTTCTGGATGGTGGCGAAGAAGGTCTTGGCGGTCTCCTCCGCGCCGTCGTAATCGACGCTGGCGGCTTTGAAGAGGTCGCGGACCTTCTGATAGAAGCGCTTCTCCGAGGCCCGGATGTCGCGGATGCGGGCCAGCAATTCGTCGAAATAGTCGAGCCCGCCCGGCTCCTTCAGCCGCTCGTCGTGCAGCGCGAAGCCCTTGACCAAGTAGTCGCGCAGGATCGTGGTCGCCCAGCGGCGAAACTGGCTACCGCGAGGGGAGCGCACCCGGTAGCCGACGGCCAGGATGGCGTCGAGGTTGTAGAGCAAGGTGGCGTAGGCCTTGCCGTCGGCGGCAGTTGTCAAGGATTCCTTGACAACTGCATCGGACACCAATTCGCCATCGGCGACGACGTTCTTCAGGTGCAGGCTGACATTCTGCTTGGTGGTGTCGAACAGCGCGGCTATCTCGGCCTGGGTCAGCCAGACGGTGCCGTCGACGGCGCGCAACTGGATGGAAGCCTGGCCGTCCTCGGTGCGGTAGAGGATCAGTTCGCCCTTTCCCGACCCGCTCACGCCACCGCCTCCACTGCCCGTTCGGCGGTCTGTACGCGGAGTTCGCCGGACATCAGCTTGGGGAGGAGGAGGTCGCGGGTGGCGGCGAGGGTTCGACTTTCCTCGACATTTGCAAGGATGCGGTCCATCAGCGGGGTCACAACCTCGCCAAAGCTGATCATCACGGCGCTCCCAGGCCGGACTGCAGAGACCGAATTGAATGTAGCGCGTGTGATCGTATCGAAGACGGAGCCGTGTGTGTTGGCCTGCAAGCGCAAGATGGCATCCCGCAGCAAAAAATAGACAAATTGGGGCGGGATCGAGCCTTGGCCGAGCACGCCGTAGCAGGATTGATTGGCGGTCATTGGTCTACCTGCGACAGCTAATTTACCGACCGTTCCACGCGCAGTGATTATCGTTGCACCTTTCGGAAGCAGGCGCGCCGAGCAACTTGCGAGTCCTTCTTGGGTAATGTTCTTTTCGGTTTTCGTGACGAACACGTCAGAAGATGTGGGGGCATCGACCACAGAGAACCAAGGAATGTCGCCTCCCCAGAATTCCGGCCTGTCGGTCTTCGGCGTTCCCCCACCCACCAACTCTATGAATGCGGAGAGCGGTTGAGATGCCCACCCCTCCGGCTTCCCCTCCTCATCCAGCCGATCCGGGAACAGCGACCAGATCTCTGGCGCGAGGTAGGGGGCGCGGCCCTCCATCTTCGCCCGGGTGGGGCCGAAATCGACGAACCAATCCTTGAAGAGCGCCCGCGCCATCGCTTCGAGCGTCGCGTTCATGCGCCGGTTGATGTCGATCTTGTCAATCAAACCAAAAATTACTTCAGAAATGGCCTTTTGGATTGACAGAGGAGGCAATCGTATTGGCAGCCGCCTCTGCTCAGTAATCGGAACTTGATTGCGCGTCGTTTGCGCCATCACGAAGGAAAGCTGATCCTGAAAATCACGGCTCGAAAAATAAATTGCCAAAAAGCTTGGGAGGAGTCTTTCTGGATCAACCCGGAACTGGGTCAATGATGTCCCGATCACTGCAATTTTGTCAATCTCCGGAACAATGGCTACTCTTCCAACTGTTGCATTATGAGATAGCAAGACGTCTCCAGCTTGAACAAATCCAAATTTAAATGTACGGGCTTTGGTTTCCGATAGACGCGGCGCGTTCCGAAAATCTATTCTCCAATCGGACAGTGATTTAGCGGTCAGAAATGGCAATCCCTCGGATCCAAAATCTTCAACACGAGGATAGTTGGCTCCGTGATTCCCATCCTTGTGAACTACAATGGCACCTTCATCAAAGAGTCTGCCGATAGTGCATTGCCGCCACTCAAACATCTGCGACCACCGTAGCTAATTTGTCGCGAACAATTGTCGTCAGACCGTCGCTCTCCACGAACTGCTCGTCCAATTTTGCCTTTAGTGCAGCAAATCGCTCCGCAAACGGCACCTCGTCATCCTCGACATTGACCGCGCCGACGTAGCGCCCCGGAGTCAGCACGTGGTTGTGCCCCCTGATCTCCTCCAACGTCGCCGCCTTGCAGAAGCCCGGCACGTCCGCGTAGCCCTCGCCCTCGCGCCACGCGTGATAGGTCGCGGCGATCCGGGCGATGTCGGCGTCGGCGAACTCCTTGCGGGTGCGGTCCACCAGGGCGCCGAGCTTGCGGGCGTCGATGAACAGCACTTCGCCGCGCCGGTCGCGCAGCGTGCCTCCCTGGGTTTTGGCCGGGCTCTTGTCGCGGGCCAGGAACCACAGGCAGGCGGGGATCTGCGTCGAGTAGAAAAGCTGCCCCGGCAGCGCCACCATGCAGTCCACCACGTCCGCCTCCACCATGGCGCGGCGGATGGTGTCCTCGCCGGACTGCGCCGAGGACATGGAGCCGTTGGCCAGCACCACGCCAGCGGTGCCGCGCGGCGACAAGTGCCAGAGGATATGCTGCAGCCAGGCATAGTTGGCGTTGCCCACCGGCGGCGGGCCATAGGCCCAGCGCGTGTCCTCGCGCAGCCGCTCGCCGCCCCAGTCGGAGATGTTGAACGGCGGATTGGCCATGATGTAGTCGAAGCGCAGGTCCTTCAGCTCGTCCTTGTGGAAGCTGCCCTCGTTGTTCCAGCGGATATCGGCGTCGATGCCACGCACGGCTAGGTTCATCTTGGCCAGCCGCCAGGTGGTGTAGTTGGACTCCTGGCCGTAGATGGCGATGTCGCCGATGCGCCCGCCGTGGCTTTCGACGAACTTTTCCGACTGCACGAACATGCCGCCGGAGCCGCAGCAGGGGTCGTAGACGCGCCCCTTGTAGGGTTCCAGCATCTCCACCAGCACACGCACCACCGAGCGCGGGGTGTAGAACTCGCCGCCCCGCTTGCCCTCGGAGCCAGCGAAGCCGCCGAGGAAATACTCGTAGACGCGGCCGAGCAGGTCCTTCGCGCGGTCGCCGGGCTCGCCCATGGCGATGCCGGAGATCAGGTCGATCAGTTCGCCCAGCATCACCTTGTCGAGCGCGGGGCGGTTATAGTCCTTGGGCAGTACGCCGGTCAGGCCGGGGTTGGCCTTTTCGATTTCGGCCATCGCCTCGTCGATCAGCTTGCCGACGGTGGGCTGGCGGGCGTTGTCCTGCAGGTAGGACCAGCGCGCCTGCTTCGGCACCCAGAACACGTTCTCGGCGAGGTATTCGTCGGCGTCCTCGGCGGCGGCCGGGTCCTCGGAGAGCAGGGCGGCGCGCTTGGCCTCGAAGGCGTTCGAGATGTGCTTGAGGAAGATCAGGCCCAGGGCGACGTGCTTGTAGTCGGACGGCTCCAGATTCTTGCGCAGCTTGTCGGCGGCGAGGAACATCTGCGCCTCGAAGCCGAGATTGGCCCCGTTGCCGCTGCCCTTGGTCGGCTTGGCGGGCTTGGCGGGCTGGGCGGCCGCAGCGGCTGCGGCATCCTTTCTTGGGCGTCCCCTGGGCATGGTCACTCCTTGCGTGCTCTGGCGCGCGCCGGCTGGACCGGGGATGCGTCCGAAAGCGCATCGATCAGAGGGCAGCGCGCCTGCTGCCCTGCATCGCATTGCGCGGCCGCTTCGGCAAGGACGCGTTCCATCCCCCGCAGGCCGGCGAGCTTCGCGCGGACCTTCGCGAGATGCCCGGCGGCCAGTTCGCGGACGTCCCCACTGACCTCGTTGTTGGACGCCGCCAGGCCGAGTAACGTCCGCATTCCCTCTATAGTGAAGTCCAGGTCACTTGCCCGGCGCCCGAATACCGGCCGGGCGCCGTCACCAGTGCCATAGATGCGATAGCGGCCATGGCGCCGCGGCGCTGGCAGCACGCCGGCCCGCCCGTAGAAGCGGATGGTCTCGATCCCGCACCCGGTCCGGCGGGACAAGACCCCGATCGGCAACTTCTCGGCGACCATCGCGAACCTCGCAACGAAATTGGCGCTTGAGTCTGTAGTCGCTACAGACCGCAGCAAGGCCGCGAACACGGACAACGGAGTGCGGTATGCCCATGATTGCAGACCCGCAGAATACCGGGGCGCAACTCCTGCGCGACACCGGTGTCACGTTGCTGACCCTGGGTGGACTGGCAGTGGCGTTCGGGACGGCGTCGTGTTACGGGCTGCCGCTGCTGCGTGCCTCGTTCGGTAGCGGCTCCGCGTGGCGAACAGGCATCACCCTTTTGGCGGCACCTAAAGGGCCGCTGCTGGTCGACGCGGCGGCCAGCTGCTGGTAGCTGTTCGCTGACCCGATGGCCGCCCCGGTCTATGTCTACGGCTATCTCGACGGCGCCACCGGCCCGCAGGCCTCGACCGGGCCGGTCCAGGGGATCGACGGCGTCGAGGTTAGGGTCCTGTTCGACTTCGGCGTCGGCGCCATCGACTGGCGCGGCGGGTGGTTCAATCCGGGGGCTTGACGGTCAACGTGATGCCGCTGCCCCTGCCAGGGCGGCGGCACATCACCGGACCGGTCCGCGCGCCGGGCCGTCACCACCCTTTCAATTCTGTCATCTTCTGCCAGGCGGGTAGCCGCGCGCAATTTGGGCGGCTAAGCAAGCGGCCATGCTCCGTTTCATACTGCTCCTTGCCGCTGCCCTGGTCACCGAAGGTGCTGCCACACCAGCCTGGTCCGCCGGGCCGTCGCACCCGTACATGGTCAGGCCACTCGATCGGCTCCCGCGTGTCCGATCCGAGTTCGGGCCGCGTCACGATGGATTTCATCGTGGCGTTGACCTTTCTGCCGCATATGGATCTCCGGTCCGGGCAGCCACGGCCGGCATAGTGGTCTACGCCGGGCGCCACTCCGACTACGGCAATGTCGTCGACCTGCGCAGCCGCGAGGGGATACTGACGCGCTACGCGCACCTGTCGGCCATCTCGGCTGGTATCCGACCAGGCGCGGCAATCAGCGCAGGCAAGCAGCTCGGTGCGGTCGGCGCGACCGGCAATGCCAGCGGTCCCCACCTGCATTTCGAGGTTCGCATCCGCAACAAGCCGGTCAATCCGATGCAATATCTTGCCTTCGCCTCGGCGCCGCGGAATGCCGCCCATGAGCCCGTTGAGATTGCGGAAGCGCGCGACCCATCGCCGGCGCACCACCACGGCGCCGCGCGCAGCAGGGCGATGTATCCTCGCCCTCCGTTGAGATAGGGTGTTGGGAATTGACGTTGCCGGAACTGCGGCGCTGCCTGAGACAGGCTGATTTGCCTTCCTGACGGCGACCCGACTGTCTCGATCGTCGTCCCAGGGTGGGTGCGATGTGGATCGCCAGGGGCGACGCATCGGGCCAGGGCGGATACAACAGGCATCGGGTATCTGCCCCATCCCTCGGAGTGATCCGTCCTGGGTAGAGCTTCCGTCGGGGCGATCCAGCGCCCATGGTACAAGTTCAGCATGATTGACGGGAATATCATCATGGCGCCGGGAGCCCTGTTCGCGATCCTCTCAGCTGCGCTGTTCGGCGCATCGACACCTTTCGCGAAGCTGCTGCTCGGCGGCGGCGCCAATCCCTGGCTCCTTGCGGGGCTGCTCTACCTCGGATCGGGGATCGGCCTTGCCGCGGTCACGATGGTGCGGCGCGCGCAGGGCGGAGCGGTTGCCGAGGCGCCGCTTCGCCGGAGCGACCTCCCTTGGCTCGGGCTCGTGGTGCTCAGCGGCGGGATAATCGGGCCCGTGCTGCTGATGTTGGGTTTGACAACAACACCAGCCTCGGCGGCGGCGCTGCTGCTGAACCTGGAGGGGTTGGCGACCATGGCGATCGCATGGGTCGCGTTCCGGGAGAGCGTCGACCGACGCCTGCTTCTTGGTGCCGCCGCGATCCTTGCCGGCGCCGTGGTGCTGTCCTGGGAAGGCGGTCCGGCGCCCATCGGCTTTGGCGGGCTGGCCATCGCCGGGGCATGCCTGGCCTGGGGGATCGACAACAATCTCACGCGCAAACTCAGCACTGCCGATCCGGTGCAGATCGCGCTTGTGAAGGGGCTGGTCGCCGGCGTCGTCAATCTGGCCCTTGCCGTGGCGGGTGGCGCCGTGCTGCCGTCCGCCGGCATTGTCGCGGCGGCGGCGGTGGTCGGGTTCTTCGGCTACGGGGTCAGTCTCGTGCTGTACGTCCTCGGGCTACGCCATCTGGGCGCCGCGCGGACCGGGGCCTATTTCTCGACGGCGCCCTTCATCGGCGCGGCTGTCGCGGTGGCGATGTTCGGTGAGCCGGTCGGCGCCCGGCTCATCGTGGCCGGAATCCTGATGGCGGTCGGGATCTATCTCCACCTCGCCGAAGCGCACGACCATGAGCATCGCCACGAGGCATTGGAGCACGAGCACCGTCACCG
>MKWE01000005.1:0-135334 GCA_001899585.1 Rhodospirillales bacterium 70-18
GGGGTCCTTTTTCCATGCTTATTCACAACCTAAACGTCTCGGATCCGAAGTTTGGCCTGTATCGGGAAATCAAGCAGATCGAGGCGCAGCTTAGTGACAAAGCGATCAGCTTAAGTGCTTTTATTCTGTCGTTCACTCGCATCGGTGACTTGATCAATGCGCCGGAGACGACGGCAAAATCTGATCTGGAGGATCGCAATGTTTTGTTCATGGACGATGGTGGTCCCGTCTATCTCGGTAAGCTCTTGAGCAAAGCCATCGCATGAACCCTGTCGGTGCAATTAGCCCTGGCTCCGGTGAACCGCTGCTGGGCTGTCGGAGGCGCTTGAGCTTGCGAGGCCATGAGGATGACAGACCCGAGACAGCGGGCGAAGTATGGATTTGGGGCGAGTCAGAATCTTACCAACGCCAGTGCCGACCGCCCTGAAGCGGACTTTTACCTGCGGCCCGTCTGGCGGAGGGTGTGGCTCGCAAGGGAACTGGCCAACCAGAGAGGAATCGAACCGGCAAACCGCCGCCTCCGAACCAAGCCATTGATCTACAAGCGGTTTCTGTCACCATACAAAATCACGCCAGGCAAACCGTCCGGAGACTATGGCCCTCCAGAGACCCAAAATCGGCATTCGTTGCCTAATGCCAGTCAAACCCCCAAACGGCAAACCCTTCTGAAACCACGCGATTTTCTGGCACCCGAAAAACCGGAGAGACGTTCACGCCAATAGGCGGTGGCTGGGGCGGGAGGGATCGAACCTCCGAATGGCGGAATCAAAATCCGCTGCCTTACCGCTTGGCTACGCCCCAATCCGAGGTGCTGATTAGGTCGGCGGCACCGATCCGGCAAGTCCCGCGTTGCCCTCGCCGCCCCAAACCCACCAGCCTGGCCTTGCCAGGGCGGCGGCGGCGGCCGCGGCGGCGGGGGCGTCGGCGAACAGCGCGAAACAGGTGGCGCCGCTGCCGCTCATCCGCGCCAGCAGCCGGCCGGGGGCGGCCTCCAGCGCGGCCAGCGCCGCGGCGATCGGCGGATGCAGCGCCGTCGCCGGGGCCTGCAAATCATTGCCCAGCGCCGCCAGGTCGGCCGCCAGCGCCGCCGCGTCGGCCCAGCCGGCGGGCAGCACGGCGGGCGGCGAGAACGGGCCGGTGCGGGCGCGGAACACCGCCGGCGTGGCCACCGCGCCGCCGGGGTTGAGCAGCACCATGCCGAATGGCGGCAGGCGCGGTGCCGCGGCCAGCACCTCGCCCACGCCGCCCATGCGTGCCGGGCCCGCCGCGAGGCATACCGGCACGTCGGCCCCCAGCGTCAGGGCCAGCCGGTGCAAGGCGTCGGCGGGCAGGTCCACCCCCCATAGCCGCCCCAGCAGCCGCAGCGCGGCGGCGGCATCGGCCGAGCCGCCGCCGATGCCCGAGGCCACCGGCAGCCTCTTGTCCAGCACCATATGCGCCCCCGCCGCCACCCCGGCCGCCTCGGCCAGGGCGCGGGCGGCGCGAAGCACCAGATTATCCGCATCGGCCGCCAGCGCCGCGCCGAACGGGCCGGCCAGCACCAGCGACAGGCCCGCCGCCGGCTCGGCCCGCAGCACGTCGCCCACCGCCGGGAACACCGCCAGGCTGTCCAGCAGATGATAGCCGTCCGCCCGCCGCCCGGTGACGTGCAGGTACAGATTGACCTTGGCGGGCGCGCGGCCGGAAAGCACGGGTAACCCAGAAAGCACGGGCACCCCGGTCAGCGCATGGTGTTCACCGTGCCGGACGGTTCGGCCGCGGCGGCGGGGGTGCCCAGCACCTTCTCGCCCTCGGCGATCTTGGCCTCCAGCTTGGCCTCATCGCCCGGCTCGGGGTTCAGCGTCATGGCGCGGCGCCACTGGAACTGCGCCTCCAGCTTGCGCCCGGCGGCCCAGTAGGCGTCGCCCAGGTGCATGGTGATGGTGGCGTCGTTCGGCTCCAGCTCCGAGGCGCGCTCCAGCTGCTTCACCGCGCCCGGCACGTCGCCCTGGCGCAGCACCGCCCAGCCCAGGCTGTCGGCGATGGCGCCGTCATCGGGCCGCTGGGCGGCGGCGCGCTCGATCATCCGGCGCGCCTGTTGCAGGTTGCGGCCATGCTCGATCCAGGAATAGCCGAGGTAATTCAGCACGTAAGGCTGGTCCGGCGACAGCGCCAGCGCCTGTTGCAGGTCGGCCTCGGCCTGCTGCCAGTGGTGGGCGCGGTCCAGCGCGATGGCGCGGTTGTAGAACAGCGGCCAGTTCGCCGCCTTGGGCGTGCCGACCAGCGCGATGGCGCGCCCATAGGCCGCCACGGCGGCATCGTAGCGGCCCTTGCCGCGCAGCATGTCGCCCTGCATCGCCAACGGGTCGGGCAGCGTCGGCACCGCCTTGGCGACCTCGCCGAGCAGCGCCACGGCCTGGTCGGTCTGCCCCATGCCGTTCAGGATCACGGCGCGGCGCACCAGCACCAGCGGCAGCAGCGGGTCGTCCGCCGCCACTGGGGCCAGCATGCGCAGCGCCCCGTCCGGCTGCTTGGCGGCCAGCGCGATGTCGGCGGCGAGCAGCCGCGCGCTGGTCAGCTGCGGGTCCAGATTCAGCGCCAGCCGCAGCAGCACGGTGGCGAAATCGTTGTTGGTCTGCCCGCGCAGCGCGGCGGCGAAGGAGGTATAGACCTCGGCCAGCCCGTCGCGGGCGTTGTGGATCTGCCGCTGGTCCAGCGTGCGCAGCAGGCCCGGCAGGGCCAGCGCCATCTCCTCACTGGTGCCGGCGATGGCGCGCAGCTTGGCCTCGGCCGCGGGGCGCTGGCCGTGGCGGGCCAGGAAGCTGGCCTCGTGGCGCAGCATCGGCAGGTTGGGCACGCCGAATTCCGTCTCCGCCCGGCGATACAGCCCGGCGGCCTGATCGTCCTTGCCGGCCAGGTCGGCGATCATGGCGGCGTTCAGGATATACACGGCGCGAAAACGCGGCCCGTCCATCAGCGGTTGCAGCCGCGCCAGCGCCTGGTCGTACTGGCCGCCCCCGGCGGCCGCCCAGGCCATCAGCAGCGGGCGCATCACGTCCACCGCGCCCTGGCGCAGCAGCCCGGAATAGCGCTTTTCCGCCTGCTGCCACTTGCCGTTGCCGGCGTCGTTGTCGGCCAGCAGCATCTGCGCGGCCTGGAATTGCGGCAACTGGCGCGCGAACTCCAACGCCTCCGGCCGCCCGGCCAGCAGGTTGGTCAGGAAGGCCTGGCGGGTCAGGTCGCTGTCGTTCGGCGCGTCCTTCGCCAGCCGGTCGAACGCCTGCGCCGCCTCGCTCATGTCGCCCACCGCCACCGCGTGGCGGGCGATCAGCTGGGCGGCGGCGGCGGAGCCGATGGTCAGCGGCGCGGCCGGCATGTCGCCGCCCCCGCCCGGCTGGGCCGCGGCGCAGGCGGACAGCATCGAAAGCACGAGCAGCGCGGAGCGCCGGAGCGAACGACCGTGGTTCATGCACAGACCCTAACAGCGCCGGCGGCGACGCGCCACCGCGTCCCGGCATCGCCCATGTAGGCGCGCCGCCCGCAGTATGCCAGTTACGACGCACGCAGGATCGCGACTCCGCACCGCAGTCACGCGCTGTTTACATGCCAACGCATGCGATCAGTGCGAAATCTCACATCCAGACGCCCGCCCGGTCCGTAGACACCCTGTCCACCACGCCAGCCAGGAGGTGCCAGCATGTCCCGCCCGTCGCTCCCGAAGCCCGCTTTCCCGGCGCGGCTGCGCTTCCCGGATATCGACCCCGCGACGCTGGAGCGCGACGACCCGCCCTGCCGCCCCCGCCCGCTCGGCGCGTGGCCGGCCTATCTGGCGCGCACGCTGAAGCCGGTGGCCGCCGACCCGCCGGCCGCCGCCGGGGCGCCGGCGCTGCTGCGCACCCGCGAGGGCATGGCGGATTTCCTGCTCAGCCTCGGCCCCACCCCGGCGCGCGAGCTGGCCGGCGGGCTGCGCGCGATGGACCGCAGCGGCTTCTGGGACGGCGTGCAGCACGAGCTGGAAGCGCTCGCGCCGCACGCCTGAGGGGCTGCTACTCGGCGGCCTCCGCATAGGCTTCCAGCGGCGCGCAGGTACACACCAAGTTGCGGTCGCCGTAGACATTGTCCACCCGCTTCACCGGCGGCCAGTATTTCGCCCGGCTGACCCAGGGCAGCGGGAAGGCGGCGCGCTCGCGGGTGTAGGCGTGGGTCCACGCATCGGCCATCACCTCGCGCGCGGTGTGCGGGGCGTGCTTCAGCGGGTTATCGGCACGGTCCAGGATTCCGGCCTCGATATCGGAAATTTCGCCCCGAATCGCGATCATCGCGTCGCAAAACCGGTCCATTTCCGCCTTGGATTCGCTCTCCGTCGGCTCGATCATCAGCGTTCCGGCAACCGGCCAGGACATGGTCGGCGCGTGGAAGCCGTAATCCTGCAGGCGCTTGGCGATATCCTCCACCTGCACGCCCGAGGTGGCGGCGAAGCCGCGGCAGTCGATGATGCATTCATGCGCCACCATGCCCGACTTGCCCTTGTACAATATCGGATAGTGATGCTGCAGACGCATCGCGATGTAGTTGGCGTTCAGGATCGCCACCTCGGTCGCCCGCGTCAGCCCCTCGGCGCCCATCATGCGGATATAGGCATAGGTTATGGGCAGGATCAGCGCGCTGCCGAACGGGGCCGCCGCCACCGGGCCATAGCTGGTGGCGGGGCCTGCATCGGCGCGCATCGGGTGGTTGGGCAGGAAGGGCAGCAGGTGGGCGGCCACCCCGATCGGCCCCACGCCGGGGCCTCCGCCGCCATGCGGGATGCAGAAGGTCTTGTGCAGGTTGAGGTGGCACACATCGGCGCCGATCGCCCCCGGGCTGGTCAGCCCCACCTGGGCGTTCATGTTGGCGCCGTCCATGTAGACCTGCCCGCCCTGGTCGTGGACGATGCGGCAGATGTCGCGGATCGCCTCCTCGAACACGCCGTGGGTGCTGGGGTAGGTGACCATCAGGGCGGCCAGCCGGTCGGCGTGCTGGGCGGCCTTGGCGGTCAGGTCGGCGAGGTCCACGTTGCCGTCGCGGTCGCAGGCCACCACCACCACGCGGTAGCCGGCCATGGCGGCGCTGGCCGGGTTGGTGCCGTGCGCGCTGCTGGGGATCAGGCAGACATCGCGATGCCCCTGCCCCCGGCTCTCGTGCCAGGCGCGGATGGCCAGCAGGCCGGCATATTCGCCCTGGCTGCCGGCGTTGGGTTGCAGCGAGACGCCGGCGAAGCCAGTGGCCGCGCGCAGCCAGTCGCTCAGCCGGTCGATCAGCGCCTTGTAGCCCTCGGTCTGGTCGGCGGGCGCGAAGGGGTGGATGTCGGCAAAGCCGGGCAGCGTCACCGGGATCATCTCGGCGGTGGCGTTCAGCTTCATGGTGCAGGAGCCGAGCGGGATCATGCTGCGGTTCAGCGCCACGTCCTTGTCTTCCAGGCGCTTCAGGTAGCGCAGCATCTCATGCTCGGCGTGGTGCGCCGAGAACACCGCCTGTTGCAGGAAGGCCGAGCGGCGGCGGCTGCCGACCGGGATGGACGGCCCGGCATCGCCCAGCCCGCCGCCCAGCAGCAGCGCGAGGCGGGTGAGCTCCTCGCGCCCCACCGTCTCGTCGAGCGCGATGGCGACGCCGGTCGCATCCAGCCGGCGCAGGTTGAAGCCGGCCTTCAGCGCCGCCTGCATCAGCGCGTCGGCCTTGGCCCCGGCCTCGATGGCGATGGTGTCGAAGAAGGCGTCGTGGCGCAGCCGGTGGCCGCCCTGGCGGGCCGCGGCGGCCAGCAGGCGGGCTTGCAGGTTCACCCGCCGGGCGATGCGGACGAGGCCCTCCGGCCCGTGCCAGACGGCGTACATGCCGGCCATCACCGCCAGCAGCACCTGGGCGGTGCAGATGTTGGAGGTGGCCTTCTCGCGGCGGATATGCTGCTCGCGGGTTTGCAGGGCCAGGCGCATGGCGGGCTGGCCGGCGGCGTCCACCGACACGCCGACCAGCCGGCCGGGCATGGCGCGCTTGAACTCGTCGCGGGTGGCCATGTAGCCGGCATGCGGCCCGCCGAAGCCCATCGGCACGCCGAAGCGCTGCGCGGAGCCGACCACCACGTCCGCCCCCATCTCGCCCGGCGGCGTCAGCAAGGCGAGGCCCAGCAGGTCGGCGGCGACGACGGCCAGCGCGCCGGCGGCATGGGCGGCGGCGATCTCGGGGGTGAGGTCGCGCACCTGCCCGCTGCTGCCGGGGTATTGCAGCACCAGCGCGAAGGGTTTGGCGGCGGCGATGGCGGCGATGTCGCCCGGCGCCACGTCGACCAGCGTGATGCCCAGCGGCCAGGCGCGGGTGGCCAGCACGGCGCGGGTCTGCGGGTGCAGGTCGGCGGCCACCGCGATCACGTCGGACTTCGCCTTCGCCGTGGCGTGGGCCATGTGCATGGCCTCGGCCGCCGCAGTCGCCTCATCGAGCAGCGAGGCGTTGGCGATGCCCATGCCGGTCAGTTCGCAGATCATGGTCTGGAAATTGACCAGCGCCTCCAGCCGCCCCTGGGCGATTTCCGCCTGGTAGGGGGTATAGGCGGTGTACCAGCCGGGGTTCTCCAGCACGTTGCGCAGGATCACCGGCGGCACCACGGTGCCGTGGTAGCCCTGGCCGATCAGCGAGCGCACCTGTTTGTTGCGCGCCGCCAGCCCGCGCAACTCGGCGATGGTGCCGGCCTCGTCGATCGGCGGCGGCAGGTCCATCGCCTGCTGCACGCGGATCGCCGTCGGCACCGTGCGCGCGGCCATCTCGTCGAGCGAGGCGCAGCCCACCACGCGCAGCATGGCGGCGATCTCGGCCGGCGTGGGGGCGATGTGGCGGGCGACGAAACTGTCCTGGGCCTCCAGGGCGGCCAGCTCAGCCAGCCCCTCGCGGGCGGCGTCGGCCATCAGTGGGTCTCCAGGAAGGCGGTGTAGGCGGCCTCGTCCATCAGCGCGTCGAAGGCCGCCGGGTCGGACAGTTCCAGCTTGAAGAACCAGCCATCGCCGCCGGCGGCGCGGTTCACCAGGGCCGGGTCCTCGACGATGGCGGGGTTGGTTTCCACCACCCGGCCGTCGAGCGGGGAATACACGTCCGACGCCGCCTTCACGCTCTCCACCACGGCGACCGCCTCGCCCTCGCTGACATCGCGCCCGGCGTCGGGCAGGTCGACGAACACCACGTCGCCCAGCGCCTCCTGGGCGTGCTCGGTGATGCCCACGACGGCGATGCCGTCTTCCAGGCGTACCCATTCATGGTCCTTGGTGAACCGGGTCTCGGACATGCGAGTGATCCTTCAGCGCCGCGAATTCAGCGCACGTAGCGGTGGGGGACGAAAGGCATCGGGGCGACGCGGGCCGGCAGCGGCTTGCCGCGCACGATCAGGGAGAGCGCGGTGCCGTCGGCGGCCAGGGCGGCGGGCACGTAGCCCATGGCGCAGGGGCCGCCCAAGGAGGGTCCGAAGCCGCCGGAGGTGACCATGCCGATCACGGCGCCGTCCGGCCCCGCGATCTCGGTGTGGCCGCGCGCCGGGGCGCGCCCGTCCGGCAGGATGCCGACGCGCAGGCGGGCCGGGCCGTCATGCAGCATGGCGCGGATCGGCTCGGCGCCCAGGAAGTTCCACTCGGTCTTGCGGCGCTTGCCGATGGTCCAGGTGAGGCCGGCCTCCACCGGGTTGGTGGTCTCGTCGATGTCGTTGCCATAGAGGCACAGCCCGGCCTCCAGCCGCAGGCTGTCGCGGGCGCCCAGCCCGGCGGGCTGCACCTCCGGCTGGGCCAGCAGCAGGCGGGCGAACGCCTCGGCGCGCTCGGCCGGCACCGAGATCTCGAAGCCGTCCTCGCCGGTGTAGCCGCTGCGCGAGACCAGGCAGTCCGCGCCGTCGATCAGCACGGTGGCCACGCCCATGAACGGCAGGGCGGCAACCTCGGGCGACAGGCGTGCCATCACGGCGGCCGCGGCCGGGCCTTGCAGGGCCAGCAGCGCACGGTCCTCATGGCGGGCCAGGGTGACGCCGGCGGGCAGGTGGGCCGCGATGTGCGGCAGGTCGATGTCCTTGCGGCTGGCGTTGACCACCAGGAACAGCCGCTCATTGCCCAGGTTGGCGACCATCAGATCGTCCAGGATGGTGCCGGCCGCGGTGGTCAGCAGGGTGTAGCGCTGACGGGCCGGCTTCAGGCCCTGCATGTCGCCGGGCACCAGCCGCTCCAGCGCGGCGGCGGCGCCGGCGCCATACAGGCTGGCCTGGCCCATGTGCGACACGTCGAATAGTGCCGCGCCGCTGCGGCAGTGCAGGTGCTCGGCCATGATGCCGGCCGGGTACTGCACCGGCATGGCATAGCCGGCGAACGGCACCATCTTGCCGCCCAGCGCGCGATGCAGCGCGTCCAGCGGCGTGGTCTTGAGGTCGGCGTTGGCTTCGGCCAAGGGGACACGCTCCGCGTACAGGTCGCCCGCCGGCGGAATGCCGGGCAGGTGCGACCCCCCTCTGTCCACGGTACCTGAGAGATTCGGGCCTCGGCCCTTACTCCGTCGGTGCGGCCTGGATGGGCGGCCGGCTTTCCAGAGATTCTTTCTCCCGCTGCGGTCCCTGTTGCCTGAGCGTTTCCGGGGGCCGGTTGCGCCTTCGGCGGTGGACCCGCCGGTGCGCGGCCGGCCCACACTCTCCCGCTCGGGATAATCCGAACGGGGGCAACATGGCCTATCGGCGGCTCCGCTTCAACCGGGAAAGGAAGGGGGCGGGAAAGGAAGGGCGCGGGAAAGGAAGGGGGAAGGAAGGAGGTTCACCACGAACGCATGAGGAACCCGCCTTGCCTCCAGCCTTACCGTGCTCCGCGCCTGCGGTTGATCTCCAACTCGGCTGGGGTGAGTTGGAAGCTGACGAAGATGCGGTAGGACGAGGCCGGGGCCTCGGCGGTGACCGGGAAGTCCATCACCACGTCGTCGCCGGTGGCGGTGATGGTGTCCACGTTCGGCGGGAAGGTCGCCACCAGGCCGTAGACCTGCTTGTCCAGCACCTGCCCGTTGCGGGTGACCGCGACGAAATACGGCACCGCCTCGGTGCGCCCCACCGCCGCCGGGCCACGGGTGAGGCGCATCGCCACGTTCAGCGTGGCGGTGACGTGGCCGCGCCTGCCGGGCTGGCACTTCGCCGGCACGGCGGTCAGCCGGCCGTCCAGCACCAGGTCGGTCACGTCCTGGCCGCGCGGGGTGAAGCGGGTGATGTCGGCGCCATCCTTCAGCAGGGCCAGCTGCGGGCAGCTCGGCGCGAAACTGTCGGACGACGCGCCGCAGCCGGCCAGCGCCAGCAGGGCGGTGAGCGCCAGCGGGGCGGCGAACGCCAGCGGCGGCAGGGCCCATCGCGGGGCGGGGGACGGCGTGGTGGGCGAAAGCGGGGGCATCCGCGACTCCGGCTGTGGAAAGGGCGTGCCCGGCGCATTGTTCACCGGGCCGCGCGCGGGCATAGTGCGGCGCGCCCGCCCCAGCGACAACCCGCAAACAAAGACAGCAGCCCCGGACGATGCCCGACTCCCTGCCCCAACCCCCGCCCCCGCACCTGCCGCTGCGCGTGCTGCTGGCCGGCCCACGCGGCTTCTGCGCCGGCGTGGACCGCGCCATCCGCATCGTGGAGGAGGCACTGCGCCGCCACGGCGCGCCGGTCTATGTGCGCCACGAGATCGTGCACAACCGTACCGTGGTGGAGGCGCTGGAAGCCCAGGGCGCGGTGTTCGTGGAGGAGGTGGCCGAGGTGCCGGAGGGCGCGCCGGTGGTGTTCTCGGCCCATGGCGTGCCCAAGTCGGTGCCCGCCGAGGCCACCGGGCGCGGGCTGTCGTGGTTGGACGCCACCTGCCCGCTGGTCTCCAAGGTGCACCGCGAGGCCGAGCGCCATTCCGCCGCCGGGCGCCACATCCTGATGATCGGCCATGCCGGCCATCCCGAGGTGGTGGGCACCATGGGGCAGCTGGCCCCGGGCGCGATGACGCTGGTGCAGAACGCCGAGGAGGCGCGCGCGGTGGCGCCGGACAGCGCGGCGGGGCTGGCCTTCATCACCCAGACCACGCTGTCGGTGGACGACACCGCCGAGGTGGTGGGCATCCTGCGCGCCCGCTTCCCGGCCATCCACGGGCCGAAGACCGAGGATATCTGCTACGCCACCACCAACCGCCAGGCCGCGGTGAAGGCGATCGCCGCCGAGGCGGACCTGGTGATCGTGATCGGCAGCGCCAACTCCTCCAACTCGCAGCGGCTGCGCGAGGTGGCCGAACGCGCCGGCTGCCGCGCCGTGCTGCTGCCCAACGCGGCGGCGCTGGACTGGGCGCTGCTGGAGGGCGTGGCGACGCTGGGGGTCAGCGCCGGCGCCTCCGCCCCCGAACTGCTGGTGGACCAGCTGCTGGAGGCGCTGCGCCAGCGCCGCACGCTGGAAGTGGCGGAGCGTCGGGTGGTGGTGGAGGACGTGGTGTTCAAGCTGCCGGCACCGCTCGCGGCCCCCTCCGCCTGATCCGTGGCCACCTGACCCATGGCCGTCTATACCGAGGTGTCCGACGAGGCGCTGGCCGCGTTCCTGGACGAGTACGACATCGGCCGCGCCGTGGCGTTCCGCGGCATCGCCGAGGGGGTGGAGAACAGCAATTTCTCGCTGCGCACCACCAGCGGCGACTACATCCTGACGCTGTACGAAAAGCGCGTGGACCCGGCGGAGCTGCCCTGGTTCCTGGGGCTGATGGAGCATCTGGCGCAGCGCGGCATCACCTGCCCGCAGCCGGTGCGCGCGCGCGACGGGCAGGCGCTGCGGCAGCTGTGCGGGCGGCATGCGGCGGTGACCACCTTCCTGCCCGGGGTGTGGCCGCGCCGGGTGCGCCCGGAGCATTGCGCGCCGGTGGGCGCGGCGCTGGCCGCCCTGCATCTGGCCGGCGCCGGCTACGCGCCGACCCGGCCGAACGCGCTGGGGCCGCAGGGCTGGGCGCCGCTGCTGGCCCGCAGCCTGACGGCACCCGCGGCGGTGGAGGCGCTGCAGCCCGGCCTCGGCGGCGAGTTGCGCGCCGCGCTGGACGGCATACTGGCGGCCTGGCCGGCGGCGCTGCCGGTGGGGCATATCCATGCCGATCTGTTCCCGGACAACGTGTTCTTTCTCGACGGGCGGCTGTCCGGGCTGATCGATTTCTACTTCGCGGCGACCGATTTCCTCGTCTACGACGTGGCGATCTGCCTGAATGCGTGGTGTTTCGAGCCGGATCTGGCGTTCAACGTCACCAAGGCGCGGGCCATGCTGGCCGCCTACGCCGCCGCGCGCCCGCTGTCGGCGGCGGAGCTGGCGGCGCTGCCGGTGCTGTGCCAGGGGGCGGCGATCCGCTTCGCGCTCACCCGGCTGTTCGACTGGATCAACACCCCGGCCGGCGCGATGGTCACCCGCAAGGACCCGCTGGAATATGTCCGCCGGCTGCGCTTCCACCTCGCCGCGAAGGATGCCGGCGCCTATGGCCTCTGAGACCGTGGAGATCTGGACCGATGGCGGCTGCAAGCCGAACCCGGGGCCAGGCGGCTGGGCGGCGATCCTGCGCTACAAGGGGGCGGAGCGGGAGCTGTCCGGCTTCGACTCGGCCACCACCAACAACCGCATGGAACTGACCGCCGCCGCCGAGGCGTTGGAAAGCCTGAAGCGGCCGTGCAAGGTGGTGCTGCACACCGACAGCGAATACCTGCGCAACGGCATCACCCGCTGGCACACCGGCTGGGTGCGCCGCAACTGGCGCAACGCGGCCGGCGACCCGGTGGCCAACATGGATCTGTGGCGGCGCATCCTGGACGCGGCCAAGGCGCACGAGATCGACTGGCGCTGGGTGCGCGGCCATGCCGGCGACGCGATGAACGAGCGGGCCGACGTGCTGGCGACCAAGGCGCGCGAGGGCTGAGGGCCGGCGGGCGGCGCCGGACCGCCTGATCGCCTCATGCCGGACCGCCTCACGCCGGACCGCCTCACGCTGGACCGGGACGCCGGCCAGGATCATTAATGGCACGCTATCCTGCAACGGCCTCCAGCCCGGCGGAGCCTTGCCATGCGCGCCCTGTTCAGCCTTCTGAGGGATGTCTGGCGCCTCGCGGCCCCCTATTACGCCTCCCGCGACAAATGGGCCGCGCGCGGGCTGCTGGGGGCAATCATCGCGCTGAACCTGTCGCTGGTGGGCATCGAGGTGGTGCTCAGCTTCTGGAACCGGGCCTTCTACAACGCCCTGCAGGACAAGGACTGGGGCAGCTTCATCTCGCTGCTGTTCTTCTACCAGAAGGGGCCACGGGGGGTGATGCCCGGCTTCTGCAGCATCGCCGCCGTCTATATCGTGGTGGCCATCTACCGCACCTACCTGACCCAGTGGCTGCAGATCAACTGGCGCCGCTGGATGACGGAACATCTGCTGGACCAATGGCTTGCCGACCGCGCCTATTACCGCATCAGCCTCACCGCGCCGCTGAACGGCCAAGGTGGCGGGGGCGGCGAGGCCGGGCGGGAGGGGCTGCTGGGCACCGACAACCCGGACCAGCGCATCGCCGAGGACCTGCGCAACTTCGTCAACGACACGCTGGCGCTGGGGCTGGACCTGCTGACCAGCATCGTGTCGCTGTTCAGCTTCATCGCCATCCTGTGGTCGCTGTCCGGCGCGCTCACGCTGTTCGGCTGGGCGATCCCCGGGTACATGGTCTGGGTGGCGCTGGTGTATGCCGGGCTGGGCACCTGGGTGACCCATCTGGTCGGCCATCCGCTGGCGCTGCTGAACTTCCGCCAGCAGACGGTGGAGGCCGATTTCCGCTTCGCCCTGGCGCGGCTGCGCGAGAACATGGAGGGCGTGGCCCTGCATAACGGCGAGGCGGACGAGCATCGCGGCCTGTCCGCCCGGTTCGCGGCGCTGGCGGAGAACTGGTGGGCGATCATGCGGCGCTCAGCGATGCTGAACGGGCTGGTTGCCGGCTATGGCCAGGTGGCAAGCGTATTCCCCATCATTGTCGCGGCGCCGCATTATTTCGCCGGAAGCATGACGCTGGGCGGTCTGACCCAGACCGCCGGCTCGTTCGGCCAGGTGCAGGCCTCGTTGTCCTGGTTCGTGAACCTGTACGCGGCGCTGGCCTCCTGGCGTGCCACGGTGGACCGGCTGACCACCTTCCGCGCCGCCATCGCCGAGGCCCGCGCCGCGGCCACCGCCCTGCCGCCGCTGCCGCCCTCGGCCGACGCGTCGTGGCGGCTGGAGGATCTCACCATCAGCCTGCCGGACGGGCGCACCCTGCTGTCGCACGCCGCCCTCACGCTGCCGCCCGGCCGCGCCGTGGTGGTCTCCGGCCGCTCGGGGGCGGGCAAGTCCACGCTGTTCCGGGCGCTGGCGGGCATCTGGCCGTTCCGCAGCGGGCGGGTGCGCCGCCCCGCCGGCAGCGTGCTGTTCCTGCCGCAGCGGCCCTATATCCCGCTGGGCACGCTGCGCCACGCCATCACCTACCCCGCCGGCGCGGCGGCGCACTCCGATGCCGCGGTGGCCGATGCGCTGCGCAAAGCCGGGCTGGGCCACCTGGAGGGCAGGCTGGACGAGGGCGATTCGCTGGCCCAGCGCCTCTCGGGCGGCGAGCAGCAGCGCCTGGCGCTGGCCCGCGCGCTGCTGGCGCGGCCGGACTGGCTGTTCCTCGACGAGGCCACCGCCAGCCTGGACCCGGAGGCGGAGGCGGAACTCTACGCCACGCTGAAGCGCGAATTGCCGGGCACCACCATCGTCTCCATCGCCCACCGCCCCAGCGTGGCGGCCTTCCACGACGACCGGCTGGTGCTGGACCAGTCCGCCGACCCGACGGGGCGCCTGATCCCGGCGCCGCTGCTGCCGGCCTGACCGGAGCGCCGCGGCGGCAAGCAGGACGGGGCATTGCCCAGCCCGGTTCATTTTCGCGACCTGTTTGTTACTGCCCGATCCGCCAATTTGTACTTAATCGAAATGAATGCAGGGCGCCGCGCGGCCGCGAGGCTTCCACTGTCCGCAAGGCGACGGGACACACCGGCTGACGTGATCGGTGCCCTATGTCGGCTGGTCGGCCGATGCGGGACGGATGACCAGCCACTTGGAGGTACCACATGAAACGGATCACCTTGACGACCGCCGTGCTGCTGCCGCTGCTCGCGCTCGGCGCGTGCGGCCGCACGACGGGGGATCGTGCCGTCAGCGGCGCCGGGATCGGCGCCGGCGCCGGGGCGCTCACCAGCCCGGGCCAGATCAACCTCGGCCGGCCGATCTGGCGGTAGGCCACTCGGCTCCAACACTGATTCAGCAGAAAATGGAGGCTATAATGCGCCAATCCGGACCAATCCTGTGCTCGCTCGCCGCCGTCCTGGCCATTTCCGCGGTTGCGGCCTGCGCCCAGCAGGCCCCGCCGCCGCCCGCCGCGCCGCAGCACGATGCCGCGACGGCCGGGCCCGAACTGGCCGGCGCCTAGTACCAGGTCTACTTCGACACCGGCAGCTCGGCGGTGAACCCGCGCGGGCAAATGATCGTCGGGAAGGTCGCCTATGTGGTGCAGAACGACCCGACCGCGCGGGTGACGGTGATCGGCCGGACCGACCGGATCGGCGCGCCGCCCGCCAACCTCGCCCTGTCCCAGCGGCGGGCGAACGCGGTTCGTGATGCCCTCGTCGCCGCCGGCGTGCCGGCCGACCGGATCGACACCAGCTGGACCGGCGAGCCCACGCAAGGCGCGCCGCCCAGCGACGCCGTCGATCCGCGCAACCGCGTGGTGGACGTGACCGTCGTCAAGCAGCCCGGCTGAGGGCAAGCCAGAGGGTGATGGCCGCTTCTTTCAGCGGCCATCACCCTCTCGCCGCAACGTCAGCGGCGGTCTGGCACCTGGTTGGGCCAGGCGCGGTTTTGGTCGCCCTGGCGGTTGTCGTGCGGGCGGCTCGGCCCCTCGTCATAGCCGCCCCGGTGCCCCGGGGGGCCGTATCCCGGGTAGCCTCGGTCGATGATGCATCCGCCGAGCATGGTGGCGGCCAGCAAGGCGGCGAGCGGCAGGACGGCGCGCGCTTTGGCAAAACTCCTGGGGACAAAGTTCCTGGGCGTGACAACGCTCCATGGTCCGAGGCGGGATTCGGCGGATCGCACGGAGGGAGAATCGACGGTGTACACCCCCACGACAGGGACAGGCGGCCGGATTCATCCGCCTGTCAGCGGTACATCATGTGACCGCCGAGCCCCCCGAGCAGCCACATGATGATCAGTATCATCAGGATCAGCACGACGATCAGGAGGATCATACCCATGGCGCACCTCTACGGTGGTTTCGGATAACGCTCACGCCAGCGGACAGGCCCTCTCCGAGAGGCGAACCCCTCCCGCGCCTTGGATCGGGGCAACCGGGAGGCCTGTGCCGGAACACGAAAATGTCCTCGATGAGCACGGCAGAGCGCAAAACATGCGACAGCTGAAAACCAAGTTATGAAATCTTCACTACGCCACTATATCTTGAAACGATGTGGGCTTCGGTAGCCGGACAGGCGACGGGTCAGCGCTTGCGGCGCGGGCCGGCGCCGTCGCGGAACAGGGTGTCGGCGGTCTGCTTCTGGCCGGGAGAGAGCGAATCGTACAGCGACTGGAAGGCCGTTGCCAGGCGTTGGATGTCCTGGGCGTGCTGCACGGCGACGTCGGCGAAGGACTGCATGTTGTCCGCCGCGTTCATGGTGTCGAGCCGGGCGCCGCGCCGGTCGAAGATTTTGGCCATGTTGGCGGCATTGTCGCGCATCACCCGGGCGAACTGGTCCCAGTGCGGCTGCTGCGCCGCGGTGATCGCCAATTCGTCATGCAACTGCGTGATGTGGTCTTCCACCCGCTGGGTCCGCTGCGCGGGCGTCAGCACGGGCGCCTCGTCCTGCGAGGGCGCGGCCGGAGAGGCGGCCGGCGCCGCCTGGGCGAAGGCGCCGGTCGGCAGAGCGAGCGCAGGCAGCGCCAGCGCGGCGAGCAGGGCGGCGGCCGAGGTGGGGAATGTCAGGCGCATGGCGGTCCTCCGTTGTTTGGGTGCGGGCAGGCGCGCATTCGCCTGCCCGCCGTCAGCGGCCATAGCCGTAGTAGATCACCGGCGGCGGCGCGTAGTAGCGAGGCGGCGGCGGCGGGTAATAGACCGGCGGCGGCGGGTAGTATGCCGGCGGCGGGGCATAATAGACCGGCGGCGGCGGAGCCAATACGCCGCCGATGATAGCCCCCAGGCCGAGGCCCAGCAGAGCGCCGCCGATCCAGGCGCCGGAATTGTCGCGGCGGTAGCCGCCGTCATGCTGGTATCGGCCCGGCCCGGGGCGGCCGGGCGGCTGTGCCATCGCCGGCGCCGGCACCGCGAGCGCCGCGGCCAGCGCCAGAACGCCGATGCCGCGGAACAGGCCGATGCCGCGGAACGAGGGGGAGCGGGTCATCGCGCATCTCCTTTATCTGAAGCGGGCAGCTGAAGCGCGCATCTGAGCGTAGGCGCCATTCGGGCAGGCGCCGGATGCGGACGGATCGCAGGCGCGGGCGCGTCGCCCCGGCCATGTTCAGGCCCGCAAGCGCTGCCGGAGGACGGCCAGGACGGCATTGATCTGGATCAACCGCAAGGCTCCGCTGCCGGCGCGGCCGCCCGGTTCGGCCTTGCGCCATAATGTCCATCTGCGCCACTTTCGGCGCCAACACGCCTGCAACCGTGCCGATGCCGGCCAGCCTCGCCGCGGTGAGCGCGGTTCATGAGGGAGCGGGAACGACAGATCGAGAGCACGCATCACGTTACCCGGACACCGGCCATGACGGAACGCCTGTTGCCGCGCCGCTGGACGGTTTCGACTATTGTGCTGACCTGCGGCGTCGTGCTTGGCCTCGTGCTTTGCTATCTTCTGGCCATTCCGTTCATTCTGGCGATCGTCGGTTCGGTCACGCTGGCGGTGCTGTTCACCCCGCTCGACACGCGGATGCGGATGGCGCTGCGCTCGACCGGCCTGGCCGCCGCTGCCACGGTGGCCGTCGTGGCGGTCATCGTCGTGGTGCCGGCCTTCATGGTGGTCGGCACGCTGCTCAGCGAGGCCGACCGCAGCGCCGTGCTGGTCCGGTCGCTGATCGATTCCGGAACCTGGATGCGCGGGATCGAACGCCGGCCGTGGCTGCTGTCGACGCTCCGCTTGGTCAACGAGCGGCTCGACATACCGGAGTTGCTGAAGGGGGTGACGTCGTGGCTCGCCGGGTGGAGCAGCGCGTTCGTCCAGGGGTCGGTGACGGGAATGCTCAGCCTGATGCTGACATTCTACTTCCTGTTCTACCTGCTGCGGGACCGCGAGGCGATCCGCGCCGCCGTCGAGGATGCGCTGCCGCTGTCGCACGCGGAATTCGCGGGGCTCGCCGACCGGGTCGTGAACACGATCTTCGCCACCGTGCTCGGCATGACCGCGGTGGCGGCGCTGCAGGGCATCCTGGGCGGGGCCATGTTCTGGTTGCCCGCCCCGCTGTTCTGGGGCGTGCTGATGGGCCTGCTGGCGGTGGTGCCGTTCCTGGGGGCCTTCGTGATCTGGCGCCGACGGCCGTGCTCCTGGCACTGGCCGGCGATATCTGGGCGGCGGCGATACTGACCGCGTGGGGCACCATCGTCGTCGGGCTGGTGGACAACGTGGTCTACCCGATCCTGGTGGGCAAGCGGCTGATGCTGCACACGGTGCCGTCGTTCATCGCCATCGCCGGCGGACTGATCCTGCTGGGCGCGCCCGGGGTCGTGCTCGGCCCGGTGATCGCCTCGGTCTCGCTGGCGTTGCTGGGCATCCTGCGAAACCGGCTGGCGCGGCCGGCGGCTGCCCCGGGTGGCGGTTGAGCGTTGGCGGAGAGGGTGGGATTCGAACCCACGGTACCCGTAAAGGCACAACGGTTTTCGAGACCGTCCCGATCGACCGCTCCGGCACCTCTCCGTTCCAAGCGGGCGCCGCGTTATAGGGACCCGCGCGGCAATCCGCAACGCCGGTTGCGCGGCCGCCCTGCGTAACCCGCGTTGACTCCGGCGCCGTCCACGCTATAAACCGCGCTCCCCGGTGACCGGAGCTTCCGGCCGCCGCCTCTTTTCGTTCGTCCGGGCATCATGCCCGCCGGCGGGTGAGCCACAGGATGCCAGACCGATGTTCGCAGTGATCCGCACCGGCGGGAAACAGTACCGCGTGACCCAGGATGCCGTGCTGAAGGTGGAGAAGCTGGAGGCCGAAGCCGGCTCCACCATCACCTTCACCGACGTGCTCGCCGTGGGCTCCGAAGGCAACCTGACGATCGGCGCCCCCATCGTGGCCGGCGCCTCCGTCACCGCGACGGTGATCGCGCAGGACCGGCTGGACAAGGTCATCATCTTCAAGAAGCGTCGCCGGCAGAACAGCCGCCGCAAGAATGGCCACCGCCAGCACGTCACCGTGCTGCGCGTCGCCGCCATCAACGCGGCCTAAGGAGCATCCACCATGGCACATAAGAAAGCCGGCGGTTCCTCGCGCAACGGGCGCGACACGGAAGGCCGCCGCCTCGGCGTCAAGAAGTCCGGCGGCCAGGCCGTGATCGCCGGCAACATCATCATCCGTCAGCGCGGCACCAAGGTGAAGCCGGGCCCGAACGTGGGCCTCGGCCGCGACCACACCATCTTCGCGCTGATCGACGGCCACGTGAAGTTCGACACCCGCGCCGGCGACCGCGTGCAGGTGTCCGTCACCCCGCTGCCGGTCGCCGCCGAATAACGGCGCCGCGCCCCTTTGGCTTCGAGATGACGGGGGTCGGCGCAGCCGGCCCCCGTTTTGTATTGGTAGTCCGATGAAATTCCTCGACCAGGCGAAAATCTATCTGCGCTCCGGCGATGGCGGCGACGGCGTGGTGGCGTTCCGCCGCGAGCGCTTCATCGAGTTCGGCGGCCCGGATGGCGGCATGGGCGGGCGCGGCGGCCACATCATCTTCGAGGCCGTGCCCAACCTGAACACCCTGATCGACTTCCGCTACACCCAGCATTTCCGCGCCCGCAAGGGCGGCAACGGCGCGGGCGCCGACCGCACCGGCGCGGGGGCGGACGACGTGGTCATCAAGGTCCCGATCGGCACCCAGATCTATGACGAGGACGGCGAGACCATGCTGGCCGACCTCGCCACCGCCGGCCAGCGCATCACCCTGCTGCGCGGCGGCGATGGCGGCTTCGGCAACGCGCATTTCAAGACCTCCACCAACCGCGCGCCCCGCCGTGCCGACAAGGGCTGGCCGGGCGAGGAGCGCTGGGTATGGCTGCGGCTGAAGCTGATCGCCGATGCCGGGCTGGTCGGCCTGCCGAACGCCGGTAAGTCCACCTTCCTGTCCGTGGTTTCGGCCGCGCGGCCGAAGATCGCCGACTATCCGTTCACCACCCTGCACCCGCAGCTTGGCGTGGTGCGGCTGTCGATGACGCAGGAGTTCGTCATCGCCGACATCCCCGGCCTGATCGAGGGCGCACATGAGGGCGCCGGCCTGGGCGACCGCTTCCTGGGCCATGTCGAGCGCTGTGCGGTGCTGTTGCATCTGGTGGACGGCGCGGCCGGCAACGTGGTGAAGGCTTGGCGCACCGTGCGCGGCGAGCTGGACGAATACGGCCAGGGCCTAGCCGACAAGCCGGAGATCATCGCCCTCAACAAGTCCGACGCGATGACCCCGCGCGAGATTTCCTCGCGCCGCGCGGCACTGGCCAAGGCGTCCGGCGCCCCAGTGTTCGTGATCTCCGGCGTCTCGCGCGCCGGCGTGCCGGAGGTGCTGCGCGCCCTGTGGGACGCGATCGCGCAGGAGCGTGCCGGGCGCTCGGCGGCATGACGCCCGCGCTGGCCTCCGCCCGCCGGCTGGTGGTGAAGATCGGCAGCGCCCTGGTGGTGGACGAGGCGCGCGCCGCCCCGCGGATCGACTGGCTGCGCAGCGTCGCCGAGGACATCGCCGCCCTGCGCGCCCGCGGCACCGACGTGATCGTGGTCAGCTCCGGCGCTATCGCCCTGGCCCGCCGGGCGCTGAAGCTCACCCGCAAACGGCTGCGGCTGGAGGAAAAGCAGGCCGCCGCCGCGGTCGGCCAGATCCGGCTGGCGCAGGCGTGGACGGAGGTGCTGCAGGCGCACGGCCTGACCGCCGCGCAACTGCTGCTGACGCTGGACGACAGCGAGGACCGCCGCCGCTACCTCAACGCGCGCGCCACCCTGACCACGCTGCTCGACCTCTCCTGCGTGCCCGTCATCAACGAGAACGACAGCGTGGCCACCGCCGAGATCCGCTTCGGCGACAATGACCGGCTGGCCGCCCGGGTGGCCGAGATGGTGCAGGCCGACCAGCTGGTGCTGCTGTCGGACATCGACGGGCTCTACACCGCCGATCCGCGCCGCGACCCGACGGCCGCCCACATCCCGGTGGTCCAGGCGATCACGCCCGAGATCGAGTCGATGGGCGGCGACCCGCCCCCCGGCTATTCCAGCGGCGGCATGCGCACCAAGCTGGTCGCCGCCCGCATCGCCACCGGCGCCGGCTGCGCCATGGCGATCGCGCTGGGCGGCGTCGCCAATCCGTTGCGCGCGCTGAAGCAGGGCGGCCGCTGCACCTGGTTCCTGCCGGCGCCGGAGGGGCGGTCGGCGCGCAAGCGCTTCATCCTGGGCACGCTCGACCCGCATGGCAGCTACACGCTGGATGCCGGGGCGGTGCGCGCGCTGGCACAGGGCCGCTCGCTGCTGCCGGCCGGGGTGCGCGCCACCGCCGGGCGGTTCCAGCGCGGCGACGCGGTGGAACTGCTGGGGCCGAACGGCGAGCGGCTGGGGCGCGGCCTGTCCGCCTATGCCAGCGCCGACGCCGCACGGATCATCGGCCATCGCTCCGAGGAGATCGAGGCGATCCTGGGCTGGCGCGGCCGCGATGTGTTGGTGCATCGCGACGACCTGGCGCTGTCGGAACGATAACGTACTGGACGCCTTGTTTTATCGCGTGATTCAGACCCCCGGTGATTTCACCTGCGGTCATCGCGCTCTAAGCCCTGGCGGTCCGGCCCGCCGGGCGGCAAGATCGGAACGGGAGACGCCATCATGGATGCCACCATCGAACCGCCCGCCACCGCCGCCACGTGGATGCAGGCCGCAGCCGCCCGCGCCCGCGCCGCCTCCGCCACCCTGGCACGGCTGCCGGCCGAGGCACGCGACGCCGCCCTGCGCGCCGCCGCCGCCGAACTGCGCGCCCGCGGCACCGCGATCCTCGCCGCCAACGCCGCCGACCTCGCCGCGTTCGACGCCGCCGGCGGCACCGCCGCCTTCCGCGACCGGCTGGCGCTGACGCCCGCGCGGGTGGAGGCGATGGCCAGGGGGCTGGACGACATCGCCGCCCTGCCCGACCCGCTGGCGCGCACCCTGGCCGAATGGAGCATGCCCAACGGCCTGCGCTTCAAGCGCATCGCCTCGCCGATCGGGGTGATCGGCATGATCTACGAAAGCCGCCCCAATGTCGGCGCCGACGCCGCCGGCTTGTGCCTGAAGGCCGGCAACGCGGTGATTCTGCGCGGCGGCTCGGACAGTTTCCATTCCGCGCGCGCCATCCACGGCGCCGTCACCGCCGGGCTGCGCGCGGCCGGCGTGCCCGAGGACGCGGTGCAGGTGCCGCCCGACACCGACCGTGCCCATGTCGCCGCCATGCTGGCCGCCGCCGGGCAGATCGATCTGCTGATCCCGCGCGGCGGCAAGAGCCTGGTGGAGCGCGTGCAGGCCGAGGCGCGGGTGCCGGTGCTGGCGCATGCCGAGGGCCTCTGCCACACCTATGTGCATACGCGCGCCGACCACGAGATGGCCCGGCGCATCGTCGCCAACGCCAAGATGCGCCGCACCGGCGTCTGCGGCGCCACCGAGACGCTGCTGATCGACGCCGCCATCGCCCCCGCGCTGCTGCCGGCGATCGTGGCCGACCTGCGGGCGCTGGGCTGCGATTTCCGCGCCGATGCGCGGGCGCGCGCCATCGTGGCCGACCTGCCCGCCGCCGCCGCGCGGGATTTCGACACGGAATGGCTCGGCCCGGTGCTGTCCGTTGCCGTGGTCGATGGCGTGGAGGCGGCGCTGGCGCATATCCGCGCCCATGGCAGCGAGCACACCGAGGCGATCGTGACCGCCGACCCCGACGCCGCCGAGCGCTTCCTGCGCGGCCTGGACAGCGCGGTGGTGCTGTGGAACGCCTCCACCCAGTTCTGCGACGGCGGCGAGTTCGGCTTCGGCGCCGAGATCGGCATCGCCACCGGGCGCATCCATGCCCGCGGCCCGGTCGGCGTGGAACAGCTCACCACCTTCCGCTACCTCGTCCTCGGCTCCGGCCAGGTGCGCCCCTGACCACACCCCTCCCCGGCGACCTGCCGCGCTTCGGCGACCGGCGGCGCATTCGCGTCGGCCTGCTGGGCGGCTCGTTCAACCCGGCCCATGCCGGCCACCTGCACGTGGCGGAGCTGGCGCGCCGGCGGCTGCGGCTGGCGCAGGTGTGGCTGCTGGTCTCGCCGGGCAACCCGCTAAAGCCGGTGCACGGCATGGCCAGCCAGGCCGCCCGGCTGGCCTCGGCGCACGCCATCGCCGACGGGCGGCGGGTGCTGGCCACCGACATCGAGAGCCGCCTGGGCACCCGCTACACCGCCGACACGCTGCGCGCGCTGCGCATCCGCTTTCCGTGCGCGCGCTTCGTGTGGCTGATGGGAGCCGATAATCTGGAACAGCTGCCACGCTGGCGGCGCTGGCGCAGGATCGCGGCGCACGTGGTATTTGCCGTGCTGCCGCGCCCTACCTACAATCACCGCGCGCTGGCGGGCCAGGCGGCGCTCGGCCTGCACGGCGCGCGGCGCGCGGCGCGGGCCGCCCCGGCGCTGGCGGCGATGCCGCCGCCGGCCTGGGTGTTCCTGCCGGCCCCGCAGCACGCCGCCTCCGCCACCGCGATTCGCGCCGCCACCCGCCCAACCGCTCAATCAGCCGCCGCAGGAGTATAGGACCATCGCCAGAAAGCCGCCTTCGCCGCCCGCCCCCCCGGCCGGCCCGCCGCCCCCGGGCAAGGCGAAGCCTGCCGCCTCGCCGCGCAGCCGCGCCGGCGCGCGCAAACCGGCCGTGCCCAAGGCGCTGGCCGCCACCCCAGGCACGCCGCGCAAGAAGGCCGCGGTCGCCGGCCCGGCCGGCAAGCCGCGCCGCGCCCCCGCCGCCCGCCCGGTCGCCCCCGAGCGGCTGGACGAGTTGCAGAAGGTGATCGTCACCTCGCTGGAGGACGACAAGGCCGAGGCCGTGGTGGCCATCGACCTCGCCGGCCGCGCCACCTTCGCCGACCGCATGGTGATCGCCACCGGCCTCGCCGACCGCCAGATCTCCGCCATGGCGACCCATCTGGAGGAAAAACTGCACGAAGCCGGCCTGAAACGGGTGCAGATCGAGGGCGCCGGCGGGTCCGACTGGGTGCTGATCGACGCCGGCGACATCATCGTCCACCTGTTCAAGCCCGAGGCGCGGGCGATGTACGGGCTGGAGCGGATGTGGGGCGCCGAGTTGGACGAAGCCGCTCCCGAGCCGGAAGGCCCGCCGCCCGGCGCCGCCTGAGCCGATGGCCGAGCTGCGCCTGATCGCCGTCGGCCGGCTCGGCAGCGGGCCGGAGGCGGCGCTGTTCGCCCGCTATGCCGCCCGCCTGCGCCCGCCCCTGGCCGTCACCGAGATCGCCGATGCGCGCGGCAGCGCCGCCGAGGTCAAGCGCCGCGAGGGGGCCGCCCTGCTCGCCGCCCTGCCGCCGGCCGCATTGGCGGTGGCGCTGGACCTGGGCGGCCGCGCGCCGGACAGCCTGGCCTTCGCCGGCCTGCTGTCACGCTGGCTGGAGCAGGGGCGGCCGGTCTGCTTCCTGATCGGCGGCGCCGAGGGGCTGGACGCCGAGGTGCTCGCCCGCGCCGACCACGTGCTGTCGTTCGGCGCCTTCACCTGGCCGCATCTGCTCGTGCGCACCATGCTGGCCGAACAGCTCTACCGCGCCCGCGCCATCGCCGCCGGGCATCCGTATCATCGGGCGGGGCGGCCGTAGTCGAGCGAAGGACGGCTCGCCGCCATTGTCCAAGCGGGCGCGTGGCGGTAGGGATCGCCAACGCCTTGCAGCCGGGAGTCCACCAATGTCCGTACCGAAGCCTGTCATGCTGGTGATCCTGGATGGCTGGGGCTGGCGCGAGGAAGCGGCGGACAACGCCGTGCGCCAGGCCCGCACCCCCACATTCGACCGGCTGTGGTCCGCCGGCCCGCACGCCTTCCTGCGCACCAGCGGGCTGGATGTTGGGCTGCCGGCGGGGCAGATGGGCAATTCCGAGGTCGGGCACCTGAACATCGGCGCCGGCCGCGTGGTGATGCAGGACCTGCCGCGCATCGGCGCCGCGGTGGAGGATGGTTCGCTGGCCACCCTGCCCGCCCTGCGGGAGCTGATCGGCAAGCTGCGCGCCAGCGGCGGCACCTGCCACCTGTTCGGCCTGGTCTCGCCCGGCGGCGTGCATTCGCACCAGGACCATGCCGTGGCGCTGGCCCGGGCGCTGGCGCAGGCGGGCATTCCCACCGTCGCGCACGCCTTCCTGGACGGGCGCGACACGCCGCCGCGCTCGGCCGGCGCGGACCTGCGCCGCTTCATGGCCGACCTGCCGGCGGGGGTGCCGATCGGCACCGTCAGCGGCCGCTACTACGCCATGGACCGCGACAAAAGATGGGAGCGGGTGGCGAAAGCCTATCTGGCGATGGCCGAAGGGGAGGGCCCGGCCTTCGCCGACGCCCCCAGCGTGGTCGACGCCGCCTATGGCAGCGACATCAGCGACGAATTCGTGGTGCCGGCCGTGGTCGGCCCCTATCGCGGCATGAAGGATGGCGACGGCCTGCTGTGCTTCAACTACCGGGCCGACCGGGTGCGCGAGATCTTCGCTCCGATGGTCGAGCCGGGCTTCAGCGGCTTCCCCCGCCCGCGCGTCCTGCGCTTCGCCGCCGTCGCCGGCATGACTCGCTACAGCGACGCGCTGGCCCCCTACATGGACGCGCTGTTCGCGCCGCAGCCGATGGCGCACCTGCTCGGCCAGGTGGTCGCCGCCGCCGGCCGCACCCAGCTGCGCATGGCCGAGACCGAGAAATACCCGCACGTCACCTATTTCCTGAACGGCGGCGTCGAGGTTCCGAACCCGGGCGAGGACCGCATCATGGTGCCCTCGCCGAAAGTCGCCACCTACGACCTGCAACCCGAGATGTCGGCGCCTGAACTCACCGACAAGGCGGTGGCGGCGATCGGCGCCGGCACCTACGACCTGATCGTGCTGAACTTCGCCAATGCCGACATGGTGGGCCACACCGGCAGCCTGCCCGCGGCGATCCGCGCGGTGGAGGCGGTGGATGCCGGCCTGGGCCGCATCGCCGCCGCCGTGGCCGCGCAGGGCGGCGCCCTGCTGGTCACCGCCGACCACGGCAATTGCGAGATGATGCGCGACCCGGTGACCGGTGGCCCGCATACCGCGCATACCACCAACCCGGTGCCGGTGATGCTGCAAGGCGGGCCGGGCCGCGCGCTGCACGACGGCCGGCTGGCCGACATCGCGCCCACCCTGCTCGCCCTGATGGGCCTGCCCCAACCGGCCGAGATGACCGGCACATCGCTGCTCGACCCGCCGGCGTGAACCGCCGGGCGCCCTCGCCCGCCAGCCTGTTGGGCGTCGGGCTGCTGCTGGGCGCGGCACTCGGGCTGTCGGGCCCGGCCGCCGCCAAGGCGCAGCCGACGCCGCAGCAGGTCCAGGCCGCCGAGCGCGCCCGCGCCGCCGAGTTGAAGGCCCAGCAGGAGGCCGCCGCCCGCGCCACCGCCGCCCGCGCCGACGAGGCCCGGCTGTCGCAGATGCAGGCACAGGCGCTGGCCCGCCTGCACACCGCCGAGGCCGCCACCGAGGCGGCCGCCGCGCGCATCCAGGCGCTGGAGCAGCGCCGCCGCGCCGCCGAGGCCCGGCTGGCCCGCCGCGCGGCCGACATCGCGCCGCTGCTGCCGCTGCTGGAGCGGCTGTCGCTCTATCCGGCGGAAACCCTGCTGGCGCTGAAGCTGCCGCCCGAGCAGGCGATCCGCGGCATGCTGGTGCTGGGCGGCATCGCCCGCCAGCTGGAGCAGGATGCCGCCGCCCTGCGCGCCGAACAGGCCGAGGTGGCCAGCCTGAAGGCGGCGGTGGACGGCGAGTTGCCGGGCCTGGCCGCCGCCCGCGCCGCCCAGGCCCAGGCCGCTGCGGCGCTGGACGACCAGTTGCGGCAAACCCGGCAGGCGCTGCACAGCGCCGAGGCCGATGCCGCCGCCGCCGCCCGCCGCGCCGCCGCCGAGGCCGCCCGCGCCGCCGATCTGCGCGCCGCCATCGCCGAGATCGAGGCCGCCCGCCGCGCCGCTGAGGAGCGCGCCCGCCAGGAGGCCGCGCTGGCGCAGCGCCGCAAGCAGACCGCGGAGGCCGCCGCGGCCAGAAGCCGGCAGGAGGCGCTGGCCCGCCCCGCCGGCCCCGGGCTGGACAGCGCGCGCGGCCCGGCCACCGCCCCGGTGGCCGGGCAGGTGGTGCGCGCCTGGGGCGACCCCACCGTCGCCGGCCCGGCCACCGGTGTCTCCTACCAGGCGGCCGGCGCGGCGCGCGTGGTCTCGCCCTGCTCCGGGCGGGTGGTGTTCGCCGCCCCGTTCCGCAGCTTCGGCCTGTTGATGATCATCGATTGCGGCGGCGGCTACCATTTCGTGCTGTCCGGCTTCGCCCGCATGGACGCCCCGGTCGGCCAGCACGTCGCGGCCGGCGCACCGGTGGGGGTGATGCCGGACTGGGACCCGCAATCCGCCGCCAGCCGCCCATTACTTTATGTTGAGTTGCGCCATGGCGGCCAGGCGGTCGATCCTGCCACGTTCCTGCGTGGCAAGGGCTGATTATCTGCGCTAGGAGTGCGGTCGGGCACGCGCCGGCCCTGGGACTCGCCCGGCGCGTGCCTATGTAAGGGCTGCTCCGGTTGGGCTGAATTGCGGCGGCAGACCCGCCGCCGCGCAAGAGGGATTCGGGTATGAAGCTTCGCACTGGGCTGCTGCTGGGTGCCGCCTTCGCCGTTGGCGTGATCGTGGGCCCCGTGCTCGGCGGCCCCACCGTGCGGCTGTGGCAGCACGAACTGGGCGGATCGCTGTTCCCCGCCGCCCTGGCGCAGCAGGCCGCCAACGGCACAGAGGGCGACAAGGCCGACACCTACCGGCTGCTCAACCTGTTCGCCGACGTGTTCGAGCGGGTGCGCGCCGAATACGTCCAGCCCGTGAGCGACCGCGAGCTGATCGAGAACGCTATCAACGGCATGCTCACCGGGCTGGACCCGCACAGCAGCTACATGAACGCCAAGTCCTTCCGCGACATGCAGGTGCAGACCCGCGGCGAATTCGGCGGCCTGGGCATCGAGGTGACGCAGGAGGGCGGCTACATCAAGGTGATCAGCCCGATCGACGACACCCCGGCCAGCCGCGCCGGCGTGAAGGCCGGCGACCTGATCACCCAGCTCAACGGCAAGACCGTGCAGGGGCTGAGCCTGAACGACGCCGTGGACAGGATGCGCGGCCCGCCCAACACCCCGATCAGCCTCACCCTGCGCCGCCAGGGCGTGGACAAGCCCATCGAAGTTACGATGAAGCGCGAGGTCATCAAGATCCAGGTGGTGAAATCCCACCTGGAAGCGCCGGACATCGCCTATATCCGCATCACCAGCTTCAGCGAACAGACCGATACCGGCCTGCGCGCCGCCTTCAAGAAGCTGCAGGAGGAGGCGCACGGCAAGCTGCGCGGCCTGGTGCTGGACCTGCGCAACAACCCCGGCGGCCTGTTGGACCAGGCGATCTCGGTCTCCGACGACCTGCTGGACCGTGGCGAGATCGTCTCCACCCGCGCCCGCCACCCCGAGGACGGGCAGCGCTGGAACGCCAAGCCCGGCGACATCACCGACGGCCTGCCGATCGTGGTGCTGATCAACGGCGGTTCGGCCTCGGCCAGCGAGATCGTCGCCGGCGCGTTGCAGGACCAGCGCCGCGCTATCCTGATGGGCAGCCGCAGCTTCGGCAAAGGCAGCGTGCAAACGGTGATGCCGCTGCCCGGCAACGGCGCCATGCGGCTGACCACGGCGCGCTACTACACGCCCTCCGGCCGCTCCATCCAGGGCCTGGGCATCACTCCGGATATCGAGGTGCATGCCTCCCGCAGCGAGGTTCCCACCTTTGGCCCGGCGCGCGAGGCCGATCTGCGCGGCGCGCTGAGCAACACCGGCGGCGCGCCGCAGAACGCCGCACCGCCGCGCAACGACCTGCCGGCGATCGCCAAGGACATCCCCAAGCTGCCGCCCGAGGACCAGCCCAAATACGACCCCGCCGACTGGAAGACCGACTTCCAGTTGCAGGAGGCGCTGAAGGTGCTGCACGCGATGCCGGAGAAGGGCGCCGCCCGCTGACCGGCACGCACCCGGTCAACCGCGCGTAAAGATATTGCTGCCAGGCTCGGCGCCATGCCGGCCGGCATTTCGGCCCTGACGCGGCTGCCCGGACGGTGATATTGCTCCGGTTCGCGTGGATGCGCGTGGACGGGACAGGAGACGGCGTGGCAGCGCGAGACAGCACGGCGGAAGCCGAACCGCGGCGATCGGTGGCGTGGCGTGCCCTGGGGTGGTTCTGGGCGGTGGTGCTGGTCGGGACCGCCGGCGGCGCCGGGGTGCTGCAATATCTCGGCCCGCTGCCCTCGCCACCCCCCGCCCCAGCCAGCGCTTCACCGGCCGCCCCGCCGGCCGCCGCACCCGCCGCCTCGCAGGCCATGCCCCTGCCGGACGCACTCCCGCCGAATGCACCGGGCACCCGTATCGCCGCCCCCGACCCCGCCTTGCTGGAACCGGCGCCGGGCGCGCCGAATGCCCGATTGCCACGGATCGGCGCGGACGGGCGGCTGCCGATGCGCGCCTACGCCGCCGGCTATGACCCCGCCGACCCGCGCCCGCGCGTCGCCGTGCTGCTGGCCAACGTCGCCATGGGCGAGCAGGACAGCGAGGAGGCGATCAATACCCTCCCCTCGGCGGTCTCGCTCGCCATCTCGCCCTATGCGCAACACCCCGGCCGGCTGCTGGAACTGGCGCGCGCCACCGGCCACGAGATGCTGGTGGGCATCCCGATGGAGCCGCAGGGCTATCCGATCAACGACCCCGGCCCGCAGGCGCTGATGACCGGGCTCTCCCCCGCCGAGAACGCCGCCCGGCTGGACCGCGTGCTGTCGCTGTTCGCCGGCTATGTCGGCGCCACCGGCGCCATGGGCAACGGGTTGCGCGGCGAGCGCTATGCCGCCTCCGAGCAGATCACGCCGATGCTGGACACGCTGGCCCGCCGCGGCCTGCTCTATGTGGACCCCCGGCCAGGCGGCACGCTGCCGCCGCAGGCGGGCGCCCACACCGTCAGCCGCGCGGTCGACGTGGTGCTCGATGAACCGCCGCTGCGCGTGGAGATCGAGGCCAAGCTGGCCCAGTTGGAGAAGCTGGCGCAGGACCACGGCAGCGCGCTCGCTTTGGCCGGCGCCCCCTCGCCGGTCACCACCGCCCGGCTGGCCGCCTGGGCCGCCGGCCTGGCGCAGCGCGGCCTGGTGCTGGTGCCGGTCAGCGCCCTGGTGGCGCCACAGCCCCCCACCCCGACTGCCGCGGCCCCGACTGGCAAGGACCCGACTGGCAAGGACCCGACTGGCAAGGACCCGACTGCCGCGGCCCCGCCTGCCAAGGACCCGCCCCGATGACGACGCCCGCCCTGCTGCCCTATCGGCCGAATGTCGGCGCCGTGCTGTTCAACCGGCATGGCGAGGTGTTCGTCGCCCGCCGCGCCGACCTGCCCAATGCCGAGGGCGCACCGGGCGGCTGGCAATTGCCGCAAGGCGGCATCGACGAGGGCGAGGACCCGCGCGGCGCGGTGCTGCGCGAACTGGCCGAGGAGATCGGCACCGACCGCGCCGAGATCATCGGCGAACACCCGCACTGGCTGACCTACGACCTGCCGGCCGACCTGCTGGGCATCGCCCTCGGCGGCCGCTACCGCGGCCAGCGGCAACGCTGGTTCGCGCTGCGCTTCCTGGGCGAAGCGGCGGACATCCGGCTGGACCTGGACCCCCACCCGGAATTCGACGCCTGGCGCTGGGTGGCGCTGACCGAGCTTCCGGCCCTCGCGGTGCCATTCAAACGGCCGATCTACGACATCCTGGCCGCATCTTTCGCCGCCTTTGCCCGCTGAGGCCCGGCACCCGGCTCCACCGGCGCGCGACCCCGCCCGCCAGCCAAGCCGGCAACACAAAAAATGGCGGCCATTTCTGGCCGCCACTTGCTGGTCTCAAATACGGTCGGCGAAGCTGCCGGCTTAGCGGGCCCGGCGACGGCGGGCCATCGCGCCCAGGCCAATCAGGCCGCTGCCCAGCAGCACCATCGACGCGGGCTCCGGAACATTCGGCGGCGGAACGGTGTAGTCGTAAACCACCTGCACGATCGCGTTGGCGTTCGTCACTTGCGTGTTGGACCCATTGCCGCCCGCGCCGATGAACGACTGGAACGTCGTTGACGTGAACCCGAGCGTGAACGTGCCGGTCGTATTGTAGAGCGCGGCGTTGGCTGCGTTGATCAGATTGGTGTCATCCGACGACACGATCGACGGCGGCGCATAGGTGATGCTCTGGCTCGGCGCGAATGTCACGCTGCCGGTATCATACAGATCGACGTCGCCATTCAGGCCGCCGTGCGCAGCGAGGGCGGTGTTCAGGGCGGTTTTGTCAGCGGTCGGCGCCGTCCCGATGGGCGTGATGTTCGAATACGTCACGTATTGGAAGGTGTGCGAGTTGTTCGGATCGCTGTTCGAGACGCTCAGCGACGTCATTGTCTCGGTGACGAAGAGGCGCAGTTGCACGCTGTTCAGAACAGCGCCGCTGGGGGCGCCAGCGCTCTGGAAATAGTTGAACGTCCCCAAACCAAGCGTACCCGTGATGTCCGTGGGGGTAATCGCCATCGTGAAGGTCTGCGTGATGGGAACGGCATGGGCGGTGCCGGACATCGCCGCGACCGCCAGCCCCAACGCAGCGACGAACTTGAAATGACGCATCCTACACTCCTGAAACATGACGCTTTCGGCGCCGCCTTGCGCCAGATGACGCGGATGGAAAGGCAAAAGCAAAGGCCATGCCAAGACAGAAATATGTTTGATTTCAACGATCTAAACCCATATCGGCACCTGCCCCGGAGCTCATTGTAAAGAATCCCGACAATTATTTCATGCGCACGATGTGATTCCCGCCGCCCCGCCCCACCGAATGCCTCCCAAAATCAAAGGCAACTTATTGAAAATACTCTGTAGTTAATCGTGCAAACGGCACCTTCCGGCAACTCTGGTAAGGCGGGATGGTTGTAAAGTTTACCGACTCAGTGCCGCATCACGGTAGCAAGGCAGCCGCACGCACCCTAGTCAGGCTCGTCCCGCTCCAGCCGCGTCCCCTCGGCCGCGCTCTCCCGCCGGGCCGCCTCCAGCGCGTCGCGCCGCGCCTCGGCCGTGGTGCGGCCGTGCCGCGCCCGGTTCGCCGCCGCCACGGCCGCCGCCGCCTCGCGCGCGCGCTGCTTCTTCACCCGCCGGAGGTTGACGATCTCGCCCATGGGTCCATCCTTCTCACCACAATGCCAATCCTACAGGGAGACCGACGCATGGGCACCACCATCACCCTCACCGCGGCCGACGGCCATTCGTTCTCGGCCTATCGCGCCGGCCCCGACACCGCCGCCAAGGCCCTGGTGGTCGTGCAGGAGATTTTCGGGGTCAACCACCACATCCGCAATGTCTGCGACCGCTTCGCCGCCCAGGGCTATGCCGTGATCGCCCCGGCGCTGTTCGACCGCACCAGCCGCAACGCCGAGCTCGGCTACACCGCCGAGGACGTGGCCAAGGGCCGCGACCTGCGCGCCGGCGTGCCCGATGCCGGCGCCATGGCCGATATCGAGGCGGCGGCCAACGCGCTGGCCGGCAAGTCGGTCGGCATCGTCGGCTATTGCTGGGGCGGCACGCTGGCCTGGTGGGGCGCCACCCGCACCGGCAAGTTCAAGGCCGCCAGCGGCTGGTATGGCGGCGGCATCGCCGCCACGCGCACCGAAACCCCGCATTGCCCGGTTCAGTTGCATTTCGGCGAGAAGGACACCGGCATTCCGCTCGCCGACGTGGAACTGATCCGCGCCGCCCAGCCGGCGGTGGAAATCTTCGTCTACCCCGGCGCCCAGCACGGCTTCGGCTGCGACGAGCGCGGCAGCTTCAGCGCGCCGGATGCGGCGCTGGCACAGGAGCGCACGCTGGCCTTCTTCGCCAAACATCTGTGAGATGAGCGAAGCTTGACATTGAGGCGGGGAGGCGGGGAGAAGCAAGCATTTGATCTACTTACCTTCTCCCCGCCTCTCCGTCTCCATGTGAATCTGCCTTGGCTTTCTTTTGCTCCCCGTACACCTCGCGCGCATTGCCCATGAAGAACGCCTGCCGCTGCGCCTCGGTCGGGCGCAACGGCAGGCAGGTGGCCGGGTCGTCGTAGTCCCAATGCGGGTAGTCGGTGGCGAACAGCAGCCGGTCCCAGCCGATCCAGCCGATCGTGTCGGCCAGATGCGCCGGCTCTCCCGGCTCCTCCATAGGTTGCGTCGTCAGCCACACATGCGCGCGGATGTAGTCGCTGGGCAGCCGCATCAGCCACGGCGTTTCGGACCGCAGCCGCGCCCAGGCGCGGTCCAGCCGCCACGCCAGCGCCGGCAACCAGGCGAATCCCGCCTCGATCAGCACCAGTTTCAGCGCCGGAATCCGCGCGAACACCCCCTCCACCACCAGGCTGGTCAGCACCGCCTGGCAGGACTGGGCGTGGCCCACCATGTCCTCGATGTAGAAGCTCGGCCAGCCATGGCTGCTCACCGGGTTGCCGCCATTGCCGAAGGCATGGATGCCCACCGGCAGCCCGGCTTGCGCCGCCGCTTCGTAGATCGGCCAGTAGCGCCGCGCCCCCAGCGGCTGCAGCGTGCGGCTCAGCAGCAGCACCTGCACCACGTCCGGATGCCCGGCCCAGCGCTCGATCTCGGCCACCGAGGCGGCGGCATCCTCGTATGGCACCACCAGCGACGCCTTCAGCCGCTGCTCCGGCCCGGTCCATTCCGCCATCTGCCAGTCGTTGATCGCCCGGCAGACGGCGATCGACAGCTCGATATTGGCGAAGCCGCCGGGGTGCGGGCGGATCATGTTCAGCACGCCCAGCGTGATGCCGTTGGCGTCCAGGTGATGGCGCTGCATGAACGCCAGGTCGCTGCCCGGCCGGCCGCCGCCCGGCGGCCAGGCGTCGCGGCGGGAGGCATCGGGCTGGCCTTTCGGGTATTGCGGCCCGGCGGCGTTGCCCTGGCGGCTGCGCTGGCCGAACATGTCCAGATGGTCGCGCCAGCGCGCGGCCATGTAGGGGTAGAGCAGCTTGAAGGATTTCGGGCTGTGGTGGATGTCGCAATCGGCGATGGCTGGCCGGCTGGCGGCGGCAAGCTGTGGTTCGGGGCGGATTTCGATGGTCATGGCGACCTCCCTCGGCGGGGATATCGCGCCATGAAACCAAGGGAAGGGCAAGGATGTTCTTTTTTGAAAAAAAGAACCAAAAACTCTTATCCGTTCAGACTCCAGCGAATAAAGTTTTTCTGCTTCTTTTTGTTCACAAAAAGAAGACCTTAAGCCTTCACCCGCCGGCTCTCCGTCCGCAACTGCCCGCAAGCGGCCAGGATGTCCCGCCCGCGCGGCGCCCGCACCGGCGAGGAGAAGCCGGCATCCATCACGATGCGCGAGAACCGGTCGATGGCGTTGCCGCTGCTGGTTTCGTACGGGCTGCCCGGCCAGGGGTTGAACGGGATCAGGTTCACCTTGGCCGGAATGCCGGCGATCAGCCGGATCAGCTCGCGGGCATCGGCCTCGCTGTCGTTGATGCCCTTCAGCATCACGTATTCGAAGGTGATGCGCCGCGCGTTGCTGGCCGCCGGATAGCGGCGGCAGGCGGCGAGCACCTCGGCGATCGGGTATTTGCGGTTCAGCGGCACGATCTCGTCGCGCAGCTCGTCGCGCACCGCATGCAGCGACACCGCGAGGTTGACGCCGAGTTCCGCCCCCGCCCGGTCCATCATCGGCACCACGCCGGAGGTGGAGAGCGTGATGCGGCGGCGGGAGAGGCCGATGCCCTCGCCGTCCATCACGATGGTCATCGCCTTGGCGACGCTCTCGTAATTGTAGAGCGGCTCGCCCATGCCCATCAGCACGATGGTTGAGAGCAGCCGCGGGGTTTCGCCGTGCGGGCTCGGCCACTCGCCATAGCTGTCGCGCGCCGCCATGAACTGGCCGACGATCTCGGCCGCCCCCAGGTTGCGCACCAGCGCCTGGGTGCCGGTGTGGCAGAACCGGCAGGACAGCGTGCAGCCCACCTGGGAGGAGATGCAGACGGCGCCGCGATCCTCGGTCCGGTCGGGAATGTAAACGGTCTCCGCCTCCTGCCCGTCGCGGAAGCGGAACAGCCATTTGCGGGTGTCGTCGGTGCTGGTCTGCACCACCGCCGCCTCCGGCCGGCCGACCACGAAATGCTCGGCCAGCCTGGCCTGCATCGGCTTGGCGATGGTGGACATGCGGGCGAAATCGGTAGCGCCCTGGTGATAGATCCAGTGCCATAGCTGCTTGGCGCGGAACGGCGCCTCGCCGATCGTGGCCAGCTCAGCGGCCAGCTCGGCGCGCGTCAGCCCCACCAGATCGCGCCGCCCATCGGCAAGTTGTGCCGGCGGCGGGGCGAAGCGCGCGGTTTTCGCCAGGATGCGCGCCCGCTCGGCCTCGGTGAGGTCGAGAATGTCCGCCCCGGCGGTCACTTGGCGGGACACGCCTTGTTGATCGCGCCATAGGCGGCGGTGAAGCCGCGCAGGCTGAACGTGTCGGTCACCGCCTGACCCTTCGGCCCGGGGGAGTGCGCCACCGCCTGGTTGGCCTTCTCGAAGGCCAGCACCGCGGCATGGCCGTCACGCGCGAAGGCGGAGCGCTGGGCGGTGTAGAAATCCAGCTCCACCGCCTCCGCCGCCACCTTCACGCCGGCGTTCGGGGCATAGGCGAAGCCGGCGCTGAGCGACACCGCATCCCGCCCGCTGGCCCGCTGCGTCACCGTCAGCATCACCGGCCCACGGCCGGGCAGCGCGGGGGCGGAGGTCTTGGCGCGGGCGAAGGCGTAGCACACGGTCTGCCCGCCCTCCGGGTAGGTGGCGGCCTGCCAGTCCCCGAACGTGCCGATGGCCTTGGGGCCGGCGGCGGCCGGGGGGGCGGTCTTGCCGGCGGCGAAGGCGGCGACCGGGGCGGCGAGCAGGGCGAACAGGATGTATGGGGCGCGCATGGGCGAACAGATACGGGCGGGCGCGGGCGCAAACAAGCCTTGAGTGGTCATGCCTCCCCATCATCCGGGCCATCATCCGGTTCCGCGCCGGGAAACCAGCCCGGGATGGTGCGGCGGAACACCGGATTGCCATGGCCGGAGGGCACCGGCGCCGCGCCGCCGCCGCCGCTGGCCACCGGCCGGTCGGCGAAGCGGCCGTGCTGCAGCAGCCGGTCGTACAGCACCAGCGCGCCGGCCACCGCCAGGTTCAGCGAGAACCGGGTGGGGATGCGCACCACATGCCGGCAGCGCGCCAGCATCGCCGGCGACAGGCCGGACCGTTCCGGCCCGAGCACATACGCCGCGTTCAGCGGATGGCGGAACGACGGCAGCTCGGCCGCGTCCTCCAGCAGTTCCACCCCCACCAGCACGCAGCCCTGCGGCAGGTCCATCGTCGCCACGCCGTCCCAGCGCCACAGCGGCACATGCCCGGCCGCGTTGGAGGTATCGGCGCTGCGCCCGGCCCGCGCATCGAATCCGGCGCCGACGGTGAAGCAGAAGCTGGCCCCGAAGGCGTGCGCGGTGCGCAGCAGGGCGCCGACATTGGCGGATTTCGAGACCCCCTCGACCCCGATGCCGAAATAGCCGCGTGTCCTGGCCGGCTGCATGCTGTCCTCCTTGGCAATCCGGTGCCGGGGCAATCCGGTGCCGGGGCAATCCGGCGCTTGCCCTTGCGCCCGCGCCAGTCTCTTTTCGCCCGATGACCCGCGAACCGACCGCAATCGTGATCTTCGGCGCCGCCGTGCGCCCGGACGGCACCCCCAGCCGCGCCCTGCGCCTGCGCACCGAGGCGGCGTTCGCCGCGGGCACCGCGCTGCGCGAGCCGCTGTTCGTGCCCACCGGCGGCGTCGGCCGGCACGGCCCCTCCGAGGCATCGGTGATGGCGGGGCTGCTGGGCGCCCACGGCGTGCCGGATGCCCGCATCCTGGTCGAGGACACCGCCACCAGCACCCTCACCTCAGTGCGCGCCGTGCGCCGGCTGCTGCGTGCCGCCGGGCATCGCGGCCCGGTGCTGGCCGCCAGCAGCGCCTACCACCTGCCGCGCTGCGTCGCCCTGCTGCGCCTGGCCGGCCTGCCGGCGCGCGCGGCACCCCCGCCGGCGGTGCCGGCGGCGCGCAGCCTGCGCAAGCGCTGGTTCTGGCGCCTGCGCGAGGCGGTGGCCCTGCCGGTGGACGCGGCGCTGCTGCTGGCGCTGCGCCTGGGCGGCAGGTTCTAGAGCGTGATGACCGGAGGTGGAATCACCGGAGGTCTGAATCACGCGACAAAACAAAAGGCTAGGCCGTGCTGGCCGCTTCTTTCAGCGACCGGCACGGTCTAGCGCTCTTCCTCGCCGGGTTCCGGCTCGACTTCGACATCCACCATCGCGTCGGCGCCGTCTTCCAGGTCGGAGGTGTCTTCCAGCACGTCCTCCTCCGCCTCGTCCTCGGCCGCCTCCACCTCCACGTCGGCGTCCTCCAGCCCCGGCATGGGCACCACCTTCGGGCGGCGCTTCTCCTCCTGCACGTTGCCGACCGGCCGGCGCACGCGCGGCTGTTCGGCCGGCTGCTCGGTGCTGCACTTGGGGCAGACGGCGGGCTGCTTGCCGAGGTCGTAGAACTTCGCGCCGCAGGAGACGCAGACGCGCTTGGTGCCGAGTTCGGGCTTGGCCATCGATCGCCTCATGAGGAAAAGGCCACGCCGAGCGGACGGGTGGGCCAGAGGGCGCGCCCCATGCCATTGCCGCGCGCCCGTGTCAAACTTCGCATGGCAGGCCGGCATGGCAAGGGCCGCAATCCATGCTAAGCGGCGAGGCATGCACAGCCCCTCGCCACGGCCCCTGGCCGCCCACCGCCCCGCCGCCCCGCTCGCCGGAACCCTGCGCGTGCCGGGCGACAAGTCGATCAGCCATCGCGCCCTGATGTTCGGGGCGCTGGCGGTCGGCCAGACCCGCATCACCGGCCTGCTGGAGGGCGAGGACGTGCTGCGCACCGCCGCCGCCATGCGCGCCCTGGGCGCCGAGGTGACCCAGGACGGCCCCGGTTCGGGCACCTGGCGCGTCGCTGGCCGCGGCCTGGGCGGGCTGGTCGAGCCGGCGGACGTGCTGGACATGGGCAATTCCGGCACCGCCGCGCGGCTGCTGTGCGGCATTCTGGCCAGCCACCCGATCTTCGCGGTGATGACCGGCGACGCCAGCCTGCGCCGCCGCCCGATGCGCCGCGTGACCGACCCGCTGGCCGCCTGCGGCGCCCGCTTCGCCAGCCGCGAGGGCGGCCGGCTGCCGCTGGCCATCGAAGGCGCGCGCGACCCGCTGCCGCTGGAATACCGCGTGCCGGTGCCCTCGGCGCAGGTGAAGTCCGCCCTGCTGCTGTGCGGCCTCAACGCCCCCGGCCTCACCCGCATCGAGGAGCCGGAGGCCACGCGCGACCACAGCGAGAACATGCTGCGCCATTTCGGCGCCGAGGTCGGCGTGGAGGAGCAGGGCCGCACCCGCATCATCACCCTGCGCGGCCAGCCGGAGCTGCGCGCCGCCGACGTGGCGGTGCCGGGCGACCCCTCCTCGGCCGCCTTCCCGCTGGTCGCCGCCCTGCTGGTGCCCGGCTCGGCCATCCGCATCGAGGGCCTCGGCCTCAACCCGCTGCGCATCGGCCTGTTCGACTGCCTGCGCGAGATGGGGGCGGACATCACCATCGAGAACACCCGCATCCAGGGTGGCGAGCCGGTGGGCGACGTGGTCGCCCGCCACGCCCCCCTGCGCGCCATCGAGGTGCCGTGGGAGCGCGCGCCAAGCATGATCGACGAATACCCCGTCCTGGCCGTCGCCGCCGCCTGCGCCACCGGCACCACGCGCATGCTCGGCCTGAAGGAGCTGCGAGTGAAGGAGAGCGACCGCCTGTCGGCCACCGCCGCCATGCTGACGGCGAACGGCGCCAAGGTGGAGATTTCCGGCGATGACCTGATCGTGTACGGCACCGGCCGCCCGCCGGCCGGCGGCGGGCGGGTGGAAACCCATATGGACCATCGCCTGGCGATGAGCGCCCTGGTGATGGGCCTGGCCGCCGACGCCCCGGTGACGGTGGACGACGCCAGCTTCATCGACACCAGCTTCCCGGGCTTCGTCGCCCTGATGAACGGCCTGGCCGACAACGGCGGCGTCGAGCCGCTGCGCGCGCCATGAGCCCACGGATCGTCGCCATCGACGGCCCGGCCGCCGCCGGCAAGGGCACGCTGGCGCGCCGGCTGGCCGCCCATTTCGGCCTGCCCTACCTCGATACCGGCCTGCTCTACCGCGCCGTCGGCCGCCGCGTGCTGGATGCCGGCGCCGACCCGGCCGACCCCGGGGCCGCCGCCGCCGCCGCCCGCGCATTGCGGCCGGCGGATCTTGAGCGCGGCGACCTGCGCGGCCCGGCGGCCGATGCCGCGGCCAGCGCGGTGGCCTCCATCCCGGCGGTGCGCGCCGCGCTGCTGGACTTCCAGCGCAATTTCGGGCGCGACCACGGCGCGGTGCTGGACGGGCGGGACATCGGCACGGTCATCTTTCCGGACGCCCCGGCAAAGCTGTACGTGACCGCCAGCGTGGCGGAGCGCGGCCGCCGCCGCTGGGCCGAGCTGGTGGCCAAGGGCGTCCCGGCCGACCTCGCCACCGTCACCGAGGAGGTGCGACAGCGCGACGCGATCGACGCCGCCCGCGCCGCCGCCCCGATGCGCCCGGCCGATGACGCGCAATTGCTGGACACCACCACGCTGGACGCCGACGCCGCCTTCGCCCGCGCGCTGGAGCTGCTCGCCGGGCGGCTTCCGGGCCGCGCGGAATAGGTATATGGCATAACCATCTCGCCACGGTCACACAGGCGTCCCTTGACTCCGCCGCCCTGTTGCGTATGTGTGCCCGCTACGTGCGGTCCCTCCGGCCGCCTGCCCGGCGGAGCCTCCGTCGGCCGTTCCCTTCATTCGGCCTGCGCCCGATCCCTGAGTGGTGGGCGCGGGCAAGCCGTGCTTCGCAGGAAGCGCGCAAGTACCGCGACGTAGCTGGCCGCCGGCCCGCCGCCGCCCAAGGACGTAACCACCCCTATGGCATCCACCGCCGCTGCTGAAATCCAGGACTTCGCCTCCCTCCTCGACGAGACCCTCGGCCGTGACACCGGCTTCGACGGCTCGGTCGTCACCGGCAAGGTGATGCGCCTGACCGACGAGTTCGCCATCGTCGATGTCGGGCTGAAAAGCGAGGGCCGCGTCGCCCTCAAGGAATTCGGCGTTCCCGGCGCGCCCCCGGACGTGAAGCCCGGCGACCTGATCGAGCTGTATGTCGAGCGCTACGAGGACCGGGACGGCACCATCGTGCTGTCGCGCGAAAAGGCGCGGCGCGAGGAAGCCTGGACCAACCTGGAAAAGGCGTTCGAGGCCAACCAGCGCGTCACCGGCAGCATCTACGGCCGCGTCAAGGGCGGCTTCACCGTCGATCTCGGGGGCGCCGTGGCCTTCCTGCCCGGCAGCCAGGTGGACATCCGCCCGGTGCGCGACGTCGGCCCCCTGATGGGCCAGCCGCAGCCCTTCCAGATACTCAAGATGGACCGCGCCCGCGGCAACATCGTGGTCTCCCGCCGCGCCGTGCTGGAAGAGACCCGCGCCGAGCAGCGCAGCGAGCTGATTCAGGGCCTCAAGGAAGGCATGATCCTGGACGGCGTGGTCAAGAACATCACCGATTACGGCGCCTTCGTCGATCTCGGCGGCGTGGACGGCCTGCTGCATGTCACCGACATCGCGTGGCGCCGGATCAACCATCCCTCCGAGGCGCTGCAGATCGGCCAGGCCGTGAAGGTGCAGGTGATCCGCTTCAACAGCGAGACCCAGCGCATCAGCCTCGGCATGAAGCAGCTTGAGGCCGACCCGTGGGAGGGTGTGGCGGCGAAGTATCCGCCGGGCGCCAAGTTCACCGGCCGCGTGACCAACATCACCGATTACGGCGCCTTCGTGGAGCTGGAGCCGGGGGTCGAGGGCCTTGTGCACGTCTCCGAGATGAGCTGGACCAAGAAGAACGTCCATCCGGGCAAGATCGTCGCCACCTCGCAGGAAGTGGACGTGATGGTGCTGGACGTGGACAGCTCCAAGCGCCGGATCTCGCTGGGCCTGAAGCAGGTGCAGCGCAACCCGTGGGAGCAGTTCGTCGACGAGCATCCGATCGGCACCGAGGTCGAGGGCGAAATCCGCAACATGACGGAATTCGGCCTGTTCATCGGCCTGACCGCGGACATCGACGGCATGGTCCACATGTCCGACCTGTCGTGGGACGAGCCGGGCGAGCTGGCGATGGCCAAGTACGAGAAGGGCCAGATCGTCAAGGCCAAGGTGCTCGACGTGGACGTGGAGAAGGAGCGCATCAGCCTCGGCATCAAGCAGCTGGCCGATGACCCCGCCGCCTCGGTCCTGGACCGCGTGCACAAGGGCGACATCGTCACCTGCGTGGTCACCGCGGTGCAGTCCAACGGCATCGAGGTCAAGGTGGACGACGTGCTCACCGGCTTCATCCGCCGCGCCGAGCTGGCCCGCGACAAGTCCGACCAGCGCCCCGACCGCTTCGCCGTGGGCGAGAAGGTCGATGCCCGCATCACCGCGGTGGACCGCGCCGCCCGCAAGCTGGCGCTGACCATCAAGGGCAAGGAGATCGAGGAGGACAAGCAGGCGATCGCCGAGTTCGGCACGTCCGACAGCGGCGCCTCGCTGGGCGACATCCTGGGGGCCGCGATCCGTCGCCGCAACCAGCAGCTGCCGGAGTAACATCCGCGGCTGGCCGGCCGAAGAAGCCGGCAAACCGATCTGCTTCTGGACAGGCGGCGCCCCAAGCGCCGCCTGTTCTGTTTTCGGCTGGCCAGGGCCGTGGGCGCCGGACAACACGATATCGTGAGGAACCCACCGGGTGCGTTCGCCGCCATGCCGGTCGCGGCCTGGACCGCAGCCCGACGGGCCGCTGAGGGGCGTGTTGAAAACTGTTCTCTCTCAATGGCTTACGCTTGACGGAGCGCGGGCGCTCTGGCAGCCTGTGGCGACAGCCGAATAGCACCGCCGTCCGCATCGCGGGCGCAAGGCAACCCGGGGGACCTGAGCGATGACGAAATCAGAGCTGATCGCGGAACTCTCCGCCGCCAATCCGCATCTTCTGAGCCGCGACGTGGAGTTGATCGTCGCCACCATCTTCACCGAAATCACCGCCGCCCTGGCGCGTGGGGAGCGGGTGGAGTTGCGCGGCTTCGGCGCCTTCACGGTCAAGCGCCGCGACGCCCGCACCGGCCGCAACCCGCGCACCGGCGAGGCGGTGCCGGTGGACGAGAAGGCGGTGCCGTTCTTCAAGGCCGGCAAGGAGTTGCGTGAGCGCGTCAACCACGGCAAGCGCACCGGCGAGGCCGGCTGACCCGCATGCGCCTGATCATCGCCGCCCCCTTCCTGCTGCTGCTGGTGCTGTTCGCGCTGTCGAACACGCAGACCGTGCAGGTGGGGCTGTGGCCCACCGGCTGGTCGGCGACGTTGCCGCTGTCGATCGCCATCCTGACCGCGATGGCGATCGCCTTCCTGATGGGCGCGCTGATCCTGTGGGTCTCCACCCTGGCCGCCATCCACCGCGCGCGCCGCGCCGAGCACAACGCGCGGCAATTGGAGACGCAGGTGCAGGGCCTGAAGGCGCTGCTCGACCAGCGGCCGAAATTGCCGCCGCCGGGGTAGGAAGTCTTCTTTTTGTGAACAAAAAGAAGCAAAAAAACGTCATTCGCTAGGCCGCTACGCCTCCTCTGTCCCCCCCGCACCAAAACGGATAAAAGTTTTTTGGTTCTTTTTTCCAAAAAAGAACCCCTTGCTTCCATCCTTCCGGGTCCCCCGCATGCCCACCGGTCTGATCGCCGCCATCGACACCACCGACCCGCAGCGCGCCCGCGCCCTGGCCAGCGCCATCGCGCCGCATTGCGGCATGCTGAAACTGGGGCTGGAGTTCTTCCTGGCCAATGGCGGCGCCGGGGTGCGGCTGATCGACGACCTGCCGGTGTTCCTGGACCTCAAGCTGCACGACATTCCCAACACCGTGGCCGGCGGCGTGCGCGCCGTGCTGCCGCTGGCCCCGCGCCTGCTGACCCTGCATGCCGCCGGCGGCGCCGCGATGATCGCCGCCGCCCGCAAGGCCGCCGAGACGGCCGGCCCCGCCCGCCCGCTGCTGCTCGCCGTCACCGTGCTGACCAGCCTGGACGCCGAGGCCCTGCACGCCACCGGGGTGGCCGGCGGCCCGCGCCAGCAGGTGCTGCGGCTGGCCCGCCTCGCGCTGGACCACGGCGCCGATGGCCTGGTGTGCAGCGCGCACGAGGTCGCCATGCTGCGCGACGCGCTGGGCGCCGGCCCGCTGCTGGTCGTCCCCGGCATCCGCCCGGCCGGTGCCGCGATCGGCGACCAGGCCCGCACCATGACCCCGCGCGACGCCGCCCGTGCCGGCGCGGACTGGCTGGTGGTCGGCCGCCCGATCACCGAAGCCGCCGACCCCGCCGCCGCCGCCGCCGCCATTGCCGCCGAGATCGAAGGCTAGCCATGACGCGCACCAAGATCTGCGGCCTGAACGACCCGGAAGGGTTCGACGCCGCCGTGCAGGCGGGTGCCGACTGGATTGGCCTCAACTTTTTCCCCGCCTCCCCCCGCTACGTCACCCCCTCCCAGGCCGCCGTGTTGGCCGCTCGCGCGCCAGACGGCCCGGCGCGCGTCGGCCTGTTCGTCTCGCCCACCGAGGCCGACATCCAGGCGGTGCTCGACGTGCTGCGGCTGGACGTGTTGCAGCTCTACACCGACGCCGCCCGCGCCGCCTTCCTGCGCGCCCGCTTCGGCCTGCCGGTGTGGCGCCCGGTCGGCGTCTCCACCGCCGCCGACGTGCCGCGGGACAGCGGCGGCGCCGACGCTCTGCTGATCGAGGCCAAACCGCCGCCGGGCGCCATCCGCCCCGGCGGCAATGCCACCCGGTTCGACTGGCCGCTGCTGGCCGGCTGGTCCGCTCCCTGCCCCTGGCTGCTGGCCGGCGGGCTGGACCCTGACAACGTCGCCGAGGCCATCCGCGCCACCGGGGCGCCCGCAGTGGACGTTTCCTCCGGCGTGGAACGCAGCAGGGGCGTGAAAGACCCCGACCTGATCCGCGCCTTCATAGCCGCCGTTCGCGCCGCCACATGAAAAGTGAACAAAAGTTTTTTGGTTCTTTTTTTCAAAAAAGGACAAGCCTTCTTTGTTTGAAAACAAAGAAGCAAAAAAACTTTATTCGCTTTCCTTGCCTCTGGGTCGGTTGTCGTGGCGCCTGAACTGGCGACGCCGGCCGATATCGGGGAACTCGCGGCGGCGCATGCGCGCGCCTGGCGCGAGACCTATCCCGGCATCGTCCCCGACGATGTCCTGGCCAACCTGAACCCGGCCGAACGCGCCATCACCTGGCGCGGCGTGCTGGCGCGCGGCGGGCGCATCCGGCTGGTGCGGCGCGATGGCGCCGTGGTCGGCTTCGGCGCCACCGGCCCACAGCGCGAGCCGGCGCTGATGCCCTATCCCGGCGAGTTCTACGCCATCTACCTGCTGCGCCACGCCCAGGGGCAGGGCCTCGGCCGCGCCCTGATGGCGGCGATGGCGGCCGACCTGCTGGACCAGGGGATGGCCGCCGCCAATCTGTGGGTGCTGGAGGGCAACGCCGCCGCCACCGCCTTCTACACCGCCCTCGGCGGCCGCCCGGTGCACAGCCGCACCTTCACCGAAGGTGCGTGGCGCGGCCGCGACACCGCCTTCGCTTGGGACGACCTCTCCCGCCTGCTGGCCGCGCTGCCCGGCCATGCCGCCTCCGCCGGGGACAGCCCGCACCGGCCGGGTTAGGGTCGCGCCTTCGTATCGCGGGCCGAGGCTGCATGGCGCTTTCCACCTCCACGCGGCAGCGTGTGCTGTTCGCGATCCTCTGCGTGGTGTGGGGCACCACATGGCTGGCCATGAAGGCCGGCGTGGCGGTGGTGCCGCCCGGCATCTTCTCCGGCCTGCGCTGGACCCTCGCCGGCGCGGCGCTGCTGGCCTTCCGGGCCGCCCGCCGCCAGCCGGTGCTGGTCTCCCTGCTGGTGGCCGGGCGCATCTTCTGGCTGGCCGTGCTGATGATCGCCTTCAATGCGGTGATCATGCTCTACGGCCTGCGCTACATCGGCAGCGGCCTGGCCGCGGTGATCAGCTCGGCCCTAACCCCGATCGCCCTGCTCGGCTTCGCGGTGGCCATGGGGCAGGAGCGGTTCAACCGCCGCCACATCTACGCGCTGGCCCTCGGCATCGCCGGTATCCTGCTGCTGTTCGGCCCGCAGGCGCTGGCCGGCAAGCTCGACACGGCGGAACTGCTCGGCGCCGCCGGGGTGATCATCGGCAACCTCAGCTACTGCTTCGCCTCGGTGGTGGCCCGCCCGATGATGCGCACCCTGCCGCCGGCGCAGATGGTGGGGCTGACCAACCTGATGGGGGGGCTGGTGCTGCTGGCCGGCTCGCTGGCGTTCGAGCCGGGGGCCTGGCAGGCCATGCGGCTGGACTGGGGGGTGGTGCCCTGGGCCGCCTGGTGGTTCCTGGTGCTGGCCGGCTCGCTGGGGGCGACGGTGATCTATTTTTTCCTGGTGCGCGACTGGGGCGCCAGCCGCACCGGCACCTATGCCTTCATCTCGCCGGTGATCGCCGTGCTGCTCGGCATCGCGGTGTTCGGCGAGCGGGTGCATCTGGCCGACGCCGCCGGCATGGCGCTGATGCTGGTCGCCGCCGGCATCGTGCTGCGCAAATAGCTACCGTCCGCCGCGAAACCCCGGCAGCATCCGCTGCAACACGCCGTCGCGCCACACGTAGTGGTGGAACAGCGCCGCCGCCGCGTGCAGCCCCGCCACGATCAGGATCGCGTTGGCCGCCAGTTCGTGCAGCCCGCCCACGGTGCGGCGCAGCGTGCGGTTGCCGGGGTCGAAGGCCGGGATGCGGAACAGGCCGAACACCTCGTCGCCGCGCACCCAGGAATTGGCCAGCCCCAGCATCACTTCGCCGATCATCAGCGCGTACAGCGCCCAGTGCGCCGCCTGCCCGGCCAGGTGCAGCAGCCCGGTATCGGCCGGCGGCAGCACCCGCCCGCCAGTGTGCCGCCAGCCGATGCGCGCCAGCAGCACCAGGCCGAAGCCCACCCCCATGGCGATGTGCAGCGAGCGCATGGTGGACCGCCCGGCATCGGGCGGAAACCAGTCGATCACCTGCGCGCTCAGCCAGATCAGCGCGATCAGCGCCGCACTCAGCCAGTGCAGCGCGATGGTGCCGCGGTCATAGGTGTCCGTGCGTGCCGACATCATGAATTCCCGATCAGGATGCCGGTGGCGAACACCAGCACGCCGCCCAGCCCCACCTGCATCGCCGCCGACAGCGGCGGCGTGTCCATGTATTTCCAGCGGATCCACGAGATCACCGCCAGCTCCGCCAGCACCACCAGCACGGCCAGGATAGTCGCGGTGAAGAAATCCGGGATCAGGTAGGGCAGCGTGTGGCCGATGCCGCCCAGCGTGGTCATCACCCCGCAGATGGCGCCGCGAATCCACGGCGCGCCCCGCCCGGTCAGGCTGCCATTGTCCGACAGCGCCTCGGCGAAGCCCATCGAGATGCCGGCGCCGATCGAGGCGGCCATGCCCACCAGGAAGGCGTCCCACGAATTGCCGGTGGCGAAGGCGGCCGCGAACACCGGCGCCAGGGTGGAGACCGAGCCATCCATCAGCCCGGCCAGCCCGGGCTGGATGAAGCGCAGCACGAACACCCGCCGCGCCGCCTCGTCCTCCTCGGCGCGCACGTTCTCGGGCAGGTTCTCGGCCATCAGCCGGTCGGCGATGTGCTCGTGCGCCACTTCCGCCTCGGCCAGGTCGCCCAGCAGCTTGCGGATCGAGGCATCGGTGCTGCGCCCGGCCGCGGTGCGGTAGAAGCGCGCCGCCTCCAGCTCCATGGTGGAGGCCGCGCCGCGCACCGCGTCCAGCCGCAGCGGCAGCAATTGCCACACCGCCTTGGGGGTGATGAAGCCGCGCACGTCCTGGCGGCGCACCAGCGGGATGTGCTCGCCGAATTTCTCGCGGTACAGGTCGATCAGCCAGCGCCGGTGCTCGCCTTCCTCGGCAGCCATCTCGGTGAAGATGTTCGCGCTGGCCGGGTAGTCGGCGCGCAGCCCCTCGGCGAAGTCGGCGTAGATGCGCCCGTCCTCCTCCTCGCTGCTGATCGCCAGGGCGAGAACCTCGCGCTCGGTCAATTGGTCGAAATTGCGCATCCAGCCGATCCGTATCCCGTGTTGCATTGCAATATGGCGGCCGGGAGCGGAACGATCAAGACGTTGTCGCAATGATAAGAATGCATCGCAACCGCAGGGCGCGGCTAGAAAAGGGCAGTCTTCTTTTTGTGAACAAAAAGAAACAAAAAAACTTTGTCCGTTGGCGAAGGGTCAGGCTGGTGCGAAGTCGGCGGCGTTCACCGCCGGGGGGCGGCCGGCGACCAGGTCGGCCAGCAGTTTCGCGCTGCCGGCGGCCAGGGTGAAGCCCAGCGAGCCCTGGCCCAGGTTCAGCAGCAGATTCTCCACCCGCGACCGCCCGATCGCCGGCATGTCCGGCGGCGTGGCCGGCCGCAGCCCGGCCCAGGGATGCACATCCTCCAGATCGCAGGCGCCGGGGAAGGTGCGCGCCACGTTGTCCACCAGCGTGGCGATGCGGTCCGGCCGGATATCCGTGCCCTCGCCGGCGATCTCGGCGAAGCCGGCCACCCGCAGCGTGCCGCCCAGCGGCGCGTAGACGGTCTTCACATGCGTGTCGGTGATGCTGCGCACCGGGGCGAGGTTGGACTGGCGCACCGCGGCGGTGATCGAATAGCCGCGAATCGGCAGGATGTTGGTCCGCACTCCCGCGCCGCGCCCCAGCGCCCGGCTGCCGGTGCCGGCGGCGAGCACATACAGCTCGGCCTCCAGCGCCCCGCCCGCCGTCTCCACCGCGCGCACCCGGCCACCCTGCACCACGATGCGCCGCACCTCGGTGCCCAGGCGGAATTCCACCCCGAACGGCGCCGCCGCCAGCACGCGCATCAGCTCCTCGCACAGCTTACGGCAGTCGCCCACCTCCTCCGAGGGGGTGTAGATGCCGCCCACCAGCCGGTCGGCGATGGAGGACAGCCCCGGTTCCAGCGCCAGGCACTCGGCCGCCCCCAGCGCCTGCTGCTCGCAGCCCAGGGCGGCCTGCACGCGCAGCTGCGCCACCGCGTCGTCCATGTTGGCGCGCGAGGAATGCACGATCAGCTTGCCGTTGGCCGCATGGTCGAACGCCATCGGCGTCCGCGCCATCATCGCGTGCAGCATGGCGCGGCTGTGCAGCGACAGCGCCAGCATCTTCGCCGTGGTCGCCGCACTCCGCCCGGCGGTGCAGGCGGCCAGGAACTGCGCAATCCAGCGCCATTGCGCCGGGTCCGCGCTGGGCACGAAGCGGATGGGGCTGTCGGATTTCAGCAGCCATTTCGGCAGATTGCGCAGCACGGAGGGCGAGGCCATCGGCGCCACGTAGCTGTAGGAAAGCTGCGCCCCGTTGGCGAAGCTGGTGCCCCGCCCGGGCGCGCTCTCCTTGTCCACCACCGTCACCGCGTGCCCGTCCTGCGCCAGCCACCAGGCGGTGGCCATTCCGACAATCCCGGCCCCGATGACGATGATCCTCATGCGCGCGCTCCGTCGTTTCGCACGCATGAGGGCATGCCGAAGGCAAGTGAGCAAGCGAGGCCAGGCAGATTCACATGGAGAAGGGGAGCGGGGAGAAGCAAGGAAGACCCCGGCTTCTTCTCCCCGCCTCCCCGCCTCCCCGCCTCCATGTGAACCTTGCTGGCCTCAGTGCCGGAAATGCCGCATCCCGGTCAGCACCATCGCCACCCCCGCCGCATCGGCCGCCGCGATCACCTCGGCGTCGCGCATCGAGCCGCCGGGCTGGATCACCGCCGTGGCGCCCGCCGCCACCGCCGCCTCCAGCCCGTCCGCGAACGGGAAGAACGCGTCCGACGCCACCACGCTGCCGATCGCCAGCGACTGCGCCAGCCCGGCCTTGCGCGCCGCGTCCTCGGCCTTCCAGGCGGCGATGCGCGAGGAGTTCACCCGGCTCATCTGCCCGGCGCCGATGCCCACCGTGGCGCGGTCCTTGGCGTAGATGATGGCGTTGGACTTCACGTGCTTGCAAACGCGGAAGGCGAACAGCAGGTCGTCCAGCTCGGCCTCGGTGGGCTGCCGCTTCGTCACCACCTTCAGCCCCGCCCGCTCCACCCGCCCGGCATCGCGCGACTGCACCAGGAAGCCGCCGGCGACCGAGCGGTAGGTCATGCCCGCCGCCGCCGGGTCTGGCAGCCCGCCGGTCAGCAGCAGGCGCAGGTTCTTCTTGCGCGCCACCGCCGCGATCGCCGCCTCGGTGGCGTCCGGCGCGATGATCACCTCGGAGAAGATCGAGGCCACCTTGGCGGCCGTCGCCTCGTCCAGCGTGCGGTTCACCGCGATGATGCCGCCGAACGCCGATTCCGGGTCGCACCGCAGCGCGATGTCCCAGGCGGCCGACAGGTCGGCGGCCGTCGCCACGCCGCACGGGTTGGCGTGCTTGACGATCACCACCGTCGGCGCCTCGAACTCGGCGACGCATTCGAAGGCGGCGTCGGTGTCGTTGAGGTTGTTGTAGGACAGTTCCTTGCCCTGCACCTGCCGCGCGGTGGCGACACCCTTCCGGTCGCCGTTGACGTAGAACGCCGCCTGCTGGTGCGGGTTCTCCCCGTAGCGCAGCGTCTGCCGCCGCGTGCCGGAGAGGGTGATGCGGCTGGGGAACGCCTCGCCGCGCTCGCCGGCCAGCCAGGCGGCGATGGCGGCGTCATAGGCGGCGGTGCGGGCATAGGCCTCGCCGGCCAGCCGGCGGCGCAGCGCCAGCGTGGTGCCGCCATGCGCGGCCAGCTCGCCAAGCACGGCCTCGTACTGCGCCGGCTCGGTGACGATGGCGACGAAATCGTGGTTCTTGGCCGCCGCACGGGTCAACGCCGGGCCGCCGATGTCGATATTCTCCACGCAATCGTCGAAGCCGGCGCCGCGCGCCAGCGTCGCCTCGAACGGGTAGAGGTTCGATACCACGAGGTCGATCGGCGCGATGCCGTGCGCCTCCATCTGCGCCAGGTGCTCCGGCAGGTCGCGGCGGGCCAGGATGCCGCCATGGATCTGCGGCACCAGCGTCTTCACCCGCCCGTCGAGGATTTCCGGGAAGCCGGTGTGCTCGGACACCTCCTTCACCGCGATGCCGGCGTCGCGCAGCGCCTTGGCCGAGCCGCCGGTGGACAGGATTTCCACCCCGCGCGCCGCCAGGGCGCCGGCGAATGCCACCAACCCCGCCTTGTCGGACACGGAGATCAGCGCGCGGCGGATCGGGACGATATCGGTCATGGCGGGGCTCCTGCTGCTGCGGCGCGGCATAGAGCTACAAGCCCAGCAGGTCCAGGGTATGCGCCACAACCCTGCCCTCGTCATACAGCGCCAGCGCCCGCGCTCGCCCGGCTTCGCCCATGCGCGCCCGCAGCGCCGCGTCGTCCGCCAGCCGGCGCAGGGCCTCCGCCAGCGGCGCCGCCCGCATCGGCGGCACCAGCAGGCCGGTCTCGCCCTCCAGCACCTGTTCGCGCGGCCCCTTGATGCGGGTGGCGACCACCGGCAGCCCGGTCAGCATCGCCTCGATCACCGACATCGGCAGCCCCTCGAAATGGCTCGGCAGGGCGAAGATGTCCGCCGCCGCCAGGATCACCGGAACATCCTCGCGGTAGCCCAGCCGCCGCAGCCGCGCGCCGAGGCCGGATGCCGCGAAATACCGCTCCATGTCCTCGCCGTGGTCCGAGGCCAGGCGCTCGCCCACCACCCACAGCTCGGCGTCGATGTCGCGCATCGCCTCAAGCAGTTCCGGGTAGCCCTTGTGGCGCACCAGCCGCGAGACGATCACCACCGCCACCCGCCCCGGCGGCACCCCCAGTTCGGCGCGCAGCCGCGCCCGCGCCGCGGGGTCGGGGTGGAAGCGGGCGGGGTCGCGGCCGTTGCCCACGGCATGCGGATGGCGCGCGATATGCAGCCGCCGGGCGTCGGCGGCCTCCTCGGTGGAGACGGTCAGGTAGATGTCCGTCAGCCGCCCGCCCAGCCACTCGATCGCCAGCCCCAGCGCGCGCCGCCAGGCCGGGCCGGGCTGGTTGAACATGTAGCCGTGACACGTATAGGCGATAACCTTCACGCCTGCGATACGACCGGCCAGCCGCGCCAGAAAGCCGCTGATCGGCATGTGAGCGTGCACAATATCCGGCTTTTCCGCCCGAAACAGCGCCACCAGCGCCCATAATGCCCGCCAGTTCGCCCGTGGCGACAGGCTGCGCGGCAGCGGCACCGCCACCACGCGGAACCCTTCCGCCCGCGCCACCGCCAGCAGCGGCCCGTCGGCCGAGGCGCCGACCACCTCATGCCCGCGCCCGCGAATGCCGCGCATCAGCGGCAGCAAAAAATGCCGCAGGCTGAAATCCACGTTGGTGACCTCGACGACCTTCACCACAGAGGCCGAAACGAATAAAGTTTTTTTTCTTCTTTGTTTTCAAACAAAGAAGTCCTGTTCTTTTTTAAAAAAAAGAACCAAAAAACTTTTACTCGTCTGGTCGGAGTCAGCCGACCTTGGTGATTGCCCATTTCACCTGCTGCGGGCCGTCCTGGTAGCCGATCAGCACCACCTGCTCGGCCCGGCGCGGCTGCGGGCCGCCGAGATAGATGCTCTCCTCCAGCGCCATCCTCGCCCCGTCCGCGCGCAGCCGCCAGCCGGCGCCGGAGGGCAGGCGCAGCAGCACCGCCTCGCCGTCCTGCTGCAGGCTGGCATGCACGGTGGGGTGCAGGTGGAAGCGCACCACATAGGGCTGCGGCGTCGCCGCCTCCACCGCGTCCTCGCCGCGGATATCCTCGCCGCTTTCCGCCATGTACAGCCGGCGGCGATGGACGGCGCCGAACGGGCGCCGATAGCCGTCGTGGCTGGCATCGAGCCAGTGCGCGCCCTGCGATTCCTGGCGCGACACCTCCACATGCTCCGGCCGCCGTCCCAGCCCCTCGGTGCGCAGCTCAGAGGAGTTGGTGTCGGCGATCACCAGCGTGGAATGCGCCGCCGTGGCCCGGCAGGCGTCGCGCCAGGCGTCGCCAGCAGTGGGCGAGGCGCCGCAATTGACGATCATCCGCTCCCGCCCGATCGACAGCTCGAAGGCCAGGGTGCCGGCATGGGCGAAGCGGTCCAGCTTCGGCGGGGTGGGCACGCCGCAATCCATGATGAGCACGCTGCGCCCGGCCTGCAGGCGATGGAAGCCGCCCTCGGTCAGCACATTGGGCACCCGCCCGGCCCGCCCGGCCTGGCTCAGCACCAGGTCGATCAGCGCCGGGGTTTCCTCCTTGCTGCCGTTGAACAGCGCCAGCCCGCCATCGGAATGGCGCAGCATGCGCAGCGCCGGGCCCATCCGCTCGATGGCGCCGGCCAGGGCCGCCGGCGGCGGTGCCTGGGCGGCCTGCAACAGGGCGCGGATTTCGGTCAGGTCCTGCAACGCCGCCATCTGCTGCGCCGGGCTGCGCTCGCAATGCGTGCCGTCGGGCATGATCTGGCGGGCGATCTCCTGCGGCAGCACGCGCAGCGCGCGGGTCAGGAAGGCGGTGTGGTCTGGCAACGCCACGGCGGCGGCCACCAGCCCCTTCACGGCGGTCAGCGCCCGGGCGTCCAGCTCCTCGGTCGGCAGGGCGGCGGCCAGGCTGCGGGCATCGGCCACCAGCCGGCCCATCAGTTTCTGGCGGAAGCCGTCATCGGCGCTGGCGGCGAAGAAATCGTAATGGCCCAGCCAGGCGGCGATGCGCGCGCCGGCCACGTCCGGCCGCTCGGCCAGCCGCTCCATCGCCGGCTCGGCGATCCATTCGCCCACCAGGGCGCGGGCGCGCAGCCGCGCCGCATCGGTGCCCAGCGCCCGCAGGTCGCGCAGCCAGGTGAAGCCATGCGCCTGCGCCCGCAGCATCGGCACGCCGGACAGCGAGGCGAAGCCGCCCGGCTTCAGCGCGATCACGTGCCCGCCCTGCTCCAGCTCGCCCTTCAGCAGGTTGGCGCCGCGCACCGGGTCGCCCGGCCAGGGGTCGCGCACCGGCTGGGAAGGCGCGTCCGGAATGCGGGTCATGCTGATGCTGGGCAGCCGGGCGATGCGCCGGCGGGCGTCGCGCAGCCAGCTTCCGGGGGCCAGCGTCATGCCGCTTCTCCCGCGTGATGCAGCGCCGCGATCGCCGCCGCGTAATCCGGGGCGCCGAACACCGCCGTGCCGGCCACCAGCGTATCCGCGCCGGCCGCGATCACCTGGCGCGCGGTGGCCGCGTTCACCCCGCCATCCACCTGCAAGGCGACGCGCCGGCCGGTCGCGTCGATGGCGGCGCGCAGGGCGGCGATCTTGGCCAGTTGCCCGTCGAGAAAGGCCTGGCCGCCGAAACCCGGATTGACGGTCATGACCATGACGATATCGCACAAATCCAGCACCCAGGAAACCGCCTCCACCGGGGTGGAGGGGTTGAGCACCACGCCGGCCTTGCAGCCCAGCGCGCGGATCGCCTGCAGGGAGCGGTGCAGATGCGGCCCGGATTCGGGGTGGATGCTGATGTGGTCGCACCCCGCCTCGGCGAAGGCGGCGAGGTACGGGTCGGCGGGGGCGATCATCAGATGGGCGTCGAACGGCAGCCGGCTGTGCGGGCGCAGCGCCTTGATCAGCGCCGGGCCGAAGGTGATGTTGGGCACGAAATGCCCGTCCATCACGTCCAGGTGCAGCCAGTCCGCGCCGGCGGCCTCCACGGCGCGCACCTCCTCGCCCAGGCGCGCGAAATCGGCGGCAAGCAGGCTGGGGGCGACGACGATGCGGTGCGCGGGGTCAGGAGACATGCGGCGTTTCTAGACAGGGGACTCCGTGCGGCACAAGCGCCGTGCGCGAAACGCTCCCGCGCCGCCCCAAGGGAGCGCTCAGGTGCGGTGCAGCCGGGCGGCGAAGAACCCGTCCATGCCGCCCAGCTCCGGCCACAGCGCCGGGGTGGTGCGCAGCCAGCCCTCGCCGGTGCGCGCGGCGGTGACGCCGGCCAGTTCGGCGGGGGTGAACGGGTCGGACCGCAACGGCAGGCGCTGCAACGCCGCGCGCACCCGCTCCGCCCCCTCCTGCGGTTGCAGCGAGCACACCGCATAGACCAGCCGGCCGCCCGGGCGCAGCATGGCGCAGGCGGCGTCCAGCAGCCGGTCCTGGCCGGCGGCCAGCAGGTCCACGTCGCGCGGGCGCTTCAGGTGCGCCACGTCCGGATGGCGGCGGATGGTGCCGGTGGCGCTGCACGGCGCGTCCAGCAGCACCGCGTCCAGCGGCGCCGGCGGCTGCCAGGCGGCGGCGTCGGCGCACACGGTCTCGGCCTCCAGCCGCAGCCGGGCCAGGTTCTCGCGCAGCCGCACCAGGCGGCCAGCATCGCGCTCCACCGCCACCACGCGCGCGCCGGCGGCGGCGAGCTGGGCGGTCTTGCCCCCCGGGGCCGCGCATAGGTCGGCCACCGCCTCGCCGGGCCGGGCGTCCAGCAGCCGGGCCGGCAGGGCCGCGGCGGCGTCCTGCACCCAGAACGCGCCCTCGGCGAAGCCCGCCAGCTCGGCCACCCGCGTGCCGGGCGGGTAGCGCCAGGAGCCGGTGGGCAGCTCGGTGCCGCCCGGCGGGGCGGCGGCGCCGGGGGCCAGCGTCAGGTCCAGCGGCGCCTCGTGCTGATGCGCCTCGGCGATCGCGCGGGCATCGCGGCCCCAGGCGGTCCACAGCCAGGAAGGCGTGTCCAGCCGCGGCGAATCCAGCCCCTCCAGCGCCGCCGGCCCGGCCTCGGCCACCCGGCGCAGCACCGCGTTGACCAGGCCGGCGAACGGCGCCAGCCCGCGCGCCCGCGCCAGCCCCACCGCGGTCGCCACGGCGGCGTGCGCCGGCGTGTCCAGCAGCAGCAGCCCGGCGGCGCCCAGGCGCAGGATGCTGCGCACCGGCGCCGGCGGCGCCTTCTTCAGGAACGGCTCCAGCACCGCGTCCAGCGTGCCGGCGCGGCGCAGCACGGCGGCGGCCAGGCGGTGGCCGGCGGCGCGGTCGCGCGCCTCCATCGGCCCCAGCGCGTCCAGCGCCTCCTCCAGCGGGCGGGCCCGCTCGAACACGGCGGTCAGCAGGTCGAAGGCGGCATTGCGGGTGGCATCGGTCATGCGCGCGTCATGGCGCGGCGGCGGGCGCGAGGCCAGGGGGCGCAGGGGTGGCCTGCCATGCGGTGACCGGCCAGGCGTAGAGGATATCCGGCTCCCGCTCCTCGTTGGCCGCGCCGTCGGTATGGCACAGGGCGGCGAAGCCGTGCGCCACGTAGAAGGCGCGGGCCGGCGCGTTCACCTGGAAGCACCACAGCCGCAGCCCCTCCGGCCGCCGCGCCATGGCGTGGCGCAGCAACGCCGCCCCGACGCCCCGCCGCCACGCGCCGGGCCGCACGTAAAGCTGCTCCACCCAGTCCTCGTGCAGCGCCATGTAGCCCAGCGGCGCCCCGCCATCCTCGGCCACCCACACCCCGCCGCGCGGCAGCAGCACGCCGGCGATCCAGGCCCGCACCTCGGCCGGCGGATGCGCCCAGCGCACCGTCGGCAGCGCGGCCACCCGCGCCGCCAGGTCGATATCGGCCACCGCCCCGGCATCGGCGGGCGTGGCGGGGCGCAGGATCATCGCACCGTCGCCGGGGATGAACCGCGAGGCGCGCGGGTCGGGCATCGATGCGTCCTTGTCGGTGGAATTCTCGGCCGGCGGAGCGCAGGCTCGTTACACTAGCACAGCACGGCGCGGTTGACCTGAATCAACGCATCGCCGCCCCGCGACGCGCTATGCAACGCGTGCGGCACCGGCAGACCGAAGGAGGTCCATATGACCAAGACAGGCCACGAACGGCGCATCCGGGCACGTGCGCTGCGGATGTGGCGCGCCGACGGCAGCCCGAAGGGCCGCAGGCCCGACTACCTGGAGCGCGCGCGCGAGCTGCAGGCGATCGAGGACAACCCGCAGGCCGGCCTGCTGCCCAACCCGATGACCGGGCACCCCGGCGAGCCGCCCCCCGCCGAGCCGGTGGAGGAGGCCGAGTTGGTGGCCAATCTCGGCGAATTCCCCTCGCAGATGACCGACCAGGGCGATCGCAGCCCCGCCCCCGCCGCGACCCACAAGACCCCCCGCCGCCCCGCCGGCGGCTGACGCCGGTGCCGCGGCATCGGCGCTTCCGGGACCGCCGCGCCGCCGGGCAGGCCCTGGCCACGGCGCTGCTGCGGTTCAAGGGCCAGAACCCGGTGGTGCTGGCGCTGCCCCGCGGCGGCGTGCCGGTGGCCTGGGAGGTGGCGCAGGCGCTGGCCGCACCGCTCGACCTCGTGCTGGTCCGCAAGCTCGGCGCCCCCGAGCAGCCGGAACTGGCGGTGGGCGCGGTGGCCGAGGGCGAACCGCCGGAGGTATTCGTCGATGCCCGCCTCGCGCGCCACCTGGAGGTTCCCGCCGCCTACCTCGCCGCCGCCACGGCGCGCGCGGAGCAGGAGATCGCGCGCCGGCGGCAAACCTACCTCGCCGGACGCCCCCGCCCGGAGGTGCGCGGCCGCTGCGCCATCATCGTCGATGACGGCATCGCCACCGGCGCCACCATGCGCGCGGCCATCGCGGCCACGCGGCGGCGCGGGCCGGCGCGGCTGGTGCTGGCCGTCCCGGTGGCGCCCGCCGACACGCTGGCCGAGCTGCGCCGGCTGGTGGACGAGGCGGTCTGCCTCGCCATCCCCGCCCCGTTCCTGGCCGTGGGCAACCATTACGACAGTTTCCCGCAATTGAGCGACGAGGAGGTGATAGCCTTGCTGAAAACCGCCCCGCCCCCAACCTCGCCACCCCAAGCCTAGCCGCCCGGGGCGGCCCCCGCCTGACCACCGACGCCCGAGGAAGCCCAGGCATGCCCCAGCCCGTCCCCACCCCCATCCCCGCCGGCCTGCTCTACCGCCCCGCCGACCTCGCCGGGCTGGCCTTCGAGACCACCGCCGACCTGGCGCCGCTGCCCGGCCTCATCGGCCAGCCGCGCGCGCATGAGGCGATCCGCTTCGGCACCGGCATCGCCCATCGCGGCTTCAACATCTTCGCCATCGGCGCCGGCGGCGCGCGGATGCAGGAATCCATCAGGGCGCTGCTGGACGACGCGGCCCCCGGCCGGCCGCAGCCGCCGGACTGGGTCTATGTCAACAACTTCGCCGCCCCGCACCGCCCGGTGGCGATCTCGCTGCCGGGCGGCCAGGCCCCGGTGCTGGAAAAGGCGGTCCACACGCTGGTGGACGACCTGCGCAGCGCCCTGCCGGCGGTGTTCGCCGGCGAGGACTACCAGAAGCGCCGCGCGGCACTGGAGCAGTCGATCCAGGCCCGCCACGAATCCGGCTTCACCGCGCTGAACGAGAAGGCCACCGCCCACAACATCGCGGTGCTGCGCACGCCGATGGGCTTCGCCATGGCGCCGACCCGCGACGGCAAGGTGGTGCCGCCGGCGGACTTCAACGCCTGGCCGGAGGCCGAGCAGCAGGCCACCCGCGCGGCCATCGAGGAGCTGGAGAAAGACCTGGAGCAGACCCTGCGTACCATCCCGCGCCTGGAGAAGGAGCAGCGCGACGCGGTCCGCGCGCTCGACCGCGAGACCGCGCGCTTCGCCCTGGCCCAGCCGTTCGAGGAGGCGAAGGCCCCCTTCACCGCCCTGCCGGCGGTGATGGCGCAGTTCGACGCCATGCTGGCGGACATCCTGGACAATGTCGGGCTGTTCATCGCCGCCGAGGCCGCCGAGCCGGCGGCACTGGCCGCCGCCGGCCGCCTGGGCGGGCCGTTCGACCGCTACGAGGTCAACGTGCTGGTCACCCAGGCCGACCACGGCGCCGGCGCCCCGGTGATCGAGGAGCTGCACCCGACGCTGGGCAACCTGGTGGGCCGGATCGAATACCTGCAGATGCAGGGCGCGCTGGTGACCAATTTCCGGCTCATCAAGCCGGGCGCCCTGCACCGCGCCAATGGCGGCACCATCCTGATCGACGCCCGCAGCCTGCTCACCGAGCCGTTCAGCTGGACGGCGCTGAAACGGGCGCTGCTGCGCCAGCAGATCACCATCGAGGATGTCGCCCGCTTCGTCGGCCTCACCACCACCGTCTCGCTGGAACCGGACCCGATTCCGCTGGACGTGAAGGTGGTGCTGTTCGGCGACCGCCAGCTCTACTACCTGCTGGCCGCCTACGACCCGGAACTCGCCCAGCATTTCAAGGTGCTGGCCGATTTCGACGACGAGGTGGACCGCTCCGAGGCCAGCGAGGCGATGCTGGCGCGGTTGATCGGCTCGATCGCGGCGCGCGAGGGGCTGAGCCCGCTCGACCGCGCCGCCACCGCGCGCGCCGTGGAGCATGCGGCGCGGCTGGCCGACGATGCCGGCAAGCTGACCCTGCTGGTGGAGCAGATGCACGACCTGGTGGCCGAGGCCGGGCACTGGGCCGCCCAGGCCGGCCGGCCGGTGGTGACGCGCGCCGACGTGGAACAGGCGATCGCCCAGCAGATCCACCGCGCCTCCCGCCTGCGCGAACGCAGCCAGGAGATGATCCTGCGCGACATCGCCCTGGTGGACACCGCCGGCAGCAGGGTGGGCCAGGTGAACGGGCTGAGCGTGCTGATGCTCGGCGGCTACGCCTTCGGCCGCCCCTCGCGCATCACCTGCCGGGTGCGGCCGGGCGCCGGCCGGATCGTCGATATCGAGCGGGAGGTGGAGCTGGGCGGCCCGCTGCACTCCAAGGGCGTGCTGATCCTCTCCGGCTTCCTCGGCGGGCGCTATGCGATGGGCGCGCCGATGTCGCTCTCGGCCAGCCTGGTGTTCGAGCAGTCCTATGGCGGCGTGGACGGCGACAGCGCGTCTTCGGCCGAGCTGTACACGCTGCTGTCGGCACTCTCCGGCCTGCCGCTGCGCCAGGACCTGGCGGTGACCGGCTCGGTGAACCAGCACGGCATCGTGCAGGCGATCGGCGGCGTGAACGAGAAGATCGAGGGCTTCTTCGACATCTGCAGCGCGCGCGGGCTGTCCGGCACCCAGGGCGTGCTGATCCCGCGCGCCAACGCCCAGCACCTGATGCTGCGCGCCGACGTGGTGGCCGCCTGCGCGGCCGGCCGCTTCGCCATCTACCCGGTGGAGACGATCGACCAGGGCATCGCCCTGCTGACCGGCGTCCCGGCCGGGGAGCGCGACGCCGGGGGCGCATACCCGCCCGGCTCGGTCAACCAGGCGGTGGAGGCGCGGCTGGCCCATTTCGCGGCGCTGCGCAAACGGGCGGGGGACGCGGGAGATGGTGCTGCAGGAGATGACGCCGGCACGGAACGGAACGGGGGCAAGCCATGAGCGCCGCGCCGCCGGCCTTTCGCCGGCTGATCCTGGATGTCGGCGACCATGCCGCCAACCCGCGCATCGCCCGCGCGGCGGCGGAATTCGCCCGCGCGCTCGGGCTGGACCTGCATTGCGTGTTCGTCGAGGACGAAGCGGTCTATGGCCTCGCCGGCCTGCCGTTCGCCCGCGAATTGCGGCTGCCGGCGCATGAATGGCACCCCATGGATGCCACGCGCATCGCCTCCGAGTTCGCGCAGGCGGCCGCCCAGGCGCGGCGGGTGGTGGACGAGGTGGTGCGGACGCTCGGCATCGCCAATGCGTTCGAGGTGGTGCGCGGCGACCCGGCGGCCTGCATCGCGGTGCTCTCCACCGCCACCGACATCGTCGTGGTGGCCGAGCGGGGCGCCCCCGGCGCCTGGCCGTTCGACCGGCGGCGCGCGGCGGCCTACCGCTCCGCCGCCGCCCTGCTGGTGCTGCCGCCCCGCCCGGCCTCGCGGCAGGGGCCGATCGCCGCCGTGCTGGCCGACGCCGCCGATGCCTGCCTGGAAGTCGCGGCACGAGCCGCGCGCTCGGCCGGGGCCTCGCTGCTGCTGCTGCCGCTCGCCCTGCCGCCGGACCAGCTCCAGGCCGCCATCGCCCGCGCCACCGCCCGCGCCACCGCCCTGGGCGTGCCGCCGGACCGGATCGCGGTGCGGCCGGTGGCCGGCCCCGGCCTGGATGCGCTGCTGCACGCATTGGCCGGGAGCGACGCGCGCCTGGTCGTCCTGACCCGGGCCGCCGACCCGCCGCAGGACGACACGCCGGGCGCGCGGATCGCCCGCGCCCACGGCGCCCCGGTGCTGCTGCTGGAGCCGCGGGGGACGGTTCCGGCTGAGGGGTGACGCCGGTCCAGAGGCACGCAGCGAAGCTGGCTTCCGCCCGGCCTCGCTTCCCCGCACCCGGCCAAAAAAACACGGCCTCCGGAGAGGCCGTGTTTTCATCAACTGCGCCGAAGCCGCCACCCGGATGGCCGCCCCGTCAAAGAGCGGACCCGATCAGAGAATAGGCTGGCGCCTAGAGCATTTTCCGCGCTGAAAGGCGCGCGGAGAATGCTCTAGCTCATTGTTTTGGCGAGCAACTTTATCCGACCAAACGATTCCGTTTGATCGGATGTTGCTCTAGAGAACAGACTACCGCCGCCGGCGCGCCGCGCCGAACATGCCGAGCAGTGCCGTGCCCATGAGCAGCATGCTCGCCGGCTCCGGGATGCGCGTCGCCGTGATGACCCCGGCCGTGGTGTCGCCATACGTTCCGGCCAGGTCCGGGTTCGCGGCGGCCGTCCGGTAGATATCGGGGCCGGGCCAGCCGCTCGGCACGGCCGGGCGGATCGCCCGCTCATAGGTTCCGGCGGTGTCGATGGCGATGTTGTCGATCGGCGTCCAGCCATCCGCCCACTGCGACGGGTCGCCGACGAAGTCCAGCACCAGCCAGGAGTCGCCGGTATCGAACGTCCACAGCCCGCTGCCCGGGTCGATATACGCCATCGAGCCAAGGTCCGACGAATAGTCCACCGATAGGCCGCTGCCGCCGCTGGCGGCCGCCTGGGTGTGGATATCGAAACTGTAGACCTGATGGGTCTCGTCGAACGTGACCGTCCCGCCCACGGTCAGCGTGCCACCGTCCACGCCCTGGTCGGCCCGGTTCGCGCTGTTGTACCAATGGTCGAACGTCAGGCCGGAGAACGTCCACTCCACTGTCGGCGTCTGGGCGTGGGCATGCCCGGCAAAAAGCGCAACCATTCCCACTGCGGCCAAATGCTTAAAGACGGAATTCACGATGCGATCTCCATTTCCTACTATCCGTGTCAGCACCCCGGCGCGGTGCAGCCACCAATCGGTTCGCCAACGACTATCCAAAACGGCCGCGATGAGATGTTAAGCAACCCGCGTGCCATACCAATAAAATGCACCTTTACAGTGGGTTAATCCGGCCTCGGGCGACAGCATGCGCGATGCGCGCCGGGCGGTGTAAAGAAATCCGACACCCCGGCCATCACCTCGGTCCGCAGCGCCGCCGGGATGCGATATTTATATCAATGATATCAAATTATTAACTATATAATTACACAGCATTAGCAGTGTAAAATTCTCTGACTCAGGCGCGCCGGCACCCGCTTCCCCCGGGCGGGCTTTACAGCGCCACCCGGTTCCACAACCCTGCCGTCTTCCACGTGCCACAGGATTTCCCCCGATGCCCCCAGCCCCCGGCTGCCGCGCCCGCGATATCGGCCTGGCCTGCGGCAGCCTGCCGCCAGGCGCGCGCAACAGCATCGCCGACGTGCCGGGCGTGCGGGTCGGCCACCACACACTGCACGGCGCAGATGTCCGCACCGGCGTCACCGCGATCGTGCCGCACCCGGGCGACCTGTTCCGCGACAAGCCGGTGGCCGCCGCCGAGGTGCTCAACGGCTTCGGCAAGAGCATCGGGCTGATGCAGGTCGAGGAACTCGGCCAGTTGGAGACGCCGATCCTGCTGACCAACACCTTCTCGGTCGGCACCTGCGGCAACGCGCTGATCCGCCACGCGATCGCCGGCAACCCCGGCATCGGCCGGCGCACCGGCACGGTCAACCCGGTGGTCTGCGAGTGCAACGACGGCTACCTCAACGACATCCAGGCCATGGCGGTCACCGAGGCGGACGCGCTGGCGGCGCTGGCGGCGGCGGGGCCGGATTTCGCCCTCGGCGCGGTTGGGGCCGGCGCCGGCATGAGCAGCTTCGGCTTCAAGGGCGGCATCGGCACCGCCTCGCGCCAGGTGGTGCTGGACGGCGAGACCCATCACCTGGGCGTGCTGCTGCTGGCCAATTTCGGCCGCGCCGGCGACCTGCGCCTGCCGGACGGCCGCCGCGTCGGCCCCTCGGCCCCAACCGCCGAGCGCGGCTCGGTCATCGTGGTGCTGGCCACCGACATCCCGCTGGACCACCGCCAGTTGCGCCGGGTGATCCGCCGCGCCGGCGCCGGGCTGGCCTGGGCCGGCAGCTTCTGGGGCAACGGCAGCGGCGACGTGTTCCTGGGCTTCACCACCGCCAACCGCGTGCCGCACGAGCCGCGCACCGACCTGCTGCCGGCCCGCATGCTGGCCGAGCCGCGCATCGACACGCTGTTCCAGGCCGCCGCCGAAGCCACCCACGAGGCGGTGCTGGACGCGCTGTACGCCGCCGACCCCACCACCGGCCGGGCCGGCCACCACCGCCCGTCGCTGCGTGACACCTTGGGAGAAACCCGTTGAAAATATTCATCTCCGCCGACATCGAAGGCGTGGCCGGCGTGGTCACCCCCGCCCAGGGCACCCCCGGCAACCCGGAATACGAGCGCGCCCGCCGGCTGATGACCGCCGAGGTGAACGCGGCGATCGAAGGCGCCTTCGACGGCGGCGCCACCGCCGTGCTGGTCAACGACAGCCACGGCCCGATGGTAAACCTGCTGCCCGAGGAGCTGGACCCGCGCGCCGAGCTGATCATCGGCCGCCCCAAGCCGATGAGCATGGCCGCCGGGCTGGATGGCAGCTTCGCGGCGGCGTTCCTCACCGGCTACCACTCCGGCGCCGGGCGGCATGGGGTTCTGTCCCACACCGTCAGCGGCTTCGCCTTCCAGGCCCTGCGCGCCAATGGCATCGACTGCGCCGAGGCGACGCTGTACGGCGCCTATGCCGGCGGCCTGGGCGTGCCGGTGGCGTTGCTGTCCGGCGACGACCAGCTGGCCGCGCAGTGCGGGACGCTGTTCCCCGGCGCCGAGATGGTGGTTGTGAAGCACGCGCTGGGGCATCGGGCGGCGCGGGCGCTGTCGCCGCAGAATGCCCGAAATGCCATCCGGGAGGCGGCAAAACGGGCCGTTTCCGGGTCAAAAGCCGGCCCTGTTTTCACGATTCCGGGCCCTGTCCGGCTGGAAGCGGACCTCGCCAGCGTGGTGATGGCGGATCTGTGCGCCACCATTCCGGTCGCCGTCCGGGTCTCGCCGCGCACCGTCGCGTTCGACTGCGCCGACATCGCCGCGGCGATCGCCTGGATCGCGGTGATGGCGCAGCTTTGCGGGACGCTGCGCTGATGTACTCGCTCGCCATCCACGGCGGCGCCGGGACCATCCGGCGCGAGACCATGACCCCGGCCATCGAGGCCGGTTTCCACGCCGGGCTGCGCACCGCCCTGCTGGCCGGCCATGCCGTGCTGGCGCGCGGCGGCAGCGCGATGGACGCGGTGACCGCGGCGGTGATGGCGCTGGAGGACGATCCGCAGTTCAACGCCGGGCGCGGCGCCGTCTATACCAGCGCCGGCACGCATGAGATGGACGCCGCCGTGATGGACGGGCGGGACCGGGCGGCCGGGGCGGTGGCGGGCATACTCGGCCCGCTGCATCCGGTGCTGGCCGCCCGCGCGGTGATGGAACATTCCGAGCATGTGCTGCTGATCGGGCCCGGCGCGCTGGCATTCTGCCGCGCCAACGGCGTGGAATTCACCAATGCCGCGCATTTTCACACCGAGCGGCGATGGCAGGCGTTGCAGGCCGAGCTGGCGCGGCGGACCGCGGCGGCGGCCGATACCCGCAGCGACGCCGACCGGCACGGCACGGTGGGGGCGGTGGCGTGCGACGCGGCGGGCAACCTGGCGGCGGCCACCTCCACCGGCGGCATGACCGGCAAGCTGCCGGGCCGGGTGGGCGACAGCCCGGTGATCGGCGCCGGCACCTGGGCCGACAACGCCACCTGCGCCATTTCCGCCACCGGGCACGGCGAGTTCTTCATCCGCCACGCGGTCGCCCACGAGATCGCCAGCCGCATGCGCTTCCTGGGCGAGGGAGTGGCCGAGGCGGCGGAGAAAGTGGTGGCCGAGCTTGGCGCGCTGGGCGGCTCGGGCGGGCTGATCGCGGTGGACGCGGCGGGCAACGTGGCGCTGCCGTTCAACTGCGACGGCATGTATCGCGGCCGGATCGGCGCGGACGGGCGGGCGCTGACGGCGATCTACCGCGAGGCGCCGGCCGCGCACGGCTGATTGGCGCAGGTGGGGCTTGATCTGCGGCGGCCGGGACGCTAACGCCTGACGGTTGCGTGGCCATCGGGGCCGGCACGATCGGGAGAACGATGATGGGCTACAGGGTCGCGGTTGTCGGCGCCACCGGGGCGGTCGGACGCGAGATGCTGAAAACCCTGGCCGAGCGCAACTTCCCGGTCAAAGAGGTGGCCGCCCTGGCGTCCGGGCGCTCCACCGGCAGCGAGATCTCGTTCGGCGACAAGACGGTGCTGAAGGTCCAGAACCTGGATACGTTCGACTTCACCGGCTGGGATATCGGGCTGTTCAGCCCCGGCGCCGCGGTGTCGGCCATCCATGCCCCGCGCGCGGCGGAGGCCGGCTGCATCGTGATCGACAACACCAGCCATTTCCGCATGGAACACGACGTGCCGCTGGTGGTGCCGGAGGTGAACCCGCAGGCGCTGACCCGTATCCGCCGCGGCATCATCGCCAACCCGAACTGCTCGACCATCCAGATGGTGGTGGCGCTGAAGCCGCTGCACGACCGCTTCCGCATCAAGCGCGTGGTGGTCTCCACCTACCAGTCGGTCTCCGGCGCCGGCAAGGAAGGCATGGACGAGTTGCTGCTGCAGTCCCGCCGCAGCCTCGTGCACGATCAGATCATTCCGCAGCAGTTCACCAAACAGATCGCCTTCAACTGCATCCCCCATATCGACAAGTTCATGGATGACGGGTCGACCAAGGAGGAGTGGAAGATGGTGGTCGAGACCCGCAAGATTCTCGATCCCGACATCAAGGTGATCGCCACCTGCGTGCGGGTGCCGGTGTTCATCGGCCATGCCGAATCGATCAACGTGGAGTTCGAGCTGCCGGTGACCGCCTCGGCGGCGCGCGACGTGCTGCGCTCGGCCCCCGGGGTGGCGGTGATGGATACCCGCGAGGACGGCGGCTACATGACCCCGCTGGAATGCGCCGGCGAGGACGCGACCTTCGTCAGCCGGCTGCGCAAGGACCCCACCGTGGAGCATGGGCTGGCGTTCTGGTGCGTGTCGGACAACCTGCGCAAGGGTGCCGCGCTGAACGCGATTCAGATCGCCGAGACGCTGGTGGCCCAGGGCCTGCTGGCCCGCAAGGCCGCCTGAGACCGCGCGCATGGCCTGGCTGTGGCTCGCCGCGGCCGGGCTGTGCGAGGTGGTCTGGGTGGTGCTGCTGAAACAGGCGGACGGCTTCACCCGGCTGGTGCCCAGCATACTGACCGTCGCCACCCTGGCGGTCAGCTTCTACTGCATGTCCCAGGCGCTGCGCACGCTGCCGATGGGCACGGTGTACGCGGTGTGGACCGGCATCGGCGCGGCCGGCGGGCTGGTCTGGGGCATCCTGATGGAAGGCGAACCGGCCGGGGCGGTGCGCATCCTGTGCGTGGGGCTGATCCTGGCGGGGGTGGCGGGGTTGAAGCTGGGGTCGTGAGGTGCGGCCGGCAGGGGTAGGGAAGGCTGGGCGCTGCCCAGACCCGCCCATGTCTGGAAGTATCGGAGCCTATTCCGGTCGCGTTCACGGCGATCGAGCCACCGAAGAACGCGCCGCCGGTCTTCATCCCACCGTTGCGAGCAGCCGAAGCTCCGGAGCCAGATTTGGGGCATCAGAGTGCGGCTTCGAGGTGATCGAGACTTTCCAGTGCCGCGACCCATGCGCGGCATCGAAGAGGTCCTGCGTCGATGATCCGTCAGGTTCCGACCTGACCAGAACCTGCGACACCGAGACACCCAGCTTGCCAAGCAACGTCAGCAGTGTCCGCTGCACCGTCGGGGCGTCCCCAGCCATCGCAATCACTTCGCATGCTCCCGAATCAAAGGAAACGAGGGCATGCTTGCCGAACCGATTACTTGCGCCAAAAACCTCGCCGGTCCCTGCTGACCCGAGGAAGACAGCGGCTTGCCCCTCGGGAACCTGGGGCAAGTGGTTCGCCGCTATCCAATGGCGCAAGCCTGCCGGGTCGCCAGCGAAGCTCATGCAGGAGCGCACGAATAGACCGGCTACCTGTTCAGCATCACGGTCGGGCGCAGCAACCTGTGCGGCTGGCGGGCTGCAGCCCGCGATGGACACGGCAAGAAGCGCAGCAACGATGCTGGATTTGGGCATCACGAGTCAGGAACTTTCCCAAGGTACGTTGGCCAGCATTGCAGATCCATTGTATTGCGCATAGGGGTCAGCGATGCAAAGTTCCGCTTCACCGAATAAGTTAGCGGAAAAACCCGTCATGTATTACCGGCTTGCTTGCGCCTTCATGTGCGCATTTCTGTTGGGGAGCATCCAGGCCTCAGCAGAGGAGCTTGCAGGTTCTACGAGCTGCGCCGACTATCTTCGGATGCAAGCCGCGGACACGCAGCCCGGTGCCGATCGGACGATCGCACTCAGGCATGTCACGAGCCTCATGCACGAGTATTCCAAATATATTCTCCGTGGTCCCGACGGTAAACCGGTCCCGACGATCGTCGATTTCATCATCTCGTACAGCACCCATTATTGTCAGGGACATCCAGCGGCAACGGTCTTTGAAGCCGGACAGGCCATTGGTGCAGCGGAGCGGAAAGCGATAGCAGCTTCGACACGGAAGTAGGCGTCCTCCGTTGTTGTCGGCCTCGGTGACAGGGCTGGCTGACGACGACCTATGCGGCGACACGGCCCGCTGTGCAATTGTCAACAACTTCTGCAATATCTTCAATCATCCGAGGTCCAGGGGCTCGGCCCCTGGCGGGGTTCGGGGCAGCGCCCCGTGCTTGCTTTCCACCCCGCAAAGACCATCGCGTTGACCCCACCCACCGGCGGGTTTATGGGGTTTGCAGTTAATCGACCCGGCAAGCCAAGGAGTTGCGGCTGACATGACCGATGTCCGCGAGGCGCTGATGACAGGGCGCAAATCCGACGGGACCGCGGTGCGCCGGCCGTTGTCGCCGCATTTGCAGGTGTACAAGCCGCAGATCACCTCCGTGCTGTCGATCTTCCATCGCATGACGGGGGTGGCGCTGTCGGCGGGCACCTTGCTGCTGGTGTGGTGGCTGGTGGCGGCGGCGACGTCGGAAGGCGCGTATGCGACCGTTTCCGGATTTATCCGCTCGCCGATCGGCTGGCTGTTGCTGTTCGGCTGGTCGGTGGCGCTGTGGTTCCATTTCTGCAATGGCATCCGGCATCTGTTCTGGGATTTCGGGCACGGGTTCGAGTTGCCGCAGGTGCATGCCTCGGGCAAGGCGGTGCTGGTGGCGACCGGGGTGCTGACGCTGCTCACCTGGATCGTCGTGATCGCGTTCTGATCGGTTCGGCGGGGAAATTCGACATGGCAAATCCGAAGGCCGCCGAGGCGGCGATCATGCGCTCGATGCTGGGGCGCGCGCGCGGGCTGGGCTCGGCGAAGTCCGGCACGGCGCATTGGTGGGCGCAGCGGGTGACCGCGATGGCGCTGGTGCTGCTCAGCCTGTGGTTCATCGCCTCGGCGCTGCATTTGGCCGGGCAGCCGCGCGCGGCGGTGCTGACCTGGGCGGGCGGGCCGGTGACGGCGACGCTGCTGCTGGCGCTGGTGGTCGCCACCTTCCACCACATGCAGTTGGGCTTGCAGGTTGTCATCGAGGACTATGTTCATGCCGAGCGGTGCCGGCTGGCCTCGCTGCTGGTGATGAAGGCGGTGGTGGCGCTGCTGGCGCTCGCGGCGGTGATCGCGGTGCTGAAGCTGGCGTTTGCCGGGTAACACGACGTTGGGACGGGGCGCATGCGCCTGAACGGGACGATGAAGTCATGAACGCGATCAGCAAGCCTTCGGCCGGCGCCTATAACGTGGTGGACCACACCTATGACGTGGTGGTGGTGGGCGCGGGCGGCGCCGGGCTGCGGGCGACGCTCGGCATGGGCGCGGCGGGGCTGAAAACGGCCTGCATCACCAAGGTGTTCCCCACCCGCAGCCATACCGTGGCGGCGCAGGGCGGCATCGGCGCGGCGCTGGGCAACATGGGCGAGGACGACTGGCGGTGGCATATGTACGACACCGTCAAGGGGTCGGACTGGCTGGGCGACCAGGACGCCATCGAATACATGTGCCGCGAGGCGATTCCGGCGGTGTACGAGCTGGAGCATTTCGGGGTGCCGTTCAGCCGCACCGAGGACGGGCGCATCTACCAGCGGCCATTCGGCGGCCACATGAAGGAATATGGCAAGGAGCCGGCGATGCGCGCCTGCGCGGCGGCCGACCGCACCGGCCATGCCATTCTGCACACGCTGTACCAGCAGAGCCTGAAGCACGAGGTTGAGTTCTTCGTCGAGTATTTCGCGCTCGACCTGATCATGGACGACGAGGGCGCCTGCCGCGGCGTGATGGCCTGGTGCCTGGAGGACGGCTCCATGCACCGGTTCCGCGCGCAGAAGGTGGTGCTGGCGACCGGCGGGTATGGGCGGGCGTTCCTGTCCTGCACCTCGGCGCACACCTGCACCGGCGACGGCAACGGCATGGTGCTGCGCGCGGGCCTGCCCTGCCAGGACATGGAGTTCGTGCAGTTCCACCCGACCGGCATCTTCCCGGCCGGCTGCCTGATCACCGAGGGGGCGCGCGGCGAGGGCGGGTACCTGACCAATTCCGAGGGCGAGCGGTTCATGGAGCGCTATGCGCCCACCGCCAAGGACCTGGCCAGCCGCGACGTGGTCAGCCGCTCGATGACGCTGGAGATCAACGCCGGGCGGGGCTGCGGGCCGAACAAGGACCACATCATGCTCCATCTGGAGCATCTGGGGGCGGACATCCTGCATGAGCGGCTGCCGGGCATCAGCGAGACGGCGCGGGTGTTCGCCGGTGTGGACGTGAACAAGGCGCCGATTCCGGTGCTGCCGACCGTGCATTACAACATGGGCGGGGTGCCGACGAACTACCACGGCGAGGTGCTGCGCCCGACCGCCGAGAACCCGGACGCGACCGTGCCCGGGTTGATGGCCGTCGGCGAGGCGGCCTGCGTGTCGGTGCATGGGGCCAACCGACTGGGGACGAACTCGCTGCTCGACCTGGTGGTGTTCGGCCGTGCCGCCGCGCATCGCGCCGCCGAGACGGTGAAGGCCGGCGCCACCCAGGCGCCGCTGCCGCCCAAGGCGGGCGAGGCGGCGCTGGACCGGCTGGACGCCGCCCGCCATGCCAAGGGCGGGACCAAGGTGGCCGTGCTGCGCGACGACATGCAGCGCACCATGCAGGCGCATGCGGCGGTGTTCCGCAACTCCGAGAGCCTGACCCTGGGCGTGCAGAAGATGCAGAAGGTATGGCAGGGGCTGGACGACATGTCCGTCTCCGACCGCGGGCTGGTGTGGAACAGCGACCTGATGGAGGCGCTGGAGCTGCAGAACCTGATGGGCAACGCGATGACCACCATGGTCGGCGCCGAGGCCCGCAAGGAGAGCCGCGGCGCGCAGGCGCATGACGACTTCCCCGAGCGCGACGACGCCGAGTGGATGAAGCACACCCTGGCCTGGTGCGACGACAGCGGCGCGGTGACGCTCGCCTATCGCCCGGTCAAGATGCAGACGCTGACCAACGAAGTGTCGGTGTTCCCGCCGAAGAAGCGCGTGTACTGAGAGAGGGCAGACGCATATGGCCGAGTTCACGCTGCCGGCGAACAGCCGGGTTCAGGTTGGAATTACCCACAAGGCGCCGGCGGGCGCCAAGCGGGTGCGCTCGTTCAAGATCTATCGCTGGAACCCCGATGACGGGCGCAATCCGCAGACCGACACCTACGAGATCGACCTGGATGCCTGCGGGCCGATGGTGCTGGACGCGCTGATCAAGATCAAGAACGAGGTTGACCCGTCGCTGACGTTCCGCCGCTCCTGCCGGGAGGGCATTTGCGGCTCCTGCGCGATGAATATCGACGGGACGAACACGCTGGCCTGCCTGAAGCCGATCGACGAGGTGGCGGGCGACGTGAAGATCAATCCGCTGCCGCATATGCCGGTGGTGAAGGACCTGGTGCCGGATCTGAGCCAGGCCTATGCGCAGTTGCGCAGCATCGAGCCGTGGCTGAAGTCCGACACGCCCGCGCCGCCGGATGGCGAGCGGCTGCAGAGCAAGGACGAGCGGGCGAAGCTGGACGGCATGTGGGAGTGCATCCTGTGCTTCTGCTGCTCCACCGCCTGCCCCAGCTATTGGTGGAACGGCGACCGCTATCTGGGCCCGGCCGTGCTGCTGGCGGCGTATCGCTGGATTGCCGACAGCCGCGACGAGGATACCGGGGCGCGGCTGGATGCGCTGGAAGACCCGTTCAAGCTGTATCGCTGCCATACGATCATGAACTGCACCCAGACCTGCCCGAAGGGGCTGAACCCGGCCAAGGCGATCGCCGAGATCAAGACGCTGATGCTGGAGCGGCAGGTCTGACGGAAGCGCAGTGTTCTTTTTTGCAAAAAAGAACCAAAAAACTTTATCCGTTCGGGATTTATTTCCTGAACGGATAAAGTTTTTTTGCTTCTTTTTGTCCACAAAAAGAAGTCCTTCCTTGCCCGGATATGCCCCATGTTCGCCGGCGACCTGAGCCAGGGCGCCAGCCGCCGCGCGGCCTGGTTCGACAGCGTGGTTTTCGACCATTCGTTCTTTCGGATGGGCTGGAGCAACTTTGCCGAGGTGATCCCGGGCAAGCTCTACCGCGCCAACCACCCCACCCCGGGCCGGCTGGCGCGGCTGACGCAGCGGTTGGGGCTGCGCACGCTGATCAATCTGCGCGGGCACCGGGCCTGCGGGTCGGACGCGCTGTCGCGCGATGCGGCGGCGCGGCTGGGACTGGACCATATCGACATGGCGTTCGAGAGCCGGGGGGCGCCGCACCGCGAGCGCATCCTGCGCTTCCATGAGATCTACCGGAGCATGCGCACCCCGGCGCTGATGCACTGCAAGTCCGGAGCGGACCGGGCGGGGCTGGCCTCGGGGCTGGCGATCCTGTTCGAGGGCGGCACGGCGGCGCAGGCGCTGGGCCAGCTTTCCTGGCGGTTCGGGCATATCAGCCGCTCCAGCACCGGCATCCTGGATGCGTTTTTCGTGCACTATGCGGCGGTGGCGGAGGGCCGCAAGCCGTTCCTGGACTGGGTGCGCGAGGATTACGACGAGGCGGCGCTGCGGGCGGGCTTCGTCGCACACGGGCTTGCATCATTCCTGACGGATCGTGTTCTTATACGGGAATGACAACCAAGCGGACGCGGATTGAGGAGCTCGACGTTTTCCGCGGCCTCGCATCGGCCTCCGTGCTGCTGTTCCACTACATCGTACGCTATCCGCAGCTTTACCCCCGCGCCCATACGTCGGCGGGCTGGGAGCGGGTGATAGCGGCGGCGAGCGCGCTCACAACCGCCGATATCGGCGTGCTGGCGGTGTATGTTTTCTTTGTTATCAGCGGGTTCGTCATCGTCTGGACGGTGGACCGGTGCCGCACCTGGCAGGACTTCGTGGTTTCGCGCTTCTCGCGGCTGTATCCCACCTACTGGACAGCGATGCTGCTGACGACCGCGGTGGGCGTATTGGCGCCACTGCCGGGGCAGCACTACCCGGCCAGCATGGTGATGGCGAACCTGACCATGCTGCAGGGGGTCGCCAACATCCCCGACGTGGACGGCGTCTATTGGAGCCTGTTCGTCGAGTTGGTGTTCTACGTGATGATCGCCTTAATATTCGTCGCTGGACAGATGCACCGCATACACGAGATCTGCCTGCTGTGGCTTCTGATCGGCATTTCCAGCTTTGTTTTGGTAACGCACGGCGTTGGCGTGCCGTGGCGTATTCAGAAATACCTGCTGTTGCACTACGCGCATTTCCTGATTTCCGGGATCATGCTGTATCAGCTGTGGACGGGACGGCGGGTCTTGTTTTCCTATATTGTTCTCGGGCTCTGCGTCTGTTCGTTCATGGCCGCCTATCCCTGGAACGATGCGCTGGTATGCGCCGGCGTGCTGGTGTTGTTCGGGCTGGCGCTCGGCGGGTGGCTCCGCTGGATCTCCGTGCCGCCGCTGCGGTGGCTCGGCGCGATCTCGTATGCCCTCTATGTCATCCACCAGATGATCGGGTATCGGATCATACGGACCGCCGAGGCGTACGGAGTTTCGCAGGTCGCCGCCTTCCTGCTGGCCACCGCCGCCGCCCTGGCGATCGCCAGCGCGATAACCTACCTGATCGAGCGCCCGGCGATGCGGGCGATCCGCGGAGCGTGGCGCACCCGGCAAGCCGTGGCGGTGCAGGGTTCGGCTGGCTGATTCGGGCTGCGAGGCCCTATTGGCGGGCCACCGCCGGCTCGATCCGCAACAGGCGGAACTCGGCATTGGCGAAGGCCGGGCTGAGCCGCGTCGCGCTGTCGGCCACGATCAGCCCCACCCGCTCCCGGATGGCGGGCGGCGCTGCGGTGTCGAGCAGGAGGTACCGTGCTTGGTACCGCGCCGCGCTGTCCCAGAACGAGGCGGCGGTCGGCAGTTCCGGCCAGGAGACCGCCCGGCGCCCGGTCAGCAGCGCCACCGCTCGCGGATTCTGGGTCATCACCACCGCATCCGCCGGCACGATGCGGGCGACGGCGGCCAGCAATTCCTGGCTGGCGGGGCCGTCGAGCCGATGGCTGAGTGGGGCGAACAGCGCGTGCGTCGCGTAGAACGGGGCGTACATTGCCGCGAAGACCACCACCATCACCGCCGGCCCCGCCCGTTCCAGGCGGCTGCCCGCCAAAGCGGCACGGGCCGCGCCCAGGCCGTAGACCAGCAGCAGCGGCAGCACCGGCAGCGCGTAGCGGGTGGGTTCGCTGTGCACGGGATAGGCCAGCAGCAGGCCGAGATACAGGACGACGAACAGTTCAACCGCCGAGTCGCCCCGGCGGACGTTCAGCACGAACCCCCAGGCGATGCCCGCCAGCAGCAGCGCCAGCACCGGCGCGTTGGCGAGCCGGCCGAAGCTGAGGCCGAACAGTTCCACCACCGCCGACAGGTAGGACAAGGCGCCCCGGGCCAGCAGCGCCGGCAGGCCGCCCGGCGAGATCCGGTCGAAATAGGACAGGTAGGTCGCCGAGTCGGCACGCAGGACCGCGCCGACCGCGAGCGCCGCCGCCGTGCCGGCCAGCACCGCGACGGCGGACCGGCGACGGGCCGCCTTGCCCGCATCGAGCCGCCCCCGCGCGCGCCAGGCTTGCCAGACCAGCGCCAGCGCCAGCGCGATCGGCAGCACGAAGCCGATGGTGCGGGTGAGCGGCGCCATGGCCACCGCCACCGCCAGCGGAACCGGCCGCGCCTCGCGCAGGCACAGCAGCCCCAGGTAGCACCAGAACATGAACGCCACGTCCGACTCGACCGCGTCGCGATGGTTCATCAGCACCGGCGACAATCCGGCCGCCAGCAGCAGCAGCAGCGCCCAGCGGCCGCCAAGGCTGGGCCGCGCCAGGCGGAACAGCAGGTAGAGGCTGCCCGCCATCAGCAGCGCGGTGACGCCCGCCGCCGCCCGGACGTTCGGCCCGAACAGCGCGATGACCGGCGTCAGCACCAGCGGATAGCCGGCCGGATAGGCCCGCGGCGACATCATCGCGTTGGCAGGGTTGAAGACGAACGGCGTCGCGGCGTAATCGCGCCCGGCCAGAATATTCCCTGCATGCATCATATAGAGCGCGAAATCGCCGCCGCCCCAGCTTTCCGCCGGCCGTATCGTGGCGAGGCAGAGCACCGCGAAGGCGCAGCAGAAGGCGATGGCGACCAGCCGGACGTTCACCAACAGCCGCTCCCCGTCACGATGGGTGCAGGGTAACCGACGCCGTGCCGGCCGGCAAAGCCCAGGAAGCCGGCGAAGCGGGGGGCCTGTTCCAACCCCGGACATTTGCGGCTATTGCGCGACACAGAATGGACGCAGACATACAAGACACCCTCGCCCTCGGCCCGCTGCCCGCCTATCGCGCCCGCGTGGCCAAGGGCGTGCTGGCGGTGGACCCTTCGCAACAGATGGCGGCCGAGCGGCTGCAGGGGCTGTGGGCGCGGCTGCGCGGCTACGACCCGGCGCCCCGGCCGGCGGCCAATGGCGGGCTGCTGGGCCGGCTGTTGCGCCGCAAGCCGGCCGAAGGCGCCAATGAGGATCGGCCGAACGGCCTGTACCTGGTCGGCGAGGTCGGGCGCGGCAAATCCATGCTGATGGACCTGTTCTTCGCCGCCGCCGACGTGAAGCGCAAGCGGCGCATCCATTTCCACCAGTTCATGCAGGAGGCGCACCGGCGCATCCATGCCTGGAAGCGGGCCAACCCGGATGGGGTGGACCCGATTCCACCGCTGGCCGACGCCATCGCCGGCGAGGCGGCGCTGCTGTGCTTCGACGAATTCCAGGTGAACGATATCGCCGACGCGATGATCCTCGGCCGGCTGTTCCAGGCGCTGTTCGACCGTGCGGTGGTGGTGGTCGCCACGTCCAACATCACGCCGGACGACCTGTTCCGCGGCCAGCCGGGGCGCGACGCCTTCCTGCCGTTCATCGCGCTGATCAAGCAGAAGCTGGACGTGCTGGTGATCGAATCCGGCCGGGATTTCCGCCGCCAGCGCCTGCACGGCATGCCCACCTGGCATGTGCCGGTAGGGGGGCGGGCCGAGCGGGCGCTGGACGCGGCCTTTCGCGAACTCACCGGCGGCGCACCCCCGGCCCCTGCCCGGCTGACCGTGATGGGCCGCAGCCTGGAGGTGCCGGTGGCCGCCGAAGGGGTGGCGCGGTTCGATTTCCTGGAACTCTGCGGCCGGCCGCTGGGCGCCGGCGACTATCTGGCGATCGCTACCCATTTCCATACCCTGGTGCTGGACGGCATCCCGCGCCTGTCGCCGGACAATTATGACGAAGCGCGCCGCTTCATCGTGCTGATCGATGCGCTTTACGACCATCGGGTGAAGCTGATCGCCTCGGCCGACGCCAGGCCCGACGAACTCTACCGCCGCGGCGAGGGTGCCCGCGCGTTCGAGCGCACCGCCTCCCGGCTGGAGGAGATGCAGAGCGAGGACTACCTCGCCCTGCCGCACCTCACCTGAACCGCCCGCCCGATCCGGCGTCTTGCCGGGGCCGATGGTATGGGTTAGCAACACGCGCCTTCCGGGCCGCCGATGCTGGCGACTGCTGCCCCTCGCGACCGGTCGCGGCGATCGGGCGCCCGGCGGGTGCCGTTCCGTGCAACGCGGAACGGGAGGCTGAACCGTCGCAATTTTCGGCCCTGCCCTCGTGGCCTGGTAAGGATCCCTCCGCATGGCACGCAACAAGATCGCCCTGATCGGCGCCGGCAATATCGGCGGCACGCTGGCTCACCTGATCGGCCTCAAGGAACTGGGCGACGTCGTGATGTTCGACGTCTTCGGGGGTGTGGCGGCCGGCAAGGCGCTGGACCTGATGCAGTCCAGCCCGGTGGACGGCTTCGATGTCGCGATGTCCGGCGGCTCCGACTACGCCGCCATCGCCGGCGCCGACGTGGTGATCGTCACCGCCGGCTTCCCGCGCATGCCGGGCATGAGCCGCGACGACCTGCTGACCAAGAACGCCGAGGTGATGGGCCAGGTGGCCGCGGGCATCAAGGCGCATTGCCCCGATGCCTTCGTGATCTGCATCACCAACCCGCTGGACGTGATGGTGTGGGCGCTGCAGCAGAAGTCGGGTCTGCCCGCCAACAAGGTGGTCGGCATGGCCGGCGTGCTGGACAGCAGCCGCTTCCGCCTGTTCCTGGCGCAGGAATTCAACGTCTCGGTCGAGGACGTGACCGCCTTCGTGCTGGGCGGCCATGGCGATACCATGGTGCCGCTGACCCGCTACTCCACCGTCGCCGGCATCCCGGTGCCGGACCTGGTGAAGATGGGCTGGACCACCCAGGCGAAGATCGACGCCATCTGCGAGCGCACCGCCAATGGCGGCGGCGAGATCGTCAAGCTGCTGGAGCGCGGCAGCGCCTTCTACGCCCCGGCCGCCAGCGCGGTGGCCATGGCCGAGGCCTACCTGAAGGACAAGCGCCGCGTGCTGCCCTGCGCGGTGATGCTGAACGGCGAATACGGCCAGTCCGGCTTCTACGTCGGCGTGCCGGTGGTGATCGGCAAGAACGGCGTGGAGAAGATCGTCCAGGTCGAGCTGAACGCCGCCGAGCAGGCCGCCTTCGACAAGTCCTGCGCCGCCGTCGGCAAGCTGATCGCCGACTTCAAGGCCCTGGGGGTCTGATCGCATGAACATCCATGAGTACCAGGGCAAGGAACTGCTGAAGAAATACGGCGTCGCCGTGCTCGACGGCTATGTCGCCTGGACGCCGGAGGAGGCCGAGGCCGCCGCGGCGAAGCTGCCCGGCCCGGTCTACGTGGTGAAATCGCAGATCCATGCTGGCGGCCGCGGCGCTGGCCGCTTCGCCGACGACCCGAACGGCAAGGGCGGCGTCCGCCTCGCCAAATCCGCCGCCGAGGTGAAGGCGGCGGCCGAGGCGATGATCGGCCACACCCTGATCACCAAGCAGACCGGCCCGGCCGGCCGCCGCGTCAACCGTATCTATGTGGAAGCGGGCTGCGACATCGCGCGCGAGCTGTACCTGTCGCTGCTGATCGACCGCGCCACCTCGCGCGTCACCATCATGGCCTCCACCGAGGGCGGCATGGAGATTGAGGAGGTGGCCGAGCACCACCCCGAGAAGATCGTCCGCGTCACCGTGGACCCCGCCGCCGGCATCTGGCCCTATCACGGCCGCCGCCTGGCCGCCGCCCTGGGGCTGACCGGCAAGCAGGTGGGCGTGTTCGGCAAGTTCGTCACCGCGATGTACACCGCCTTCACCGCGCTGGACTGCGCCATCGTCGAGATCAACCCGCTGGTGGTCACCAAGGCCGGCGATGTGGTGGCACTGGATGCCAAGGTGAGCTTCGACGATAACGCGCTGTACCGCCACCCGGACATCGAGAAGCTGCGCGACGAGGCCGAGGAAGACCCCAAGGAGCTGGAAGCCGCCAAATACGCGCTGAACTACGTGGCGCTGGACGGCACCATCGGCTGCATGGTCAACGGCGCCGGCCTGGCGATGGCGACCATGGACATCATCAAGCTGTACGGCGCCTCGCCGGCCAACTTCCTCGATGTCGGCGGCGGCGCCACCAAGGAGCGGGTGACCGCGGCGTTCAAGATCATCCTGTCCGACCCGAACGTGGAGGGCATCCTGGTCAACATCTTCGGCGGCATCATGCGCTGCGACGTGATCGCCGAGGGCGTGGTCGCCGCGGCGCGCGAGGTGAGCCTGAACGTGCCCCTGGTGGTGCGGCTGGAAGGCACCAACGTGGAGCTGGGCAAGGAGATCATGGCCAAGTCCGGCCTGCCGATCATCTCCGCCGACAACCTCGCCGACGCCGCCGAGAAGGTCGTCCGCGCCGTGAAGGAAGCCGCCTGATGGCCGTTCTCGTCGATGCCAACACGAAGGTGATCACCCAGGGCTTCACCGGGGCGCAGGGCACCTTCCATTCCGAGCAGGCGATCGCCTACGGCACCAAGGTGATGGGCGGCGTGACCCCCGGCAAGGGCGGCACCACCCACCTGAACCTGCCGGTGTTCGACACGGTGGCCGAGGCGGTGGAGCGCACCGGCGCCACCGCGAGCGCCATCTACGTGCCGCCGCCCTTCGCGGCCGACGCCATCCTGGAGGCGATCGACGCCGAGATGCCGCTGATCGTGTGCATCACCGAGGGCATTCCGGTGCTGGACATGGTGCGCGTGAAGCGGGCGCTGTCGGGCAGCAAATCGCGTCTGATCGGGCCGAACTGCCCGGGCGTGATCACGCCCGACGCCTGCAAGATCGGCATCATGCCCGGCCATATCCACCGCCGCGGCAAAATCGGCATCGTCAGCCGCTCTGGCACGCTGACCTACGAGGCGGTGGCGCAGACCACGGCGGCCGGGCTCGGCCAGTCCTCCTGCGTCGGCATCGGCGGCGACCCGGTGAAGGGGACCGATTTCATTGAGGTCCTGGAAATGTTCCTGGCCGATCCTGAGACCGAGGCGGTCATCATGATCGGGGAGATCGGCGGACAAAGCGAGATCGACGCGGCCGAGTTCATCGCCCGCAACAAGGTGAAGAAGCCCACCGTCGGCTTCATCGCCGGCGCCACCGCCCCTCCGGGCCGGCGCATGGGCCATGCCGGCGCGGTGATCAGCGGCGGGCGCGACACCGCGGCGGCCAAGTTCGAGGCGATGCGCATGGCCGGCATCCATATTTCGGAAAGCCCGGCGGCGCTGGGCAGCACGATGGTGAAGGCGCTGCGCGGGTAACCACGCCCGCGCACGCGATGTTTTCTGACGGAGCGGCGATACGCCGTGATTGAGTGAGCGCTGATTGAGTGGCCGGCGGCGCGGCACCCTTCAGCCCGCCGCCGCAGGAGGAAAGCCGGCGGGGCCCCTGCCCCGCCGCACAACACGCCGCAGACCCATGCGGTGGACGCACATCGGCAACACCCCGGCCTGCCTGCGCAGCGCCGGGAAAATGCATATGTTCCCGGCGCGCGGCACCGGCCGCGGCTTCGGACAGGACGAGGGAATACCATGGCAGGCGTCGACATTCTCGCCACCGCCTTCAACGGGGCCAACGCGGCGTTCATCGCCGACCTCTACGCGCGCTGGGTGGCCAACCCGGCCGGCGTGGACGCCAGCTTCGCGGAGCTGTTCGCCGCCCTGAACGACGAGGCGCGCGCGGTGCTGTCCGACGCTTCCGGCGCCTCCTGGGCGCCTCGCCGCTTCGATGTCGGCGAGCCAGAGCCGGCCCGCCCCGCCGCCAAGGCAGCCCCCGCGGCCGCCAAGACCGACGCCAAGACCGACGCCAAGACCCTGGGCGTCACCCCCGAGCAGGTCCGCACCGCCATCACCGACAGCCTGCACGCCCTGATGATGGTGCGCACCTACCGGGTGCGCGGCCATCTGGAGGCGCAGCTCGACCCGCTCGGCCTGCAGGTGCCCAAGCCGCACCCCGAGTTGGACCCGGCGACGCACGGCTTCACCGAGGCGAACATGGACCGCCCGGTGTTCCTCGACCACGTGCTGGGCCTGGAGACCGCCACCCCGCGCGAGATCCTGAAGATCCTGCGCGAGACCTATTGCGGCCCGATCGGCGTCGAGTTCATGCACATCCAGGACCCCGACCAGAAGGCCTGGATCCAGCGCCGCGTGGAGGGTGCGCCCTGGCGCCACGCCTTCGACGCCGAGACCCGCAAGACCGTGCTGCGCCAGCTGACCGAGGCGGAGGGGCTGGAAGCCTTCTGCCAGAAGCGCTTCGTCGGCACCAAGCGCTTCGGGCTGGAGGGGGCGGAGGTGACCATCGCCGCCCTGCACGCCGTGATCGCGTCCGCCGCCGGCGCCGGGGTGAACGAGATCGCCATCGGCATGCCGCATCGCGGCCGGCTCAACACGCTCGTGAACGTGGTGAAGAAGCCCTACACCCAGTTGTTCAGCGAGTTCGGCGGCGCCAGCTTCAAGCCCGACGACGTGCAGGGCTCGGGCGACGTGAAATACCACCTGGGCACCTCCACCGACATGGAGATCGGCGGAAACAAGGTGCATCTGTCGCTGCAACCCAACCCCTCGCACCTTGAGGCGGTCGATCCGGTGGTGATCGGCAAGGTCCGCGCCCGCCAGGACATGGCCGGCGACACCCGCGCCCGCCGCTCGGTGCTGGCCATCCTGATGCATGGCGACGCCGCCTTCGCCGGCCAGGGGCTGGTCTATGAGACGCTGGCGATGAGCCAGCTGATCGGCTACCGCACCGGCGGCACCATCCACGTGGTGGTCAACAACCAGATCGGCTTCACCACGGTGCCGGCGCACGCCTATTCGGGCCTGTATTGCACCGATGTCGCCAAGTCCATCCAGGCGCCGGTGCTGCACGTGAACGGCGACAACCCCGAGGCGGTGGTCTGGTGCGCCCAGATGGCCGCCGAGTTCCGCCAGGAATTCGGCTGCGACTTCGTGCTGGACATCGTCTGCTACCGCCGCCACGGCCACAACGAGACCGACGAGCCGGCCTTCACCCAGCCGATCATGTATCGCGCCATCAAGGACCTGAAGACCACGCGCGCGCTGTACGCCGAGCGCCTGGTCGCCGAGGGCGTGCTGACCGCCGCCGACGCGCAGGCCATGTGGGACAGCTTCACCGCCGAGCTGGAAAACGCCTACAAGGCCGCCCAGGCCTATAAGCCGAACAAGGCCGACTGGCTGGAAGGCCATTGGGCCGGCCTGTCCACCCCGGGTAAGGAGGAGGAGTGGACCGACGACGCCACCGCCGTCGATGCCGCCACCCTGAAGCAGGTGGGCGAGGCGATCTCCCTGGTGCCCGAGGGTTTCGACGTCAACAGCAAGATCGTCCGCCAGCTCGAAGCCAAGCGGGCGATGATCGACAGCGGCGAGGGCGTGGACTGGGCCACCGGCGAGGCGCTGGCCTATGGCACGCTGCTGCTGGAGGGCCACCGCGTCCGCCTCTCCGGCGAGGACGTGCAGCGCGGCACCTTCAGCCAGCGCCACGCCGTGCTGATCGACCAGGCCAACCAGAACGAATACACGCCGCTTAACAACATCGCCCTCGGCCAGGCGAAGATCGAGATCTACAACTCGCTGCTCTCCGAGGTCGGCGTGCTCGGCTTCGAATACGGCTACACCCTGGCCGACCCGCGCAGCCTGGTGCTGTGGGAGGCGCAGTTCGGCGATTTCGCCAACGGCGCGCAGGTCATCATCGACCAGTTCCTGGCCAGCGGCGAGACCAAGTGGCTGCGCATGTCCGGCCTGGTGATGCTGCTGCCGCACGGCCATGAGGGCCAGGGGCCGGAGCATTCCTCCGCCCGCCTGGAACGCTACCTGCAACTCTGCGCCGAAAAGAACATGGCGGTGGGCAACCTCACCACGCCCGCCAACTACTTCCACGCGCTGCGCCGGCAGATGAAGCGCAACTACCGCAAGCCGCTGGTGCTGATGACGCCCAAGAGCCTGCTGCGCCACAAGCTGGCGGTCTCCGCCCTGGCGGATTTCGCGCCGGGCAGCCGCTTCATGCCGGTGATCCCCGAGACCGACACGCTGGCGGCGCCGGAGGCGGTGAAGCGCGTCGTGCTGTGCAGCGGCAAGGTCTACTACGACCTGCTGGCCGAGCGCCGGGCGCTGGGCATCAAGGACGTGGCGATCGTGCGGATCGAGCAGCTCTATCCCTTCCCGGTGGTGTCGCTGCCCAAGGCGCTCGCCCCCTACCACAACGCCCAGGTGGTGTGGTGCCAGGAGGAGCCGGAGAACATGGGTGCCTGGACCTTCGTCGACCGCCGCATCGAGAAGGTGCTGGGCGAGCTCGACATTTCCGCCAAGCGCCCCAGCTACGAGGGCCGACCCGAGGCGGCCAGCCCGGCCACGGGCCTCGCCAAGGTGCATGCCGCCGAGCAGGCCGCGCTGGTGCGGGCGGCGCTCAGCATCGATTGAGGATATTCTTTTTGGGAGAAAAGAACCAAAAACGCTGTCCATTGGAACGCCGGAATCACCGCGTCCCTTAACGGATAAAGTTTTTTGCTTCTTTTTGTTCACAAAAAGAAGACCTGCCTTACGTGCGACCCGACCGAAGAACAAGGACTGGACCCGACCTCATGGCGACCGAGATCAAGGTGCCCTCGCTGGGCGAAAGCGTCACCACGGCCACTGTGGCCCGCTGGATGAAAAATCCCGGCGACAGCGTGGCCGCCGACGAGCCGCTGGTGGAGTTGGAGACCGACAAGGTCACCGTGGAAGTGAACGCGCCAGCGGCCGGCACCCTGTCCGAGATCACCGCCGCCGCCGGCGCCGAAGTCGAGGTCGGCGCCGTTCTGGGCCTGGTTGCCGCCGGTGGCGCCGCCAGGCCCGCCGCGCCGCCCCCGGCACCCGCGAGCAAGCCGGTGGAGCATGAGCGCCCCGCCGCCAATCCCGCCGCCGGCGTCAACCCGCCGCCCACGCCCTCCGGCCCGGTCGCGCGCCCGGCCACCCCGCCGTCGGACCACGCGCCGCTGCCCGCCGCCGCCAAGATGATGGCGGAAACCGGCGTGTCGGCCGCCCAGGTCGGAGTCGGCGCCGGCAAGGACGGCCGCATCACCAAGGGCGACGTGCTGGCCTTCCTCAGCCAGCCGGCCGCCGCCACCGTAGCCGCGCCCGCCGTCAAGGCGCCCCGCGCGCTGGAGCAGGGCGAGGAGCGGGTGAAGATGACCCGTCTGCGCCGCACCATCGCCACTCGCCTGAAGGAGGCGCAGAACACCGCCGCCATGCTGACCACCTTCAACGAGGTGGACATGAGCGCCGCGATGGCGCTGCGCAGCGAGTACAAGGACGCCTTCGAGAAGAAGCACGGCGGCGTGCGCCTGGGCTTCATGTCCTTCTTCGTGCGCGCCTGCGTGGCCGCGCTGAAGGAGTTCCCGGCCGTCAACGCCGAGATCGACGGCGAGGACATCGTCTACAAGCACTTCGTCCACATGGGCATCGCCGTCGGCGGCGCCAACGGTCTGGTCGTCCCGGTCATCCGCAACGTGGACGCGATGGGCTTCGCGCAGATCGAGAAGGCCATCGGCGATTTCGGCCGCCGCGCCCGCGACGGCGCGCTGAAGCTGGACGAGCTGACCGGCGGCACCTTCAGCGTCACCAATGGCGGCGTCTATGGCAGCCTGATGTCCACGCCCATCCTCAACCCGCCGCAATCGGCCATTCTGGGCATGCACAAGATCCAGGACCGCCCGATGGCGGTCGGCGGCCAGGTGGTGATCCGCCCGATGATGTATCTGGCGCTGTCCTATGACCACCGGATCGTGGACGGGAAGGAGGCCGTGTCCTTCCTGGTGCGCGTCAAGGAAGGCGTGGAAGATCCCCGGCGGCTGCTGCTCGACCTGTAAGACCATCATGAGGAAGGCGTTCTTTTTTGAAAAAAAGAACCAAAAAACTTCTGTCCGTTTAGGTTCCAGCCCAATCGGATAAAGTTTTTTTGCTTCTTTTTGTTCACAAAAAGAAGGCCTTCCTACCCCTTGCTCCGCAAAAGGCCCTCCGTCATGGACAGTTTCGACCTCATCGTCATCGGCGCCGGCCCCGGCGGCTATGTCTGCGCCATCCGCGCCGCCCAGCTCGGCATGAAGGTCGCCTGTGTCGAGCAGCGCGCCACCCTTGGCGGCGTGTGCCTCAACGTGGGCTGCATCCCCTCCAAGGCGCTGCTGCAATCCTCGGAGAACTTCCAGGAAACCACCCACGCCCTGGCCGACCACGGCATCCTGGTCGAGGGCGTGAAGCTGGACCTCGCCCGCATGCAGGCCCGCAAGGGCGAGGTGGTCGGCGCCAACGTCAAGGGCGTCGAATTCCTGTTCAAGAAGAACAAGATCACCTGGCTGAAGGGCGCCGGCCGCGTCACCGCCCCCGGCCGCGTCGCCGTGGACGGCACCGAATACGCGGCCAGGCACATCGTCATCGCCACCGGCAGCGAGAGCATGCCGCTGGCGGGCGTGGAGGTGGACGAAAAGACCATCGTCACCTCCACCGGCGCGCTGGAGCTGGACCGCGTTCCCGGCCACCTGGTGGTGATCGGCGGCGGGGTGATCGGCCTGGAACTGGGCAGCGTGTGGCGCCGCCTAGGCGCGCAGGTCACCGTGGTGGAGTTCCTCGACCGCCTGATCCCCGGCAATGACGGCGAGGTGGCCAAACAGTTCGAGCGTATCCTGGCCCGCCAGGGCATGAAGTTCCGCCTGTCCACCAAGGTCACCGGCGCCACCAAGGGCGCCGACGGGGTCACCCTCACCCTGGAATCCGTCAAGACCGGCAAGACCGAGACGCTGGTGGCGGACGTGGTGCTGCTGGCCATCGGCCGCCGCGCCTACACCGCGTCGCTGGGCCTCGCCGAGGTCGGCGTGGCGACCGATCCGCGCGGCCGCGTGGTCACGGACGGGCATTTCGCCACCAATATCCCCGGAATCTACGCCATCGGCGACGTTATTGCCGGCCCGATGCTCGCCCACAAGGCCGAGGAGGAGGGCGTGGCCGTCGCCGAGATCATCGCCGGCCAGGCCGGCCATGTGAACTACGACGCCATCCCCGGCGTCATCTACACCTGGCCCGAGGTCGCCTCCGTCGGCAAGACCGAGGAGGAGCTGAAGGCCGCCGGCATCGCCTACAAGGTGGGCAAGTTCCCCTTCACCGCCAACGGCCGCGCCCGCGCGATGGGCGCCACCGAGGGCTTCGTCAAGATCCTGGCCGACGCCACCACCGACCGCGTGCTGGGCGCCCACATCATCGGCCCCGACGCCGGCACGCTGATCGCCGAGGTCGTCACCGCGATCGAATTCGGCGCCAGCGCCGAGGACGTGGCCCGCACCTGCCATGCCCATCCGACGCTGAGCGAGGCGGTGAAGGAAGCCGCCCTCGCCGTGGACGGCCGCGCCCTGCACATCTGACCGCCGGGCTTCCCAAGCGGCGGAAATGGATTAAGGTCCAGGGGCTTGGCCCCCTGGCGGGGCTCGGGGCGCAGCCCCGCCCTGCTTCCCTTGCGCTGGATCGTGGCATGCCGACCCCCCTCGCACTCACCATGGGCGACCCCGCCGGCATCGGCGGCGAACTGTCCATCCGCGCCTGGCAGGCCCGCCGCTTCGGCCGCCCCTTCGTGGCGCTGGACGACCCCGACCGCCTGGCCGACATCGCCAGGACCCTCGGCCTGGACGTGCCGATCCGCGCCGTGAACGCCGCCGGCGCGGCGGGTGCGGTGTTCCGCGAGGCGCTGCCGGTGCTGCCGATGAAGCTGGCCGCCCGGGTGCGCCCCGGCACGCCCGACCCGGCCAATGCGCCGGCCGTCATCGCCTCCATCGAGCAGGCGGTCCGCCTCACCCTGGCCGGCGAGGCCGCCGCCGTGGTGACCAACCCGATCCACAAATCCTCCCTCTACGGCATCGGCTTCCCCTATCCCGGCCACACCGAGTTCCTGGCCACCCTCACCGGCGCCCCCCTGCCGGTGATGATGCTGGCCAGCCCCGACCTGCGGGTGGTGCCGATCACCGTGCACGCCAGCCTGCGCCGCATGCTGGACATGATCACCGTGGAGCGCATCCTGGCCGTCACCCGCGTCACCGTGCAGGCGCTGCAGCGCCACTGGGGCATCGCCAGCCCGCGCGTGGCCATGGCCGGCCTGAACCCGCATGCCGGCGAGGACGGCACCATGGGCGAGGAGGAGATCACCGTCATCGCCCCCGCCATCGCCCAACTCCGCGCCGAGGGCATCGACGTCTCTGGCCCCTTCGCGGCGGACAGCATGTTCACCCCCGAGGCCCGCGCCCGCTACGACGTGGCGATGGGCATGTACCACGACCAGGCGCTGATCCCGCTCAAGACGCTGGACATGCACCATGGCGTGAACACCACGCTCGGCCTGCCAATCATCCGCACCTCGCCCGACCACGGCACCGCCTTCGCCATCGCCGGCCAGGGCATCGCCGACCCCACCAGCCTGATCGCGGCGATCGACCTCGCCGCCGAACTCGCGTCCCGCAAGGAGGCCGCATGAAACCCCAACGCCTGGGCGTCAACGTCGACCACGTCGCCACCTTGCGCAACGCCCGCGGCGAGGCCTACCCCGACCCGTTGTTGGCCGCCCAGGTGGCCATCGCCGCCGGCGCCGACGGCATCACCATCCATCTGCGCGAGGATCGCCGCCACATCCGCGACGCCGACGTGCTGCGCATCCGCGGCCTGATCGACAAGCCGCTGAATTTCGAGATGGCCGCCACCGAGGAGATGGTGGAGATCGCGCTGCGCACCCGCCCGCACGGCTGCTGCCTGGTGCCGGAAAAGCGCAGCGAGGTCACCACCGAGGGCGGGCTGGACGTGGCCGGCCACCGCATGGCCCTCGCCCCCATGGTCGGCCGCCTGCGCGACGCCGGCATCCGCGTGTCGATGTTCGTGGACCCCGACTGGGCGCAGCTTGAGGCCAGCGCCGAAATCGGCGCCGCCGTGGTGGAACTACACACCGGCGCCTATTGCCACGGCCGCGAGGGCGAATTGCAGCGCCTGGTCGAAGCTGCCGGCCTCACCGAATCGCTCGGCCTGGAATGCCACGCCGGCCACGGCCTCACCTTCGACAATGTCGGCCCGATCGCCGCCATCCCGGAGATCGTGGAACTCAACATCGGGCATTTCCTGATCGCCCGCGCCATCTTCGACGGGCTGCCAGCGGCGGTGCAGCGGATGAAGGCGTTGATGCGGGCGGCTCGGGGAGAGTGAAGGAAGGAAGCAGTTCTTTTTTGGAAAAAAGAACCAAAAAACTTTTATTCGCTGGGCTCTCCGCGGAGGACGCCGGGGAATAAAAAGTTTTTTTGCTTCTTTTTGTTCACAAAAAGAAGTCTGCCTCCCTTTAATTCACCCCCACCGCATCCCCAAACGCCTCCCCGATCGGCCGCCGCACCACGATATCGGCAATCTCGTCCATCGGCGTCGGCTCGCGGTTGACGATCGCCAGCCGCGCCCCGTTCTGCACCGCCAGCACCGGTAGCGCGGCCGCCGGATAGACCACCAGCGACGAGCCGAGCACGATGAACAACTCGGCCGCCTGCGCCTCCTCCCGCGCCCGGCGCATCGCCGCCTCCGGCATCGGCTGGCCGAACGAGACGGTCGCCGTCTTCACCAGCCCCAGGCAGCGCCGGCAGCGCGGCGACCGGCCGCCCGCCTCGAAGGCCGCGCGCATCTCGTCCATCTCGTGGCGGGTGTCGCATTCCAGGCAGGCGGCATAGGTGGTGTTGCCGTGCAGTTCGATCACCTGAGCCGCGTCCAGGCCGGATTGCTGGTGCAGCCCGTCGATGTTCTGCGTCACCACCGCCCGCGCCCGCCCGCGCCGCACCAGCGCCTCCACCGCCCGGTGGCCGCGATTGGGCCGCGCCGCGCGCATCGCCGCGTCGCCCTCGAAACGCCGGCGCCAGGCCTCCTGCCGCGCCTCCTCGCTGTCCAGGAAATCCTGGAACAGGATCGAGGTCTTGCGCGTCCATATCCCGCCCGGGCTGCGGAAATCCGGGATGCCCGACTCGGTGCTGATGCCGGCGCCGGTGAACAGCGCGATGCGTCCGGCGCTGGCGATCGCCTCGGCCAGGGCCGTGGTCTCAGGCTCGGTGCTCATCTCGCCTCCTCGGTCGCGCCCGATTTGTCTGTCGTGGTTGGGCTGGGTAGCATCGCCCGATTCCAGAGGAGACGGCCAGCCATGGCAATCGGCATGCAACTCGGCGACATCACCATCCAACGCATCATCGAGCAGCAGGCGCCGCTGTTCGACCCGCTGACCTTCCTGCCCAACCTGACGCCCGAATTGCTGGCCGAACACCGCCACTGGCTGGAGCCGGAGGCGCTGGACCCGGTGACCGGCATGCTGATCCTGTGCATCCAGTCCTATCTGGTGCGCACGCCGCACCACACCATCCTGGTCGATACCTGCGTCGGCAACGACAAGACCCTGCCGGCGCACCCGTTCTGGCACCAGCAGAAAAGCCAGTCCTATATGCGCCAGCTCGCCGCCGCCGGCGTGGGGGTGGACGACATCGACTACGTCATGTGCACCCACCTGCACGTGGACCATGTCGGCTGGAACACCAGGCTGGAGAACGGCCGCTGGGTGCCCACCTTCCCCAAGGCGCGCTACCTGTTCGCCGAGAAGGAGCTGGAATTCTGGACCGGGCGCCACGCCGAGGCACCCTCGCCGATCTTCGCGGAAAGCGTGCTGCCCATCGTCGCCGCCGGCCGCAACGACCGCATCACCAGCAGCACGGCACTCAACGACCATGTGCGCCTGGAGCCCACGCCCGGCCACACACCCGACCACTACGCCGTGCAGCTCGGCCGCGGCGCCACCAGCGCGGTGCTGACCGGCGACCTGCTGCATTCGCCGCTCCAGGCCCGCTTCCCGCACATCTCCATGCGCGCCGACACCGACCAGAACCAGTCGGCGCAGACCCGCCGCCGCTTCCTGGAGTGCTATTGCGACACCAGCACGCTCGTTTGCACCGGCCATTTCCCCAGCCCTTCGACGGGACGGGTGACGCGGTGGGAGGATGGGTTCAGGTTGCGGGCCGAGTGAAGGAAGGGGTTCTTTTTGTTCACAAAAAGAAGTCTTCCCTACCTCAATGCCGCGACGATCTGCACCAGGTTATGCCGCATCATCGCGATATACGTCGCCGCTGGCCCGTCCGGCGGCGACAGCGCGTCGGAATAGAGTTCACCGCCCACCCGCACCCCGGTATCGCGGGCGATCTGCCCCAGCAGCGTGTTGTTGCTGATATTCTCGAAGAACAGCGCGGTGATGTGCTCGCCGCGGATCTGCCGTTCCAGGGCCGCGATATCCTTGGCGGTCGGCTCGCTTTCGGTCGAGAGGCCGAGCGGGGCGCGGAATTCCAGGCCGTAGGCACGGCCGTAATAGGCCAGCGCGTCATGCGTGGTGATCACCCGCCGCCGCGCCGCCGGAATCGGCGCGTAGGCGGCGCGGATATCGGCGTCCAGCCGGTCGAGTTGCACCAGATAGGCCGCCGCCCCGGCGCGATAGGCATCTGCCCCGGCCGGGTCGATGGCCGCCAGCCCATCGCGGATGGTGGCGACGTAGCGCTTCACGTTGGCCACGTCCTGCCAGGCATGCGGGTCGTACTGCCCCTCCGCCGGATCGGCCCCGGCCGCGCCGCCGGTGGCCGGATGCAGCGGCCTGACACCCTTGGAGGCCACCACGATCCGCCCCTTGAAGCCGCTCGCCTGCGCCATGCGGGCCGACCAGCCTTCCACCCCCAGCCCGTTCAGCACCAGCATGTCGGCGCCGGCCAGGGTGCGCAGATCGGACGGGCGCGGCTCGTATGCGTGCAGATCCTGGTCCGGCCCCACCAGGGACACGACCCGCACCCGCCCGCCGGCCACCTGTCGCACCAGGTCGGCAAGGATGGAAAAGCTGGCCACCACCACCAGCGGCGGCGCGGCGGCCGCCGGCAGCAGGGCGGCGGACAGCAGCAGCAGGCTTCGGCGTGCGAGCATGGCATAAGGCCCTTCGGAACGTGACGAAGAACGTTATAACATAACATTCCAAGCCCACAACCCCGATGAACCCAGCAGGTTCATCGAGGCCGGCAACCCACACTCCAAACGAATAAAAGTTTTTTGGTTCTTTTTTTCAAAAAAGAACAAGTCTTCTTTGTTTGAAAACAAAGAAGCAAAAAAACTTTGTTCGCTGGTCTTCCCTCAGGCTGCGGCGGCCAGTTTCAGGCCGCTGGCGTCGAAGGCGTCGAACAATTTCTGTGCCGCCGCGGCGTCCAGCTTCAGGTGCGGCGGGCGGATATTGGTCCAGGCCGCATCGCCGGTGTTGCGTGCCACCAGCGCCTTCAGGCCGGGGATCAGCGGTGCCGAAACCACCGCCTTGCGGATGGCGCTGAGCTGCACCTGCGCCTCGGCGCCCTTGGCGTTGTTCCAGTTGGCATAGACCACCGCGCTGGCGGCGCAGCCGACATTGGCGGCAGCCGTGATGCAGCCGGCGCCATTGGCGTTCAGCAGCGAATGCAGCGCGCCGTCATCGCCGCAATATACCTCGAACCCCTCGCCTGCGAAGGCGTCGGCATAGCTTTTGGTGTTGGCGAAGTCGCCGCTGCTGTCCTTGATGCCCTTCACCTTGCCCGGATAGGCCTTCAGCAGGCGCGCGATGAAGCCCACCGTGAACGGAATCGCCGACTGCGCCGGGAAATGGTACAGGTAGAACTTGATATCGCCGCCAACCCGCTGGATCACCTCGGAAAAATACGCGAACAGCCCGTCCTCGCTGGGGTTCTTGTAGTAGAACGGCGGCAGCAGCAGCGCGCCGCGGCAGCCCTGCGCCTCGGCATGGCGGGTCAGCTTCACGGTGTCGGGGATGGCTGTGGTGCCGGTGCCCGGCATCATCAGCCGGCCGGGAATGCCGCTCGCCACCATGCCTTCCAGGAAGGCCAGCCGCTCGTCGATGCCCAGCGAATTCGCCTCGCTGGTGGTGCCCAGCACGGCCAGGCCATTGCAGCCATTGGCCAGCAGCCATTTCGCATGCGCGGCGGTGCGGCCCAGGTCGATCGACAGGTCGGCGTTCATGGCGGTCAGCACCGCGGCGTTGACGCCGCCGTAAAGCGCGTTCTGCAGCATTCCAGGGGTTTCCTTCTCAGTCCGTGGGGTTCTCGGAGGTGTCCGGGCGGCGGCGGCGCGGGATCTTGCCGGGCCAATCGACGATGTGATGGTCCAGCGGGCCGGCCTGGCGCTCGCCCACCGCGCGGCCGCGCACCGAAACGCCGGCGCTGTGGACCGTCTCGGGGTCGCCCGAAACCAGCGGGTGCCACCACAGCAGGTCGCGCCCCTCGTCGAGCCGGCGATAGGCGCAGCTCGGCGGCAGCCAATTGATCTCGCGCAGCGCCGCCGGGGTCAGGCTGACGCAATCCGGCACGTGGCGCTGGCGGGTTTCATAGTGGGTGCAGCGGCACTCATGCAGGTCCAGCAGCCGGCAGGCCACGTTGGTGTAGCACAGCTGCCCCTGCTCGGTACCGTCCTCATAGATCAGCTTGTTCAGGCAGCACCGGCCGCAACCGTCGCACAGCGATTCCCATTCGGCCTGCGACATCTCGTCCAGGCGCTTGGTCTTCCAGAACGGTTCGGGCGTCTCCATGGCCTGCCAGATTAGCGGCATGCCCGCCCGGCGACCATCCCCGCCGGCGCGGAGCTTATCCGCCCGCCAGGCGGGCCAGCATCTCCTTCAGCGGCGCGGCGCCGGGGTTGTCGCCCCGGTTCTCCAGCACGATCTGCTGCGGGCTGAGCGAATGGCCGTAATAGATGGTGTTCCACTCGCTGCGCGAGGACAGGATGCTGCCGTCCAGCGAAATCCCGGCATACAGGCCCCGCGAGACCGAAAACGCCACGATATCGGCCTGCAACGCCGCCGTGGTGGCGCCGGAGATGCCGGCCCCGATGGTCGCCACCGCCACCCCCGCGTCGGCGCCGAACTTGAACTGGCTGTCCATCAGCGCCCGCAGCCCCTTCTCGGTGCGCATGACGAAGATGATCTGGCTGTCCTGCACGCCGATCTGCAGGCCGACGCTGCCGCTGCCCAGGCCATAGAAGGCCGGGGCCGACCAGACACCGTTGTTGTGGCCCACCAGCACGCAGCTGCCGCCCTGGCCTCCCAGGATGAAGCCGGCCTTGAACACCCGCGGGCAAACCATCGCACCCTTGGCGGTGCGCAGCAGCGAGCGGGCGTCGGGGTTGGCCTTGTCGGACAGCATGTCCTGCACGGTCAGCGTCGCGCGGTCCACCAGCGCCTGCTGGTCCGTCTGAGCATGGGCCGCCGCCGGCAGCAGCAGCAGGGCGAAACCGGCGAGCAGCAGGTAAGGAACAAGGCGTCGCATGCGGCGTCTCCCGTCTGTTGATATTCGGGCATGTATGCGCCGCACTGTGTGGCAACAAGATGTTATCAAGCAAGCTTGATGCGGGAATTCAGCTCAATAACCCGGCAACTCATTGACGCACACCACCCGCCAGCCCTGGCGATGCCGCTCCATGCAGGTCAGCGACAGGTTGTGCACCGACAGATGCAGCGCGTTGTCCGGCCCGATCGCCAGCGCATGCGCCACCGCGGCCCGGATCGCCCCGCCATGGCTGACCACGACCACGTTGCCGCCGGCATGCGTCTCCGCCAGCCCCTCCAGCGCGGCGCCGACGCGGCCGATCACCTGCGTCATGCTCTCGCCGCCCGGCGGGTGCTCCAGGCCGGAGAGCGGCCAGAAGGCGTGCGCCGGCCGGGTCAGCCGGGCCGGCAGGTCGGCGTGCGGCAGGCCTTGCCAGGCGCCCAGATCCTGCTCGATCAGGTCCGGCGCCACCGCCAGCGGGGCGGCGGGATAGCCGGCGGCGAAGATCGCCTCGGCGGTGCGGCGGGTGCGCGAGAGCGGGGTGACCACCCAGTCCGCCTTGCGCGGCAGCCGCCGGGCCAGCCCGGCATGCATCGGCGCCTGGGACAGCAGGCTGTGCGGGCACAGCTCCACGTCCATCGTGCCATACAGCATGGCGCGGGCGTTCTCCTCCACGATGGCGTGGCGGATCAGCCAGAATATGGCCGGTTCGGGATTGTCATTTGGCATGATCGTCTCACTCACCGATTGAAAGCAGGGCGCCACGGGTGCGCGCAACCCGGAACTGCCAGGCGAACAGCAGCGCGGCGCCGGCCAGCCACAGCAGGTTCAACCCCGCGGCCCAGGCCAGATGGTTCCAGTCGATCGCCCCGGTGGCGATGGCCGCGCGCATCCCCTCGAACACATGCGCCGAGGGCAGCACCAGAGCCACCGGCTGCAACCACGCCGGCAGCACCGCCACCGGGTAGAACACCGCCGAGAACGGCGTCAGCCCGAACAGCACCGACCAGGCCAGCGCCTCCGCTCCCGCGCCATGGCGCAGGATCAGCGACACCACGCCCAGCGACACCGACCAGCCCATCACCATCAGGTTGACCGCGAACAGGATCAGCACCGGCCCCAGCGCGAATAGGTTGAAGGCATACAGCGCCCAGGCCAGCAGCACCGCCGGCAGCACCCCCGCCGTCATGCGCAGCACCGACATGCCGACCAGCGCGGCCACCAGCTCCCACGGCCGCAGCGGGCTGACGAACACATGGCCCAGGTTGCGCGACCAGATCTCCTCCAGGAAGCTGATCGCCACCCCCATCTGGCTGCGCAGCGCCACCTCCCACAGCAGAACCGCGCCCAGCAGCCCGCCGGCCAGCACCGCGCCGGGGTTGCCGGTCCGGGCGGCGAAGAAGCTGGCGGTGAAGCCCCAGATGCACATCTGCAGCGTCGGCCAATAGGCCAGTTCCAGCAGCCGCGGCCAGGAGCGGCGGTACAGCGCCAGGTGCCGGTACATCATCCCCCAGATGCGGCGCAGCGCCGGCCTCATGGCGCGCGCGCCCGGTCGCGGGCGATGTCCAGGAACACCTCCTCCAGGTTGTCCTGCCCATAGCGCGCCAGCAATTCGGCCGGGCTGCCGCGATCCACGATCCGCCCCTGCTTCATCATCAGCACATGGCCGCACAGCCGCTCCACCTCGGCCATGTTGTGGCTGGCCAGCAGGATGGTGCAGCCGCTCTCGGCGCGGTAGCGCTCCAGCCAGCCGCGCACCAGGTCGCCGGTGTCGGGGTCCAGGCTGGCGGTCGGCTCGTCCAGCAGCAGCACGTCCGGCCGGTTGATCAGCGACTTGGCCAGCGCCACGCGGGTCTTCTGCCCGGCCGAGAGCTGCCCCGCCGGGCGGGCCAGCAATTCCCCCAGGTCCAGCTGCGCGGCCAGCTCGGCGATCCGCCGGCCGACCTGCTTCACGTCGTACAGATGGCCGTAGACGCGCAGGTTCTCCTCCACGCTGAGCCGGTGCGGCAGCGCCACGTAGGGCGAGGAGAAATTCATCCGCGCCAGGGCCGCGAACCGGTCATGCGCCATGTCGTGGCCCAGCACGGTAATCCGCCCGGCGGTGGGGATCAGCAGGCCCAGCAGCATGGCGATGGTGGTGGTCTTGCCGGCGCCGTTGCCGCCCAGCAGCCCGACCGTGGCGCCGGAGGGCACCGCGAAGTCGATCGCGTCCACCGCCAGGGTAGCGTCGTAGCGCTTGGTCAGCCCGGTCACCGCTATCGCCTGCATCGTCGCCACCGCGCCACCCGCCCCTGCCTGTCCGGGCGTGTTCGATCACAGCGCCACGCGGGGCGCAATGCGCCTGGACCAGCCCGGCGGCCGGATGGCGGCTGCTATGCGCGCCGGCTCATCATGCCCGGCCGCCGCCGCGCCAGGCCCAGCGCCGCCAGGCCCAGCGCCGCCACCGCCAGCAGCGAGCGCGAGGACGGTTCCGGCACGTTCCACGGCGCGCTGCTGTCCAGCGCCGGCGCCGCGCCGAAGATCAACGTGTTGGCGCCGATCTGGTCGTTCGGGCCGGCCGGCGTGTTGTAGCGGTCGCGGTAGAACTGGCCGAAATTATACGCGGTGTTACCGTCCACGGTGGCGCCGTAGCTCTGGCCGCCGGGGTTGGTGCTGGCGTTGTAGATGGCCGTTCCCCCGGCGGCGCGGTCGTTGATCAGCACGTTGTCGCGCACCAGCAGGCTGGAATTGGGGAAGCTCGGGTTGGCCTCGCCGCCGAAATGGATGGCGAAGCGGTTGGGCGAGGCCGCCCCCTTCTCGATGGTGTTGCCGGTGATCACCGCTTGCCCGCCGTCGGGGATGTCGATGCTGTAGCTGGCGGGCGAGGTGGGGCCATCCACGATGCGGTTGTTGGTGATGGTGGTCACGGCGGCGCGGCTTTTGATCTCGTGGCCGCCCAGGGCGTCGTGGATATAGCTGTCGGTCACCGTCAGGCTGTCGGCGTCGCCCGCATAGATGTTGTGCGCCAGCCCGTAGCGCGGGTCGCCGGGCAGCAGGCCGTTATGGTCGATCTCGGAATGATCGATGGCGATGCGGTTGCCGCCGGTGCCGGCCAGCACGCCGTCCTGGTTGCCGTGGATCCAGCTGTCCGACACGGTCAGCAGGCCGTTGCCGGTCTCGAACAGGATGCCGGCGCCGTTGCTGCCGGGATCGACCGCGCCGGACAGTTCCAGGTTGCGCACCGTGAGGTCCGCCCCGGCACCGTACGCCACATACAGAATCGCCCGCAGGTTGACCGGCGTCGGGTCCGGCGTGGTCAGATGCGCCAAGCCGCCCACGCCCTCGATGGTCAGGGAATGGGTGATGAGCGGAAAATCCTCGACATACTGGCCCGGCGACAGCGCGATGGTGTCGCCGGCGCCGGAGGCCGAGATGGCTGCCGAGACGGTGGCGTAGATCAGGCTGGTGGTCAGATTGACGATGCTCACGCCCGGCCCCCCGCCATATAGCAAAGGCGGAAATACTAACCGCCCGTAACGGCCGGGACAAGCGTTCCGGCGGGGCTATTCGGCTGGCGACCGGCCATCGCCCTGCCGCGCCCGCGCACGGTCGGCGCAGGTCTGCTGGTAGGACACCCGGCCCATGCCGATGATGAACACGGCAAAGGTGCCGAGGACCAGTGCAAGATAAAACCGCTCTCCGAACGTCATCGTCGGCTCCCGTTGAAGCATGTGGCGCCATTGCACCAGCAACACCGCAGTCCGGCCATTGATCCAGATCAAACGATGCAATTTTGTAATACTATCATCCGGGCGGTTCCGCCGGGCTTGCCGCGCGCCGTCGCCGGTGCTACCCACGCCGCCGCATCAAGAGTTGGGCTGGCGCCCAACGCCAACCTGCCCTCCCGGGCAAGGTGGCGGCCTCCGCGAGGGGGGATGTGGCCGCGACCGGCAACCAAACGGGACCACGCCACACGCCAGCCCCTCACGACCACAAGGAGGGTTTGCCGTGCCGGACGCCGTTGCCTTCACCCCCCCGCCCGACCTCACCCTGCTGCTGGCGCCGGACGACACGGCGCATCCGGTCGGCCCCTGCGACTGGACCAACCGGCTGGGCCGGCGCGAGGCCGGGCATGTCTATGTGGTGGTGCACCGCCGCCACGGGCTGTGGACGCATGTCTACCGCGTGGTGGCGGACGCCCGGCCCGGCCGGCTGCTGGCCTATCTGGAACGCGCGATGCCGGGGGACTGCGTGGCCGAGGCGCGCGCCTGGGCGCAGGCGCGGTTCATGACGTAGGGGGGTGGCTGGCGGGAGGAAGATTCACAAAGAGGCGGTGAGGCGAAGAGAAGCAAGGGATGGCCCTGCCGCATCTCTCAGGCACGCCTGTTATAAAGTCCAGAGAAAGCAGAACCACATGGAGGCGGGGAGGCGGGGAGGCGGGGAGGCGGGGAGGCGGGAAGAAGAAAGCCCTTCTTCTCCCCGCCTCCATGTGAATCTTCTCTTCAGGCGTCCATCTTCAGCGCCGCCAGGAAGGCGGATTGCGGGATTTCCACCTTGCCGAACTGGCGCATGCGCTTCTTGCCTTCCTTCTGCTTGTCCAGCAGCTTGCGCTTGCGGCTGATGTCGCCGCCGTAGCACTTGGCGGTCACGTCCTTGCTCAGCGCGCCGATGGTCTCGCGCGCGATCACCCGCCCGCCGATCGCCGCCTGGATGGCGATCTTGAACAACTGGCGCGGAATCAGGTCCTTCAGCTTCTCGCAGATCGCCCGCCCGCGCCGGTCGGCCTGGCTGCGGTGGGCGATGAAGGACAGCGCGTCCACCGGGTCCTGGTTGACCAGGATGGAGATGCGCACGAGGTCGCCCTCCTCGTAGCCGTCGATCGCGTAGTCGAAGCTGGCATAGCCGCGGCTGACCGATTTCAGCCGGTCGTAGAAGTCGAACACCACCTCGTTCAGCGGCAGCCGGTAGACCGCCATGGCGCGGTTGCCGACATAGGTGAGGTCGATCTGCACGCCGCGCCGCTCGCTGCACAGGGTCAGGATGCTGCCGAGATACTCGTCGGGCACCATGATGGTGGCCTTGATCCACGGCTCCTCGATATGGTCGATCAGACTCGGGTCCGGCATATCGGCCGGGTTGTGCAGCTCCTCCAGCACGCCGGAGGTGCGGTGGATCTTGTAGACCACGCTGGGGGCGGTGGCGATCAGGTCGAGGTCGAACTCGCGCGACAGCCGCTCCTGGATGATCTCCAGGTGCAGCAGGCCGAGGAAGCCGCAGCGATAGCCGAAGCCCAGCGCCGCCGAGCTTTCCGCCTCGTAGTGGAAGCTGGCATCGTTCAGCCGCAGCTTGGCCAGGCTGTCGCGCAGCTTCTCGAAATCGTCGGCATCCACCGGGAACAGGCCGCACCACACCACCGGAATGGAGGGCTTGAAGCCCGGCAGCGGCTCGGCGGCGGGGTGGCGGTCGTCGGTGATGGTGTCGCCCACCGCCACGTCGGCCACCGTCTTGATGGCGGCGTTGATGTAGCCCATCTCGCCCGGGCCGAGGTCGTCCACCGCCACCATGCGCGGGCTGAACACACCCACCTGGTCGACCAGGTGGGTGGAGCCCTGCGCCATCATGCGCACCTTCTGGCCGCGCCGGATGCGGCCGTCCTTCACGCGGATCAGGATGATCACGCCCAGGTACTGGTCGTACCAGCTATCCACCACCAGCGCCTTCAGCGGTGCGTCCGGGTCGCCCTTGGGCGGCGGCAGGCGGGTCACCAGGGCTTCCAGCACGCCCTCGATGTTGATGCCGGTCTTGGCCGAGATCATCACCGCGTCGGACGCATCCAGCCCGATCACGTCCTCGATCTGCTGCTTCACCCGCTCCGGCTCGGCGGCCGGCAGGTCGATCTTGTTCAGGATGGGCACGATCTCGTGCCCGGCCTCGATCGCCTGGTACACGTTCGCCAGCGTCTGCGCCTCCACGCCCTGGGAGGCGTCCACCACCAGCAGCGAGCCCTCGCAGGCGGCCAGGCTGCGCGAGACCTCGTAGGCGAAGTCCACGTGGCCCGGCGTGTCCATCAGGTTCAGCGTGTAGACCAGCCCGTCGTGCGCCTTGTAGGCGAGGCGGACGGTCTGCGCCTTGATGGTGATGCCGCGTTCCTTCTCCAGATCCATGTTGTCGAGCACCTGCTCGGTCATCTCGCGCGAGGTGAGCGCGCCGGTGGCCTGGATCAGCCGGTCGGCCAGGGTGGATTTCCCGTGGTCGATATGGGCGATGATCGAGAAGTTGCGGATGCGCTCGATGGGGGTGTCGGTCATGGGGCTCAGATAGGGTGTTTCGGGACCAGTGTCAGCAAATGAACTGAATCAGCCGCGCAACGCAGCACCGGTCGCCTTCGCCACCGCGGCGACCACCTTCTGGCAGGCCGCCTCGATCTCGGCGTCGGTCAACGTGCGCTCGCGCGGCTGGAACACCACCTCGATCGCCAGCGACTTCTTGCCCTCGGGCAGCCCGTCGCCCTGGTAGAGGTCGAACAGCGACACCCCGGCGATCAGCGTGCGCTCCGCCCCGCGCGCCGCGCGCAGCACCGCGTCGGCGGCGACGCCCGCATCCACCAGGAAGGCGAAGTCGCGCCGCAGCGGCTGGAAGCTGGGCAGGTCGGGCGCGGTCTTGCGGCGGCGCTTGGGGTCGGCCACGGCGTCGAGGTCGATCTCGAAGCCGATCGCCGGGCCGGCGAGGTCGAGGGCGGCCAGCACGCGCGGATGCAACTCGCCGAAGGTCGCCAGCACCGTCTTCGGCCCCTGGCGCACGCAGCCGGAGCGGCCGGGGTGGTAGTGGGCGGGCGCATCGGCGGTGACGGTCAGGGCATCCATCGGCACGCCCAGCGCGGCCAGCACGGTCCAGACATCGGCCTTGGCGTCCATCGCGGTCGCGGGTGTGGCGGGCGCCGCCCAGTGGCGCGCCGGCGGCCCGGCGCGCAGCCCGGCGGCCACCTGCACCTGGCGGTCGATCGCCGGATAGGCCGGCCCGATCTCGAACAGCCCCACCTCGGCATGGCCGCGTGCGGCGTTGCGCGCGGCGGCCAGCGCCAGGGTGGCCAGCGGCGTCGGGCGCATCTGGTCCAGGTCAGCGGCGATCGGGTTGGCCAGTCGCAGCGCCTCGGAGGTGCCGCCGAACAGCGCCGCCCGGGCGCCTTCCATGAAGCTGAAGGTGACGCATTCGGCCAGCCCCTGGGCCGCCAGCGTGCGCCGCGCCACCGAGGCGCGCGCCTGGCGCGGGGTGAGCGTCGCCGCCGGCACCGCGCCGCCGGCCGGCAGCGAGACCGGCGGAATGCGGTCCAGCCCGCCCAGGCGCAGCACCTCCTCGATCAGGTCGCATTCCGGCTCGATCTCGGCCCGCCCGGCGGCGGCCTTGGCGGCGCGCTCGGCCGGCAGGGTGGCGGACGGCTCCAGCGGCGTGCCGGCGGCGATGTCGTTGCGCCAGGACGGCACCTGCACCACCACGCGCTCCGCGTCGCGCCCGGCCACCGTGAAGCCCAGCCGCTCCAGCGCGCCCACCACTTCGTCGGGGGCCACATCCAGCCCTCCCAGGCCGGCCAGCCGCTCGAAGCGCAGGCTGGCGGTGCGGCGCCAATGCGGCTCGGCGCCGGCGGCGGCGACGGTGCTGGCCTGCCCGCCGCACAGATGCTGGATCATCCGCGTCGCCGCCTCGATGGCGTCGGGCAGCAAGGCGGGGTCGATGCCGCGCTCGAAGCGGCTGCGGGCGTCGGAGGCGACCTGGTGGCGGCGGCCGGTCAGCGCCACCCGCACCGGGTTGAACAGCGCGCATTCGACGAACACGCTGGTGGTCGCCGCGTCGCAGCCGGTCGCCTCGCCGCCGATCACGCCGGCCAGCGACTGCACGCCGGCAGCATCGGCGATCACGCAATCATCTGGCGTGGCGGTGTAGTCCTTGCCGTTCAACGCCTTGAAGGTCTCGCCGTCGCCCGGCCGGAAGGTCAGCGTGGTGCCGGAAATCTTGCCGGCGTCGAACACGTGCAGCGGCCGGCCGAGGTCGATGGTGAAGAAATTGGTTACGTCCACCAGCGCGTTGATCGGCCGCAGCCCGATGGCCAGCAGCCGGTCCTGCAGCCATTGCGGGCTGGGGCCGTTCTTCAGCCCGGTGATGGTCCGCCCGAGCACCCAGGGGCAGGCATCCTGCATGGCGATCGCCCAGCCGAACGGGCTCTCGAACTCCGCCGGCACCGGGGCCGGCGCGAAGGGCAGCAGCGTGCCCAGCCCGGCCGCCGCCAGGTCCCGCGCCACGCCGCGCACCGAGAGTGCATCGCCCCGGTTGGGGGTCACCGCGATGTCGATCACCGGGTCGTCCAGCCCCGCCCAGGCGGCGTACGGCACGCCCACCGGCGCCTCGGGCGACAGCTCCAGGATGCCGTCATGCTCCTCGCCCAGCCCCATCTCGCGCACCGAGAGCAGCATGCCGGCCGACTGCACGCCGCGGATCTCGCCGACCTTGAGCGTGATGCCGGTGCCGGGGATGAAGCTGCCGGGCGGCGCGAACACCGCCTTCATGCCGGTGCGCGCGTTCGGCGCGCCGCACACCACCGAGACCAGGCCGGCGCCGGTATCCACCGTGCAGGCGCGCAGCCGGTCGGCGTTGGGGTGCTGCACCGCCTCGATCACATGCGCCACGCGGAACGGGGCGAGGGCGGCGCCGCGATTCTCCACGCCCTCCAGCTCCAGGCCGATCATGGTCAGCGCGTCGGTGATCTCGGACAGGCTGGCGGTGGTCTCAAGATGGGTCTTGAGCCAGGACAGGGTGAACTTCATGGCCTCACACCCCCTCGTGCAGCATGGCGGGCGCCAGCGGGTTGAACCCGTAATGGCGCAGCCAGCGTATGTCGCTCTCGTAGAACGGCCGCAGGTCGGGGATGCCGTGCTTCAGCATGGTCACCCGCTCGATCCCCATGCCGAAGGCGAAGCCCTGCCATTCGCGCGGGTCGATGCCGCAATTGGCCAGCACCTTGGGGTGCACCATGCCGCTGCCCAGGATCTCCAGCCAGTCGCCGCCCCCACCGAGTTCCCCGGTCTTGCGGTTCCAGCCGATATCCACCTCCATCGAGGGCTCGGTGAACGGGAAATAGCTCGACCGGAAGCGCACCGGCAGGGTGGTGATGCCGAAGAACGCCCGCAGGAAGTCGATCAGGCAACCCTTCAGGTGCCCCAGCGTGATGGCGCGGTCGATCACCAGCCCCTCCACCTGGTGGAACATCGGCGAGTGGGTGGCGTCGTGATCGGCGCGATAGGTGCGGCCGGGCACGATGACGCGGATCGGCGGTTCCTGGTTCAGCATGGTGCGCACCTGCACCGGCGAGGTGTGGGTGCGCAGCACGCGGCTGCGGCCGTCGGCGTCGATGCCGGGCAGGTAGAACGTATCCATGTCCTGGCGCGCCGGGTGGTGGGCGGGGATGTTCAGCGCGCCGAAATTGCGCCAGTCATCCTCGATATCCGGCCCCTCGGCGATGGCGAAGCCCATGGCGCCGAAGATCGCGGCCATCTCCTCCATGGTGCGGCTGATCGGATGGATCAGCCCCTGAGCACGCGGGCGCGGCGGCAGGGTCATGTCCATCCGCTCGGCGGCCAGCCGGGCGCCGAGCGCGGCCGCATCCAGTTCGCCGCGCCGCGCCTCGATGGCCGCCGTCAGCGCGTCCTTCAGCCGGTTCAGCGCCGCCCCGCGCTCCCGCCGCTCCTCGGGCGAGGCGCGGCCAAGCTCCTTCAGCAGCGCGGTCAGCCGGCCGCTCTTGCCCAGCACGGCCACCCGCACGGCGTCCAGCGCCCGCGGGTCGGCGGCGGCGGCCAGCGCCGCGTCGGTCTCGCTCTGGAGGGTTTGCAGGTCGTCGGTCATCGAGTCCACCGTCCGTCAGCCGTGAGTACGAAAAAGGGCCGCCCTGTGCGGGCAGCCCTTTGCAGTATGATCGTCTGTCCCGAGCCGGGAGCCGATCAGGCCAGGGCGGCCTGCACCTTCTTGACGATCTCGCCGAAGGTGGCGGGGTCGTCATAGGCGATGGCGGCCAGCACCTTGCGGTCCATCTCGATGCCGGCGATCTTCAGCCCGGCGATGAAGCGCGAATAGGTCAGCCCCTGCTCGCGCACGGCGGCATTGATCCGCTGGATCCACAGCGCGCGGAATTCGCGCTTCTTCACCCGGCGGTCGCGATAGGCGTACTGGAGCGACTTCTCCAGCCGCTGCAGGGCGATGCGGTAGTTGGTGGACGAGCGGCCGACGAAGCCCTTCGACTGCTCAAGAACCTTCTTGTGGCGGGCGTGCGTGGTGACGCCCCGCTTGACGCGTGCCATGATCTATCTCCCCCTTACACCAGACCGTACGGCGCCCACTGCTTGACGGTCAGCCCGTCAGCATGGGTCAGCGTCTGGCTGCCGCGCGCCTTGCGCTTCATTTTCTGGGACCGGTTGATCAGGCCGTGGCGCTTGTTGCCGGGGCCGGCCAGCACCTTGCCGGTGCCGGTGATCTTGAAGCGCTTCTTGACAGAAGACTTCGTCTTCATCTTGGGCATTTGGGACTCCTTGCGCATAAGGTTCCTGCGGAACGCAGGCAGTCGCGGCCGGGCATGCCCTACAGGCCCGGACTCGCAGACAGGGGGCGGCTTATAGCGACGGCGCATCGCTGATGCAAGCAATGGGGGCAAGTTGCGGGCTTCGCGCGCGGCGCACACCCCCATATAACACCACGCATGGACGCGCCCTTCCTCAAGATGCACGGCTGCGGGAACGATTTCGTCGTGTTCGACGAGCGGAGGGGCGCGCTCGGCCTCACGCCCGGCCGCGCGGCGGCCATCGCCGACCGCCATGCCGGCGTCGGCTGCGACCAGTTCATCGCCATCGAGCCGCCGCCGCCCGGCAGCAACGCCGACGCCTTCATGCGCATCCGCAACCCCGATGGCGGCGAGGCCGGCGCCTGCGGCAACGCCACGCGCTGCGTCGCCCACCTGCTGGCCGCCGAAAGCGGGCGGCGGCAGCTGGTGATCCAGACCATCTCCGGCCTGCTGCCGGCCGAAATCCTCACGGACGGCCGGGTGCGGGTGGACATGGGGCCGCCCCGGCTGGGCTGGCGGGACGTGCCGCTCGCCGCCCCCGCCGACACGCTGCACGTGCCGCTCGCCGAAGGCCCGGTGGCCGACCCGGCCGCCGCCTCGATGGGCAACCCGCACGCCACCTTCTTCGTGGCCGACCTCGCCGCCACCCCGGTGGAAGCCCTCGGCCCCCGCCTGGAACACGCCGCCATCTTCCCCGACCGCGCCAATATCGGCTTCGTGCAGGTGCTCGCGCCCGACCGCATCCGCCTGCGGGTGTGGGAGCGCGGCGCCGGCCTCACCCTGGCCTGCGGCTCCGGCGCCTGCGCCGCCCTGGTCAATTCCGCCCGCCGCGGCCTCACCGGGCGGCGCGCCGCCGTGCTGGTGGATGGCGGCGCGCTGGAGATCGAATGGCGCGAGGACGGCCACGTGCTGATGACCGGCCCGGTCGCCACCGCCTTCCGCGGCACGCTGGACCTGGATGATTATGCGCCATGATAGTTATGCGTCATGACAGTTGAGGTTCTGACCTTCGGCTGCCGCCTCAACACCTACGAGTCCGAGGTGATGCGCGGCCACGCCGCCGCCCATGCCTCCAGCGGGGGCGCCGGCACCATCATCGTCAACACCTGCGCCGTCACCGCCGAGGCGGAGCGCCAGGCCCGCCAGGCCATCCGCCGCGCCCACCGCGAGCACCCGGAGGCGCGCATCGTCGTCACCGGCTGCGCCGCCCAGATCGACCCCTCCGCCTGGGCCGCCTTGCCCGGCGTCGCCCGCGTGCTGGGCAACGAGGACAAGCTGCGCCCGGAAAGCTGGCTGCCCGGGGCCGGCTCGGCGGTGTCGGACATCATGGCCGCGCGCGAGACCGCGGCCCATCTGGTCACCGAATTCGCCGGCCGCGCCCGCGCCTTCGTGCAGGTGCAGCAGGGCTGCGACCACCGCTGCACCTTCTGCATCATCCCCTTCGGCCGCGGCCCCAGCCGCAGCGTGCCGGTCGGCGCCATCGTCGAGCAGGTGCGCACCCTGGTCGCCACCGGCTACCGCGAGGTGGTGCTGACCGGCGTGGACATCACCAGCTACGGGCCGGACCTGCCGGGCGCCCCCACGCTGGGCCAGATGATCCGCCGCCTGCTCGCCCTGGTGCCTGAGCTGCCGCGCCTGCGCCTCTCCTCGCTGGACCCCAACGAGATCGACCCCGATCTGTGGCGCCTGATCGCCGAGGAACCACGGCTGATGCCGCATCTGCACCTGTCGATGCAGGCCGGCTCGGACCTGATCCTGAAGCGGATGAAGCGCCGCCATCTGCGCGCCGACGCCCTGGCAGTGGTCGCCCGCGCCCGCGCCCTGCGCCCCGGCATCGGCTTCGGCGCCGACCTGATCGCCGGCTTCCCGACCGAGGATGAGGCATTGTTCGGCGAAACCCTGGCCTTCGTGCACGAGGCGGACATCCCGTTCCTGCACGTCTTCCCCTATAGCGAGCGCCCGGGCACCCCCGCCGCGCGCATGCCCGCCGTGGACAAGGCGCTGCGCCGCGAGCGCGCCGCCCGGCTGCGCGAGGCCGGCCAGGCGATCGCCCGGCGCTTCTACGCCGGCCAGGTAGGCGCCGAGATCTCGGTGCTGGCCGAGAGCGACGCCACGGGCCACAGCGAGCATTTCGCCCCGGTGAGGATCGCCGCCGCCCCCGGCCGGCTGCTGCGCGCCCGCGTCGTCGCCGCCAATGACGACGGCCTGCTGGCGGAACCGGCCTGATGGCGCTCGGCTTCTTCTCCCGCCTCAAGGAAGGGCTGTCCCGCTCCACCCAGAAACTCACCCAGGGCCTCGGCGCGGTCTTCACCCGGCGCAAGCTGGACGACGCGGCGCTGGAGGAGCTGGAGGAGCTGCTGATCGGCGCCGACCTCGGCACCGCCGTCGCCGCCCGCGTCATCGCCAGCTTCCGCCGCACCCGCTTCGGCAAGGAAGTGACCGACACCGAGATCAAATCCGCCCTGGCCGAGGAGATCGCCGCCATCCTCGCCCCGGTCGCCCGGCCGCTGGTGATCGACCCCGCGCTGAAGCCCCATGTGGTGCTGGTGGTCGGCGTCAACGGCACCGGCAAGACCACCACCATCGGCAAGCTGGCCAAGACCTACCAGGAGCAGGGCCTGCGCCCCATGCTGGTCGCCGGCGACACCTTCCGCGCCGCCGCCGTGGAGCAGCTTCAGGTCTGGGGCCAGCGCACCGGCGCCCCGGTGGCCAGCGCCCCCGCCAATTCCGACGCCGCCGGCCTGGCCTTCGACGCCCTGGCCCGCGCCCGCGCCGAAGACATCGACGTGCTGCTGGTCGATACCGCCGGCCGGCTGCACAACAAGGCGGCGCTGATGGAAGAGCTGCGCAAGATCATCCGCGTGCTGAAAAAGCAGGACCCCACCGCGCCGCATTCGGTGCTGCTGGTGCTGGACGCCACCACCGGCCAGAACGCGCTACAGCAGGTGAACGTGTTCAAGGACATGGTGGACGTGACCGGCCTGGTCGTCACCAAGCTGGACGGCAGCGCCCGCGGCGGCATCGTGGTGGCGCTGGCCGAGGAATTCGCCATCCCGGTGCATGCGGTGGGGGTGGGCGAGCAGGCCGGCGATCTGCGGCCGTTCGACCCGCAGGAGTTCGCGCGGGGATTGGTGGGGGCGTAAGGCGTGGCGGGCGCAAGGCCGAGGCGATGCCGCGCCAGGACAATCCTGCCGACGTTCCGCCCGGCCAGCGTTGACCTGCGCACCCGGCCCGCCCACATGAGCGAGGCGAACTCCGCCGCCTGATGTTCGATACCAATTCGGATCGTACTCTGGGGCCGGGAACCATGAAAGACCCCAGATGAACGAGGATGACGTCCGCAAGCGCGCATTCGCCATGCCGCTGACCAGCCCGGCCTACCCGCCCGGGCCGTATCGGTTCTTCAGCCGGGAATTCCTGGTCATCACCTACCGGACCGATCCGGCGGTGCTGCGCGCGCTGGTGCCGGAGCCGCTGCAAATCGGCGAGCCGCTGGTGAAGTTCGAATTCATCCGCATGCCGGATTCAACCGGCTTCGGCGACTATACGGAAAGCGGCCAGGTCATCCCGGTGTCGCTCGGCGGGCGCGCGGGCAGCTACACCCACTGCATGTTCCTCAACGACCACCCGCCGATCGCCGGCGGGCGGGAGTTGTGGGGGTTCCCGAAAAAGCTCGCCAACCCCACCCTGCGCGCAGAGATCGACACGCTGGTGGGCACGCTGGACTACGGCCCGGTGCGGATCGCCACGGCGACGATGGGCTACAAGCACCGCGAGGCAGACCTTGCCGCCGTGGCGGCCTCGCTCGCGGCGCCGAATTTCCTGCTCAAGATCATCCCGCATGTCGATGGCACGCCGCGCATCTGCGAACTGGTGGAGTATCATCTGGAGGACGTGCGGATCAAAGGCGCCTGGACCGGACCGGGAGCCTTGTCGTTGCAGCCGCACGCGCTGGCCCCGGTGGCGGAACTGCCGGTGCTGGAGGTGGTGTCGGCGGTGCATATCCTGGCGGACCTCACCCTGGGACTGGGCAAGGTGGTGCACGACTACCTGGAGAGGTGAATACTCAGCTTGCCAGCGCCGATGGCGGGGCTTTCTTCCATCGGTCAGCCATGCAGCCGCCGATATTACATATTCCGCCCGTGGCAATGCTTGAACTTCTTGCCCGAGCCGCACGGGCAGGGCGCGTTGCGCGGGCTATTATGCCAGGTGGAGGGGTCGTTCGGGTCCACCGCGTCGTAGCGCACCGTGGTGGCGATCACCCGCGGCGCCGCCTCGCCGCCAGCCATCTCGAACTCGGCGCCCTGCAGGGCCGTCTGCATCGACGGGTCGGCGTGGCTCTCGACGATCCCGGCCAGCGGCGCCGGTGCCGGCGGGGCTTCCTGGTTGAGGTTGACGCCGGTGAGGTAGGTGGTGACGCGCTCCTTCAGCTCGTCCAGCATGCCGTTGAACATGGCGAAGGCTTCGCTTTTGTACTCGTTCAGCGGGTCGCGCTGGCCATAGGCGCGCAGGCCGATGCCCTGGCGCAGGTGGTCCAGCGACAGCAGATGCTCCTTCCAGACCTGGTCCAGGATCTGCAAAAGCAGGCTTTTTTCGACGAAACGCATCATATCCGGGCCGAAATTGGCCGCTTTTGCCGCCATCAGGGCGTCGGCCGCGCGCTCGATACGCTCGCGGATCTGGGTCTCGTCGATGCCTTCCTCGCGGGCCCACTCCACCACCGGCAGGTCCATGTTGAGCACCCGGCGGACATCCTCGGCCAGCTCGGCGGTTTCCCACTGCTCGGCATAGGCCTTCTCGGGGATGCGGCGGGCGACCAGGCCGGCGATGATCTCGCGGCGCATGTCGGCGACCACCTCGGACACGTCCTCGGCCTGCATGAACTCGCGGCGCTGGGCATAGACCTCGCGGCGCTGATCGTTCATCACGTCGTCGTATTTCAGCACGTTCTTGCGCGTGTCGAAGTTGCGCGCCTCGACCTTTTTCTGGGCCTTTTCCAACGCCTTGTTGATCCAGGGATGGATGATCGCCTCGCCTTCCTTCAGGCCCAGCTTCTGCAGCATGCCGCCCATCCGGTCGGAGCCGAAGATACGCATCAGGTCGTCTTCCAGCGACAGGAAGAAGCGCGAGGCGCCGGGGTCGCCCTGGCGGCCGGAGCGGCCGCGCAGCTGGTTGTCGATGCGCCGGCTCTCGTGGCGCTCGGTGCCCACCACCAGCAGGCCGCCGGCGGCTTTCACGATGTCGTGGTTGACCGCGATCTCGGCCTTGATGGCGGCGGCACGGGCCTCGCGCTCGGCCTCGTCCTCGATGCCGGCCAGTTCGATCTTCAGACGCATCTCGGGGTTGCCGCCGAGTTTGATGTCGGTGCCACGGCCGGCCATGTTGGTGGCGATGGTGATCGCGCCGGGGGCGCCGGCCTGGCTGACGATGCCGGCTTCCTGCTCATGGAAGCGGGCGTTCAGCACCTTGTGCGGCACCTTCTTCTTTTTCAGGATCTCGGAGAGCGTCTCGCTCTTCTCGATGCTGGTGGTGCCGACCAGCACCGGCTGGCCGCGGCCGCGCGCCTCGTCGATCAGGCCGGCCACCGCCTCGTATTTCTCGGCGGCCGAGCGGTAGACCTCGTCGTCGGAGTCCTTGCGGACGACCGGCACGTTGGTCGGGATTTCCACCACGTCCAGCTTGTAGATCTCGGCGAACTCGTCGGCCTCGGTCATCGCCGTGCCGGTCATGCCGGCCAGCTTGGGGTAGGTGCGGAAGTAGTTCTGGAAGGTGATGGAGGCCAACGTCTGGTTTTCCGGCTGGACGGTGACGAATTCCTTGGCTTCCAGCGCCTGGTGCAGCCCCTCGGAGTAGCGACGGCCTTCCATCATGCGGCCGGTGAACTCGTCGATGATCACCACCTTGTCGTCGCGCACGATGTAATCCACGTCGCGGGTGAACAGGGTGTGGGCGCGCAGGCTCTGGGTTACGTGGTGCAGCACCGAGACGTTGAAGATGTCGTAGAGGTTGCCCTCGCTGATGATGCCGGCCTCGCGCAGCATCGCCTCGACCGCGTGGCTGCCGTCCTCGGTCATCGTGACGGTGCGGAATTTCTCGTCTTTTTCAAAGGTTTCCGGCTGCTTGGCCAGCTCGGCCACCACCGCGTTGACGGTGCGGTAGAGGTCCGAGGAATCCTCGGCCGGGCCGGAGATGATCAGCGGTGTGCGCGCCTCGTCGATCAGGATGCTGTCCACCTCGTCCACGATGGCATAGGCGAAGTCGCGCTGGACCATGTCCTCCAGGCGGTACTTCATGTTGTCGCGCAGGTAGTCGAAGCCGAACTCGTTGTTGGTGCCATAGGTGATGTCGCTGGCATAGGCGGCGCGGCGCTCGCTCTCGTCCAGGCCGTGCACGATCACCCCGGTGGTCAGGCCGAGGAAGGAATAGACCTGCGCCATCCATTCGGCGTCGCGCCGGGCCAGGTAGTCGTTCACGGTGACGATATGCACGCCCCGCCCGGTCAGCGCGTTGAGGTAGACCGGCAGGGTGGCGACCAGAGTCTTGCCCTCGCCGGTCTTCATCTCGGCGATCTTGCCGTCGTGCAGCACCATGCCGCCGATCATCTGCACGTCGAAATGGCGCATGCCCAGGGTGCGGCGCGCCGCCTCGCGCACCACGGCGAAGGCCTCGGGCAGCATCTCGTCCAGCGTGGCGCCGGCGGCCAGGCGCTGGCGGAATTCCGCCGTCTTGCCCCGCAGCGCGTCGTCGGACAGCGCCGCCATGGCGGGTTCCAGCGCGTTGATCTGCGGCACCCGGCGCTGGTACGCCTTCAGCGAGCGGTCGTTGGCGGAGCCGAAAATGGCGCGGGCGATGCTGGCGAACATGAAGACCCTTCCGGGAAAGCCGGGTACCCTCCCGCGACGCCCGGCAGGGGCCGGGCGCGCGGGGCTGGGCTCAACCGGCTTCAGATAGGACCCGGGCGGGCCGGGGTCAACGATGTGCCGACTTGTAGCATGGCAGCCTTTCTTGTAGGCGCACCTCGCTTCGGCCATGATCGGGCCGCTTCTGGAAGGATTCACCCCGCATGCGGGCCACCCGACTGACCGTTACCGGCGCCGCCCTGGCGCTGCTGGCCTGCCTGCCGCCGGGCGCCGCGCCACGCGCCCAGGGCGCCGCGCCGGGCGCCGCGCCCGCCGCTCCGGTCCCCTCCACGTCGGCCCCCGCCGCCGCGGCGCCCGCCACTCAGGCGCCCGCCGCGGACGCCGACCCGGTGGTGGCCCGCGTGGCCGGCACGCCGATCCATCTGAGCGACCTGTCAGCCGCCGCCCAGGCCCTGCCGGCGGATATGCGCGGCATGCCGGCCAACATCCTGTACCCCATGCTGCTCAACCAGGTGATCGACCGCACCGCCCTGGTGCTGCTGGCCCGCAAGCAGGGGCTGGACAAGGACCCGCAGGTGCAGGTGCTGCTGCGCCGCGCCGAGGACCAGGCGCTGCAATCCGCCCTGTTCAGCCGCGACATCGGCCCGTTGGTGAGCGATGCCGCCCTGCGCGCCCGCTACGAGCGCGACGTGGCCGGCAAGCCCGGCGAGGAAGAGGTGCATGCCCGCCACATCCTGGTCGCCAGCGAGGACGAGGCGAAAAAGATCATCGCCGAGCTGAACAAGGGCGCCGATTTCGCGGCCCTCGCCAAGCAGCACAGCACCGACCCGGGCGGCGCGCAGGGCGGCGACCTGGGCTACTTCAAGAAGGGCGACATGGTCGCCGAGTTCGCCGACGCCGCCTTCGCCCTCAAGCCCGGCGAGATCACCCAGACGCCGGTGAAAAGCCAGTTCGGCTGGCACGTCATCCAGGTGCTGGACCACCGCCAGGGCCCGCCCCAGACCTTCGAGCAGGCGCATGACGAGCTGCGCCAGGCGGCGATCCAGGAGGGCATGGCCAGCCTGCTGAAACAGGCCCATGCCGGGCTGGAGGTGCAGAAGTTCAACCCGGATGGCACCACCCCGCGCGCCACCGACGCCGCCGAACCGCCCCCTGCCGCCACCAAGAAGCCATAACGGCCCCCCCGACAGGTTCCAGCCGAAGGAAACGCTCCCCATGGCCATCGCCGTCTCTCCGCTCGCCGTGCCGTTGCCTGAACTGCCGCCGCTGGCAGGCGTCCGCCTGGGCGCCGCCGCCGCCGGCATCCGCTACAAGAACCGCACCGACCTGGTGATGGCGGAGATGGACGCCGGCACCACCGCCGCCGGGGTGTTCACCAGCAGCAAATGCCCGGGCGCGCCGGTGGACTGGTGCCGCGCGGTGCTGCCGGCCGGCAAGGCGCGGGCGCTGGTGGTCAATGCCGGCAACGCCAACGTGTTCACCGGCCGCGCCGGGCTGGAGGCGACGAAGGCCACCGCCGGCGCGGCCGCCGACCTGGTGGGCTGCTCGCCCAAGCAGATATTCCTGGCCTCCACCGGGGTGATCGGCGAGGTGCTGCCGCACGAGAAGCTCACCACCGCCCTGCCGGCGCTGCACGCGGCGCTGCGCGAGGATGGCTGGGAGGAGGCGGCGCGCGGCATCATGACCACCGACACCTTCCCCAAGGCCAGCACCCGCACCGCCGAGATCGGCGGCGCCGAGGTGCGCATCACCGGCATCGCCAAGGGCAGCGGCATGATCGCGCCGGACATGGCGACCATGCTGTGCTTCATCTTCACCGACGCCAAAATCCCGGCCACCGCCATGCAGCAGCGGCTGGCCAAGGGGGTGGATGCCAGCTTCAACTGCACCACGGTGGACAGCGACACCTCCACCTCCGACACGGTGCTGCTGTTCGCCACCGGCAAGGCCCGCCACCCGCGCGTCTCGGCCGAGGGCGGCGCGGTGCTGAAGGATTTCGCCCGGGCGCTGAACGAGGTGCTGCTGGACCTGGCGCTGCAGGTGATCCGCGACGGCGAGGGCGCCGGCAAGCTGGTGCGCATCGACGTGTCCGGCGCGGTCTCGGCCAAGTCGGCCAAGCGGGTGGCGATGTCGATCGCCAATTCACCGCTGGTCAAGACCGCGATCGCCGGCGAGGACGCCAACTGGGGCCGCATCGTCATGGCGGTGGGCAAGGCGGGCGAGCCGGCCGACCGCGACCGGGTCAGCGTCGCCGTGGGCGGCGTGTGGATGGCGCGCGACGGCGGCGTGGTGCCGGGCTACGACGAGGCCCCGGTGGTGGCGCACATGAAGGGGCGCGAGGTGGAGATCGCCGTCGATCTCGGGCTGGGGCGCGGGCGGGCCACCGCCTGGACCTGCGACCTGACGCATGGCTACATCGACATCAACGGATCCTATCGGTCCTGAGCGGCCGGTCCGGAGCGGGCCGATGCGCCTGACACGGCGGCAGGCGGGCGCGGCGCTGGTGGGTGCGCTGGCGGCGCCGGCCGCCGCGGCGGCGGCGCAGCGCAGCGCCGCCCAGCGCGCCGCCAGCGTGTTCGTGCGCCCGCCCGCCGACCCGTTCCGCGCCCCGCGCGTGCGCCGCATCCTTCTGCCCGATTTCCCCGGCGCGCATGCCATCTGGGGCGCCACCGGGCGCGACGACCAGGGCCGCATATGGGCCGGCGTCTCGGCGGATGGCGGCGAGCGTTCCGCCCGGCTGTGCCGCTACGACCCGGCGAACGGGCGCATTGCGGTGATGGGCGACGTGCTGGGCAATCTGCGCCGGCTCGGGCTGCTGCGGCCCGGCGAAAGCCAGATCAAGATCCATTCGCGCATCGTGCCGGCCGATGACGGCTACCTGTATTTCACCTCCACCGACGAGGATGGCGAGGTGGATGACGGCAGCGCCCCGCCGCGCTGGGGCTCGCATATGTGGCGCACCCGGCCGGACTCCGACCGCTGGGAGCATCTGCTGGCGGTGCCGGAGGGGCTGACCTGCGGCGCCGGCTACGGCCGCTGGATCTACGCGCTGGGGCTGTGGGACCACGTGCTCTACCGCTACGACACCGTCAGCGGCGCGGTCGGCCGGGTGGTGGTGGGCTCGGTCGGCGGGCATCAGAGCCGCAATTTCGTGGTCGATGCGCGCGGCCATGCCTTCGTGCCGCGGGTGCGCCGCGTGGCCGGCGGGCTGGCGGCCGAGCTGGTGGAATTCGACCCCGCGCTGGTGGAGCGCGCCGCCACCCCGCTGGCGAACTACGCGATCGGCCCCGAGCCGGGCGCGGCACACGGCATCACCGGGCTGGTGACCCTGGCCGACGGCGCCATCGTGATCGCCACCAGCACCGGCACGCTGCACCGCATCGGGCCGGCCGCCGCCGGGGAAGCCGCCGTGGTTCGCCCGCTAGGCTGGTTCATGCCCGACGGGCCGGCCTATGTCTCGGGGCTGGACACCTGGGACGGGCGGCGGCTGATCGCCGGGATGGCGCCGGACGGCGTGGTCGGCTGGCATTGGGTGGTGCGCGACCTGACCGGCGGCACGGTGCGGGTGCGGCCGCTCGATACCGGCATCCCCGGGCGGGTGCTGCTGTACGGCTCGCAGACCGCCGACGCGCGGGGGCGCTTCTATGTCGGCGGCCGCTACCATGACGGGCCGCGGCTGCGCCCGGTGCTGTTGCAGGTCGATTCCTTCGGCTGAATGCGCCGCGATGCGCCCGCCCCCTTGCGGAGCGGCGCGGCTTTGGGCACTCCGTCACTCCATGCCCAGTTTCGCCATACCCAGTTTCGCGGCGCCGCCATGACCGATGCGCCCCCCGCCCCGAAGGGCGCGGCCAAGGCCGGCCGCGCGGGTCCGGCGAGGGGTGGGCGCGCCAGCGCCCGGGCCGCCGCGCCCCGGACAGCGGCCCCGGAGGCGACCGGCCATGCCGACCTACTCTCGGCCGTGCCGCCACCAGTGGCTTCATCGGTGGCCCCGCCGGCAGCCCCTGGCGGATTCGCCCCGCTGGCGACCGAACGGCTGACCCTGCGCCCCTACCGCCCCGAGGACGCGGCGGAGTTGCACCGGCTGATCAACGACTGGGAGGTCTGCCGCACCCTGGCCGCCGTGCCGTTCCCGTATTCGCGCAAGCTGGCCGAGGAGTGGATCGGCTCCACCCAGGCGTCGCTGGCCGCCGGCACCGCGCTGCACCTGGCGATCACCGGACAGGAGGGCGCGCAGGAGGTGCTGGTGGGCGGCGCCGGGCTGCGGATCGACACCTCGGCCCGCACCGCGCGGCTGGGCTACTGGGTCGGGCGCCGCTTCTGGGGCCACGGCGTGGCCAGCGAGGCGGCGAAGCGGCTGGCGCACTGGGCGCTGGCCAACCTGGAGCTGGACCGGCTGGAGGCCACGGTGGCCACCGACAACCCCGGCTCGATCGCCGTGCTGCGCCGCATCGGCTTCCGCCATGTGGGCGAGGGGGTAGAAACCTTCGTCGCGCGCGGCGGCGAGCAGCGGGTGCTGCGCTTCGAGGCGACGCGCGGCGACCTGTTCGGCCATCCGGAGACCGATCCGGCGGCGGACGGGTCGCTGCCGCTGCTGCTGGTGGCCGCCTGCGCGCTGGTGGACACCGACGGCCGCGTGCTGCTTGCGCGCCGGCCGGAAGGCAAGAAGATGGCCGGGCTGTGGGAGTTCCCCGGCGGTAAGCTCAACCCCGGCGAGACGCCCGAGGCGGCGCTGATCCGTGAGCTGAAGGAGGAGCTGGGCATCGACGTGGCCAGCGCCTGCCTGGCCCCGTTCGCCTTCGCCAGCCATGCCTATGACCGCTTCCACCTGCTGATGCCGCTGTTCCTGTGCCGGCGCTGGCGCGGCACGCCGACCGCGCGGGAGGGCCAGCTGCTGGCCTGGGTGCGCCCGGACCGGCTGACCGAATACCGCATGCCGGAGGCCGACCTGCCGCTGGTGCCGCTGCTGCGCGACTTCCTGTGAACCTTCCGGAGAGCGCCCGATGACCCCCAATCCCACCGCCTGCCTGCTGGTGATCGGCAACGAGGTGCTGTCCGGCCGCACCCAGGACGCCAATATCAAGTTCCTCGCCACGAGGCTGGGCGAGATCGGCATTCCGCTGCGCGAGGTACGGATCATTCCGGACGTGGCCGAGACCATCATCGCCACGGTCAACGCGGTGCGGCCGATGTTCGACCATGTGTTCACCACCGGCGGCATCGGGCCGACGCATGACGACATCACCAGCGAATGCGTCGCCGCCGCGTTCGGGGTGCCCTGGGAGCCGCACCCCGAGGCATGGGCGCGCATGGAGCGGCACTACAAGCCCGGCGAGTTCAACCCCGCCCGCCAGCGTATGGCCACCATGCCGCGCGGGGCGAGCCTGATCGACAACGCGATCTCGATCGCGCCCGGCTTCACCATCGGCAATGTGCACGTGATGGCCGGGGTGCCGCGCATCATGCAGTCGATGTTCGACACCCTGGCGCCGCGCCTGGCCGGCGGCCCGCCTATCGTGGCCCGCGCGGTGCATGCGCTGGGCCTGGCCGAGGGGCGCATCGCCGACGGGCTGGCGGCCATCCAGGGGCGGTATCCGGGGCTGGATGTCGGCAGCTACCCGTATTACCGCGCCAGCGGCAACGGCGTGGCGATCGTCGCCAAAGGCCCCGACCCGGCGGCGGCCGAGGCGGCCATCGCCGAGGTCACGGCGCTGATGCAGGCGCTGGGCCATGCGCCGATCCAGGGCGAACCGCCGGTCTGATCCCGCCCGCCGGGCAGGGTCGCGGCGGCGGTGCTTGATTGGACATGGATCATGCCATATCCATTCTGTTGCACCGCAGCAGAGCCGCGGCCGACCCGGAGGATTTGCCATGCCGCTGAGCCAGCCCGTCGCCCGCGAACTGATGCATTCGCGCGATATCACCCTGCGCGGCTACCAGCGCGCCGACGGGCTGCTGGAGGTGGAGGCGCATCTGGTGGACACCAAGCCCTACGCCTTCGGCAATGTGGATCGTGGCACCGTGCAGCCGGGCGAGGCGCTGCACGAGATGCTGGTGCGCATGACCATCGACGACACGCTGACCATCGTCGGCTGCGAGGCGGTGACCGAGCACGGCCCGTTCTTCTCCTGCCATGACGGCGCGGCCAGCATGGCGCGGCTGGTGGGTCTGACCATCAGGCCGGGCTTCCTGAAGGCGGCGAACGCGCAGCTCGGCGGCGTGCAGGGCTGCACCCATCTGCGCGAGATGCTTCAGCAGATCGCCACGGTGGCGCTGCAGACCATCTGGCCGGTGCGCAGCCGGCGCGAGGCGGCGGCGCGGGTGCGCGGCGAAACGGCGACGGGGACCCCCTCCAACGAGGACGGCTCCGCCCGGCTGCTGAATACCTGCCATGCCTATGCCAGCGACGGCGCGGTGGTGCGCCGCCGCTGGCCGCATCTGTACACCGGCGCCGATGCCGCGCCGGACGATGATGCGCCAGCTGGTGGCGCCCGGACGGAGGCGCCTCAGGCGGCGTTGGCCTCGCGCGAGGCCTGAACCTCGCCCCAGCCGCCATCGGCGCGGCGGGTCAGCCCGTCGCCATTGACATGGCGGCCATGGGCGGCGGCGCGGAAATAGTTGAGCACGTGCACCCGCACCGCGCTGGTGCGCCCGCCCGGATGGCCGACATGCTCGATATGCTTGACGAGATCGGCCAGTGTTGTGTTCTCGCGCCGGCAGATCTCCTCCAGCGCGTCCCACAGTTCCGGCTCCAGGCGCATGCTGGTGCGCCCTCGCGATGCCGTCACGTTCCGATTGACCAACCGACTGCTTACCATGCGGCACCTCCGTCGCGTGGTCGTATCCCTAACCCGGTCGCGGTTAAGACACCGTTCCCGCAGATACGACGTATTCCGCAGTGCGGTATGGATTAGAGGGGAATATGAGATGAATTCCACCTTTAAAGCGGCCATCCACGCGAACGTGAAGAGCGCGTTTGCCTGCAATCGACGGAATCCGGACCCAAATTACGGCCATCTGCCGGTTTTTGGCGGTGAAAATGGCCCGTTACGCGGCCGATTCCGGCAACGCCGCATGCTCCTCCGGCGTGCGCAGGGTCAGCGCCAGGGCGTGCAGGCCGCCGGCGAACTCGCCGTCCAGCAGCGCATGCACGGCGCGCGAGCGGGCCACCCGGGCCTGCCCGCGGAAGGCGTCGCTGACCAGCAGCACGCTGTAATGCGTCTGCCCGCCCGGCCGCGCGCCCGCATGGCCGGCATGGCGGTGGCTGTCATCGGCCACGCGCAGCACGGCGGGGGTGAAATGCTGGCGCAGCAGGGCTTCGATACGGTCGGCGCGGGATGTCATGCGGCCAGCATGGCTGGCGAAACCCGGCGTTGCAAATCCCCTCTTTGCAAACGCGCCGCGACGCCGCACATAGCTGGGTGATGACCCGTCGTTCTCCTCGATCCCGGGCCTACGCGCCCGATCCGGACGCGCCGGGCCGCCCTTGCGACGTGCCGGGCTGCGGCGCGCCGGGCGAGTACCGCGCGCCCCGCTCCCGCCAAGCGCTGAACGAGTACTGGTGGTTCTGCCTGGAGCACGTGCGCGCCTACAACGCCTCGTGGGATTTCTACAAAGGCATGTCGCCGGCGCAGATCGAGGCGCAGCTGCGCGCCGACACCTCCTGGCAGCGGCCGACCTGGCCGCTCGGCCGGCTGGGTGCGGCGCAGCATATCGACGAAGACGCCCTGCGCGACCCGCTGCGCATCCTGGCCGCCGCCCGGATGGGCGAGAAGCGGCGGCGGGGCAGCGACGCGCCGGCGGAGCTGCGCGAGCCGCTGGCCACGCTGGGCCTGCACTGGCCGCTCTCGATGGAGGAGCTGCGGGCCCGCTACAAGGAACTGGCCAAGCGCCACCACCCGGACGCCAACAACGGCGACCGCTCCGCCGAGGAGCGGCTGAAGACCATCAACCTGGCCTATGCCGCGCTGCGCGCGCGGCTGGCCGCCGAGCCGAAACTGGCCGCCGCGGTCTGACCCGGCGCCCCAGCCCACCGCCTTGCCGCCCCTCCCTAGCCAACCGCCAACGACCGGGCGTAGACTGTTCCGGAAAAACCACAGGATCGCTGGCCTATGAACCAGGTTGCCGCCGTTTCCGACCGTGCCGTGCCGACATCGTCGATCGACATGCCCGACATCACCGTGAATGCTCGCGAGACGTTCGGGGTGGACTCGGACATGCAGGTGCCCGCCTTCTCGGTGCGCACCGAGCATGTGCCCGACATCGACCCGTCCTACCGCTTCGACAAGGACACCACGCTGGCCATCCTGGCCGGCTTCGCGTTCAACCGCCGGGTGATGATCCAGGGCTATCACGGCACCGGCAAGTCGACGCATATCGAGCAGGTGGCCGCGCGCCTCAACTGGCCCTGCATCCGCATCAACCTGGACAGCCATATCAGCCGCATCGACCTGATCGGCAAGGATGCCATCGTCCTGAAGGACGGCAAGCAGATCACCGAGTTCCGCGAGGGCATCCTGCCCTGGGCGCTGCAGCACCCCTGCGCGCTGGTGTTCGACGAGTACGACGCCGGCAGGCCGGACGTGATGTTCGTGATCCAGCGCGTGCTGGAGGTCGAGGGCAAGCTGACCCTGCTGGACCAGAACAAGGTGATCCGCCCGCATCGCAGCTTCCGGCTGTTCTCCACCGCCAACACGGTGGGCCTGGGCGACACGACCGGGCTGTACCACGGCACCCAGCAGATCAACCAGGGCCAGATGGACCGCTGGAACATCGTCGCCACCCTCAACTACCTGCCGCACGGGCAGGAGGTGGAGATCGTGATGGCGAAGATGGGCATCGAGGCCACCGACGCCAAGGAGAAGAAGCGGATCGAGAGCATGGTCGCCCTCGCCGACCTGACCCGCGCCGGCTTCATCAACGGCGACATCTCCACCGTGATGTCGCCGCGCACGGTGATCACCTGGGCCGAGAACACCCGCATCTTCGGCGACGTGGGCTTCGCCTTCCGCCTGACCTTCCTGAACAAGTGCGACGAGGCCGAGCGGCAGACGGTGGCGGAATACTTCCAGCGCTGCTTCAACGCCGAGGTCGCCACCGGGAACTTCGCCAAGAAGGGCTGAACCTGCGATGAGCGGCAGCAACAAGGACAACACCCGCTCGGAAGAGTTCAAGCGGGCCACCGCCGGGGTTTTGCGGGCGATCGCGCAGAACAACGAGGTGCAGGTCGCCTTCCAGCCGGGCCCCTCGGGCCTGGCCGGAAAGCGCGCCCGCCTGCCGCTGCCGACCCGCGCCCTGCCGGCCGCCGAGATGGCCAAGCTGCGCGGCGCGGCCGACAGCCTGGCGCTGCGGATCCGCCATCACGACGACGCCGTGCATGCCGCCCGCATGCCGGCGCGGCGCGAGGCCAAGGACGTCTACGACGCGCTGGAGCAGGCGCGCGTGGAGGTGGTGGGCGCGCACCACATGTCCGGTGTCGCCTCCAACCTGCGCGCCCGGCTGAACGAGGAGTGCGAGGCCGAGGGCTATGACCGCATGACCCGCAAGGACCAGCTGCCGATCCAGGCGGCGCTGGCCCTGCTGGCGCGCGAGCGCATGTCCGGCGAGCCGCCGCCCGCCGCCGCGGCCAAGGTGCTCGACCTGTGGCGCGGCACCATCGGCGACGCGGCGGAAACCGCGCTCGACGAGATGGCGCGCACCCAGGAGGACCAGACCGCCTTCACTCGCGCCGCCCGCAAGCTGCTGGCCGCGATGGAACTTGCCGAAGCCGAGGCCGACGCCGAGCCGGACGAGAGCGAGGACGGCGAGGAAGGCGGCGAGCAGTCCGGCCAGCAGGACAATTCCCAGGACAGCGAGGGCCAGTCGCAGAGCGAGGCCGACTCCACCCTGGGCGCCCAGCCCGAGGAGATGGAGGGCGAGGCCGCCGACGACCAGTCCGCCGACGACGCCGAGGAGGATGCCGCCGCCGCCGAGGGCGACGACAAGCCCGGCGGCCCGCAGCCGCGCCGCGACAAGCCGCTGGCCGACAACGAGAACGCCTACAAGCCCTATACCCGCGCCTTCGACGAGGAAATCGACGCCGAGGACCTCTGCGACGCCGAGGAACTGGGCCGCCTGCGCCAGCAGCTCGACCAGCAATTGCAGCACCTGCAGGGCGTGGTGGCCAAGCTGGCCAACCGGCTGCAGCGCCGGCTGATGGCCCAGCAGACGCGGTCGTGGGATTTCGACCTCGACGAGGGCATCCTCGACGCCGGCCGCCTGGCCCGCGTGGTGATCAACCCGCTGCTGGCGCTGTCCTACAAGAAGGAGCGCGACACCGAGTTCCGCGACACCGTCGTCACCCTGCTGATCGACAATTCCGGCTCCATGCGCGGCCGGCCGATCACGGTGGCGGCGATGTGCGGCGACATTCTCTCGCGCACGCTGGAACGCTGCGCGGTGAAGGTGGAGGTGCTGGGCTTCACCACGCGCGCCTGGAAGGGCGGGCAGAGCCGCGAACGCTGGGTGGCCGAGGGCAAGCCGCGCAACCCGGGCCGGCTGAACGATCTGCGCCACATCATCTACAAGGCGGCCGACGCCCCGTGGCGGCGGGCGCGCAAGAACCTCGGCCTGATGCTGCGCGAGGGGCTGCTGAAGGAGAATATCGACGGCGAGGCCCTGATGTGGGCCTATCGCCGCCTGCTGCACCGGCCCGAGCACCGCCGCATCCTGCTGGTGATCAGCGACGGCGCGCCGGTGGACGACAGCACGCTCTCGGTCAACCCGGGCAACTACCTGGAAAAGCACCTGCGCGAGACCATCAAGGAGATCGAGAGCCGCAACGCCGTCGAACTGGTGGCGATCGGCATCGGCCACGACGTGACCCGCTACTACCGCCGCGCCGTCACCATCGTGGACGCCGAGGAGCTTGGCGGCACCATGATGAAGAAGCTGACCGAGCTGTTCGACGAGGACGCCGCCGCCGCCTGGGCCCGCGCCGCCGCCGAGAAGGCCCCGCTGGTCGCGTGATCAAGCCGATCGCGCATTACCCGGAGCTGGCGGACCCGCAGCTCCGGCCGCGCTATACGGGCATCCCGACCTTCTTCCGCCAGCCCTTCGCCCAGGATCTCTCGGCGGTGGATATCGGGGTGATCGGCGTGCCGTTCGATGGCGGCGTCACCAACCGCACCGGCGCCCGGCATGGCCCGCGCGGGCTGCGCGACCAGTCCTCGCTGATCCGCAAGGTCAACCAGGCGACCGGGGTGGCGCCGTTCGAGCTGGTGCGCGTCGCCGATCTGGGCGATGCCTGGATCGAGCGGCCCTACGAGCTGGAAGGCGCGCTGGCCGAGATCACCGGCTTCTACGACGTGGTGCATGCCGCCGGCGTGGTGCCGCTCTCGGCCGGCGGCGACCATTCCGTCTCGCTGCCCATCCTGCGCGCAATCGCCCGCGGCCGCCCGCTCGGCATGGTGCATATCGACGCGCATTGCGACACCGGCGACGACTACCTGGGCTCGCGCTTCCACCACGGCGCCCCGTTCCGCCGCGCGGTGGAGGAAGGGCTGCTGGACCCGGCGCGGGTGATCCAGATCGGCATCCGCGGCAGCCTGAACAGCGCCGACATGTGGCAGTTCAGCCGCGACAGCGGCATGCGCGTGGTGCCCATGGAGGAGCTGGACGACCGCGGCTGGGCCTGGGCCGCCGAGGAAGCGCGGCGCGTGGTCGGCACCGGCCCCGCCTATCTGTCGTTCGACATCGATTCGCTGGACCCGGCCTTCGCGCCCGGCACCGGCACGCCCGAGCCGGGCGGCATCAGCGTGCGCGAAGCGCAACGGCTGCTGCGCGCGCTGGCGGGCCCGGATTTCGTCGGCGCCGATGTCGTGGAGGTGTCGCCGCCCTTCGACCATGCCGGCCTCACCACCATGGCGGGCGTGTCGGTGATGTTCGAGATCCTGTGCCTGCTGGCCCAGGCGAGGGCCGCGCGGGGACGATCCGCAGGCTGATCGATCCCCCTGCGCGACGGCGTGCGACGGGCGTTGACTTTGTCGCCGCCCCGCCCTTTATTTCTTAAGGTAACGATAACAGCAAACGCGACCGGGACAATCGGGCGCCGTTTGGGGGGAATCATATGAATCACAAGAAGTTCTGGCGCAACCTGCTGACCGCGACGCTGCTCTCCGGCGCGGCGGCCCTGGTTCATCCGGTGCCCGCCATGGCGGCGGGCAAGAAGATCGTGGTGTGGTGGAACCAGGGGTTCTACCCGGCCGAGGACCAGGCGCTGAAGGACACCGTGGCGGCCTGGGAAAAGGCCACCGGCAACACCGTCGAACTGACCATCTACAACGGCGCCGACCTGCCGGCGAAGATCGTCTCGGCGATCACCACTGGCGACGTGCCGGACATCTGCTACGTCGACAACGGCGACTTCCTGCTGCTGCCGCAGAACGTCTGGAACGACAAGATCGTCGACGTGTCGGACGTGGTGGCCACGCAGAAGGGCGAATACAGCCAGGCGGCGCTGGAATCCGCCAACATGTATGACAACGTGACCCACAAGCGCAGCTTCTTCAGCGTGCCGATGAAGCAGCAGGCGCTGCACTACTTCGCCTGGGCGCCGATGCTCGCCAAGATCGGCAAGAAGCCGTCGGACATTCCCACCACCTGGGACGCCTTCTTCAAGTTCTTCGAGGGCGCGCAGACCGCGCTGCGCAAGAAGGGCATGCGGGTCTACGGCATCGGCAACTCGCTGGCCACCAAGGACTCCGACAGCACCTATCTGTTCAACCAGACCATGCTCGCCTATGGCGGCGAGATCGTCACCCCGGACGGCAAGCTGCACACCGACGACCCGAAGGTGCGCAAGGCGGCGGTGGATGCGCTCACCTTCCTGACCGCGCCGTACAAGGCGGGCTTCACCCCGGCCGGCGCGATCAACTGGGGCGACGTGGACAACAACGTGGCCTTCTACTCCAAGCAGATCATCATGACCCCGAACGCCACGCTGTCGATCCCGGTGGCGCAGAAGGACAAGACCGAGCAGTACATGCACGAGATCCTGACCCTGGCGCCGCCGCTGGGGCCGGATGGCAAGCAGGTGACCAGCCTGGTCTCGATCAAGCAGGCGTTCATCCCCAAGGGCGCCAAGGACGTGGCCACCGCCAAGGAATTCCTCACCTATTTCATCCAGCCCGCGCATCTGGACGCCTATCTGAAGGGCGCGCTGGGCCGCTGGCTGCCGGTGATGCCGAAGATCGTCAAGGATGATCCGTTCTGGACCAACCCGGCCGATCCGCACATCCCGGTGGCGACCAAGCAGGAGCTGGTCGGGCCGACCCTGCCCTGGTACCAGTCCTTCAACCCGGCCTATGCCGAGGTCAACGCCGAGCAGGTCTGGGGCAAGGCCGAGGCCAATGTGATGACCGGCGGCATGACGCCGGCGAAAGCGGTGGACGAGGCGTTCGCGCGCATCAACACCATCTTCGCCAAATATCCCATGCCGGCCCAATAAGGCTGGCCGGGTGACGGCTCAGGATCACGCCGCGCCGGGCGCGTCGCACCAGGTGGTGCGGCGCGTCGTCGCGCGGGGCTGGCGGCAGCGGCTGTTCGCCGCCGACAGCCTGTGGGCGGCGGCCTTCGTGCTGCCTTATATCGCCGTGTTCCTGGCCTTCGTGGTCTATCCGGTGGTCTACGGGCTCTGGCTGGGCTCCAGCCCGGCCAGCTACCGCTCGTTGTTCAGCGACCCGATCTACCTGGAAACGCTGTTCAACACGGTGCTGTTCCTGGCGGTGGGGGTGAACGTCAAGCTGTTCCTCGCCCTGCTGCTCTCCGGCTTCTTCATGCGGCCGGGATGGCTGATCAAGGGGCTGATGCTGGTGTTCATCCTGCCCTGGGCGGTGCCGGCGATTCCCACCTTCATCTCCATCCACTGGATGCTGAACGGCCAGTGGGGGCTGATCAACAGCGCCATCTGGAACTGGTTCCAGATGGACGGGCCGCCCTGGCTGGATACGCCCTCGCTGGCGATGGGCTCGGTGATTGTCGCCTATATCTGGAAGTGGCTGCCGTTCTGGACGGTGATCTTCCTGGCCGGGCGGATGGCGATCCCGAAGGAATTGTACGAAGCGGCCGAGATGGATGGCGCCACCGGCCTGAAGCGCTTCGCCTACGTCACTTTCCCGATCATGGCGAACCTGTACACCGTGTGCACCCTGCTCTCGACCATCTGGACCCTCGGCGACTTCAACAGCGTGCATTTCGTCTCCGGCGGGGGGCCGGCGCTGCAAACGCATGTGCTGGCGACGCTGGGCATCCGTGATGCGTTCGAACTCGGCAATCCCGGCCTGGGCATGGCCGCGGTGATCTCCGCCCTGCCGCTGCTGATCCCGCTGGTGATCCTGCTGATGCGCCGGCTGGCCCGCGGCGAGGTGCAGCTGTGAGCCCGCGCACCCGCGCCCATCTGCGCCGCCGCCTCGGCGATGCCGGCGCGGTGCTGGTGGGGTTCCTGCTGCTCGTCTGGACGCTGCTGCCGCTCTACGAAATGGTGCTGGTGGCGGTGCAAGAGAAAGAGGACGTCTTCAGCGGCAATATCTGGCCGCCGCACCCCACGCTCAGCGCCTTCGTCACGGTGTTCAAGGAAAGCTACTGGTACCTGGCGAATTTCTGGCACCAGATGGGCAACAGCCTGTTCATTGGCGCCATGGTGGCGGCGGGCACGCTGATGATCGGCTCCACCACCAGCTTCGCCATCTCCCGCCTGCGCATCAAGCTGGGCTGGCTGCTGACCAACGCGGCGCTGCTGACCTACGTCATCCCGGCCTCGTTCCTGGCCATCCCGTTCTTCGCGATCATGAAACGTTACGGGCTGGCCGACAACGCCTGGTCGGTGATCGCGGTCGAGGTCACCTTCGCAACCCCCTATGCGATCTTTATCTTCCAGCAGTACAGCACCTCCATCCCGCACGAGCTGGACGAGGCCGCGCGCATCGACGGCGCCTCGCCCTGGCAGATCTACTCGCGTATCTGGCTGCCGCTGATGGCCCCGGCGCTGGTGGCGGTCGGCACCTACGCGCTGCTGCTGGCCTGGAACGAATACCTCTACGCGTTCCTGCTACTGTCGTCGGACCAGACCATCACGGTGCCGGTGGCGCTTGGCAAGTTCCTCAACAGCGACGAATCGCCATGGAACTACCTGATGGCCGCCAGCATCGTCTATGCGCTGCCGCCGCTGGCGATCTACTACGCGTTCCGCCGCTACATGACGGCCGGGCTGACCATGGGCGGGGTGAAGGGGTAGGCCCGGGCCGCCGGCCTTAGGGACCCGTGGCCGCCGGCTCGCCCTCCGGCGGCGCCAGGTCGCGCCGCATGGCGGCGGCCAGCATGCGGTAGCTGGTCATCGGGCTTTGGATCGCCTGCTCGTCGAAGCGCAGCTTGATGCGGCGGTTGAACTCGCGCCCCACCGCCCAGTGCTGCCCCGGCACGGTGCGCAGGCGCACCCTTAGCACGTAGCCCTGCGGCACGAATTTCTCCAGCCCCCACACCTCCAGGTCGGCGGTCATGGTCAATGCCCAGGCCGGGTCGGCGCGCATTTCGCCCGCGATGCCTCGCAGCACGGTCACGATATGGTCCGGATCCTCGTTCAGCCCCACCTGCACGTCGGTCACCGCGAAGGCGAAGTCGCGGGTCATGTTGGTCACCGTGGTCACCGCGCTGAACGGCACCATGTGCACCGACCCGTCCGAGGCGCGCAGGCGGATGGTGCGGATCGACAGCGCCTCCACCACGCCGGACAACCCGCCCAGCGTCACCACATCGCCCACCTGCATGGTGTTCTCCAGCAGCAGGAACAGGCCGGTGATGATGTCCTGCACCAGCTTCTGGCTGCCGAAGCCGATCGCCAGGCCGACCACGCCGGCGCCGGCCAGCAGCGGCGCGATGTTCACGCCGATCTCGCTGAGCACGGTGAGCGCGATGGTCACGCAGATCGTCACCAGCAGCGTGGTCCGCAGCATCGGCAGCAGCGTGCGCAGCCGTGCGGCCCGCTGCACCTGCCCGCCCTCGGCCAGCCGGTCGATATGGCCCTGCAGCGCCGCGGTCGCCGCCTCCCACACCACCAGCGCCACCAGCACGCTGATGGCGATGGTGGTGAGCGAGCCGACCAACTGGCCGCCCAGGCCGCCCGCGAACCACGACAGCGCCGGCACCCCCCACGCCTCCAGCAGCGCCACCAGGGTCAGCACCCGCACCAGCGTGCGCAGCAGCGCCCGCGCCACCGGGTGATAGGCGCTGAGCCGTCCGCCCAGCCCGCTCCCGCCTTCCGGCGCCTCGCCGCCCAGCAGGCGCACCAGCGCCACGAACCCCCGCTGCAACGCGCCCAGCAGCAGCCGGTTGACCGCCCAGGCCGCCGCCAGCACCGCCCCGGTGACCACCACCGCGCGCAGCAGGCGGGAGAACCCGTCCGGCATTTCCAGCGCCCACACCACCCAGATCGCCGCCAGGTAGAAGATCGCCGCCACATGCCAGACCGGCGCCACCCGCGCGCGCAGCTGGGCGGTCAGGCCGGTGTGGTCGCCGGTCGCCGGGGCGGCCAGCAGCGCCGCCACCGCGCCGCGCAGTTGCAGCACGATGACCACCAGGAACAGCACCACCACCAGCGCCACCAGCTTCAGCAGCGCGTCATGCGCCAGCCGGTACAGGCCGAACAGCAACGCCGCCTCGGTGGTGGCGTAGCCGAAGATCGCCACCGTCGCGATCCGCCGCGCCCAGACGTGGGTGTATGCGGCCGCCGCGTCGGACAGCGGCAGCAGGCGCAGCCGGCGGCTGTCCGGCGCGCACAGCATCACGGTCAGGCTCATCACGATGCGGTACAGGACATAGGCATTCAGCGCCGCCAGGATCACCAACCGGGTGATCGGCTCCGCCCCCAGCCCCAGCCCCAGCACGCCATAGCCCACCGCCAGCACCGCCAGCACCGGCAGCAGGTCCAGCGCGAAGCGCATCAGCGCGAAGGGCAGCCGCCGCGCGAAGGTCAGGGCGCCCGGCAGCCGGGGGCGCAGCCACTCGGTCTGGCCGCGTTCGGCGGCGGCCAGGCCCGCCACTTCCGCCGGCACACCCTCGGACAGCCTGTGGGAGGGCTCCGGCGCCCGCCGCTCCAGCGCCTCGGCCGGGCGGCGCAGCAGCCGGGCGGCCGCCCATTCCGCGCCCAGCCCGATCGCCAGCACCGCGGCCAGCTTCAGCCCGACATTCAGCAACAGGCGCAGCGCCACCGGGTCGGTCAGCAGTTGCACCACCCAGCTCCAGATCAGCGGGAAATCGGTGATGGTGCGGGCCGCGTCCACCACGTCGCCCGAGGTCCGGCTGAGCCAGTCGGAGGCGCCGACCAGCAGTTGCGCGCCCAGGCTGTCCGGCGCCAGCGGAATCGGCAGCACCGCCGCGGCCGGGGCGGGGGCCGGGGCCGCGGCGGGCGTGGGTGCGGCGGTGGGCGCCGGAGCGGCGGCAGGCGCGGCCGCGGGCGCGGCAGCCGGGGCAGCGGCGGGCGCGGCGGCAGGGGCTGCGGCCTGCGTCGCGGGCGTCGCCCGGGCCAGCGCCTCCAGCACCGCGATCATCTCGGCGCGCTTCTTCGCGTCCTGCAGCACGTCGAGCGCCTGGCGCGCCTGCACCGGCGTAAGGGCGGCGGCAGCCGGCGGCGCGGCGGGCGGCTGCGCCCAGGCGCCGGGGATGGCGGCCAGCAGCAGCAGGCAGGTCAGGAGGATGCGGGTCATGGCGGCAGCCGGATCATGCCGGCGGCGGGCTGTCAACCGGCATCCGCGACACCCGGCGAAATCGGCGGGGGTGCAAAACCGGCAGGAATGGCCATAATAGGGAGCATGATCACGATCCTCTCCATCCTGGTGGCTCTCTCGATGGCGGCAACCCTGGGCGTGCTGTTCGCCGGCATGCTGGGGGTGGTGCGCGGCAGCGCGGACCCGATGCGCTCCAACCGGCTGATGCGCTGGCGGGTGATGCTGCAGGGCCTCACCATCGTCCTGTTCGTGCTGCTGCTCTCGCTGGCCAAGTCGTAGGGGCCAAGTCCCAGGGGCCAAATCCCAGGGGCAAATCCTGACCGAGGCGCCCCCCGCCGGCCTCGCGCCTCGTCTGCGCGCGGCGCGGGCATCGGGCGTTTGACAGCGCCGCGACCGCGCCACTAAGTTCAAAACGTCTTTTTGCAGGTGCGAACAGGCGTGGGGCGGCTGCGGCCGGGCCACGCCGCGCGACAATGCACTCAACATCTCGGGTGAAGCCACGCCCAGATACAGGAAGCGGTACGTCAGTCCATGAAGATTCTCGTCCCCGTCAAGCGGGTGGTCGACTACAACGTCAAGGTCCGCGTGAAGGCGGACGGCACCGGGGTGGAAACCTCGGGCGTCAAGATGTCCATGAATCCGTTCGACGAAATCGCCGTCGAGGAGGCCGTGCGCCTCAAGGAGAAGGGCGTCGCCACCGAGATCGTCGCTATCTCCATGGGCGTGGCCGCCTGTGCCGAGACCATCCGCACCGCGCTGGCCATGGGCGCCGACCGCGGCATCCTGGTGGAGAGCGACGCCGATTTGCAGCCGCTGGCCGTCGCCAAGCTGCTGAAGGCGATCGCCGACAAGGAGCAGCCGGGCCTCATCATCCTGGGCAAGCAGGCGATCGACGACGACATGAGCGCCACCGGCCAGATGCTCGCCGCCCTGCTCGGCTGGGCCCAGGGCACCTTCGCCAGCAAGGTGGTGGTCGAGGGCGACCACGCCCTGGTCACGCGCGAGGTCGATGGCGGGCTGGAGACGGTGAAGCTGGCGCTGCCGGCCATCGTCACCACCGACCTGCGGCTGAACGAGCCTCGCTACGCCTCGCTGCCCAACATCATGAAGGCGCGCAAGAAGCCGATCGAGACCATCAAGCCGGCCGACCTGGGAGTAGACCCCGCCCCGCGCCTGACCGTGCTGAAGGTGGTGGAGCCGGCCAAGCGACAGGCCGGCGTGAAGGTGGGCTCGGTGGCCGAACTGGTGGCCAAGCTGCGTACTGAAGCGAAGGTGATCTGACCATGACGGCTCTCGTCCTCCTCGACCACGACGGCGGCAGCATCAAGCAGCCGGCCCGCTCGGCCGTCGCCGCCGGCCTGGCGCTCGGCGACGTGCATGTGCTGGTGGCCGGCTCCGGCGTGCAGGCCGCCGCCGAGGCGGCCGCCAAGCTGCCGGGCGTGTCCAAGGTCATCCTGGCCGACAGCCCGGTGCTGGCGCATGCGCTGGCCGAGCCGCTGGCCGCCCTGCTGGTGACGCTCGCCCCGGCCTATACCCACCTGCTGGCCGCCGCCACCGCCGCCGGCAAGAACGTGATGCCGCGCGTGGCCGCCCTGCTGGACAGCCAGCCGATCAGCGACATCGCCGGCGTGGTGGACGCCGACACCTTCGTGCGCCCGATCTACGCCGGCAACGCGCTGGCCACGGTCAAGAGCAGCGACGCCAAAAAGGTGATCACCGTGCGCGCCACCAGCTTCGACCCGGTGGCCGAAACCGGCGGCAGCGCGCCCATCGAGGCCGCGCTCGCCAGCGCCGAGCAGGTGCTGTCCAGCTTCGTCTCCGCCGAACTCTCCAAGAGCGAGCGCCCGGAACTGACCGCCGCCCGCGTGGTGATCTCCGGCGGCCGCGGCATGCAGAACGGCGACAACTTCAAGCTGCTGGACCCGATCGCCGACAAACTGGGCGCCGCCGTCGGCGCCAGCCGCGCCGCGGTGGATGCCGGCTTCGTGCCCAACGACTACCAGGTCGGCCAGACCGGCAAGATCGTCGCCCCCGACCTGTATGTGGCGGTTGGCATCTCCGGCGCCATCCAGCATCTGGCCGGCATGAAGGACAGCAAGGTGATCGTGGCGATCAACAAAGACGAGGAGGCGCCGATCTTCCAGGTGGCCGATTACGGCCTGGTGGCCGACCTGTTCGTCGCCCTGCCCGAACTGGCCGCCGAGCTGGAGCGCGGCTGAATGAACGTGCAAGCACCCGCCGCCGACGCCGCCGCCGACATGCTGCTGGCCAGCCCGGTGATCGCCCGCGTCGGCGTCATCGGCGCCGGCCAGATGGGCAACGGCATCAGCCATGTCTGCGCCCTGGCCGGCCTGCCGGTGGTGCTGCTGGACGTGAAGCAGGAGGCGCTCGACAAGGCCATGGCGTCGATGGGCCGCAACATGGACCGCCAGGTGAACCGCGAGCTGATCACCGCGCTGGAAAAGGCCGAGGCGCTGGCGCGGGTCACCACCACCACCGACTATGCCGCCTTCGCCGACTGCGACCTGGTGATCGAGGCGGCGACGGAGAAGGAGGAGGTCAAGCGCGCGATCTACAAGGTGCTGGTGCCGCACCTGAAGCCGTCCTGCATGATCGCCTCCAACACCTCCTCGATCTCGATCACCCGGCTCGGCGCCAGCACCGACCGGCCCGAGAAGTTCATCGGCATGCATTTCATGAACCCGGTGCCGGTGATGAAGCTGGTGGAGCTGATCCGCGGCATCGCCACCGACGAGCCGACCTTCCAGGCCACCCAGGCGCTGGCGCTGCGGCTGAACAAGACCACCGCGGTCTCCGAAGACTTTCCCGCCTTCATCGTCAACCGCATCCTGGTCCCAATGATCAACGAGGCGGTGTACGCGCTCTATGAGGGCGTCGGCTCGGTGGTGGCGATCGATACGGCGCTGAAGCTTGGCGCCAACCACCCGATGGGGCCGCTGGAGCTGGCCGACTTCATCGGGCTGGATACCTGCCTGTCGATCATGCAGGTGCTCTACGAGGGGCTGGCCGACAGCAAATACCGCCCCTGCCCGCTGCTGGTGAAATATGTCGAGGCCGGCTGGCTGGGCCGCAAGAGCAGCCGCGGCTTCTACGACTACACCCAGACACCGCCGCGCCCCACGCGCTGACCTTCCAGGCGCGCGGCCACGGCACAGGGACGGCCCGGGGATTACCACCCCGGGCCGTTTTTACATCCGCTCATGCGCCAGCGGAGCCGTGCCCCACGTCCGTCCTGGGCAATGGAGGCGGCCCCTGGACCTCTCTTCTGAGGCCCTCAATCATTGAGTGGGCAAGTGTTATCGTACTGTATTACTTTATAATGACACACTGGAATGTTTCGAATAATTCTATACTAATGTCTGAATTAACGTATGTTATCAGTTATTTGTAACAGATCTTCGATCACGCCTTCGTGAGTCCAGCGACTTGCGCGGTTTGTAACGGTATATTTGTCGTACCGCTCACATAGACTCGCCATCCCATCACCGATCTTCCCTTGCACGCAACCGTGCCGAGCAAGGGAATTCCAGCATGCCATCCGTGACTGTAACGGGCGCCCACGGGCAGACCCTGACTCTGCATTTGGATTCAGCAGCCAACGCCGCGCTCGCCCGCCAACTCGCCGGCGCCATCAGCGCGGGTGTGGCCGGCGGCACGATCACACCCGCCAGCAGCGCCGACGGCCCGCCGCCGGGCCTGCCGTCCGGCCAGACCGGGGAATGGGTGCAGCAGACCAGCGGCATCACCTTCCTGCCGGCGCGCTACGACGCCGTGGTCGCCACCGCGCGGCACGCCGTCATCTTCGGCTCGGGCGGCAACAACGAGTCGGTGCTGGGCAGCTCCGGCGACCTCACCTTCATCGCCACCGGCGGCTCGGGCACCGTGGTGGCCGGCGGCGGCGACAACCGCATCATCATCCCGGGCAGCGACGCCGGCGCCTGGTCGATCAACACCGGCGGCGGCAACGACCAGATCCTGGCGCTGGGCGGCGGCGACGACAGCATCAACGCCGGCGGCGGCCGCAACAGCATCCTGCTGGGCGACGGCCGCGACACCGTCGTCTCCGGCGGGCGGGACAGCATCGGCCTCGGCGGCGGCGCGGCCACCATCGTCGCCACCGACGCCGCGCGCGACCTGATCCAGGGCGGCAGCGGCACCTTGCTGTTCCTCGGCGCGGCCGGCGGCGCCACCGTCCTGGGCGGCACCGGCAGCGCCACCCTGTTCGGCGGCAGCGGCACCAGCGAACTGCATGGCGGCAGCGCCGGCAACAACCTCATCATCGCCGGCACCGGCCACGCCACCCTGTTCGGCGGCGGCAACGGCGACCAGCTCTACGCCGGCGGCAGCGAGGGCCAGGCGCTCTATGCCGGCGCCGGCTCGGAAACCCTGCTGGGCGTGCTCAGCAGCGGCCACGACACGCTGCACGCCGGCAGCGGCAACACGATGCTGGTCGGCGGCATCGGCGCGGACACCTTCATCGCCGGCACCGGCAACGCCACCATGCAGTCGGCCGCCAACGGCGACCGCTTCCAGTTCATCAAGGGCGAGGCCGGCGGCACGGACCTGGTATCCGGCTTCGGCGGCGCCGACCGCATCAGCCTGATGGGCTACGGCCCGCACGCCATCCAGGACGCGCTGGCCAGCCAGACCCATACCGGCGGCAACACCACCATCCTGCTGTCGGACAACACACAGATCACCTTCGCCGGCGTCGCCAGCCTCTCGGCCAGCAGCTTCACGGCCAGCGGCGGCTTCGGCGGCGACGACCATGGCGAGGACCACCACGGCGGCTTCGGCCACAACTCCGGCCACCACCACTGAGCCTGCGCGGCCAGGGGTACCCCCCCTGGCCGCCACCCGCCTACTTGATCAGCTGCCAGTGCCCGTCCTTGACGGTGATCAGCACCAGCGAACGCTCGTCGGTGCCGTTATGGTCGTCCGGCCGCATGTTGTAGATGCCCGCCGCGCCGTTCACGTTCTTCAGGTTCTCCATCGCGTCGCGCAGCGCCTTGCGGAACTCCGCCGTCCCCGGCTTGGCCACCTTCAGCGCCGCCGGCGCCGCCTCGGCCAGCAGCAGATAGCCGTCCCACGCCGTCGCGCCGAACAGCGAGCGCGAATTGGCGCCGAACTTGCCCTCGTACAGCTTCACATAGGCCATCGCCGGCTTCTTGGTGTCGGCGCTGTCCGGCAGTTGCTCGGCCACCGTCACCGGGCTGGCCGACAGGATGATCCCGTCCGCCGCCTTGCCCGCCACCCGCAGGAAATCCGGGTTGGCCACGCCCTGGTTGTGCAGGATCAGCCCCTTGTAGCCGCGGTTGCGCAGCTCGATCACCGGCAGCGCCCCCGGCGTGCCGCTGCCGGCGATGAACACCGCATCCGGCCGCAGCGCCATGATCTTGAGCACCTGCGGCGTCACCGAGGTATCGGTGAGGTTGTATTTCTCCACCCCCAGCGACTTGATGCCCCGCTTCGCCGCCTCGGAATCGGCGGCGGCCACGAAGGCGTCCCCGAAGGCGGTCGCCTGCGCGATGCTCGCGATCGTCTTGCCGCCCTTGTCCTTCAGGTACTGCAGCGGCCCGGCCAGCATCGCGCTCTCCGGCGAGGCCAGCTTGAACGCCCAGCGCTTGTTGCCCTCCTGCGGCACGATGATCGCGTTGGACCCGGCGAGGCTGATCATCGGCGTGCCCGAGGAGCCGGCCACGTCCAGCACCGCCAGCGAGGTCGGCGTCACCGACGGGCCGAGCACCAGGTCCACCTTCTCCTCGGTCACCAGCTTCTGGAACGCGCGCACCGCCGCGGTGCTGTCCGTGCCGTCGTCCAGCACGACGTAGCGCACCTTCTGCCCGGCGATCTCGCGCGGCAGCATGTCGATCACGTTGCGCTCGGGAATGCCCAGCGAGGCGCCCGGCCCGGTCAGCGACAGCACGGCGCCGACGGTGATGTCCGCCCGCGCCGGCGTGGCCGTCACCATCGAAGCCAGCGCGATCGGCGCCAGCGCGCTCAGCAGGCCGGCGAAGGCCGCCGCGACACGGTTCATGCTCGTTCTCCCACACGTTCTTGTCCGGGCAGGCCGCGGCACGGCGCCCGAAGGCGAGCCTAGGGCAATCCCCGAGCGGGTGGAAAGGCCAATACGCCACCCCCGCCTCCCCTTGCGCGACACGCCCCGCCGGGATCAAGGTCCTCCTCGCGATCCGCGAGCCGGGGCGCAGGGAATGTGGGGGGCGATGTCGGCAACCTATCTGCTGGTGGCCCTGGCGGGGCATGTGGTGCTGCTGCTCTGGGGCGCGCGCATGGTGCAAACCGGCATCGTGCGCGCCTTCGGCTCCGATCTGCGCCGCCTGCTCGGCGCCGGGCTGGACAGCCGCTGGCTCGCCCTGCTCGGCGGCGTCATCGTCACCGCCCTGCTGCAAAGCAGCACCGCCACCGCGCTGATGGCCACCTCCTTCGCCGCCGACGGGCTGGTCGCCCTGGTGCCGGCGCTGGCCGTCATGCTCGGCGCCAATATCGGCACCGCGCTGATGGTCAAGCTGCTCACCTTCGACATCTCGTGGCTCTCCCCGGTGCTGCTGATCATCGGCTACACCGGCTTCAAGCGCGGCACCCGCGGCGGCGCCCGCAAGGGCCGGCTGCAGAATCTCGGCCGGGTGGCGCTCGGCCTCGGCCTGATGCTGCTGGCGCTCAGCCTGCTGGTGGAGGCGATGCGCCCGGCCGAGGCCGCCCCCATCCTGCGCGAACTGCTGGCGGCGCTGACCGCCGAGCCGGTGCTGGACCTGCTGCTGGCCGCCCTGCTCACCTGGGCCGCGCATTCCTCGGTCGCGGTGCTGCTGATGATCGTGCCGCTGGCCGCCGCGCACGTCATCCCTCCGGTCGCCGCCCTGGCGCTGGTGCTCGGCGCCAATCTCGGCTCGGCCATCGCCCCGGTGCTGGCCGCCGGCGGCCCCTCGCCCGCCGCCCGCCGCCTGCCGGTCGGCAACCTCGCCTTCCGCGCCCTCGGCTGCCTGGTCGCCCTGCCGCTGCTGCCGCTGCTCGCCGCCGCCCTGCCCGCCCTGTCGCCCGACCCCGGCGCCCAGGCGGTCTATTTCCACATCCTGTTCAACTGCGCCCTCGCCGCCGTCTTCCTCGGCCTGCTCGACCCCGCCGCCACCTTGCTCGCCCGCCTGCTGCCCGAGGCCGCGCACGGCGCCGACCCCGCCCGCCCGCTCTACCTGGACGCCGTCGCGCTCGAAACCCCCTACCTCGCGCTCGCCAACGCCGCCCGCGAGGTGCTGCGCATGGGCGACCTGGTGGAGGCCATGCTCCGCCGCAGCCTCGAAGCCCTGCTCGACGGCCGGCGCGAGGCCGCCGACGAAACCACCCGCCTCGGCCGCGCGCTCGACGGCCTGGGCGACGACGTGAAATCCTACCTCACCCGCATCGCCGCCGAGCCGCTGCCCGAGCCCGACGCCCGCCGCTGCCAGGCCATCCTGGAATTCGCCGTCAACCTCGGCCATGTCGGCGCCATCGCCGAGCGCAGCCTGGTCGATGCCGCCCGCCGCATGGCCAAGCGCCAGCTCAGCTTCGGCGCCGAGGACCGCGCCGACCTCGTCGCCTTCCACGCCGGCGTGCTGGACGACCTGCGCCTCGCGCTCTCCACCTTCATGGCCGAGGACCCGCGCGGCGCCCAGCAGCTCCTGGACGCCAAGCGCCGCCTGAGCGAGCTGGAGCGCGCCGCCACCCACGCCCACCTCGCCCGCCTCTCGCCCGACCGGCCGGACGCGCTGGAATGCAGCACCCTGCACCTGGGCGTGCTGCGCGACCTCAAGCGCATCAACTCCCACCTCGCCTCCATCGGCTACACGGTGCTGGACCGGCCCGACCCCGAGCAGGGCGCCCCCGACCAGGGCGCCCCCGACCAGGGCGCCCCCGACCAGGGCACGCCCGAACATGGGGCGGCCGAGCCGGCCTGAACGCGCCGCGCTGGCGCCGGCGGGCCGAGCTTCCTATGTTCGGTCTGTCGTTCCCGGAGAACCCTGCATGCGCCATGTGATCCTTGCGGCCGCCCTGTTGCTCGGCCTGTCCCCCCGCCCAGGGCAGGCGGCCGAGCCGCTGGCGGCCCATAAGGCGCTGTACGACCTCACCCTCGAATCCGCTCGCGGCGACGTGATCGCCGCCTCCGGCAGCATGGCCTACGAGGTCACCGACGCCTGCGACGCCTGGGCCGTCCGCCAGCGCCTCAAGATGAGCCTGACCAACCGCGACGGCCAGGACATCGAGATGATCTCCGACTACACCACCTGGGAGAGCAAGGACGGCCTCAAGATGCGCTTCCGCCTGCGCCAGACCACCGACGACGCGGTCACCAGCGAACTCTCCGGCGACGCGGCGCTGGACCACACCGGCGGCCCGGGCGAGGTCCATTACGACATGCCCGCCGACACCACCAAAAAACTCCCCCCCGGCACGCTGTTCCCGATGATGCACACCGAGGCGCTGCTGCAGGCCGCCGAGGCCGGCAAGAAATTCCTCGCCCTGCCGCTGTTCGACGGCACCGGCCCCGACGGCGCTCAGGACACCGCGATCGCCATCACCGGCTGGGCGAAGCCCGCCGCCACCAACTGGCCGGTGCTGACACCCCTGCCCAGCACCCGCGTGCGCATCGGCTTCTTCGACCGCGGCAAGCACGCCCAGGTGCCGGATTACGAGGTCGGCATGCACTACTGGTCCAACGGCATCGCCGACGACCTGTCGATGGATTTCGGCGACTTCGTCATGCACGGCAAGCTGTCCTCGCTGACCCTGCCGGCCAAACCGTCCTGCTGAGGCCGGCGCGGGAAGATTCACAGGGAGGCGGGG
>MKWE01000005.1:135340-146385 GCA_001899585.1 Rhodospirillales bacterium 70-18
GGAGACGGGGAGAAGAGAGCGCCATGATTCACCCTTCTTCTCCCCGCCTCCCCGCCTCCCCGCCTCCCTGTGAATCCCTTCCCCCTGCGGCGGCGAGCCATATGGCCTATAGAACGCCGATGGAACCGCTCGCCCTCTATATTCACTGGCCGTTCTGCCTGGCCAAATGCCCGTACTGCGACTTCAACTCGCATGTGCGCGAGCGCATCGACCAGTCGCGCTTCGCCGCGGCGCTGCGCGCCGAACTGGCGTGGGAGGCAGCGCGCCTCGGCCGCCGGCCGCTCGCCTCCATCTTCTTCGGCGGCGGCACCCCCAGCCTGATGGCCCCCGAAACCGTCGCCGCCCTGATCGCCGACGCGCGGGCGCTGTTCGACGCGGCGGAGGACATCGAGATCACGCTGGAAGCCAACCCCACCAGCGTGGAGGCCGCCCGCCTCGCCGAATTCCGCGCCGCCGGCGTCAACCGCGCCTCGCTCGGCGTGCAGAGCCTGCGCGACGACCAGCTCCGCCTACTCGGCCGCCAGCACTCGGCAGCCCAGGCGATGGCGGCGCTGGAGACCGCGCGGCGCATCTTCCCCCGCCTGTCCTTCGACCTCATCTACGCCCGCCCCGGCCAGACGCTGGCCGACTGGCGCGCCGAGCTGGCCGAGGCGCTGGCCCTGGCCGCCGACCACCTCTCGCTCTACCAGCTCACCATCGAGGCGGGCACGGGGTTCGAGGCGCTGCACCGCAGCGGCGCCCTGGTGCTACCCGACGACGACAGCGCCGCCGCCCTCTACGACGCCACCGCCGAGGAAGCCGCCCGCGCCGGCCTGCTGGCCTACGAAGTGTCCAACTACGCCGCCCCCGGCGCGGAAAGCCGCCACAACCTGGCCTATTGGCGCTACGGCGACTACGCCGGCATCGGCCCCGGCGCGCATGGCCGGGTCAGCCTGGGCGGCCGGCTGCTGGCCACGCGCCGGCACCGCGCGCCGGAACCCTGGGCGGAGCGGGTGGAGCGCCAGGGCCACGGCAGCACCGCCGAGGAGGCGGTGGCCCCGGCCGAACGCGCCCGCGAGATGCTGCTGATGGGCCTGCGCCTGGCCGAAGGCATCGACCCCGCCCGCTTCGCCGCCCGCGCCGGCATCGCGCTGGCCGACGCGCTGGACCCCGACACCCTGGCCCGCGCGATCGAGGCCGGCTACCTCACCCGCCCCGATGGCCGCCTGGCCGCCACCGCCGAGGGCCGCAAGCGGCTGGACGCGCTGCTCGGCCAACTCGTGCTGTAGGCGTGATGGTTATGTGGCATCACCATCGCCGCCCCCGGCCAGCGCCAGCGCCCGCGCATAGACAAGTTTGCGCGGCAATCCGGTCGCGGCGGTGACCATCGCGACCGCTTCCTTGAGCCGGTGGGCCGCCAGGGCGGTGCGCAGAATCGCGTCTAGATCGTCGTTTTCGGGGGTCTCGGGGGGCATTGGAGCCACCACGATGGTGATTTCGCCGCGTGGTTTTGTGGTGTCATAGTACTCAGCCAGCGCCGCCAGCCGGTCCCGCCGCACTTCCTCGAACCGCTTGGTCAGCTCCCGCGCCACCGCCGCCGGCCGGTCGCCGAGCACCTGCGCCATGTCGGCCAGCGTCTCGGCCAGCCGGTGCGGCGCCTCGTAGAACAGCAGCGTGGCCGCCAGCCCGGCCCGCTCGGCGGCGCGCAGGCTGGCGAAGGCGGCCCGCCGCGCCGCCCCGCGTGGGGGTGGAAACCCCATGAAAAGAAAGGGTTGCGGCGGCAGCCCGGACAAGGTCAGCGCCAGCACGGCGGCATTCGCCCCCGGCACGCCCCCCACCGCCAGCCCCTCCGCCAGCGCCGCACGCACCAGCCGGTAGCCGGGGTCGGACACCAGCGGCGTGCCGGCATCGCTCACCAGCGCCACCCGCCGCCCGGCCCGCAGCATGTCCAGCACCGCCGGAATGCTCCGGTCCTCGTTATGTTCATGCAGCGGCGCCGTGCGTGTGGTAATCCCATACTCCCGCAACAGTCGCGCGGTGGTGCGCGTATCCTCGCACAACACCAGATCCGCCGCCTTCAATGCGGATATCGCGCGCAGTGACATATCGCCGAGGTTGCCGATTGGCGTTGAAACCAGCACAAGACCATCGGGCAGCCGCTCTGGCGCCCCGTGCTCGGCGTCCGGCGGCATGCCGGGGTGGTTCGCTACGGGAGACAGGTCGCATGGTTCGTCGGACATTGGCATTCCTTGCCTTTACCCTGGCAGTGGCCGGCTGCGCCACTGCGCCGGCCTATCGCGGCGGCGGCGGCCCGGTGCCGCTGGGCGCCATGCCGGGCGGGACGATGTCCAGCGCCGCGCCGGCGGGCCGGACGGTCGCCATCCTGGCGTCGCTGACCGGGCCGAACGCGGCGCGCGGCGAGGCGCTGGTGAACGCGGCGAAACTGGCGCTTTCCCTGCAAGGCGCGCCGCGGCTGGATGTGCGCGACACCCAGGGCACGCCGCAGGGCGCCGCCGCGGCCGCGCAGGCGGCGCTGGCGGCCGGGGCCGGGCTGATCATCGGGCCGCTGACCTCCCAGGAGACCGCCGCCGTGGCCGCCCCGGCGCGGCAGGCGGGGGTGGCGGTGCTGGCCTTCACCTCCGACCCCGCGCAGGCGCAGCCGGGGGTGTGGACGCTTGGCATCACGCCGGGCCAGCAGGTCCGCCGCCTGGTGGCCAGCGCCGCGGCACAGGGCAAGACCCGCTTCGCCGCCGTGCTGCCGGAGAACGATTTCGGCCATGCCATGGCGGCGGCGATCGCCAAGGCGACGGTCTCGGCCGGGCTGGGGGCGCCGGAGATCCGCTTCCATGGCACAGACATGGCCTCCATCAATGCCACCATGCGCAGCGTGTCCAACTATGCCGGGCGGCGCGGCCCGCTGGACGCGCAGATCCGCGCCGCCCGCGCGCTGCACACAGCCGAGGGCCGCCGCCGGGCCGCCGAACTGGCGCGCGCGCCGATTCCACCGGCGCCGTTCGACGCGCTGCTGCTGGCCGATGCCGGCGAGCAGCTCGCGGCGGTGGCCAGCCTGCTGTCGTACTACGACCTGGACGCCCCGGCGGTGCGGGTGCTCGGCCCGGCGCTCTGGGCCTCCACCACGGCGCGGCGGGATGCGCCGCTGAACGGCGCCTGGTTCGCCGCCCCCGACCCGGCGGCGCGCGCCGGCTTCAATGCCAGCTACCAGGCGGCCTATGGCGCGCAGGCGCCGGGGCTGGCCGATTTCGCCTATGACGCCGCCGCGATCGCCGCCGTGCTGGCGCAGGAGGGCGGGTATTCGGTGGCCGCGCTGTGCCGGCCGGAGGGCTTCGCGGGGGTGGACGGCGTGCTGGCGCTGCAGCCGGACGGGCAGGTGCGGCGCGGGCTGGCGCTGTTCGAACTCGGGCGCGGCGGGCCGACCATGATCGAGCCGGCGCCCGACAGCATCTCCGCCCCCGGCATCTGACTGACCCGCGCCGCCGCGATGCGCCTGGGCAGCCTGCTATGGGTGGGGGCGCTGCTGGCGGCGGTGCCGCTGGCAACGCTGCTGGCGCTGCTGCTGGGCGGCGCACTGGCGGCCGGCCCGGGGCTGGCCGGCATGGCGGTGGTGGCGCTGGGCGCGCTGGCGCTGGCCGCGCTGTGGCTCGCGGACCTCGGCAACCTGGTGGAGACGCTGCGCCAGGCGATGCTGGAGAACAGCTCCGCCCTGGCCCATGCCGCCGCCGCGCCGCGCCTGCCGCCGGTGGAGCGGGTCGCGCGCGGGATTGAGCGGCTGGCCCGCAACCTGGCCACCCGCGCCGCCCAGGTGGGGGACCTGCTGCGCGCCAATGAGGCGATCGTGGAGCGCCTGCCCGACCCGCTGCTGGTGCTGGATGCCGGCCGCGCGGTGCTGCGGGCCAATGCCGCCGCGCGCGCGGCCTTCGGCGCCGACCTCGCCGCCGTGCTGCGCCACCCGGTGCTGCGCGACGCGATCGGCCAGGCCTCGGCGCTGCGCGGCACCGCCACGGCCGATCTCGGCCTGTCCGCCCCGGTGGCGCGCGAGTTGCGGGCGACGGTGATCTGGCTGGAGCCGGCGCTGGCCGATGGCGGGCAGGCGCTGGTGGTGCTGTCCGACCGCACCCGCGAGCGCGCGGTGGAGCGCATGCGCGCCGATTTCGCCGCCAATGCCAGCCACGAGCTGCGCACCCCGCTGACCAGCCTGATCGGCTTCATCGACACGCTGCGCGGACCGGCCGCCGACGACCCGCCGGCGCAGCAGCGCTTCCTGGGCATCATGGCCGAGCAGGCCGAGCGGATGAACCGGCTGATCGACGACCTGCTGAGCCTGTCGCGCATCGAGCTGACCGAACACCAGCCGCCGGCCGAACGGATGGACCTGGGCGACCTGCTGGCCCGCGTGGCGGCGGGGTTCGAGCCGCGGCTGGCGGCGCGGCGGGTGACGCTGGCGGTGGAGGTCGCGCCCGGCCTGCCGCGGGTGCCGGCGGATGCCGACCAGATGGCGCAACTGGCCAGCAACCTGATCGACAACGCGGTGAAATACGGCCGCGAGGGCGGCACCGTGCAGGTCTCGGCCGCCCTCGCCGAAGCCGGGGGCCGGTGGCCGGGGCGCGGCGTGGTGCTGCGGGTGAGCGATGACGGGCCGGGCATTCCGAAGGCGCAGGTGCCGCGACTGACCGAACGCTTCTACCGCGTGGACCAGGGCCGCAGCCGGGCGGCCGGCGGCACCGGGCTGGGGCTGGCGATCGTGAAGCACATCGTCAACCGGCACCGGGGACTGCTGGCGATCGACAGCGACACCGGGCGGGGGGCGACGTTCACCATCTGGCTGCCATTGGGGGAGCGCCGCGCGCTGCCGCCCTGACGGCTGCTGCCGGGGGAGGCAGAGCCCCGCGCCTGGCTATACCCTGCGCCCGATTACATTGTCGCGCCGAGCACCCAGGGCGCGAACTCGGCGGCCCCGAAATCATACTGCTCGCTTTTGGTCGGCTCGCCGGAGGCGGTGCGCAGGATCAGGTCCAGAATGCGCTCGCCGCATTGCTGCACGCTCTCGTCGCCATCGGCGATGGTGCCGCAGTTGATGTCCATGTCCTCCTCCATGCGCCGGTACATGGCGGAGTTGGTGGCCAGCTTGATGGAGGGGGCGGGCTTGCAGCCGAACACGCTGCCGCGCCCGGTGGTGAAGCACACCAGGTTGGCGCCGCCGGCGACCTGGCCGGTGGCGGCCACCGGGTCGTAGCCCGGCGTGTCCATGAACACGAAGCCCTTCCGGGTGACCTCCTCGGCATAGCCCACCACGTCCACCAGATTGGTGCTGCCGGCCTTGGCCATGGCGCCGAGCGACTTCTCCAGGATGGTGGTCAGGCCGCCGGCCTTGTTGCCGGGGCTGGGGTTGGCGTTCATCTCCGCCCCCTCGCGGGCGGTGTACTCCTCCCACCAACGCATCAGGCCGACCAGCTTCTCGCCGACCTCGCGGCTGACCGCGCGGCGGGTGAGCAGGTGCTCGGCGCCGTAGGTCTCGGGGGTTTCGGAGAGGATAACGGTACCGCCGTGGCGCACCAGCAGGTCGGACGCGGCGCCGAGGGCGGGGTTGGCGGTGATGCCGGAATAGCCGTCCGAGCCGCCGCATTGCAGCGCCACGGTCAACTCGCTCGCCGGGCAGGTCTCGCGGCGGACGGTGTTGGCCTCGGCCAGCGCCTCGCGCACGAAGGCGATGCCGGCTTCCACCGTCTTGCGGGTGCCGCCCATCTCCTGGATGTCCATGGCGCGCAGACGGCCGGCAAGCTTCTGCTCGGTCATCAGCCCGCCGATCTGGTTGACCTCGCAGCCCAGGCCCAGCACCACGACGGCGGCGAAATTGGCGTGCCGGGCGTAGCCGCCGAGCGTGCGGCGCAGCAGCGCCAGCGGCTCGTGCTGGGTCATGCCACAGCCGGTCTTGTGGGTGAGCGCCACCACGCCGTCGACATTGGGGAAGTCGGCCAGCGGGTTGTGGCCGGTGATCGGGTTCTTGCGGAAGGCGTCGGCCACCATGCCGGCGACATGGGCAGAGCAGTTCACGCTGGTGAGGATGCCGATGTAGTTGCGCGTGGCCACCCGCCCGTCCGGCCGGCGGATGCCCTGGAAGGTGGCCGGGGTGTCGAAATACTGCGTCGGCCGCGCGTCCACGCCCCAGGCGTAGTCTTTGGCGAACTCACCCATGCCGCAATTATGCGTGTGGATGTGCTGGCCGGGGGCGATCGGCGCGGTGGCGAAGCCGATGATCTGGCCGTAGCGGCGCACCGGCTCCCCCACCGCGATCGGGCGGGTGGCGACCTTGTGGCCGGCGGGCACGCGGTCGGTGACGGTGACATCCACGTCCACCATGGTGCCGGGCAGCAGGGTGGCCCGGGCGATCACCACGTTGTCGGCGTCGTTGAGGCGGATGAACAGCGGCGGGGCCATGGTGGTGTCTCCATCAGGGAAGGCAAGGAAGGCCAGGGGCCTTGCCCCTGGCCCCCACCAAGGGCCGAGCCCTTGGAACTCGATTCAGAATGAGGTCCAGGGGCTCGGCCCCTGGCGGGGTTCGGGGCAGCGCCCCGCCCTGCGTCTTGTCAGGCGATGCCCTTGGAATTCTTGCGGGTCTCGGCGATGGCGTTCTTGGCGTAGGTCGCCATCATGCCGCTGTCGTTCATCAGCGTGGTCAGGCGGAAGCCCATGCTGATGCAGTTGGCCGCATCCTTGGCGCCGGCGGTGTGGATGCCGGCGAAGATGTTGCGCTTGCCGCATTCCTTGATGATCTTTTCGTAGATCTTCAGGATTTCCGGCTCGCTGCGGTCCAGCTTCGGGGGCAGGCCGTAGGACAGGCCGAGGTCGGACGGGCCGACATAGATGCCGGCGACGCCGGGCACGTCCAGGATGGCTTCCAGGTTCTTGATCGCCGTCTTGGTCTCGATCATCGGGATGCACAGCGTCTCGTCGTTGGCGGTGGCCTGGTAGCTGGTGGCCTCGCCATACATGCCCGCACGGATCGGCCCGTTGCTGCGGCTGCCCATCGGCGGGTACTTGCAGTACGAGACGAAGGCTTCCGCCTCCTTCTTGGTGTTGATCATCGGGCAGATCACGCCCATCGCGCCGCCATCCAGCACCTTGCCGATGATCCCCGGCTCGTTCCACGGCACCCGCACCATCGGCGTGATCGGGTGGGCCTGCATGGCCTGGAAGCACTGCACCATGGACTGGTAGTCCTGCACGCCGTGCTGCATGTCCACGGTAACGCTATCAAATCCGCACTGCGCCATCACCTCGGCCGAGAAGCCGGAAGGAATCGCGAGCCAGCCGTTGACCACGGCCTTCCCGGAAGCCCAGATTTTCGCCACTTTGGTTGCCATCGGATCGGTTCCCCCCTTTAAGGCATGCGGAACGCTAGGCGCGGCCCGGCGCCTGGTCAATTCCGCAACGGCCGGAGCAACGCCCATGAGCAATGGAATTTATGCAGGTCCGATCATCGACGCCCACCACCATCTGTGGGACCTCGCGATGGGACGCCACCGCTGGCTGGCCGAGGGCATTCCGGCGCTGGGCGATATCGGCTACCTGCGCCACAGCTACCTGCCGGCCGACTACCTGCGCGACGCCGCCGGCGTGAACCTGGCCGGCAGCGTGCATGTGGAGGCGGTGTGGGACCGCGCGCGCGACCCGGTGGAGGAGACCGAGTGGCTGGACGCGCTGGCGCCGCCGGCCGGCATCGCCGCGCGCTGCGTCGCCTTCGCCGACCTGGCCACCACCGGCATGGAGCGCCGGCTGGAGGCACAGGCGGCGCATCCGCGCGTGGCCGGGGTGCGCGAGACCATCCGCTGGCACCCCGACCCGGCCAAGCGCTGGACGGCGGCGGGCATCGTGGACAGCACCGGCTTCCGCGCCGGCGCCGCCCGGCTGGGGCAGCACGGGCTGCTGCTGGAGCTGCTGATGAACCCCTACCAGGCCGACGAGGTGACCCGGCTGGCGCAGGACATGCCGGACCTGCCGATCCTGGTGAACCATTGCGGCACCCCGAACGACCGCGACGCGGCGGGGATCGCGCGCTGGCATGCCGGGCTGGCCAGCATGGCCGCCTGCCCGAACATCGCCATCAAAGTTTCCAATTTCGGCGCCTACGACCCCGACCGCAGCCTGCCGGCGCTACGCCGGACGGTGATGGGCTGCATCGACGCCTTCGGCACCGGCCGCGCGCTGTTCGGCACCGATTATCCGGTGGCGCGGCGCAACATGACCTATGGCGCGATGGTGACCGCCTTCGCCGAGATCATCCGCGACTTCTCGCCGGCCGAGCAGCGGGCGCTGTTCCATGACAACGCGCAGCGGATGTACGGATTCGCGCGGGGGGCCGGGTCGGGCTCGGCCTGAGTGCCCGGGCGGCGGACTCATCGTGCGCCCGCCGGGCTGAAGCGGGGACTACTCGGCGGCCTGTTTCCCCAGGCCGACGAGCAATGCCTCGGTCGCGTCCTGCGCCGACCGGGGCGGGGTAGGCGGCCCTGTCGGGGCACGGCAGGTCGCTGGATGGCCATAATTTAGATCAATACCGTTCCGGTGGAAGCAGTTCAGGGGTTTAATATCTATTTCGTAACGATCTTGTGGCAAACAAGGAGCCGTTATGACCTGCACTCCCCGACCTTCCCGACACACGCGCCGTTGTCTCGGATTGCTGATCGGCCTGCTCCTTGCCGCGGCCTCGGGGGCGCAGGCCCGCGCCCAGGGCCTGCTGGTGATGTATTGCGGCGTCGACAAGAACTGGTGCCGCGCCATGGCCACGACCTACGCCAAGGAAACCGGGGTCAAGGTGGACATGATCCGCATGTCGGCCGGCGAGACCTATGCCCGCATGCGTGCCGATCCGATGGGCAGAGGACGCCAATACGTCGCGTCATTCGTCGGGAAATTGGTCGGAACGCGCGTCACTGGTTTCGAGCTGATGGCTGAGAAGCCTGACGCCAAATGGTCCCCCGCCATTTACGCCCTGCGTCAGACCGGCAGCCGGCAACCCATGAGGTGACGTTGTGACCGCGCTCGCCCTACTGGACCGCCTGTGCGCTTCAACGCCGCAAATGAGACTGCCGTTACAAGGGAGGCCCCATCCGCGCCGTCACATAGAGCCTACGAGTGTCGGCCGTGATTTCGCTTGTGTAAGTCACCTGATTGAACTTGACGCCAGCGAGCGACGTTGGACCGCTGATGCCGTCCACTTCGGCTGCGCAGGCCCACTCCCGACCGAATAGCCACCCCGACCGAACCCGAATGTTTGCTAACGAGAGGTTACCGGGAACGGCAAGCTGATCCCGGAGCACCTGAAGCACCAATTCGATTGTTCGACGATCGGTACAAGAGGGAACCGTTGGGAGAACCGACACGATCCCAAAGGCCGCTATGCCGGCAATCGCCACTAAAATCAAAGTTCGCTTCTTTGGTGCCACCGCGCGCCTCTACTAGACGTAGCTTTGGTCGAAATTGGTAAACCATTCGAACGACAGTCCGCGAGGATAAAAGATCATGGCCAGCAACATTGAGACCACAGCCGGGGCAGTGATCCCCAGCCACGGCAACGGCGTGCTGCAGCCCTGGCAGCCTGGGCAGAGCGGCAACCCCGGCGGACGCCCCAATGCCGTCCGGGAGGCGCTGCGGTTGGCTCGCGAGGCATCACCCGACGCGATGCGGACGCTCATCGCCATGATGACCGACCCGAGCGAAGACAGCCGGGCGCGGATCGTGGCGGCTACGCATATTCTTGACCGGGCGATGGGCAAACCGAAGGAACCGCCGCCAGACGACAAAATCGACGCCCCGGACATTTCATCCGCCGAGGCGCGGGCACGGATCATTGAGCGCATCGAGCGCATATCCGCCGGACTTCGGGACATGGACGCCGAACACGCGGACAATCCGAACAATCCGAACAATCTAAAAAGACCCATGGCGGATAAGTAGTCTGCCCAATGATGCCGGTTTTCCTTGCTCTACATCCCCGTATCCGCCGCGTCCCCTCATTGGCCCCCTAAATCTCAGCAAGATCGACGGAGTAGCGGGCCGCAGCGCGTTGCCGTTGCCGCCATTGGCGTAGAATGCCAGCGTGCCGATCGTACCGATGAGAGGGACGGTCTATGCGCGGAGTAGCCAATTTTTTTACGAGGGCGGCAATCCTCTGCACGCTCCTCGGGATTGTGGCCCTGGCCGTGGGCGCACTGCAATCCGCCGCCGGGGCAAGCGTGGCATATCTGAGTGGCGACGGCCTAGCCGCAGCAACCGCTCTATGTGCGCTGATTGTTGTCGTCGGCTCTGGGCTGCACGCCATCTTGGATGAACAGAAAGCCCTTCGCCGCGCTCTTACCGGCGAGCCGCGCGCAGAACCGATGCCACTGCCGTTTGGTATGCGCGAATGTCCGAAGTGCGGCGCTGCGCGACCCCGCAACTCGGCACGGTGCGGGGGCTGCGGCCATGAGGGCTGGTAGGTGCGAGCGTCCGGCAACCCCCGCGCGGGGGCAAACCACGGCGAGGATGCCGAGCGCGGACATTCAGGCAGACACAACCGGCACTCCCGTAGGGACTGATGCAATGCCCCGCTCGCGCGTATCGCGCGGAAAAGGGGCGAAGCAGGCTTGGAGGCGCACCGCATTTCATACCGAAGCCGCCACGCCCCCTATGACCCCTATGCCTACCTTGGCGACGAGTTGGCATAGGGGTCAATTCGACCCAGGGTAACGCATTGAATATGGCCGCGGTTTCATTTCAATATACCTTGAAACCCCCTATACCCCCTATGACCCCTATGCTTTTTGAGTCTACGCGAGGAAAAAATATCTAACTGCTGGCCGGGGTGGTTAGCCACGCTGCGAATCACCAGCTTTCCGGCGCACTAGATACCCATGCGTTACCCCGCCCCGAGTTGCCCCGGCGGGGATGCCGCATAACCATTTGAAAAGATTGGCGGACCCGACACGATTCGAACGTGCGACCTTCGCCTTCGGAGCAATTTAACCTGTCCTCCTACCCTTTTCGACAGGTTTCGCTCCGATGCGCTACAGCAC
>MKWE01000006.1 GCA_001899585.1 Rhodospirillales bacterium 70-18
TTTCTCGTTGCTTGCCGCCAAACGCGGTGCCCGCGAAGCAATCGGCATCGATTCGTCACAAAGCGCATTGTCGCAGGCAGAGGAAGCGGCAACGGCCAATGGCGTCTCTAGCAACTGTAAATTCATCAAGGCAGATGCGTTTGTGGAGTTGGAGCGTCTTGGCACGCAGGGCGACGTTTTCGATATTGTCGTGGCCGATCCGCCGCCCTTCGTGAAGGCACGCAAGGATCTGGAGGCGGGTGCCCGCGCCTATCGCCGCCTTGCGCGGCTTGCTGCCGTCGTCACGGCGCCGGGTGGTTTCCTGTTTCTGGCATCCTGCTCGCACAATATATCGGCGGAGCGTTTTGCGGCCGAATGCGCTGCCGGTATCGCGCGAACGGGGCGGCGGGCGGCATTGGTGCGGCAATCGGGTGCCGGGCCAGACCATCCGGTTCATCCATTGCTGCCGGAAACGGCCTATCTGAAAGCCTTGCTCTATCGGCTCGGCTGATCAGATTGTTGTCTGCGTGCCCAGTTCGACCACACGGTTGGGCGGCAGGCGATAGAACCGCGCCGGTGAAAGGGCGCCGCTGGCCAGCGTGATGTAAAGCCATGTGCGCCATTTGCCGAGGCCGGGATGCTCGGCCGGCATCAGCGTTTCGTGGCCGATGAAAAAGGTCGCGGTCTCGATATCCACCGCAAGACCATAGGCCCTCGCTTCTGCCAAGGCGCGCGGCACGTCCGGCGTTTCGAAGAAGCCGTGGTGAACATCCATGGCGAAAAAGCCCTTGCCCAGCTTTTCGACCTGGATGCGCTTGTCCGGCGGCACAAAGGGGCGGTCCTCCACCTCCACATGCAGCAGGATCACGCGCTCATGCAGGACCTTGTTGTGTTTCAAATTGTGCAACAGGGCGCCCGGCACCGAATCGATGCGTGAGGCAAGAAAGACCGCGGTGCCGGCCACGCGCGTGGGTGTTTTCTCTGCCCGCTCCAGAAACAGGTTCATCGGCATGGATTCGTTGCGAATCCGCTCCAGGTGCAATTGACGCCCTTTGCGCCAGGTTTCCATCGCGATGAAAATACCGGTGGCGATGGCAAGCGGCACCCAACCGCCTTCGACGATCTTCAGGCTGTTGGCGGACAGGAAGGCGAGGTCGATGAAGGCGAGCGAGCCGAATACGATTGCTGCCATCCGGAACCCCCATCGCCATTGCCGCCCGGCGACGATGGAGGCGTTGAAGGTGTCGATGACCATGACACCGGAAACCGCGATGCCATAGGCCGCGGCAAGCGCATTGGAGCTGCGGAAAATCAGCACGATCAACACCACGCCGATCAGCATCACGGTATTCATACCGGGTACGTAGATCTGGCCGTAATCGGTAGCCGAGGTATGGCGGATTTCCATGCGCGGAAGCTGGCCCAGTTGCACGGCCTGTTGTGTCATGGAGTAGACGCCGGAAATGACGGCCTGCGAGGCGATGATGGTGGCGGCCGTCGCCAGCAGCACCAGCGGATAGTGCAGCCAGGATGGCGCCAGCGCGTAGAAGGCGATGGAGGCTGATTGCGGGTTGCGCAGCAATTCCGCGCCCTGTCCGAAATAGACCAGCATTAGCGACGGCAACACGACAAACGCCCAGGCATAGCGAATCGGGTCTTTGCCGAAATGGCCCATGTCGGCGTAAAGCGCCTCGCACCCCGTCACCGCCAACACCACAGCGCCCAGCGCGACGAACGCCGTCCATGGTTCGTGCGCGAACAGTGCAAGCCCGTAAAGCGGGTTGACCGCCATCAGGATCGATGGGGTCTGCACCAGGGAAATAAGGCCCAGTGTCGAGATCGTCGCGAACCACAGGGCCATGATCGGCCCGAACATCCGCCCGATCCGCGCCGTGCCACGGCTTTGCAGAAGAAATAACCCCACCAGGATGATCAGGGTCAGTGGCATGATCAGCGGTTCGAATGCGTGACTGCTCACGCCCAGCCCCTCGACCGCGCTCAGCACGGAAATCGCCGGCGTCAGCACGCCATCGCCGTAGAAAAGCGCCAACCCCAGAATCGCGGCTGTCCCGATCAGGCGCTTGGTCCCGGGCTTCAAGCCCTGGCTGCGATGGGCCAGTGTTGCCAGAACCAGCGTGCCGCCTTCGCCATTGCTGTCGGCCCGCATGATCAGGCCGACATATTTGATCGATACGACAACGATCAGCGACCAGAAGATCAGCGACAGCGCGCCGAAGATGGCCATCGGCCCGGGAAAGTGACCGCCCGTTGCCTCCACCGTCTGGCGCAGCGCGTAAATCGGGCTGGTGCCGATGTCGCCGAACACAACGCCCAGCGCCCCGATCGTCAGTGCCACCTGCCGCTTCAGCGGTTTGCCCGGCGGTGACGACGGGGCTTGCGGGACCGGTGTCTCCGGGACCGCTGCCAACGGGTCGTCAGGGGCGGGGCCTTGATTGGTCTCGTCGATGGTCACGATGAAGAACGGCCGTGAATGTTGCAGGAGATTCTGGAAAACACGGAAACAGGCCCGCTCTCTAAAAAGAATCGGAAGCACGGTCCGATTGGGAAAATCGGATCATGCCCAGAAGGTCTATTCCGCGGCCGGCCGGTTATCGCGATGCCCGATCCCGCTTGCGGGCGGCGAAAATAGGCTCGCCCGGCGCGGC
>MKWE01000007.1:0-121219 GCA_001899585.1 Rhodospirillales bacterium 70-18
TTCGCCCCGGCTGCCCAGCCTCCCCGTCATGCCGGCAGCGTTCCGAGACAGCCTCTAAGACGGTTCCCAACCACAAATATGTGTGCGCGCACACATCAGGCATTCCGTTAGCCCGGATATCTCACAGAGCATAGGTGCATCGGGGCTCTGAATCGGCGAAAGTTCTTCTGCAACAAAGCCTTGCCGCATGCAGAGGAGGCCCCCGATGCCGACAGACTGTAACCCGGCGCAGTTTGAATTTCCACGCCTGGACGGACGCGCAGCGGTGGTGAGATTCGACGGTGATCTGGGCGCGCATCATGTCGGTGCCCTTGGCCTTGCCGCCCTTGCCCGGGAACAGGAACGGCGTGGCGGGGTCAGCGAGTATCGGGCGGTAGCGGTCCAGGTACTCGGTGATCAGGCGGACGCTCTCCGGGGGCAGCAGCGCATTGATCTAGGCGGCGTTCTTCACCTCGCGGGCGGGGATGTGCAGCCGCATACCGCCGCCGCGGTGCATGAGCAGGTGGCCGCCCAACTCGATGCCGACGAGGTTGGCCAGTCGCATCGGCGCCATCAGCAGGATCTCCAGGGCGACGGCATCCTGGGCGCGCAGGGCGTCGCGGCGCGACGGGGCGGTCGAGGTCGTCGCCATCCTCATAGCCGCAGGCGATCGCCCGCATGCGGGCGCGCAGAATGTCCGCCACGCTGTGCCTCACCAGGGCGGGATTGCGCCGGTCGGCGATCAGGCCCGCTAGGCGCTCCGCAATCCGCAACCGCCGCTCGGCCATGGCCAGCAGCATCACCCGCCGTCCGAGGTCAGCCGACCACCATCGAACGCCGCGGTGACCTTCTTGCGCCCCACCGTTGGAAGGGCCAACGGCAGGCAGGTATCATCGGACATGGCGGGTGTGGCTCGGCATGAAGGCGTGGAAAGGATGGTCTCGGCACCCATTCCCTAAACGCTATCAATGCGTTGGGCGACATCCGCCGACAAATCCCCGACATGCGGTGAATAAGACGGGCTAGAGAATCGCCCGCCGGCGCGACCAGCCTCGGAATCCACTCGTGCCGCCTGCCCGTAGCGGCAGGCGGCCGGCCCCCGCCCCAGGCCGGCGCCGCTTCGCCGGCGGACCGGTTAGGCATGCCGCCAGCCGGCCGCATCGGGAGCGTACTGTTCTTGACGTGGATCAAAACATAGATCAATGTGGCTATCGGTGGTTGTGCTTAAAGTATTAGCGGCGGCGGCGGAATCCTCGGAGGTCGGAATCGCGCCACAAAACAACAAGCTGGAGTCGGATGGCCGCTCCTTTCGGCGGTCATCCTGGTCCAACTGCCATCGGCGACACTTCGCAAACCAGAGACTACTGCAGCGAGGACCGCCAGCCGCAACGCTCTGAACGGCCGCCAGGTGCACATTATTGCGCTGCGTTGGGGGGGGTGGGTTACATGTTGCAGGAAGCGCACACCATCACGAAACGCCGTTGCGCGCCACCGTGGGCCGTCCGCCCGGCGGTCATGCTGGGCCTCGGCATTCTCGCCTGCGGGGCCGCGCCTGCGGCATCCGCGCGCGCCGAGGCCTTCCTGTTCAGCCGCTCGCCCACCGGTGTCCAGAAACTGGACATCGTTACCAACCAGGGCGCATTCGGCGACATCACGCCATGGTATTACGGGTGGTATCGGGATGACGGCCGCAGCAGCCAATCCAACTATGGCGTCGGCAATATTGCCGCCATCAGCCATAATTTCCGCGATTTCCTCGTCTTTGATCTTTCCGTGGCGCATGAGCAGATCGCGGCTCCCGCCAATTTCCAGGTCGAGAGCGTCTCCGTAACGCTCGGCAACGACGCGCAGGGCTACACCGGCCCCGAGACATCCATCTTCACCGCATGGCGGCCCGGCTTCGGCACCCTTGCGGATTTCTCCGAGCAGCGTTTGGCGGGCGACCCGCGAGGCATCCAGGTCTACAACGCCATGTCGGGCGGCCAGGCCCTGCAAAGGGTGGAAGTGAGCGACGCCAACAACACGTCCGGCGAGGTGCGCTTCAACCTGAATGCCGATGTGCTGGGCCTGGTGCAGCAGGCACTCATCTACCCCGCGGACCGCGACCATAACTATTACTTCGTCTTCAGCGGCTCGCTGAACGAGCATATCCCGGAGCCTCCGGCATCCCGTCTTGTCGCCGCCGGCCTTGTCCTGCTTGGCGCCGTCCGGCGATGGCGCCGGGCGGCTTGCGGCGCGCGTCGCGCCACAGGGCCGCGGAGCGCGGCGGCGCGCCGGTGGCTGGCCGTTCCCCTGCTCGCCCTCGTCCTCGCATCGGGCCGGACGGCCCCGGCCCCGGCCGCCTCCCTCTGGACGGTGTTCACCCCGGTCGAGGACGCGACCCTTTCGTATGACTGTGGCGGCAACCTGTGCTGGGCCGCCGCCGCGGCGAACGCCCTCGCCTATGCCGGATGGGGCGTGCCGAACGCGGCTGGCGTCATGAATGGCCAGACCGTGTTCGACGAGCTGAAGCCGATCGTACTGCAACTGTACGGAGATCAGGCAGGCGATTACAGGAATGCCGCCGAGCTTTATTTCGACCTGCACCGCTCTGACTGGGGCGTTCCGGCCAGCGCCACCTGGAACGACTGGCAGAGCAACATGATCGCCTCCGCTCCGGTCCCCCTAGCATGGGCGCCGCGCATCGCGGACCTGCTGAACCAGGGGGTCGCGCCCATGCTGTCCGTTAGCCTGCCGGGTGGCTTCCATCTCATCAATGCCTGGGGCTACCGGGCGTCAGGGCTCGCCTTCGTCCACTCGGACGATATTGACCGGATGGTAATCACCGATAACGAAAATGCCATTCTCGGCCCAACCCAGGTCGAGGTCCCGCTGGACGGCAACTCGATCAGCAGTTTCGAGCGGGTTGTGCGGAACGCGGCGGGCGAGCCGGTGCTCGTCAAGCTGGACACCCCGATCGGCAACGTTGTGGGGATCAAGAGCCGCTTCGGTGATGTTGACGTCATGGTGGGCAACCGCCTCGCGTTGGCGGCCTACCCCACCACCTACCTGAACGGGGCGGACGGGCAGCCGATCGGGCCCAACGGACCGCTGGTTCTGCAGGGCAGCGACCAGCCGCTGGTCTCCAGCAAGCTGGCGGACTTCCTGACATCGATCTATGCGGAGCACCCCGAAGCGACAGGGATAACCGACGCCCCGTTGATCGGCTTCAATGGCGTCACGCTGACGGCGGCCGATACCGGTTGGAGCGCCCTCCGCTATACCCCTGGCCCACAGGTGGCGGACCAGGTAGCGGGCAACGGCGTCGATGACCTGACGGCCTTTTCGTTCAATTTCCCAGTCCTAAGAACGGTGAGATCGGCCACTTTGACCCTGGAACTCACGCCGCAGTCACCCGGCGCCACGACCGACCAACTGTTCTTCGACAGGCGGGGCTACAACCCGCTGTACAATTTTGGCAACGCGCTGTTGCGCGACCTGCCGGTCGGCGAGCCGGCGACGGTGACGTTCGATCTCGCGGCGATGCCGTACGGAACCGATGGCCGGTCCCTCAACCTGCTGTCTATGCTGGGCGGCGGCGAACTCGGTGTGGTCTACGGCGACGACGCCATCATCCAGTCCGCGACGCTGGAGGTGCGCGGCGTCCTGGCGTCGAGCGTGCCCGAGCCGCCGGCGGTGCTGCTGATGCTGAGCGCCATCGGCGCGCTGGCCGCGGCCCGCCGCAGTTTGAGCGCGATGACCGCCGAAAGAAACGGTCATCACGCTCCGGCTGTTTGCTGTTTGGCGTCATTCAGGCCTTCGGCGATTGTTGATTTCTGCTGAGACCTGACCCGGGTTTTTCGCTGAGAAGTGGCCCTGTGAATAGGCGCCGGCGAGTTGCCCCATTGAATTCATGGAATTCAATATGTTACTGTACCGATCTGTATCGAACTCTGGCGCCGATACACAGACCATCGTCGCCACCTCGTCCGGCTCCCGCATCGCTTCACCCCGATTGCTCGTCCCCAGGACATCAAGGTCCAACATCATCTCGTCCATCACGACCTCCCCAAATCAGATCGGGTCCCAGTTCCTCATTGTGACGAGGACTTGCTGGGCACCAACCTGAGCCCGGCCAAGCGCGCCATGCTGACGAGGCGGCGCAAGGAGGCTTATCAAGCGTTGCACCCGGAGACCCGCCACGGCGCGATGGGCAATGGCCGGGAGAAGAGTCGCCAAGTTGATGAAGCTACTCGCTTCCCTGCGGACATGGCGCAAAAGACCCGCAAGAGCGAGCGGGCCATCCAGCGTGATGCTCGCCGCGGCGAGTCGGTCGACGCCGATATCCTGGCGTCGATCTCCGGCACCGACCTCGACAAGAGGACGGTGCTCGACGAACTGGCGAAGACGCCGCCGGAGGCGCAGGCGGCGAAAGTGTCGGCCATGTTGTCGAGGCGTGTGTTGCGGCAGGGGTCGCCAGTGGCCGATTCCCCGTTGGTGTCCGGGTCGTCCGCGTCCGCTCCGGGCGTCGTCAACGGCAAAACCGCGGGCGAGGGATCGCCGGCGGCGAAGTGGCTAGGCGGCGAAGTCGGGCTGACGCTGCCCTTCATCGACTGTTACGAACCTCGGCGCCTCGATCTCGCCTTCATCAGCGAAGCGGCCCCGAGCGGCGCGAATCCGATGCTGCCGAGTGAGAAGCTGGCCTATGAGGAGCTACTTCGGGAGCCGAACGCGAAGTGCACGAACCTGCCGCTTTGCGACGCGATCGCCGTCGCATCTCACGCGCTTCAGTTCGCCAACGCTTCGCCGATGTGGCGCGCTCGGGGCCAAATAGCTACGGTCGAATAATGGGATCGTCGGTTGCATGTCCCCGCAACCACCGTTCGTATGACCTGTTCGCAACAAACATTCTTGACTCAGATCCGCAACTAAGTCGACCTTGGGTGGATCCTCAACCCCTTGCACCACAGCTTCAGTGCTTCCCAATGGATCGCCCCCACCACCTTCAGCGCCAAAAGCGGATGCCCGAGCACGGCGCGCAGCAGCGAGGTGTCGGTGAGCGGGGCGCGTTTGCCGGAGAAGCTGGCGGTGAGCATCGTGCCCGTCTTGTCCGTTGCGCGGATGAACAGGGCCAACGCCTCGCCGGGAGGCGTGAGGCGAAAGTGGTAGTGCATGTCCATGCCGAAGAACGGCGAGACGTAGAACTGCTTGGCGCAGTCCTGCACCAGCACGCCTGCCTCGGCGCGCGCCGGCACCAAGTAGGTGTGGCGCTGGCCGAAGGTGTTGTTCACCTCGTAGAGCACGGCGGTCAGCGCGCCCTCGCGGTCGTGGCACCACCAGACGCTGATCGGATTGAAGGCGTGGCCGAGGATCCGCGGCATGCACAGCACCTGGATGCGCCCGCCACCCTCCAGCTCGGCCTCGGCCAGCAGCCGCTCCACCTGCGCGCGGAGAGGCTCGGCGGTCCGGGCCAAATGGTCGCGGTCGTGGAAGCTGACCAGCCCCGCGCGGTTGTGCCCGAACAGGCGCAGCCGCGAGGACAGCCCCGGCAGTTCGTCGATATCGAGCAGCAACTGGAAGATGCGGTAGCGCAGCCGGTGCCCCACCGGGCGGAAGCGGCGATGCGCCACCACGCCCCGGTACAAGCCGCTGGAATACGCTGCGCTGGTCATGCCGCCAGCATAGCAGGCGGGCCGAGATGGATGCGGCCGGATTCGTCGGCCACGCTCCAGGGCCGCCGCACGCCGCCCAGAGCCTCGGCCACGGCCAGCCCGGATTGCAGTCCGTCCTCGTGGAACCCGGCGCCGAAATGCGCGCCGCAGAACCAGGTGCGGCCGTGGCCCTGCAAGGACCAGAGCGCGCGCTGGGCGCGGATCGCCGCTGCGTCGAACAGCGGGTGGGCGTAGGTCTCGCGGTGCAGCACGCGGGCCGGCTCGCGCGGCGGGTTGAGCGTGAGGAAGAGCGGCGTGGCCGGGTCCAACCCCTGCAGGCGGTTCATCCAGTAGGTGACGCAGGGCGAACCCAGGTCGTCGCCGCCGATGAAGTTCCAGGCCGCCCATACGCCGCGCCTTCGGGGCATCAGGCTGGCATCGTGGTGCAGGACAGCCTGGTTCTGCGTGTAGCCGAAGGCACCGAGCAGGGCGGTCTCGCTGGGCGATGGGGCGTCCAGCATGGCCAGCGCGGTGTCGGCATGGGTGGCGATCACCACATGATCGTAGCGCGCGGGCTGTCCGTGCGCGCTGTGGAGGGTGACGCCGGTCCCGTCGCGCACCACCGCGCGCACCGGCGTGTGCAGTCGCAGGCGCCCGGCCAGCGGGGCGGCGAGCCGGGTAACGTAGTCAATGCTGCCGCCGGTGACGGTGCGCCAGACCGGCCGCCCGGTGATCTGCAGCAATCCGTGATTGGCGCAGAAGCGGACAAAGGCGGAAAGTGGGTAGTCGCGCGCCAGCGCCGAAGGGGTGGACCAGATGGCCGCGACCATCGGCAGGATGTGGTCGCGCTGGAAGCCGGCGCCATAGCCCTGCGCGTCAAGGTAATCGCCGAGCGTGGTGGTGTCGTCTGCCAGCAGGGCATTGTTGTCGCGGGTGGCGCGGTAGAAGCGGAGCAGATCTCCCAGCATGCCCCAGAACTGCGGGCGCAGCAGGTTGGACTTCTGGGCGAACAGGCCGAACAGGTCGGTGCCGGCATATTCCAGCTCCGCGGCCTTGCCCCGTATCGCGCCGCGCGAGACCGCGAAGGACATGTCCGTCGCCTGCGTCGGCACCCCAAGATGGGCGAACAGCGCAACGAGGTTCGGGTAGCTGCGCTCGTTGTAGACGATAAAGCCGGTATCCACCGGCATGCCTGCAGCGACCACCGTGTTGCTGTGCCCGCCCAGGCGCGGCGCCGCCTCATAGAGGGTAACGCGATGCCGTCGGGCGAGCAGCCAGGCCGCCGAGAGGCCGGCGATGCCGCTGCCGATGACGGCGATATCCATGCTGCCGGGGGGAACGGTCAGGGTTTCAGACACGACGGTACAGCACCACGGAATCGTCCTGCGCCACGAAGCGGGTGGCGGTCCATTGCGCGGAGAGGTCGTACCAAAGGTCGAGCCTCGCATCTCCGGTCAGCGCATAGCGGCGCGCCTCCACGGCACTGCCATCGGCCAGCGCCACCGGTGCCGTGGGCCCGATCCGTACCTGCGGCGCCAGCAGCTTTCCTCCCTGCGGGTTGACCATCGGGCCGTCGAGCTCGGCGCGGTTCCAGTGGGTGGCGATCAGCGTACCCGGCGGCGCGGTGTAGGCGCCGCCCTTGTCGCTCTCCACCGCGAGACCCTGTGGCGTGGCGCGGGCGCGCATGAAGTGCTTCGTGCCGTCATCGTCGGTATTCGCGCTGGCCGAGCGCAGCGCCCCGGAGCCGTCGGCGTTCATGTCCCAGGCTTCCTCCACGTGGTGGATGTAGCGAAACACCGGGATCGGCCCGAAGCGAATGACGATGCTGACCTCCGAGGTGACGAGCAGGGCCGCCCCGGTGCGGGCGAAGCGGACCACATGCGAGCCGACCGTGGCGCCGGAGCGCAGAATGGTGAAAACCAGCCGGCCCCCAGGTGGGACAGGCAGCCCTTCCGCCCCGGCGGCGCACGGCTGGGCGCCGGCCAACGGGGCGAGGCCGCAGCCGATCAGCCCGGCCAGGGCGGCACGGCGGGGCAGGCCGTCAGCGCGCATGTTCAATCCGGTACAGCCCGACATCGATGGCCCCGGCGCGGAAGCCGGCCTCGCAGTATAGCAGATAGTATTCCCACATCCGGCGGAAGCGCTCGGGGAAACCCATCGCCGCGATCTCCGGCCAGGCGGCCTGGAAGCGCCGGTTCCATTCGGCCAGCGTGCGGGCATAGCCTTCGCCGAAGCGCTGGCTCTCCAGCAGGCGCAGCCCGGCCGCTTCCACTTGCTCGCGCAGCAGTGCGGTCGTGGGCAGCATGCCGCCGGGAAAAATGTAGCGCTGGATGAAATCCGTCGCAGCGCGGTAGCTCTCGAAGCGCCGCCTGTCGATGGTGATCGCCTGCAGCACGGCGACCCCGCCGGGGGCGAGGCGAGCCTTCAGCGTGGCGAAATAGATCGGCCAGTAGGCTTCGCCGACCGCCTCGATCATCTCGATGGACACGATGCGGTCGTACGTCCCCATCACCTCCCGGTAGTCCTGCAGCCGCACCTCCGCGCCGGGCAGATCGGCCAGCGCGTCGCGGGCATAGGCGTGCTGTGCCGGCGAGAGGGTGATGCCGGTGACCCCGGCGCCGCTGCGCGCGACGATATAGCGGATCAACCCGCCCCAACCACAGCCGATTTCCAGCACCCGATGCCCTGCCTCGGGCGCCAGCAACTCCACCACCCGGTCCTGCTTGGCGCGCTGGGCGTCTTCCAGGCTCTGGCCGGCGCCGGTGTAGAGGGCGGCGGAATACGACATGCCCCGGTCCAGCCAGGCAGCGTAGAAATCGTTGCCAAGATCGTAGTGCTCGATGATGTTGCGACGGCTACCGGCCCGGGTATTGGCGCGCAGCCGGTGGCGCAGCCGCCGGAGCAGGCGCAGCGGCGCGATGCCGTCGATCACCGGGGCCAGCGCATCGTCGTTGCGGGCGCCGAATTCGATCAGCGCGGCCACGTCGGGGCTCGACCAGTCGCCGTCCATATAGGCTTCGGCCAGGCCGATATCGCCGTCGCGCAGCAGCCGCCGCAGGGTGCGCCAGCGTTGCAGCACCAGCGTCGCCTCGGGGCCGGGAGCGCTGCCGATGAAGTTCATGGCCTCGCCGCCGGGGGTGACGACGCGCAGATGCCCGACCCGCAGCTGCGCGCCGAGGTGGGCCAGCAGGCTGCGCGGTTGCGGCAGCATCGCCAGCAGGCCGCGCACCCCCGCAAGCCGCGTGGCTCCCACCCAGGCCGACATCAGATGCAGTCCTGCCGCATAAATCCACTCCTGCCGTGGCGCCCGAAGGTGCGCATCCCTGGCTTGTCTACGCAGCAGCCCTGCGGTTGGATCACCGCCGATCGCAGGCGGAGCCCTACGCATCATGCGCGAGTCCGCGCGCTATCCGGTGTATTGCACCCGGGCCGGCGGTGATCCGATCGCGGCGCCGGACCGTATAGGATGGCATGGATGTCCTGTTGCCCCACCCCGCGCTTGCCTCGCTGGATATGGCGAGGCCGCACACCGCCGCGCCAGGAACCGCGCGCTGGGCGGCGCGGCTATACTGCATGACCGGGCCGCGTATGAGCACGCCATCCGCGCTCACCGGCGAGGCGGCGGGCGCACTCATCCAGCGCATCGCCACGGCGCGCGACCGCGCCGCCTTTGCCGCCCTGTTCATCCATTTCGCGCCGCGCGTGAAGGCCTATCTGCGCCGGCTGGGCGCCGTCGACCCGCAGGCCGAAGACCTCGCCCAGGAGGTGCTGCTGGCGGTGTGGCACAAGGCCGACCGCTTCGACCCGCAGCGCGCCGCCGCCTCCACCTGGGTGTTCACCATCGCGCGCAACATGCGCATCGACGCGCTGCGGCGCGAACCGCGCGGCGGCATCGTGCCCGCGGACGACCTGCCGGACATGGAAGATGACACACCGGCCGCCGATGCCATGCTGATCGTGGGCGAGCGCGACCGCGCCCTGCGCGACGCCATGGCCGCGCTGCCGGCCGAACAGGCCAGGCTCGTGCGGCTCGCCTTCCTGGAGGACAAGCCCCATTCGGAGATCGAGCGGCAGCTCGGCATCCCGCTGGGCACCGTGAAATCACGGCTGCGCCTGGCGATGCAACGCCTGCGCGCGGCGATGGAGGGCCGGCGGTGAGCATCACCCACCACCCCACCGAGGCGACCGTGCTGGACCATGCGGCCGGCCGGATGCATGCCGCCACCGGCGCCGTGGTGGCCGCCCATCTGCAGGCCTGCCCGCAATGCCGCGCGCTGGCCCGCATGGGCGAGGCGATCGGCGGCAGCCTGCTCGAGGCGCTGACGCCCGAGGCGATGGCGCCGGATGCGCTGGCCGTGGCCATGGCCCTGCTGGACCGGCCCGCGCCGGTTCCACCTGCGCCGCCACCACCCGCCTTGCTGGATGGCGTCGAGCTGCCCCGCGTGGTGCAGCGCCTGGCGCAGCGCCGCGGCGGGTTGGGACGCTGGCGCTGGCTGGCGCCGGGCATTCAGCGCATCTCGCTGCTGCCCGAACCTGGCGCGCGGCGCGACGGCACAGTACTCTATCTGCTCAAGATCGCCCCCGGAACCGCGATTCCCGAACACGGGCACCACGGGCATGAAATGGTATGTGTGCTGGCCGGCAGCTTCACCGACGCGCTCGGCCAGTTCCGGCCCGGCGACCTGGCCGAGACCGGGCCGGAGGTCGAGCACACACCGGTGGCCGATGCCGGTACGAGCTGCATCTGCCTGAGCGCCACCGACGCGCCGCTGCGCTTCCGCAGCCGCGCCGCCCGGTTGATGCAATCCGTGATGGGCTACTGAGCCCGCCATGGCCGTGGCCTCCAGCGAACCCGCGGGCCGGTCCCATTCCGCCCGGAACTGGCCGCGCTGGGCCTCGCCGCTGGGGCTTCTGAACGCACTGGCGGCGCAGGCCGGGGTCAAGGAATGTCCGGGCCTGCGCTACGGCCCGCACACGCGCCACCTGCTCGACGCCTATCTGCCGCTCGGCGCGTCCGGCCCGGCGCCGGTGGCGGTGTTCTTCTATGGCGGCGGCTGGGAAACGGGCGAGCGCAGCTGGTACCGCTTCGCCGCCTCGGCGCTGGCCGCCCGTGGCGTGCTGACCCTCGTGCCGGACTACCGGCTGTTCCCCGAAGTGCGTTTCCCGGCCTTTCTCGACGACGCAGCCGCCGCGGTGGCCTGGGCGGGCCGCGAGGCGGCGGCGCTGGGCGGCGATCCGGCGCGGCTGTTCCTGATGGGCCATTCTGCCGGCGCCTACATCGCGGCGATGCTGGCGTTGCAGCCGGGCTGGCTGAGTGGGGCACCGGCCGGGATGATCGGCCTCGCCGGCCCCTATGACTTCCTGCCGCTGGGCACCGACCGGCTGCGCGCCATCTTCGGGCCGGAGGCGGACCTGCCGCAGACCCAGCCGGTCAACTTCGTCTCCTCCGCGGCGCCGCCCATGATGCTGGCCACCGGCGGGCTGGACCGCACCGTGCTGCCGCGCAACACCCGCCGCCTGACGGCGCGGCTGCGCGAGGCGGGGGTGGCGGTGCGCGAGCGGATCTATCCGGCGCTTGGCCATCGCCTGGTGGCCGGCGCCCTGGCCCGGCCGCTGCAACCGCTGCTCGGCTGGCTCGGTGCGCCGGTGCTGGACGACATGCTGGATTTCATCTCCGACCCACGGGCGCCGCGATGACCCTTCTGCTGCTGCAAGGCGCCGCTCTGCTGTTGGCGGTGATGACGCTGGCCTGGGTGGCGCAGCGGGCAACCGGAAACTCCGGTTGGGTGGACGTGGCCTGGTCGATCGGCACCGGCGCCGCCGGCGTATGGTTCGCCCTGGCACCGCTCGGCGACATGCTGATCCAGCCGCGCCAACTCGCCGTGGCCGCGCTGGTGGCCGCCTGGTCGCTGCGGCTGGCACTGCATATCGCCCGCCGCGCCTCGGCCGAGCAGGACGATCCGCGCTACGCGGCGCTGCGCATGGCGTGGGGGCGGGCCTATCAGTGGCGGCTCTACATGTTCCTGCTGGTGCAGGCCGCCGTGGCCTGGGCGCTGGCGCTGTCCATCCTGTTGGCCGCCCGCAACCCGGCGCCCGGGCTGCGGCTGCTGGACCTGCTGGGCGTCGTCGTGCTGGCCGCCGCCGTGCTGGGCGAGGCCGTGGCCGACCAGCAACTGCACCGCTTCAAGCGCGACCCCGCCAACCGGGGCCGCGTGTGCGACAGCGGGCTGTGGGGCTGGTCGCGCCATCCCAACTACTTCTTCGAGTGGCTGGGCTGGTGCGCCTATCCGTTGTTTGCCATCGGTGCCGGCTGGCCCTGGGGCTGGCTCGCCATGTCCGGCCCGGCGCTGATGTTCTGGGCGCTGCGCCACGCCTCCGGCCTGCCGCCGCTGGAGGCGCACATGCTGCGCCGCTACGGCACCAGCTTCCGCGCCTACCAGCAGCGCGTCGGCCCCTTCGTGCCGATGCCGCCGCGCGCCCTGCGCAGCCGTGGCCCGAGGGCCCATTCCCCGCATATCGGAGACAAGCCGTGACCCTCATCACCGCCGCCACCGGCATGGCCGAGCGCCTGCCGCTGCCCGACAGCCTCACCACGCTCGGCATCGCCGGGCTGGTGGCGCGCACCCGCCGTAAGCTGGCCGCCGCCGACATCTCGAACGAGGTTGATTTCGCGGCAGCCATGGCGCGGCGACCGATCGCCGAGTTCACCGCCGACGCCAACGCGCAGCACTACGAGGTGCCGGCGCGGTTCTTCGAACTGGCGCTGGGGCCGTGGCGCAAATATTCCTGCTGTCTCTACGCGACGCCGAACACCAGCCTGGCCGAAGCCGAGGAAGCGGCGCTGGCCGCCACCGCCGGCCATGCCGGGCTGGAGGACGGGCAGGACATACTGGAACTTGGCTGCGGCTGGGGCTCGCTATCGCTCTGGATGGCCGGGACCTACCCCAATGCGCGCATCACCGCCGTCTCCAACTCCCACTCGCAGCGCGACTTCATCGTGGCCCGCGCCGCAGAGGCCGGGCTGCGCAACCTCGCCGTGGTGACCGCCGATATGAACGTGTTCAACACCGATGCGCGGTTCGACCGCGTGGTCTCGGTGGAGATGTTCGAGCACATGTCGAACTGGGAGGCGCTGCTGGGCCGGGTGCGGCTCTGGCTGCGGCCGGAGGGGCGGCTGTTCCTGCACGTGTTCAGCCACCAGAACCGCTCCTACCGCTTCGACCCCGAGGACCGCGAGGACTGGATCGCGCAGCATTTCTTCACCGGCGGCATCATGCCGAGCCACGGTCTGATCCGCCAGTTCGCCGGCCTGTTCACCCTGGAGCGGGACTGGCGTTGGAGCGGCGCGAACTACCAGCGCACCGCGCTGCACTGGCTGGAAAATTTCGACCGCAACAGCGCCGAGATCGAGGCCGTGCTGCGCGAGACCTATGGCGCCCAGGCCGGGCTCTGGCGGCGGCGCTGGCGGCTGTTCTTCCTGGCCACCGCCGGGCTGTTCGGCGATTCGGCCGGGCAGGAATGGGGGGTGAGCCACTACCTGCTCGCACCCCGCCAGTAGCATGGCCGGCTGGTGGGCACGCCTGGTGGCGCATGACGATCCGCTCATGCGCGCCGCCAATGTGGTGGCCCTGATGCTGGCCACCAACCAGCCCACCTATCCGCTCTATCTCTGGCTGGCCGTGGGTGAGGGCTGGTGGCATGCCTGGATCGTGTTGCCCTCGGTGCCGTTCTTCGCCGCCGTGCCGCTGTTGGGGCGGCGAAGACCGCTGCTCGGCCGGCTTCTGCTGGCGGCGGTGAGCATCGCCAACGTGGTGGCGAGCAGCCTGGCGCTGGGCTCGCAGGCCGGGCTCTCGGTGCTGCTGCTGCCTTGTGCGGCGCTGGGAGCAATGCTGTTCCGCGCCAGGGAGCGCTGGGCGATGCTGGGAATAGTCGGCGCCTCCATGGTCGCCTGGCTCGCCCTGGCCGACCGACCGGGCAGTCTCTTCGAGCCCGCACAATACGCCGCAATCGCCCGGCTGAACGCACTCAGCGGGCTGGCTTTGGTCGGCTTCCTCGGCGCTTTGGTTGATGTCACGCACAGACAGTGACATCACGCACAGGCAGTGACATGGCGCGTCCGCCGCGGGATGTCATGGCGGCTGCGCAACTTAGAATACATGCCATGATAATGTGGATTGTCTTCACATCGGGGCTCCGACCGGGAGCCGAATCAGCGGGTTTGTCTCTCGAAATGCTCCGCAGGCGATAGCGGGCAGGTGCAACTCTCGGTGGTTTGCTATCCCCGCAACCATTATCGCCGCCCCCACGCGATTGCGGTCGGCCACGGCACTGGGGCTCGGTATAAGCGGGTCCACGCCCCTGGACCTCAACTTTTTGAAGTAACTCAGCATTCAGCTTTGGTCAGGCGGCCGCGTCACCCCAGCAGGCCCGCCACCGCCCCGCTCATGCAGGTGGCGATCGTCCCGGCCAGCACCGCGCGCATCCCCAGCCCGACGATCTCGTGCCGCCGTTCCGGCACCATCGCCCCCATGCCGCCGATCATGATCCCAAGGCTGCCGAAATTGGCGAAACCGCACAACGCATAGGTCACGATCAATCGCGACCGCGCCGACAGCGCCTCCGGCGGCAGGCCGGCCAGGTGCACATAGGCCACGAACTCGTTCAGCACCGTCTTGCTGCCCATCAGCGCCGCCGCCGTGCCGCTCTCGGCCCACGGAATGCCGATCAGCCACATCACCGGGCGGAACGGCAGCGCGAACAGCCCCTGCAAGGTCACCGCCGCGCCGCCCCAATTCGGCAGCAGCCCCAGCGCCATGTTCGCCAGCGTCACCAGCGCCACGGCCACCAGCAGCACGGCCGCGATTCCGGTCAGCACCGGAATGCCCTCGGCCGTCCCCTTCACCACCGCGTCCAGCGCGCTGGCCGGCGGATGCGGCAGCACCAGCCGCGCCTCCTCCTCCTCCCCCGGCCCGAACGGCACCATCAGCGCCGCCACCGCCAGCGCCGCCGGGGTGGAGATCACCGCCGCCACCAGGATGTTGCCCAGCGCGTTCGGAATCACCGGGCCGAGCAGGGCCGCGTAGATCACCATCACCGTGCCGGCGATGCCCGCCATGCCGCAGGTCATCAACGCGAACATCTCGCCGCGCTGCATCCGCGCCAGCCACGGCCGGATCAGCAGCGGCGCCTCGATCATGCCGACGAACACATGCACCGCCGCCCCCAGCGCCAGCGCGCCGCCCACCCCCAGCGTGCGCCGCAGCACCCAGGCGAAGCCGCGCATCACCGCCTGCAACACCCCCCAGTGGAACAGCAGCGAGGCCAGCGCGCTGATCACCAGCACCAGCGGCAGCGCCTTGAACGCCAGGATGAAGCTGGCCCCCGGCTGGGTCTCCTGGAACGGCAGGCTGCCGCCGGCCAGGTAGCCGAACACGAAGCCGGTGCCGGCATCGGTCGCCGTCTGCAACGCCCCGGCCGCGTCGTTCAGCAGCAACATCGCCCGCGCCGCCGGCGGAAACCCGATCAGCAGCAGCGCCAGCGCCCATTGCAGCACCACCCCGCCCACCACGGTGCGCCAGGGCACCAGCCGGCGGTCCTCGCTCAGCGCCCAGGCCAGCAGCAGCAGCGCCGCCAGCCCGGCCAGGGCGCGCACGGGGCTAGTGGTCCGATGCCAACGGGCACTTCAGCCCGTTGGCATCGGACCACCAAATCAAGCTAGTGCGCTGACTCATGCTGATCCTTCCGTATGTGTCAGCGCACTAGTAGCCTTCGTTGAGCGTCAACAGCGGGAAGGCGCTGTGCACATGCGGCGTCACCACCGGCATCGCCGGGTGCACGAAGGTACGGTCGAGCTGCTTGAAGCTGGTCGCCCCGCACAGGCCCAGGCACTCATGCACCTCGTCCTCCAGGATCTCCAGCACCCGCTGCACGCCCGCCGAGCCGTTGGCCGCCAGCCCGTAGCAATACAGCCGCCCCACCACCACCAGGTCGGCGCCCAGCGCGATACCCTTCAGGATGTCGCTGCCGCGGCTGAAGCCGCCATCCACATACACCTTGGCCCGCCCCGCCACGGCCGCCACCACTTCGGGCAGCACGTCCACCGAGCCGCGGCCATGGTCCATCTGCCGCCCGCCATGGTTGGACACGTACACCACGTCCACCCCCAGGCTCACCGCCCGCTCGGCGTCCGCCCCGGTGGCGATGCCCTTGATAATCAGGGGAATCTTATGCTTGGCCTTGAACCGCTCCACATGGCCCCAGTTCAGCCCGGCCTGGAACTCCATGCCGGTGTTGTTGGCCCGCCACGGCTTGCGGAACCGCTTGGCGATGTCGCGCTCGCGCCGGCTGTAATGCGCGGTGTCCACCGTCAGGCAGAAGGCGTCGTAGCCGGAATCGACCGCCCGCTTCACATGGTCGTCGATGAACTGGTCGTCGCCGCGCACATACAACTGGAACACCTTCGGCCCGCTGCCGGCGGCGGCGATCTGCTCCAGGCTGGGCTGCGTCACCGAGCTGACGAACACCGGCACCCCGTAATCGCCGGCCGCCTTGGACACGCTGGCCCCTGCCCCCGCCTCGAACGACTCCAGCGAGCCGACCGGCGCCAGCGCCACCGGCAGGCGGATCTTGCGGCCGAAGAATTCGTGCGAGGTATCCACCGTGGACACGTCCACCAGCACACGCGGCCGGAACGCCACGCTGTCCAGCGCCTGCCGGTTGCGCCGCAGCGTCGTCTCCGTCTCGGTGCCGCCCACCAGGTAGTCCCAGATATACTGATTGAGCTTCAGGCGCGCGGCCTTGACGAACTCGTGCAGGTTGAGGAATTCGTCGTCGGCATTGCTGAGCGTCATGGTTTCCCCCTACGGCTTGCCCCGATCTTGTGACAGGGTCCGCCCCGCGACAAGTGAGGGGGAACGACATGGGCGACATCCGGCGCATCGGCACCACCAGCGACATCCTGGGCGAGGGGCCGGTCTGGTGCCCGGTCGCACAGGCGCTCTGGTGGGTGGACATCAAGGCCCCGGCGGTGCGCCGCTGGACGCAGGCGACCGACACCGTCGACTCCTGGCCGATGCCCGACAGCGTCGGCTCGCTGGCCGTGGCGGCCGATGGGCGCGTCCTGGTGGCGCTGCGCGACCGGATGGGCCTGTTCGACCCGCGGACCGGCGGCGTCGCCCCGCTGACCGCGTTCGACCATGGCGGCGAGGGCATCCGCGCCAATGACGGCAAATGCGACCGCCAGGGCCGCTTCTGGATCGGCACCATGGACGAAGGGCGGCGCGCCCAACGCGGCCGGCTCTACCGGCTGGACCGCACCGCCCTCACCGCCATGCTGGACGGGCTGGACGTGCCGAATTCGCTGTGCTGGTCGCCGGACGGCCGCACCATGTATTTCGCCGACAGCGCGCAGCGCACCATCTGGGCCTTCCCCTTCGACCCCGCGGCCGGCACCCTCGGCGAGCGCCGCGTCTTCGTGCGCACCGGCGACGACGAGGCCCCGGACGGCGCCACCGTGGACGCCGAGGGCTATGTCTGGAGCGCCCGCTACGGCGGCGGCCGCGTGGTGCGCCACGCGCCGGATGGCCGCATCGACCGGATGCAGCCGGTGCCGGCCAGCCAGGTCACCAGTTGCGCCTTCGGCGGGCCGGACCTGGCCACCCTGTTCATCACCACCGCGACACAGCGCCTGTCGCCGGAGCAACTGGCCGGCCAGCCGCGGGCCGGCGGGCTGTTCGCGGTGGAGGTGGGCGCGCGCGGCCTGGCGGAGCCGCGTTTCGCGCTGTAGCCGCAACGGCCGCGCAAGACGATTGCTCCCCTGGCGCGCAGCCTGTTCAATGGCGCGATGGACCTGCCCCTCCCCGCCGCCGCCGCCAGCGTCGCCGCCAGCCTGGAGCCGCCGCCGGTCCTGCTCGCCCGCCCGGCCCGGCAGACGGCGCCCATCGTGTTCGCCTCCGCCCATTCCGGCCGCGCCTATTCCGCCGATTTCGTCGCCGCCGCCCGGCTGGATGCGCTGCGGCTGCGGCGCAGCGAGGACAGCTTCGTGGACGAGCTGTTCGCCGCCGCCCCCGCGCTCGGCATGCCGCTGGCCTGCGCCACCTTCCCCCGCGCCTATTGCGACGCCAACCGCGAGGCATGGGAGCTCGATCCGGCGATGTTCGACGACGCGCTGCCGCCCTGGGTCAACACCGCCAGCCCGCGGGTCGGCGCCGGGCTGGGCACCATCGCCCGCGTGGTCGCCTCGGGCGAGCCGATCTATCGCGGCAAGCTGCGCTTCGCCGAGGCCGAGGCGCGGGTGCAGGCGTGCTGGCAGCCCTTCCACGCGGCACTGGGCGGGCTGGTGGCGCAGACCGTGGCCCAGTTCGGCGCCTGCCTGCTGATCGACTGCCACTCCATGCCCGCCAGCGCCCTGCCGCCGCGCGGCCCGGCCGACATCGTGCTGGGCGACGCCCACGGCACCGCCTGCGCGCCGCATCTGGTGCGGCTGGTGGAACAGGCGCTGACCGGGCTGGGCTTCTCGGTGCGCCGCAACGACCCCTATGCCGGCGGCTACATCACCCGCCATTATGGCCACCCCCGCCAAGGGGTGCACGCGCTGCAGATCGAGATCAACCGCGCCTTGTATATGGACGAGGCCCGCATCGAACGCCTGGATGGCTTCGACGCCCTGCGCGACCGCCTCACCCGGCTGATGGCCCAACTGGCCAACGGCGCCAACAGCCTGGGCTGATTCCGGAAAAACGACGGGCCACCGGCGCGCAAAAAAAATGGCGGCGCATCGCTGCGCCGCCAAGTTTAGGGAGGAAACGTCCAAGAAGCAGAAAGCGACCGGAGCCGCCTTGCTGCGGTGCACAATGTAGGCGGCCGGTCATTCGCGTGCAAGCGTTATTTTGCAACGCAGCATCGCAACGGACGCAGAAATCGGCGCGATGAGGACGGTACGGACTCACGCAAGCTTAACGATTCACGTATAGCCTGATGACGATGCGCCTGTGCACCACCCTGCTCGCCCTGTCCGTCTGCCTGCCCGGCCTGGCCCATGCCCAGGTTTCCGGCATGGCCAGTGCCGGCATAGCCAGTCCCGGCATAGGCATCATCGGCCGTGGCGGCATCCTGATCCCCCTGCCGGCGCCCAACCGCCCGCCGCAGCCCTTTCTTGCCGCGCCGCCGGCCACTGGCCGGCTGCCCCAGGTCATCGTGCCCCGGGTGATCGCACCCCAGGGCACCACCCGCCCGGCATTGCTGGTGCTACAAGGGCCGGGCCAGCAATGCCGCCAGGCCATCCAGGCCGCCGAGCGCAGCGCCGCCCTGCCCGCCCAGCTGATGGCCGCCATCGCCCGGGTGGAAAGCGGCCGGCCAGACGCGCAGGGCGGGGTGCATCCCTGGCCCTGGACCATCAACGCCGAGGGCGTCGGCCATTATTACGAGACCAAGGCCGAGGCGATCGCCGCGGTGCGCGCCCTGCAGGCACGCGGCGTGCGCTCGGTGGATGTCGGCTGCATGCAAGTCAACCTGCTCTACCACCCCGACGCCTTCGCCACCCTGGAACAGGCGTTCGACCCGGTCGCCAATGCCCGCTACGCAGCCGGCTTCCTCACGCGGTTGTATGCGCAAACCCATGATTGGGCTCAGGCCACCGCCAATTACCACTCGGCCAGCCCGGCGCTCGGCGGCCCCTACCAGCGCAAGGTCGCCGCCGTGCTGCCCGACGAGATGCGCCACGCCAATGATCCGGCAGCCGGCCAGCCCAATGTCTGGTCGGTCAACGCCTGGAGCGCCAATGCCTGGAACACCGGCGCGCCGCCGGCCTTCGCCGGCCGCGCCGGCGGCTTCATGCTGAGCACCGGCTCGGCCCGCATCATCCGGCTGCCGCAGGGCGCCACCGGGCGCGGCCTGGCGGCCTACCGCAGCGCCCCGGTGCCGGTGGTGGCCAGCCGCTAGATCAGGCGAAATCGGCGCGGATCAACGCGCTATCCGCTCCGATCGCCGGCACCGGCCCCAGCGCGCGCGGCCCGTCCTCGGTCAGCACCGGGGGTGCGGCGATCGCCACCGGGCCGCCGGGAGTCTGCACCGTGATCCGCCGCAGCGCCGGGTGGTGGGCGAACTCCGCCACGCCGTTGACGAAGCCGAACGCGGTATTCGCCGCCCGGAGCCGCTCGGCCGCACCGTCCCGCGTGAGGGTGGCGAAAACGGCGGCGATATGGGCATCCACCACCGGCCGGTTGGCCACCCGGATGACGTTGGTCTGGAAGCCCTCGCGCTGCGGCAGGTCGGATTCCAGCAGGAATCTGGCGCAAAAATCGGCCCATTCCCGCTCATTTTGGATACTTATGAGGACCAAAGCGCCATCCGAGGTGGCAAAAGCGCCGTACGGACAGATCGACGGATGCGCCAGACCCATCCGCTCCGGCGCCCGGCCGGTGCCCTCCCAATACAGCAGCGGCACGTTCATCCAGTCCGCCATGCCGTCGAACAGGCTGACCTTCAGCGCCTTGCCGCGCCCGGTGATGCCGCGCTCGATCAGCGCCTCCAGCACCCCCGCATGCGCCGCCATGCCGCAGGCGATGTCGCAGGCCGAGACGCCGATGCGGCCCGGGCCGGCGGGGTGGCCGGTGATGCTGGCGATGCCGGATTCGGCCTGCACCAGCAGGTCGTAGGCTTTCATGCTGGCATAGGGGCCGGTGTCGCCGTAGCCGGAGATGTCCACCGTGATCAGGCGAGGGTTGGCGGCCCGCAGCGCCTCGCTGCCCAGGCCGGCGCGGGCGGCGGCACCTGGGGCGAGGTTTTGAATGAAAACATCGGCTTTCGCGGCGATCCGCCGCAGCAGCGCGAGGTCGTCAGGGTTCTTGATGTCGGCCACCAGGCTCTGCTTGCCGCGGTTCAGCCAGACGAAATAGCTGGAGGAGCCGCGGGCCGCCTTGTCGTAGCCGCGCGCGAAGTCGCCCTCGGCGCGCTCCACCTTGATCACCCGCGCGCCGGCATCGGCCAGCCGCGAGCTGCAATAGGGCGCGGCGACGGCCTGTTCCATCGCCAGCACCAGCAGGCCCTCCAGCGGGCGGGACATGCTCAGTAGCTCCGCGGCATGCCGAGCACATGCTCGGCGACATAGGAGAGCACCAGGTTGGTGCTGATCGGCGCCACCTGATAAAGCCGTGTTTCCCGGAACTTGCGCTCGATATCGTATTCCTCGGCGAAGCCGAAGCCGCCATGGGTCTGGATGCACGCCTCGCCGGCCGCCCAACTCGCTTCGGCCGCCAACATCTTGGCCATGTTGGCTTCCTCGCCGCAGGGCTCGCCGGCGTCGAACTTGCGGATGCCCTCGCGCACCAGCAATTCGGCGGCGCGCATCTGGGTGTAGGCGCGGGCGATGGGAAACTGGACACCCTGGTTCTGGCCGATCGGGCGGTTGAACACCTTCCGCTCATTGGCGTAGGCGGTTGATTTTGCGGTGAACCACTTGGCGTCGCCGATGCACTCGCTGGCGATCAGCAGGCGCTCGGCGTTCATGCCGTCGAGGATGTAGCGGAAGCCCTTGCCCTCGACGCCGACGAGGTTCTCGGCGGGAACTTCCATGTTGTCGAAGAACACCTCGCAGGAATTATGGTTCATCATGGTGCGGATCGGGCGGATGGTGAGGCCCTTGCCCAGCACCGTGCGCATATCGACGATGAAGGTGGAGAGGCCCTCGGTCTTTTTCCTGGTCTCGTCGCGCGGGGTGGTGCGGGCGAGCAGCAGCATCAGGTCCGAATGTTCGGCGCGGCTGGTCCAGACCTTCTGGCCGTTGACGATGTATTTGTCGCCCTCCTTCTTCGCGAAGGTGCGCAGGCTGGTGGTGTCGGTGCCGCTGCCCGGCTCGGTGACGCCGAAGGCCTGCAGGCGCAGCTCGCCGGTGGCGATCTTGGGCAGATAGGCGCGCTTCTGCGCCTCGCTGCCGTGCCGCAGGATGGTGCCCATGATGTACATCTGCGCGTGGCAGGCCGCCCCGTTGCAGCCCTCGGCCTGCACCGTCTCCAGGATCGCCGCCGCACCCGCCAGCTTCAGCCCGGCGCCGCCGTATTCCTCGGGGATCAGCGCGCCCAGATAGCCGGATTCGGTGAGCGCGTTGACGAACGCGGTGGGGTAGCCGCGCACCTCGTCCAGCTTGCGCCAGTATTCGCCGGGGAAGCGGGCGCAGAGCTTGCGCACCTCCTCGCGGATTTCGGTGTATTCGTCCGTGCTGGAGGGGGTGTGGTCCATGGTCGGTCCTCGGCAATGGCAGGCGGGGGCGATGGCAGGCGGGGCGCGATGGCAGGCGGGGGCGATGGCAGACGGGGTTAGGGCCGGGGTGGATTAGGGCGGGGTGCCGCCGGGTGCAAGCCGGCCCCCGATCGGTCCGGGGGCTTTACGGCGCCTGCGCGCCATGCACGATGCCTCAAGGAGGACCATCCAATGACAGCACTACCCTGGCAGGACGGCGTTTATGCCGCCCTGAAGAAGGCCGGCGTGCGGCAGGTGGGCTATGTGCCCGATGCCGGCCATTCCCGCCTGATCGAACAGGCCCATGCCGACCCCGAGGTGACCGCGGTGGTACTGACCACCGAGGAGGAGGGCATCGCCATGGCCGCCGGCTGCCACCTGGGCGGCAGCCGCGCGGTGTTGCTGATGCAGAGCAGCGGCGTGGGGAACTGCATCAACATGCTCTCGCTGCCGATCCATTGCCGCATGCCGCTGCTGACCCTGGTGACGATGCGCGGCGAGTGGGGCGAGTTCAACCCGTGGCAGGTGCCGATGGGCAGCGCCACCGGCCCGGTGCTCTCGGCCGCCGGGGTGCATATCCGCCGCGCCGAGCGGGCCGACGAGGTGGTGGACATGGTCGCGGCCAGCGCGCAGCTCGCCTTCGACAGCGCCATCCCGGTGGCGGTGCTGCTGTCGCAACGCATGATCGGCGCCAAGGTGTGGGTGAAATGAGCAATATTCCCAATCTATTGCCTACCAATTCACTGCTGGACCGCCGCCAGGTGGTCGCCACCCTGCTGCGCGACACCGCCGAGACGCCGGGCGGCGAGCTGCTGGTGGTGACGGGCCTCGGCTCCACCACCTACGATGCCGGGGCCGCGGGCGACCGGCCGCTGAATTTCTACCTGTGGGGCGCCATGGGCGGCGCGCTGATGATCGGGCTGGGGCTGGCGATCGCCCGGCCGGAGCGACGGGTGCTGGTGATCACCGGCGACGGCGAGATGCTGATGGGCATGGGGGCGCTGGCCACCGTGGCCGCCGCGCGCCGACCGAACCTGTCGATCGCGGTGCTGGACAATGGCCAGTTCGGCGAGACCGGCCACCAGTCCAGCCATACCTCGCTGGGCGCCGACCTCGCCGCCATGGCGCGGGCCTGTGGCTGGGCGCAGGGCGAGATCGTCACCGACATGCCGGGGGTGGAGGCGCTGCGGCTGCGGCTGCGCAACGAAGTGTTGTTCGCCACCGTGCGGATTTCGCCCGACGAGGTGCCGCGCTTCCTGCCGCCGCGCGACGGGGCGAACCTGACCACGCGGTTCCGCGCGGCCTTGGGGGTGCCGCCAAGCTGAGGGGGGCTGCGGCGGGCCGAGCCCCCGAGACCTCGCACTGGAATTTCAGTGTACTACGGGAAGATCTAACCTCATCCTGTAAAGTGGAGGTCCAGGGGCTCGGCCCCTGGCGGGGCGCGGGGCAGCGCCCCGCCTTGACTTTCTCTCCGCTAAAATTGCCGCAATGCAGCGGACGCCGGGTTGCGGGGGGCTTCGGAAATGTGCGACCGTTTGCACGGAGAGTCCGGCGACGCCCGAATCACGCCTTGTTGACCGGGATTTCTTCCCCTGTGGCGCCGGGCTGGCGCGTCCTGTTCGTACCTTGCCGCAACTCCGCAAAGGACCGCATGCCCGCATTGCGTCTTCTTCCAAGGCTCGGGGCGAGGCATGGCGCGGTGGCCCCCCTGCTGGCTGCATTCGCGCTGCTGCTCGCCGCCCCGGCCCGGGCGCAGGACGCGGGCGGCGCGCCCGCCGTGCCGGTGACCGTCGCCACCGCGGCTCTGCGCGACCTGCCGGTGGAGTTGCGCAATATCGGCGCGGTGCAGGCCAACCAGACGGTGCTGATCCGCACCCGGGTGGACGGCACGCTGGACCAGGTGTTCTTCACCGAGGGGCAGGAGGTGAAGCGCGGCGACAAGATCGCCCAGATCGATCCGCGCCCCTACCAGGCGACGCTGGACCAGGCGCAGGCCAAGCGGGCGGCCGACCTGGCGCAGCTTGCCAATGCGCGGCTGGACCTCGGCCGGTCCACGCAGCTCGCGCGCAGCCAGTTCGCCTCGCGCCAGACCGTGGACACTCAGGGGGCCACGGTGGCGCAGCTCGAAGCGCAGGTGAAATCCGACGACGCCAGCGTGGCGGCGGCACAGCTGAACCTGACCTACACCACCATCACCGCGCCGTTCGACGGGCGGCTGGGGCTGCGGCAGGTGGACCCCGGCAATGTGGTGCGCTTCGCCGACACCAGCGGCGTGGGCATCGTGACGCTCAGCCAGATCCATCCGATCGCGGTGCTGTTCAACGTGCCGCAGGACCAGGTGCCGGCGATCCAGGCGGCGATGGCCAAACGGACCCTGCCGGTGACCGCCTACCGCTCGGACGACAAGACCCGGCTGGGCGAGGGCACGCTGCTGACCATGGACAACGCCGTGGATGCCGCCAGCGGCACGATCCGGCTGAAGGCGCTGTTCCCGAACACCGACAACGCGCTGTGGCCGGGGCAGTTCGTCAATGCCAGCCTGCTGCTGGATGTGCGGCGCGGCGTGCTGACGGTGCCGTCGGTCGCCGTGCAGCACGGGCCGGGCAACCTGTTCGTGTATGTCGTGAAGCCCGATTCGACCGTGGCGGTGCAGACGGTGGCAGTGGGCCAGGACGACGGCCGCGTGGCCATGATCACCAAGGGGCTGGACGCCGGCGCGCGGGTGGTGGTGAACGGCCAGTCGCGGCTGCGCCAGGGCACGCATGTGACGGTGACCGAGGCCAAGCCCAACGCCTGAGCCTTTCCCGTAATCCCTCTCCACCGGCGACCGCCAGCGAGACACGATGAGCATATCGACGCCATTCATTCGCCGCCCGGTCGGAACCTCGCTGCTGATGGCGGCGATCCTGCTGGTGGGCATCGCCGCCTATCCGCTGCTGCCGGTGGCGCCGCTGCCGCGGGTGGAGTTCCCGACCATCCAGGTGCAGGTGAGCTACCCCGGCGCCAGCCCCGAGACGATGGCGACCGCCGTGGCGCAGCCGCTGGAACGTCAATTCGCGCAGATCGCCGGCGTGGACCAGATGACGTCGAGCAGCGTGCTCGGGCAGACCTCGATCACCGTGCAGTTCGACCTCAACCGCAGCATCGACGCGGCGGCGCTGGACATCCAGTCCAAGATCACCGCCGCCAGCGGGCAGTTGCCGAAGAACCTGCCGAGCCCGCCGACCTTCTACAAGGCCAACCCCTCGGACAGCCCGATCCTGATCCTGGCGGTGCAGTCCGACGAGATACCGCTGATCGACACCAACGACTACGCCAACAACATCCTCGCCCAGCAGATCAGCCAGATCAGCGGCGTGGCGCAGGTGTTCATCGGCGGCCAGCAGAACCGCGCGGTGCGCATCCAGATCGACCCGGCCAAGCTGGCGGCGATGGGGCTGACGCTGGAGGACGCGCGCCAGACGCTGACCACCGCCACGGTGAACAGCCCCAAGGGCACCATCGACGGGGTGCAGCGCAGCTTCACCATCTACGCCAACGACCAGATGACCACGGCGGCGGAATACAACAACCTGGTGATCGCCTACCGCAACGGCGCGCCGGTGCGGGTGCGCGACATCGGACAGGCGGTGGAGGCGGCGGACAACCTGCGCGTGGCCGGTTACCAGAACGGCAAGCGCGGCGTGCAGCTGATCATCTTCAAGCAGCCGGACGCCAACGTGATCGACACGGTGGATCGCATCAAGGCGGAGCTGCCGCGGCTGAAGGCGTCGATCCCGCCCTCGATCGACGTAACGCAGATCATGGACCGCACGCAGACCATCCGTGCCTCAGTGGAGGACGTGCAGTACACGCTGATGCTCACCGTGGGCCTGGTGGTGATGGTGATCTTCCTGTTCCTGCGCAATGCGTGGGCCACCATCATCCCCAGCATCACCGTGCCGATCGCGCTGATCGGCACCTTCGCGGTGATGTACCTGATGGGCTATAGCCTGGACAACATCTCGCTGATGGCGCTGACCATCGCGGTGGGGTTCGTGGTGGACGACGCGATCGTGGTGCTGGAGAACATCTATCGCCATATCGAGGCCGGGGACCGGCCGATGGAGGCGGCGCTGAAGGGCGCGGGGGAGATCGGCTTCACCGTGGTTTCCATCAGCGTCTCGCTGATCGCGGTGTTCATTCCGCTGCTGCTGATGGGCGGCATCATCGGGCGGCTGTTCCGCGAATTCGCGATGACGCTGTCGATCGCCGTGGTGGTCTCGGCGGTGGTGTCGCTGACGCTGACGCCGATGATGTGCTCGCGCTTTCTGCGCCACGACCACGGCGAGCACGGGCTGGCCTACCGGGTGGTGGAGCGGTTCTTCGACGGCATGCTGGGCTTCTACCGGCGCACGCTGGACGTGGCGCTGCGGTACAGCCTGGTGACGCTGCTGGTGTTCCTGGCGACGGTGACGCTGACCGGCTACCTGTTCATCGTCATCCCCAAGGGGTTCTTTCCGCAGCAGGATACCGGGGTGCTGATCGGCATCTCGCAGGCGGCGCAGGACGTGTCGTTCCGCGAGATGTCGCGCCGGCAGGAGGCGCTGGGGGCGGTGCTGATGACCGATCCGGACATCGAGGCGTATTCCTCGACGATCGGCGCCGGGGTGGCGGGGCAGACCGGCAATAACGGGCGGTTCTTCATCGCGCTGAAGCCGTTCGGCGAGCGGCATGCGACGGCGCAGGAGATCATCGCGCGGCTGCGGCCGAAGCTGGCGAAGGTGGAGGGGGCGCAGCTGTTCCTGCAGGCGGCGCAGGACATCCGGGTGGGCGGGCGCCCCTCCAAGACGCAATACCAGTACACGCTGCAGGACGCGGACGTGCACGAGCTGTACGCCTGGGCACCGAAGGTGCTGGCCAAGCTGCGCACCCTGCCGATGCTGCGCGACCTCGCCACCGACCAGCAGAACGGCGGCACCACGGCGACGCTGACCATCGACCGCGACGCGGCGGCCCGCTTCGGCATCCAGCCGCAGGTGATCGACGACACGCTGTACGACGCGCTGGGGCAGCGGCAGGTGACGCAGTATTTCACCCAGGTGAACACCTACAAGGTGATCCTGGAGGTGCTGCCGGAGATGCAGGGCGACCTGTCGGTGCTGGACAAGCTGTACGTGAAGTCCAGCACCGGGCAGGCGGTGCCGCTCTCGACCTTCGTGAAGGTGGACAGCAACACGGTGGCGCCGCTGTCGATCAGCCACCAGAGCCAGTTTCCGGCGGTGACGCTGTCGTTCAACCTGGCGCAGGGGGCGGCGCTGGGCGACGCGGTGGCCGCCGTGACCAAGGCGATGCGCGAGCTGGGGACGCCGGTTTCGCTGCTGGGCACGTTCCAGGGCACTGCGCAGGCGTTCCAGTCCTCGCTGTCGAGCCAGCCCTATCTGCTCGCGGCGGCGGTCATCACCGTCTACATCATCCTGGGCATCCTGTATGAGAGCTACATCCTGCCGTTGACCATCCTGTCGACGATTCCCTCGGCCGGCGTGGGCGCGCTGCTGATGCTGATGCTGTTCCATTACGACCTGTCGGTGATCGCCATCATCGGCATCCTGCTGCTGATCGGCATCGTGAAGAAGAACGGCATCATGATGGTGGACTTCGCCATCACCGCCGAGCGGCGGGACGGGCAGGCGCCGCTGGATGCGATCCGGCAGGCCTGCCTGCTGCGTTTCCGGCCGATCATGATGACGACGATGGCGGCGATGTTCAGCGGGTTGCCGCTGATGATCGGCACCGGCGCCGGCTCCGAACTGCGGCGGCCGCTGGGCTTCGCCATGGTGGGTGGGCTGCTGGTGAGCCAGTTGCTGACGCTCTACACGACGCCGGTGATCTATCTGTATCTCGACCGGCTGCAACGCTGGCTGTCGCCGACCCGGGGGCGGACCATGCCGTCGCTGGCCGACAAGATGGGGGCGGCCGCGGCGGATTGAGCGGCGGGCGTGACGGCGCGGGTGCACCGGGCGCCGGACGGGGAGCTGTTCCTGGCCGGCGGCAACAACGAGGTGCTGCGGCTGTATTCAACCGACGGGTTCGCGGCGCTGGTGTCGCCGACCGACTGGCAAAGGCGGCTGGCGGCGCGCGATGCGTTCTTCGGCGGGCTCGGGGTGCCGTGGCGGATGCTGCTGGCACCGGAGAAGCTGAGCGTGCGCGGCGATGGCGTGGTGGCGGCGCTGCTGGGCGGCGGGGCGGTGCCGCCGGCGGCACGGCTGGCGGCGGCGATCGGGGGTGAGGCGCTGACCGATCCGTGCGGCTATCTGCGGGCGCAGGAGGCGGCGGGCCATGCGATGTTCATGCGCACCGACAGCCACTGGTCGCCGCTGGGCGCGTTCTGCGGCTTTCAGTGGGCGATGGCGGCGCTGGGGCTGCAACTGGATTTCGCGCCCTACCTGGAATTGCAGGACCACCAGGTGGAATATCGCGGCGATCTATGGGAGGAGCGGTTCGCCGACCTGCCGCCCGACCGGTTCCATCGGCGCGCGGTGCCGGACTGGATCAGCCGGGTCTACGCCAACCCGATCGTGCGGCTGAAGGAGCGCCAGCGGCGGGAGGACGACGTTGGGCTGCATGTCGGGTGCCACGTCGCCTATCGCAACGCCCGGGCGGAGCGGCCAGAGCGGCTGGTGCTGTGCGGCTCGTCGTTCTCGGACCACCGGGCCGAATGCTCGCTGCTCACCTTCGTCGCGGCGATGTTTTTCCGCGAGGTGCATTTCATCTGGTCGAGCGACCTGGATCTCGATCTGATCCGGCGCATCGCCCCGGACCTAGCGCTGGTGGAGATGCCCGAGCGCTTCCTGACCCACTGCCCGGCCGACCGGTTCGATCTGGCGGCACATGAGCAGGCGGTGGCGGGCGGCCGGTGAGGGCCGCCCGCGCCGGGGCTCAGCCTTCCTCGGCGTCGTCCTCGTCGGGCTGGTTGTAGTACCAGTCCAGCACCTCGTCGTGGAAATCCGGGTCCTTCAGCAGGCGCATCGCCAGCGCCAGCACGATCTCCGGTGCGGCCGGCAGCTCCTCCGCGTCCTCGGGCATCTCGGACCCCGAGACGACGCGGACGGACATCGAGCCGTCCTCCTCGCCGATGATCAGCGCGACTTCCGTCGCATCCAACTCCACTTTCATGCTCGCCTCGGCCGACATGGCGCGTACCCCTTCTCTGCGTGGCGCCTGCTTAGCAGGCTCCATCGCCGGTTGACAGAAGGGAGGTGGGGCCAAAATGGCCTTGCGTGTCTCAAATCCGCCCGTTTTGTGCGACACTGGAGCCCATGCCGCATGTGACTGCGCCGCCCCAACCCCGTGCCACCTTCGCCAGGCGGCCGCAAGCCTGCGCCGATTGCGGGCTGTTCCTGCATATCCCGCCGCTGCCGCGCAGCGCCGTGGCGCGCTGCCCGCGCTGCAACGCGGTGCTGCGCCGCCGGCGGACCGACCCGCACGGGCGGGCGCTGGCGATGGCGGTGACCGGGCTGGTGCTGTTCGCGCTGGCCACGCAATCGCCGTTCATGGACCTGGAGCTGGGCGGGCGGGAGCAGGCGACCACGCTGCTGACCGGGCCGGAGGTGCTGACCGATAGCAGCCTGTGGCTGCTGGGCGTGGTGGTGCTGGTGACCACGCTGGCCGCCCCGCTGACCAAGCTGGCCGCCACCACCTGGGTGCTGGTGGCGCTGCGCCTGCCCCGGCCGCCGCGCCATCTGCCGATGGTGTTCCGCCTGGTGGAGCGGCTGGCGCCATGGTCGATGGTCGAGGTGTTCCTGCTCGGCGTGTTCGTGGCCTACACCAAGCTGATCGACATCGCGCATGTGCATGTGGGGCTGGCGGTCTATGCGCTGGGCGGGCTGATGCTGGCGATGGCGGCCGCCGACGCGGCGCTGGACGACGAGGCGGTGTGGAACGCGCTGGAGCGCAAGGGCGTCACCGCCGCCCCGATGCCGGCGCGCGAGGGCCGTGGCCCGCGCATCGCCTGCACCTGCTGCGGGCTGGTCAGCCGGGGCGTGGCCACCTGCCCGCGCTGCGGAGCGGCGCTGCGGGCACGCCAGCCGGACAGCCTGGCGCGCAGTTGGGCGCTGCTGGCCGCCGCCGCGGTGCTGTATGTGCCGGCCAACCTGCTGCCGGTGATGACGGTGGTCAGCTTCGGCCATGGCGAGGCGGACACCATCCTCTCCGGCGTGGAATCGCTGGCCGCCGCCGGCATGTGGCCGCTGGCGGCGCTGGTGTTCTTCGCCTCCATCACCGTGCCGGTGGTCAAGCTGATCGGTCTGGCGGTGCTGCTGGTCAGCACCGGGCGCGGCGCGCGCGGCCGGCTGCGCGAGCGCACGACGCTGTTCCGCATCGTGGACGCGGTGGGGCGGTGGTCGATGATCGACGTGTTCATGATCTCCATCCTGACGGCGCTGGTGCGGCTGGGGACGATCGCTTCGGTGCATCCGGGGCCGGGGGTGCTGGCGTTCTGCGCCGTGGTGGTGCTGACCATGCTGGCGGCCAACAGCTTCGACCCACGGCTGATGTGGGATGCGGCGGGACGCCGATGACCACGTCCGATCCTGACCACGCCGACCCCGCTCCCCCCGATTCGGACCAATCCGGCGAGCTGCCGCTGGCCAGCGTGCGCGGGCGGCGGCTGTTCTCGGCGATCTGGGCGATCCCGGTGGTGGCCGCGCTGGTGGCCGGCTTCCTCGGCTGGCAGGCCATCCATCTGCGCGGGCCGCTGATCGTCGTCACCTTCAGGTCCGCCGACGGGTTGCAGGCAGGGCAGACCAAGGTGAAATACAAGTCGGTGGAACTGGGCACCGTGCGCAGCATCACCCTGGCGCCGGACCTGCATGCGGTGGAGGTGCGCGTGCAGATGCAGCGCGAGGCGACCCCGCATCTGACCGACCATTCCCGCTTTTGGGTGGTCCGGCCGCGCCTGACCGCCGGCAACATCTCCGGCCTCGATACCCTGGTTTCCGGCGCCTATATCGGCATGGACCCCGGCCCGCCCGGCGGCAACCCGCAGACCGAGTTCACCGGGCTGGAGGAGCCGCCGGCCATCCGCTCGGACGAGCCGGGCACCACCTTCCTGTTGCAGGCCAAGCGCATCGGCTCGCTGGGCAGCGGCTCGCCGGTGATCTTCCACGACATCAAGGTGGGCGAGGTGCTGGGCTACGACCTGGGGCCGCAGGGCGACAGCGTGACGCTGCATGTGTTCGTCAGTTCGCCGTACGACGCCTATGTGCACACCGGGACGCAGTTCTGGAACGCCTCGGGCGTGTCGGTGGAAGTGGGCGCCCAGGGGGTGCGGCTGCGGCTGGAGAACCTGCTGGCCGCCCTCGCCGGCGGCATCGCCTTCGACACCGCCGCCGATGCGCGCGCCACGCCGCAGGCCTCGCGCGACGCCAGCTTCCCGCTCTACACCGACGCCACCGCGGCGCTGGCCGCCGGCTTCCGCGCCCAGCTGCCGGCGATCGCCTATTTCGAGCAGTCGGTGCGCGGCCTGGCGGTCGGCGCGCCGGTGGAGATGTACGGCCTGCAGGTCGGCACCGTCACCGCCGTGAAGCTGCTGGTCGATCCCGCCGGCGGGGCCGCGCGGGTGGCCGTGTCGTTCGAGATCGAACCCGAGCGCATCGTGCCGTCCGGCGACGCCGGCCAGGCGGCGCAGGACGGGCCGGCGGTGGCGCAGCGCCTGCTGGACCGTGGCATGCGGGTGCAACTGGCCAACGCCAACCTGCTGACCGGGCAGATGGTGCTGTCGCTGGTGTTCGTGCCCGACGCGCCGCATGTGACGCTCTCGCGCGACGGCAACGCGATGGTGCTGCCGACCGAGCCGGGCGGCTTCGACAGCATCCTCACCGGCGCCGGGGCGATCATGGCCAAGCTGAATGCGCTGCCCTTGCAGCAGATCGCCGAGAACCTGAACGCCACGCTCAAATCGGCCAACGCGGTGGCCAGCGGGCCGGAGCTGCGCCAGAGCCTGGCGGCGCTGGCCGAAGCCATGGCCGGGGCGAACACGTTGATCCACAGCCTGCAAACCGGCGTGGAACCCGTCGCCGGCCGCCTGCCGCAGATCGCCAAGGGGGTGCAGGCCGCGCTGGACCGGGCCAACCGGCTGCTCGGTTCGGCCGATAGCGGCTACGGCGGCGATTCGCAGTTCCGCCGCGACCTGGACCGGCTGCTGGGCCAGGTCGGCGAGGCCGCGCGGTCGGTGCGGCTGCTGGCGGACTACCTCAATCAACACCCGGACGCCCTGCTGCGCGGGCGGGCCGGACAGGCGGGGAAATGAGCATGCGGCTGGCCTTGTTGCTGCTCCTGGGGCTGTTGGCGGGCTGCACCCCGCAGCCGGCGCCGGAACTGTTCACCCTGGCCGCGGTGCCGGGGGCGACGCACGCCGCACCGGCCGGCGGGTTGCAGGTGCGGCGGATCGGCCTGGCCGGCTATCTTGACCGCGACGATATCGTGCGCAGCGCCGCCGGCTACCGCCTGACCGTCACCACCGGCCAGCGCTGGGCCGAGCCGCTGGGCCGCATGCTGGACCGCGTGCTGACCGAGGACCTGGCGCAGCGGCTGCCCGCCATGGCGGTAGTGGCCGAATCGGGGGCGATCGGCGGACTGCCGGGCCTGGTGCTGGAGGTCAACGTGCAGCGGCTGGACGCCGACGCCAACGGCGAGGTGGTGCTGCTGGCCCAGGTCGCGCTGCGGCGCGACGGCGGCCGGGCACCGCCGGCCACCCGCACCTTGCGCCTGACCGCGCGCCCCGCCGCCGCCGGCACCGCCGACCTGGTGGCGGCGATGAGCGCGCTGCTGGGCCAACTGGCCGACGCAGTGGCGGGCATGGCGGCGAGCTAGACTCCCCATGCCCTACGCGATCACGCTCTGCCTGGACGACGATGATGCGGCCCCGGTGCGGGCGATGCTGGACCTGCTGGCCGCGCGCGGCATCGCCGACGACGTGCTGCGGCTGGGCTATCGGCCGCATGTGACGCTGGGGCTGTACGCGGACGAGGCCGACGAAGCCGCCTTGCGGTCGCGGCTCGCGGCGCTGGCAGGCCCGGCGGTGGCGCTGTCGATGCCGGCACTCGGGTGTTTCCCGGGCACGCCGGCAGTGCTGTATGTCGCCCCCTGCCCCGGCCCGGCATTGCTGGCGCTGCACGCCGCCTGCGCCAGCCCGCACCCGCATTACCGGCGGGGCGCCTGGATGCCGCACATCACCCTGTCCGAGGCGGTGGCCGATGCCGGGGCGGCGCTGGCCGTGCTGGGAGCGGCGTGGCGGCCCTTCGCGGCGCGCTGTTCGCGACTGGAACTGGTGCGCTTCCGGCCGGTGGAGGTGCTGGCCGACATCTCCCTGGCCTGAACCATCTCCCAGAGCTGACCCGCTCCCTGGGCTGACCCGCTCCCTGGGCTGACCCGGCTATTTCGGCAGATGCCGGGCGATGTAGGGCGGCAGATGGAAGGCGGCGGCGTGGCCCTCGGGGGTCCAGTATTCGGTGGTGCCGAGGATGCCGGCCGCCGCGGCGCGGGCGCGGATGGTCTCGGCCGGCACCGCGTCCAGCCCCGGCTGCTTGGCGGCGAAGCCCAGCGTCATGTAGCCGCCGACATAGGTGGGCACCGCGGCGACATAGGCTCCGACATGCGGGAAGAAGCGGCGGCGGCGCAGGCTGGTTTCGCGCAGTTCATCGGCCTGCATGAAGGGCACGCCGCACTGGTTCACGATCAGCCCGCCGGCCGACAGGATTCGGGCGCAATTGGCGTAGAATTCGTCGGTGAACAGCACCTCGCCGACGCCGATCGGGTCGGTCGAATCGACGATGATGGCGTCGAACGCGGCATCCGGCGCGCGCTTCACATAGTCGATGCCGTCGCCGACGATCGCCTCGGCGCGCGGATCGGTCCAGGCGTCGCCGGCGATGGCGGGCAGGAATTCCTTGGCCAGGCGGATCACCTCGCCGTCGATCTCCACCATCACCGCCTGGGTGACGCCCTTGTGCATCAGCACGCGGCGCAGCACGCCGCCGTCGCCGGCGCCGATGATCAGCACGCGCGCGGCGGCCCCGTGCGCCAGCAGCGGCACATGGGTCAGCATCTCCTGGTAGACGAACTCGTCGCGTTCGGTGATCTGCACCACGCCGTCCAGCAGCATGACGCGACCGTGACTGTCACTTTCGAAGATGACGATGTCCTGGAAGTCGCTCTGCACCCGGGCCAGCTCGCGCTTCACCAGGAAGCGCTGGCCCCAGGCGGGATACAGCGTCTCGTTGATCCACGAATCGGTGGCCATGGCGGCGTCTCCGTCAGGCTGGGGCTGGCTTGGGGGATGATCATGCAACAGGCCCGGACGCGGCGTCCGGGCCTGTGCGCGAAGGCGGCGGCCGGGGTTAGTACACCCGGCCGCGGCGCTGTTCGTCCACGTCGGTGCGACTCGGCGAGAAGGCGGCCTTGAGCACCGGGATCGCCTTGTGCGGGTCGCATGCGCCACACATGAAGATGTCCACGGCCGCGAAGTCGCGCTCCGGCCACGTATGGATGGAGATGTGGCTTTCGGCCAGCACGACCACGCCCGACACCCCGCCATTGGGGGTGAAGTGGTGGAAATGGCTGTGCAGGATGGTGGCCCCGGCGATCAAGGCGGCCTCGCGCAGCGCCGCGTCGATATGCTGCGGATCATCCAGGCGGCCGGCGCCCCACAAATCCACCAATAGGTGCATGCCGGCGAACTTCATCCCGTCGCGCTCGACGAAATAATCCGTTCGTTCCTCGTCCGCCCCTGCGACGCGGTTATCGATCGTCTGGTTCTCGCTCGGAGTCTCCGAGACCATCCCCAGTGGCATGAGTGCGTTCATCGCGCAAACCCCTGTCAACCAGTAGACGGCCTGTTGGGCAGCACGCCGAATGCGTGCGCCCCCTGGGGCCAAGGCCGCGGAACATGAGGAAATGGGGGGGGGGATGCAAGAGAAATTGCCCCCCTCGCCCCATGTTTCTCGCATGCCCGTTGCGCGAGGGGGGCAATCCGCCTACCGCGCGGGCCCCACGGGATTCACTTCGGAAGTCAAGGACTTCAACGCATCGGGAATCCGGCTGGCCAGCTTCGTCTCCTGCTCGGCCCGGCCGAGGTCGGAGACCGCCTGCACCGGGCCCGCGGTAATCAGGCGGAACATGTCGGCAAGGTTACCCGGCGGGATGCGCGGCAGGTCGTGGCTGAACAGCCGCGCCAGCATCGCCTCGTCGCCCGCCTGGGCCGCGGCCGAGGCCAGCCGCAGCAGCGCGGTGGCCTGCACGGCGGTCAGCATGCCCTCGGACGGCACCACGCGGGCGGTCCAGGCCAGCAGCGCCGCCTCGGCCCCCGGCCACTGCCTGGCCTGCTCCAGCAGCGTGGCGCGCAACTCGTCGCCGGGCGCGGTGTCGAGCGCGGTGAGCGCCTGCACCGCCTGCGGCAACTGCCCGGCGGCGGCGGCGGCGCGGGCGTAGATCAGGGTGCGGCGCTCCAGCAGCGCCGGCTTCATGCGGCCAACGCCCAGGGTTGCCGCCAGGCTCGCCAGCGCGCCGGCGGCATCGCCCTGCCGCAGCCGCACCGAGGCCAGCTTGGCGCCGAGTTCGGAGCGCGCATCGCCGGGCGGAGTGGCGTCGGCCAGCTTCTGCAGCACCGGCAGCGCGCGGCCCGGCAGGTCCAGCGCCACCAGCCGGTCGGCCAGATGCCCGGCCAGCGCGCGACCGGCCTCGCCGGCGGGGATGAGGTCGGCGTTCTCCTCGGCCAGCGCCACCAGTTCCAGCGGCGGCAGCGGGTTTTTCGCCTCATGCGCCAGCGCGGCGGCGAAGGTCTGCTCCAGGCGGGCATGGATGGCCGGCGCGTCGGCGGGATACACCCGGGCGGTCTCGCGCAGCAGCGCCAGGGCGCGGCGCGGGTCGCCGCCATCGGCACGCAGCTCGGCGGTGCGCAGGCGGACCTTCAATTCGCGGCCGTCGCCGCGCCAGGCGTAGATCTGCCGGTCCAGCGCGTCGGCGGCCTTGGCCGGGGCCAGCGCGCCATCGGCCACCCGCAGCTGCACGGCGCGGAAGGCGGCGCGGGCGCGCACCAGGCGGTCGCCGGACTGCGCGGCCCGGTCGTAGACGGCCAGCGCGGCCTTGGTGTCGCCGTTGGCCTCGGCGAGCAGGCCGGCGGCCAGTAGGAGCGAGGGGTCGTCCTTGCGGGCGGCCAGCAGGCGGGCGGCCGCCTTGCGCTCGCCGCCCAGCGCCATCGTCTCGGCGGCCAGCGGCAGCAGGTGGTCGCGCAGCGGCTTCGGATACGACAGCAGCAGGTTGATGGTGGCGGCGAACACCGGGGCGGCGGCGGGCGAACCCTCCTCGTGCTGCGCGGTGCGGACGGCGCGCCACAGGGCGACCTCGTCGGTGCCGTCCAGCCGGGGGTCCTCGATGCCATCCGACTCGGCGGGGCGGCCGGCCAGCATGGCGGCGATGGCGGACAGGCCGATCTGGTCGGGGTCGTCCACCATGCGGCCGTCATCGGTGGCGGCCAGCCGCAGCACCGCCTGCGCCTCCGCCCCCATGCCGAGCGCCAGCAGCGCCTGCCCCACCTCCAGCCGCTTCGGGCCACGCGCCTGCGGAGGCGTGGCGGCGGCGGTGGCGATGGCGGCCTGGGCGCGGCGCAGCAGGCCGGCCACCGGCAGGTCGGGGAAGTCGAACCGGCGGCTCAGCGCATGCGCGTCGGCGGCGGCCAGGGCGGCGGCGTTGGGCACCGACAGCGCCAGCGTGCGCTGCGCGTCGGCCGACAGCACGAAGCCCTCGCGGGCCGGGCGCAGGGTCAGCGCGTCCGAGGCCGGGGCGACGGCGACGCCTTGCCAGGTGGGCAGCAGCACGAATTCGGGCGCGCGGCGATCCACCGGCACCCCCTGCCCCGGACTTTTCTGCGTGCCCACCAGCAGCGTGCCGCCGGTGAGCGGGTCGGGCACCGAGATCACCAGCCCCGGCGCGGCCGCGGGCAGGCGCAGGCGGCCGGCATCGAATTCCGGGCGGATCGGCGTCGGCGCCCGGCCGCCGGCGGCGAGCACGGCGACGGTCCAGCCGGCGGGCACGCGGGACAGCCGCACCGCCTCGCCGGGGCCGAGCGGCAGGCGCAGCAAGGTGGCCGCCGGCAGCAGCGCGATGGTGGCCGCGCCGAACACCGGGTCGCCACGCAGCGGCGCCAGATCGACCGGGCGCTGCTCGTCGAACACCACCACGGCGCCCTCGCCACGGCGGAAGGCGGCGGCGCCAGTGCCGGCGGCGAACGGCAAGGTGACGGCATGCGGCGCCGCGGCCTGCGCCGCCAGCGCCAGCGTGCCAGCGGTGGGCGTGGGCGCGGTGGCCTGCACCGGCGTGAGCGGCGCCGGTGTCATGGTGGGTGGCGTGGGGGCAAGCGGCGTGGGGGCCGGCAGCTTCGGCGCGAGTGGCGTTGGAGGAGGCGGCGTGTCGGCGAGCGCGTTGACGGCCGCTATCGCACGGGCACGGGCGGCGGCTGCAATGGCGGCGTCGCCCGGCCCGGCCGCCGGCGGCTTGGCGGCGGCCACCGGCGCCGCCTTCGGTGCCACAGGTTGCCGGGCAGGCGCGGGCCGGTGAGGCATCGTCGCGGCAACGGCGGACGGCGCGGCCGCAGGCGTGGCGGCATGCCCGGCCGGATCGAACACATCCACCACCAGCCGGCTGCCCAGCCGCCAGGCGCGGGCATGGGCGCCGGCGGCCAGGGTCAGCACCGCACCGCCCGGAACGGGGGCGATGGCGTGCACGTTGCGCGTGGTGGCGGCGGTCGGCGCGATGCCGCCCCCCCCGCTGAAGCGCACGGTCAGCGTGTCGCCGTCGCGCCCGGTGCGCCAGGTGGCGCCGGCCGGCAGGTCGAACACCACGCGGCCGAAATCGCCATGGCCGCCGGTGCGCACCGCGATCGGTGCGTGCTCGGCGGCCCCCTGTCCGGCTGGTGGCTGCCCAGCTGGCGGCGGCCCGGCGGCGGGCTGCCCCGGTTGTGGGTCGGCCGCCGCGCTGGCCGGGCCAAGCAGCAGCCCGGCCAGCAGTACCGGCACCACCCCGACGATCCGCCGCACGCGCATCAGTCGAAGCTCGCCAGCAGCTTGTCGATGTCGCTCTGGTCCATCGCGTTGCTGGGTAGTTGCGGGCCGTTGAGCAGCAGCGCCGCATCCGGCGGCGGCACCGGGGCGGCCGGGGCGCCGCGGCGGTCGCCGAAGGCGGCCACGATGTTGGCCACCTTCGCCTCGATCGCCTTCAGCGCCGCCACCACCTTGGTGATTCGCTGGCCGGTGATGTCCTGGAAGCTGCACGCCTCGTAGATGCGCGTGGTGGCGTCCTGCAGATGCTGCGCGGCCTCGCCGGACAGGCCGGCACCCACCTGGTCCAGCGTCTCGCAGGTCTCCAGTATGGCGTCGGTCGCCGCCGCCGTGTGCGCCACGATCGCGTCCAGCTCGTCGGTCGCCGAAGGGATGTGGCTGGCGGTGATGTCGTCCACCTTCAGCGCGGCGATCTCCGCCTTGGCGGTGGCGATGGTCTGGCCAAGCTCCTCCACCTCCGACAGCAGCATGGTCTCGGTGGCGGTCAGGTGGCCGCGCATGGTCGCCAGCACCGACTGCACCACCTCGGCCACCATCGCCGGCTGGGTGGCGGGGTAGCGGGCGCGGATCGCCTCCAGCCGCTCGGACAGCGGCGGATCGGCCGAGGGATCATGCATTGCCCAGCACCTTTTCGATCTTTTCGCGCAGCGTCTCGGCGTTGAACGGCTTCACGATGTAGTTCGAGACGCCAGCCTGCTTGGCGGCCACGACGTTCTCCGCCTTGCTCTCGGCGGTGATCATGATGAACGGCGTGGCCTTCAGCTTGGCGTCCGCCCGCACCTCCTGCAGCAATTGCAGGCCGGTCATCGGCGCCATGTTCCAGTCGCTGATCACCAGGCCGTAGCCGCCGGCGCGCAGCTTGCCCAGCGCCTCGGCCCCGTCGGTGGCCTCGTCCACGTTGTGGAAGTCGATCTGCTTCAGCAGGTTGCGGATGATCCGCAACATCGTCTTGTAGTCGTCCACGATCAGCACGTTCATGGCCTTGTCGATCGTCATGTCACTCCCTTTCGCTGCACGGCGCGCGGCGGGCTGCCGGCCATGCGGTCGGTCTATCCGTCCGGCGGTTCATCCGCCCGGCTTCGCGGGCGCGGGCACGGACGGCGCGCGGTTGGCCTTGGCGCGCATCTCCGCCAGCTCGGCGGTCACCTGGCGGGCGCGCTCGGGCTGCATCGCGGCCAGCACCGGCGCGGCCTTGCGCTCGTTCATGCGGTCCAGCACCTGCAGCAGCACCGGCTTGTCCAGGTCGTTGAAGATCGTCGCGGCGTCGCGCGGCTTCATGGTCTCGTACAGCTTCACCAGGCCCTGCCAGTTGGCGTCGTCGCGGGCGCGCCGCTTGGTCTCCAGCCCTTCCAGGCTTTTCTGCAGGCTGGTGAGTTCGGCCACCCGCGCGCCGAGCCGTTTCTCGGCGGCGGAGAGCACGCCCTCGCGGGCCGACAGGGTGGCGGCGCGCGCATCCAGTTCGGCCCGGCGATGGCGCAGGTCGAGCAGCAGCGTTCGCTCGCTGTCGCTCATCGTCGGATCGGCACAGGCCACCGGCGCGCTGGCCGCCGCCGGAGTGGCCGGAGGGGCCGGCGGCGGTTCCGTCGGTCCCTGGCGGACGGTGGGCGGCGGCGGCATGGCGGCGGCGGTGGCGCCGGCGGCGGCCGGCACGGCGGCACGCACCAGCACCGCCGACTTCACCAGCAGCAGGGCGGCCATCGCGGCGATGGTCAACGGCAGCAGCCGCGGCCGGCGGAAGCGGCGGGTCATCGGGCAATCTCCTTGCACCCGGTGGTGGCGGCGCGGCTCATCGGGCGAGCCGCAGCGCCTTCAGCAGGTCGCGCTCGGCCTGGCTGCGCACCCGCGGCGCCACCTCCTCCAGCGCGGCAGGTTCGGCCGCGACGGGGGGTTCCGGCGCCGGCTCCGGCCGCTGGAACGGGGTCGGCAGGTAAGGTTCGGGCGGCTCTGGCGACAGGCGCGGCGCAGGCTGATCCAGCGCCCGCCCGGCGCGCACCAGCCGGTCCAGCCGGTCGGCCAGCTTCTCGCCGCGGTCGTTGAGGAACAGCAGGTCGTCCTTCAGCCGCGTGGCGCTGTCCACATGCCGGGCGATCTGCCGGCCGGCCCCGTCGGCCGCTTCGTGCAGCCGCTCCACCCCCTGCTCGGCGGCCTGGGTGGAGGCATTGAACTGCGCCACCAGCGCCTCCAGCGCCGCCCGGTCGCGCTTCAGCACGCCCAGCGCCCGCTCCAGCCGCAGCGCATGGAACAGCGTCGCGGCCAGCAGCCCGACAAGCACGATCTCCAGCAGCCATTCCATGCCACCCATCCCGATGCCGTTCATGGCAAACCAGGGTGAACATTCTGTTCACCCCGCATCCCTATCGTTCCGTCGCCGGCTGCGGGCGCGGCAATTCGCGTTCGATGCGCACCGCGACACGGTTCTTGCGGCGCCCCACCTTGCCCTCGAACATCGCCATGGCGCCGCAGCGCAGCACCACCGAGGCGCCGACCGAGGCGTTCAGCACGATCTGGCTGCCCGGCTTCAGCGCCATCACGTCCGACAGGCGCATCACCTGCTCGTCCAGCACCACGTCCAGGTCGATGTCGGTGTTCCACAATTCCTCGGCCAGATGCGTCTCCCAGATGGAATCGCGGCCGAATTTCTCGCCCATGAACTGCTGCAACAGCAGCTCGCGCACCGGCTCCAGCGTGGCATAGGGCAGCAGCAGTTCCAGCTTGCCGCCGCGATCCTCCATGTCCACCCGCAGACGGGCCAGCACGGCGGCGTTGGACAGGCGGGAAATGGTGGCGAAGCGCGGGTTCACCTCCAGCCGCTCGAACCGGAAGGTCACCGGGCACAGCGGGTCGAAGCTCACCGACAGGTCGGCCAGCACCACATGGATCAGCCGCTCCACCAGCGTGCGCTCGATGGTGGTGTAGGGCCGGCCCTCGATGCGCATCGCCGCCGTGCCGCGCCTGCCGCCCAGCAGCACATCGACGATCGAGTAGATCATCGCGCTGTCCACCACCATCAGCCCGTAATTGTCCCACTCCTCCGCCTTGAACACCGCCAGCATCGCCGGCAGCGGGATGGAGTTGAGGTAGTCGCCGAAGCGCAACGAGAGGATGTTGTCGATGCCGACTTCCACATTGTCGCTGGTGAAGTTGCGCAGGCTGGTGGACATGATGCGCACCAGCCGGTCGAACACGATCTCCAGCATCGGCAGGCGCTCGTACGAGACGAGGCCGGAGCTGATGATGCGCTGCATGCCGGTGCGGTGCTCGCCGCCGGCCGGGCCGTCGTCGAAGCCCAGCAGGCTGTCGATCTCGGCCTGGTTCAGCACCCGCTGGGTGGGCACGGCGGGGCCGGCGGCGGCGGCGCCCTCGCCGTCTTCGGCCTCCAGGTCGGCGCCCCAGGCGGCGGCGAGGTCGTCGTCGCTGGCAGCCGCCCCGGGCTCGTCCTGCGCGCCGCTCATTGGATCAGCATTTCGGTGAACAGCACGTCCACCACGCGGGCGGGCGCCACGGCGACGTTGGCGCGCCCGATCAGCTCCTCGCGCAGGCGATAGGTGCCGGCGCTGCCGCGCAACTCCTCCGGGCGCATCTCGCGCAGATAGGTCTGGAACAGGTCGAGCAGCCGCGGCATGGCGGCCTTCACCGCCTCCACATCCTCCGGCCGGGCCAGTTCCAGCCGGGTGTGCAACTTGACGTAGCTGGCACGGCGCGGCCCGGCATTGAGGTTGGCGATGATCTCCGGCATCTCCAGGTAGACAGGCGCGGGAACCTTGGCGGCTGCCTGGCCGTCCGCCCCGCTGGCCGCCCCATTGGCCGCTGCCTCGCCCGCCTTGGCGCCGTGCGCGGCGGCGCCGTGCGGTTTGCCACCCATGCTCAGCAGCGGCGGCAGGATGCCGCCGAACCACAGGCCGGCGCCGATCGCCGCCAGCAGCACCGGCACCGCGAGGATCACCAGCTTGCGCCGCCCGCCCGCCTTGCCGCCACCCGCCGCCTGTGCGCCATCCGCCGTTGTCGCCGCAGCGCCCATTGCCCGTCCTGTCGTCCGTTGCGCGGCGCGCCCTGCTGCGCCCTCCGCACTGTCGCCGGGCGCGGTTAACGAAGCCTTGCCCTCCCGGTCATTTTTGCCGGGTGGCAACAAGGCCGGCCCGGCACGCGCTGCCGGCCGCCGCCGCCGCCGCCAGGGTTTCCGCCACCCGCCGGCTGGCACGCGGCTTGCGGAGAGGCAAGCAGCCCTTCCGCCACCACGAGGCCCCGCCGATGGACATGAACACCGCGATCGCCCTCTCCCGCCTCACCGCGCAGCAGCGGGCGATGGACGTGACCGCCACCAACATCGCCAATGCCGGCACCCCCGGCTATCAGGGCGAGCGCACCGTGTTCGCCGACTGGCTGGCCCGTGAGAAGGGCGGCGCCACCATTGCCTTCACCCAGGACCGCGCCACCTACCGCGACACCCAGCCCGGCCCGCTCAGCCACACCGGCAACCCGCTGGACGTGGCGCTGTCCGGCCAGGGCTATTTCACGGTGCGGACCGCCGCCGGCACGCGGCTCACCCGCGCCGGGCATTTCGAGCTGTCCTCCACCGGCGGGCTGATCGACGGCCTGGGCAACCCGGTGCTGGACACCGCCGGCAAGCCGATCCGGTTCGCCCCCGCCGACACCCACATCACCATCGCCGGCGACGGCACCATCAGCAGCCAGAACGGCCGCATCGCCCGCCTCGCCGTGGTCACCGCCGCCGACCCGCAGAAGCTCCAGGCCCAGGGCGGCCGGCTGTTCGACCCCACCAACACCACCACCGCGCCGCTGGCCAACCCCCGCCTGACCCAGGGCGCGCTGGAGGGCAGCAACATCGAGCCCACCACCGAGCTGACCCGCATGATGACCGACCTGCGCGAATTCCAGTTCACCAGCCAGTTCATCCAGGCCGAGGCCGACCGCCAGCAGGCCGCCATCGACAAGATCATCCAGGCGAGGAACTGAGCCCATGCGCGCGCTGGACATCGCCGGCACGGGCATGCAGGCCCAGGCCACCAACGTCGAGGTCATCTCCAACAACATCGCAAACATGACCACCACCGGCTTCAAGCGCCGGCGGGCCGAGTTCCAGGACCTGATCTACCAGAACCTGCGCCGCGTCGGCTCCAACTCGTCCGACGCCGGCTCGGTGGTGCCCGCCGGCGCCCAGGTCGGCCTGGGCGTAAAAACCGCGGCGATCTACCGCATCAACGAGCAGGGCAACCTGCAGCAAACCTCCAACACCTTCGACCTGGCGATCCGCGGCGGCGGCTATTTCCAGATCGCCCTGCCAAGCGGCGAGACCGCCTATACCCGCGACGGCACCCTCTCGCTCTCGCCGGAGGGCCAGATCGTCACCTCCGACGGCTACGTGGTGCAGCCCGGCATCACCATCCCCTCCAACGCCACCAACGTCACCATCAACGGCGCCGGCCAGGTGCAGGTGACGCTGGACGGCCAGACCGCGCCGCAGCTGGTCGGCCAGCTCCAGCTCGCCGTCTTCCCCAACGAGGCGGGGCTGGATGCGCAGGGCGACAACCTGTTCCTGCAAAGCTCGGCCAGCGGCAACCCGGTGACCGGCGTGCCCGCCTCGCCCGGTTTCGGCTCCGTGCTCCAAGGCTTCGTGGAGACCAGCAACGTCAACGTGGTCAGCGAGATCACCAACCTGATCACCGCCCAGCGCGCCTACGAGATGAACAGCAAGGTCATCACCACGTCCGACCAGATGCTGTCCACCCTCACCAACCTGCGCTGATCCGCCAACCTGCGCTGACCCGGAGGCATCGCCATGAAATCCCCCTTCCTCGCCGCCCTCGGCCTGCTCGCCGCCCTGATGCACGCGCCCAACCCCGCCTGGGGCGCCACGCTGCGGCCGATAACCACGCTCTCCGCCGGCGTGGTGCGCCTGTCCGACCTGTTCGACGATGCCGGGCCGGAGGCGCAGCGCGTGCTCGGCCCCGCCCCGGCGCCGGGTGCGCGCATCGTCGTGGAATCCCGCCAGCTCGCCGCCATCGCCCGCCAGTTCAGGGTGGACTGGCGGCCCGCCTCCACCGGCGACCGCATCGTGCTGGACCGCCCGGGCCGCCTGCTGGACCGCGCCGAGGCGGTGGCCGCCCTGCGCGACGCGCTGGCCGGCGTCGGCGCCCCGGCCGACGCCGAGATCGAGCTGCCCGGCTTCTCGGCACCGCTGATCCCGCAGGACGCCAAACCCCAGTTCGCGGTCGAACAGCTCGACTACCAGGGCGGCGCCGGCCGCTTCACCGCCCAGCTCGCCGTCACCGCCGACGACATGGCGCCGCTGCGCCTGCGCCTGTCCGGCACCCTGGCCGAGATGGTGACGCTGCCGGTTCCCGCGCACCGCCTCGCGCCCGGCAGCGTGATCGCGGCCGACGACCTCATCATCGCGCGGGTGCGCGCCGGCCTGGTGCGCGGCGCGGTGGCGCAGGCGCCCGCCCAGGCGGTGGGGCTGGCGCCGCGGCGGATGCTCATGCCCGGCCAACCGCTGCTGCTGGCCGACCTGCGCAAGCCGGAGGCGGTGGCCAAGGGCGCCCGCGTGGCGATGCAGCTGCTCGCCCCCGGCCTGCTGCTGCTCGCCCAGGGCCAGGCGCTGGAATCCGGCGCGGTGGGCGAGCGCATCCAGGTGCTGAACCCCGCCTCGCGCGCCGTGGTGGAAGCCGAGATCGTCGGCCGCGACCGCGTGCGCGTCGCCCCCGGCAGCGTGCCGCTCGCCACCCCAGGCACCGCCGGCTTCTATAGCAACTACGCGGCCCAGGTGGCGGTGCGATGAGCCACCCCCGCCACCTGCTGCCGATGCTGCTGCTGCCCGCGCTGCTCGGCGGCTGCGGCTCGCTGCAGCGCCTCTCCGAGGTCGGCCGCCCCCCCACCATGACCCCCAGCACCGACCCCACGCGAGAGGCCGGCTACCGCCCGATGACCATGCCGATGCCGGCCGTGCAGGTGGCTGCCCCCGAACGAAACACGCTGTGGCGCAACGGCAGCCGCGCCTTCTTCAAAGACCAGCGCGCCGCCCAGGTGGGCGACATCCTCACCGTGCTGGTCAACATCGCCGACGCCGCCCAGCTCCAGAACAACACCGACGCCAACCGCAAGAGCAGCGAGGGCATGGGCCTGCCCAATCTCCTCGGCCTGGAAGCCTCCATCCCCAAGATGCTGGCCGGCGCCACCGCCGCCAGCCTGCTCTCGGCGAGCAGCAACAACGGCAACACCGGCACCTCGCAGATCAAGCGCAACGAGACCGTCACCCTGCGCCTCGCCGGCGTGGTCACCCAGGTGCTGCCCAACGGCAACCTGGTGCTCGCCGCCCGCCAGGAGGTGCGGGTGAACTCCGAACTGCGCGAACTTGCCGTCACCGGCGTCATCCGCCCGCAGGACATCGGCAGCGACAACACCGTGCAGAGCGACCGCATGGCCGAGGCCCGCATCGCCTATGGCGGCCGCGGCCAGCTCACCGACGTACAAACCCCGCGCTGGGGCCAGCAGATCCTGGATATCGTGCTGCCGTTCTAGAGCGAGACGACCGCTCAAAGAAGCGGTCATCACGCTCTAGCGTTTTGTTTTGTCGCGTGATTCAGACCTCCGGTGATTCCACCTCCGGCCATCACGCTCTAGCCCTGAGGCGTGATGGCCCCGCCCGCCGGCGTGCGCACCCGATGCGTCACCATCCGCTCATGCAAGTCGCGGATGGTGCGCGAGCCGGTGGTGAGGCACAGGAACGGGAACACCCCATGGATGAAACAGGCGAGGCTGCCGCGCAGCATGGCGGCGCCGAACCCCCAGGCCGAGCCGAGATGCTCGACATAATTCTCGCCGACGCTGGCGGGGTGTTCGGTGAACGAGACTTTGGCCATCGCGAAGCGCTCCATGCCCTGGGGTGCGCCAAGATTAGGCCACCGGCCGCGCAAACCGGATGCGTATTGCACCCGCCTACGTCCCCATGCTGCAATGCCATGCCTCGATCCCCCCATTTCAGGGCATGGAATTGCGATGGACGCCATCAACCAGAAAATCCTCGAATGCCTGCAGGAAGACGCGGCCATGCCGGTGGCCGACATCGCCGCCCGCGCCGGCATCTCCGCCTCCCCCTGCTGGCGGCGCATCCAGGCCCTCACCGAGGCGGGCGTCATCCGCCGCCGCGTGGCGCTGCTGGACGCCCGCAAGCTCAACGTCGGCGTCAGCGTGTTCGTGCAAATCCGCACCAACCAACACTCCATGGCCTGGGCCGAACGCTTCTGCGCCCTGATCGCGGCCATCCCGGAAGTGGTCGAATTCTACCGGATGTCCGGCACGGTGGACTACATGCTGCGCGTGGTCGTCCCCGACATCGCCGGCTACGACGCAGTCTACAAGCGCATCATCCGCGACATCGACATCTACGACGTCAGTTCCAGCTTCTCGATGGAAACCATCAAATACACCACCGCCCTGCCGGTCACCTACGCGCCGTAGCAGGTGCACTTGCGCAACATCGGCGCCCCGCCTAGCCTGGCGTCATGGATCCGCATCAATGATCTCCCTGCGCGTCGGCGCATTTCTGGCCGCCGATGCGCAGACACTGGTGGCACGCCTCGCCTTCGAGGACGCCCAGCGCTTCCGCGGCAACGAACCCCGGCAGCTCCGTGCCTGGGCCGACACGCTGGACACCCTGCGCGCCGCCCTCGCCGACTGGCCCGAAACCGCCGACTGGCGCCTGCTGCTGGAGTACGACATCCACCGCCTGGGCCGGCGCATCGACGCCGTTCTGGTCACCCCGCGCGGCGTGCTGGTGCTGGAATTCAAGGCCGGCGCCGAGGCATTCCTCGCCCAGGACCGCGCGCAGGCGGAGGATTACGCGATCGACCTGCAGGATTTCCACTCCGCCTGCCGCCGCCACCCCATCGTGCCCGTGCTGGTGGCCACCCGGGCGCAGCCGGGACCGATGGCCTGGCCACTACTGCTGGTCGGCGCCACCACCGTGCTGGACGCCTCGGCCGCCACCCTGCCCGCCCTGCTGCGCGACCTCTGGCGCCACCTGCCGCAAGGCGAGCCGCTCGACGTGGCGGCCTGGGAGCACGCGCCCTACCGCCCGGTGCCTGGCATCATCGACGCAGCCTGCACGCTCTACACTCATCACGGCGTGGCCGACATCGCCGCCGCCCGCGCCGATGCCAACAACCTCACCGCCACCACCGACGCCATCCTCGCCGCCATAAGCAGCGCCCGTACGGACCAGCGCCACACCATCCTGTTCGTCACCGGCATCCCGGGTGCCGGCAAGACCCTGTGCGGCCTCAACGCCGTGTTCGGCAGCGGCCGGGACGCCGGGGCGACCTTCCTCACCGGCAACCCCGCCCTGGTGCATGTACTGCGCGAGGCCCTGGCGCGGGACGCGGCAGCGGGCGCGCGCGGCCGGATGCGCGCCGCGCGCCAGCGCACCAAGGCGGCGATCCAGGCGCTACCGGCTTTCCGCGACCACTACGTGGGCAGCGGCGACGTTCCCGCCGAACGGGTCGCGGTGATCGACGAGGCCCAGCGCGCCTGGTCCGCCGTCCATGCCATCAGCAAGGGCCGCGACCGGGAGGTGAAACTGCACGATTCCGAGCCGGGGCACCTGCTGGATATCATGGGCCGCCATCCGGACTGGGCCGTCATCGTCTGCCTGATCGGCAACGGCCAGGAAATTCACACCGGCGAGGGCGGATTGGCCGAATGGGGCACCGCGCTGCAAGCCCGCCCCGCCTGGCGCGTGCTGGCCGCCCCCGGCATGCTCGACCCTGGCTTGCTGGGTCGAGCCGCTGACCCACGCCAGCGCCTGCCGGCCCTTCCCGGCCTGCAAACCCATGACTCCCTGCACCTGGATGTCCCGGTCCGCAGCATCCGCAACCCGCATGCCGCCGCCTGGGTGGATGCGGTGCTCGCCGGCGACCAGCCGGCCGCTGCGGCAATCGCCCGCGCGCACGGCCCGCTGCCTTTCCTGCTCACCCGCGACCTCGCCGCTCTGCGCCGCCACCTGCGCGCCACCTGCCGTGGGCTGCGCCGTGCCGGCCTGCTCGCCTCCTCCGGTGCCAGGCGCCTGCGCGCCGACGGGCTGGGTGCCGAACTGCCGCACATGGAGGCCGACGCCGTCGCCCACTGGTTCCTCGACCGCTGGCCGGCCGATGTGCGCGCCAGCGACGCACTGGACACGGTGGCCACCGAGTTCTCCTGCCAGGGCCTGGAACTCGACCATGTCGGTCTGTGCTGGGGCGGTGATATGGTGCGCGTATCGGGTCACGCCGAATGGCGCCCCCGCACCTTCATCGGCACCAACTGGCAAACCCGCCATGCGCCTGAGGCGGCGGCCAACCGCCGCAACACATATCGCGTGCTGCTCACCCGCGCCCGCTACGAGACGGTGATCTGGGTGCCGCAAGGCGACCCCGCCGACCGCACCCGCGCGCCGGCGGAGTTCGCCGCCGTCACCGCCTTCCTCACCGCCTGCGGCATCGAAGCGCTGAACGAGACGCAAGCCGCCCCCGCCATCCCATCCCCCCAGCCGGCGCTGCTGTAGCCTCACCCCGGCCGGAGCATCTCGAACAGCTGCGTCACCACCGCGTAGTCGCCCCGGTAGCCGCAGCGCGCCACTGGCCGGGCGGCGGCGGTGTCGAAGCGCCCGTCCACCAGGAAGCGGTCGTTGATATGCACGCCCACCACCTCGCCCAGCACCAGCCAGTTGTCCAGCGCCACCCCGTCCGCCCCGGCCAGGCGGATCACCCGCACCAGCCTGCACTCCAGCGCGGCGGCGGCGGCGGCCACGCGCGGCGGCCGCACCACCGTGCTGGGCGCCGCCGCCAGCCCGGCCAGATGCATCTCGTCCACCCCATGCGCCACGCCGGCCGAGGTGGCGTTCATCGCCTCCGCCAGGTCCATGGTCACCAAGTTGCAGACGAACTCGCCGGTGGCCTCCACATTGTCCACGCTGTCCTTGCGCCCCTCGCTGGAGAAGCCGACGATCGGCGGGAACGAGGCGAAGGCGTTGAAAAAACTATAGGGCGCGAGGTTGGGCCGCCCCTGCGCATCCACGCTGGAAATCCAGCCGATCGGCCGCGGCGCCACGATCGCCTTGAACGGGTCGTGCGGCAGGCCATGCCCCTTGCGGGGTTCGTAGAAGTAATCGCTCACCTGGGCGGCTCCGGGCTAGGGTGTGGCGGCGAGTGTCTCACGTTCCCCCGGGCCGGCGCCAGATCGGCGGTTTGTCCTGGATCAAGGAAGCCGCCGGAGCCGGCGCGCATGCTGCCGCCAACCAGGAGGATGCCATGACCGAACGCCCGATGTCCGAGATCGTCCGGCGCAAGCCGGTCACCCTGCCTGCCGCCGCCACCGTGCAGCAGGCGTGCCGGCACATGCGCGACCAGCGCATCGGTGCCGTCCTGGTGGTGGACCCGCAATTGCGCCTGCTCGGCATCTTCACCGGGCGGGACGCGGTGCGCCTGCTGGCCGACGGCCACAACCCGGCGCACACCCACCTCGCCCAGGTGATGACCCGCAACCCCGAGCACATGCCGCCCACCCACACCGCCATCCAGGCGCTGCGCCTGATGCATGACGGCGGCTTCCGCCACGTGCCGGTCTGCGAGAACGGGCGCGTGCTGGGCATCGTCTCCAGCGGCGATTTCCGCGCCCAGGAGCATGCGCGGCTGGACGACGAAACCGGCATCTGGGAACGCATCTGACCCGGTTGCGCCCCCACGCGTTCTCTTGTCTGCTCGTCACGCCAGAGAGGGGGGACGCACATGACCACACGGATGATCGGCCAGGCCAGTGTCACGCGGGTGGAGGAGATGCTGAAACCGGGCTTCCCGGCCGCCCACCTGCTGCCCGACTGGGACCCCGAGGTGTTGAAGGAACACGGCGCCTGGCTGGAGCCAAACTACTACGAGGGCGCCACCGGGCGCTTCATCTCCTCCATCCATTCCTGGCTGATCCGCACCAGGCACCATACCATTCTGGTGGATTGCTGCTGCGGCAACCACAAGGACCGGCCCGGCTACGACCGCTTCCACATGCTTGATACCCCCTACCTGCAACGCCTGGCCGATGCCGGCGTGGCGCCGGAACAGGTGGACTATGTGCTGTGCACGCATCTGCACGTGGACCATGTGGGCTGGAACACAAGGCTGATCGACGGTCGCTGGGTGCCCACCTTCCCCAACGCCAAATACGTGTTCTCCCGCGTGGACCGCGACCACTGGGACCCGGCCCGCAACCCGAACCTGCCGGAGGTCAGCCGGATGATCTTCCAGGACTCGGTGCACCCGGTCATCGCCGCCGGCCAGGACATGGTGGTGGACATGACCGACCAGATCGGCGACGACCTGCTGATCGAGCCCGCCCCCGGCCACTCGCCCGGCCACGTGGTGTTGCGGCTGCTGTCCGAGGGGCAGGAAGGCATGTTCATCGGCGACGTGATGCACCAGCCCATACAGGTCTACCGCCCGGACTGGAGCAGCCGCTTCTGCGCCGACCCGGTGCAGGCCGCAGCCTCCCGCCGGCGGGTGCTGGAACATTGCGCCGAGACCGGCTGCCGCGTCTTCCCGGCGCATTTCGGCATCCCGCATGTCGGCTGGGTGCGCCGCCAGGGTGGCGGCTACCGCTTTGAATTCGATCATGGAGACGCCGCGTGAGCGAGATCGCGACCGAGGACCTGCCCCGCGTGGTGCCGCTGCAAGGCGGCTCCAACCTGCGCGACCTGGGCGGCTGGCAAACCGCCGGCGGCGGGCGCGTGCGCTTCGGGCAGGTCTACCGCTCGGCGGCGCTGCACGCGCTGACCGAGGCCGACCTGGCCACGCTGGCCGACCTGGGCGTGCGCGACATCTGCGATTTCCGCGGCGAGGGCGAACGCGCCAAATGGCCGTCCCGCGTGCCGGCCGGCGCGCGGGTGCACGAGTTGGCGATCGCACCCACCATCGGCGCCTCGCTGCGCGACCTGGTGGCCAACCGCTCGGCCACCGCGCAGGACGTGATGGAGGTGATGCAGCTCGCCTACGGCGCCTATGCGACCGACTGGCACCACCGCTACCGCACCATGTTCGACCTGCTGCTGGCCGACGAGGCGGGCGCGCTGCTGTTCCACTGCACCGCCGGCAAGGACCGCACCGGCTTCGCGGCCGCGCTGGTCCTGTCCGCGCTGGGCGTACCGGAGGAGGCGATCCGCGCCGATTACATGGCCACCAACCGGCTCTGGCGCGGCGATTCAGAACTGGCCGCCAGCCTGCCGCCGGCGGTGGGGGCCACGCTGCTGCGCGTCCACCCGGAATTCCTCACCGCCGCCTTCGACGCGGTGCACAAGGCACACGGCTCAATGGATGCCTACCTGCAGGACCGCATCGGGCTGGATACGCCCCGGCGGGCCAAGTTGCGGGCGCGGATGGTGGAATAGGAAGGAAGGTTTTACAAAGAGGCGGTGAGGCAAAGAGAAGCATATACAAAATCCCTTCTCTCCGCCTCACCGCCTACTTGTGAATCTTCTTCCCTACCCGCCCACATCCCCCAGCAACTCCGCCAGATCGGCGCCATCCGCGTCATCGGCCTCCAGCGGATCGCGCGGCAGCACGCGGTGGCGCAGCACCAGCCGGGCCAGCCGCAGGCGCGCGGGATCGCCGATCCGCTCGGCCTCCCACGCCATCGCGGCCGCCGAGGTGACGTGGTACAGCGCTGAGGCCGCCTGCCGGGTCAGGGCCGGCTCGGCGCTTGCGGCTTCGGCCAGCGCGACCGCGCGCTGCATCGCCGGCCATGCCTCAGGCAAACCAGGCGCTTGGCACAGGTTCTTCACATGCGCTGCGAGCGCATCCAAGCTGCCCTCGCGGCCGGCGGCGCGCAGCACGTCCAGCGCCACGATGTTGCTGGTGCCTTCCCAGATCGAGCCGAGATGGGCGTCGCGCAGCAGCCGGGCGTCGGAGAACTCCTCAATATAGCCGCAGCCGCCGCGCACTTCCATTGCATCGCCAGTCACTTGGCGGGCGTCGCGACAGGCGCGGAACTTGATGAGCGGGGTCAGGATGCGCAGCAGGGCATAGGCCCCCGCCTCCCCGGCATCGGCGCGGCGCAGGGTTTCGGCGGTCTGGAACATCATGGTCCGGGCCTGTTCGGCGCGAATCAGCATCTTGGCCAGTTGCCGGCGCATCAACGGCAGTTCCACCAGCCGGCGGCCGAAGGCGGTGCGGCGATGGGCGATGTACAGCGCCTCGGTGACCGCCCGACGCATCAGGCCGGCGGCACGTACCCCATTGGAAAGACGGGAATTATTGATCATGTCGGCCATCTGCCGGAAGCCCGCGCCAAGGTCGCCCACCGGCCAGGCCAACGCGCCCTCCAGCCGGATTTCGCCGGACGCCATGGAGCGCGTGCCGAGCTTGTCCTTCAGCCGCAGGATCCGGTAGGCGTTGGCGGTGCCGTCCGGCAGCAGGCGCGGCAGAAGAAACAGCCCTACGCCCTTGATTCCAGGCGGCGCGCCCTCCGGCCGGGCCAGCACCATCGCCAGCCCCGCATCAGGATTGGAGCAGAACCATTTGTCACCATTGAGTTTCCACATCCCGTCCGGGCCGGGCGCGGCGCGCACGTCGGTGGCGCCGACATCCGAGCCGGCGCCCTGTTCGGTCATGAACATCGCGCCCTGGCACAGTTCGTCCATGTCCTGGCTGGTCAGCGCCGGCAAGTAGCGGGCGACCAGGGCCGGGTCGCCGTATTTGCGCAAGGTGCGGGTGAGGCTGTCGGTCATGCTGACCGGGCACATCAGGCCGAATTCGGCCTGCACAAAAAGATATGTAATCAGATACTTGGCGAGCGGCGGCATCGGCGCGTCCCAGCCCAGCACGCCGGCGCGGTGCGACAGCGCGGCGAGGCCGAATTCGCCGAAGGCCAGCCGCTCCATCTCCTGATAGGCGGGATGCTTCTCGATCCGCTGCGCATCGGCGCCGGTGCGGCTGCGGTGGTGCAGCACCGGCGGGTTGCGGTCGGCGGTGCCGGCAAGCTCGTCCAAGGTGCCGCCGGCGAGCCCGCCGAGGCGATCGAGGTGCCGGGAAAGGTGGGAAAACAGCCCGGAAGGGAGGTAAAAGCCGGCCAATTTCGCCAAAACAGGGTCCGACCGCCACAGATTCAGGCCCTGGGAATCGGGTACCGCGGCGGCGCCCGAGGGGGTGGTGGGACGGATATGCATGGCAAATTCTCCGGTTAGTTATGAGACATAACTATCGCCTTGTCGATCAGCGCCGCCACCCGTCCGCCGAAGCTGGCGAAGCGGTGGTCGGTGGTCTGGCCGCGCAGGTAGCGGATGTAGATCTGCTGGATGATGACCGCCAGCTTGAAGGCGGTGAACACCTGGTACCAGCGGATGGCGGACACATCCAGCCCGCTCGCCGCCCCGTAGCGGGCGATCGCCTCGGCGCGGCTGGGGAAGCCGGGGTACCAGGTCGGCATGGCCGCCGCAGCGATCCAGGGCTGCGGGTCGCCGGGTTCGGCCCAGTAGTTGAGCAGGTAGCCGAGATCCAGCAGCGGGTCGCCGCGCGCGCACATGTCCCAGTCCAGCACCGCCGTGGGGGTGGCCGGGTCGTCCGGGTCCAGCAGCAGATTGTCCAGCTTCCAGTCGTTGTGCACGATGCCGCCGCCCTGGGGCGCGAGCAGGCCGGCGCGCAGCCAGTCCAGCAGCGGTTTGGTTTGCGGGTAGGGCCTGTCCAGCGCCGCGTCCCAGCGTTTCGCCCAGCCTTCGAACTGGCGCTGCACGAAGCCTTCCGGGCGGCCGAGGTCGGACAGGCCGACCGCCGCCGGGTCCACCTTGTGCAGTTCCGCCAGCCGGTCGATCAGCATCTCGCCGATGCGGCGGTTGAGTTCGGGGCGGCCCCGGTAGCGCTCCGGCATGTCGAGCAGGATGTTGGTGCCGCGCCGGCGCTCGGTGACCACGAAGATTGCGCCGATCAGGCTTTCGTCCTCGCACAGCACCAGGCTGCGCGGGGCCAGCGGGAAGGCTTCGTGCAGGCGGCTCAGCACGCGGTGCTCGCGCCGCATGTCGTGCGCGCCGGGCGGGATGGGGCCGAGCGGCGGGCGGCGGAGGATGTATTCCGCACCCGTGCCCTCCGCGCCGAAGCGCAGCAGGTAGGTGAGGTTGGCGTGGCCGCCGGCGAAGCGGAAGGTGCTGAGCGGCCCCTCCGCGGCGGGCAGGGCGGCGCGCAGATAGGGGTCCAGGCGGGCGAGGTCCAGCACCTCCTCCGACGGCGGGGCCACCAGGGCGGCGCCGTCCTCGGCATGCTCGTCGGCGGCGGCGCGTTCAGGCGTCATGGGCGACCTCCGCGCGATGAAGCCGGGCTGTCCGGCGGCTGAAACCCTGTCCACCGATGGCCGCGGCGGTTGATCCGGGTGGGCGCCTTGCCCAGGTGCCGGATCGCCGGGCGGCGGCGGCCGGGGCCCGGCGCGGGGAGTGGGGCGCCGGCCGCGCAACCGTTGGGAGAGACCGCATGACCATGCACCGCATCCTGCCGCTTGCCGCCTGCCTGCTGGCGCTCGGGGTGGCGCCGGCCTTCGCCGCCGCGCCGGCGCAGACCGAGCGCGGCTCGGCACGATATACCGATGCGCTGAACGCCTTCATGGCGCATGGCTGGCACGCCGTCAGCCATATGCGCCAGAAAGGCGGCATGATCGTCGCCACCGGAGTGAACGCACGGGACCAGGTGCGCGGCATCACCTTCGATCCGGGGAGCGACAGCGTTCATGCGAGCTGACCAGTAGAAAGGAAGGAAGGGTTCCTTTTTGGAAAAAAGAACCAAAAAACTTTTATTCGCTGGAGACCCGGCAGCGACTGGGGGACTCCAGCGAACAAAGTTTTTTTGCTTCTTTTTGTTCACAAAAAGAAGACCTTCCTTCCTCACCCCCGCGACACCCCCTTGCGCAGTTCCAGCTTGCCCAGCGCCGCACTGTGGACCTCGTCCGGCCCGTCGACGATGCGCATGACGCGGGCGCGCGCCCAGGCATAGGCCAGGTGGAATTGCTGGCTGACGCCGCCGCCGCCATGCACCTGGATGGCGCGGTCCAGCACGTTCAGCACCATGCGCGGGGCGACCACCTTGATCATGGCGATCTCGGCGCGGGCGGCCTTGTTGCCGACGCGGTCCATCATGTCGGCGGCCTTCAGGGTCAGCAGGCGGGCCTGCTCGATCTCCATGCGGCTGTCGGCGATCCATTGCAGGATCAGGCCCTGCTCGGCCAGCGGCTTGCCGAACGGCTTGCGCTCGCGGGCGCGGGCGCACATGGCTTCCAGCGCCCGCTCGGCGACGCCGATCTGGCGCATGCAATGGTGGATGCGGCCCGGACCGAGGCGGCCCTGGGCGATCTCGAACCCCCTGCCCTCGCCCAGCAGGATGTTGCTGACGGGCACGCGCACGTCGCGGAAATCCACCTCGCCATGGCCGTGCGGGGCGTCGTCGTAGCCGAACACGGTGAGGTTGCGCAGCACGGTCACGCCCGGGGTGTCGATGGGCACCAGCACCATGGATTGCTGCTGGTGCTTCGGGCCGGCGGGGTCGGTTTTTCCCATCAGGATGAGGATCTTGCAGCGCGGGTCGTTGGCGCCTGAGGTCCACCATTTGCGGGCGTTGATGACGTAGTGGTCGCCGTCGCGCTCGATGCGGGCCTCGATGTTGGTGGCGTCGGACGAGGCCACCCCCGGCTCGGTCATCGCGAAGGCGGAGCGGATCCTGCCTTCCAGCAGCGGTTCCAGCCATTGCGCCTTCTGCGCGGCGTTGCCGTAGCGCAGCAGGGTTTCCATGTTGCCGGTATCGGGCGCCGAGCAGTTGAACACCTCCGGCGCGATGTGGCTCCGGCCCATCATTTCGCACAGCGGCGCGTATTCCAGGTTGGTCAGGCCGTCCGCATGCTCGCTGGCCGGCAGGAACAGGTTCCACAGGCCGGCGGCGCGGGCCTTTTCCTTCAGGGTTTCCTGGATGGCGGGGTGGTGCCAGCGGGTGGGGCCGGCGGCGAGTTGGGCGTCGAACACCGCCTCGTTGGGGTAGATGTGCTCGTCCATGAAGGCGCCAAGGCGCGCTAGCAGGTCGCGGACCTTGTCCGAGTATTCGAAATTCATGGCGATTCCTCCGCGTGGCCGTGCGGCGACAATGGCGCAGGCGGGGGGTGCTGGGAAGCCGGGGGCGGATGGAGAGAAGGTTCACATGGAGGCGGAGAGAAGGCCGGCGGAGTTGGCGCGAATCTACGCTTCTCATCGCCTCTCCGCCTCTTTGTGACCTTTCCTTGGCTGGCGTCAGGCCTTGACGAGCGCGCAGCCGCCTTCGTTCAGGGGGCGGTAGGCGTCTTCGCCGGGGGTGGTGGCGACGACTTTCAGAAGGTCCCAGCCGCCCTTGCTTTCGGAGGGTTTCTTGGCCTCCAGCAGGTAGGCGGGGTGCAGGGCGCGGCCGTCGATGCGGACGCTGCCCTTGCCGAAGGCGTCGTCGTCGGTGGGCAGGGCCTTCATGCCGGCAACCGCCGCGGCGCCGCTGGCCTTGGCGGCGGCGACGCCCACCGCCTTCACCGCCTTCAGGTAGTGGGTGACCACGCCGTAGACCCCCATGTTGACCATGTTGAGCATCTGCGACGGCTTGGTGAGGTGCGGGCGGATGCGGCTGGTGACGGCGCGGGTGCGATCGTTGAGGTCCCAGTAGAAGGATTCGGTGAACAGCAGCCCCTGCGCGGTTTCCAGCCCCATGGCGTGGACGCCGTTGATGGAGGTGAGCAGGGCGGCCAGCCGCATGGTCTTGTTGAGGCCGAATTCGGCGGCCTGCTTGATGCAGGTGACGGTGTCGCCGCCGGCCATCGCCAGGCCCAGCACCTTGGCGCCGGAGGCCTGGGCCTGCACCAGGTAGGAGGAGAAATCGGTGGTGTCCGGGAAGGGGTAGTCGCGGTGGCCGAGCACCTTGCCGCCGGCCTGCTGCACCAGGCGGGTGGTTTCGTCGTCGAGCTGCTTGCCGAACACGTAGTCGGCGGTGATGAAATACCAGCTGTCGCCGCCGGCCTTGACCATGGCGCCGCCGGTGGAGCGGGCCAGCATGTAGACATCGTAGGTCCATTGCACCGTGTTGGGGGTGCATTGCTTGCCGGTGAGGTCGGTGGTGCCGGGGCCGGAGGCGATGAAGACCTTGTTCTTTTCTTTGCAGACGGTGCTGACCGCCAGCGCCACCGAGGAGGTGGGCACGTCGGCGATGGCGTCCACGCCGCCCTGGTCGAACCAGGAACGGGCGATGGTGGCGCCGATGTCCGGCTTGTTCTGGTGGTCGCCGGCGATTATTTCGACATCGAAGCCCAGGTCGCCCAGGTCGGCCACTGCCTGCTTGGCGCAGATGACGCTGGTGGGGCCGGCATCGTCGGCATAGGGGCCGGACATGTCGTTGAGCACGCCGATGCGGATTTTCGGCCGCTGGGCGCGGGCGGGGCGCAGCGGCAGGACCGCGGCGGCAAGCGACGCGGAGCCGAGCAAGGTGCGGCGGGACAAGGTCATGGCAGGTTCCTCCTGGTGCGGCTCGTGCTGGCCGCTTGGTTGCCGTGGGCGGAGCGTAGCTTGGGAAGGAAGAGAGGGTCTTCTTTTTGTGAACAAAATGAAGCAAAAAAACTTCGTTCGTTGAAGACCCGGCGCGGGTGCGGGGACTCCAGCGAATAAAAGTTTTTTGGTTCTTTTTTCAATAAAGAACGACTTGCTTCCCCTACCCCCTGGCGATGGCGCGAAACTCCTCGGTGGTATTGGTAAACGGATAAGGCTCGGCCGGGACCGGCACCCCGAGGAAGCGGCACAGCGGCTCCCAGCCATCGGTGGGTTGCAGGACCAGCAGGCGGGCGGGCGGGATGGCGGCGCGGACCTCGGCCTCGCGCTTGTGGAAGGCGGCGAGCGCCACGTCCTTCTCGGCGATGCGGCCGCCGAAGACGTTCTGGTCGATGATCGTCTTGGTCATCGCGCGCATGCGCAGGCGGATGGGGTCGTCGGACGGCGGGCGGGTGGTGAGGGATTCCATGATGGTCTTGGAGAAGCTGGCCCACCATTGCTCCGCCGGGCGAGTGGTGTGGATGATCTTGGCCTCAGGGAAGGCGGCGGCGAGTTCGCGCCAGTAGTTGCAGGACGGCCAGTCCACAGCGGCGCGGAAGCCGGCGAAGACCGCGTGCCAGTCCACCGGCTTGCCCTCGGCGATGTCGCACCAGAAATCGACCTGGCCGGGGGTGGTGCGGACCTCGACCATGTGGTGGCAGGGGGCGAAGCCTAGCTGTTCGAGGGCGAGCTTGAGCGACTTGGTGCCGGTGCGGCCGAAGCCGGAACCGATGACGGAAAGGGGCACGGGGCGGGTCCTGTTGGCGGTGGCGGCGGGAAGCGTGGCATTTCCCGCCGCCTTTCGCCAGGGTGCGCCCCCCCGGGGGGTGGTCAGTCGAAGTCGCGGGCGAGTTCGGTGCGCACGGCGTCGGGCATGACGGCCATGTGGCTGTAGTTGGGGTGGCTGAGGCCGAGGGTGACGCGGCCCTGGCCGCCGCGGAAAGCGGCGATCTGCGCCGGGGTGAGGCGGAAATGCACGAACTGGACGGAGGACGCCTTGCCCTCGGCGGTGGTGCGGTCCTGGTCCACCTCGGGGTCGGCCTTGATGGTCTCGCCGTCGATGTCGAGGAAGGCGGTCTCCTCGATGCCGCCCATGCGGTCGAGCATGCGCTTGCGGCGTTCGGGCTCGTCGATCTCGATCATGAAGGTGGCGGAAAGGTCGCTGCCTTGCGGGACCAGGGGGTTGTAGGCCTCCAGCTCGTCGGGGAGTTGGGCGGCGCCGCCACCCTCGATGTGCAGCATCTCCTGGATCTGGTGCCACATCGTCTCGAAGTTCTCGAAGTAGAAGGTGACGAAGGGGCCGACTTCCAGGCGGCGGTTGCGCTTCATGGCGCTCATCTTGCGGCGCCATTCGGCGCGCTGGGCGGCGTATTCGGCGGTGGGGAGGATGTCGGCTTCGGTGATGCTGTGTTTGTTGGCCATTTCGGCCTCCGTCGGTTGATCGGGCGGGACGTGCCGCGGGGTGACGAAGAAGAAGATTCACATGGAGGCGGGAAGACGGGGAGAAGAGAGAGAGTGCTCTACGAATACAGCCAGGCGGATAAAAGGTTTTTGCTTCTTTTTTTCAAAAAAGAAGGCCTTGCTCAGCTTGCTTCCCCATAGGCCCGCGCGAGAAGCTGGATGGGGTGGGTGAGCAGTTCCGGCGCTTGCGCGCCGAATTTTTCGACGCCCTGGCGGATATGGACGCCGGCGAGCGGGCATTCGGAGGTGACGAAGCCTTTGCCGCCGTCGCGGACCTGACGGGCGACTGGGCGGCCGATCTTGAGGGCGGTGTCGAAATTATCGGTCTTGAAGCCCCAGGAGCCGCCATGGCCGGAGCAGCGCTCCACCACCTGCACGTCGGCCTCCGGCAGCAGGCGCAGCATGTCGGCGGCCTTCTGGCCCATGTTCTGGGCGCGGGAGTGGCAGGCGATATGCACGGTGACGCCGCCGGGGACCGGCTGCATGCCGGGGGCCAGCCCCTCCTTGCGGGCGATGTCCACGATGTATTCGCTGATGTCGTAGGTGGCCTTGGACAGGGCCTGGACCTCGGCGCTGTCGGGGACGATCAGCGGCCACTCGAATTTCAGCATCAGAGCGCAGGAGGGGACCAGGGCGATGACGTCGTAGCCCTGGTCGATCCAGGGTTTGAGAGCGGCGGCGACCTCGGCGGCATTGGCGGCAACGGCGGCGAGGTTGCCCTGTTCGAGCAGCGGCATGCCGCAGCATTTCGGGTAGACGACCTGCGACTGCACGCCGTTGCGGGCCAGCACGGCCTGGGTGGCGACGCCCACCTGGGGGTCGTTGTAGTTCACGAAGCAGGTGGCGTAGAGGACCACCTTGCGGCCGAAGGCCGGGGCCTCGCGGTTGAGCGCGGGGGCGGCCAGGGCCTGCTGCTCGAAGGTGCGGTAGTGGAATTTCGGCAGCGCGGCCTGGGGGTGCATGCCGGCGGTCTTTTCCAGCAGCTTGCGCGGCAGGGTGTCGCCGGGGGTGTTGGCCCAGTTGACCAGGGGGGCGGCCAGGCCGGCGAGCTTGCCGTTGCGGTCGGTTTTGGCGAGTTGGGCGTCGACGGGGGCGAGTTCGCCGCGCTTGGCCTCGGCGGCGCGGTAGCGGAGCATCAGGTGGGGGAAATCGAGGTCGAAGCTGTGCGGCGGCACGTAGGGGCATTTGGTCAGGAAGCACATGTCGCACAGGGTGCAGGCATCGACCACCGGCTTGAAGCCCTTGCTGTCCACCGAATCGAGTTCCCCGGTGGGGGCGGCGTCGATCAGGTCGAACAGGCGGGGGAAGCTGTCGCACAGGTTGAAGCAGCGGCGGCAGCCGTGGCAGATGTCGAAGACGCGGCGGAGTTCGGCGTCGATCTTGGCGGGGTCGGTGAAATCGGGGTCCTGCCACGCGATCGGGTGGCGCGTGGGTGCGTCGAGACTGCCTTCGCGCATGCGTCGATCTCCTGCCAGGGGGCGGTGGGCAAGGGGGCGGTGGGCGTGAAAACGGGGGCGGGACCGTGATCCCGCCCCCGCGTTCGGTCAGCCGGGTCGGGTCAGGCGAGGTCGTTCAGGGCGCGCTGGAAGCGGCCGGCGTGGCTGCGCTCGGCCTTGGCCAGGGTCTCGAACCAGTCGGCGATCTCGTCGAAGCCTTCCTCGCGGGCGCTGCGCGCCATGCCCGGATACATGTCGGTGTATTCGTGCGTCTCGCCGGCGACGGCGGCGGTGAGGTTGTCGGAGGTCTTGCCGATCGGCAGGCCGGTGGCCGGGTCGCCCACGGCTTCCAGGAACTCCAGGTGGCCGTGCGCGTGGCCGGTCTCGCCCTCGGCGGTGGAGCGGAAGACGGCGGCGACGTCGTTGTAGCCCTCGACGTCGGCCTTCTGGGCAAAATAGAGGTAGCGGCGGTTGGCCTGGGACTCGCCCGAGAAGGCTTCCTTCAGGTTCGCCTCGGTCTTGCTGCCCTTGAGTGCTGTCATGAGAGTCCCCTCCTGCGGTGGCTAAAGCGACATGCGCCGGACATTGCGAGGCCCGGCACCCGCCGCCGGTATAGGCCGGCGGCGGGAGTTGATCCAATGGATAGTTTCGTTGGGATCAATCGAGCCGATCGATCAGGCGGTGGTGTCCGACCCCAGGTGGAACAGGCAGTCGCCGCGCATGGTGCGGCCGGGGATGCGCTTGCACAGCACCAGGCCGTCGCGGGCGAAGCGGAACTCCACCGGCGGCGCCCAGGGGGTTTCCGGGAAATGCACGCGGCCGGCGAGTTGGCCGGCCTTCACGTCCTCGCCGAGTTCCACCACCGGTTCGAACACGCCGCTGTCGGGGGCGTAGATGAAGTAGTCGGCGCCGCCGACCTCGACCACGCGACCCGGGCCATCGACCGGGATGCGCATGACCTCGGGCAGGATGCCGAGATGGACCAGCAGGTTGCGCAGGCCGCGCTCGGCGATGCGCAGGGCGGCGGGGGTGACGGTGCCGGAGCCGCCCAGTTCGGTGCCGACGGCCAGCGGCCCCTGGCGCTCGGCACCGCCCGAGAGGGTGTGGTCGGCGCCGGTGCCGTTGCCGCCGCCGGTGATGTAGGCGTGCGGGGCGCCGAAGGCCCGCAGGGCGGCCAGTTGCTTGGCGAAGCGGGTCTGGTCGGGCGAGCGCTTGATCAGCGCGGTCGGCACGTACATCAGCGAGGAGCCGCCGGAATGCAGGTCGCACACCAGATCGGCCAGCGGCAGCAGTTCGTGCTCGATGAAATAGGCGATCTGCTGGGTGACGGTGCCGTCCGGGTTGCCGGGGAAGCTGCGGTTGAGGTTGCCCTCGTCGATCGGCGAGGTGCGGCGGCCAGCCATGCCGGCGGGGAAATTGGCCATCGGCAGCAGGATGACGCGGCCCTTGATCTGCGCCGGGTCCAGCGACTTGGCGAGGTTGCACAGCGCCACCTGGCCCTCGTACTCGTCGCCGTGGTTGCCGGAGACGAACAGCGCGGTGGGGCCGTCGCCGTTCTTCAGCACCACGATCGGGATGGGGATGAAGCCGTAGGCCGAGCTGTGCACGGAGTGGAACAGGCGGATGAAGCCGTGCTGGCGGCCGTCCTTGTTGAAATCGACCTCGGCGACCAGGCGCGAGCGGCGGGTCTCGGACATCTTCCTCGTCTATCCTTTGTTGGATTCTTGATTATCCATCAGGTGGCAGGCCACCAGATGGCCGGCGTCGGTGGGCGCCAGTTTCGGCTCGTCGGTGCGGCAGACCGGCATCACGTACGGGCAGCGGGTGTGGAAGCGGCAGCCGGAGGGCGGGTTGAGGGCGCTCGGGATATCGCCGGTGATGCGCACGCGCCGGCCCCGCCCCCGCTCGCGCGGCTTCAGCACCGGCACGGCGGCGATCAGCGCCTGGGTGTAGGGGTGGCGGGGTGCTGCATAGATGGCGCGCTTGTCGGCGATCTCCACCACGCGGCCAAGATACATCACCGCCACGCGGTCGGAGATGTGCTTCACCACGCTCAGGTCGTGAGCGATGAACAGGTAGGTGAGGCCCAGGTCGCGCTGCAGATCCTGCAGCAGGTTGACGATCTGCGCCTGCACCGACACGTCCAGCGCCGACACCGGCTCGTCGCACACCAGGAAGCGCGGGTTGAGCACCAGGGCGCGGGCGATGCCGACGCGCTGGCGCTGGCCGCCGGAGAACTCGTGCGGGAAGCGCGAGCGGGCGCGCAGCGGCAGGCCGACCAGGCCGAGCATCTCGTCCACCCGCTTGCGGGCGGCATCGTCATGGCGGGCGCCGTGGATCAGCAGCGGCTCCATGATGATGTCTTCCACCGTCATACGCGGGTTGAGCGCGCCGAACGGGTCCTGGAAGACGATCTGCATGCCGCGGCGATGCTCGCGCAGGGCCTGCATGTCCAGCCGGGTGATGTCCACGCCGTCGAACACGATGCTGCCGGCGGTGGGCTCGATCAGGCGGATGATCATGCGGCCCAGCGTGGACTTGCCGCAGCCGGATTCGCCCACCAGCCCGAGCGTCTCGCCGGCCTGGATCTCCAGGTCGACGCCATCGACGGCGCGCAGCGCGGTGACGTGGCGGCGGAAGAAGCCGCCGGACTGCACCGCGAAATGCTTTGTCAGGCCTTCAAGCTTCAGCAGCGGGGCGGGTTGCGCGCCGCTCATGCCGCACCGATCTGCGCGGCGATCTCGGCGGCGCGGATGCAGGCCGAGGCGTGGCCCGGCTCCTGCTCCACCAGCGGCGGCAGGCCGGTGCGGCAGGCGTCGATCCGCCACCGGCAGCGCGGCGCGAAGCGGCAGCCGGGCGGGCGGCGGCCCGGTTCGGGCAGCGAGCCGGGGATGGCGGCCAAGCGCTCGGTGTCCTGCTCCAGCGTCGGCACGCATTCCAGCAGGCCGCGCGTATAGGGATGCTCCGGGCGCTCGAACAACCGCACCACCGGCGCCTGTTCGACGATGCGGCCGGCGTACATCACCAGCACGCGGTCGGCGGTCTCCGCGATCACGCCCATGTTGTGGGTGATGATCATCACCGCCATGCCGAACTCGTCGCGCAGGTCCATCAGCAGGTCCAGCACCTGGGCCTGGATGGTCACGTCCAGCGCCGTGGTCGGCTCGTCGGCGATCAGCAGCTTGGGGCGGCAGGCGAGCGCGATCGCCAGCATCACCCGCTGGCGCTGGCCGCCGGAAAGCTGGTGCGGGTAGTCGCCCAGCCGCTTGGCGGCCGAGGGGATGCCGACCTTGTCGAGCATTTCCACCGCCCGGTCGCGCAGTTCGCGGGGCGTTGCCTTCTCGTGGGCGCGCACCGTCTCCATGATCTGCTCGCCGATGGTGAACACCGGGTTGAGCGAGGTCATCGGCTCCTGGAACACCATCGAGATGCCGGAACCGCGGATGCGCTCCAGCCGCGGCTCGCTCATGCCGGTCAACGTCTCGCCACGGAAGCGGACGGAGCCGGCGGCGACGCGGGCGGGCGGCTGCGGCAGCAGGCCCATGATGGTGAGCGCGGTGACGCTCTTGCCGCTGCCGGATTCGCCGACGATGCCGAGGATCTCGCCCTCGTCGATGTCGAAGGTGATGTCCTCGACGGCGTTGATCTCGCCGCGTTCGGTCCTGAAGGCGGTGGTGAGGCCGCGGACTTCGAGCAGGCTCACAGCCCCGCCCTCACTGCTGGATCCTCAGGCGCGGGTCGAGCACGTCGCGCAGCCCGTCGCCCAGCAGGTTCAGGCCCATGACGGTGATCATCAGCGCGATGCCGGGGATGGTGATGATCCAGGGCGCCTCGACCATGTATTGCCGGCCCTCGGCCATGATGTTGCCCCAGGTGGGGGTGGGCGGCACGGCGCCGAGGCCGAGGAAGGAGAGCGTCGCCTCCGACAGCACGGCGTAGGCGAACAGGAAGCTCAGCTGCACGATCAGCGGCGCCATGGCGTTGGGCAGGATGTGGCGGCGCAGGATGCGCCAGTGCCCGGCGCCGGCGGCGATGGCGGCCTGCACATACTCCATCTCGCGCAGCACGATGACGCTGGCGCGCACGATGCGGGCGGTGCGCGGGATATACACGATGGCCAGCGCCAGGATGGCGTTGACGATGGACGGGCCGAGCACGGCGGTGATGGCGATGGCCAGCAGGATGGCGGGGAAGGCCATCAGCGCGTCGTTCACCCGCATCAGCACGTTGTCCAGCCGCGGGAAATAGCCGGCCAGCGCCCCGATCAGCGTGCCGAACACCGCGTTCAGCAGCACCACGGACAGGCCGATCATCATCGAAAGCTGCGCCCCCCAGACCGTCCGCGACCACAGCGAGCGGCCGAAATTGTCGGTGCCGAACAGGAAGGCCGCGTCCGGCGCCTGGAAGCGGGTGCGCATGCCGAGCTTGTTGGGGTTGATGTCGGTCAGCAGCGGCGCCAGCACGCCGACCACCGCGATGAGGCCGAACAGCACCAAGCCGGAGAGGAAAAGCTGGTGGCGGAACAGCCGCACCACCGTCATGCGCAGCGGCGACTGCCGGCGCTCCGGCACCTCAAGCTCATCTTCCAACGGGGCCCCGGCGGGCATTGCCGTGTCACTTGCCATCGTAGCGCACCCGCGGATCGAGGAAAGCGTAGCAGATATCGACCATTATGTTCACCAGCACGAGGAACACCGTGGTCAGCAGCAGCCCGCCCTGCACCATCGGGTAGTCACGGTTCAGCACGGCCTGGGTCAGCAACTGGCCCATGCCGGGAATGGAGAACAGCGTCTCGGTCACCACCGAGCCGGAGATCAGCAGGCTGACGATGATGCCGATCACGGTGGTGATCGGGATCAGCGCGTTGGCCAAAGCGTGCTTCACCACCACCTGCCGCCCCGGCAGGCCCTTGGCGCGGGCGGTGCGGATGTAGTCCTGGCGCAGCACCTCCAGCATGGTGGAGCGGGTGATGCGCGCCAGCAGCCCCATCTGCAGCATGGCCAGCGAGACCGCCGGCATGGTGGTGGTGCGAAACCACTCCCACGGGTCCTGGCTGAACGGCACGTAGCCGCCGGTGGGCAACCAGCCCAGCTTCACCGCGAAGAAGATGATGCCCAGCAGGCCGAGGAAGAAGTTCGGCACCGAGATGCCGAGCATAGCCACCATCATGGCCAGCTGGTCCACCCAGGTGTTCTGCCGCAGCGCCGCCACGATACCGCTGGCAAGCCCGGCCACCAGCGTGATGACCAGCGCGTACAGCGACAGGCCGAGCGTGACCGGCAGCCGCTCGAACGTGACCTCCACCACCCCCTGCCCCATCAGCAGCGACCGACCGAGATTGCCTTGCAGCAGCCCGGCGTACCAATGCACCAGCTGCATCGGCAGCGGCTCGTCCAGACCCAGGTTGCGCCGGATCTGGGCGAGTTGGTCGGCGGTGGCCGACGGGCCGCCGATCACCGAGGACGGGTCCCCGGGGATCAGCCGCAACAGCGCGAAGGTGATCAGGCTGACGATCAGCAAGACCGGCAGGGCGCCCAACAGACGCCGCAGAGCTATCCCCGCCATGCTTCCCGATTACCTCCTGCTGTTCCGATGAATCAGTTCTTGAACCAGACGTTGGACATGCGCGGAATGCGGAACGGCACGTAGCCGCCCACGTTGGCGCGCACGCCCTGCACCTTGGTCAGCGAGCCGAACGGCACGGCGTAGACGTTGTCCAGGATGATCTTCTGCATCCGGGCGAATGCCGCCTGACGTGCCTTCGGGTCCGGCTGGTCGTTCATGTCGCGGAAGGCGGCCAGCAGGTCGGGGTCGTCCTTGCCCGGTGCCGGCTTGTAGTTGGCGTTCGGGGGCGCGAAGAACACCATGGTCGCCAGCGCGCCCAACGCCGGCTGGGTGCCGTAGCCGGTGAAGAAGAAGTTCCATCCGGTGGTGGTGTTCTGCATCGTGGTCACCGAGGTTGGCCAGTCAACCACCTTCAGCTCGGCCTTGATGCCGACCGCCTTGAGCTGCTCGGCCATCACCAGGGCGGCGTTGTACATCGAGGGATAGTCCTTGTTGGTCAGCAGGACCAGTGGCTCGCCCTTGTAGTTGGCCTTGGCGAGGTATTCCTTCGCCAGCTTCGGATTCTTGAGGTTGTAGGTTTCCTTGCCGGCATCGGTGTAGCTGGGCTGGTTGGGGTACTGGAAGCCGACGTTCAGCTTGTAGTTGCCGTCGGTCGCCGCATCCATGATCTCGTCCATGTCCAGCGCGGCCTGCACGGCCTTGCGGAACATCAGGTTGTTGGTCGGCGGCGCCGAGGTGTTCGGCAGTGCGATCTGGATCCACCAGTTCGGCAGCGGCACCACGGTGATGTTCTTGTCCTTCTTCAGCTCCGGCAGCGACTTGGTGGGCAGATCCTCCACGCCCTGCAACTCGCCGGTCTGCAGCCCGGCGACGCGCGCGCCCGGCTCCGTCACGATACGGAAGGTGACGGTGTCGAAGCAGGCCTGCTTGTAGCCGCCGAAGCCGGTGCGCTGCTCATACTTGGTATTCGGCGCATAGCCGTCGTAGCGCTTCAGTTTCACGTGGCTGCCGGGCACGAAATCCACCAACTGCCACGGCCCGGTGCCGATGGTCTTGAGCTGCATCGGCGGATCGTCGCGGTCCTCGGCGGGCACGATCACCACCGGCACGGAGAAGGAGCTCAGCAGCTCGATGAAGGTCGGCTGCGGCTTCTTCATGTGGATGACGAAGGTGGACGCGTCCGGCGCGTCCCAACTCGCCACGTTGTTGAACATGCTCCGTTCGAGGCCGATCTTGTTGTAGCGGTCGAACGAGGCCACCACGTCGGCCGTGGTCAGCGGCTTGCCGTTGTGGAACTTCACGCCCTGGCGGAGCTTGAACGTGTAGGTCATCCGGTCGGGCGACTCCGTGTAGGAATCGGCGAGATCGGTGATGGTGTTGTTGTTCTCGTCGCGCGTCAGCAGCGTCTCGAAGATGTTCATCGCGACATTGCGCGTGGAAATCGTGCTCGAGGCCGGCTGGTCGAGGCTGTTGACGTTCGCCTCCTGCCCGAACACGAAATCGCCGCCCACATGCGGACACTTGAACGCCGCTGCCGAAGCGGGGCCAGCCAGCAGCGCGGCAGCGGTCGCCGCCATTGCGGCCGCGAGGCCGAATGGCAACCTGGTCGGTCGGGGCATCGAATTCTCCTCTCCCATATTGCGGTGCAGCAAACACCGATGGCAAATCTTCGTAGACGCTCGGCCATGTCGTCAAGATAATCCCAAAAGATTCAGGCAGCATACGGCAAAAATGCAATGACCCGCGATCCGGCCATCACAGGCTACCTCGACCGCTTCTCCCACCGGCCCGGCGAGGCGTTCACCGCCCATGTCAGCCTGCACGAGCCGGGCCCGGCCCGCGCGCGGCTGGTGCGCGTGCTCGGGGCAGACCCCAACCCGGCCGGCCCGGGGATGCGGTTCGAGGATCTGGCGGCGGTGTTCGACACGCGCTTCCATGGCCAGCGCCAGGCCACGAGGCTGGGCTCGTTCGGCCTGGTCGAGGCCGGGCCGCGGCGCGACCGGCGGGCAGGCTGCACCTGGTCGGTGCTGGTCTGGGCCGGGGCCGCGGCGGCGGCGCGCACGGTGCTGGCCGAGGAAGGCGCGGCCCATGTCGCGCTGCGCGCCGGCGCCGACGGCGCCGCGGCCGTGCTCGCATGGCCGGGCGGCACGCTCACCCTGGCGACCGGCGCGCGCATGGCGCCGCGCCGCTGGTACCGGCTGTGGCTGGCCGCCGACCCGGCGAGCGGGCAGGTCACGCTGGGCCAATGCGCGCTGGAAGACGGCGTGCCGGCGGTGGCGCAGGCGGCCGCCGCGGGGCTGGAACTGCCGGCGGGCGGCCAGCCGGTGCTGTTCGCCGCCGAGCAGTTCACCGCGCCGCTGCTGCATTTCACCGGCAAGCTGGAGGCGCCGTCCATCCTGGCCGGCTGCTACCCGGACGGCCCGCCAGCGGATGCGCCGGTGCTGGCCCGGTGGGATTTCGCCGTGGACATCGCCGGCCAGGCCCTGGCCGACACCGGGCCGCAACTCTGCCACGGCCGCACCGTCAACATGCCCACCCGCGCGGTGGTGGGTGCCGGCTGGAGCGGGCGGGAACATTGCTGGCGACACGCGCCGCAGGACTACGCCGCCATCCACTTCCACGACGACGACATCGATGACTGCCGCTGGCAGCCGGCCTTCACCTTCACCGTGCCGGACGGCCTGCGCAGCGGCGCCTACGCGCTGCACCTCACCTGCGCCGGCAGGGAGGACTGGCTGCCGCTGTATGTGCTGCCGAAGCGGGCGGGGCCGTCCGCGCCAGTGGTGTTCCTGGCCGCCACCTTCACCTACCAGGCCTACGCCAACCACGCGCGCGGCAACGCCGATGCCGAGTACCTCGCGCGCGTCGCCGCCTGGGGCGCCTATCCGAACAATCCGGACCAGTTCCCGCTCTACGGCACCTCCACCTACAACCGCCACGCCGACGGCAGCGGCATCGGTTTCTCCTCGCGCCGGCGGCCGATCCTGACGATGCGGCCGGGCTTCCTCACCTTCAACGACCCGCTCGGCTCCGGCCTGCGCCACTACCCGGCCGACACCCATCTGCTGGGCTGGCTGGAGGCGCGCGGCATCGCCTTCGACATCGTCACCGACGAGGACCTGGACGACGAGGGCGTGGCCCTGCTGGCGCCCTATCGCTGCGTGCTGACCGGCTCGCACCCCGAATACCACACGCCGGGCACGCTGGACGCGCTGGCCGCCTACACCCGCCAGGGCGGCAGCCTGTGCTACCTGGGCGGCAACGGCTTCTACTGGCGCATCGCGCGCGACAAGACCCAGCCGCACATGATCGAGCTGCGCCGCGCCGAGGGCGGCATCCGCGCCTGGGCGGCCGAGCCGGGGGAATACTACCACCAGCTGGACGGTGGCATGGGCGGGTTGTGGCGGCGCAACCGCCGGCCGCCGCAGGCACTGGCCGGCGTCGGCTTCTCCGGGCAGGGCAAGTTCGAGGGCACCCATTACCGCCGCCTGCCGGCCAGCTATTCACCCGAATATGCCTGGATTTTCCGGGGAATCGAGGGCGAAATCCTCGGAAATTACGGGCTTTCGGGCGGCGGAGCGGCCGGTTTCGAGCTGGATCGCGCGGACCCGTTGCTCGGCACGCCGGACAACACGGTGATCCTGGCGCGTTCGGAGGACCCCCCGGCCTCGTTCGTGACCGTGCCGGAGGAGCTGCTGTCCCACCTCGCGACGGTGAACGGCGAGCCGCCGGCCGAGCTGATGCGCGGCGAGATCGTGCATTTCGCCACGCCTTCCGGCGGCGCGGTGTTCGCCGTCGGCTCGATCACCTTCTGCGGCAGCCTGTGGCACGATGGCGCCTTCCAGGGCCCGGTGTCGCGGCTGCTGGAAAACGTCGTTCGCCGCTTCGCCGGCCTGGATCAGGAACCCGTCGCATGAACATCGCCCCCGACCGCCTGCGCCAGCTCACCATGAGCATCCTGCGCGCCAGCGGCAGCAACGATGCGGAGGCGGCCACGGTGGCCGACCATCTGGTCGGCGCCAACCTGGCCGGCCATGACAGCCACGGCGTCGGCATGCTGCCGGCCTACCACCGCAGCCTGCGCGGCGGCCATCTGCGCCCCAACGCAGCGCCCACGATCGTGCAGGACAGCGGCAGCTTCGCCGTGTGGGACGGCGATGGCTGCTACGGCCAGGTGGTGGCGCGCGACGCCATGGCCTGGGCGATCGCCACCGCGCGCACACATGGCGTGGCGGTGCATGGGCTGCGCAACACCCACCATATCGGCCGCGTCGGCACCTATGGCGAGATGGCGGCGGCGGCCGGGCTGCTCAGCGTGCAGTTCGTCAACGGCTATGGCGGCGCGCCGAAGGTGGCCCCGTATCGCGGGCGGGAGGGCCGGTTCTCCACCAACCCGATCTGCATCGCCGTGCCCGGCACCGCCGCCAACCCGCCGGTGGTGCTGGACATGGCGACCAGCCGGATCGCGCTGGGCAAGGTGCGCGTCGCCTACAACGAGGGCCGCCACGTCATCGGCGGCGCGCTGATCGATGCCGCCGGCCAGCCCACCACCGACCCGGCGGTGATCTACACCGAGCCGCATGGCGCGGTGCTGCCGTTCGGCGAGCACAAGGGCTACGGTCTGGCGATGATCTGCGAACTGCTGGCCGGCGCGGTGGCCGGCGCCGGCACCATCCAGTCGATGGCCCCGCCCGACAAGGGCATCATCAACGGCTGGCTGACCTTCGTGCTGGACCAGCAGCGGCTGGCCGCCGGCCCGCTGATCGAACGCGAGATCGACGGGCTGATCACCTGGGCCAAGTCCGCAGCGCCCGCCGACCCGGACTTGCCGGTGCTGGTGGCCGGCGAGCCGGAGCGGATCGCCCGCGCGGCCCGCGCCCGCGACGGCATCGAGATCGACGCCACCACCTGGGCGCAGATCCGCGATGTCGCCACGGCGTTCGGCGTCAACATCGACCTCGCCTGAGCCGCCGCCATGCACGACGCCCCCTTGCGCATCGGCTTCATCGGCGCCGGCTTCATCGCCCGCTTCCACCTGCAATCGCTGCTGGGCGTCCGCCACGCCCGCGTGACCGGCGTGTTCGCCCCCACCCCGGCACGGCGGGACTCCTTCGCGGCGCAGGCCAACGCAATGGAGCTCGGCCCCTGCCGCGCCTTCGACAGCCTGGCGGCGATGCTGCACAGCGGCGAGATCGACGCGGTGTGGCTCGCCAACCCCAACCACGCGCGGCTGGAGGCGATGCAGGCGCTGCACGACGCCCGGCTGGCCGGCGCCACCAGCGTGTTCGCGGTCGCCTGCGAGAAGCCGCTGGCGCGCACCCTGGCCGAGGCGCGCGCGATGCTGCGGCTGGCCGAGGCGGCGGGGCTGCTGCACGGCTACCTGGAGAACCAGCTGTTCTCCACCGCCGTGCTGCGCGGCCACGACATCATCTGGCGCCGCGCCGTGCCCAGCGCCGGCCGGCCCTACCTGGCCCGCGCCGCCGAGGAGCACAGCGGCCCGCACGAGCCATGGTTCTGGAACGCCGACGAGCAGGGCGGCGGCGTGCTGTCGGACATGATGTGCCATTCGGTGGAGGTCGCCCGCTTCCTGCTGACCGCCCCCGGCGAGCGGCGCGACGCGCTGCGCCCGGTCAGCGCCAGCGCCAGCGTCGCCACGCTGAAATGGCGCCGCCCGGCCTATGCCGAGAAGCTGCGCCGGGAGTCGGGCGGCCGGGTCGATTACGCCACCCGCCCGGCGGAGGATTTCGCCCGCGGCATGGTGACGCTGCTGGACCCGGACGGGCGCGAGGTGGTGATCGAGGCCACCACCTCCTGGGCCTATGTCGGCCCGGGGCTGCGCATGACGCTGGAATTGCTCGGGCCGGAATACGCGATGGAGTTCAACTCGCTGTCCACCGGGCTGCGGGTGTTCCTCTCCCGCGCCGTGCGGGGCAGCGCCGGCGAGGACCTGGTGGAGAAGCAGAACGCCGAGCAGGGCAGCATGCCGATCCTGGAGGACGAGGCCGGCACCTATGGCTACACGCTGGAAAACCGCCATTTCGTCGAGCGGTTCCGCCGCCGCGAGATGCCGATGGAAACCTTCGCCGACGGCGTGGCGGTGGTGGAGCTGCTGATGGCGCTGTACCGCTCGGCCGAGCTGGGCCGGACGATCAGCCTGCCCGACCCGGAACTGGAAACCTATGTGCCGCTGGCCGCACGGGAGGCCGCTTCGGCGCGGCGGGCAAGCGAAGGCCACAAAGAGACGTAGAGGCGATGAGAAGCGTTCCTTCTTGGCGCCTCCGCCTCTCCTGCCGCTGGAAGAAGCAGAGCAAATTTTACTACGAAGGCACGAAGACACGAAGAAGAGGGGTTTCGGATGATTTGGAGCGTCGTTCCTGCTTCTTCGTGCCTTCGTGCCTTCGTGCCTTCGTGGTAAAGCTATTCCGGCCTTGTCCCAACGTGCCCTTGTGCGCGCCCATGCGCGATGTCCCACCAGATGCCGGCCATGAACCCCAGCCCCTCGCGGAACAGTGAGCCCAGCCCGTGCTCGTCCGGACCGTGCTGGTGGCAGCCGGCATAGGAGTTCGGCACCCATATGACCGGCGTGCCCAGCTCCTCCTTGAACAATTGCGAGGGGTTGGAGCCGGAGGAATTCGGGATCACGTTCGGCGCCCGCCCGGCCGTCTCGGTGAGCGAGGCCACCACCAGCCGCACCCAGGGGTCGTCCGGGTCCGTCCGCGAGGCCTCGAACATGTCGCGCTCCACCACCGGCTCGATCCGCACCGCGCCGAAGCCCTGCGCATCCAGATGCGCGCGCAAGGCGGGCACGATGCTGCTGCCGGGCACATCGACGGTATGGCGCACCTGCAGCCGCGCGCGGGCGGTGCCGGCGACGGCGTTCACCGGCGCGTCCGGCTGGCCGGTCAGGCTGGCGAGCACGATCACGCTGGTCCAGGCGAAGATGCGCTCGGCCTTGGACATTCCCGGCTCTCCCCACTCGGGGTCGGCCTCCGGCATGCCGGGCACGTCCTCGAACACGATGTCCGCACAGGCCTGGCGCACCGAGTTGGGCACCTGCGCCGGCGTCCAGCCAGGGACCAGGATGCGGCCCTTCGGCGTCACGATGCTGGCCAGCGCATGCGCCAGCACGAAGCCCGGATCGGCCAGCACGCCGCCCCAATGGCCGGAATGGTGGCTGCTCTCGCGCAGGTCCACCACCAGGTCGAACGCCACGCCGCCACGCCCGCCCAGCTTCACCTCCGGCATGAACAGCGTCTGGCGCGGGCCGTCCAGCCCGATGAACACGTCGGCCGCGCACAGCGCCCGGTGGCGTTGCAGGAAGGCGCGGATGCCGGGGGAACCGACCTCCTCGCCGGTCTCGACCAGGATCTTGGCGTTGAAGCCCAGCCGCCCCTGCGCCTCGATCAGCGCCCGCATGGCGTCGATGGCGAGCAGATGCTGGCCCTTGTTGTCCACCACGCCGCGGCCGTAGATGCGGTCGCCGTCCACCTTCAGCCGCCACGGGTCCAGCCCGGATTTCCAGCGTTCCGGCATGCCACGCACCACGTCGCCATGGCCGTAGACCAGCACGGTGGGCAGCGCCGCGTCCTCGATGCGGGTGGCCAGCAGCACCGGCCCGCGCGCCGCGTCCGGATTGTCCAGCACCTGCACCGTGAAGCCGAGGCCCGCCACCATCGGCCCCAGCACCTCGCCGCAATAGCGCCGCAGATCCGCCGCCCGCCGCGGCATCTGGCTCTCGGTGGGCACCGCCACCAGTTCGGCCAGGCGCGCTAGGTAGGCGCCGCTGTCGAAGATGCTGCGCGCCCGCGCCACCACGGCGGCGCGGCTGGTGTCGGCGCTCATGCCAGGCTCTCGAACAGGCCCAGCATCAATTGGGCGCGCGGCACCAGCGAGGAGACGTAAAGCTGCTCGTGGTGCGTATGCCCGCCCTGCCCGTCCACCCCCAGCCCATCCAGCGTCGGCGCCATGGCGGCGGTGAAGTTGCCGTCGCTGCCGCCGCCGGTCTTGAGGTCGCGCAGCTCGAAGCCGATGCCGGCCGCGATCGCCCGCGCCCGCTCGAACAGCGCCGCGATCCCGGGCGACTTCTCGTAGCCGGGCCGGTTCAGCCCGCCGGTCACTTCCATCGTCACGTCCGGATCGTACGGCTTCAGCGCCAGCACGCGCGCCACCGCGGCGTCGCCGATCTCCGGGTTGGGCACCCGCATGTCGATCTCGGCATGCGCCTCGGCCGCCACCACGTTGGCGCGCGTGCCGCCGCCGATGACGCCCACGTTCACCGTCACCCCGGTCGCGTAATCGGTCATCGCCTCAAGGTCGAGAATCTGGCGGGCGAGCTCCTTGATGGCGCTGCGCCCGTCCTCGTGCCGCGCGCCGGAATGCGCGGCGCGGCCCCGGATGCGCAGCTCGAAGCGCGCGGTGCCCTTGCGGGCGGTCACCACCTGACCGCCCTCGCGCGCCGGCTCGGTCACCAGCACATAGCGCGCGCGCCGCGCCTCCCGCTCGATCAGCGCGCGCGAGGTGGGGCTGCCCACCTCCTCCTCGCTGACCAGCAGATGGCGGATCGGCAGCGCCGTCTCCCGCCCCAGCCGGCGCAGGTGGCGCATCGCGGCGAAGGCCAGATGCGCGCCGCCCTTCATGTCGTAGATGCCGGGGCCATAGGCGATGTCCCCCTCCACGCGAAACGGCAGCGGCCCGGCCAGGGTGCCGATGTCGTGCACCGTGTCCAGATGGCTCAGCACCAGGATGCCCGGCCCGTCGCCGCCCCAGGGCGAGGTCACCAGCAGGTGGTCGCCGAAGCCGTCGCGGCCGGGCGTGCGCTCGATCCGCGCCCCCAGCGTCGCGTAATCCTGCGCCACCTTGTCCACCATCCGGTTGACCGCCGCCGCATCGGTGGTGGGGCTTTCGATCTCCACCCACTCGCGGATGCCGGCGAGAAGCTCGTCCTGGTCGAGGGGAGGCGCGTTGCTGGCGGGTGCGGACATATTCTCTCTCCGTGGCGAACCATGGCCTGTTCCAACGGTAGGCACGCCGCCCGGCCGGTGACTATCCCCCCCTCGGCCCCCCTTGCACTGCGTCCCCCGGCGGCTAGGCTCGTCCACCACACCCGACCAAGGAGCCACCGCCATGGCCGATCCCGCGCCCAGCGCCCTTTGCGCCGCCGTCAGCGCCACCGTCATGCAAGGCCATCTGCGGGAATTCGCCCGCTGGGTGAAGCTGTCGGGCACGCCTGAGGAGTTGCAGAGCCTGCGCACCGTGCAGGCCAGGCTCGACGAATACGGCTACCGCACGCAGATGCTGATGCACGACGCGTATATCAGCCTTCCCGGCCGCGCATCGGTTGTGGCCGACGGCGCGCCGCTCACCGCGATCACCCACTCGCACAGCCGGTCCTCGCCGCAGGGCGGGCTGTCCGGCCGGCTGGTCTATGTGGGCGACGGCCGGGCGGCGGATTTCGCCGGCAAGGACGTGCGCGGCGCCATCGTGCTGGCCGAGGGCATCGCCAACCCGCAGGTCGCCCGCCTCGCCTCGCTGGCCGGCGCCGCCGGGCAGCTGCACATCAGCCCGCACCACCACCTGCATGAAATGTGCGTCTCCCCGGTCTGGGGCAGCCCCACGCCGCAGACCCTCGCCCAGATGCCGGCGACGGTGGTCTGCACCGTCTCCAATGCCGACGGCAGCGCCCTGCGCGACCAGTTGGAGCAGGGAAAGCAGCCGCAGGTGGTCCTGCACGCCGCGGTCGATACCGGCTGGCGCAAGACACCCATCCTGGTCGGCGATATCGACGGCCCCGAGCCGGACGGCCCGTTCGTGCTGTTCAGCGGCCACCACGACACCTGGTACTACGGCGTGATGGACAACGGCTCGGCCAACGCCACCATGCTGGAGGTCGCCCGCCTGGCCGCCACCCGGCGCGCGGAGTGGCAGCGCGGCCTGCGGGTGTGCTTCTGGTCCGGCCACTCGCACGGCCGCTACTCCGGCTCCGCCTGGTACGTGGATGAGCACTGGGAGGAGCTGGAGCGGCGCTGCGTCGCCCATGTCAACGTCGATTCCACCGGCGGCATCGGCGCCACCGAGCTGTCCGACGCCGCCGCCGTCTCCGAGCTGATCCCGCTGGCCGGCGAGGCGATCCGCGAGCAGACCGGCCATCAGCACCGCGGCAAGCGCAAGGCGCGCTCGTCGGACGACAGCTTCCCCGGCATCGGCATCCCCTCGATGTTCGGCGCGCTCAGCGAGCAGCCGCCCGGCCCGGTCAAGCTGCGCAACGCGCTGGGCTGGTGGTGGCACACGCCGGAGGACCTGATCGACAAGGTCGATCCCGACTTCCTGGTGCGCGACACCAAGGTGTTCATGCATGTCGTCTGGCGCCTGCTGGCCGACCGGGTGCTGCCGCTGGACTACGCGGCGCATGCCCGCGCGCTGGGCGAGGAACTCGCCGCCATCGGCGCGACACTGGCCGGCCGCTTCCCGATGGCGCCGCTGACGGAGGCCGCCGAGGCCCTGCGCGCCAATGCCGAGGCGCTGGCCGGGCGCGCCGCCACCGCCGACGCCGCACGGGTCAACGCCGCCCTGATGCGCGCCTCGCGCGCCCTGGTGCCGATCGACTACAGCCACGGCGACCGCTTCACCCACGACCCCGCCCTGCCCAACCCCGCCTGGCCGACGCTGCAGCCGCTGCGCGACCTGGCGGCAACCGCGCCGGGCAGCGACGCCGAGAAATTCGCCACCGTCGCCGCCATGCGCGCGCGCAACCGCGTGCTGCACGCGCTGCGCGAGGCGAACGCCGCCCTGGCCGGGGCCTGACCCTCCGCATGGACCCCGCGACCACCGCCGCGCAGAAATTCGACCCGGCCCGCGCCGCCGACTACCAGGCCCAGAGCCGCATCGCGCTGGCAGGCTACGATGCCTGCCACGAGCTTTCCGCCTGCATGCTCGCTGCCGTCCTCGGCAGCGGCGGCGGCGCGCATGTGCTGGTGGCCGGCGCCGGCGGCGGCGCGCAGGAGATCGTCACCGCCGGGGCGCTGGAGCCGCGATGGCGCTTCACCGCGGTCGATCCGTCGCGGCCGATGCTGGATCTCGCGGTGGCGCGGCTGGAACAGACCGGCCTGCTCGCCCGCACCACCGTCCATCATGGCGTCGTCGAGGACCTGCCGGCCGATGCCGGGTTCGACGCGGCGACCCTGATCGGCGTGCTACACCACCTGCCGGGCGAGGCCGCCAAGCGGCAGATCCTGCACGCGCTGGCGGCGCGGCTGAAGCCGGGCGCGCCGCTGATCCTGGCCGGCAACCGCTTCGCCTATGCCGGCCAGCCGGTGCTGCTGGCCGCCTGGGGCGAGCGCTGGCGCATGCAGGGCGCCAGCCCGGAGCAGGTGAAAACCCGCCTCGGCACCATCCTGCACGGCGCCGACCCGCCGGACGGCGAGCAGGCGGTGGCGGAATTGCTGGCGGGGGCCGGGTTCGCGCCGCCCACCTGGTTCTTCTCCAGCCTGTTCTGGGGCGCCTGCCTCGCCCGCCGCGCCGCCGCCTGACCGGCGGATCAGCCCAGCACGCTCAGCCCAGCACGGCCAGGCCCGACGCCAGCGCCACCGCGCCCCCCTTGGCCAGGGCGGTGAAGCGCACCCCCTCGGCCGCCGCCGCGTGGTGCAGGGTGAAGCTGTCCCCCGGGATCACCGGGGCGCGGAACCGCGCCGACAGCCGGCGCAGCCGCGTCACGTCGCCGCCCGCCCGCGCGCGCAGGATCGCCTGCCCCGCCAGCGCCCAGGTGATGGTGCCGTGCAGCACGATATCCGGCAGCCCGGCCGCCAGCGCCACCGCCCGCTCGGTATGGATCGGGTTCCAGATCCGCGCGCACTCGCTGTACACATGCGGCAGGCCGCGCGCCGTGGCGATCACCTCGCGCTCGCCGCCCGGCGCCAGTGGCTGCGGTTCCGCCGGCGCCTCGGACGGCATCGCCGCGTCCACCTCGCCGTCGAACGCCACCCCGCGCAGCACCGCGCCCGACCAGGATGTGACCAGCAGCGCGCCCGTGGCCGCGTCGCGGCTGTCCAGCCGGGTCAGCAGGAAGGCGCCGGCCGAGGTCTGGCGCGCATGGGCGATGCGGCTGGTCGTGGTCACCGCCATGCCCGGCCGCACCGGCCGATGGAACACCGAATCCTGCGACACATGCACGTTGCGCCGCCGTTCCGCCGCCGTCAGCCCCAGCCGCGCCGCCCGCTCGTCGCCGCCGACCAGCGCCCATTCCAGGCAGACGCAGAACGGTCCCGGGATCGCCAGCCCGCCCGGCGCCGCGTCGTCCAGGCAGGCGGGCGCGGTGAAGCCGAGCGAGGCCGCATAGGCCAGCGCCCAGCGCGGCGTCACCGTCTGGGTCACCGCCTGGGTGAAGCCCGGCGCATCGGCGCGCACCGGCATACCGCTACACCCGCACGAAGCGGATATCCTTGAGGCGGTCGGAACTCACCAGCACCGCCTCCACCGCGCCGGCATGGCGCAGGAACCGCACGGCGTAGGAGGCCGCTCCCCAGGGCCGCTCGTGCCGGGCCAGGAACACGTCCTGCGCCACCGGCTCCAGCGCCAGTTCCGCCTCGCGGTGGAAGGCCGGGCCGAAGCGCAGCAGCGGCAGGCCGTCGCGCACGAACACCTCCATGTCGCCGCGCATCTCGGCGTTGCGGTACAGCCCGGTGCAGGCCGCCAGGTCCGCCGGCACATGCGGCGCCACCGGGGCGAACACGCCGCACTGGCCGCCGAAATCCAGATGCAGGTCTGGCCGGCCACCCGCCGGGCGCGCCACCAGCCGAACGGTCGCCAGGAAATTGCCCCAGCCATCGGAAAAGCCCCCGGTCTCGTCCGGGCGCAACGCCAGAGCGGTGCCCAGCTTCTCCAGCTTCACCACGCCGCCATCCACCGCCAGCGTCGCCACCTCGCCCGAGATCGGGTCCAGATAGCGCCCGTCGATGCCGGCCGGAGGCATCGCCACCGGCCGCGCCATCTCCGGTGACGGCTCCGGAAACTCGTCCTCCAGGCAGATATCGAGGATGCGGCGCAGCCTGGCGCCCGGATCGGCGTCCTCGCGGTTGCACAGCAGCACCAGGGCGAAATCGCATTCCGGGACGCGGGCGAACATCGCCTTGTAGCCGGGCAGCCCGCCGCTGTGGCTCAGCACCGTCACCCCGCGATACGGCCGCACGCCCAGCCCCAGGCCGTAATAGGGCCGCGCGCCGTCGCGCAGCGTGCCGCGCTCGGACATCAGCGTCACGATCGGCGCGCCGTGCAGCCCGCCGGCGCGGAACATCCCCTGCCAGCGCACCAGGTCGCCCTGGGTGGAGACCAGCCCGCCGGCGCCGGACAGGCCGAATGCCCAGGTGCCCTTCTCCCAGCCGCCCGGCCCGGCCACATAGGCATCGGCCAGCCGCGCCACCGCCTGGGTGTTGCTGTCGCGCAGCAGCGTGTCGTGCATGCCCAGCGGCTGCCAGAAAGTCTCCGCCAGGAATTCGTCGAACCCCTGCCCGCTCACCCGCTCGATTACCAGCGCCAGCAGGTTGAAGTTGATGTTGGTGTACGACCAGCGCGCCGCGGTCGGAAAGCTCTGCGTTGTCTGCGCGAACACCAGGTCCAGCAGGTCCTGGCTGGAGCGCGGGTAGCGGAACCACACCCCGCGCGCCACCATCGACTCCATGGAGTCGCGCAGCCCGCTGGTCATGGTCAGCAGGTGCCGCAGCGTCACCGTCGATTCCGGCCGCAATTCCGGCACCCAGTCGCGCACGTCGCCGTCCAGGTCCAGCCGGCCCTGGTGGTGCAGCAGCGCGCAAGCGGCACCCACGAAGGTCTTGGTGACCGAGGCGATATGGAACCGCGTCTCCGCCGTCACCGGCACCGCGTGCTCCAGGTTGGCCCGCCCGAAGCAGCGGCGCAGCACCGGCTCGCCGCCCCGCAGCAGGGTCAGCGAGCCGCCCGGCGCGTCGTCCCGCCAGTCGGCGAACAGCGCGTCGATACGCGCGGCGACGGCATCCTGCGGCATGGCGGGCCTCCCTGGCGGCATGGAGGCCCCATTCTACAAGCCTGCGCCGCCGCGCCAACCGGGCATCAGCCGGCCAGCGCGTCCTGCAGCGCCGCCGCCCGCGCCAGCGCCCCCGCCGGCAGGCCGCCCTTGGCCGCCGCCGCCGCCGCGATCTCGAACTGCTCCTGCGAGGCGATGCCGACCAGCACCGTGCTCATGGCGTCGGCCGAGATGGCGAAGCGGATCGCCGCCTCCACCAGGTTGCCGGCATGGCCCTCCTGCACCAGCGGCAGCAGCCGCCGCGCCCGGCCCAGATCGGTCGCGTAATCGGCGGCGGTGCCGATCGGCGCCACCTCCTGCATCGCCACCGGGTGCCGCTCCGCCTGCCCGCTCAGCGCGCCTGCGGCCAGCACGCGGATGCCGATCACCCCCATGTCGGCGCGCTGGCAATGGCGCATCAGCTGGCCGAAATCATGTGCCGGGTAGCCGGGCGGCAGCGCCCGCATCGGGCTGGGGTTCAGCAGGTTGTACGGCACCTGCGCGGTATCCATCGTGCCGGACTCCACCACCTGGCGCAGCGCCGCCGCCTCGCCGATGCCGGTGATGCCGACGAACCGCGTCTTGCCCTGCGCCCGCAGCCGCGCCAGCGCCGGCGCCACCTCGTCCAGCACCTGCGCCACCGACAGGTCGGGCGCCGCGCCGGCCGTGGTGATCACGTTATGCAACTGGAACAGGTCCACCGAATCCCGCCCCAGCCGCGCCAGGCTCGCCTCCAGCGAGGCGGCCACCGCCTCGCCGATCCGCCCGCGCTCGGCGTTCAGGATGCGCACCTTGGTGCCCACCACCACATCCGGCTTCAGCAGCCTGAGGATGCGGCCCAGGTTGCGCTCGGACTCGCCGTCGCCGTAGGAGGAGGCGGTGTCGAAATAATTCACCCCCAGCTCGACCGCCCGCGCCACCGCCCGCTCCTGCTCCGCCGCCGGGCCGCGGGTCATCAGCCCGCCCACCGCGCCGCAGCCGAAGCCGAGCACGCCGACCGACAGCCCGGTCCGCCCGAACCTGCGTTTTTCCATCAGAATCCCCCTTTTTCCGCTTCAGGAAGCGGGTATTTTTCCAGATATGGGCGGTATTCCGGCTCCACATCCACCTGCATGGTGGCCAGGAACCGCACCACCGCGTTGTAGAACGCGATCGTCAGCACCAGGTCGGTGACGCGTTCCTCATCCAGGAATCCGCGCAGCCCGGCGAAGCATTCGTCGCTGGCGGCCTGCCCCGCCGTCATCTCCCGCGCCGCCCGCAGCACCCATTTCGCCGGCGCGTCCAGCCGCGTCGCCCGGCCAGCCGTATCGTCGATCAGGGCCACGATGTCGGCGTCGGTCACGTCGAAATCGTAGCCGATCTTCACGTGGTGCGACCATTCATAGGGCGAGCGGGCCAGCCAGCCCACCTGCAGGATCGCCAGTTCCCGCAGCCGCGGGTCCAGCTTGCTGCCGTAGCGGATATAGGTGCCGAGCTTGCCGAACGCCCGCGCGCCGCCGGGGCTGTGCACCATCAGGCGGTGCAGCGCGATCGGGCGCTTCAGCAGGTCCTGGTCGTCCGCGGCCAGATCGGTCCTGTCGAGGTAGCGCAGCCGTGCCATGGGTTCGTCCTTCTCGCGGGCGCGTTGGGCGCGTTGGGCGCCGGGTTGCGCCACCGCGCCCAGGATGCCACGATTCCGGCAAATACATCACAAGCCGAACCGGGGAACGCCGTGAACGCGCCTGACATCCACCCCCTCGCCCCGGCGATGGCCGAACCCTTGCCCGAACTGGACGGCACGGCCGAGCACCTCGCCACCCCCTGCGGCGACGGGCGGATGGTCTGGCGCGCCTGGGGCAGCGGGCCGGTGCTGGTGCTGCTGCATGGCGGCACCGGCTCGTGGCGGCACTGGGCGCGCACCATCCCCGCCTTCGCGGCCCGCCACCGGGTGCTGGCGCCCGACCTGCCGGGCCTGGGCGAATCAGCGACGCCGCCGGAGCCGCACGCGCCGGACGGCGTCGGCGCCATCGTGGCCGAAGGGCTGTCGCGGCTGATCGGGTCCGAGACCCGCTACGATCTGTGCGGCTTCTCGTTCGGGGCGCTGGCCGCCAGCCAGGTGGCGGTGCGGCACGGCGCACGGCTGCGCTCGCTGACCATCGTCGGCGCCGGCGCCATGGGCCAGGTGCGCGCGCCGGTGGTGCTGGAGAAGGTGCGCAGCCGCACCGGCGCCGACCGGCTGGCGGCGCACCGCGTCAACCTCGCCCGCTTCATGATGGCCGACCCCGCCACGGTGGACGACACGGCGGTTGCCATCCAGGACTGGAACACCGTGCATGCGCGGCTGAAAAGCAAGAATTTCGCCCATACCACCGCCCTGCGCGACGCCGTGGCGCGCTGCGCCGCGCCGGTGAACGCCATCTGGGGCACCGCCGATGTTACCGCCTTCCCGTCGCTGGAGGCGCGGCTGGCGGTGCTGCGCGAGGCCCGGCCGGACGTGACCGTGCGGCTGATCGAGGGCGCCGGCCACTGGGTGGCCTACGAGGCCGCCGCCGCGTTCAACGCCACCCTTGCCGAGTTGCTGGCCCGCACGCCCCCGGCCTGACCCATGCGCATCTTCGCCATCGCCGATTTCCGCCGGCTCTGGCTGGCCGGGCTGATGGTGTTCGTGGTGCGCTGGCTGGAGATGCTGGTGTTCGCGGTGTTCGCCTATCGCCAGACCGGCTCGGCCTTCGTGGTCGCCATGCTCACCATGCTGCGGCTGCTGCCGATGGGCCTGTTCGGCGCCTTCATGGGCGCCTGGGCCGAGCGGATGGAGCGCGGGCGCGCGATGGTGCTGATCGTGCTGGGCATGCTGGCCAGCTCGGCGACGCTGGCGGTGCTGGCCTGGGCCGGGCAGTTGCAGGTCTGGCACCTGGGGGTGGCCGCCTTCGTCAACGGCATCGGCTGGGCCACCGACAACCCGGTGCGCCGGCTGATGGTGGGCGAGGTGGTGGGCGCCGAGCGGATGAGCCTGGCGATGTCGGTCGATATCGGCACCAACAACGCCAGCCGCATGCTGGGGCCCACGCTGGGCGGCGTGCTGCTGGCCCAGGCCGGCATCGGCGGCAGCTTCGCGCTGTGCGTGGTGCTGTACCTGGTGGCGCTGGTGGCCTGCCTGCGGCTGCGCTACCGCAACACCGTGATGCCGGCCGGCGGCGGCGCGGTGCTGGCGCGGGTGGCCGACGGGCTGGCGCTGGCCTGGCGCGACCCCAGGCTGCGCGGCACCTTCGTGGTGACCATCGTGTTCAACCTGTTCGGCTGGCCGTTCACCAGCATGGTGCCGGTGATCGCGCAGGACCATCTGCGCCTGTCCACCGAGGGCATCGGCCTGCTGGCCAGCCTGGACGGGGTGGGCGCGTTCTGCGGCGCGGTGGCGGTGGCGCTGCTGGTGCGCCCGCGCAGCTACGCGGCCATCTATGTCGCCGGCTGCGCGGTCTATTGCGGCATGGTCACGCTGTTCGCGCTCGCCCCGCACACGGCGCTGGCCGCCTTCGCGCTGCTGATGGTCGGCATCGGCGGCGCCGGGTTCAGCATCATGCAGGCCACGCTGGTCTACCTCGCCGCCCCGGTGGAGATGCGCAGCCGGGCGCTGGGGGTGCTGAGCGTGTGCATCGGGCTGGGGCCGATCGGCTTTTTCAACCTGGGGCTGATGGCCGACGCCATGGGCGCGCAATCGGCCACCGTGGCGACCGGGCTGGAGGGGCTGGCGGCGCTGGCGCTGACCTGGCCGATGTGGCGGAAAATCTGACCGAATCACGGCGGCCGCGCGGTGTCGCCCGCATGGCAGCCCCGGCGCGGTTTTCGCTTGCCCCGGCCACGGCCGCGACCGCCTAGTGCGCCGCCCCTGCAGGAATTCGTTCCATGGATAACCCGCTTCGCGGCATCGCCCTGCTGGTCGGCGCCACGATGTTCTTCTCGGTCTCCGACGCGATCGCCAAGTTCCTCGGCCAGTCGCTGCCGGTGGTCGAGATCAGCTGGATCCGCTACCTCACCTTCGTGGTGATGGCGGGCGGCCTGGTGCTGCGGCGCGGCCGGCGGCGGCTGGCGGTGCGCAGCCCGTGGCTGCAGGTGGCGCGCGGGGTGGGGCTGGTCGGCTCGGCGCTGTTTTTCATCGAGGCGCTGAAATCCATGCCGCTGGCCGACGCCGCCTCGGTCGGCTTCGTCTCGCCGCTGCTGATCACCGCGCTGTCGGTGCCGGTGCTGGGCGAGGTGGTGGGCATGCGGCGGTGGCTGGCCATCCTGGTCGGGCTGCTCGGCGTGCTGGTGATCGTGCGGCCCGGCACCGGGGCGTTCCAGCCGGCGGCGCTGTTCGTGCTCGCCTCCTCGATGTCCTGGGCGCTGGCCAGCGTGCTGACCCGCAAGATGGCCGGCACCGACGACGCGGCGACCACGCTGCTGTATTCGGCGGTCACCGGCTTCGTGCTGCTGTGCATGGCGCTGCCGTTCGATTTCGTCTGGCCGACCGGGCGGGAGGTGGCGCTGTGCCTGGTGCTGGGGGTGGTCGCCTCGACCGGGCAGTACCTGATGGTGCTGGCCTACCGCCACGCCGGCGCCGCGCTGATGGCGCCGTTCAGCTACGTGCAGCTCATCTGGTCGGTCTCGCTGGGCTGGCTGGTGTTCGCCGCCCTGCCGGACCAGTGGACCATGCTGGGAGCCTGCATCATCGTCGCCAGCGGGCTGTACACCGTGCATCGCGAGCGCATTCGCGCGCGGGAGCGGCGGGCGGTTGCTTGAATGGCAGGAGGATTCACAAAGAGACGGAGAGGCGAGGAGAAGGAAGGCTGGGCGCTGCCCAGACCCGCCTTGCTTCTCCCCGCCTCCCCGCCTCCCCGCCTCCACGCCTCCATGCGAACCTTCCTTCCAGTCCCGACCGCGTCACCCCACGCCAAGATGCCGCTCCAGCAAGGCCGGGTCGGCCAGCAGGGCGGCGCTGTCGCCGTCGTGGACAACGGCGCCGCGCGCCAGGATCAGCGCGCGGTCGGTCACGCCGAGGATCTGGCGGGCGTGCTGCTCCACCACCACGGCCGACAGCCCCTCGTCGCGGATCACCCGGCGCAGCGCGTCCAGCACCTCCGCCACGATGATCGGCGCCAGGCCCTCGGTGGGTTCGTCGAGCAGCAGCAGGCGGGGGTTCAGCACCAGGGCGCGGCCGATCGCCAGCATCTGCTGCTCGCCGCCGGAGAGCTGGTTGCCGAGGTTGCGGCGGCGCTCGGCCAGCCGGGGGAACAGGGCGAACACGCGGCCGGCGTTCCACACGCCCGGGGTAGCGACCGCCGTCAGGTTCTCCAGCACGGTCAGCGAGCGGAAGATGTTGCGCTCCTGCGGCACCCAGCCGATGCCGGCCAGCGCCCGCTGGTCGGGCCGCAGCCGGGTGATGTCGCGCCCGCCCAGCCGGATGCGGCCGCCGAAGCGCGCGGTGACGCCGATGATGCTGTTCAGCAGCGTGGTCTTGCCCATGCCGTTGCGGCCCAGCACCGCCAGCGCCTGGCCCTGCGGCAGCGCCAGCGACACACCGTCCAGCACCACCGCGGCCCCGTAGCCGGCGCGCAGGCCCTCGATCGCCAGGATATCGGGCGCCAGGATATCGGGCGCCAGGATATCGGGAGCGGGGGCGTCAGGCATGCCCATCCCCCAGGTACACCGCGCGCACCCGCGGGTCGGCGGCGATCTCGGCGGGCGTGCCCTCGGTGAGGATGCGCCCGGCGACGAGCACGGAAATGCGCCGGGCGAAGCGGAACACCAGGTCCATGTCGTGCTCGATCAGCAGCACGGTCACGTCGTCCGGCAGGGCGGCGACACCGGCCAGGATCTCGTCGCGCTCGCCCTCCGGCACGCCGGCGGCCGGCTCGTCCAGCAGCAGCACGCGCGGGCCGCAGGCGATCGCCAGCGCGATTTCCAGCAGCCGCTGCTTGCCGTAGGCGAGGCCGCGGGTCGGCCGGTCCATCACGTCCAGCAGGCCGAAGCGCGCCAGCACCTCCACGCTCTGATCGATCACCGCCGGCCGGCTGCCGATGCGCCGCCAGACCTGGGTGTCCAGCCCCAGCCGGCGGGACACCGCCAGCCCCACGCTTTGCAGCGGCGTCAGCGCCGGGAACAGCTGGTTGACCTGGAAGGTGCGCACCAGCCCACGCCGCACCCGCCGGTCCGGCGCCAGGGTGGTGATGTCCGCCCCGTCGAGCAGGATGCGCCCGGCCGAGGGCGCCAGCACGCCGGAGAGCAGGTTCAGCAGCGTGGTCTTGCCGGCGCCGTTCGGACCGATCAGCGCGTGCCGGGCGCCGCGCTCCAGCCGCAGCGACACGTCGCTGGCGGCCGCCAGCCCGCCGAAGCTGCGGTGCAGGCCGATGGTTTCCAGCGCCGGGGTCACGCCCGCCGCCACACGGCGCGCCACGCCGCCCGCGGCAGCGCGAACAGCCGCTCCCGCCCCGCCAGCACCAGCAGCACCAGCAGCAGGCCGATCCAGAACTGCCAGTATTGCGGCGTCAGCTCGGCCAGCCGGTCCTGCACCACCTTGAACAGCAGCGCCCCGATGAGGCCGCCATACAGGTAGCCGGTGCCGCCGATCACCAGCATCAGCAGCACCTCGGCCGAGCGGTGGAAGGCCAGCACGTCCAGCGAGACGAACTGGCTGGTCTGCGCCAGCAGCGCCCCCGCCACCCCGGCCAGCCCGGCCGCGAAGCCGTAGACGCCGACCAGCCGCCGGGTGACCGGAATGCCGATCGCCGCCGTGCGCAGCGGGTTGCCCGACGCCGCGCGCACCGACCAGCCGAACGGCGAGACCACCAGCCGCCGCGCGAGGGCGAACAGCACGAACAGCACCGCCAGGCTGTAGCCGTAGGCGACCCGCCCGAACATGTCGAACTCGAACAGCCCGAGCAGCGGCGTGAAGGCGATGCCTTGCAGCCCGTCGGCGCCGCCGGTCAGCCAGGTCATGCGGTTGGCGATCTCCAGCAGCACCAGCGACACGCTGAGGGTGACCATTATGCGCGTGAGGTCCGAGCCGCGCAGCACCAGCACGCTGGTGGCCAGCCCCAGCAGCGTGGTGGCCACGCCGGCGATCAGTAGGCCGGTCAGGGGCTCGGCCACCCCCGCCATGGTGAGCAGCCCGGCGACATAGGCGCCGAAGCCGAAGAACGCCGCGTGCCCCAGCGAGACGATACCGCCATAGCCCAGCACCAGATCCAGCGAGACCGCGAACAGCCCGGCGATGGCGATCTCGTTCAGCAGCAGGTACTGCCCCGGCAGGAACAGCCAGGACGCCAGCGCCGCCGCCCAGAACGCATATTCCGCCGGCCGCCAGCGCGACGCCGCGCGCAGCGAGGCCGCCGCCCGCGCCCGCGGGGTCATCGGCCGCCCCGCACGAACAGGCCGTTCGGCCGCGCCAGCAGCAGCACGATCATCAGCGTGTAGATCACGAAGCCGCCGCCATCGGGCAGGTAGTATTTCCCCGCCACGTCCGCCATCCCCAGCAGCACCGCCGCCAGGAACGGCCCGGTGATGCTGGCGCTGCCGCCCACGGTCACCACGATCAGGAAATACACCATGTATTTCAGTGGGAACGACGGATCGAGCCCGAGGATCTCCGCCCCCAGCGCGCCGCCCAGCCCGGCCAGCCCGGAGCCCACCGCGAAGGTGAGCGCGAACACCGCGCCGACATTGATGCCCAGCCCCCGCGCCACCACCGGGTCGTCCACCGCCGCGCGCAGCCGGCTGCCGAAGCGGGTGCGGCTCAGCACCAGTTGCAGCGCCAGCGCGATCGCCCCGCACAGCAGCACGATCATCAGCCGGTAGGCGCCGATGCTGGCGCCCAGCACCTCGAACCGCGCGTTCAGCCACTCCGGGATGCGCACGAACACCTGGCGCGAGCCGCGCGTGTAGTCGATCGCGGCCATCGCCATGAACACCAGGCCGATGCTGAACAGCACCTGGTCCAGATGGCTGCGGGCGTAGACATGCACATACAGCGTGCGTTCCAGCAGCAGGCCCAGCAGCGCGGTGGCCACGAACACCAGCGGCAGGCAAGCCAGGAACGGCACGCCCAGCGTGTTCACCAGCGCCACCGCCAGGTAGCCGCCCGCCATGGCGAAGGCGCCGTGCGCCAGGTTGATGAAGTTCATCACCCCCAGCGTCACCGACAGCCCGCAGGCCAGCACGAACAGCAGCATGCCATAGGCCAGCCCGTCGAACAGGTTGGTCAGCACGCCGTTCGTCCCTCCCCCGCGAGTCGCCGCCGCCACTGTAGCCCAGCGGCGGCGGCGTGGGGTTATTCGCCCTCCGGCTCTAGCCGATCCCCCCCCGGCACGCTGTCGGGGTCGCGCAGCACCACGTAGATCGCCGGGATCACCAGCACCGTCAGCAGGGTGGAGGAGGCCAGCCCGAACAGCAGCGAGATCGCCAGCCCCTGGAAGATCGGGTCCGACAGGATGGTCGCCGCCCCGATCATCGCCGCGAGCGCCGTCAGCAGGATCGGCTTGAAGCGCACCGCGCCGGCCTGGATGACGATCTCGCGCAGCGTCTGCCCGGCGCCCACCCCGTGGCGGATGAAATCCACCAGCAGGATGGAGTTGCGCACGATGATGCCGGCCAGCGCGATGAACCCGATCATCGAGGTGGCGGTGAACGGCGCGCCGAACAGCCAGTGCCCCAGCACGATGCCGATCAGCGTGAGCGGGATCGGCGTCAGGATCACCAGCGGCAGCTTGAAGCTGCGGAACTGCGCCACCACCAGGATGTAGATGCCCAGGATCGCCACGCCGAACGCCGCCCCCATGTCGCGGAAGGTGACGTAGGTGATCTCCCACTCGCCGTCCCACAGCACCGAGGGCCGGCTCTCGTCGGCGGGCTGGCCGCGCAGGCGTATCTCGGGCTTCGGCAGGCTGCCCCAGTCATGCGCGTCGATCAGCTTGTTGACCGCCAGCATGCCGTAGATCGGCGCCTCGTAGGCCCCGGCCAGTTCGCCCATCACCATGTCGGTGAACACCGCGTCGCGGCGGAACAGCACGGTGGAGCCGGTTTCCTGCCGCGCGTGCACCACCTGGCCCAGTTCCACCACCGTCTTGGTCCCCGGCACGGTATTGGCCGGCACTGGGGTGGAGGCGAGCTGCTCGGACCACGACAGGTCGCGCTTGGGCAGGCCGATCACGATGGCGATCGGGTCGCGCTCGGCGCCGCGATGCGAGTAGCCGATGCGGATGCCGCCGAACAGCGCCTGGATGGTGTCGTACACGTCGCTCTGCTCGACGCCGAAATGCTCAAGCTGGTCCTGGTCGATCGACAGCCGCAGCCGCGGGCGCGGATGGCCCATGCTGTCGCTGACATCGACGATGTACGGCACCTGCTTGAACAGCTTCTCCACCTCGGTCGCCACGGCGGCACGGGTGGCGGCGTCCGGGCCGTAGATCTCGGCCAGCAGCGTCGCCAGCACCGGCGGGCCGGGCGGCACCTCCACCACCTTCAGCGTCGCCAGCGGCGGCAGCGCCAGCGCCCGCAGCCGCTGGCGCAGGTCCAGCGCGATGGCGTGGCTGCTGCGCGCGCGGTCGGCCTTGGGCGCCAGGTTCACCTGCAACTCGCCCAGTTCCGGCGACTGCCGCAGGTAGTAGTGCCGCACCAGCCCGTTGAAGTTGAACGGCGCCGGCGTGCCGGCATAGGCCTGCACCGAATGCACCTCCGCCAGCTTGCCGGTGATCGCCGCCGCCGCGAACAGCACCCGCTCGGTATCTTCCAGCGTCGCGCCCTCGGGCAGGTCCAGCAGCACCTGCAATTCGGACTTGTTGTCGAACGGCAGCAGCTTCACGGTCACGTTCTCGGTGTAGAACAGCGCGCACACCGCCACCGTCGCCAGCCCGACGCCGCCCAGGAACAGCCAGGCGCGGGTGCGGGTGCGCAGCAGCGGCACCGCCACGGCGCGATAAACCCGCCCCAGCCGCCCCTCGCCATGGTGCCCGCCATCCGCGCCGCCGCCGCGCGGCGCCAGCTTCAGCATCAGCCAGGGCGCCACCACCATGGCGACAAAGAAGCTGAACAGCATCGCCGAGGAGGCATTGGCCGGGATCGGCGCCATGTACGGCCCCATCAGCCCGGAGACGAACAGCATCGGCAGCAGGGCGGCGATCACCGTCAGCGTCGCCACCACGGTGGGGTTGCCCACCTCGGCCACCGCCTCCACCGCCGCCTCCATTCGCGTGCGGCCGTCGCGCATGCCCCAGTGGCGGGCGATGTTCTCCACCACCACGATGGCGTCGTCGACCAGGATGCCGATCGAGAAGATCAGCGCGAACAGGCTCACGCGGTTGATGGTGTAGCCCATCAGCTCGGCGGCCAGCATGGTCAGCAGGATGGTGGTCGGGATCACCACCAGGGTCACCAGCGCCTCGCGCCAGCCGATCGCCAGCGCGATCAGCACCACGATCGAGATGGTCGCCAGCCCCAGGTGGAACAGCAGCTCGTTGGCCTTGTCGTTGGCGGTGTGGCCGTAGTCGCGGGTCACTTCCACCGCCACGTCGGGCGGGATCAGCGTGCCTTCCAGCGCCTGCACGCGCGCCAGGATCGCCTGCGACACCACCACCGCGTTGGCCCCGGCGCGCTTGGACAGCGCCACGCTCACCGCCGGCACGCGGGTCATGCCGTCCTTGGTCTCGGTCAGGCTCCACACCCGGCTCTCCGCCGGGCTCGGCCCCACCACCACCTTGGCCACGTCCTGCACATATACCGGTCGGCCGTCGCGGGTGGTGATCAGCAGCAGGCCGATATCGGGAACCCCGCGCAGCGTCTGCCCGGCGGCGATCGTCATCTCGCGCCCGTCGTCGCGCACCCGCCCGGCCACGAAGCTGCGGTTGGCGTCGCGCACCTTGCCGATCAGCTGCTGCAGGGTCACGCCGAACAGCGCCAGCTTCTCCGGGTCCGGCTCGACGCGGATCTCCTCGGGGCTGGTGCCGGCGATGTAGCTGGTGCCGATATCCTCCACCTTGGACAGTTCGGCCTGCACCTTCACGGCGAGCTGGTACAGGTCCTTGTCGTTCCAGCGCCCGGCCGCCTGCGGCTTGGGCGACAGCGTCAGCACCACCACCGCCACGTCATTGATGCCGCGCCCGACGATCATCGGCTCGGCGATGCCGGTGGGGATGCGGTCCAGATTGGCGCGGATCTTGTCATTGACGCGCAGCACCGCGTCATCCTCGTTGGTGCCCACCTTGAAGCGGGCGGTCACCATCACCTGGTCGTCCTGGGTCTGGCTGTAGACGTGCTCCACGCCGTTGATCGCCTTGACGATCGTCTCCAGCGGCTTGGTCACCAGTTCCACCGCGTCGGGCGCCTTCAGCCCGTTGGCGGCGACCATGATGTCCACCATCGGCACGCTGATCTGCGGCTCCTCCTCGCGCGGGATCACCATCAGCGCGATCATGCCGGCGGCGAGCGCCGCCAGCAGGAACAGCGGGGTCAGCGGCGAGCGGATGCTGGCATGGGTCAGCCAGCCGGAAATGCCGCGCTTCATCGGGCGGGCTCGGCCGCCGGGCGCACCAGCACGTCGCCATCATGCAGGCCGGACAGGATCTCGATGCCGTCCGGCATCGCTGGCGTCGGCCGTTCGCGCCCGCGCTGCACCGGCACCTCCACGGCGGCTCCCCCGCCTGGCTGGCCGTCCTGGCGCACCAGCGCGTAGTCCAGGCCGTAGCGGGTGCGGATGAAGCCGGCCGGGATCACGATGGCGTCGCGCTGGCCGGCGGCGATCCACACGCGCACCCGCTCACCGACGAAATAGCTGCCCAGCCCGGCCACCCGCGCATCGGCCACCACCCGGCCGGACTCGATCTGCGGGTACACCAGCACGATCTTGCCGAAGCTGGGCACCGGGGCAGTCCCGCCGCCGGTGGCGCCCTCCAGTTCCCGCCCGTCCAGCCGGATCGGGTCGCCCACCTTCAGGAAGCCGGCATGCCGCTCGGGCACGCGCAGGCGCAGCACGAAATCCTCCTCGGCGACGGTGGCGATGGTCTCGCCCGGCAGCACCACGGTGCCCTTGGTCACCGGCACCGACAGCACCCGCCCGGCGGTGGGGGCGAGCACCCGCCCCTCCTCCATCTGCTGGCCGATCACCTGGCGCTCGGAGATGCGCGCGCGCAGCCCGGCATTGGCCACGTCCACCGCGGTGCGCGCCTGGTCCATGGCGGTGCGCGGGCCGGCGCCCTGGCGATACAGCGTCTCGGCGCGGGTGAGGTCGGTCTGCGCCTGCGCCAGCTGCGATTGCAGCCCACCGATCTGCGCATCGATCGCCGCGCGCTGCAGCAGCAGCTTGTCGTCGGCCACCACCGCCAGCGCCTGCCCGGCGGTCACCGCGTCGCCGTCCTTCACCATCAGCTCCACCACCGTGCCGCCGATGCGCGCGCGCGCCGGCACCACGTTCAGGCTCTCCACGGTGGCGAACACCGCCTTCTCGTCGGCCACCGGGCGCATCTGCACGGTCAGCTCGGCCGAGGGTTGGGCGGGCGCAGGTTGGGCGCGCACCGGGCCGGCCAGGGCCGAGGCCACGAGCAGGGCGGCAAGCAGGAAGCGGGGGCGCATGCGGCTATCCTTCTCTTCGGACGTGGGGGTCACCGCCGCCCGGCCGGGTCGGCGGTAGACGCATCCGGCACGTCCACGCAATAATACTCGAACATGGTCTCCAACACACGCCGGGCCGGCTCGCTGGTGATGGAATACCAGATCGTCTGCCCATCCCGCCGCCGCTGCACCAGACCATCTCGGCGCAACAGCGCCAGATGCTGGGAGGCGGCGGATTCCCGCAGCCCCAGCAGCCCGGCGAGTTCACCCACCGACCGCTCGCCGTCGATCAGCCGGCACAGGATCAGCAGCCGGTGGCGGTGGCCCAGCGCCTTCAGCAGATCGCTGGCCCGCCCCGCCGCGGCAACCATCATGTCGGGGTCAATTTTCATAGTTGTGTATTTACGCAATTACGCATATATTGTCAACACAGGACGCGCCCACGACGCGCACAGGACGGAGAAACGTCATGGCTGAAATCGTTGTTCTCGGCGCCGGCCTCGGCGGCACGCTGATGGCCTATGAGGTCGCCGCGCAGTTGCGGCCGCAGGACCGCCTGACCGTGATCGGCCAGGGCGGCACCTATCATTTCGTGCCCTCCAACCCCTGGGTCGCGGTCGGCTGGCGCCGCCGCCCGGATATCGAGGTCGATCTGGTGCCGGTGCTGAAAAAGAAGGGCGCCACCTTCCTCACCCAGGGCGCCGCCCGCGTGCACCCCACCGAGAAGCGGGTGGAACTGACCGACGGCGCCAGCGTGCCGTACGACTACCTGGTCATCGCCACCGGCCCCGACCTCGCCTTCGACGAGATCCCCGGCCTCGGCCCGCAGGGCGAGACGCAGTCGGTTTGCCATGTCGAGCACGCGCAGGACGCGCATGCCGCCTTCGAGACGTTCTGCGCCAATCCCGGCCCCATCGTGGTCGGCGCTGTGCAGGGCGCCTCCTGCTTCGGCCCGGCCTACGAATTCGCCTTCATCCTCGACACGGAGCTGCGCAAGCGCAAGATCCGTGACCGCGTCAAGATGACCTTCGTCACCGCCGAGCCCTATATCGGCCATCTCGGCCTGGACGGCGTGGGCGACACCAAGGGGCTGATGGAAAGCGAGTTCCGCAACCGCCACATCAGCTGGATCACCAACGCCAAGGTGCAGGGCGTGGCCGACAAGGTGATGACGGTCGAGGAGGTCAACGAGGACGGCTCGCCGCGCAAGACCCACACGCTGCCGTTCGGCTACTCGATGATGCTGCCGGCCTTCCGCGGCGTGCCGGCGGTGCGCGGCGTGGACAAGCTGACCAACCCGCGCGGCTTCATCCTGATCGACGAATTCCAGCGCAACCCCACCTACCCCGACGTGTTCGCCATCGGCGTCTGCGTGGCCATCCCGCCCACCGGCCCCACCCCGGTGCCGGTCGGCGTGCCCAAGACCGGCTTCATGATCGAGTCGATGGTGACCGCCACCGCGCACAACATCGGCGCCCTGCTGCGCGGCGAGCAGCCGAAGGCGCGGGCCACCTGGAACGCCGTCTGCCTGGCCGATTTCGGCGACAGCGGCGTGGCCTTCGTCGCCCAGCCGCAGATCCCGCCGCGCAACGTCAACTGGGCCTCCAAGGGCGCCTGGGTGCACCTGGCCAAGGTCGGGTTCGAGAAATACTTCCTGCGCAAGGTGCGCAGCGGCGAGAGCGAGCCGTTCTACGAGCGCTTCCTGATGCGCCAGCTCAACATCGAGAAACTCAAGGCAAACGAGTAGAGGAGCCACCCATGACCACCGCCCGCCACGTGGTCTGCCCGCACTGCAACGCCGTCAACCGGGTGCCCGCCGAGCGCCTCACCGCCACCGGCGCACCGCTGGCGGTGTGCGGCGCCTGCAAGGCGCATCTGTTCGAGGGCAAGCCGCTGGAGGTCGATCCCGCCGGGTTCGACCGCCACCTGAAAGCCAACGACATCCCGGTGCTGGTGGATATCTGGGCCCCCTGGTGCGGCCCCTGCCGCAGCATGGCGCCCAATTTCGCCCGCGCCGCCGGGGTGCTGGAACCCGGGATGCGGCTGCTGAAGCTGAACGCCGACGAGGCGCCGGAGGTCGGCGCGCGCTATGGCGTGCGCGGCATTCCGGCGCTGCTGCTGTTCAAGGGCGGCAAGCTGGCAGGCCAGACCGCCGGTGCCATGGGCGCCGAGCAGATCGTCGGCTGGGCGCGCCAGCACGCCGCCTGAAATACGTATGCCTCATAACCATGATGCCGCATAACCAATGGAGACTCCCATGACCATCGACAATGCCGTGCTGTCCTTCGCCGGCGTGGTGGTGCTGGCCGGGCTGGCGCTGGGCTGGTTCGTCAGCCCGTACTGGTTCCTGCTGACCGCCTTCGCCGGGCTGAACATGCTGCAGGCCGGCTTCACCGGCTTCTGCCCGGCCGCGATGATCTTCAAGAAGCTCGGCCTGCGCTCCGGCTGCGCGTTCCAATAAGCCGGCGGGCTCCCGGGGGGCGCGGCGATGTGCGAGATCTTCGCCATGTCCAGTCGCCACCCCACCGCGGTCACGCTGTCGATGGGCGCACTGGCCCGCCACGGCCGGCCCGGCGGGCATCTGGACGACGGCTGGGGGGTGGCGTTCCACGACGGCGCCGACGCCAGCCTGCTGCGCGAGCCCGGTGCGGCCGGGGACAGCCCGCTGCTGCGCCTGCTGGCCGACCGGCCGCCGCGCGCCGCCCTGGTGCTGGCGCATATCCGCCACGCCACCCAGGGCACGCGCGGCCTGCGCAACACCCAGCCCTTCGCGCGCGAACTGGGCGGACGGATGCATGTGTTCGCCCATAACGGCAACCTGCTGGGCCAGCCGCCGGCGCGAGGCCGCTTCCGCCCGGTTGGCGAGACCGATTCCGAGACCGCCTTCTGCCGCCTGCTCGACCGGCTCGCCCCCCTCTGGGCCGGCGGAGTGCCGCCGCTCGCCGACCGGCTGGGCGCGCTGGCCGGCCTGGCCGCCGAGTTGCGCGCCCTCGGCCCGGCCAATTTCGTCTACACCGACGGCGACGCCCTGTTCGCCCATGGCGACCGCCGCATCCAGCCGGACGGCCGTGTGGCGCCGCCCGGCCTGATGCTGCTGGAACGCGCCTGCGACATGGACCCCGAGGTGCTCAGCCCAGCGAGTTCTGATCTGGCCGGGATTGATCTGGCGCAAGGCATCTCCGGCCAGCATGTGGCTCTGGTGGCCAGCGTGGCGCTCAGCGCCGAACCGTGGCGCGCCCTGCGCCAAGGTGAGATGGTGGCGATCCGTGGGGGTGTGGTGGAACATGCGGGCTGATCGGCGGACCCTGGGGCGTGCCGCCCTGGCCGTGTTGCTGCTGGCCCTGGCCGGCGGCGCGGCCGGCTGGGTCTTCCTGCTGCGACCGGTGAGCGTGGCCCTGCTGGCGCCGCGCGAGGGCGTGACGGTGCAGGTGTTCGGCCTCGGCACCGTGGAGGCGCGGGTGTCCTCGCGCCTCGGCTTCAAGCTGGCCGGCGTGCTGGGCGAGCTGCGGGTGGACGTGGGCGACCGCGTGCCCGCCGGCACGCTGCTGGCGCGGCTGGACGACCGCGAGCAGGCCGCCCGGCTGGCCCGCGCCCGCGCCGCCGTCGCCCAGGCCGAAGCCGGCGTCGCCCGCGCCAGCGCCGTGGTGACCCGGACCGACGCGGTGGAAGCCAACGCCGCCCGCACCGATGCGCGCCGCCAGGCGCTGCTGCCCGGTCGCGACGTCTCGGCGGAAGCCGCCGACACCGCCCGCGCCGCCCTGCAGATCGCCCGCGCCGACGGCGCCGTGGCCCATGCCGACCTGGCCGTGGCCCGCGCCGCCGCCGACGACGCCCGCGCCAACGCCGAACTGGAGGCGGTGACGCTGGACCTGCACCGCCTCGCCGCCCCGTTCGACGGCCTGGTCACCGCGCGCTCGCGCGAACCCGGCACCGCCCTGGCCGCCGGCGAGCCGGTGCTGACGCTGGTCGATCCGGCGACCATCTGGGTGCTCGCCTATATCGACGAAAGCCGCTCCGGGGCGGTGCGGGTGGGCCAGCCGGCGCAGATCGTGCTGCGCTCCGCTCCCGGTCACCCCCTGCCCGGCCATGTCGCGCGCATCGAGATCGAGAGCGACCGGGTGAACGAGGAACGCCGCATCCAGGTCGCCTTCGACCGCATCCCGGCCGACCCGCATCTGGGCGAACAAGCCGAGGTGACCATCACCACAGCCACCGTGCCGCGGGGCGTGTTCGTGCCCGAAGCCGCCTTCGACGGGCTGCGCGCCGGCCACGGCACGGTCTGGACGCTGGAGGACGGCCGCCTGGCCCGCCGCGAGGTGTCGCTGGGCGCCCACCTGCTGGACGGCAGCTTCCAGGTCACCGGCCTGCCCGCCGGCGCGCGCGTGCTGGCAACGCTGCCGGCCCGCCGTTGGGTGGGCCGGCCCGCCCGGGCCGCGCCATGAACCTCGCCCGGCGCGACGTCGCCCACAACATGCCGCGCTTCGTGCTGACCTGCCTGGGCCTCGGCCTGCTGCTCGGCATCGTGACAGCGATGATGGGCATCTATCGCGGCGCGCTGGACGACGCGACCCGGCTGATTCACGGTATTTCCGCCGATTTATGGGTGGTTGAGGCCGGAACCCAGGGGCCTTTCGCCGAATCCTCGCGCATTCCCGGCGACACCCGCGAGATGGTGGCGCGCATCTACGGCGTGGCGCAGGCCGGCTCGGTCACCTTCCAGTCGGTGCAGACCACCATCGGCGGCCAGCCGCTGCGGCTGTACCTGGTGGGCTACGAACCCGGCCGCCCCGGCGGGCCGCGCCAGCTCGCCGCCGGCCATGCCATCCGGCGCAGCCGCTACGAGATGGTGGCCGACGCCGCCTCCGGCCTGCATCCGGGCGACCAGGTGCCGCTCGGCGTGCGCGGGAACCTGTTCACCGTGGTCGGCACCACCCGCAGCCAGGTGACCAATGCCGGCGACCCGGTCGCCTGGATCACCCTGCGCGACGCCCAGGCATTGCAGTTCGAGCTGTCGCCGCCGGCGGAGCGGCGGGAGCGCGCGCGGGGCGGCGGGGAGTCGGGCACCGACGTGATCAACGCGGTGGTCGCCACCCTGTCGCCGCACGTGAACGTGGCCGAGGTGGCCGCCGCCGTCGGCCGCTGGAAGCACCTGTCGGCCATCACCGCCGCCGGGCAGGAGGCGCTGGTCAGCAAGTTCGTCATCGAGCGACAGAGCAAGCAGCTCGGCCTGTTCATGGTGCTGCTGGTGCTGGTGTCGGCGGTGATCATCGCGCTGATCATCTACACCATGACGCTGGACAAGCTGCGCGCCATCGCCACGCTGAAGCTGATCGGGGCGCCCGACCGCGTGGTGGTGGGGCTGATCGTGCAGCAGGCGATGATCATGGGGCTGTCCGGCTTCGCCACCGGGCTGGCCCTGCTGGCCGCCTTCAAGGACGGCTTCCCGCGCCGCGTGGTGCTGCTGCCGGGCGACATGGCGGTGCTGTTCGTGGTGGTGGTGGTGGTCTGCCTGCTGGCCAGCGGGCTGGGCGTGCGGGTGGCGCTGAAGGTGGACCCGGCCAAGGCGCTGGCCGGATGAGCGCCGCCCCACCGCTGGCCGAGCTGCGCGGCCTGTCCAAGCATTTCGGCGAGGGCGCCACCCGCGTCGATGCGCTGGTGGACATCAGCATGGCGGTGCATCCCGGCGAGGTGATCGGCCTGCTCGGCCCCAGCGGCTCGGGCAAGAGCACGCTGCTGTATGCCGTCGGCTGCGTCGCCGAACCGAATGCCGGCTGGATCAGCCTGGACGGCGAGGTGATCTACGACAACCGTTGGATGCGTCGCGACCTGCGCCGGCTGCGGCTGACCAAGATCGGCTTCGTGTTCCAGCAGCACAACCTGCTGGGCTTCCTGAACAGCACCGAGAACGTGGCCGAGGTGATGGAACTGGCCGGCATCCGCGCGCCCGAGGCCCGCGCCCGCGCCGAGGCGCTGCTGGAGCGGCTGTCGGTGGGCCATCGCCGCCATGCCATGCCGGGCGAGCTGTCGGGCGGCGAGGCGCAGCGCGTGGCGATCGCCCGCGCGCTGGCCAACGACCCGCGGTTGATCCTGGCCGACGAGCCGACCGCGGCGCTGGATTCCGAGCGCGCCGGCCGGGTGATGGACCTGCTGCGCGCCGCCGCCCATGAACGGGGGGCGGCCGCCATCGTGGTGACCCACGACGACAAGATCTTCGACCGTTTCGACCGCATCCTGCACCTGCGCGACGGCCGCCTGGTGCGCGAGGAGGCGCGCGTTCCCATTCCCGCCGGACATGCTAGCGTTCCCGCCAACCAGGGGAGAACGCCACCATGACGCACCGCATCAACCGCGGCATCGAGTTGCTGGCCCAGGACCAGGCCATCTATTACATGGGCCACCACACCGGCCACGTGCTGACCCACGCGCAGGGGCTGGCCGATGCCGGCACCTGGGCCGACTACATCAATATCGGCATGGAGCACGGCGCCTTCGACATGACCGGGCTGGCCGCCTATCTGCGCGGGCTGCTCGATGCCGGCCCCACCCGCTCCGGCCACCGCACGCCGGCGGTGGTCGTGGAGGCGCCGGTGAACGGCACCGACGAGGCCAATGTGCGGCACAATGCTTGGCAGTTCCGCCAGATTCTCGGGCGCGGCGTGCACGGCATCATCCTGTGCCAGGCGGAGTGCCCGCAGGCGGTGCGCGCCTTCGTGGAGTCCTGCCGCTACCCGATCAACACCATCGGCATGGACCCCGCCATCCCCTCCCCGCATGCGCGGCTGGACGGCGCGCCGCGCGGCGATGGCGGCAGGCGCGGGCCGGACGGGCGGCCCTATCTGGGCATCGGCACCCGCGGCCGCGGCTCGGAGGCCGAGGCCGGGGCGATCTGGGGGCTTGAGCAGGGCGAGTATATCGAGCGCGCCGATGTCTGGCCGCTGAACCCCAAGGGCGAGCTGATGCTGGGGGTGAAGTTGGAAAGCCCCGAGGGCGTGGCCAATTGCGAGGCCATCCTGGACGTACCGGGTCTGGCCTATGCCGAGATGGGGCCGGGCGACCTGGGCCTGTCGCTCGGCTATACCGGCATCCGCAACAACCCCTATCCGCCGGAGATGCAGAAGGCGCGCGACCGCATCCTGGCCGCCTGCCGGGCGCGCGGCATCGCCTATCTGGAGTCGAGTTGGCCGGAGAACATCGTCTCGCGCATCAACGACGGCGTGCGGGTGATCTCGGGGCAGAGCGAGGAAGCCGCGCGCATCGGCCGCGCCCACCAGAAGCGGGCCCTGCCCGTCTGATGAGGGAGCGCCTGATGGAAAGGCCGGCCCGTCAGCCGGCGGGTCCGTCAGGCGGCGAGTCCGTCAGGCGGCGGGGCGGACGCAGAACATGGCGTGCAGCGTCTCCAGGATGGTCTGCACCCGGCCGGAGGCGATGCGGTAATGGATGGTGGTGCCCTCCCGCCGGGTCGCCACCAGCCCCTCCTCGCGCAGGGTGGACAGATGGCGCGACAGATTGGACTGGGTGAGGCCCAGCCGCCGGCCAAGCTCGCCGGCGGGGATCTCGCCCTCGGTGAGCGTGCACAGCACCATCAGCCGGTGGCGGTTGGCGATGGAACGCAGGAACGCCTCCGCCTCCTCCGCATGCGCCTCGATCTCGATGGCGGCGGAGGGCTGGACGACGGCAACCAGGTGATCCATCGGACACATCTCCTCGTCTGGATGGCGATGAATATGGCGAAGCCGCCATCGCACTGCAACAACGCGCGCGCATCGCGCCGTCAGCGCCATACGTAACAAAATAGGAACCATTGCATGAATGCATCTGAAACCACCCCGGCGCCCGCCCCCAGCATGCCCACCCCCAGCGTAACGGTGACCGAGAGCGGCAACGGCCCGTACGGCCAGGTGGTGACCGCCGGCCACCACGTGCTGGGCGCCGACGAGCCGGAGCGCCTGGGCGGGCAGGATACCGGGCTGGCGCCCTATGAATTGCTGCTGGCCGCCCTGGGCGCCTGCACCGCGATGACGCTGCGGATGTATGCCGAGCGGCATGGCTGGCCGCTGGAGCGCGTGTCGGTGGCGCTGCGCCATGTGCGCACCGGCGGCGGCGCAGGTGGCGCCCCCCCGGTCGACCGGTTCGAGCGGCGGATCAGCCTGCGCGGCACGCTGGACGAGACGCAGCGCGCGCGGCTGCTGGTGATCGCCGAGAAATGCCCGGTCAGCCAGACACTGGGGCGGGCATCGCAGGTGGTCTCAAGCCTGGAATAGCCGGATCAGCCGTGCAGCAGGCCCACGCTGTGGGCCAGCATGTACAGCGCCACCACCACCACGAAGGCGCCGAACACGCGGTTCAGCGTCTGCTGCCCGCGTGACAGGTGCCGCGCCAGGCCGGCGCCCAGCCAGCCGCCGCCGGTGCCGCCGGCGATGAACAGCAGCGCCACCGGCCAGTCCACCATGCCGGAGGCGGCGTAGTTGACCGCCGTGGTCATGCCGAAGGCGCCGACCGCGACCAGCGAGGACCCGATCGCCTGCAAGGTCGCCATGCCGGAGGCCAGGATCAGCCCCGGCACGATCAGGAAGCCGCCGCCGATGCCGAAGAAGCCCGCCAGCACGCCGGCGGCCAGCCCCACCACCGCCAGGCGCAGCGCGGCGCCCGCGGTCATCGGCGCGGCCTCCACCGCCACCGCCCGGCGGGGGCGCTGCATCAGCAGGGCGATCACGATCATCAGCAGCGCGAACAGCGTCAGCAGGCGCGCGCCGTCAAACCGCTTGCCGATTGAGGAGCCGACATAGGCGCCGGCCACGCCGCAGAGCGCGAACAGCAACGCCTGCGGCCAGCGCACGTTGCGCGCACGGGCATGCGGCCACAGATTGACCGCCGCGTTCACCGCGACCGCCAGCGCGCTGGTGCCGATGGCACGGTGGGGATCGGTAACACCGACCACATAGAGCAGCAGCGGCACCGCCAGGATCGACCCGCCGCCGCCGATCAACCCCAGCGAAAACCCGACCAGGACGCCCGAGCCGAGCGCCAGCACCGATTGCAGCAGGTCCATCGTCAATCCCGTCCGGTTGCGCGACCGCATCGCGCCCGGCCGAACCGTCGCCCGCTTTCGCCATACAGTATATGACCAATTAGGAAAGCAAAGGGCGGCGGTCAACGCGCCGCCGCCCCCCGCCCGCGCGCCCCAGCCGTGCGTGCTACCCCAGCGCACGCACCGCGGTGGCCATGCGGTCCAGGATCTGGTCCAGGATGGCCGTGGAGGTGGCGAAGTTGATGCGCACGAAGTCCTTGCAGGCCGGGTCGAACGCCTCGCCGGGGCTGAAGGCGATGCGCGCCTTGTTGTGGAAGAAGTCGAACGCCGTGCCGGGCAGCCGCAGCGCCGAGCAGTCCAGCCAGCCGAGATAGGTCGCCTCCGGCTGATGCCATTTCACCTGCGGCAGTTCGATGGCCAGGAAGGCATCCAGCCGCGCCCGGTTGGCGTGCAGCTGCACCAGCACGCGGTCCAGCCAGGGCTGCGACTCGGCCCAGGCGGCCACCGTGGCGTCGATGCCGATGATGCCGGGGGCGCCCAGCATGTGGCCCGGCACCCGGGCGCGGAAGCGGGCCAGCAGGGCGGCGTCGCCGAAATGCATCACGCCGCAGCGCAGGCCGGGGATGTTGAAGCTTTTGGTCGGGGACGTGATGGTGACCGTGCGGGCCGCGATCTCGGGCGAGAGCGAGGCGATCGGGATGTGGCGGCGGCCGTCGTACACCAGGTCGGCATGGATCTCGTCGGACACGATCACCAGGTCGCGGGCGATGGCAATGCGGCCGATCTCCAGCAGTTCGGCGCGGCTGAACATGCGCCCGGTGGGGTTCTGCGGGTTGCACAGCAGGATCACCCGCGTGCGCGCGTCCACCAGCCCCTCCAGCGCCGCGGTGTCCAGCGTGTGGCGGCTGCCGTCGCTGTGCATGCGGTGGGGGACCAGCCGGCGGCCGGTCTCGGCGATGGAGCTGTGGAAGGGCGGATAGGCGGGGATTTGCAGGATGATGCCGTCATTGGCATCGGCGAACGCCCACAGCGCGGCAAAGGTGCCCTGCACCAGGTCGGCCAGCGGCTGCACCAGGGCGGGGTCGGCCGTCCAGCCGAAGCGGTCCTGCATGCGGTCGGCGAAGGCCTGCGCCAGCAGCAGCTCGGCGTTCTGGCCGTTGCGCTGGGGGTAGCCGTAATCCTGCTCGCGCACCGTGCGCTCGATGGCGCGGCGGATCGGATAGGCGACCGAGAAATCCATCTCCGCCACCCAGGCTGGCAGCACGTCTGGCGCGTATTTCCGCCATTTGACGTTCTGGCGGGCGCGCAGCACCTCCAGCGGCAGGTCGAACGCCGTCCCGGTCATGCCGCGAGCCCGCCGATATCGATCCGACAACGCATGGTCCGTTCTCCCGTATGGTTCGTGGCGGCGGATTGAGCACCGCGAATCGGCGCCGGGCAACCCACGGGGGGCGGACCGGGCCGTTCGGCGCCGGCAGGATCAGGCGTGGCGGCCGCCCTCAGGCCTTCTCGAAGTCGATCCGCTCGGCGACCGGCAGGCCCTGGAGGTGGCGACGCAGGCAGTCCAGGCCGAGTTCCACCGCGCCGAGCCGGATCCATTCCCGCCCGCCCAGGATGCGCGCGCGGCGCACCACGCTGCCAGTTTCGGCGGCGATGGCGACCCAGATGGTGCCGCCGAGATCCATGCGGTCGGCGCCCTCGTCGAGGTCGATCAGCACCGCCATGCCATGGCTGGCGCCGGCGGCGGCGCGGGCGGTCCCGGCCACGGCGCCGGCCAGCGCCTCGTCGTATTCGCCCACCTCGCGCGCCGGCAGCCCGACGGCGGCCAGCAGCTGCGCCGGGTCGCGCGAGGCGGTGGCGCGGCGCAGCACGGCCTCGCCGCCCGGCAGTGGCAGCAGGCGCATGGCGATCTGGCCGCCGGTGAAGCTCTCCACCAGCGCCAGCGTCGCCGCCTGGGACTGCAGCGCGGCCAGCACCACACCCTCCAGCGTCTGGTCGTCCTCGGCGATGATGAAATTGCCCAGGCGGCGGCGCACCTCGGCATCGACCGGCGCCAGCTTGCGGGCGACATCCTCCGGGTCGCTGCCGCGGATGGTCAGCTTGGTCTCGATCTGCGGGTAATGGGCGCGGAAGCCCAGCTTCACACTGCCATCCGGCCCCAGCGCCTCCACGCCCGCCAGCAGCGAGTCGACATGCGACTCGCCCAGGCCGTAGCCGTGGTAGCGCTTCAGCCGGATGGTGGCCGGGGCGCCGCTGCGGGCGAGCAGGCGGGGGATGATCTGCTCCTCCAGCATGCGGCGCAGCTCGCGCGGCACGCCGGGGGTGAAGAAGAAGCGGGCGCCGCCGATATCCATCGCGAAGCCGCAGGCGGTGCCGATCGGGTTGTCCAGCATCTCGGCGCCGGCCGGCAGCATGGCCTGCTTGCGGTTGTTGGGCGGCATCGCCCGGCCGCGGCGGGTGAAGAACCCCTCCATCTTCTCCAGCCATTCCTCGTGCAGCACCAGCTCCACGCCGGCGGCCTGGGCGGCGATCTCCTGGGACAGGTCGTCCACCGTCGGGCCCAGCCCACCATTGACGATGACGATGTCGGCCCGCCCGCCAGCCAGCCGGAAGGCGGACAGCAGGCTGTCGCGGTCGTCGCCGACGGTGGTGCCCCAGACCACCGACAGGCCGGCATCCTCCAGCTTCTGGGTCATGTAGCTGAAATTGGTGTTGACGATCTTGCCGGTGAGGACCTCGTCGCCCGTACAGACGATCTCGATGCGCATGCTGGCTCCCGCTTGCTGGACGCTGCCCCGTGCGGGGACGTGGGCCGCCAGCCTAGAGAGTGATGACCGGAGGTGGAATTACCGAATGTCTGAATCACGCGACAAAACAAAGAGCTGGAGCCGGGTGCCTTCGCCTGTCAGGAGGCATCCGGCTCCGGCAGCGCGGCGGGGGCTACGGCGTGCCGGGCGGCTGGTCGGGGTGGTCCACCCGGTCGCGGTAGCCCTGCGCGTCGGCGTATGCGGCGAAGCGGGCATAGCGGCGATGCGCGCCGGCCACCGGCGTGGCGTGCTTGATCGGGCAGAAATGCTGCTCCGTGCGGCTGGCCAGTTCGCTCGCATAGGCCAGCACGCCATTGCTGTAGCCGCAATAGACGCAGTTCAGCTTCTCGATGGCATTGAGGTAGCCGAGGCGGTGGCGGTCGATGACGACATAGTCCGACCGGCGGACCTTCGGGATGCCATAGACCGGGAAGCAGATCGCCTGGTACAGCGTCACGAACAGGTCGGTCAGCATCAGCGGCACGATCAGGCTGTAGATCACCGGGGCGGTCAGCCAGACCAGCACGCCCGCGCCGCGGATGACGGCCAGCAGGCTCCGGCGCAGCTTTTTCTGCTCCGCGCGCAACTGCCGCGACATCGCCACCACGCTGGCCTCCGCCTCCGCCGCGTGGCCGCGCCATTCGGTGATGGCCTCGTCGAGTTCGTGCTCGGCGCGGTCGATCCGCTGCCGTAGCGCGGCCATCCTGTCGTTCATGCGCGGACCTTCCCCGGATGCCGGGCATGGCTCCCACCAGCTCAAGGCTACGCTGTCCGGGCACATGGAGCATGCGATTTCGAATTGCGGCGATAACCGAATGGGGGGAATTGGTCGGAGCGGCGGGATTCGAACCCACGACCCCCAGTCCCCCAGACTGATGCGCTACCAGGCTGCGCTACGCTCCGACCGACGGGGAGGCTCCTTTAGCAGCGCCGCGCCGGCACCGCAACGCAGGATGCGCGTATTACGGCAGCAGCGCGCGCAATGCTTCCAGTTCGCGCAGGGTGGCGGCCAGCACGGCGCGCAGGCGCTCCGCCTCGGCGCGGGCACCGTCCGCCGGCTCGCCGGCACGCGGCGCGGCACGGGCCGGACGCGGCGGCGCGGCGGGGGGTGCGGCCGGCGGCAGGCCGGGCATCGGCAGTTGTGGCTCGTCGTCGAGCGGCGGCGCGGCGGCGCGCTCGGCCTCCGCCTCGGCCTGTTCGTCCGGGGTCGGCGGCGGAATGTCGTCGGATAGCTTGCCGCCGCCCTCGCGCAGCAGGCGCTGCACGCCCTTGATCGTATAGCCCTGAATATACAGCAGATCCGAAATCCGCCGAAGCAGCGCGATGTCGTCGGGCCGGTAGTAGCGCCGGCCGCCGCCGCGCTTCAGCGGCTTCACCTGCGGAAACCGCGTCTCCCAGAAGCGCAGCACGTGCTGCGGGATATGCAGTTCGTCCGCCACCTCGCTGATGGTGCGGAAGGCGTTGGGCGCCTTGCGCGGCTTGGCGCCTTTCGGGTCCGCGGGGTCGAAATGGTCGGCCAGCGCGTCGCTGCCGCTCATTCGTCATCTCCCGCCGGCGGCGGGGTGTGATTGACATGCGCCTTCAGCACCTGGCTGGGGCGGAACACCAGCACACGGCGCGGCAGGATCGGCACCTCCACCCCGGTTTTCGGGTTGCGGCCGATCCGGCGCCCCTTCTGGCGCACAGAAAAGGTTCCGAACCCGCTGATTTTGACGGATTCTCCCGCTTCAAGCGCACGGCACATGCGCTCCAGCACCGTCTCAAGAAGATCGGCGGATTCGTTACGGGAGAGCCCGACCTCGGTATAGATCGTCTCGGTCAGATGCGCGCGCGTGACAGTGTTCATGTGCCAGACGCTATGCAGCCGGGCGCGCCTCGTCAACAATAGTCTGATATCAATTGCTTGCGACGCGACGATTTCCCGGCCGCAAAGCCGCCCGCTACAGCCGGATCAGCGCCGATCCCCAGGTGAGGCCGCCGCCCAGCGCCTCCATCAGAATAAGCTGCCCCGGCCGGATCCGCCCGTCGGCATAGGCCGCGGCCAGCGCCAGCGGAATGGAGGCGGCCGAGGTGTTGGCGTGCTGGTCCACCGTCACCACCACCTTCTCGGCCGGCAGCCCGATGCGACGGCCGACCGCCTCGATGATGCGCATGTTGGCCTGGTGCGGCACCAGCCAGTCGACATCCGCGCCGGTCAGCCCGTTGGCCACCAGCGCCTCGCCCACCGCCTCGGCCAGCCGCGTGACGGCGTGGCGGAACACCTCGCGGCCGTTCATCACCAGATGGCCCGGCTTGTCCGGCTGGCCCACCGCGCCATCGACGTACAGGATGTCGGCAAGGTCGCCCTGGGCGTGCAGATGGGTGGACAGGATGCCGCGCGCGGAAGCACCGCCGGCCCCGCCCGCCTCGGCGCGCAGCAGCACCGCGCCGGCGCCGTCGCCGAACAGCACGCAGGTGCCGCGGTCCTGCCAGTTCATGATACGCGAATACACCTCGGCGCCGATCACCAGCACGTTGCGCACCTGCCCGGCGCGGATCATCGCGTCGGCCACCGACAGGCCGTAGATGAAGCCGCTGCAGGCCGCCGAAAGGTCGAAGCCGAAGCCGCCGGCGCCCAACGCCGCCTGCACCCGCACGGCGGTAGCCGGAAACGCCTGGTCGGGCGTGGCGGTGGCCAGGATGATCGCGTCCACCGCCCCGGCAGCGACGCCCGCGTCCGCCAGGGCCGCGCGGGCCGCCTGGGTGGCCATGAAGGCGCAGGTCTCGTGCGGGGCGGCGATATGGCGCTGGCGGATGCCGGTGCGCTCGCGGATCCAGGCGTCGGAGGTGTCGACGGTCTTCGCCAGCTCGTCGTTGCTCACCGCATGCTCGGGCAGGTACGCCCCGATGCCGGCCAGCACCGCGCGCAGGTGCGGGGCCGCGCTGCCCGCGGGCGCGCTCACCGGGCCGGCAGCGGCATCATCGCGCCCCGGCGAGGCGGGAGCCGCCGACGCTTCCCTGGCCGTCACTTGATCCATTCTTGGGTCCCATCCCCGGCTGCAGCTCGACGATTTTCGCCAGGCCGTCGCGTATGCCGTCGTTGAAGCGATGCACCACCATGTCCATGGCCACGTCCACCGCATGCGCGAAGCCCTGCGCATCGGTGCCGCCATGCGATTTCACCACCACGCCGCCCAGGCCGAGCATCACGGCGCCGTTGTAGCGGCGCGGGTCCAGCCACTCGCGCAGCCGCTCCAGCCCCGGGCGGGCCAGCAGGTAGCCGATGCGCGCGGCCAGCGAGGAGGAGAACACCTCGCGCAGCATCTGGCCCATCAGCTTCAGCGCGCCCTCGCCGGTCTTGAGCGCCACGTTGCCGGTGAAACCGTCGGTCACGATCACGTCGGTGGTGCCGGCGGCGATGTCGTGGCCTTCCACGAAGCCGTGGAACTGGCCGCTCAGGTGGCTGACCTTCAGCACCTCGGCCGCCTGGCGGATGCGCTCGTCGCCCTTCAGCTCCTCGGAGCCGACATTGAGCAGGCCGATGGTGGGGGCGGTGAGGCCGAGCACGGTGCGGGCGAACACGTCGCCCATCACGGCGAACTCCACCAGGTTGCGCACGTCGCACAGCACGTTGGCGCCGAGGTCGAGCATCACCACGTCGCCGCGCGCCGAGGGGCCGATGGCGGCCATGGCCGGGCGGTCGATGCCGGGCAGCGACTTGATGACGATCTTGGCCAGCGCCAGCAGCGCGCCGGTATTGCCGGCCGAGACCACGCCAGCCGCCTCGCCGCCCGCCACCGCGTCGATCGCCAGGCGCATGGAGGCTCCGCGCAGGCGCAGCGCGGCGGTGGGCTTGAGGTCGCCGGCGATCACCTCGGCGGTATGACGGATGGTGCAGGCGCCCGCCGCCCGCTTGTGGCGGGCCAGCAGCGGCAGCAGGCGCGGCTCGTCGCCCACCAGCAGGAAGCGGGCACCGGGGTGCCGCTCCGCCGCGATGGCCAAGCCGGCGACAACGATGTCGGGGGCGCCGTCGCCCCCCATCGCGTCGATTGCCAAGGTTAACTGATCCGTCAAGGCCGCATGCCGCCGAATCGCTTCTCCGAACACGGAGCCACGCTGCCCTGCATGCGCCAGACACTGCCGTATCGCAAGCCCTGGCACACCCGACTCATCGGTCGGGGCGCCGAAAGCCAGCGTCTGTCGAAGCCGCCCACAGGATGAGGGACCGCGCTACCGAGGGCGTGCGCGCGCCCGGTCAGGCGCGAACAGCGCCCTTCAGTGCCTTGCCAGCGCCCACGACCTCGCGCCCATCGTAATGGCCGCAATGGCTGCAGACGTGGTGCGGGCGCTTCAGCTCGCCGCAATTGGCGCACTCGGCATTGGCCTGCGGGACCAGCGCCTGGTGGCTGCGCCGCATGCCCTGCCGCGAGGGCGAGGTCTTCTTCTTAGGTACGGCCATGGGACAATGCCCCTCCGGTCTGCGTGAGCACCAATCCCGGCCCGACAGGCAGCACGCCTGTGGACCGGACGGGTGTGGTCACTTAATGGCAATAACGCGAGCCGCGCCGTCTAGCAGAGGCCCCCTGCCCCTGCAAGCCACGGCGTATCATGCCTCCCATCGTGGCGCCGGGCGACGCCGCGGACGGGGAGCCTACTCCAGCCGTTTCAGCCGGGCCAGCGCGGCGAACGGCGATTCGGCCGCCTCGGTCGCGGCATCGGGCAGCGTCGCATCCGGCCGGCGCGGATAGGGGTCCAGCACCAGTGCCAGTTGCTCGGCCGCCGCCTCGCCGAGGTCGATCGTGCCGCCGCGATAGGGGATTTCGTCGTCCGACTCGGGATCGAGCACCGCGTCGTCCTCCTCGTCCTCCTGCTCCGCCACGTCCGCCTCGGGCACGAAGCGCACGCGGAACCGCTCGGCCACCACCGCCTCGAACTCCTCCAGCGACACCACGCAGACGCGCACCAGCCGCGCGTCCAACTCGCCCTCGGCCAACACCACACCGCGCGGCTCCAGCGTCAGATGGAAGCGGCAGGACAGGCCCAGCACCGCCGGTATGCCCATGCGGCGGGCCAGGGCGGCGCATTCCGCGGCATCGGCCTGGACCAGCTGATCACGCCCGGCGCCGCCGATCCGCTCGACGGCGAGCGGTCGGTGCAACTCCGGGAGGTCGTCATGCAGGTCGCTCATGCAGCCTCCGCCGGCGGCAGGAACGCCACCACGCCGCGCAGCAGGTCGGCGGCCGCTTGCCCGGCCAGGAAGGCGTCCTGCGCCAGCGCCAGCCGCGCCAGCGCCGCGGGGTGGGCCGGGTCCGGCGCTTCGGCAGCGCCACGCCAGACATTGCGCCGCAGCGCCTCGGCCAGCAGCACGGCGTCGCCGGCCGCCAGCGCGCCCTGGTAGGCGGCGGCGCGGCCATGGAATGCCTCCCACATCTGCTTGACCTTCTTGCCCACCGACAGGTCGCTGACCCCCATTTCCCGCAAATTCAGGTCCATATCGTGGAACATTGCGTCAAACAGCGCCTGCGCCAGTGCCGGGCCCGGCACCGGCAGGGCCTGCAACCGGCGGATCACCAGGAAGGCGTGCAGCCCCACCATGTCGAACCGCCCGTCCAGCGTGTCGGGCACCCCCAGCACGCTGTAGAAATACGGATCGCGCGCCGCCGCCACCGCCTGGCAGTACAACTCATAGCCCGCCCGCTCCTGGCGGCCGCCGCGCAGGAAGCCAAATACACCCATCTCACCCTTGCTCCAGGCCCGCCACCGGGGCCACGGTCTTTATTGACACGCGGGGTCCGGCATGACACGCCGTAGACGTAGCGTGATGGGCGCCCGGGTCAATCGCATTCGGACGCCGCCCAGCTCCACCGCGTATCGAGAGGATGCCAGCTTGCGCCCCCCTGCCCCCGTCTCGACGCCCCGTTGCGTCCCTTCGGCTCCCACCGGCTCGACGCCCGCCCGCCGCCGGCTGCTGCCGCTGGCGCTGCTCGCCGCCCTGGCCAGCAGCGGCCTGGCCGGCTGCGGCCTGCCTGATTTCATGACCTACCCGCCGCAGGTGCGCGGCAACCGGGTGGACGCCGACGCGATGAAGGAGCTGGTGCCCGGCACCACCACCACCAAGGACGTGGTCGCCCTGATCGGCTCGCCCACCGCCCACGCCACCTTCGACGACAACACCTGGCTCTATATCGGCGAGATGACCAAGCCGGTGATCGGCGGCACCAACGAGGTGCGCAGCCAGGAGGTCGTGGCGCTGACCTTCGACCAGTCCGGCGTGCTGCGCGGCGTGGAGCAGAAATCCAAGAAGGACTCGCTGCCGGTCAGCGTGGTCGCCCGCACCACCCCCGCGCCGGGCAGCGACTCGACCTTCCTGCAACAGTTGCTCGGCAATGTGGGTCGCTTCACCCCCGGCACCGGCAGCAGCCTGGGCACCACCGGCTCCGGCCGCGGCGTCTCCGGCAACTACTGACCGTCGTCGCCTGACCGGCGACGACGGGGCGGCCAGCCGCGCCGGCTCAGGCCAGCGCGGCCCGGCGCGCATGGGTGGCGCGGTGCCACAGCACCAGCCCCATCGCCACCAGCACCGGCGGCACCACCGAGGCGTTCACCACCACCCAGCCGCTGTGGTTCTGCAGCGCGCCGGAGGTGAAGGCGGTGATGGTCACCGTGGTGAACACGATGAAGTCGTTGGCCGCCTGCGCCCGCACCCGCTCGCCGGCGTCATGGGCCGTGGCCAGCAGCGCCGTGGCGCCGACGAACATGAAGTTCCACCCCAGGCCCAGCAGCGCCAGCGCCAGCATGAAATGCACCTGCGTCGGCTCGGCCAGCGAGAACGCGGCGCAGCCCAGGCACAGCAGCCCGCCGGTCACGATCACCCGGTGCACGCCGAAGCGCTGGATCAGCCGCCCGGTCACGAAGCCGGGCGCGAACATGGCGATGGCGTGGGCACGGATGACATCGGTGCTCTGGTCCACCCCGAAGCCGCACAGCATCATCTGCAACGGCGTCGCCGCCATGATGAGGTTCATCGTGCCGTAGCCCACCAGCCCGGCGATCACCGCGGTCACGAAGGCCGGCCGGCCCATCAGCACCCGCAGCGGCGTCGGCGAGGCGACGCGCGGCGGCGCCGGCGGCAGCTCGATAAAGGCGATCAGCACCAGCGACACCAGCGGCAGCAGCGCCAGGCACGCATAGGTGCCCAGGAACAGCACCGGCCCGGCCAACTCCTTGGTGTGCTTCACCAGTTCCGGCCCCAGGATCGCCGAGACCACGCCGCCGGCCATCACCAGCGCGATCGCCCGCGCCCGCGCCTGCGGCCTGGCCACTTCCGAGGCGGCGAAACGGTAATGCTGGCCGATGCCGAACCCCACCCCCATCGGCAGCGAGCCGAGGCAGTACAGCAGGAAATCGCCCCGCCAGACCCCCACGAAATAGGTCAGCGTGCCCAGCAGCATCGCCGTGGCGCCCACCATGAACCCGACCCGCCGACCCAGCCGCGCGAAGATGATCCCGGCCGGGATGGAGGCCGCCATGGTGCCCAGCATCTGCAACGCATAGGGCACGGTGGCCAGCGTCTTGTCGGGCGACAGCGAGTAGCCGATCAGCGCGCTCATCGCCACCTGGCTGATCCCGGCGGCATTGACCAGCGCCTGGCAGGTGAACAGCAGCCAGACGTTCCGGTTCATGCGAAGTGGCTCCATCCGCCGTGGTCGTTCCCCCCCGCGCCGATGCGCAGCGCCGCACCGTCGGGGTCGCGCACCGTGACATGCGGCGGGCCGGCACGGAAGTGGCCGATCCGGGTGGCGGCAATGTTCGTCTCGATAGCCGCACGTTGCAATGCCGCCTCGTTCTCCGGCGCCACCGCCATCAGCAGCTCGTAATCGTCGCCCCCTGTCAGGCAGCGCATCAGCAGCGCCGGCCCGGCCGCCCGCGCGGCGTCCGACAGCGGCAAGCACGCCGCCTCGATCTCGGCGGCCACCCCGCCCGCGCGGCACAGATGCCCGAGGTCCTGCACCAGCCCGTCCGACACATCCATCGCCGCCGCCGCCACCCCGTGCAGCCGCAGGCCCAGCGCCAGCCGCGGCCGCGGCAGCCGGTAGCGCCCGGCCAGGCAGCCGGTGGGGTCGTCCAGCCGCCCGGTCGCCGCCAGCAGGCCCAGCGCGCCGTCGCCGATGGTGCCGCTCACCCATATGCCGTGCCCGGCCAGCGCCCCCGCCCGGCGCACCGCGCAGCCGGCGGCGACGGTGCCCAGGATGGTCAGCGACAGGCTCACCGGCCCGGGGGTGGAGGTGGTGTCCCCGCCCAGCAGGTGCAGCCCGAACGCCGCCTGGTCCGCCGCCAGCCCCGCCGCGAACCCGGCGAACCAGGCATCCGGCGTGTCCTTCGGCACCGAGACGGTGGTGAGGTAGCCCAGCGGCGCCGCCCCCATCGCCGCGAGGTCGGACAGGTTGGTGCGCAGCAGCTTGCGCGCCACCAGGTCGGGCGGGTCGTCGGGCAGGAAATGCACCCCGGCCACGATGGCGTCGGCGGCGATCACCAGTTCCCGCCCGGCCGGCACCGCCAGCACCGCGGCATCGTCGCCCAGCCCCAGCGCGCCCTCCCCGGCCAGCGGCCGGAAATGCCGTGCGATCAAGGCGAACTCGGCCGGAAGCGCGTGCATGGGTGCGGGTGCCGTCAGGGAAGAAGGTTCACATGGAGGCGGTGAGACGGGGAGAAGCAAGGCAGATCACATGCCAGACTTCCTTCTCCCCGCCTCCCCGCCTCCATGTGATTCTTCCTTGCTTGGCAGACCTGCCGCCGGACCTACCCGGCCGCGAACTCCGCCGGCCGCAGCAGCCGGGCCAGCGTGTCCAGCACGCCATTGGCCATGCGCGGCTCGTCACCGGTGAAGAAGCCGTGCGCCACGTCCAGGTATTCGTTGATCACCACCCGCGCCGGCGGCCCGTCCTGCATCCACAATTCGGCGGCGCCAGCGCGCATCAGGGCGCGCAGCACCGGGTCCAGCCGCTCGATCGGCCAGTCCGCGCTCAGCGCCTGCGACAGCATGCCGTCCAGCGTGTCCTGCTGCGTGGTGGCGGTGCGCACGATGCGGCCGAACAGCGGCACATGCGCATCCGGCGCCCGCCCATCCTCGAACCCGCCGCTGCCCGGCAACTCGCCCAGCCGGTGGCGGATGAACTCGTCGATCACCGTCTCCGGGCTGGTCTGCGACTGCTCCGCCTGGAACAACGCCTGCACGGCGGCCACGCGCGCCGAGGTGCGCGGGCGAGACTTCGCGGGAGTGGCCATCAAACCGCGTCCAGCCAGCGGGCGGCGCTGATCTGCACCAGCGCGGCGGCGGCGGCCTCGGCGCCCTTGTTGTGGCCGTCCTGGCCCGAGCGCTCCAGCGCCTGCGCCTCGGTCGCCACGGTCAGCAGGCCGTTGCCCAGGCACAGCGCGAATTGCAGCGCCACCTGGGTCAACCCGGCCATCGCCTCGCGGCAGACATGCTCGTAATGGTCGGTCTCGCCTTTCACCACGCAGCCCAACACCACGTAGCCGTCGTAGCGCCGCCGCCCGCGCACCGCCAGGCGCACGGCGGCCGCCAGTTCCAGCGCGCCGGCCACGTCCAGCACGTCGAACGTCGCCCCCGCCTCGCGCAGGATGCGCTCGGCGCCCTCGCGCAGGCCATCGACGATCTGCGTGTAATAGGGCGCCCGCACCACCAGCATGTGCGGGCGCGCGCCTTCCACCACCGGGGCCTTGGGCAGCGGCGCGTCAGCAGTACTCATCTCACGGGAATTCCTTCAATCGGGCGCTGAGCAACGATGTTCAGCCCGTAGCCTTCAATACCAACAATCGTGCGCTGGGTGTTGGACAGCAGCACCATGTCCCGCACGCCCAGGTCCAACAGGATCTGCGCGCCGATGCCGTAGTCGCGCAGCTGGGTGCGCGGCGTCTCGCTGCCCAGATGCTCCACCCGCTCCGACAGCGCGGTCGGCCGCATCTCGCGCAGCAGCACCACCGCCCCGCGCCCTTCGGCGGCGATCATCGCCATGGCGCCGCGCAGCACGGCGCCGGTGCGGCTGCCGATCACGTCGTTCAGCAGGTCCACGCCGTGCATGCGCACCGGCACCGGGCCGGGGGCGGACAGGTCGCCCTTCACCAGCACCAGATGCTCGCAATACTCGACGGTGTTGGCATAGGTGAGCAGCCGCCATTCGCCGCCCACCTCATGGGTCAGCGTCGCCTCGCTGATCCGCTTCACCAGCCGCTCGGTGCGCCGGCGATAGGCGATCAGGTCGGCGATGGTGCCGAGCTTCAGGTTGTGGTGCTGCGCGAAGGCCACCAGGTCCGGCATGCGGGCCATGGTGCCGTCGTCGTTCATGATCTCGCAGATCACGCCCGAGGGGTTCAGCCCGGCCAGCCGCGCAATGTCCACCGCCGCCTCGGTATGCCCCGCGCGCACCAGCGTGCCGCCCTCGCGCGCCATCAGCGGGAACACGTGGCCGGGGGTCACGATCTCATCGCGCCCGCAGGCCGGGTTGATCGCCACCCCGATGGTGCGCGCCCGGTCATGCGCGGAAATCCCGGTGGTCACGCCGTCCCGCGCCTCGATTGATACGGTAAAAGCAGTGGCATGGCGGGTGCCGTTGGACTGGCTCATCAGCGGCAGCCCAAGCTGCTCCACCCGCGGCCGGGCCAGTGCCAGGCAGATCAGCCCGCGCGCGTACCGCGCCATGAAGTTCACCGCATCCGGCGTCGCGAACTGGGCCGGGATCACCAGGTCGCCCTCGTTCTCCCGGTCCTCGTCATCGACCAGGATGAACATGCGGCCCTCTCGCGCCTCCTCGATCAGCTCCTCGGCGGAGGCGAGGTAGTCCGACAGGCTGCGGGTCAGAAGCTGGCTCATGAGAATTCCCCCAAGCGGGCGACATAGCGCGCCAGCGTATCGATCTCGATGTTCACCCGGTCGCCCGGGCGCAGCAAGCCGAACGTCGTCACCGCGGCGGTGTGCGGGATGATGTTCACCCCGAAGCTGTCGCCATCCACCTCGTTGACCGTCAGCGACACCCCGTCCACCGCCACGCTGCCCTTCGGCGCGATGAAGCGGGCCAGCGCCGCCGGCACCCGGAAGGTCCAGCGGGTGGAGCCGTTCTCCGCCGCCGCCGCCAGCACCTCCGCCACCCCGTCCACATGGCCCGAGACGATATGGCCGCCCAGTTCGTCGCCCACCCTCAGCGGCCGTTCCAGATTGACCCGCGTGCCCACCGCCCAGCCGCCCAGCGTGGTCTTGGACAGTGTCTCGGCGGAGGCGTCGGCGGCGAACCAGTCCGCCCCCACCTCCACCGCCGTCAGGCAGCAGCCGGAACAGGCGATCGAGGCGCCCAGCGGGATCTCCGCCGTGTTGGCCCAGGACGTGCCGATCACCAGCCGCATGTCCCGCCCGTCGCCCAGGGGGGTGATGGCCCGCACGCTGCCCAGCCCGGTGACGATACCGGTGAACATCAGCCCTCTCCCTCGCGCCTGCGCCGCAATTCGGTCAGCACGTCCTCGCCCACCGGCGTCACCCTTTCGCGCACGAAGCGCGGCATCGCGTCCAGCGCCGCCACCCCGAATGCCTGCGCCGCCGGGAACCCGTCGGCCCCGATCACCGCGGGGGCATGGAACCAGGCGATCCTGTCCACCAGATCGTCACGCAGCAGCGCCGCCGCAAGCTGCGCCCCGCCTTCCACCAGCAATCGGGTGATGCCGCGCCCGGCCAGCGCCGCCAGCCCGGCCGCCAGGTCCACCCCGGCGCCGCCGGCCGGCACCCGCAGCAGCGCCACGCCCAGATCCTCCAGCGCCGCCGCGCGCCGCGCATCCGCATCGGCGCGCGTCAGCACCCAGGTGGGGGTGTCGCGCGCGGTGACCACCAGGCGCGACAGCAGGCGCAGGCGCAAATGACTGTCCGCCACCACCCGCACCATCGGCACCGGCTTGAAGCCGGGGATGCGGCAGGTCAGGTCCGGGTCGTCGGCGCTGGCGGTGCCGATGCCCACCATCACCGCGTCGTGCCGCCCGCGCAGCGCGTGGGCCAGGCGCCGCGCCGGGGCGCCGGTGATCCACTGGCTCTCGCCGCCCGCCGTGGCGATCCGCCCGTCCAGCGTGCTGGCCAGCTTCAGCGTCACCAGCGGCCGGCCCTGGCGCACCCGGTGGAACAGCCCCTCGGCCACCGCCTCGGCCTCGTGGCGCAGCACGCCCTGCTCCACCGCGATCCCGGCCTCGCGGAGCCGCCGCAGGCCCGCCCCGTTCACCCGCGGATCGGGGTCGCAGGTGGCGACCACCACGCGGGCGATCCCGGCCGCGATCAGCGCTTCGGTGCAGGGCGGCGTGCGGCCATGGAAGCAGCAGGGCTCCAGCGTCACATAGGCGGTGGCCCCGCGCGCGAGGTCGCCCGCCATCGCCAGCGCCTGCGGCTCGGCATGCGGGCGGCCGAACGGCGCGGTGGTGCCGCGCCCGACCACCACCCCGTCGCGCACGATGACGCAGCCCACCGAGGGGTTCGGCCAGGTGCTGCCCAGCCCACGCCCGGCCAGCGCGAGCGCCGCCCGCATATGGGGAATATCGTCCGCCATCTCAGGCCGGGTCGCCGAGTTCGCCAAGGAATGCTTCAAAATCCTTGGCTTCCCGGAAATTCCTATAGACGGAGGCAAAGCGGACATAGGCCACCGCATCCACCTCCTTCAGCGTCTCCATCACCAGTTCGCCGATCTGCTTGCTCGGGATGTCGGCCTCGCCCGAGGCCTCCATCTTGCGCACGATGCCGTTGACGATGCGCTCGATCCGCTCGTCGTCCACCGGCCGCTTGCGCAGCGCGATGCGCACCGAGCGGGCCAGCTTGTCGCGGTCGAACGGCACCCGGCGGCTGTCGGTCTTCACCACCGTCAGCTCGCGCAGCTGCACCCGCTCGATGGTGGTGAAGCGCTGGCTGCACCCCGCGCAGGACCGCCGCCGGCGAATGGCCAGGCCGTCCTCGGTCGGACGGCTGTCCTTCACCTGCGTGTCCTCATGGCCGCAGAAGGGGCAGCGCATGGCGGCTACCGGCCCGTATAGATCGGGAAGCGCGCGCACATCGCGCGCACCCGCTCGCCAACCTCGGCCTCGGCGGCGGCGTTGCCGCCGTCGTTCGACTTGGCCAGCCCGTCCAGCACCTGGCCGATCATGCGGCCGACCTCCTGGAACTCGGCCACGCCGAAGCCGCGCGTGGTCGCCGCCGGCGTGCCCAGCCGGATGCCGGAGGTCACTGCCGGCTTGGCCGGGTCGAACGGGATGGCGTTCTTGTTGGCGGTGATGTGGGCGCGCTCCAGGCTGCCCTCGGCGGCCTTGCCGGTCACGCCCTTGGGCCGCAGGTCCACCAGCATCAGGTGGCTGTCGGTGCCGCCGGTGACGATCGCCAGCCCCTGCTCCACCAGGCTTGCCGCCAGCGCCTTCGCGTTCTCGGCCACCGCCCGCTGATAGGCGCGGAACTCCGGCCGCAACGCCTCGCCGAACGCCGCCGCCTTGCCGGCGATCACATGCATCAGCGGCCCGCCCTGCAGACCGGGGAACACCGCGGAGTTGATCTTCTTGCCGATCTCCAGGTCGTTGGACAGCACCATGCCGCCGCGCGGGCCGCGCAGGGTCTTGTGGGTGGTGGTGGTCACCACATGGGCATGCGGCAGCGGGCTGGGGAACACGCCGGCGGCCACCAAGCCGGCGAAATGCGCCATGTCCACCATGAAATAGGCGCCGACCTCGTCGGCCACCGCGCGGATGCGGGCGAAATCGATCACCCGCGGATAGGCGCTGCCGCCGGCGATGATCAGCTTCGGCTTCTCGCTGCGGGCGAGGCGCTCAAGCTCCTCGTAATCCAGCACACCGTCCTCGCGGCGCACCCCGTACTGCACGGCATGGAACCACTTGCCGGACAGGTTGGGCGCCGCCCCGTGCGTCAGGTGGCCGCCGGCGGCGAGGCTCATGCCCAGGATGGTGTCGCCCGGCTGCAGCAGCGCCAGGAACACCGCCTGGTTGGCCTGCGCCCCGGAATGCGGCTGAACATTGGCGAATTCGCAGGAAAACAGCTGTTTTGCGCGCGAAATCGCCAGGTTTTCGGCGACATCCACCTCCACGCAGCCGCCATAGTAGCGCCGGCCCGGATAGCCCTCGGCGTATTTGTTGGTGAGCACCGAGCCCTGCGCCTGCATCACCGCGGCGGAGACGATGTTCTCGCTGGCGATCAGTTCGATGCCGTCCTGCTGGCGCACCAGTTCGCGGTCGATGGCGGCGGCCAGCTCGGGGTCGGTCTCGGCCAGCGGGGCGGCGAAGAAGCGCTGCAGGCCGGCGGCGGGGGAGTGGTCGTTCATGGCGTGTCCTTCGGGCGCGGGGGACTCAGGTGGCGGCAAGCTTGGCCAGGCGGCCGTCGTGGCGCCCGCCCTCGTAGGCGGTGGTGAGGAAGGTCGCCAGGATGTCCAGCGCCACCGCGTCGCCGATGACCCGCGCACCCATCGCCAGCACGTTGGCGTCGTTGTGCTGGCGGCCCAGCCGGGCGCTGGTGACCTCGCCGGCCAGCGCGCAGCGTATGCCGGCGTGGCGGTTGGCGGCGATCGACATGCCGATGCCGGTGCCGCAGATCAGCACGCCGAAGCGCGCCTGGCCCTGCTCCACCGCGCGGCACACGGCATGGGCGTAATCCGGGTAGTCGACCCTGCCGGTCCCGTCGGTGCCCAGGTCGAGCACGGTGTGCCCGGCCGCGCGCAGCGCCTCGGCCAGCACCGCCTTCAGGGCCGGGCCGGCGTGGTCGCTGCCGATCGCAATGGTGGTCTTCGTGTCGGCGTCCATGATGGATACCCTGTAACATGGGGTTGACCGGCGGTGGAATTGGCGTTCCATCCCCCCGCCCGCATTCCGGCCATGCAGCATACTCCCCGGGTTGGCAACCCCATCGCCGCCCGGCAGTGTGCGGCCAGCATATCGAGGAGCATGGCAATGCGCATACTGGTCCTGGGCGCCGGCGGCATCGGCGGCTATTACGGCGGCAGGCTGGCGGCCGGCGGGGTGGATGTCACCTTCCTGGTGCGCCCGCGCCGTGCCGAACAACTGGCCCGCGACGGGCTGGTGATCAAGAGCCCGATGGGCGACCTCGCCATCCCGGTGAAGACCGTCACCAGCGAGACCGTCGCGCCGGGCTACGACGCCATCATCGTCGGCTGCAAGGCCTACGACCTGGAAACCGCGATCGCCGCCATCCGCCCGGCGGCGGCCGGCGCGCTGATCATCCCGCAGCTGAACGGCATGCGCCACCTGGAACGGCTGGACGCGGAGTTCGGCCGCGACCGGGTGCTGGGCGGGGTGGCCGCGATCGCCGTCACGCTGGAGGCCGACGGCACGGTGCGCCACCTCAACAAGATCCACAGCTTCGTCACCGGCCCGCGCAGCCCGGCCGCCGCTGCGGCCTGCGCGGCGCTCGGCCCGGTGCTGGGCAAGGGTGGCTTCGACTCGCGGCTGAGCGACGATATCGAGCAGGATATGTGGGAAAAATGGGTCTTCCTGTGCTCGATGGCGGCGATGTGCTGCCTGATACGCGGCAATGTCGGGCAGATCGTGCGCGCCAGCCCGGACGGCGCGGGCCTGATGCTGGAGATGCTGGAGGACTGCTCGGCCGCCGCCGCCGCCGCCGGCCATGCGCCGCGCGAGGCGCACCGCGCCAACAGCCGCAAGCAGTTCACCGACCCCCAGGGCACGTGGGAGGCCTCCATGCTGCGCGACCTGCGGCGCGGCAGCCAGGTGGAGGCCGACCATGTGGTGGGCGACATGCTGGCCCGCGCCACCGCCGCCGGCCGGCCGGCCACGCTGCTGAAGGCCGCCTACGCCAACCTCAAGGTCTACGAGGCCGGCCGGGGGTAACGGCGTGGCGCCGGTCGTCCTGGACGAGACCTGGCGCCTGCTGCGCGCGCTGGGGCTGCTGGTGATGGCGGCGATGCTCGGCGTGCAGGTGATGCCGGGGCTGCGGCCGCACCGGCGCGCCATCCTCGCCGCGGCGCTGGCGCTGTATGGCGTGGGCGCCGCCGCCGTGCTGGGCTGGCGCTACCTGGGGGGCTGAGCCGCCAGGAACGCCGGCACGCGCCGCAGCGCGTCCGCCCATGCCGCCGGGTCGCCGCCCAGGTGCACGCTATGGTCGGGGTTCTGACTGGTGGGGATGTTGCGCAGCGTGTGCAGCTTCGCCGGCGAGTCGAAATCATGGTAGGCGCCGGGATAGGTATGAAGCATAACCATTTCGGGATGCTTCGCCTCCAGCGCGATGCACGGCGCCGCCGGGGTCCAATCGTCGGACGCGCCATGCAGGATCAGCAGCGCCGCCGCCGGCTGCCAGGTGGCGCTCACCGAGGCGGCGCGGCAACCCGGATAGAACGCCACCAGTCCGCGCAGCAGCCCCGCCGGCAGGTCTGGCGCCACCTTGCCGGCGGCCAGCACGGTGCTGCCGCCATCCGACCAGCCGAGCAGCGCCACGCCCCCCGGCGGCGTGCCGGGCCGCGCGGCCAGCCAGCGCGCGGCGGCGATGGCATCCAGCCGGCGCAGCCCGCCGGAGGTGGCGACGCGGTGGCGCTCGCGGCATTGCGAACCGAGGCCGCGCGAGCCGAAACTGTCCGGCCGCAGCACGATATGCCCGGCGGCGACCAGCGCGCGCGCCCATTGCCCGTCCCGCGGCGGATAGGGGCCGCCGCAGCCATGCAGCGCCACGATGGCCGGCGCCACCGGCGGCCCGGCCGGCAGCGCCAGGTCGGCCCGCAGCGCGAGGCCGCCCGGCCCGGGGATCGTCACCGGCTCGGCCAGCGCCGGCCCAA
>MKWE01000007.1:121237-146475 GCA_001899585.1 Rhodospirillales bacterium 70-18
GCACCGGCCCCGCCAGCAGCATCAGCAGGCCAGCCAGCGCCCGCACCGCCTCAGCCGGCGCCCAGCACGACGTCGAACAGCAGCTTGCCGTTCAGCAGCAGGATCACCGCCGCCACGATCCAGGCGGCGGCGGCCAGCGGCCGGCCGATCACGAAGCCGCCCATGCGCCGCCGGTCGGACACAAAGCGCACCAGCGGGATCACCGCGAAGGGCAGTTGCATCGACAGCACCACCTGGCTCAGCACCAGCAACTCCATCGTCCCCCGCTCGCCGTACAGCGCGGTGACCGCCACCACCGGCACGATGGCGATGGCCCGGGTGATCAGCCGGCGCACCCAGCCGGGCAGGCGCAGGTGCAGGAAGCCCTCCATTACGATCTGCCCGGCCAGCGTGGCGGTGACGGTGGAGTTCAGCCCCGAGGCCAGCAGCGCCAGCGCGAACAGGGTGGAGGCGATGGCCGCGCCCAGCAGCGGCGACAGCAGCCCGTAGGCCTGGCCGATATCGGCCACGTCGGCATGGCCGCTGCCGTGGAAGGCGGCGGCGGCGACCACCAGGATGGCGGCGTTGACGAACAGCGCCAGCATCAGCGCGATGCTGCTGTCCCAGGTGGCGAAGCGGATCGCCTCGCGCTTGCCCGGCTCGTCGCGCACGAAGGCACGAGTCTGCACGATCGATGAATGAAGGTAAAGGTTATGCGGCATAACCGTTGCGCCGATGATGCCGATGGCGATGTACAGCATCGCCGGGTCGCGCAGCACCCCGGTGGTGGGGATGAAGCCGGCCAGCACGGCGGCCACCGGGGGCGCGGCCAACACGATCTGCACCGCGAAGCAGGCGGCGATGACCGCCAGCAGCGCGATCACGAAGGCTTCCAGGTAGCGGAAACCGCGCTGCATCAGCAGCAGCAGCAGGAAGGCGTCCAGCCCGGTGATCAGCGCGCCGGCCACCAGCGGGATGCCGAACAGCAATTGCAGGGCGATCGCCGTGCCGATCACCTCGGCCAGGTCGCAGGCGATGATCGCCAGCTCGCAGGCCAGCCACAGCATCAGGTTGACCGGGCGAGGATAGGCATCGCGGCAGGCCTGCGCCAAGTCGCGCCCGGTGGCGATGCCGAGCCGCGCCGCCAGCGCCTGCAGCAGGATCGCCATCAGGTTCGACAGCAGGATGACGGAAAGCAGCGTGTAGCCGAAGCGCGCGCCCCCGGCGATGTCGGTGGCCCAGTTGCCGGGGTCCATGTAGCCGACCGAGATCATGTAGCCCGGCCCGGAGAAGGCCAGCAGCCGCCGCAGCCACGAGCCGCCCTGCGGCACCCGGATGGTGGAATGCACTTCCGGCAGACTTTTGCGGCCCTCGCGCGGGTGCGGGCCGGTCCAGTCAGTGGTCGGCACGGTCGCCAGCTTGGCCATTCGGCAGCCTCCGCGCGGGGTTTCTACCATGGTCGTGAAGTTGTAGCCATGGCTACACTTCGTCGCCTAGGATGTGGTTGGCCTCGCCGTGCTGTCAACCGGCAAAGCGCCGCGACTCGCCGGCGCGGTTGAAATCCGGCGCCCGCTTCGTCATGGTCCGGCCCCGCCTGAAGGAAACCCAGCGTGCCGCAACAGCCGGCCCACCACCCGGCGCCGCCAGCAGGCGAGGCCGCCGAGCCCGTGCTGCCCGCAGAGCCTACCCAGGCGAAGCGGTTCGGCAAGACGCGTACGGCGCAGTCCACCGCGCTGCTGGAGGATTACGCCGAGTTGATCGCCGACCTGCTGGCCACCGGCGGCGAAGCGCGGCCGACCGACATCGCGCGCCGGCTGGGCGTGTCGCATGCCAGCGCCATCAAGACGATCGCCCGGCTGAAGCGCGAGGGGCTGGCCACCGCCCGGCCCTATCGCGGCGTGTTCCTGACCGAGGCGGGCGAGGTGCTGGCGGCCCGCGTGAAGGCGCGCCACCGGCTGGTGGTGGACCTGCTGCGCGCCGTGGGGGTGCCGGCCGAGGCCGCCGAGCAGGATGCCGAGGGCATCGAGCACCATGTCTCGGACCTGACGCTGGATGCGTTCTCGCGCTTCCTGGAGGCGCGCAAGTGACCCCGACGCGGCGCGGCCTGCTGACCGGCGGCGCCGCGATGCTGGCCACCCCGGCGATGGCCGCCCCGGCGATGGCCGCCCCGGCGATGGCCCCCCCTGCAACGACCGCTCAGCCCGCCGGCACCCTGCGCGACATCGACCACATCATCGTGCTGATGAAGGAGAACCGCTCCTTCGACCATTATTTCGGCACCCTGGCCGGGGTACGGGGCTTTGCCGACCCGGCCGGCGCGGCGCTGTTTCGCCAGCCCGACCCGGCGGCGGCGGGCGGCGTGCGGCTGCCCTTCCATCTGGACACGCTGCGCACCGCCGCCCAGCGCCTGCCGGACCTGGAGCATTCCCGGCGCAGCCAGCACGCGGCGCTGGCCGGCGGGCGGATGAACCGCTGGGTGGCCTCCCTGGCCCGCGAGGGGGCGAATGCCGGGTTCACCATGGGCTATCTCGCCCGCGCCGACATCCCGTTCTACAGCGCGCTGGCCGACGCCTTCACGCTGTGCGACGGCTACCATGCCGGCATGCTCGGCCCGACCCATCCGAACCGCATCCTGATGATGACCGGCACGGTGGACGCCGCCCGGCGCTTCGGCCGCGCGGCGCTGGACAATCGCGGCCGCAACTACACCTGGGAGACCTATCCGGAACGGCTGGAGCGGGCCGGGGTGTCGTGGCGGGTGCATCACGAGGCCGATGATTTCGGCTGCAACGTGCTGAAGTATTTCGCCCAGTACCGCGCCGCACCGCCCGGCTCGGCGCTGCACGACCAGGCCATGCGCAACCAGGATTTCGCAGCACTGCTGGACGACATCCGGCGCGGCGACATTCCGCAGGTGCTGTTCGTGGTGCCGCCGGCCGCCGCCAGCGAGCATCCCTCCTACCTGCCAGCCGCCGGCGAGCACTACACGGCGCAATTGCTGTCGGCGCTCTGGTCCAACCCGAAGCTATGGGCGCGGGCCGCGGTGGTGCTGAACTGGGACGAGAATGACGGGCTGTTCGACCACGTGGCGCCGCCGCTGCCCGAGCCGGACACCGCCGACGAATGGGTGGACGGCAAGGCGGTCGGGCTGGGCTTCCGGGTGCCGTGCATCGTCATCTCGCCGTGGAGCGCCGCCGCGCCGGGGGAGTTGTCGCCGGTATGCGGGCAGGTGTTCGACCACAGCTCGGTGCTGCGGCTGCTGGAAGCGCGGTTCGGGGTGGAGGCGCATCTGCTGAGCGCCTGGCGCCGGCGGGTGAGCGGCGACCTGACCGCCTGCTTCGACTTCACCCGCCCGCCCCGGCTGGACGTGCCGGCGCTGCCGGACACCGCCGCCACCCTGGCGGCGGCGGAACGGGCGGTGCGCGACCTGCCGCCGCCGGCGGTGCTGGCGGCCACGGCGCTGCCGGTGGCGGAGGCGGGGGCGCGGCGGCGGATCGGCTAGCAGGCCGCCAGCGAGGCCGCCGTATTGACGCCCCATTGGGGGCTATTTCTGGCCCGGGACAGCGCGGCCCGCGATCCACGCTCCGCGATCTGCCCGCCGCGATCCAGACAGGAGCACCGACATGATGGCAGGCGAGCCGGGGCACATGCCCGATCGCACCGGGAAGCGGTGAATGGCGCCCTCGGGACTGGGTGCGGCCGCCGGGCCGGCGGCCGTGCTGGAGACAGCCGACCCACGGGCGAGCGTTGCCCCGGACGCCGGGAGCGAGCTTGGCACGCTGACCTCGCTGGCCGTCGGCGTGGTGATCGTGGTCGCGCTGTATGTGGGGCGCGAGGTTCTGGTGCCGATCGCGCTCGCCATCATGCTGTCGTTCGTGCTGGCGCCGCTGGTGCGGCTGCTGCGGCGGGCCTGGCTGGGGCGGGTGCCGGCGGTGTTCCTGGCGGTGCTCCTGGCGCTCGGCGCCATCCTGTCGCTGGGCGGGCTGATCGGGGTGCAGATGTCGCAGCTGGTCTCCGGCATCCCGGGCTATGCGCGCACCATCGACCAGAAGGTGGCCGGCATCCGCGCGGTGGCGCTGGACCAGATGTCCGGCATCATCGCCGCGATCGGTCAGCCGGTGCGCCCGCCGGCGCCGCCCGCCAAGCCGCCGGCCTCGCGCGCCGCGGCCGCGGCCGCCAAGGACACACCGGCGCCGCCGACGGTGGTGGAGGTGCATCAGCCGGACCCCACACCGATCGAGATCGCCGAGCGGATCCTGCTGCCGGTGGTCTCGCCGCTGGCCACCACCGGCATCGTGTTCATGGTGGCGATATTCATCCTCCTGCAGCACGCCGATTTGCGCGACCGCTTCATCCGGCTGTTCGGACTGAAGGACCTGCAGCGCACCACGCGGGCGCTGGACGACACGGCGCGGCGGCTGAGCCGGTACCTGCTGACGCAGCTGGGGCTGAACGCGTTTTTCGGGCTGGTGATCGGGCTCGGGCTGCTGGTGATCGGCGTGCCCAATGCGCTGCTGTGGGGCACGCTGGGGGGGCTGTTCCGCTTCGTGCCCTATTTCGGCTCGGTGCTGGCCGGACTGCTGCCGGCCACGCTGGCGGCGGCGGTGGAGCCGGGCTGGGGGATGGCGGGGGCCACCGTGGCGCTGTTCGTCGTCACCGAGGTGGTGATGGGGCAGTTCGTCGACCCGCCCGCCTACGGGCGCAGCACCGGGCTGTCGCCGATCTCGGTGGTGGTGGCGGCGATCTTCTGGACCTGGATGTGGGGGCCGATCGGGCTGATCCTGTCGATGCCGCTGACGGTGTGCCTGGTGGTGCTGGGCCGGCATGTGCGGCGGCTGGAGTTCCTGGACGTGCTGATGGGCGACCGGCCGGCGCTGACGCCGGTGGAACGCTTCTACCAGCGGGTGCTGGCCAACGACCCCGACGAGGCGCTGGAATACGCCGAGATCATGCTGAAAAGCCGCTCGCTGTCGGCCTATTACGACGAGGTGGCGGTGCAGGGCCTGCAGCGCGCCGCCCTGGATGCGGAGCGCGGCGTGTTGAGCGCGGCCGTGCTGGCGCGCATGCAGGCGGCGATGGTGCGGCTGGTCGATGAGCTGGACGATTTCGAGGACCAGGTGCCAGCCACAGCCAGGCCGCGGGCCGAGGCGACCTCCGGCATGGACCTGCCGCCCGGCATGGCGCTGCCCGAACGGGTCGAGTCGGTGCGGATCGACCCGCTGGCCGGCGAGCTGGCCGGGGCCTGGGCCAGCCCGGCGGCGGTGCTGTGCGTGGCCGGCGGCGGGCCGTTCGACCAGGCGGTGGCCGACATGCTGGTGCAGTTGCTGATCAAGAACGGGCTCGGCGCGCGGGCGGTGCCGTTCGCGGCGGTGTCGCGCGAGGCGATCGGCGGGCTGGATGTGAGCGGGGTGGCGATGGTGAGCCTCTGCTACCTCGACATCGGCACCAGCCCCTCGCAACTGCGCTATCTGGTGCGGCGCATCCGCCGGATCGTGCCGCAGGCGCCGGTGCTGGCCGGGCTGTGGGTGGGCGAGACGGCGCAGGCCGGCGAGGACCGGCTGCAGGCCGCGATGGACGCCGACCACTACATGTCATCGCTGGGCGAAGGGGTGAACATCTGCCTGGCGCTGGCGCGCGCGGCGGCCCCGGCGCCGGGCGCCGCGTAAGGCGAGCGGCCGGTCAGATCGGCATACCCGGCGGCGGCGGCAGCGTGCCCGGGGTGCGGAAGCGTTCCGGCGTGCGGGCGAAGGCGGCGAGGCTGTCCAGCGCCGCCCGGCGATGGGCGCGGGTGACCGGGTCCAGGCCGCCTTCGGCCAGCCCGGCGGCCACTGCGGCACGCAATTCCTCCACCACGTCGCAGGCGATCGCCCGCACCAGCGCCGAGGCCTCCTCGCTGGCGGCGAGCGCCAGCAGATGGCGGAGCGCCACATGTTCCACCACCAGCTTCACCGCCTGGGCAAGGCCGGTTTCGGCGGGGCCAGTTTGGGCGGGGCCAGTTTGGGCGGGGGCGTGCCAGGTGGCGTCCAGCGCCGTGCGCAGCACCTCGTGCAGGCCCGGCAGGGAGGCGTCGCGCTGGTGATGCTCCACCAACCGGCCGGCGCGGTGCGGGTGAAACAGCAGGGCGAGGCTGTGGGTGGCGGCGCCCTCGGCGGCGCCCAGCGGGTCGAAGGTGAGGCCGGTATGGCCGGCGAAGGAATCGCGGATGCGGGGATATTCCGGCGGGCGGGGCGGCAGCAGGCGCAGCAGCGGCTCCGGCAGGGTCAGCGCGGCGGGCGATAGCGTGGCCAGCACCGCCGCCAGCCCGCGCCGCTGGTCGTCGCCGCGCACAATGCGGGTGACGGGCTGGCCGTCGCCACGCATGGCGTAGCGGAACTCCAGCCCGCCCACGAGCTTGACCGCCGCCTCGGTCTGGTAGCGGTGCAGCAGATAGAGCGGCACCAGCACGTCGGCCAGCAGCGCCATCGGCCGGCCGGGCTTGATGGCGTTCTCGCCAAAGCGGGCGAGTGCCGCCTCGCGCACGGCCAGGACGTGGTGCAGTTCCTCGGCGGCGTCCTCCCCGGTGTCCCAGTTATGGCCCTTGGGGTGCACGCCGCTGTCGGGCACCGCGTCCTGCTGCGCCAGGGTGTAGAGGCCGCGCCGGGCAGCGTCCTCCAGCATGCGGTTCAGCTCAGCCGCCTCCTGCGCCGGCGTGGTGCCGGGCGGGAACTGGCGGTAGCCCCAGGCGATGGAAATTTCGTCCCAGCTGCCGATCGCCGTGCCATAGGCCGCCGACAGGTCGATGCCGCCATTGCCGGTGAGCTTCAGCACCGGCGCCGGGTAGTCCATCACCGACATTTCGGCGCCGAAGGTGCTGGCGACGTGGTTGTGGTCCAGCCCGAGCGTGTGGCCGATCTCATGTGCCGAGAGCTGGCGCAGCCGGGCCATCATCAGCTCGTGCACCGTTGGGCAGGGCGTGGCGTCGTCGTATGGCGACAGCAGCGCCTCGGTGATGGCGCGCAGATGGCGGTCGCGCAGCGCGGTGAGGGTGACGGTGCCCTGGAGGATCTCGCCGGTGCGCGGGTCCCAGATCATCTTGCCGTTGGAGAAGCCGCGGGTGGCGCGCGGCACCCAGTTGACCATGTTGTAGCGGATATCCATCGGGTCGGCGCCCTCGGGCAGCAACTCCACCCGGAAGGCATCGCGGAAGCCGGCGGCCTCGAACGCCTTGTTCCACCAGACGGCCCCTTCCAGCAGCGCGGTGCGCATCGGCTCCGGCGCGCCGCGATCGATGTAGTAGACGATCGGCCGCACCGGCTCGCTGATCGCCGCCGTGGGGTCTTTCTTCTCCAGCCGGTGGCGCAGCGCGTAATGCGTGTCGGCCGGCTCCTCCAGCGAGGTCGCGAAATCGTGGAAGATCACGCTGCTGAAAAACGAGGAGCGCGGGTCGAAGCGGCGCGGCCGGAAGTCGGCATCGGGCAGTTGCACAAAGCAGTTGCGGACGCGGATGGTGATGGCGCGCGGGTCGGGCGCCATCGCCGCCAGGCCCTCAAGCTGGCCATTGCCGAACCAGAACGGCAACCGGTGCGCGTTGGGGTTGGTGAAGGTGAGGATGCTCTCCACCTGGGTGTTCAGCGGAAAGGCGCCGGTGCCCTCTTCGGCGATGGCGCAGCGCGACGGGTCGAGCGCATAGGCACCCTCCCCCGCGCCGCTGAGCACGCCGGCGACGTTGCTGGCGTCGCGCAGCAGGAAGCCGGTGGCGTCCACCAGCACGACGCCATGCTCCTCGCCGAGGATGTCGAACGCCCACAGGACGGATTCGGCGAAGGCCTGCCGCACCGCGTCGCGCTGCGCCTGCTCCGGCGAGGAGGAGCGCCAGGCGTAATTCGCCGCCACCAGCAGCAGCCGCGCGCCGCGCCGCTCGAAGCGCACCACCTGCGGGCGGCTGAGGTTGCCACGCTCCAGCCGCAAATCGCCCAGCCCGTGCGAAAGCCGGTCGAGATAGAGCAGTTCCTCGCCGACGCGGCCGATGCGGAGATAGAGCCGCCCGGCCGGCTGGTCCCACAGCAGCGGGACGAAACCATCGAGCAGGCGGCAGCGTGTGAGGTCGGGGCGTGATGCGGTCATGGCCACAGTCTCGCCGCTCTGCCGGCGCGGTCAAGACTGGGCTCAGCCGGGTGGACTAGTCCCCCAGGCGATCTTGACCGGTTCGCGTCGTGCCAACTAAACAATTGATGACAAGGCAAAAAGTGCCAGAGACGCGGCACCGGGAAACCATAGCATGGCCGCAAATATACGGATATCGAACTTATTCCAGGGCAATCCGGCGTTCGACTGGCTCGACCCGCCGGCCGACGCTGCCGCGCTGATGATGGCGCCCGTGCTGCGCTTCGGCGGCCCCAGCCTGGGCCAGACCGTGCTGTTCGCCCCCGACGGCGATAACGGCGCCGCCCGCCCCGGCAGCAGCGGCACCGGCGGGTCGGGCGGTGGCGGGTCGGGCACCACCACCTCCGGCACCGCCTCCGGACTGGTGATCAACATTTCCTGGGACTCAAGCGTCTCCGCGGCGCCCAGCAGCTTCACCGCCGGCGTGCTGGCCGCGGCGCAGTACCTGCAGAGCCAGATCACCGATGCGGTCACCGTCAACATCGCGGTCGGCTATGGCGAGGTGAACGGCTACGCGCTCGGCAGCAACAGCCTGGGCAGCAGCCAGAGCTACCTGACCAGCCTCAGTTATTCCTCGCTGGCCGGCGCGCTGACCGCCGACGCCACCTCGGCCGACGACCGCAGCGCCGTCGCCACGTTGCCCGCCAGCAGCCCCGTCGCCGGCAATTTCTGGACCACCACGGCGCAGGCCAAGGCGCTCGGCCTCGCCGCCGCCACCGGCGCGGCGCTCGACGGCTATGTCGGCTTTTCCAGCGCGTTGCCGTTCGACTACAGCACCAGCGACGGCATCACCGCCGGCACCTACGACTTCAACGGCGTGGCGCTGCACGAGCTCACCGAGGTGATGGGCCGCATCCTGTTCACCGGCATGACCATCGGCACCACGGCCAATAGCTACGACGCCTACGACCTGTTCCACTACGCCTCGGCCGGGGTGCGCGACTTCTCGGCCTCCACCCCGGGGTATCTGTCGTTCGACGGCGGCACCACCAACGCCGGTACGTTCAACACCGCCTCCGGCGGCGATGCCGGCGACTGGGCATCCTCGATGGGCCACGACGCGTTCAACGCCTTCTCCTCCTCCGGCGTGGTCAACGCCGTCTCGACGGCCGACCTGCGGGCGATGGACGTGATCGGCTGGAACCGCGCGGTGCCCAGCACGCCGACCGGCGTGGCCGCCAGCGCGGTCAGCGCCGCGCTGGCCGGCTCGCAGGGAGCCTCGGGGCTTGCGGCCGGGGCGGCGCTCGCCGCCGTGGTCCAGGTCGGCGGCAGCAGCGCGGGCAGCTATTCCTACACGCTCGGCGGGACCGGGGCGGCGGCCTTCACCCTCGCCACCGCCGCCAATGCCGCCACGCTGTCGGCCGGTGCGGCCGGGGTGGCGGGGGCGGCCGGCGGCCAGCTCTACGCGCTCACCGTGCAGACTACGGACACCACCAGCGGCAACGCCGCGCCCGTCAGCCCGATCGACGTGATCGTGGGCAGCGGCGGCGCCGACACCATCGGGATCGCCACGCTCGCGGGCAGCCTCGCCGCCGCCACGCCCAGCTTCATCTATGGCCTGGCCGGCGCAGACCGCATCGACGGCACCGGCATGACCGGCAAGCTGTACCTGAACGGCGGCGCCGGGGCCGACACGCTGACCGGCGGCAGCGGCGCCAACGCCTACCTCTATGGCGCGACCACGGATTCCACCGTGGCGGCCATGGACACGATCACCAACTTCCACGCCGCCACCGACCTCATCGACCTCAAGGGCCTGGGCAGCGCGCTGAAATACGCCGGCAAGATCAAGGGCGGCAATCTAGGCGCCCACTCGGTCGGCTGGCAGGCGAGCGGCGGCAACACGCTCGTCTACGTCAACACCAGCGCCGCGACCGAGAGCCTCTCGGCCGCCAACATGAAGATCGCGCTGGTCGGCGCCATCTCGCTCGGCAGCGGCAACATCCTGCACCTCTGAGCCGCCGCCACAGGGAGCGGGCGGGGGATCAGACGATCCCCTTCGCCTTCAGCGCCGCATAGTCCTCGTTGCTCATGCCCAGCAGGTCCTGCAGCACCTCCTCGGTGTGCTGGCCCAGCGCGGGCGGGGCGAAGCGGTAGTCCGGCGGGGTTTCGGACAGGCGCACCGGGTTGGCGATCACCTTCACCGGCACGCCGCTGGAATGCGCCATCTCCACCACCACGCCGCGCGCCTGCACATGCGGGTCGGCGAACACCTCGGACAGCTTGTTGATCGGGCCGCAGCCGATCTTCAGCGCCTCCAGCTTCTCCACCCACCACAGCGTGGGCTGGCTCTGCATCAGCGGTGTCAGCGTGTCGGTGACCAGCTGGCGGTTGGCGACGCGGGCCGGGTTGGTGGCGAAGCGCGGATCTTCCAGCAGGTGGGCGACGCCGAAATTCTCGCAGAACCGCTTGAAGGTGGGCTCGTTGCCCACCGACAGCACGATATGCCCGTCGGCGGTGGGGAACACCTGGTAGGGCACGATGTTGGGGTGCTGGTTGCCCAGGCGCGGCGGGTTCTCGCCGGTGGCCAGGTAGTTCATGCCCTGGTTGGCCAGCCAGGCCACATGGGTGTCCAGCATGCCGATGTCGATCTGCTGGCCCTGGCCGGTGCGCTCGCGGTGGCGCAGGGCGGCCAGGATGCCGATGCAGCCGTACAGCCCGGCGAACAGGTCGGCCACCGGCACGCCCACCTTCTGCGGCAGCCCGTCCGGCTCGCCGGTCAGGCTCATCACCCCGCCCATCGCCTGGATCAGGCTGTCATAGCCCGGGCGCGGCGCGTACGGCCCGGTCTGGCCGAAGCCGGTGATGGAGCAATAGATCAGGCCGGGGAATTCGCCGTGCAGCTGCGCGTATCCCAGGCCGTACTTGGCCAGCGCGCCCACCTTGAAGTTCTCCACCAGGATATCGCAATCGGCGAGCAGCTTGCGCATGATCGCCTGACCCTCAGGGGCGGCGATATCCAGCGTAACCGAGCGCTTGTTGCGGTTCACGCCGACGAAATAGGCGCTTTCCTCGGTGCCAGGCATGGTGGGCGGGGCGAATCCCCTGGTGTCGTCGCCGCTGCCGGGGCGTTCGATCTTGATCACCTCCGCGCCCAGGTCGCCCAGCATCTGGGTACAGGTGGGTCCGGCCAGCACGCGGGTCAGATCCAGCACGCGAAGGCCCTTCAATGGGCCGGTCGCCTCTTTCATGGTCATCAGCTCATGCTCTCCACCCTGGGTTGCCTGCCTGGCCAGCCTGATCTGGCGGCTTGCCCGATCCGGCGCAAGCCGCCATATGCCGGGCGCTTATAGGTCCGCAATTGCGCGAAGGAAAACCCGATGCTTGACCGACCCGCTGCCGTCACGATCCCGCTGGCGCCCATGCTGGACGAGAAGGCGCTGGCGCGCGCCCTGTCCGGCCGGCACTTCATCGGCGGCAGCCTGGTCGCGGCGCGTGGCGGCAAGACCTTCCCGGTGGTGAACCCGGCCACCGGGCTGGAGATCGCCACCGCCGCCGAGGGCGACGCGGCCGACGTGGATGCCGCCGTGCAGGACGCGGCGGTCGCCCAGAAGGCGTGGGCGCGCATGCCGGCCCGCAAGCGCGGCGCCCTGGTGGCCGCCTGCGCCGGGGTGATCCGCGAGCATGTCGAGGAACTGGCCCGGCTGATCGCGCTGGAAACCGGCAAGGCGCTGCGCACCGAAAGCCGGGTGGAAGCGAACACGGTGGCCGACGTGCTGGAGTTCTTCGGCGGCCTGGGCAGCGAGCTGAAGGGCGAGAGCGTGCCCTTCGCGCCGGACGTGCTGAGCGTCACCGTGCGCGAGCCGCTGGGCGTGGTCGGCGCGATCATCCCGTGGAACGTGCCGATGCTGCTGATGGCGCTGAAGATCGCCCCCGCCCTGGTGGCCGGCAACACCGTGGTGGTGAAATCCGCCGAGGAGGCGCCGCTGGCGGTGCTGCGCATCTGCGAACTGATGGCCCGCGTGCTGCCGCCCGGCGCCTTCAACATGCTCAGCGGCTTCGGCCCGGAATGCGGCGCGCCGCTGGTGGCCCACCCCCTGGTGCGCAAGGTCACCTTCACCGGCAGCGTCGAGGTCGGCCGCATCGTCGCCAAGGAGGCAGCCGCCAAGCTGATCCCGGTGACGCTGGAACTCGGCGGCAAGTCGCCGATGATCATCTTCTCGGATTGCGATTTCGAGCGCACCGTCACCGGCGCCGTTACCTCCATGCGGTTCACCCGCCAGGGGCAGAGCTGCACCGCCGCCAGCCGCATCTACGTGGAGCGGCCGATCTTCGACCGCTTCGTGGCCGCCCTGGCCGCCCGCGTGGACGCGATGGTGATGGGCGATCCGCTGGACGAGGCGACCGATATCGGCACCATCATCAGCCCCGAGCAGTTCGCCAAGGTGGAGGGCTTCATCGCCGAGGGCGCGGCGACCCCGGGCGCCACCGCCCGCGCCTGCTCGGCCATGCCGGCCGACCCCGCGCTGAGGAAGGGCCTGTTCATCCGCCCGCATATCTTCACCGGCCTGTCCAACGACTCGCGCCTGGTGCAGCAGGAGATCTTCGGCCCGGTGACCTGCGTGTTCCCGTTCGACGACGCGGAGGCGGTGCTGGCCGAGGCCAATGACAGCGAATACGGCCTGGCCGCCTCGGTCTGGACCAACAATCTCAAGGTCGGCCTGGCACTGGCGCACCGGCTGGAGGCGGGGCTGGTGCAGATCAACCAGAACCTGGTGGTGCAGGCCAACCTGTCCTATGGTGGGGTGAAAAGCTCGGGCCTGGGCAAGGAAGCCAGCCTGGAGTCGATGCTGGAGCACTTCACGCACAAAAAGACGATCATGGTTAACTACGCGGAGTAGTCGGAAGCGGTTCTTTTTTGAAAAAAAGAACCAAAAAACTTTCACTCGTTGGAGTCTCCACGGAGACTCCAACGAACAAAGTTTTTTGCTTCTTTTTGTTCACAAAAAGAAAACTTCTCTTACTTTGCCTGGATCAACCCGCCAGCGTCCCGACGGTCACGATCAGGCCGGACCGCCGGCGCCACGCGCTATGGCAGCAAGTGCCCCAGCCTGCCGATGCCCTTGCCGCCAAGCTCCACCAGCTTGCCCTTGACCTTGCCGGCGAAGGCGTGCGCCGGGTCGTAGAAGCGATGCGCCGTCGCCTTCAGCAACGCCCACCATGCCCCGCTGGTGGACAGCGCGGTGCCGTCCGGCCCGACATCGTTGCCCTGCATCGCCGGGTCGGCGTCGCTCCAGTTCAGCACCAGGGCGCCGCTGCCGCGATAGGTGTTGCCGCGCACCTCCACCGCCCCGCCGCCCCCGGTCAGCGCCACCGCCGCCCGATCGCCCGGCTGCTCCAGCACGTTGTTCGCCACCACCACCTTCCCGCGCACGGTGATGCGCACCAGCCCGGCCCCGCGTCCCTCGGCATCGGCGATATGGTTGCCGCGCAGCGTGGTGGCACCGGCGTCCGACGCGATGGTGACGCCCCCGCGCGGCGCGGCGAAGCTGGACTCCGTCACCTCCAGCCCCGCCAGCCGGCCCACCATCAGCGTGCCCTGGCAGCGCCCACCCTCGCAGGCGCCGTTGTCGCGGAAATGGCTGTCCCGCACCCGCAGCGTGGCGGCCGGGTTCGGCGCGGTCATGATCGCCACCTGATTGTTGATGAAGCTGCACTGCTCCACCGTCAGGTCGCCGCCCTCCGCCCGGATGCCGGCGCCGTTGCCATCGGCCACGCGGATGCGCGCGAAGGTGATGCCGCGCACCGTCACCCCGCGCCCGCCGATCACGAACGACGCCTTGCCCTGGCAGGCAGTGTCGGTCATCACTACGCCCGGGCCGGCGGCGGCAATGGTCAGGCCGTTGGCCCGCCAGATCGCGCAGTCGTAATAGGTGCCGGGCGCGATCAGCACGGTGTCGCCGTCCTGCGCCGCCTTCGCGGCATCGCTCGGTCGCTTCAGCGCCGCGTCCGGCCCCACCGCCAGCGTGCGCGCCACCGCCGGCCCGGCCGCCAGCCCGAACAGCACCCAGGCTGCGACCAGCCACCGCGCGGCCCGGCGCATGCTCACCCCTCCTTCAGCTCCGTCCCGGCCAGCCGCTCGGGCAGCTTCGCCAGTGCGGTATGGTCCTGCCCCGGCCCCAGCATCGCCGCCGCCGCCGCCCACATCTCCCGGCACAGCGCCGCGAACGGCGCCGGGGTCGCGGTGTCCTTGGACATCTGCAGCGCGATCGACAGGTCCTTCACCATCAGATCGAGCCCGAACCCCGAATCGAAGCTGCGCGAAAGCACGAACTGGCGGAACTTCTTCTGGCTGGAGTTGGTCATACCGGTGGAGGCGTTCAGCACATCCACCATCAGCGCCGGGTCCAGCCCGAAGCGCTGGCCGACCAGCAGCGCCTCGATGCCGATCAGGAACCCGCCGGCCGAGACCAGGTTGTTCAGCGCCTTCATCGCCTGCCCAGCGCCCACCTCGCCGCAGCGGGTGATGGTGCTGCCCATCGCCGCCAGGACCGGCCGCACCCGCTCGATCGCCGCCGCGTCGCCGCCGACCATGATGGCGAGCTGCCCGGTCCTGGCCCGCGCCACCCCGCCCGACACCGGCGCGTCGATCAGCACCGCCCCGCGCTCGGCCACCTTCGCCGCCAGCGCCTGAGTCACCGCCGGCAGGCCGGAGGTCATGTCGATCACCACGCTGCCCGGCTTCAGCCCGGCCAGCAGGTTGTCCGCCCCGCCCTCCAGCACATCGGCCACGATCGCGCTGGTCGGCAGCATGGTCACCACCACGTCGGCGCCGGCGGCCAGCCCCGCCAGCGTGTCCGGCGCGGCGCCGCCCACCTGCTGCACGAAATTATCCGCACTTGCCCGGCGCGCATCGGCCACCCGCACCTGATAGCCGGCGCCCACCAGGCAGGCCGCCATCGGCCAGCCCATGTTGCCGACGCCGACGAAGCCGATCGCCGGCTTCTCCGCGTCCCCGCTTACCTGCCCCATGCTCACTGGGAATCGACTTCCTTGAACACCTCGACGGCGTGCTTGAAGGCGTCCAGCCCCGCCGGAATGCCGCAATAGATGCAGGTCTGCAGCAGGATCTCCTTGATCTCGTCGCGGGTCACCCCGTTGGTCAGCGCGCCGCGCAGATGCAGCTTCAGCTCGTTGCCGCGGTTCAGCGCCGTCAGCATGGCGATGTTCAGCATCGAGCGGTGCTTGCGGTCCAGCCCCGGCCGGGTCCACACGTCACCCCAGCAATATTCGGTGACCAGCTTCTGGAAATCGACCATGAAGTCGTCGGCGCGCGCCAGCGAGCCATCGACATAGGCCGCCCCCAGCACGCTGCGGCGCATCTCCAGCCCCTTGGCGAACATCTCGCTGGCATATTCCGGGCGCGTGGCGCCCTCCTTCTGCGCGGCCGCCTTCTTCGCCGCCGGCTTCTTCACCGCCGGCTTCGCGGCAGCGGCCTTCGTGGTTGCCTTGGCCATGGACGTCTCCTTTTGTGCCCGTATCCTTGATACGCTAGGCATTGCCACCGGCACGAACAAGCCGCAAGCCCGACGACAACAAGCAGGAACGCCCCGCATGACCGCCGCCGCGCCCCTCTACGAAATCTTCGCCCTGCGCTACGCCCATTTCGCCGACCGCACCCAGGGCAGCAACCTGATCTTCCCCGACGACCACGCCGCCCCGATGCCGCTCGACTTCTTCGTCTGGGCCATCCGCGGCGCCAATGAGGCGGCCGGCGGGCGCACCGTCGTGCTCGACACCGGCTTCGACGCCGCCGCCGCCCAGCGCCGCGGCCGGGTCTGGCTGCGCTCGCCGATGGACGCGCTGCGCGGCATCAGCATCGAGCCGGCCGAGGTGCGCGACGTGGTGCTGAGCCATATGCACTGGGACCATGCCGGCCACTGGCAGGACTTCGCCAAGGCCCGCTTCCACCTGCAGGACGCCGAGATGACCTACTGCACCGGCCGCTGCATGTGCCACGAGATCATGCGCCGCCCGTTCGAGGTGGAGCATGTCACCGAGGCGGTGCGCGCGGTGTTCGCCGAGCGGGTGAAGTTCCACGCCGGCACCGCCGAGATCGCCCCCGGCGTCACCCTGCACCTGGTCGGCGGCCATTCCGGCGGCCTGCAGATCATGCGCGTGCCCACCGCCCGCGGCTGGGTGGTGCTGGCCAGCGACGCCGCGCATTTCTGGCACAACATCCGCCGCCGCAGCCCGTTCTCCCTGCTGCACAGCCTGGAGCGCATGGCCGAGGGCTGGCTGCTCTGCGAGGAACTCGCCGATGGCCCCGACCACATAATCCCCGGCCACGACCCGGAGGTGACGCGCCGCTTCCCCAAACTGGCCGGCGACCCGGACACGGTTCGGCTGGACCTGCCGCCCACCGCCTGACAGCCCTTTCCGGCACGGCGGCGCATCGCTACGTCTAAGCAATGCGCCGCCCCCTCCGCACCCTCCTGCGCCTGCTCGTCGTCCTGCCGATGCTGGCCGCGGCACTCGCCGTCATGCTGGTCTGGCACACCCTGCCGGCGGGCACGCTGGCGGGCGGGGACATCACCGCGGCCATCCCCGGCCTGTCCGCCCCGGTGGAGATCGGCATCGACGCCGACGGCATCCCGCGCATCCGCGCCGCCACCGCCGCCGATGGCGCGGCCGCCCTCGGCTACCTGCACGCCCGCGACCGGCTGTTCCAGATGGAGCTGATGCGCCGCGCCGCCTCGGGTGAGCTGTCGGAGATCGCCGGCCCGGCCACCCTGCCGATCGACCGGCTGATGCGCACGCTGGGCCTGCGCCGCAGCGCGGAGGCCGACCTCGCGCTGCTGCCGCCGCCGGCGCGCGCCATGCTGGACGCCTATGCGCGCGGGGTGAACGCCTACATCGCCGCGCGCGGCCGCTTCGCCGCGCTGGAATTCCTCGCCCTCGGCCGCCCGCGCCCGTGGTCGCCGGTCGACTCGCTGCTCTGGGCCAAGACGATGGGGCTGTACCTGTCCGGCAACTGGCGCACCGAGCTGGCCCGCGCCGGGCTGCTGGACCGGCTGCCGCCCGCCACCATCCTGTCGCTCTGGCCGCCCGCCGGCGGGTCCGGGCATCCGCAGGCCGCGCTGTCACCCCTGCTGTCCCCGGCACTCGCCCACACCGCCACCAGGCTGGCCGCGCTGCTGCCCGGCTTCCCCGGCCCCTTCACCCTGCCCGCCACCGCCAGCAACGCCTGGGCGGTGGACGCGGCCCACAGCGCCACCGGCGCTCCGCTGCTGGCCGGCGACCCGCATCTGGGCTTCAGCCTGCCCGGCATCTGGTACGTGGCGCGCATCGACACGCCGGAGGGCGTGCTGGCCGGCGCCACCGCGCCCGGCGTGCCCTTCATGGTGCTCGGCCACAACAGCCGCATCGCCTGGACCTTCACGACCACCGGCGCGGACGTGCAGGACCTGTTCGTGGAGACCGAGACCAACCCCGGCTGGTACCAGGCCCCCGGCGGCCCGCGCCGGTTCGGCATCCGCGAGGAGGTCATCAAGGTGCGCGGCCAGCCGGACCAGGTGCTGCGCGTGCGCACCACCCGCCACGGCCCGGTGGTCTCCGACCTGCTCGGCGGCCAGGGGCCCATCCTGGCCGTCGAGATGGCCAACCTCGCCCCCGGCGACACCGCCGCCGCCGGGCTGCTGGCGCTCAACCAGGCGCAGTCGGTGGCCGAGGCGCTGGCCGCCGCGCCGCGCATCACCTCGCCGGTGCAGAACCTGATGGTGGCCGACCGCGCCACCATCGCGCTGGCCGTCACCGGCCGCGTGCCGATCCGCGCATCTGCTGACCAATCGGGGGGCGACCAATCGGGCGATGCCGGGGCCCTGCCCGCCCCCGGCGCCGACGGCAGCCACGACTGGATCGGCTGGGCCAGCGGCACCGCGCTGCCGCAGATCGTGGCGCCGCCAAGCGGCCGGCTGGTCAACACCAATGAGCGGGTGGCCCCGCCCGATTTCCCGGTCTTCCTCGGCCGCGACTGGTACGAGGACGTGCGCGCCCGGCGCATCCGCCAGTTGCTCGCCGCCCACCCGGTCCACGACCCCGCCGACTTCGCCGCCATGCAGACCGACATCGTGAGCCTCTCGGCGCGCGACCTGCTGCCGCATCTCACCGCCCTGCCCGCCACATCCCCATTGGCAACCCAGGCCCTGGCGCTGCTGCGCGGCTGGGACGGGCGGATGGCCACCGGCCTGCCGCAGCCGCTGATCTTCAACGCCTGGATGGACCAGATCCAGCACGTCGTGCTGGCCCGCCTCGGCGCGCCCGCCGCCGCCGCGGCACCCTGGCCGGTGCTGGTGCCCCACCTGCTCACCCCCGAGGGCGCGGCCCTGTGCGGCGGCGACTGCGCGGCCCTGTTCGCCGCCGCCCTGGCCGAGGCCCTGCCGCCGCTCGCCGCCCGCTACGGCGCCGACCCGGCGGCGTGGCGCTGGGGCGCCGCGCACCAGGCGGTGTTCGCCAACCCGCTGCTGAGCCATGTCCCGCTGCTCGGCCGGCTGGCGGTGGCGCGCATCGCCGCCCCCGGGGACACCACCACGGTGGACCGCGGCGGCACCGACGGCCAATCATTCGCCTCCCAGTCCTTCGCCTCAGTGCACGGGCCCTCGTTCCGCGCGGTCTACGACCTGGCCGCGCCGGACCGCAGCCGGTTCATGCTGGCGCCGGGTCAGTCCGGCCATATTCTCAGCCCTCAGGCGCGAAATTTCCTTGCCCGCTGGCGCAAAGGCGACACCATCTTCCTTGGACCGGACGCCCCCGCCACGCTGCGCCTGCACCTCCTGCCCGAAAAGGCCCCGCCATGATGCCCAACCCCTCGCCCTACGGCATGGCCATGCTGGAAGACGACCTGCTGACCCGCGGCGTGCTGCTGCGCCGCCTGGTCGCCTGGTGGATCGACGCGCTGCTGATCGCCGCCCTGGCCAGCATCGCCTGGACGCTCGGCCTGATGTTCGTGGTGCTCACCCTGGGGCTCGGCCTGCCGCTGCTCGCCGGGCTGCCGAGCCTGGGGATCATCTACACCTGGCTCACCATCGCCAGCCCGCTCAGCGCCACCCCCGGCCAGGCGCTGCTGGGGCTGACGGTGCGCCGCAACGACGATCTCACTCGCCCGACGCTGGCGCAGGCGCTGGTGTTCGCGGTCGGCTACTGGCTGACCCTGATGACCGGGGTGATCTGGCTGGGCGTGGCACTGCTCACCGTGCGCCGCCGCACCCTGCACGATCTCGTGTCCGGGCTGGTGGTTGTACGCGAACGGGCGTTGACCCCGCCGGCCGGGTCCTGGAACATGCCCCCCGGAGGATGGCCTCCGCGATGAGCTTTCCGGGATGAGCCTGCACAGATGAGCTTCAAGGCGCCGCGCCGCCCGCAGTTCTTCTACACCACGGCACCGCTGCCCTGCCCCTACGTGGCGGGGCGGACGGAGCGCAAGGTGGTCACCGAGATCACCGGCCCCGAGGCCGAGGTGATGCACGACCGCCTCTCCCGCGCCGGCTTCCGCCGCAGCCACAACATCGCCTACGCCCCGGTCTGCCCCGGCTGCCGCTCCTGCGTGCCGATCCGCATCCCGGTGGACGACTTCCGGCTGGACCGCTCGCTGCGCCGCATCGCCCGCGCCAACGCCACCACCCAGGGCTTCGACACGCCGGCCCGCGCCACCGCCGAGCAGTTCCAGCTGTTCCAGCGCTACCAGCAGGCCCGCCACGGCGACGGCGACATGGCGACGATGAGCTTCTACGACTATCGCGCCATGGTCGAGGACACGCCGATCGAGACCTCCCTGGTGGAATTCCGCGAGCCGGACGACCGGCTGGTGGGCGCCTGCCTCACCGACCGGCTGGGCGACGGGCTGTCGGCGGTCTACAGCTATTTCCTGCCGGAGCTGGACCGCCGCTCGCTCGGCACCTTCGCCATATTGTGGCTGATCGAGCGGGCGCGGCTGCTCGGGCTGCCCTATGTCTATCTCGGCTACTGGGTGCCCGAGAGCCGCAAGATGACCTACAAATCCCGCTTCCGCCCCAGCGAGATCCTGGTCGCCGGCACCTGGCGCCCGCTGACCGACGCCGACCTGGGCGCCGACTTCGCCACCCAGGCGGCCGCCCCCACGCCAACCACCCCCACCTTGGCCAGCCCGCTCAGCGAGACGGTCGGCTGACGCTGGGCTAATACCCCCTAATCCGCCACCAGCGTCGCGCCAACCGGATCAGCGGCGTCCACCTCCTCGCACGCCCGGCCGTTGATGGCGGCGCGGCGGCGACGCTGATCGCGGTACATCGAGGGAACATAGGCCCCGACCACGAACGCCACGCCCGCCAGCCTGGCGTAGGGCACCCACCACCACTGCGGCAGCTGGCGGGGCGGGGGAAACACGCTCGTCACCAGCCAGGCGGCCCCCAGGATCGCGACGCTGCATCCCACCGCCTCGGCATAGCGGAACCACCAGGGCTCGGGAACCGAGGGCGCGGCGTCGTCGCAGGCGGCTGCCACGCACATGCAGAGCGCCCCGCAGATCAGCATGAACGGCAGCAGGGCATGCAGCCGCTGGAGGCTCGGCACCGTGCCGACCCGCGCCAGTTCGAACAGCACGCATATCACCGCGGTGATCCCGACGCTGAGCACGCCGCACGCGATATACGAGGCGAACGGCCGCTGCTGGCCATCCTCGCGCCGCGCCCAGGCAAAGCGCTGCATGAACCACAGCGTGAAGCCGATGGTCGTGACATTCGCCAGGGCGATGAGGAACGGCACCCAGGTCAGCATCGCCGCGCGCTGCTGCTCGGCCGGCGGGGGAACCAGGGCGATGCTGGCCAGCAGGTACACCAGCATGATGATCGCCAGCATCGCGAGCTGGTGGATCGGGATGAACACCCGCTCGACCGCGACCGTCTCGAACCCGAAGCGATGAAGCCGGTCCTGCACGTCCCGTTCGCTCAGCTCGCACTGCACCACCGCGCGGGTGAGGAACTGGATGAGCGTGTCGAACCGCTTGATGGATTCCACCTTGAACGCCTCGCGCTTCTCGCCGATCAGCTCCTCGTATTCCTCCTTGCTTTCCAGGGCGCGCAGCCGGCTCGCCTGCGCCAGGCCGCGCACCGCCCGGGCCACGAAGTCCTCCATTTCCTCTCGCAGAGCCTTGTATTCAGCCGCATTCTCCGCGAAGAACCCGCCATAGCGGGCGTGCTGCTGTAAGGCGTCCAGCCGGCGGTATGCCAGCAGCAGCTTGGTGAAACGCAGCTCCGAATCCTCCCACTGCGTCTGGGCGGAGGCGCGCAGATACTGCAGCGCCTCGTTCGGAATCGGCATGTCCTGCACGAAGGGCACGATCTCCTTCAGGTCGGCGGCGATCAGCCGGAGGTTGCGGTAGTTCAGTATCCGCGCCCTGCGCATGACCTCGACGGGAATGCACGCCATGCGCAGGAACACCTGCAGCAGCGAGTCATCCAGCTTCTTGATGTACGGAACGGTGGGCAGCAGCGCCGTCATGATCAGCGTCGCCGCCAGGGCGGGCGGGATCAGCCGGATCTGCTCCATAGCCGCATTCGATGTCGCGTCGCCACCGGAACCACCTGACATCGTGGGATATTTCAGCAGGAAATCGCGCAGCGCCGGCTGTTCCAGGATGACCGACAGCACCCCGAACAGGATCAGGCAGGCCACCATGTAGGCGGTCAGCCCCTGCCAGTACCACAGCCGGATGGTCGAGGTCCGGTTCGACGGCGGGGTGTTGAAGCGGGCCGACGCATACAACAGCACCAGCACGCCGCAAAAACCGTAGGTCAGCAAGTCCCTGAGACCCTCGCTCATGGCACTCCCCTTCCGAGAAACATTCTATCCTCAGGAGAAGCTAAGACGTCGGAAAATGTCCACGTGTGAGCTATATCACAGCATCGCCGGCTTTTGGCCAGGAACGATGCTGTAATATTTATAAGGGGTTCTGTAATTTCTCCGAGATATACTGTGTCCGCTACGCCTTCTCCACCCCGCACCACCCGGCCACCAGCAGCGCCAGCGCCTGGGTGACGCAGTACAGCGAGTCCAGGCCCACGCTTTCGTCGATGCCGTGGATGTTATCGGAATCAGGGCCGTAGCAGGTGGCCTGAGTACCCTGGTAGAGGGTGTAGAAGCGCGCGTCGGTCAGGCCGGCGGCGTTGTAGTGGCGCAAGGCGTCGCCGAACACCTCGGCGTGGCAGGCGGTAACGGCGCGGGAGATGTCCTGCGCCGCCGGGAAGGTGCAGCCATCGGCCATGAAGCCCTTGAATTCAACGGAAACCTTGGTGCCGGCCAGGCGCCTGTCGGCGGCCGCCCCGGCCACCACGCGCTCGATATCGCGGGCCACGTCGCGGCAGGAATGGCCGGGCATCACGCCGACGCGCAGGCCGATGCGGGCGCGGGTGGGCACCGAGCTGTTCCACTCGCCGCCCTCGATGGTACCCAGATTGATGTTGATCGGGTGGTTGTCGGCCGCGAATGCCGGATGGCGGCGTTCGGCCGCGTTCATCTCGGCCTCGTAGGCCTTGAATGCATGGGCAATTGCCTGCGCGGCCTCGATCGCGTTCACGCCGGCGTGCATCTCGCGCACATGCACCGGCCGGCCGGTGACGGTGACCCAGGCCCAGACCACGCCGACCTCGGCGGTATACAGCGCCGGGTAGCCGGGGCCGGGTTCGGGGATCAGGCAGGCGTCGGGCTTGCCGAGCGCCTGCATCACCGCCAGCGCGCCGTTGCCGGTGCATTCCTCCTCCACCACGGCCGCCATCTGGACCTCGGCGGCGGGCTGCAAACCAGCCAGTTTCAATGCCTTGAAGGCCGTCATATAGGCGGCGATGCCGGCCTTCATGTCGGCGGCGCCGCGGCCGTACATCCGGCCGTCGCGGATGCTGGGCTGGTAGGGCGGCGTGGCCCAGAGGTCTTCCGCCCCTTCCGGCACCACGTCCACATGGCCTTGCAGCAGCAGGCTGCGGCCGGTGGCGGCGCGCGGACGGTGAATGGCCACCACCGGGTCGCGGCCGGCGTAGCCGATCAGCGGGGGCGAGAATCCGGGGTGATTCGCGAGCTTTGAGGGGTCGATTTCGACCCGAAAAGGCGTCAAACCGAGGTCGGAATAGGCCGATTCCATCTCCGAAAGGCACGATTGCTCATGCCCCAGCACACTGCGATGGCGCACCAGGCGCTCCAGCAGGGCGATGTTTTCGGCCCTGAGCGCGGTGCAGGCGTCCAGGATCGCCCGCTTGGCGCCGGGGTCGAGCGGAAGAAGGTTATGCGACATTATCATTCGGTCCCGTATGGGTCGCCCACCAGTCTAGCCAGGAAATGCGCGTCGACCAGCCGGCCGGCGCGCAGCGCGTAGGCGCGGTGGGTGCCCTCGTGCACGAAGCCGGCGCGGCGGTACAGCGCGAGCGCCGGGGCGTTGTCGGTATAGACGGCCAGTTCCAGCCGGCGCAGGCCCAGCCAGTCATCGGCCAGTTCGATCGCCGCGGCCAGCAGCCTGGTGCCGACGCGCCGGCCGGTCCAGGCGTCGTGTATACCCATGCCGATCTCGCCGGCATGGGCCTGCCGGCCGCCCCGCCGGCGCAGGCCGAGGGCGCCGACCACGGCGCCCTCGGCGACCGCCAGCAGCATGTGCTCGGCCTCGCCGAGGCCGGCCAGCCGGCGGCGGACATCCTCGATGCGCGGGTAGGGCAGGCGCAGGGTGCCGAAGCGAAAGCCGGGCAGCGCCTGCATGGCGGCGATCGCGGCGGCGTCCTCGGGGGCGGCGGCCCGGATCAGGAGATCGGGGATCGGCGGTGCGGGTGGGCTGGGCGTGTCCATCGCGGGGGTCCTTTGCTGGGCCGCGACGTCGGGGTGCCCCGTCCGCCGGCGGCGGGGCCTGTGGGCAACTGTCTGCGCGGTCAGCAGACGCGGCGCCACGGCCCGGAGCGGACGAGGGTCCGCAGGCACATGGCGATGACGACGAGTTGGCGGCGAACAGGGTGCACCGGCGCAGCACAGTGCGGCGTGGCGCGGTTGTAAAGCCGCGGAAAGGACATGGCCGGACCACACTGGGGCCACACCGGCCGGGCGTGGTAGGACGTGCGGCAGCAGACCCCGCAACGGATGGAAGAAGCAATGAGCACATGGCGCGGCCTGACCCTGGCCTTGGGCGTGGGCATCTGGCTGGTTCCGGCGGGGCCGGCCCGGGCGCAGGACGCGGCCACCACGGTGCGGCCGTTCTCGGGCGGCATCTGGAGTGCGCGGGTGGAGAACGACAAGTTCACCACGCTGCCGCTGGGGTCGGACAAATACTACACCAACGGGCTTGAGGCGGCCTGGACCTCCGACCCCGGCCGCGTGCCAGAAGTGCTGGACCGGCTGGCCGGCCTGCTGTGGGGCGACGGGCAGCGGCGCTGGGGGCTGGGCATCAGCCAGCAGATCTACACCCCCACCAACACCGGCACCGCCACCCCCAACCCGCATGACCGGCCACTGGCCGGCTACCTGGCGGGCACCATCTCGTTGAGCCAGGACAGCGGGAACCACCGCGACCAGATGGCGTTGAGCGTGGGGGTGATCGGGCCCTCGGCGTTCGGGCGGCAGGTGCAGAATGGCTGGCATTCCTTCATCCATGTCGCGCCGAACCGCGGCTGGGACAAGCAGATGCCCGATGAGCCGGTGCTGCAACTGGTGGTCGGCCGCACCTGGCGGCTGCCGATGGCCAGGCTGGGCGGGCTGGAGACCGATGCCCTACCGTCGCTGACCGCCGGCGTGGGCACGCTGCGCGACTATGTGCAGACGGGGCTCGCGTTCCGGCTGGGCCAGGGGCTGGACGCCGATTTCGGGCCGGCGCGCATCCGGCCGGGGCTGAGCGGCGGCAATGCCTACAACGCCGACGCCAAGTTGGCCTGGTACGTGTTCCTCGCCGCCGACGGGCAGGCGGTGGCGCGCGACGCGCTGCTGGACGGCGACATCTTCAGCCACTCCGCCCATGTCGGCCACAAGCGGGCGGTGGCGGAACTGCTGGCCGGGGCTGCGATCATCTGGCACGGGGTGCGGCTGAGCTACACCCAGACCTGGCAGACCGAGCAGTTCAACGGGCAGAAGGCCGGGTTGTTCAATTTCGGGTCGTTGACGGCTTCGGCTCGGTTTTGAGG
>MKWE01000007.1:146491-185443 GCA_001899585.1 Rhodospirillales bacterium 70-18
GCGCGCCGCCGCCCGCCGGTCAGGCGCGGGTGAAGACCAGGCCGGTGGTGGCGAAGTAGTTGGGGACTTCGTCGCGCCTGGCGATCTCGCGGTAGAATTGCTGCGAGCGGGCGAGTTCGAAGCCGCGCTTCTGCATCAGGTCCACCCAGTATTCGCTGGGCTGGCAGTTGACGTGGTGGTGGCCCCCCTGCCCGGGCACCGCGTGGGTCATCGCCACCACCTTGCCGTTGGCCAGGGTGTCGACGAAATGGTCCACCTTGTCGGGGTCGATATGCTCGGCGACCTCGCAGCTCCAGACCAGATCGACCGGCATGTAGTACGGCCCCTGCAGGATGTCGTGCAGGGCGATCGGCGCCACGGCGCGGTCGATGTTGGATTTCAGGCCGTCGATGCCGTGCGCCAGCACGCCCTGGCGGGCGAAGAAATGCACCGCATGGCCCTCGCCGCAGCCGACATCGAGCATGGAGCGGACGGCGAAACGCTCGATCAGGTAGCGCCACAGCCGGGGGGCGAAGGTGTTGGCGTCGCCGTGGCGGATATTGCCGCCGAGATCCTCACGCGACTTGTCGACGACAACGTACATTTCAGTCTCCGCGATGTGGAACCATGGTCGTGCAGGCAATAGCAAGCGTGTCGGGCCGCCTCAAGCCGTGCGTGACGCGGCGGGGTGGCGGTCAGAACAGGCCGACGAAGCGCGGCGGGATGCGCCAGCGTTCCTTGCCCCAGATGTCCAGCGAGATGCGGAACGGGGTGCGCGGGTCCTCGTTGCGGGTGGCCATCACCTGTTTGAGGAAGCCGCGCAGCGGGTCGAGCGACGGGTCCAGGTCCATCCGGTCGATCGCCGGCATGCCGGCGCGGCCGGAATACTGGGCGACCAGCTTGTCGTCCTCGACGCGCTGGTAGCTGCCGACATCGGTGCGCGCCCAGGGCATGGTGCGGGTTTTCTGCAGCCGGGCCAGGCCCTGCGGCAGGTCGAACCAGCGCAGGTGGAACATGTACAGGTGGTCGAACACGGTGGCCGCGTTGGCGGCGTGCGAGCCGGGCGCCCAGACCACCGGGCGGCGGATCAGCAGCGGCTTGCACATCGAGGAGGCGGTGAACACGTAGGGCCGCTGTTCGGTGATCGGGCGGGCAAGGTCCAGCGGCGGCTCGGTGGCGGGGCAGTGGATGGTGTTCAGGCCGATGGCGGTGACCACCTCCGGCAGGTCGCGGGCGCAGTATTCCGTCAGGCTGGCGGCGATCTTGGGGTCGGCGACGACGATCTCATCGACGTCCGAATAGATCACCCAGTCGTACCAGTGCAGCAGGCTGGAGCAGAATTCCGAGTTGAAGCGGCTTTGCAGATGCGGGTCGTAGGGCGAGCGCGGGATGCGCACCCGGCTGGCGCCACCGAGCCTGTCGGTGCTGCCGTCGTCCGAACCGTGATCGACCACGTAGCAGTTCTCGATGCCGACCTGGCGGGCGTAGTGGCGCAGCCAGATCGGCAGGAACACGCTCTCGTTGTAGACCATGGTGACGGCGGCGACGCGCGGCAGGCGCGCGGGGGCGCCGGCCTCCGACGCGATGGCGGTGGGCAGGTCGGCGGAGGGGGTGAGCGGGCCGGACGCGGCCTCCCCCGCCGGCAGCACCGCGACGCGCTTGACCGAGACGCCCAGCGCGCGGTTGTCGTTGGACTGCACGATGCTGCGCGGCCGGGTGGCCTGCGGGCAGCGCAGGCGCAGGCGGAACGGCGCGCCCGGCCGCGCGGCGCCGGCCGGCAGGGCGAAGCGCAGCCGCGTGGCCACGGTGAGGCGCACCGACAGGGCGCGCACCTCGTCCACATAGACGATCAGGTCCTGCGAGGGCAGCTTGTCGGGCACGACGTAGGGCCAGACATCCAGCTCGACGATGCTGCCGTCCGGGCTGGCCAGACCTGGCAGCAGCAGCGTGGCGTCGTGGCCCGTGGTCCAGCGGCCATGCGGCTCGACATTGCCCCAGCCATTCTCGACGACGTCGCCGCTGTTGCCGCCGGCGACGAAGTCTATGACCGTATGAGCCGCCATCGGGAAGGTTCCATAGATGCAATCAAGAGGCGGCGAAATTCGTCTGTCGGGGTGACGGAGTCAATCGCGGTACGATGGCATGTGGCTTTGGCGGAGGACGAGGATTCACATCGAGGCGGTGGGGCAATGAGAAGGAGGGTTCAGGATTATCCGCCTTCTTCGCTTCGCCTCACCATCTCGTTGCGAAGAATCCCTTCCCCGCGGCACCTCAGGCGAAGCGGCCGGATTTGGGGAAGCCGTTGGGGATGGCGCGGCCGGCCTGGGCGCGTTCGCCGAGCCAGGGGCGCAGGTCGGTTTCGGTTCGGGTTTTTTCGCCGAGCTTCCAGGTGAGGCCCTCGGCGGCGGTGAACACCTTGATGTCGCCCAGCGCGCCATCCTTGTACTTCTGCAGGATGACGCCGCCGCCGCGCGCCATGTCCGGCACCTGGTCCAGCGGGAAGACCAGCAGCTTGCGGTTGCTGCCGACGGCGGCGACGTGGTCGCCCTCGGCGGGGATGCAGAAAGCCGCCTCCTCGCCGGGCTTGACGTTGAGCACCTGCTTGCCGGTGCGCTTTTCGGCCAGCAGGTCGTCGGATTTGACCAGGAAGCCGCGGCCGGCGGTGGAGGCGACGAGGTGGCGCACGCCCTCGCGCCAGACGAACAGGGCGGCGATGTCGTCCTCGTTGGTGAGGTCGGCGAGCAGGCGGACCGGCTGGCCGTCGCCGCGGCCGCGCGGCAGGTCGCCGGCCTTGAGCGTGTAGGCGCGGCCGTTGGTGGCGAACAGCACCAGGCGGTCGGTGGTCTGGCAGGTGACCAGCTGGCGCAGGCGGTCGCCTTCCTTGAACTTCTGGTCGGTGGCGTCGGCCAGGTGGCCGCGCAGGGCGCGGACCCAGCCTTTCTCCGAGAGGATGACGCTGATCGGCTCGCGCTCCACGAAGGCGTCGGTGGCGACGGCGATCTCGGCGGGGGGTGCGCCGATCTCCGTCCGGCGGGCGCCGAGCGCGGCCCCGCCTTGCGCATTGGCGCCGAATTTCTCGCGGGTCTCGGCGATTTCGGCGGTGATGCGCGCCCAGCGCAGGGCCTCGCTGCCGAGCAGGGCGGTGAGGTCGCGCTTCTCGCGGGTGAGGGTCTTGTGCTCCTTGCGGATCTCAAGCTCCTCCAGCTTGCGCAGGGAGCGCAGGCGCATGTTGAGGATGGCCTCGGCCTGCACCTCGGAGAGCGAGAAGGCGGACATCAGCGCGGGCTTCGGCTCGTCCTCGTAGCGGATGATGCGGATCACCTCGTCGAGGTTGAGGTAGACGGCGAGGAAGCCGTCGAGGATTTCCAGCCGGCGCTCGATGGCGGCGAGGCGGTGGCGGGAGCGGCGGCCCAGCACCTCGTGCCGGTGGTCCAGCCACTGGCGCAGCACGGCGCGCAGCGGCAGCACGCGCGGGGTGCGGTCGGCGGTGAGCACGTTCAGGTTGAGCGGGAAGCGGGTTTCCAGCGCGGTGGCGCGGAACAGCGTGGCCATCAGCACGTCCGGCTCGACGCCGCGGGTTTTCGGCTCCAGCACCAGGCGGACGGTCTCGGTGCTTTCGTCACGCACGTCGCCGAGCAAGGGGAGCTTCTTGTCCTCCATGAGCTGGGCGATCTGCTCGATGAGGCGGGATTTCTGCACCTGGTAGGGGATTTCGCTGACCACGATGGACCAGGTGCCGAGGCGGCCCTTCTCGACCGCCCATTTGGCGCGCAGGCGGAAGCCGCCGCGGCCGGTTTCGTAGGCGGCGAGCAGGGAGGCCGGCTCCTCGATCAGCAGGCCGCCGGTGGGGAAGTCGGGGCCGGGCATGTGGGCCAGCAGGTCGGCGGTGGTGGCGTCGGGGTGGGCGATCAGGTGCAGGGCGGCGGCGCAGACCTCGCCGGCGTTGTGCGGCGGGATGGAGGTGGCCATGCCCACCGCGATGCCGGCGGCGCCGTTGGCGAGCAGGTTGGGGAAGGCGCCGGGGAGCACGAGGGGCTCGGATTCCTCGCCGTCATAGGTGGGGCGGAAATCGACCGCGTCCTCGTCGATGCCGGCGAGCAGGGCTTTGGCCACCTCGGTGAGGCGGGCCTCGGTGTAGCGCATGGCGGCGGCGTTATCGCCGTCGATGTTGCCGAAATTGCCCTGGCCCTCGACCAGCGGGTAGCGGGCGGCGAAGTCCTGGGCGAGGCGCACCATGGCGTCGTAGATCGAGGCGTCGCCGTGCGGGTGGTATTTGCCCATCACGTCGCCGACGATGCGGGCGCATTTCTTGAAGCCGGCGGTGGGGTCCAGCCTGAGCTGGTGCATGGCGTAGATGAGGCGGCGATGCACCGGCTTGAGGCCGTCGCGCACGTCCGGCAGGGAGCGGGACATGATGGTGGAGAGGGCGTACGCGAGGTAGCGCTCGCTGAGCGCGTCCACCAGCCTGGTGTCCTCAATTCGTCCGGGCAGGTCGTCAGGCATCCGGGGCGGTCTCCATCATGTCGGCGACGCGGTCGTACAGCGCGATGCGGGCGGCTGGCAACGGCTTGTGTTGCAGGCCGAACACGTCGCGGGCGAGGAAGTGGCCGGTGAGGCGCAGGCCGGCGTGCCAGTCGGCGGGGGTGTCGGGGGCGTTTCGCAGCGGTGTGGGGGGCAGCAGCAGGGCGGGGAGCGGCAGCAGGCGGTCGGCCCAGGTGCCGGCGCCCTCGGCGCTGACGGCGCGGCCGGATTTGGGCGAGACATAGGCGAGGCCCGTGGTGGCGCCGGTGGCGGCGCAACTGGCGAGGTCGAGGCCGTAGCCAAGGTCGGACAGCAGGTCGGCCTCCCAGCGGATCAGGGCGGAGAGCTGGGCGGCGCCCTGCGGCAGGCGGGCGAGCAGGTGCAGCAGGCCGTCGAACACGCGCGGGTGCGGCTCGCGCTCGGGCAGGGCGGACTCGGCGGTGGCGCAGACGGCGGTGAGCATGGCGAGCGCCAGGGCGTCGTCCAGCACCAGGGCGGCGGCGGGGTGGATGAGCTCGGCGGAGAAGGCGCCGAGCTGCTCGGACAGGCGGCCGACCCAGCGGGCCTGGACCAGGTTGCCGGGCTGCCAGAGGGCGGCGCGGCCGCGCGACTGGGCGCCGCGCGCCAGGCCGCGATGGGCGCCGTGCGCCTCGGTCATGACCGCGGCGATGGCGTCGGCCTCGCCGTAGGGGCGGACGCTGAGCACGATGCCGGGGGCTTCCCACTCCATGGATGGGTTCTAGGCGCGCGCCAGGATGGTGGAAAGCGGGGTTGTGCGGCGGGCGCGGTTCCGTTTGTCTTGCGCCCCCCTCCTCGCCCCCGCTCCTCGCCCCCCTCCTCGCATATGACGATCCGGAGACTGGCCATGCCGATCAAGATCCCCGACGACCTGCCGGCCCGCGCCACGCTGGCAAACGAAGGCGTGATGGTGATGCGCGAGGCCGACGCGGTGCGCCAGGACATCAGGCCGCTGCGGATCGGGCTGCTGAACCTGATGCCGAACAAGATGGGCACCGAGACGCAGATGGCGCGCCTGCTGGGCGCGACGCCGCTGCAGGTGGAACTGACGCTGGTGAAGATGACCAATCACGTGGCGCGCAACACGCCGAGCGAGCACATGATCTCGTTCTACCGCGACTGGGAGGACATCAGGCAGGAACGCTTCGACGGGTTCATCGTGACCGGAGCGCCGGTGGAGACGATGGCGTTCGAGCAGGTGACCTACTGGGACGAGCTGCGCCGGATCTTCGACTGGACGCAGACGCATGTGCATCTGACGCTGACGGTGTGCTGGGGGGCGCAGGCGGCGGTGCACCATTTTCACGGGATGCCGAAATACCTGTTGGAGCACAAGGCGTTCGGGGTGTTCCGACACCGCAACCTGGCGCCGGCCTCGCCGTATCTGCGCGGGTTCTCGGACGATTTCTCGATCCCGGTGTCGCGCTGGACGGAAATGCGGCGGGCGGATATCCCGGCGGCGAGCGGGATGAGCGTGCTGATGGAGTCCGACGAGACCGGGCTATGCCTGCTGGACGACCCGGCGCACCGGGCGCTGCATATGTTCAACCATGTGGAATACGACTCGAACTCGCTGGCGGAGGAGTATTTCCGCGACCGGACGGCGGGGACGCCGATCGCGCTGCCGCGCAACTACTTCCCGCATGACGACCCGAGCCGGCCGCCGGAGAATCGCTGGCGCAGCCATGCGCACCTGCTGTTCGGGAACTGGATCAACCAGATTTATCAAACAACGCCGTTTGATCTGCGGGAGATCGGCGGGAGGTAGGGACGGGCCTTCCTGCTTCGGAAGGAAAGCAGCAAGGAAGCCTTGTCCGGTGGGTGCGGGTTCGTCTCAGTCGAATATGGTTGGCAGCGACGGGTCGGCGGCGTGGGCGAACATGCGGTGCAGTTGCGCGTGGGTGACGCGGTCGTACGAGATGTCGTCCGGCAATTCGCTCTCGGCGAAGAAGGCGACCTCGCTGGTCTCGGCCGAGGGGGCGGCGGCGCCGCCGGTGATCTCGCAGAGGAATAACAGCTTGTAGGCGTGAAACGGCGCCGGGGTGTGGCCCTGGCGGGTGCGGTCCAGCACGGCGACCAGCCTGGTGGGGCGGACCAGGAAGCCGGTCTCCTCGCGCATCTCCTTGGCGACGTTCTCGGCGGGGGTGAGGTTCACGTCCGCCCAGCCGCCGGGCAGGGTCCAGCGGTGGTGGTCGGCTACCTCGCGCACCAGCAGGATGCGGCCGTCGCGGAAGGCGGCGCCGCGGACATCGACCTTGGGGGTGGCGTAGCCGGATTCGGCGGCGAACAGGCGCTCCAGCGTGGCGGCCTCGGCCGAGCCGCCGGCGGCGATCATGCGGGCGGCCAGGCTGCGCAGCGCCTCGTAGCGCTCGCGGTCGTAGTGGTGCGGCTCGAAGGCGAGGCCGGTCTGGGCGATCGCCTGGATCTCGCGGGCCCAGATGAGCCAGTCGGGGTCTTGCATGGGGGTGCTCACGAAGGAAGGGAAGACCTTCTTTTTGTGAACAAAAAGAAGCAAAAAAACCTTATCCGCTGGAGTCCTGCCGGTGGGATTCCTGGGCGAACGAACGCTTTTTGGTTCTTTTTTTCAAAAAGAACCGCTTCTTCCCTATTCCTCGGAGGTGTCCAGCCCGATCGCGCGCAGCCTGGCGCCTTCCTCATCCCACCCTGCCCGCTCCTTCACATTGAGGAACAGGTGCACCCGGCGTTCCAGCAGGTCGCCGAGCTGGGCGCGGGCACGGGCGCCAATCTCCTTGATGCGGGCGCCGCCGGCGCCGATCAGGATCGCCTTGTGGCTGGCGCGGGAGACGTAGATGGTCACCTCGATGCGCACCGAGCCGTCCTTGCGCTCCTGGAAGCTCTCGGTCTCAACGGTGGCGGCGTAGGGCACCTCCTCATGGGTTTGCATGAAGATCTGCTCGCGCACGATCTCGGCGGCCAACAGGCGGTCCGGCAGGTCGGTGAGGTCGTCCTCAGGGTAGAGGTGCGGGCCCTCGCGCACGGCGGCGGCCAGCGCGTCCAGCAGTTCGTCCAGGCCGTCGCCGTGGGCGGCGCTGACCATGTAGGTGTGCTCGAACGTCGCCAGCGCGTTGAGCTCGGCGGTGAGCGGCAGCAGGCGGGCGGGCGGCACCAGGTCGGTCTTGTTCAGGATCAACCACGCCTTGCCGCCGCGCGCGCCCAGGCTGGCGGCGATCTCGCGCACCGGCTCGGTGGCGCCGGTCTTGGCATCGACCAGCAGCAGCACCAGGTCGGCGTCCTCGGCGCCGATCCAGGCGGCGCGGACCATGGCGCGGTCCAGCCGGCGCTTCGGCTTGAAGATGCCGGGGGTATCGACCAGCAGGATCTGGCTCTCGCCGCGCATCAGGATGCCGAGCACGCGGAAGCGGGTGGTTTGCGCCTTGGGCGAGACGATCGACAGCTTGGCGCCGGTGAGGCGGTTCAGCAGGGTGGATTTTCCTGCGTTGGGGGCGCCGACGATGGCGACGAAGCCGCAGCGGGTCATGGTTTGAGCTTTCCCAGCAGATCCTGTGCGGCGTCCTGTTCGGCCGCGCGCTTGTTGCCGGCTGTGCCGGTTCCGGTGATGCCGGCGATGGTGACGGCGATGGTGAACACCGGGGCATGCGGCGGGCCGTCGCGGGAGACCACGCGGTATTCCGGCAGGTCGTGCCCCCTGCCCTGCGCCCATTCCTGCAACGCGGTCTTGGCGTCCTTCGGCGGCTCGGCCTGCCCTTCCATCGCCGGCGCCCAGGCGCGGCGGACGAAGCGGCGGGCCGGATCGAGGCCGCCATCGAGGTAGAGCGCGCCGATCGCCGCCTCCATCGCGTCCGACAGCACGGTGGCGCGCCGGCGCACGCCCGCGCGCGACTCGCCGGGCGCGACCGAAAGCACCGCCGGCAGGCCCGCCGCCTCGGCGATCTCGGCCAGCACCGGCTGGGAGACCAGCAGCGCCAGCCGGCGGCCCAGCTCGCCCTCCTGCTCGCGCGGGAAGCGTTCGGCCAGCCATTCGGCCATCAGCAGGCCGAGCACGCGGTCGCCGACGAATTCCAGCCTTTCGTTGGAGGCGCCGGTCTTGGCGCCCTTCCCCTTGAAGCCGCCTTGGGCATGCGCCGCCGAGCGGTGGGTCAGCGCCTCGCGCAGCAATTCGGGCCGGGCGAAGCCGTGGCCCAGCAGCGCCTCGGCGGCGGCGAATGGCGGGCGCGCAGCGACCGCGCTGCCTGGTTGCGTGGCGGGCTGCGTGGCAAGCTGGGGGGCGATCAGTTGATCCCCGAGAACAGCCGGCCCCAGCGGATTTCGAACGGCCATTCCCAGACCTCCCACCACGGCGCGGTGGCGTTGACCGAGAAGAAGATGAATTCGGCGCGGCCGACCAGATTCTCCAGCGGGATGAAGCCGACCGCGTTCAGCACCCGGCTGTCCAGGCTGTTGTCGCGGTTGTCGCCCATGGCGAACACGTAGCCGTCCGGGATTTTATATTCCTGGGTGTTGTCCAGCGGCTGGTTGTCGTCGGCCTTAAGGATGAAATGCTGCTTGCCGGCGGGGTGGTCCGGCGTGCCGGGCAGCGACTCGATGTAGCGCTTGAGGCGCATGGCCGGGCCGTCGCCCTCGGCGGTGTATTCGCCGGCGGCGCGGCGGGGGACTTCCTTGCCGTTGATGTAGAGCTGCCCGCCCTTCATCTGGATGCGGTCGCCGGGCAGGCCGACGATACGCTTGATGTAGTCGGTGGAGTTGTCGCGCGGCAGCTTGAACACGGCGACATCGCCGCGCGCCGGCAGGCTGCCGAAGATCCGGCCGGTGAACAGCGGCGGCGAGAGCGGCAGCGAGAAGCGCGAATAGCCGTAGCTGTATTTCGACACGAACAGGTAATCGCCCACCAGCAATGTGGGGATCATCGAGCCGGAGGGGATGTTGAACGGTTCGAAGGCCACCGTTCTGATACCGACGGCGATCAGCCCGGCATAGAAGATGGTCTTGATGTTCTCGACGAGGCCGGACGAGGAGGACCGCTTAGCCATGCAGGGGGTGCGCCATGATAATACCGGCTCCGATCGGAGGTAGGCCGGGATGAAGCCCACCGCCCCCACTCATGTCAAGCAATCGCCGGTGGTGGCGGCGGTCATTCCGCCTGCTCCGGCACGGCCGAGATGATCACCTGCGCATACGCATACGGATATTCGTCGGTCATGCTGAGGTCGATCCGCGCCCGCATCCCCGGCGGCATGAGCTGCGCCAGCCGCAACGCCGCGCCGCCGGTGAGGCGCAGCGTGGGCTGGCCGCCCGGCAGGTTGACCACGCCGAGGTCGGACATGAACACGCCGCGGTTGAAGCCGGTGCCGAGCGCCTTGGCGCAGGCCTCCTTGGCGGCGAAGCGCTTGGCGTAGGTGCCGGCGCGGTTGCGGCCGTTGCGGCGCTCGGCCTTGCGCTGCTCGGTCTCGGTGAACACGCGCTCGATGAAGCGGGCGCCGAACCGCTCCAGCGTGCGTTCCACCCGGCGGATGTCGCAGATGTCGCTGCCCAGGCCGAGGATCACCGCCGCCTCACCCGCGCGCCCGCTCCACCTGGTGCACGAAGCGGGCGGCGCGCAGGCTGGCGATGACGTTGACGAGCTGGCGCAGGTCGCGCACCTCCACATCCACCAGCATCTCGCAGAAATCGCTCTGGCGGTTGACGATGCGCAGGTTCACCACGTCGCCGCCCTGCTTGGAGATGGCGTTGGCGACGCTGGCCATCGCCGCCGGGTCGTGGTCCACGGTGATGCTGACCCGGCCGGTATGGCCCTCGCCCCGGCCTTTCGGCGCGTCGAAGGCGGACGGCTCCCAGTCCACGTCGATGAAGCGTTCCGGGGTGGCGGCGAAGCTTTCCAGCGTGGCGCAGTCCTTGGTGTGGATGGTCACGCCCTTGCCGGTGGCGACGATGCCGGTGATCTTGTCGCCCGGCAGCGGGTGGCAGCAGCCGGCGTAATGGATAGCCATGCCGGGCACCAGGCCGCTGATCGGCATGCCGAAGGCGCTGCCGCCGGCCGGGCGGCTGGGCGCGCGGCCGGGCAGCATCGGCAGCGCGCGCGGAATCGGCCGCAATTCGGGGTAGACCGCCGTCACCACGTCCCGCGCGCCGATATTGCCATTGCCGACCGCCACGTAGAGATCGTCCAGGCTCGCCTGTTTCAGCGGCTTCAGCGCGGCGTCCAGCACTTTCTCCGAGCCGTCCAGCCCCTCGGCGCGGAACGCCTTGGCCAGGGCCGCGCGGCCGGCGTCGCGGTAATGCTGGCGCTGCTGCTGCTGCACGAAGCGGCGGATGCGCGCGCGCGCCTTGCCGGTGACGACGAAGCGTTCCCATTGCGGGCTCGGCGTATTGCCGCGCGCCGTCATGATCTCCACCTGGTCGCCGTTCTGCAGTTCGTGGCGCAGCGGCACCAGGCGGCCGTTCACCTTGGCGCCGACGGTGGTGTCGCCGACCTGGCTGTGCACGGCATAGGCGAAATCGACCGGGGTGGCGCCGCGCGGGAGCTGGATGAGCTGGCCCTTCGGCGTGAAGCAGAACACCTGATCCTGGTAGAGCGCGAGCTTGGTGTTCTCCAGGAACTCGTCCGGCGTGGAGTTCTCCAGGATCTCCAGCAGATCCTGCACCCAGCGATAGCCCTGCGCCGCGGCGGCATCGTGCTGCTTGTACAGCCAATGGGCGGCCACGCCGTTCTCGGCGACGGCGTGCATCTCCGGGGTGCGGATCTGCACCTCGATCTTCTGGTTGCGCGGCTCGCGCAGCGTGACCCCGGTGTGCAGGCTCTGGTAGCCGTTGGCCTTGGGGGTGGAGATGTAGTCCTTGAAGCGCCCGGCGATCACCGGATAGGCGGCGTGCACCGCGCCCAGCGCCGCATAGCACGCCTCTCGGGTGGGGACGACGATGCGGAAGGCCATGATGTCGGAGAGCTGCTCGAACTGCACATTGCGGTGCTGCATCTTCTCCCAGATGGAGTAGGGCGATTTCTCCCGCCCGGTCACCTCCACCGCCTCCACGCCATGCTCGGTGCAGACATGGGCCAGCTCGGCGCGCACCTCCTCGATGATGTCCGCCCCCTGGCCGCGCAGGTAGTTGAGGCGGGCCTGGATGGTGGCGAAGGCGTCCGGCTCGATCTGCGCGAAGGCCAGGGTTTGCAGCTCGGTCTTCACCGCGTCCATGCCGATGCGCTCGGCCAGGGGCGCGTAGATGTCCATGGTCTCGCGGGCGATGCGCAGCCGCCGCTCCGGCTTCTCCACGTAATGCAGCGTGCGCATGTTGTGCAGCCGGTCGGCCAGCTTGACCAGCAGGACGCGGATGTCCTTGGACAGCGCCAGCACCAGCTTGCGGAAGTTCTCGGCCTGCTTGTTGCGGTCCGATTGCAGTTCCAGCCGGGTCAGTTTGGTGACGCCGTCCACCAGGGCGGCCACGTCGGCGCCGAAGCGGCGGGCAAGCTGCTCGCGGGTGACCCCGGTATCCTCGATCACGTCGTGCAGCAGGGCGGTGGCGATCGAGCCGGCATCCAGCCGGTAGCCGGCCAGGATCTCGGCGACGGCCAGCGGATGGGTGATGTAGGGGTCGCCGTTGTCGCGCTGCTGGCCCTCGTGGGCCTGGGCGGCCAGCACGAAGGCATCGGCGATCATGGCGGTGTCGGCATCGGGGTCGTAGGCGCGCACCATGTCCAGCAGCGGCTGGACGCCGGGCGGCGGGGCCGGCGGCGGAGGCGCCACCCCCGCGGCGGAGGCGGCGCGCCCGTCCGGCAGGCGCGGCGCCGCCGCCTTGCGGGGCGCGGGAACGCCGCTAGTCACAACAGGCCGGCCACGGGGCCTTAGCCCCGAATGCGCGGATCAGCGATGCGATCCGTGCGGGCCACGTGGTTCAGCGCCGGCGCCCGCCCAGCTCCGCCTCGATGGCGGCTTCCAGGTCGTCGGGCGCGATGTCCTCGTTCTCGACCGGCAGGGCCATCGACTCCTCCTCGGCGGCGACGTCCTGCAGGCCGAAGATGTTCTGGTCGGTCGGGATGAGGTCGAGGACCTCCTCGTCGGCCGGCTCCGGCTCGGGGGCGCGGGACAGGGACTTGATCAAGTCCTGCTCCAGCCGCTCCAGCGGGATGGTTTCCTCGGCGATCTCGCGCAGGGCCACGACCGGGTTCTTGTCGTCGTCGCGGTCGACGGTCAGCTCCTCCCCGCGGCTGAGGTTGCGGGCGCGCTGGGCCGCCAGCAGAACCAGCTCGAAGCGGTTCGGGATCTTTTCGACGCAATCTTCAACGGTGACGCGCGCCATGCGCTCAACCTCCGGTTCGCAAGGATCGGGTGAACGGGTTATGTAGGCGCAAGCGCCGGCCGGCGCAAGGCCGGGCGCGCATTGTGCCGCTACAGCCGCCGCAGGCCCTGGGGCGGCAGGGCCGCCAGCAGCGCCTCCACCGGCCGGCCGAGCACCGGATGCACCCAGCCGGGCGCCACCTCGGCGAGCGGCGCCAGCACGAAGGCCCGCTCATGCGCGCGCGGGTGCGGCAGCACCGGGTCGGGCGCGGCACGCACCATGCCACCAATGGCGATGATGTCCAGGTCCAGCGTGCGCGCCGCGTTGGCGGCCCCGCGGCGGCGCCCGCCGGCCGCCTCGATGGCGTGCAGCCGGGCCAGCAGGGCGGCGGGGTCGGCCGCCCCCTCCAGCCGCACCACGCCATTGATATAGGGCGGCTGGCCGGAGGGCGGCATCGGCGCCGATTCGTACCAGCCCGACACCGCCTGCAGCCTCAGCCCGGGCAGCCCACGCAGCGCCTCCACGGCGGCGCGGCAGGTGGCCAGCGGCGGCTGGCCCTGCGGACCGGACAGGTTGGCCCCCAGGGCGATCAGGATCGCGGTCATGGCACTCCCATCGGCGCCGGACCTTGACGGAGGGCGCCATGCTACGAAGTATTTCATGTCGCAAAAGTGACATCCGCTTGACTGCCGGGCGTTTCGGCAGCAAGTCACGAATCTCACGAAACCGACGCATTCGGGGGCGAGTGTTTACCCGAAGCGCCTGCCCATCACAGCCCGGAAAGGTTCCTGCAATGCATTTTCTTCCCAACGAGCGGGTCGCGCTCTTCATTGACGGTGCAAATCTTTATTCCGCGTCGCGAAATCTCGGATTCGACGTCGATTATCGTAACCTGCTGGATTTCTTCCGCAAAAAGGCACATGTCATCCGGGCATATTACTACTCTGCCGTGTTGGAGACCGAGGAATACTCGCCGCTGAAGCCGCTGACGGACTGGCTGGCCTATAACGGCTACACCCTGGTGACCAAGCCGGCGAAGGAGTTCACCGACGCCACCGGCCGCCGGCGGGTCAAGGGCAACATGGATATCGAGCTGGCGATCGACATGCTGGAACTGGCCGACAAGATCGACCACGCGGTGCTGTTCAGCGGCGACTCGGATTTCCGCCGGCTGGTGGAGGCGGTGCAGCGGCGCGGCGTGCGGGTCTCGGTGGTGTCGTCCATCCGCACCTCGCCGCCGATGGTGGCCGACGAGTTGCGCCGCCAGGCCGACCAGTTCCTGGAACTGGCCGATATCGCCCCCGAATTCACCCGCCGGCAGATGGAGCCGCGCCCCGCCCGCCCGCCGGTGCGCCAGACGCCGGCCGAGCCCTATGCCGAGCCGAACGACCAGGCTTAAGGAAATCTGCACCGGTTCCCCGCAGGTTGTCGGCCATGATGAGCCCTTCCCCCACCCTCCTCGCTCCCGAGGCGGCCACCCCCGAGGCGGCCACGATCGCGGCGCCGGCGCATGACTGCGCCCTGTGCCCGCGCCTGGTGGCCTATCGCACCCAGAACCAGGCGGCGAACCCGGCCTGGTTCAACGCCCCCGTCCCCAGCTTCGGGCCGGCCGACGCGCGGCTGCTGGTGGTGGGGATGGCGCCGGGGGTGAAGGGGGCCAACCGCACCGGGCGGCCGTTCACCGGCGACCATGCCGGGATGCTGCTCTACCAGACGCTGCTGCGCTTCGGCATGGCGGAGGGCACGTATCTGGCCGAGCCGGATGACGGCCTGACCCTGCACGACACCCGCATCACCAACGCGGTGCGCTGCGTGCCGCCGGCCAACCTGCCGGAACCGCGAGAGGTGAGCAACTGCAACCGCTTCCTGATCGGCGAGTTGCAAGGGCTGGCCAATCTGCGCGCCGTGCTGGCGCTGGGGGTGCTGGCGCATGCGGCGGTGCTGAAGGCCTGCGGCATCCCGCCCTCGCGCATCCGCTTCCGCCACGGCGCGCTGCACGAGCTGCCGGACGGGCTGATCCTGGCCAACTCGTACCATGTGTCGCGCTACAACACGAACACCGGCCGGCTGACCCCCGAGATGTTCGAGGCGGTGATGCTCGACCTGCGGCAGCGCCTCGCCAGCCTGGGCTAAGCGGGCCTGGGCTAAGCGGGCCTGGGCTAAGCGGGCCTGGGCTAAGCGGGCAAACTCACAACCTGCCCGGCTCGCCGCATGGCATCAGCCATACCGCTCCTCCTGCCAGGGATCGGCGTTGTTGTGGTAGCCGCGAACCTCCCAGAAACCGGGCTTGTCGCGGTCCGAGAGTTCGATGCGGCGGATCCATTTGGCGGATTTCCACAGATAGAGCCGCGGGATCAGCACCCGCACCGGCCCGCCATGGCGGCGGTCGATCGGTTTGCCGTCCCATTGATGCACCAGCAAGGCGTCGGGCTGGTCGAACTGGTCCAGCCGCACATTGGTGGTGTAGCCGTCATGCGAATGGAAGATCACGTGGCGGGCGGAGGAGAGCGGCTCCACCATCGCCAGCAGCGCGCTGGCGGCGACGCCGCGCCAGCGATTGTCGTAGCGCGACCATTGGGTGACGCAGTGCATGTCTGACACACTGTCCTGCTGCGGCAGCGCCATGAACGCGTCGAGGCCGAGCGAAAGCGGCCGGCGCACCGCGCCGTCGATATCCAGGCGAAAGCGCTGCGGCGTGACCTCTGGCTGGCTGCCGAGGTCGAGCACCGGCCAGTCGCGTACCAGCGTCTGGCCGGGCGGCAGCCGGTCGCGCGCCGGATCGGCGGCGTGGCCGGTCAGCAGGCGGCCGTCGCGGGCCCATTTCTCCTTGGTGGCGACGAGCTTGGCGTTGGGCGCGGGGTTTGGGTCGTCGGTCATGCGTGCCTCCGGGCTCGATGCTCAGATGGGAGCATCGCGCCGGAGGACAAGCAAGGCGGCCGGGCGTTACAGGCCCCCGCCCCTACTCCCAGTGGGCGGGGCGCCAGGCCCAGCGGTGCATCCGGGGCGCCCAGTCCCAGCGGCCGGGCACGTAGCGGCCGTGCCGGACCGGGCCGGCGATCCAGCGGCCGCCGACCCAGCCATAGGTGCGGCCGGTCCATTGCCAATGGCCCGGCTGCCAGTAATGGCCGCGGCGCGGCGGCGGCACCCGCTCATGGCGCGGTTCCGGCGGCGGCGGATAGCGCAACGGCGGGGGCGGCGGCTGCGCGGCGGCCGCGCCGATCCCTGTCCCCAGCAGCAGCAGCGACAGCAAGGCCTGGCGTCGATTCATCGGATTTCTCCCCGAAATGCCGCGATTAAGGCGGGTATTCCGGGAAATTCTGCGCCAATTCGGGCGGAATTTCAGCCGTTCTCGCGATTGTGTCGGCCCCCGGCGGGTCAGCCGCGGTCGCGCATCAGCCGGGCCTTGTCGCGCTGCCAGTCGCGGTCGGCGATGGCGTGGCGCTTGTCGGCCTTGTTGCGGCCCTCGGCCAAAGCGAGTTGCACCTTGGCGAGGCCGCGCTCGTTGAAGTGGATGTCCAGCGGCACCAGCGTCTGGCCATCGCGCGCCACCGCACCCAGCAGGCGGGTGCGCTCCTTGCGCTTGACCAGCAGCTTGCGGGGGGCGCGCGGCTCGAAGCGGCTGAGCACGCCGGCCTGGTATTCCGGGATATAGGCGTTGAACAGGTACAGTTCGCCGTCGCGCTCGCCGGCCCAGGCTTCGGACAGGGTGGCGCGGCCCATGCGCAGGCTTTTCACCTCCGGGCCACGCAGCACCAGCCCGGCCTCGACGGTGTCCTTGATGGTGTAGTCGTAGCGGGCCTTGCGGTTCTGCGCGGCCACGCCATGGCTGATCAGTCCGGACTTGCCCTTCTGCTTGTCGGCGGCCATGGCGTCCTTCAGTTCAGCAGGCCGGCGCTGGTCATGGCGGCGCGCACGCGGGCGCGGGTGGCCTCGGCGACCGGGGCGAGCGGCAGGCGGCAATGGTCGGCGCCGTGGCCGAGCAGGGAGGCGGCGTATTTCACCGGGCCCGGGCTGGTCTCGCTGAACAGCGCGTCGTGCAGCGGCAGCAGGCGGTTCTGGATGGCCATCGCCTCGGCCAGCCGGCCCTCGGCCCAGGCGGTCTGCATGGCGCTGCACAGGGCCGGCGCCACGTTGCCGGTGACGCTGATGCAGCCGACGCCGCCGGCGGCGTTGAACGCCAGCGCGGTGTGGTCCTCGCCGGACAACTGGCAGAACGCCTCGCCGCAGGCGGCGCGGGTGTGCAGCGGGCGGGCCAGGTTGGCGGTGGCGTCCTTCACCCCGATGATGTTGGGGTGCTTCGCCAGCCGGGCCATCGTCTCCACGCTCATGTCGATCACGCTGCGCGGGGGGATGTTGTAGATGATGATGGGGATATCGACGGCATCGGCGATCGCCGAGAAGTGCAGGAACATGCCCTCCTGCGTCGGCTTGTTGTAGTACGGCGTCACCACCAGGGCGGCGTCCGCGCCGGCCTGCCTGGCGTGGCGGGTCAGCTCGATGGCCTCGGCGGTGCTGTTGGAGCCGGCGCCGGCGATCACCGGCACGCGGCCCTTGGCCACCTCGATGGCGATCTCCACCACGCGGCGATGCTCGGCATGGCTCAGCGTGGGGGATTCGCCGGTGGTGCCCACCGGCACCACGCCATGGGTGCCGTGCTTGATCTGCCAGTCCACGAAATTCGCGCAGGCTTTCTCGTCCAGCGATCCATCGGCGCGCATCGGCGTGATCAGGGCGACGAGAGACCCTTTGAACATGGCGCTTCCTCCGGTTGGGCGATGCGGCGCGGCTGGCGGCGCGCCGGCCCGCTGGCGCGGGCATTGATGACAATGGCGGCAAGCTAGGACGCCGGGGGATGCGCTGCAAGGCCGGGCTCGCTACATTGGCGGGATGCACATGCGCATTTGCCTGCCGAGTCTGGTTGTGCTGCTGGCGGCGCTGGCCGCGCCGGCATGGGCCCAGGGGCTTCCCGTGAGGACCGCGCCGGACGTGATGGCGCTGGTCCGGGCGGACCGCTGGGCGGAGGCCGATGCCGCGGCGGCGCGCTATGCCGACCCGGTGGCGCGCAAGCTGGTCACCTTCTACCGCCTGCTGGCGCCGCACGCCGCCGGGGCGGCGGAGATCGCCGCCTTCATGCACAGCAGCGCCGACTGGCCGTTCCAGGCCGTGCTGGCGCGCCGCCGCGACGAGGCGCTGGCCGCCGAGACCGACGATGCCGCCGCCGCCGCGCTGTGCCGCGCCCAGCCGCCGGCATTGGCCGCCGCCGTGCAACGCTGCGCCGAGGCCGAGGCGGCCATCGGCGCGGCCGCCGACGCCACGGCGGCGGCCCGCGCCGCCTGGGTGGCCGGCGATGGCGGCGTGGCGTGGGAGACGACGTTCCTGCAGCGCTGGGCCGGCGCGCTGCGCCCAGAGGACGAGCAACGCCGGTTCGACGCGCTGGCCCGGACGGACCAGGCCGCCGCCGCCCGCCAGGCCGCCCGCCTGCAAGGGGTGGACCGGCAGGTGGCCGAGGCGCGGCTGGCGCTGCGCCGCGACTCGCCGGATGCCGCGGCGCTGCTGGCGGCGGTGCCGGCGGCGCGGCAGGCCGACCCGATGCTGGTGCTTGAGCACGCGAGCTGGCTGCGCCGCGCCGGCCAGGACGACGCGGCACTGGCGGTGTGGACCGGCCCGGGCAACGCCGCCGAACGGGCCGTGCCCGCCGACCGGCGCGCCGCCTTCTGGGCCGAGCGCAACATCCTGGCCCGCCGGCTGCTGCAATCCGGCAACGCCACCGGCGCCTACGCCCTGGTCGACGGCCACGCGCAGACCGAGGGCGAGGCGCGGCTGGACGCGGAGTTCCTGGCCGGTTTCATCGCGCTGCGCATGCTGCACGACCCCACCGCCGCCGCCCGGCATTTCCGCGCCCTGATGGATGGCTCGCACTCGGTCATCACCCTGGCGCGCGGGCATTACTGGCTGGCCCGCGCCAGCGCCGACCCGGCGGCGGCGCGGGCCGAATACCTGCGCGCCGCCGCCCGCCCCAACACCTTCTATGGCCAGTTGGCGATCCTGGCCCTTGGCGAGGGGCCGGCCGGGCTGGCACGGCGTATCGACGCGCTGCGCGACCCCGAGGCGAGTCCGGCCGAGGCGCTGGATTTCGCCGGGCGCGAACTGGCGCGCGCCGCCGCCCTGCTGGCCGGCTGGGGCGAGCCGCGCCGGGCGCAGGCCTTCCTGCTGCGGCTGGAGCATGTGGCGCCCGACCCGGCCGACCGCGCGCTTTCGGCCCGGCTGGCGGCCGGGCTGGGGCTGCCGCAGACCGCCGTGTTCATCGCCCGCCGAGCCGGCGCCGACGGGCTGATCCTGCCGGACAGCGGCTGGCCGGCGCCCGTGTCGGTGCCCGCCGATGACGGGCTGGACCCGGCGCTGGTGCTGGGGCTGATCCGCCAGGAGAGCAGCTTCGACACCGCGGTGGTAAGCCCCTCCGGCGCGCGCGGCCTGATGCAGTTGATGCCGCCGACCGCGACGATGGTGGCGCGCAAGCTGGGGGTGCCCGTCTCGATTCCGGCGCTGCTGGTCGATCCCGCCTATAATATCCGCCTGGGAGCGTATTACCTGCGCGCCATGCTGGACCGCTTCAACGGCTGCACGCCGCTGGCCATCGCCGCCTACAACGCCGGGCCGGGGCGGGTGCAGCAATGGCTGGCCGAGAACGGCAACCCCTGCGACGGCGGGACGGTCGCCATGATCGACTGGCTGGAGCTGATCCCGTTCTCCGAGACCCGCAACTACGTGCAGCGGGTGACCGAGAATGCCGTGATCTATGCCGCCAGACAGGCCAAGGGGCCGCCGCCGGCCTATCTGCTGGCGCAATGGGTGCGCTGACCCGCACGCTGTCGGCCTGGGACGGGCTGGCGCTGCTGGTGCATGAGTGGCCGGGCGGCGGCGTGCCGCTGCTGTGCCTGCCGGGGCTGGTGCGCACCGGCGGCGATTTCGCGGATATGGCCGCGCGGTACGCCGGGCGACGGGTGGTGAGCCTGGATTACGCCGGTCGCGGCGGCTCCGGCCGGGCGCGCGACTCAGCGCGCTACGGGCCGGAAGCCTGCCTGCGCGACGTGCTGGACCTGTGCGCGGCGCTGCATCTGCATCGCGCCGTGGTGGTGGGCACCAGCTTCGGCGGGCTGCTGGCGATGGGCATCGCCGCCGCGCGGCCGGGCCTGCTGGCCGGGGTGGTGCTGAACGATATCGGGCCGGAGATCGGCGCGGCCGGGGCGGCCTTCCTGCACGGCTTCATCGCCGACGACCCCGCATTGCCGGACCTGCCGGCGGCGGCGGCGCGTCTGCGCGCCCGGCTGCCCGACCTGTCGCTGCAGACCGAGGCGGAGTGGCAGCGTTTCGCCGCCCTCACTTACGCCCCCGGCGCGGATGGGCGCTGGCATCCGCTGTGGGACACCCGCATCGCGGGCCTGCTGGCGCCGCCGGTGCGCGACCTGTGGCCGCTGTTCGGGGCGCTGGCCGGGGTGCCGCTGCTGCTGCTGCACGGGCTGCGCTCCACCGTGCTGCTGGGCGCGACCGTGGACCGCATGCGCGTGCTTCGGCCGGATCTGGCGCTGTGTGCGCTGCCGGGGGTCGGCCACGCGCCGACCCTGGCCGAGCCGGCGGCCATGGTGGCGGTCGATGCCTTCCTGGCGGCGGCATGAAGGGGCTCGCGCGCGCCATCGCCAGCGGGCTGGGCAGCGGCTTCGCGCCGGCCGCACCCGGCACGGTGGGCTCGCTGGCGGCGCTGGCGCTGGGCGCCGGGCTGGCGGCGCTCTCGCCCTGGGCGCTGCCGGTGGCCTGCGTGCTGGCCTGCGGCGTCGGCTGGTGGGCGGTGGGCGCGGCGGAGGCGGGGGACGACCCGGGCTGGGTGGTGATCGACGAGTTCGCCGGCCAGTGGATCGCGCTGCTGCCGCTGGCGCACCCCTCGCCGGCCGGGCTGCTGGCCGCCTTCGCGCTGTTCCGGCTGCTGGACATCACCAAGCCCGGCCCGATCGGCTGGGCGGACCGGCAACACGGTCCGTTCGGCGTGATGGCCGACGACGTGCTGGCCGGGCTCGGCGTCGCGCTGGTGCTGGGGGCGGCGGCAAGCCAATGGCCCGGTCTGCTGGGCGGGTAGACCGAAATACGCAAGGCCGGGCGCCGCCGCCTGTGCCGCGCGCTTCAGCGCTCGGCCGCCCTCAGCTCTCGCCCGCAGCGGTCAGCCGGCCGAAGAACACCACCGGCCCGGTGGGCTGGCCGGTCGGCGAACCGCCGGGGGGTTCGACGCTGATCATGATCAGCATGTCCTTCACCGGGCGGACCGAGGGGGCGCGGATGGTCATCTGGCCGCCCTGGACGGGCAGGAGGCCAAGGCTGGTGGGGGTCTTGGCGCCCGGGGGCAGGCCCCAGAGCTGCATCCGTCGGCCCTGCGGGGTTTGCGGGCGGTTGCCGGCGACCGAGGTCATCGCCGCGAGGTGCAGGCCACCGTTGGGCATCACCTCGGCGGCCCAGGCGGGCTGGCTCTGGTCGGTGACCAGAACCGCCATGTAACGCGGGGCCGGCGCGCGGGGCAGCACGGCGAGCCCGGCGAAGGCGGCGGCGGCCAGGGTGGCGCCCACCGCCCAGATGCGCCACAGCCCCAGGCTGGACAGCCAGCCCCGGCGGGGCGCCGGAGAGGCGATGGCGGCGCGGGGCGCCGGAGAGGCGATGGCGGCGCGGGGCGCCGGGGGGGCGATGGCGGCGTCGATACGGTCCCACAGATCGGGCGGCGGCGCCTCGGGCGGGGCGAGCGCGGTCAGCGGGGCCAGGCGCTGCTCCCAGGCGGCCACCGCGGCGCGCAGGGCGGCATCCCCCGGCAGCGCGGCGGCGACGCGGGCGGCCATGCGGGCATCCAGCGTGCCGAGTACGTATTCGCCGGCCAGCGCCTCGCGCTCGGCGGGGTCGTCGGGCAGGCCGCTCACGAAAGGCACTCCCGCAGGCTCAGCAGGCCGCGGCGGATCCAGGACTTCACCGTGCCCAGCGGCATTGCCAGGCGGGCGGCGATCTCGGGGTGGGAGAGGCCGTGCACGAAGGCCAGCACGATGCCCTCGCGGTTCTTCGCCTCCAGCTTGCCCAGGCAGTCGCGCAGCCGGGCGCTGTCCTCGGCGCTGGACAGGCGGTCCAGCGCATCCGCCTCCACCGGCGCGTCACCCAGATCGGGGTCGTCGCTGGGGATTTCCCGCCCGCGGGTGCGCGCCACGTCCAGCGCCGCGTAACGCACGATCGAGGACAGCCACACCTGGGCGTCGCCGCGCGCCGGGTCGAACTGGGCGGCGCGCTGCCAGACCCGCAGGAAGGCGTCCTGCATCACATCGGCGGCGGCGGTGCGGTCACGCAGGATGGCCATGGCGATTCCGAACAGGCGGGTGGACTGCCTGCCATAGACGGCGCGCAGCGCGGCGCGGTCACCCGCCGCCACGCGGACCAGCAGCGCATCAAGCGTCTCGGTGCCGCCGGTTCCTGACGGCATTACGCGCCGACCGGCCGCTCGGATGCGAGAGGTCCGGGGCGCGGCGGACCATAGACCACGCGGGCGCGCAGCATGAAGGCGTTGACCATGCGGCGCACCGCCTCGCCGAACACCGTGCCGATGGCGGCCTGGAGCAGCCGGCTGCGGAACTCGAAATCCACGAAGAACGCCACCTTGCAGCCGGCCGGGTCGGGCAGGAACTCCCAGTGGTTGTGCAGGTAGCGGAACGGGCCGTTCTCGTAGCTCACGTCGATCCGCCCGGGGCGGTCCAGGCGCACGCGACTGGTGAAGCTCTCGCGGAACGGGCCGAAGCCGATGGTGAGATCAGCCACCAGCTCCGTCTCCGCCCGGCTGCGGATGCGCGCGGCCACGCACCAGGGCAGGAACTCCGGGTAGCGCGCCACGTCGGCGACCAGGTCGAACAGTTGGTCCGGCCGGTAGGGCATCGCCTTGGTCTCGCTGTGGCGCGGCATGCGCTAATCCGCGGCGAGCCGGGCGGCGCGGGCGGCCTGCAACTGGGCGAAATCGGCGTCCGCATGGTACGAGCTGCGGGTGAGCGGGGTGGCGGAGACCAGCAGGAACCCCTTGGCGCGGGCCAGACCGGCATAGTCGGCGAAGGCGTCCGGGGTGACGAATTCGGCCACCGCGGCGTGCTTGACCGTGGGTTGCAGGTATTGGCCGATGGTGAGGAAATCCACGTCGGCGATGCGCAGGTCGTCCATCACCTGCATGATCTCCGCCCTGCCCTCGCCCAGGCCGACCATCAGGCCGGACTTGGTGAAGATGGTCGGGTCGATCTGCTTGACGCGGTCGAGCAGGCGCAGCGACTGGTAGTAGCGCGCCCCCGGGCGGATGGAGGGGTAGAGGCGCGGCACGGTTTCCAGGTTGTGGTTGAACACGTCCGGCCGCGCCTGGGCCACCACCTCGATGCCGCCCGGCTTGCGCAGGAAGTCGGGGGTCAGCACCTCGATGGTGGTGGCGGGCGCGGCGCCGCGGATGGCGCGGATGACGGCGGCGAAATGCGCCGCCCCGCCATCGTCCAGGTCGTCGCGGTCCACGCTGGTGACCACCACGTGGCGCAGGCCGAGCTTGGCCACCGCATCGGCGACGCGCGCCGGCTCGCTGGCGTCCAGCGGTTCCGGATGCCCGGTGCGCACGTTGCAGAAGCTGCAGGCGCGGGTGCAGGTGTCGCCCATGATCATCATGGTGGCGTGGCGCTGGGACCAGCACTCGCCGATGTTCGGGCAGGCGGCTTCCTCGCAGACCGTCACCAGCCCGTGGCCGCGCATCAGTTCCCGCGTCTCGTGGTAGACGGGGTGGTTGGGCGCCTTCACGCGGATCCAGTCCGGCTTGCGCTGGATCGGATTGTCCGGGCGGTGCGCCTTTTCCGGATGGCGGAGAACGGCGGCGCCGCCGGTGCGGTGGTCGATGACAACGCGGGTGGACATGCTGATGAACCTATGCTCCGGCGCCGCCCGCGGTGTCGGGGCAGGCAAGGAAGAGCAGGTCACATGGAGGCGGGGAGGCGGGGAGCAGCAGGATCAGGATCGCGGCTCGCCTGCTTCTCCCCGCCTCCCCGCCTCCATGTGAACCTGACCTCCGCTAGAAGTGGAGGGCGCGGCCGTAGGCGTCAAGCACGGCTTCGTGCATCGTTTCGCTGATGGTGGGGTGCGGGAAGACGGTGGCCATCAGCTCGGCCTCGGTGGTCTCCAGCGTGCGGGCGATGGTGTAGCCCTGGATCAGCTCGGTCACCTCGGCACCAATCATGTGCGCGCCCAGCAATTCGCCGGTTTTGGCGTCGAACACCGTCTTCACCAGGCCCTCCGGCTCGCCCATGGCGATCGCCTTGCCGTTGCCGATGAAGGGGAACTTGCCGACCCGCACCTCGTGCCCCGCCTCCCTGGCCCGCGCCTCCGTCATGCCGACCGAGGCCACCTGCGGGCGGCAATAGGTGCAGCCGGGGATGTTCGACCAGTCCACCGGGTGCACGCCGGGGACGCCGGCGATCTTTTCCACGCAGACCACGCCCTCATGCATCGCCTTGTGCGCCAGCCAGGGCGGGCCGGCGAGGTCGCCGATGGCGTAGACGCCGGGCTCTCCGGTGCGGCACCATTCGTCGATCACCACATGGGTGCGGTCCACCTTCACGCCGGTGCCTTCCAGGCCGATATTCTCCACGTTGCCGACGATGCCGACGGCGGAGATGACCCGATCCACCGTGATGTCCTGGCTCTTGCCCCCGGCCTCGACGGTGACGGTGACGCTGTTGGCCGCCTTCTTCACGCCCTTCACCGCCGCCGAGGTGAGGATTTTCATGCCCTGCTTCTCGAACGCCGTGCGGGCGAAGGCGGAAATCTCCGCATCCTCCACCGGCAGCACGCGGTCCATCACCTCCACCACGGTCACCTCGGCGCCCATGTTGCGGTAGAAGCTGGCGAACTCGATGCCGATGGCGCCGGAACCGATGACCAGCAGCGATTTCGGCATGGCGTCGGGCACCATCGCCTCGCGGTACGACCAGATCAGCTTGCCGTCCGCCTCCATGCCCGGAAGCTGGCGGGCGCGCGCGCCGGTGGCCAGGATGATGTGCGGCGCCTTCAGCGTGGCGACCGGCTTGCCGTCCTTCTCCACCGCCAGCGTGCCCTTGCCGGCCAGCCGGCCCAGACCGTCGATCACCGTGATCTTGTGCTTCTTCATCAGGTACGCGACGCCCAACGAGAGCTGCTTGGCCACCCCGCGCGAGCGCTTTACCACGGCGGCGAGGTCGAAGCGGATGTTGTCGGCGGCGAAGCCGTAATCCTTCAGGTTATGCAGCAGGTGGTTGATCTCGCTGCTGCGCAGCAGCGCCTTGGTGGGGATGCAGCCCCAGTTGAGGCAGATGCCGCCCAGGTTCTCGCGCTCGACGATGGCGGTCCTCATGCCGAGCTGGGAGGCGCGAATGGCCGCGACATAGCCGCCGGGACCGCTGCCCAACACGACGAGGTCGAAATTCTGGTCGGCCATGGCACACTCCTAAGTAAGCACGGGCGGGTAAGCAAACAGGGGCGGGGCGCTGCCCCCCGGCCCGCCAGGGGCCGCGCCCCTGGACCTCATGACGAAGACAGCGCGGCGAGGGCCTCGCCATCCAGGCGGTAGGTGGTCCAGTCTTCCTTCGGCTTGCCGCCCAGGCTGCGGTAGAAGGCGATCGCCGGGGCGTTCCAGTTCAGCACGCTCCAGTCCATCCGCGTGCAGCCCTCGGCCACTGCGCGGGCGGCCAGCTCGCGGAAGATCGCCCGGCCGATGCCGCGCCCGCGCACGCCCTCCTCCAGGAAGATATCCTCCAGGTACAGGCCGGGGCGGCCGGTGAAGGTGCTGAACACGAAATAGTACAGCGCCATGCCGACGGCCTCGCCGTCGAGCTCAATGATCATCGCCCAGGCGCGCTGCTTGGGCCCGAACAGGGCGCGGCGGAAATCCGCCTCGGTGGCGACTGCCAGGTGCGGCAGCTTCTCGTAGTCGGCCAGGCCGCGCACGAAGCGCGTCACGAGCACCTCGTCGCCGGGCACCGCATCGCGGAAGCCGACGATGTCCGCGTCCATTGGCTGCGACCCGGTCACAGCATCAGGCTCAGCGGATCTTCCACGATGCGCTTGAACTCGGCCATCCATTCCGCGCCCAGCGCCCCGTCCACCACCCGGTGATCCACGCTCAGCGTGCAGGTCATCACGGTGGCCACCGCAAGCTGCCCGTCCTTCACCACCGGCCGCTGCTGGCCGGCGGCGACCGCCAGGATGGCGGATTGCGGCGGGTTGATGATGGCGGAGAAGTTGGACACGCCATACATGCCCATGTTGGAGATAGAGAACCCGCCGCCCTGGAATTCCTCCGGCTTCAGCTTGCCCGATTTGGCGCGGGCGCCGAGGTCCTTCATCTCGTTGCTGATGGCGGCCAGCCCCTTGCGGTCGGCCTGGCGCACGATCGGGGTGATCAGCCCGTCGGGGATCGACACCGCCACCGAGATGTCCACATCGTCGTAGAGCGCGATGGCGTCCTCGGTCCACGAGGCGTTGACCTTGGGCACGCGCTTCAGGGTCAGCGCCGCCGCCTTGATGACGAAGTCGTTGACCGAGAGCTTGAACGCGGCCGGACCGTCCTTGGCGCTCCTGGCGTTCAGTTCGGCGCGCAGCTTCAGCAGCGCGTCGATCTCGATGTCCATGCTGACGTAGAAATGCGGGATGGTGGCCTTGGCCTCCACCAGCCGGCGGGCGATCACCCGGCGTATGCTGGTATGCGGCACCAGCGTGTGCGGCGCGGTGATGGCGGCCGCGGCCGGCTTCGGCGCGGGCGCGGCGGCCGGCGCGGCCCCGGGGGCGGCCGCCGGGGCAGCCTTCGGTGCGCCGCCGGCCAGCGCCGCCTCGACATCGGCGCGCACGATCCGCCCGCCGGGGCCGCTGCCTTTCATGGCCGCAAGGTCCACGCCCGACTGCCTGGCCATGCGCTTGGCCAGCGGCGAGGCGACCACCCTTCCGCCCGCCGGCGCGGCAGCCTGGGCCTGGAGCTCGGGCCGGGCCTGGGCCACCGGCGCGGGAGCGGGTGCCGCCTGGGCCGCCGCAGCGGCGGGGGCGGCAGGAGCAGGAGCAGGAGCAGGAGCAGGAGCCGCGGCCGGCGCCCCGGCGGCGGGCACGGCCTCGCCCGGCTCCACCAGCACGGCGATCGGCTCGTTAACCTTCACGCCCTCGGTGCCGTCCTGCACCAGGATGCGGCCCAGCACGCCCTCGTCCACCGCCTCGACCTCCATGGTGGCCTTGTCGGTCTCGATCTCGGCGATCACGTCTCCGGCGCGCACCGCCTCGCCTTCCTTCTTCAGCCAGCGCGCCAGCGTGCCCTCGGTCATGGTCGGGCTCAGCGCGGGCATCAGGATGTTGGTGGCCATGGCAGCAATCCCCTCGGCGTCCGGTTGTCAGACGATCTTGCGCACCGCGTCCGCCACCCATTCGGGCTGCGGCAGGGCCAGTTTTTCCAGATTGGCGGCATAGGGCAACGGCACATCCACCCCATGCACGCGCACCGGCGGCGCGTCCAGCCAGTCGAAGCAATGCTCGATGATCTGCATGTTCACCTCCGCGCCGATGCCGGCGAAGGGCCAGCCTTCCTCCACCGTCACCACCCGGCTGGTCTTCTTCACGCTGGCGGCGACCGTTTCGATGTCCAGCGGGCGCAGGCTGCGCAGGTTGATCACCTCGGCGCTGATGCCCTGCGCGGCCAGCAGTTCGGCCGCCTGCATCGCCACGCCGACCATGATCGAGAACGCCACGATGGTGACATGCTCGCCCACCCGCTCCACCTTGGCGCGGCCGATCGGCAGCACGAAATCCGGGTCGGTCGGGCACTCGAAGGTCTGGCCGTAGAGGATCTCGTTCTCCAGGAACACCACCGGGTTGGGGTCGCGGATGGCGGCGCGCAGCAGCCCCTTGGCATCCGCCGAGGACCAGGGCGCCAGCACCTTCAGCCCCGGCACATGCGCGTACCAGCTCGCGTAGCACTGGCTGTGCTGGGCCGCGACGCGGCTGGCCGCCCCGTTGGGGCCGCGGAAGACGATCGGGCAGCCCATCTGGCCGCCGGACATGTAGAGCGTCTTGGCCGCCGAGTTGATGATCTGGTCCATCGCCTGCATGGCGAAGTTGAAGGTCATGAACTCCACGATCGGCCGCAGCCCGTTCATCGCCGCACCCACGGCCATGCCGGTGAAGCCATGCTCGGTGATCGGCGTGTCGATCACCCGGCGCGCGCCGAATTCATCCAGCAGGCCCTGGCTGATCTTGTAGGCGCCCTGGTACTGCGCCACCTCCTCGCCGAGCAGGAACACGTTGGCATCGGCGCGCATCTCGGCCGCCATCGCGTCGCGCAGCGCCTCGCGCACGGTGAGCGGCGCGGTCGCGCCCCAGTCCTTCTCGGGCGCGGCGGCGGGCGTGGGCACGGCAACCGGCGCGGGGGCCGGGGCAGCAGCCGGTGCAGCGGCCGCTGCCGGGGCCGGTGCGGGTGCCGCTGCCGGAGCGGGTGCCGCCGCCATGCTCTCGCCTTCGGCCGACAGCACGGCGATCGGGGTGTTCACGGCCACACCCTCGGCGCCCTCGGGCACCAGAATCTGGGCCAGCTTGCCTTCGTCCACCGCCTCCACCTCCATGGTGGCCTTGTCGGTCTCGATCTCGGCGATCACGTCGCCGGCGCGGACATCGTCGCCCACCGCCTTCAGCCAGCGGGCGAGCTTGCCCTCGGTCATGGTGGGCGACAGCGCGGGCATCAGGATCTGGGTCGACATCGGCTCAGACCTCCAGCAATACGTCGGTGTAGAGTTCGGCGGCGTCCGGCTCGGGGCTGGCCTGGGCGAAATCGGCCGCCTCCTGCACGATGCGCTTCACCTCGTCGTCGATCTGCTTGATCGCGGCCTCCTCCACACCGAGGCCTTCCAGCTTGTGGCGCGCACCCTCGATGCAGTCGCGCTCGGTGCGCATCTTCTGCACCTCCTCGCGGGTGCGATAGCGCCCGGGATCGGACATCGAGTGGCCGCGATAGCGGTAGGTCTTCACTTCCAGCAGGTATGGCCCCTTCCCCGCCCGGCAATGCGCCACCGCCGCGGCGGCGGCCTCGTGCACCGCCTCGACATCCATGCCGTCCACCTGGGCGCTGGGAATATGCCAGGGCGTGCCGTTCTTCGACAGGTCGCGCGAGGCGGTGGCGCGGTCCACCGACGTTCCCATGCCGTATTTGTTGTTCTCGATCACGAAGACGCAGGGCAGCTTCAGCAGGGCGGCGAGGTTGAAGCTCTCGAACACCTGGCCCTGGTTGGCCGCGCCGTCGCCGAAATAAGTGACGCACACCCGGTCGGTCTGGCGGTACCAGTTGCTGAACGCCAGCCCGTTGCCCAGGCTGACCTGCGCGCCGACGATGCCGTGCCCGCCGAAAAAGTTCCGCTCCTTGCTGAACATGTGCATCGAGCCGCCCTTGCCGCGCGAATACCCGTCCTTGCGGCCGGTCAGCTCGGCCATCACGCCGCGCGCCTGCATGCCGGTGGCCAGCATGTGGCCGTGGTCGCGGTAGGAGGTGATCACCTGGTCACCCTCGCCCAGCGCCATCTGGATGCCCACCACCACGGCCTCCTGGCCGATATACAGGTGGCAGAACCCGCCGATCAGCCCCATCCCGTAGAGTTGGCCGGCCTTCTCCTCGAAACGGCGGATCAGCAGCATGTCGCGATAGCCGCGCAACAACTGCTCCTGGCTCAGCCCGCCCTCGGTCGAGCCCGGGCGGGCCTTGCCGCGTTTCTTCGCATCCGGTGCCTTCGCCATGAAGTCGCCCCCGCGCATAAATTCGACCACGATGCCCGAACAGGTAGCCGTCCTGCCGCGATCCGGCAAGCGCCACAGGGCAAAAGCGCTTATTGTGCAATGCAATAGGGATGGTTAACCGGATATCGGTTAACCGCTTGTCGCGCACCGCGCCGGCGGCATCCAGTTCATGACGGATTTCGCCGATCCGCCAGCCCGCGAACGAATCTTTCGCTGAGGCGGCCAATTTTGCATCGACATTGCCGGCGCCGCGACGCCCCCGCAGCCTAGAACAGGCGCTTGCCCTGACCGTACGGCACCACGATGTCGCTGGGGTCCGACAGGTTCAGCATCGCCCGCACCCGCTCGTCCAGCGCATCACGGTCGAGCTGGTTGGCCCGCAGCCCGGAGACCCGACGCTCCCAATGCGCCACCTCGCCGTCGGCGCGGGCCAGTTGCGCCTTGGCCGCCGCCAGGTCCTGCTCGCGCAGCACGAAGGCGTTCAGCCCGCGCGAGCCCTGGGTGGCGTTCCACATGAAATAGCCGGCCAGCGACAGGAACACCAGCGGCGCCACCGCCGCTGCCGCCCTGCGCTTCATTGCCCGTCCGAAGCCCATCGCCGATCACCCATCGCCCAGCCGAACCGATTGCTTAACATAGTCGCAAAACCGGCGGACGCATAAGCAAAATCTGTGGCGTTCAGGCCCTCAGTATGCCGCGCCCGGCATAGCGCGCCGCGGCACCAAGCTGTTCCTCGATACGCATCAGCTGGTTGTATTTCGCCGTCCGATCGCTGCGCGACAGGCTACCCGTCTTGATCTGCCCGCAATTGGTCGCCACCGCGAGGTCCGCGATGGTCGAATCCTCGGTCTCGCCCGAGCGATGGCTCATCACGCAGGCGAACCCGGCGCGGTGGGCGATCTCCATCGTCTCCAGCGTCTCGGACAGCGTGCCGATCTGGTTGACCTTGATCAGGATGGCGTTCGCGCTGCCCTCGGCGATGCCGCGCCGCAGCCGCTCCGGGTTGGTCACGAACAGGTCGTCGCCGACGATCCGCACCCGCTTGCCCAGCGTGTCGGTCAGCAGCTTCCAGCCCTCCCAATCGTCCTCGGCGCAGCCATCCTCGATGGAGACGATTGGGTAGCGCCCGCACAATTCGGCGAAATAGGCCACCAGCCCGGCGCTATCCAGCGTGCGCCCCTCGCCTTCCAGCACGTATTTGCCACCCTTGAAGAACTCGCTCGCGGCGGGGTCCAGCGCGAAGGTCACGTCCTCGCCCAGGCGATAGCCTGCCTTCTCGCAGGCACGCGCGATGAAGCCCAGCGCCTCGTCGGGGGATTTCAGGTTGGGCGCGAAGCCGCCCTCGTCGCCCACGTTGGTGTTGTGCCCAGCGTCGTGCAGCGCCTTCTTCAGCGCCTGGAAGATCTCCGAGCCGATCCGCACCGCCTCGGCCATGCTGCCGGCGCCGACCGGCTGGATCATGAATTCCTGGAAATCGATCGGGTTGTCGGCGTGCTTGCCGCCGTTCACGATGTTCATCATCGGCACCGGCAGGGTGCGGGCATACACGCCGCCGATATGACGATACAGCGGAATGCCCAGGTCCTCGGCCGCCGCCTTGGCCACCGCCAGCGACACCGCGAGCGTGGCATTGGCCCCCAGCCGCGCCTTGTTCGGCGTGCCGTCCAGCGACACCAGCGCCTCGTCGATGCGCACCTGCTCGGTGGGGTCGCTGCCGCCCAGCGTATCCAGTATCTCGCCGTGGATGCTGGCGATCGCCTGGCGCACGCCCTTGCCGCCATAGCGGCTGGCGTCGCCGTCGCGCAGTTCCACCGCCTCATGCGCGCCGGTGGAGGCGCCCGAGGGCACCGCGGCCCGGCCCATCGCCCCGCTGTCCAGCAGGACATCCACCTCGACGGTCGGGTTGCCCCGGCTGTCTAGGATTTCGCGGGCGGTAAAATCGACGATCACGCTCATGGCGGGCTCCGGTGCTGGAGGAAAGGCGCCGCGCTGGGTAACATCCCGCGCGCCGCCTTGCCACCCCTCCGCCCGGCCGGCAGCGCCTATACCGGCGCCTTGGCCCCGCCCGGCTTCACCTCGCCCGAGCGCAGCGGCAGGTCGCGCATCACCGCGCACACCGCCAGCGCCGCCAGGGACATCGCGGCGCACACTCCGAACGCCAGATGGAAGCTGCTGGCCAGCGCCGTATGCGCCGCCGCCGCCACCGCCGGCTCCAGCGCGACCGCCCCGCCGCCCTGCGCCCGCAGCGCCCCCAGGTCGATGCGCTGCGCCACCCCGGCGGCGGCCAGGCCCTGGGCGAAGCTGCTGGCCAGCAGCGCCCCCACCAGCGTGCTGCCGAACGCGCCGCCCATGGAGCGGAGCAGCAGCAGCGCCCCGGTGGCCGCCCCCACGTCGCGCCGCTCGGCGGCGTTCTGCACGATCACCATCGCGGTCGGCCCGCAGGTGCCCAGCCCGGCCCCCACCACCGCCATCGCCAGCAGCACCACCACCAGCGGCGTCTCTGCCCCGGCCGCGGCCAGCATCATGAAGCCGGCGGTGGCCACCACCAGCCCGCCGACGACGATGCCCTTCACCTTGCCGAACCGGCGGGCCAGCTGGCCGGCATTGAACGCCCCGGCGGCGCTGGCGGCCAGGAACGGCACGATCAGCGTGCCCGACGAGGACGCATCCGCCCCGCGCGTCAACTGAAAGAACAGCGGCAGCAGGAAGGTGCCGCCCAGCATGCCCCCAGTGGTCAGGAAGGCGATCGCCACCCCGCTGCTGATCGCGTTGTTGGCGAACAGCCGCGGCGGCAGCAGCGGGTCCGGCGCCAGCCGCTGCTGCACCACCAGCGCCGCCAGCAGCGCCACCGCCAGCCCGCCCATGCCCAGCACCTCCGGCGAGCCCCAGGCATACTCCACGCCGCCCCAGCTCATCACCAGCAGCGAGGCGGTGACGCAGCCGGTCATCAGCGCCGCCCCCAGATAGTCGATCCGCGCCGCCCGTCGCTGGTGGCGCAACAGCTTCAGCGCCCGCCCGCTCAGCAGGAAGGCGGCCACCCCCAGCGGCAGGTTCATCCAGAAGATCCAGCGCCACGAGAGCGAGTCGGTCATCCAGCCACCGACGATCGGCCCGGCCACGCTGGCCACCGCCCAGGCGCCGGCCATATAGCCCTGATAGCGGCCGCGCTCGCGGGGGGCCACCACGTCGGCGATGGTGGCCTGCGCCATCGCCATCAGCCCGGCGCCGCCCAGCCCCTGGATCGCCCGCGCCGCGATCAGCTGCGGCAGCGTCTGCGCCAGCGCGCACAGCGCCGAGGCCGCCATGAACAGCGCGATGGCGAACAGCAGCAGCGGCCGCCGCCCGTAGATGTCCGACATCTTGCCATAGATCGGCGCCGCCGAGGTGGAAGTCAGCAGATAGGCCGAGACGATCCAGGCCAGGTGCCCGAACCCGTTCAGGTCGGCGGCGATCGCCGGCACCGCCGGCACCACCACGGTCTGGTCCACGGCGGCCAGCAGGATACACAGCATGATGCCGGTCACCACCCGGGTGATCTGCCGGTGCGTGAAGGCCGGGGGCGCGTCCACCGGGGTGGTCGCGCCGTCGGGTTCCTGCATCGGTGGGGGTGCGTCCATGAGCCTGCCGTCTGCTGCTGCACCGCAGCATGTGACCGCTACCGGCCGTCACGCCAGTGCGAATATCATGCACCGGGCGCGCCCCAGGGTCACACCCCCGGAACCGGCGCCGATCAGGCGGCGCGGCGCGCCGTCAGCACCGCCAGCCCGGCCGCCACCCGCGCGCCCTGCGCCGGGTCGGCCGCACGCAGCGGCGTGCGCACCGCCCGCCACGCCGCATCCCCGGTCATCGTCGCCAGCGCCGCCTTCATCACCCCGATGAACGGCTGCTCGATCAGGTCGCAGGCCGCCTGCATCGCCTCCACCGCGGTGTCGCGCACGAACATGTCGCGCACCAGCGCCGGCACCAGGTTGACCATGCCGCAGATCGTCCCCACGCCGCCGGCATGCTGGGCGCGATGGATGAGCACCTCGGCGCCCACCATGCTGCCGATCTCCGGCGCCTCCCGCCGGAACGCCAGGAAGCTGTCGAAATCGCCGGTGCTGTCCTTCACCCCGGCCATCACCTTGCCGTAGCGCGCGCGCAGCCGCCCCAGCGCCGCCGCCGGCACGCCCACGCCGGAAACCTGCGGAATGTGGTAGGCGGTCAGCCGGAACCTGTCCGAGCCCACGCCGTCGATGATCGCCGCGAAGGCGTCCTCCAGCCCCTGCTCGGAGGCGTCGCGGAAGAAATACGGCGGCAGCACCAGCGCATGCGTCATGCCCAGCGCCATGGCGCCACGGGTCAGCGCCACCGTGTCCGGCACCGCCGGGCAGCCGGTGCCCAGCGCGATCCGCCCCGCCTCGATGCCGCCCTTCAGCAGCGCCTCCGCCGCCGCCAGCCGCTCGGCGCCGGAGAATGACGGCCCCTCGCCGGTGGTGCCGAACGGCACCAGCCCGTCGCAGCCCTGCTCCAGCAGCCATTTGCCGTGGCGCACCAGGGCGGCATGGTCCACCGCCCCGGTCGCGTCCAGCGGCGTGGCCATCGCAGCCCAAAGTCCGGTGATCATGTCGGCCATCGGTCGGTCTCCTCCGTTTCGATCAGCGTCGCACCACGGCGCGGCGGAGGAAAGGGTGTTCCCCCGCCGCCAGGGAGTCTAGGGTCGGAAAAAACCAATCGGATGCCAATCCGCCACGGAGGACCCATGCTGCTCGGCCTCGACCCCTTGCTCACGCCCGACCTGCTGCACGCCCTGGCGGCGATGGGCCATGGCGACCGCATCGTGCTGGTGGACGCCAACTACCCCGCCACGCGCGGCCGCCGGCTGCTGGCCCTGCCCGGCGCGGACGCCCCGCGCGTGCTGGGCGCCGTGCTGTCGCTGCTGCCGCTGGACAGCTTCGTCGCCAACCCCGCCGCGGTGATGCAGGTGGTCGACGCGCCGGCCAGCACGCCCCCGGTGGTCGCCGAACTCAACGCCGTGCTGCACGCCCACGGCGCCCGCCCCGCCGCCGGCCTGGAGCGCCATGCCTTCTACGCCGCCGCCGAGACCGCCTACGCCGTCGTGCAGACCGGCGAGCGCCGGTTCTACGGCAACATCCTGCTCACCAAGGGCGTCATTCCCCCGGAGGCACAGCCATGAGCTACATCCCGCATGGTCCGCTCGGCATGGGCGGCGCACCCCTCGGCAACCTGTTCGCCCCGGTGCCCGAGGCCGATGCCGAGGCCAGCCTGCGCGCCGCCTGGGACGGCGGCATCCGCCATTTCGACACCGCGCCGCATTACGGCGCCGGCCTGTCCGAACACCGCATGGGCCATTTCCTGCGTGCTCGCCCGCGCGACGCCTTCACCCTCTCCACCAAGGTCGGCCGCCTGCTGGCGCCGGCGCAGGACGTGCCCGAACACGACGAGGGCTTCGTCGCCGCCCTGCCCTTCCGCCGCCGCTTCGACTACTCGGCCGCCGGCGCCCGGCGCTCCATCGAGGACAGCCTGCAACGCCTGGGCCTGGCGCGCATCGACGTGGTCTATATCCACGACTGCTCCGAGGACTGGCACGGCCCCGCCTGGCGCGAGCGCATGGCCGAGGCGATGGCCGGCGCCGCCCGCGAGCTGACCGAATTGCGCCGCCAGGGGGTCATTCGCGCCTGGGGCCTGGGCGTGAACCTCGTCGAGCCCTGCCTGGTGGCGCTGGAGCAGTCCGAGCCGGACCTGTTCCTGATCGCCGGCCGCTACACCCTGCTGGACCACACGGCGCTGACCCGCCTGTTCCCCGCCTGCGCCGCGCGCGGGGTGAAATGCGTGCTCGGCGGGCCGTACAACTCCGGCCTGCTGGCCGGCGGCACCACCTTCAACTACGAGGCCGCCTCGCCCGAGATGGTCGTCCGCGCCCGCGCCATCGCCGGCATCTGCGCCCGCCACGGCGTGGACCTGAAGGCCGCCGCGCTGCAATTCTGCGCCGCCCACCCGCAGGTCGCAGCCGTCATCCCCGGCGCCCGCACCGCCGCCGAGGCGGCCGAGAACGCGATGCTGATGCAGGCCGATATCCCGCCCTCCCTCTGGGTGGACCTGCGCCAGGCCGGCCTGCTGCCGGACGCTGCCCCCACCCCCGAGGATTGAACACATGCGCGTGGACGCCCACCACCATGTCTGGCAGATCGCCCGCGGCGACTATGACTGGCTGACCACCGACCTGCCGATCCATCGCGATTACGGGCTGGACCACCTGCGCCCGCTGCTGGGCGACATCACCGCCACCGTGCTGGTGCAGGCCGCCGAGACGGCGGCGGAGACGGCGTTCATGCTGGAAACCGCCCGCGCCTCCGGCGGGCTGGTGCGCGCGGTGGTCGGCTGGACCGACCTCGCCGCCGCCTACGCCCCCCGCCACATCGCCGAGCTGGCCGCCGAGCCGCTGCTGCGCGGCCTGCGCCCGATGCTGCAGGACATGCCCGACCCGGCCTGGATCCTCCGCCCGGACATCCAGCCCGCCCTGGCCGCCATGGCCACCGCCGGCCTGCGGCTGGACGCGCTGGTGAAGCCCCGCCACCTGCCCTTCCTGCCTGAGCTGGCCGCCCGCCACCCCGGCCTGCGGGTGGTGATCGACCATGCCGCCAAGCCGGAGATCGCGGCCGGACATTTCCAGCCCTGGGCCGACGCCATCGCCGTGCTGGCGCGCGAGAGCACCTGGTGCTGCAAGCTGTCCGGCCTGGTCACCGAGGCCGGGCCAGGCTGGACCACCGCCGACCTGCGCCCCTATGTCGAGCACCTGCTGGCCTGCTTCGGCCCGGAACGCCTGATGTGGGGCAGCGACTGGCCGGTGGTGGAACTGGCCGGCGGCTACGCGCGCTGGCGCGCCGCCACCCTGGACCTCCTGCCCGAATCCGGCCGCGACGCCATCCTGGGCAACACGGCGGCGGCGTTCTACGGGCTGTAGCCGGCTCCCCGCCTCCATGTGAACCTTGCCTGCTTCCCCCGTCCGAACCGGCAAAACACGCCGCTAGATGGCCCGCATCAGTCCTCCGGCTTGAAAGTGAGCGCCAAGCCGTTGATGCAATGGCGCTGGCCGGTCGGCAGCGGGCCGTCCGGGAAGACATGGCCCAGATGCCCGTGGCATTTCGCGCAATGCACCTCGGTGCGCACCATGCCCACGCTGCGGTCGACCGTGGTGCCTACCGCGCCCTGCAGCGGCGCCCAGAAGCTCGGCCAGCCGGTGCCGCTCTCGAACTTCGTCTCCGAGGGGTAGAGCGGCTCGCCGCAGGCGGCGCAGAGGAACAGGCCCTTGCGCTTCTCGGCGTTCAGCGGCGATGTGCCGGCGCGCTCGGTGGCGTGCCGGCGCAGCACCGCGTATTGCTCCGGCGTCAGCCGCGCCCGCCATTCCTCCTCCGAGCAAAGCCCGCCCTTTGGCGCGTCCGCCTGCTTGTCGTCCTGCATGCTGTCCTCCTGGATGCCCTTCAGATGTGGCACGGAGCGCCGCGCGGTCAACCATCGCGGTGGCAGGCGCGGGCGGCGGGCTGCTACATGGGTGGGATGCTCGAAACCCTCGTCATCCTGCTCGCCGCCTCCGCCTTCGCCGTGCCGCTGTCCCGCCGCGCCGGCTTCGGCAGCGTGCTGGGCTACCTGGTCGGCGGCATCGCCATCGGCCCGGCCGGGCTGCGGCTGATCACCGATATCGACCAGATCGCCCGGGTGTCGGAACTCGGCGTGGTGATGCTGCTGTTCCTGATCGGGCTGGAACTGCGCCCGGCCCGGCTGTGGGTGATGCGCCGCGCCGTATTCGGCCTGGGGGCGGCGCAGGTGGCCGCCACCGCGGCGGTGCTGGCGGGCCTCGCCTGGGGCTTCGGCGTCGCCTGGCCGGGTGCCGTGGTGCTGGGCTTGGGCATGGCGCTGTCCTCCACCGCCATCGTGCTGCCGCTGCTGGGCGAGCGCGAGCTGCTGACCTCGCGCGCCGGGCGCGACGCCTTCGCGGTGCTGCTGTTCCAGGACCTCGCCTTCATCCCCCTGGTCGCCCTGGTGCCCCTGCTCGGCGGCGCGGCGCTGCCCAGCGGCATGCCGTGGCAGAAGGTGGCCTACGGCGCCGCCGCCATCGCCGCCATCCTGCTCGGCGGCCGCTACCTGCTGCGCCCGGCCTTCCGCGCCATCGGCGGCGCCCGCTCGCCGGAGATGTTCACCACCATGGCCCTGCTGACCGTGGTCGGCACCGCGGCGCTGGCCCATGCCGCCGGATTGTCGATGTCGCTGGGGGCGTTCATGGCCGGGGTGCTGCTGTCCGAATCCGAGTACCGCCACGAATTACGGGCCGATATCGAGCCATTCGAGGGGATTTTGCTCGGGTTTTTCTTCATTTCCGTCGGCATGTCGGCCAATTTGTCGCTCGCCCTGCACGCGCCGCTGATGATCGCCGGCGCCGTCGCCGGCCTGCTCGCCGCCAAGAGCGCGATCGCCTGGGGGCTCGCCCGCATCGCCGGCCAGCGCGGGGCGGATGCGCTGCGGTTCGCGCTGGCGCTGCCGCAGGGCAGCGAGTTCAGCTTCGTGCTGTTCGCCGCCGCCGTCGCGGTGGAGGCGCTGAGCCAGTCGCAGGCCGAAGGCGCCACCCTTGTGATCGCCCTGTCGATGGTCGCCACCCCCCTGCTGTTCGCCGCCAGCGAGCGGCTGCTGGTCCCGCGCCTGCGCCCCCCCGCGCCGGCCTACGACCCCATCCCGGACGACAACGTGCCGGTGATCCTGTGCGGCTTCGGCCGCGTCGGCCAGATCGTCGGGCGCGTCCTGCGCATGCAGGGCATCGCCTTCACCGCCTTGGAGCGCGACCCCGGGCAGCTGGAGGTGGTGCGCCGCTTCGGCAACAAGGTGTATTTCGGCGACCCCGCCCGCCACGACCTGCTGCGCGCCGCCGGCGCCGAGCACGCGAGGCTGCTGGTGGTGGCGGTGGACGACATGGAGGAGGTGCTGCGCATCGTCGACGTGGCGCGGCGCAACTTCCCCAACCTCACCATCCTCTCGCGCGCCCGCAACCGGCGGCATGTGCACCTGCTGATGGACCGCGCCATCGCCGGCATCGTGCGCGACACCTTCCATTCCAGCCTGAAACTGTCCGAACTGGTGCTGCAGGCGCTGGACATCGCGCCGGAGCGGGCGGCCCGCGCGGTGGCGCTGTTCGCCAAACACGACGAGCTCACCCTGGTCCGCAGCCATGGCTTCGACGGCGACGAGCAGCAGCTCATCCAAAGCACCCAGCAAGCCGCCGCCGAACTTGCCAGCCTGTTCGAGGCCGACCAGGCGCGGGAAGAGTAGCGGAAGACAAGGAAGAGATAGAAGCACATGGAGACGGAGAGG
>MKWE01000007.1:185457-201898 GCA_001899585.1 Rhodospirillales bacterium 70-18
ACAACGTTGAACTATTCTTCTCCCCGCCTCCCCGCCTCCCCGCCTCCATGTGAATCCTTATCCTTCTTCCTCGCTCAAAACCCCCGGAACTCCCCGAATTCCCCCGCCGCCACCCGCTCGGTGCGCAGCCGATTGGCCGGTGCGTCCGGGTCGGCGTGGCCGATCGCCATGCCGCACACCACCACCGCATCGTCCGCCAGGCCGAGCAGCCGGCGCACGGTGCGCGGGAACTCGGCGAACACCGCCATGTGACAAGTGTCCAGCCCGCGCGCCCGCGCGGCAATGGCGAGATTTTCCAGGAACATGCCGTAGTCGATCCACGACCCCACCAGCAGCCGCCGGTCGATGGTGCAGATCAGCCCGACCGGGGCGCCGAAATACCGCAGGTTGCGCACCAGATGCGCCCGCATCTTCTCCGTCTCGCCGCGCACGATGCCCAGGTGGCCATACAGGTCCCAGCCGATCTTGCGCCGGCGCGACAGGTACGGTTCCGGCAGCGGCGTGGGGTAGTAGCCGCGCTCGCCCCCCTCGGTCTCCTCGCCAGCCAGGAAGGCGGCCTCCATGCCGTCGCGGAACGCCTCCAGCGCCGCGCCGGCCAGCGCGACGACCCGCCAGGGCTGCATGTTGGTGCCGCTCGGCGCCCGCGCCGCCACGTCCAGCAGGTGCTCCACCACTTCGCGCGGCACCGGCGCCGGCAGATAGCCGCGCACCGAGCGCCGCGACAGGATCGCCGCCTCCACGGCGTTCTCCGCCGCCGGCCCGCTCACGCCGCCCCGCCCGGCGGCGGCGCGAACACCGTGCGCGCCTCGATCGCCAGCACGTCCGCCGGGCGCGGAAACGGCGTCGGGTCCGGCGCACCGGGCACCACCGGCCGGCCGATGGCGCGAAAGAAGGTCTCCAGCCCGTTCGGCACGATCAGCCAGACGAACACCAGCTCGGCCGTGCCGTCGTTGATGAACATGTGGCGGCGGTTGCGGCCGAGGAAGATCGTGGTGCCGGGCACCATGCGGTGCGCCACCCCGTCCAGCATGGCGCAGCCGCCGCCGGACACGCAGTGGATCACCTCCTCGTTGCGATCGTGAGAATGTTCTCGCACATAACTGCCCGGGGGCACCGTCTGGGTGCCCAGGCCGAGCGGATGCTCCATGCGCACCAGGTCGGGCGCCAGATGCACCGCGATGCTGCCGTTGGCCGGCACCGGCTGCCAGTGCCGCTCCGCCTCGCCGGGCTGCACCACCCGCACCTCGCCGCGCGTCGCGTCGGACTCGGCCGTCATCCTTGCCTCCAATCCGCCAGCGCCTGCTCCACCGCCGCCACCTCGGCGGCCGACAGCCGCAACCCCAGCTTGCTGCGCCGCCACAGCGCGTCCACGGCGTGACGCACCCATTCGTGGTCCACCAGGTAGCGCAATTCCGCCTCGGTCAGGTCCGCCCCCAGCACGCGGCCCAGATCCTCCGCCCGCCGCGCGCCGGTCAGGAACACCCTGGCCCGCGTGCCATAGGCCCGCGCCAGCCGCCGCGCGGTCGCCGCCGCCAGGAACGGGAAGTCCAGCCGCAATTCGTCCACCAGCGCGGTGAATCCGTCCACCGGGAAATTCCCCCCCGGCAGCGCCGCCTTGCCCGTCCAGCCCGCCGCCATCCCGCGCGCCGCCGGCAGATGCGGCGCCAGCCTGGCCAACGCGGCCTCCGCCAACCGGCGCGAGGTGGTGATCTTGCCGCCGAACACGCTGAGGCAGGCCGGCCCACCGTCCGGCGCGTCCAGCGTCAGCACGTAGTCGCGCGTCGCCGCCTGCGCCGCGCTGGCGCCGTCGTCGTAGAGCGGCCGCACCCCGGAATAGGTCCACACCACCATCGCCGGCGTCACCGGCGCGCGGAAATAGGCGCTGGCGCCGGCGCAGAGATAGGCGATCTCGTCCGCCGAGATATGCACCGCGCCGGGGTCGCCGGCATAGTCGCGGTCGGTGGTGCCGATCAGCGTGAAGTCCTGCTCGTAGGGAATCGAGAAGAAAATCCGTCCGTCGGCGTTCTGGAAGATGTAGCAACGGTCGTGGTCGTACAGCTTCGGCACCACGATGTGGCTGCCCTGCACCAGCCGCACCCGCGCGGTGTTGTTGGAGCGCAGCACGCCGCCCAGCACTTCGGCCACCCACGGCCCCGCCGCGTTGACCAGCGCCCGCGCCCGCACGGTCCGCGCCCCCACCGGCCGCGCCCCCACCGCCCCCGACTGGTCCTGCGCGTCCGTCAGCGTCAGCCGCCAAGCCTCGCCCTCGCGCACCGCCGAGGCGCAGCGCGTGCGCGGCGCGATCATCGCCCCCCGCTCGGCGGCGTCGCGCGCGTTCAGCACCACCAGGCGCGAATCCTCCACCCAGCAATCCGAATACTCGAACCCCCGGGTGAATTCCGGCCGTAGCGGCCCGCCCGCCACGTCGCGGTCCAGCCGCAGCGTGCGGGTGGGCGGCAGCCGCCGCCGGCCGCCGATATGGTCGTACAGGAACAGCCCCAGCCGCAGCAGCCAGGCCGGCCGCAGCCCGGCATGGTGCGGCAGCACGAAGCGCAGCGGCCAGATGATGTGCGGCGCGATCCCCCACAGCACCTCGCGCTCCATCAACGCCTCGCGCACCAGCCGGAACTCGTAATATTCCAGGTAGCGCAGCCCGCCATGAATCAGCTTGGTCGAGGCCGCCGAGGTCGCCCCGCCCAGGTCGCCCTGCTCGCACAGATACACCCGCCACCCGCGCCCGGCGGCATCGCGCGCGATCGCCGCCCCGTTGATGCCGCCGCCGATGATGGCGAGGTCATAGAGCGGATCGTCGGTATTGAACTCCGGCACGCCGGCTTCTCCTGGTTCGGGCACGCCCGTCATGGTGGCGATTGGCCGCCCCGGCCATGCGCCCGTTCGATCAGCAGCCGCGCGGTGGCGAACCGGCCCGACACGTCCGACAGGAACTGCCGGTGCACCAGCAGCGCCATCAGCCCCAGCCCGGCGGCGGCCAGCACATACGGCCCGGCCAGCCAGCCGAACGCCGCCAGGGCGAAATAATACGACCGCGTGCCGGCGTTGAATGTGGTCAGCGCGCTGCTCAGCACCCCGCCCACCGCCTCGGCCAGCCCCTCCGCCTCGGCGGCGGGCACCGGCGGCGGCGGCATCGCGCCGATCAGCGCCACCGTGTAGTTCAACTGCCGCAGCGCCCAGGTGAGCTTGAACAGCCCGTGCACCAGCACCGCCAGCGGCAGCAGCACCTTCACCTCCAGCAATTCGCGCGAGGTCGGCAGCGCCGGCGCCAGCCCGGCCAGCGCCGGCATCAGCCGGTCCAGCCCGCTCAGCACGCCGATCAGCGTGCCGATGGCGATCAGGCTGGTGGAGGCGAAGAACGAGGCGCTGTGCACCACATGGCCGATCAGCGCCGAATCGGTGATGCGGTTGTCGCGCAGCACTGCGCTGCGCATCCACAGCACCCGCACCGTCGGCAGCCCGGCATTGATCGCCCGTCCGCCGCGCCGCCCCAGCATCCGCACCGCCGGCCCGTAGCCCAGCCACACCGCGCAGAACAGCAGCAGGGCGGCGAGGTCCGGCGCGGGCACGACGCGAATCAGCGGAAGGTCCATCGGCCAGCTATAGAACATGATCGCCACAGGTGGAATCGCCCTGTAACGGCCGCGCCGCCCACGTGTCTTCCGGGCACCAAGCAACCCCGGAGGCACCAAATGGACCGCATCCTCAAGCCCCTCACCTGGCTCGCCGCGCTGTATATCGCCTATGTGCTGCTCTGGTACGAACAGTACAAGCTCACCGGCAACGAAGGCTCGGTGTGGCTGTTCACCGTGCTGTCGGACTGGCTGTATCTCGACGGCCACGAGAAGGCCTTCCGCCTCACCGTCGCCAGCGGCGAGATCCTCGCCTCCGTGCTGGTGCTGATCCCCTATACGCGGATGTACGGCGCCGGGCTGGCGCTGGGCATCATGTCCGGCGCCATCTTCTTCCACGTGTTCAGCCCGCTCGGCATCGACCCGTACCACGACGGCGGCGCGCTGTTCACGCGGGCCTGCATGACCTGGCTCTCGGCCGCCTTCATCCTGTTCGCCTACCGGGCGGAGGTGCTGGCGCTGCTCCGGCGCTGCACCGGCCGGGTGGCGATGGCCGCCTGACGCGAGCCGGCGGCGCCGGCTCACCCCTCCGGCGCCGCCCCCTCCACCAGCCGCCCGCCTTGCACGCGCAGAAAGCGCGTGCCGACCGCGCGCACGAAAAAACGGTCGTGCGAGACCAGCACGCAACTCGCCTCCTGCGCCAGGATCTCCGCCTCCAGCCGCTCCTGCCCGGCGATGTCCACATGGTTGGTCGGCTCGTCCAGCAGGTAGAAATTCGGCGCTTCCAGCCGCAGCGCCAGCAGCCCGAGCCTGGCCTTCTGCCCCGGCGACAGGCGCGCGATCGGCCGGCGTTGCGCGGCGAGGTCGAAGCCGGCGCCGGCCAGCAGGCTCACGCTGCGCTGGTCGCCCAGGCGGAACGCGCCGGCCACGAACGCCAGCGGCGTCTGCTCCGCCGGCAATTGCGACATCTGCTGGTCCAGGTAGCCCACCACCAGCGCCGGGCTCGCGGCCAACCCCGCCACCGCCTCGCCCAGCAGCATCGCGCGGCGCAGCAGCCCGATGAACTGCGACTTGCCCACCCCGTTCGCCCCGCCCACCACCACGCGGTCGTGCTGGAAGATGGCGAGCTTGCCGGTGCGGAACAGCGGCCGCCCGTCCGGCGCGGCCACGGCCACATCGTCGAGCCGCAGCAGCACCTTCGCGTGGGTGCCGCGATTGGCCAGCCGGATGTCCCCGGCCCGGATCTTTTCCACCGGGCGCAGCGTCTCCTCCAGCGCCTCGGCCCGCCCGGTGAGGTATTTCGCCTTCTTCAGCAGCAGGTCGCTGCCACTGTTGATGCCGATATTGCGCAACTGGCCGGCATTGCGGCGCAGCCGGTCCACCTCCTTGCCGTCGCGCGCCAGCTTCGCCTCGCGCGCCGCGTCGTCCTCGGCCAGCAGGCCGCGCGCGCGGCTGAACGGATGCGCGTACAGTCGCGACTCCTCGGCGCGCAGGAACAGCGTGCGGTTGGTGCAGCGGTCGAGGAATTGCCGGTCATGGCTGGCGATCAGCATCGCCACGCCGTCGGTGGCGTGGTTGATCCAGTTTTCCAGCACCGCCAGCCGCTGCAGGTCCAGGTGGTTGGTCGGCTCGTCGAGCAGCAGCACGTCCGGGTCGGCGATCCAGGCCCGCGCGATCAGCGCCAGCCGCTGCCAGCCGCCGCTGAGCTCGCACAGGCGGCGGCCGCGCATCGCCTCCGGCGTCTCCAGCATGTCCAGCACCAGCCCCACCTTCCAGCCATTGGCCTCCCGCTCCGCCACCGGCAGCGCGCGGCGGATCGCCTCGGCCAACGGCAGGTCCAACAGGGCGGCGGGCACGTCCTGCTCCACGAAGCCGACGCGCAGGCCGCGCCGGCGCACGATATCCCCGGCCCCGGCCTCCGCCTGCCCGGCGATGCAGCGCAGCAGCGTGGTCTTGCCGGCGCCGTTGCCGGCCACCAGGCCGATGCGGTCGGCCTCGTGCAGCGCGAAATCGAGATGCTGGAACAGCGGCCGCGGCGATACCACGCCGAGGTTGCGCACTTGGATCAGGCTCATGGTTCGGGTCTCGTCCATCCGGGTCGCCACGGCGACACGCCGTCACCCCATGGGGGCCAACGGCTCAAACTCCGGGCGGGCGCTGCCGCGAAACGGACGCGAAGACGACGTCAGGTCCGGCGGCCGGCCCGCCCCGCAACACAGCGTTGCGGGGCCTGGCAGGGTCCACGGCGGCGATGCGGATCGGCGGCAGCCATGCATCCCTCCCGGGGCCTGGATGGTGGAAACGATACGTAAATAGAGCGAGCCCTCGGGTCCGCGCAAGCAAATACCACCGCCGCCCGCGCCGGCCGGGCACACGGCCGGCAGCGGCACGAAAAACGAATAAAAATTTTTTGGTTCTTTTTTCAAAAACGAACAATTTTCTTTTTGTGAACAAAAAGAAGCAAAAAAACTTTATTTGTTTGGTTTTTGCGGGCTACAGGTAGATGCCGCGTTCCATGATTTCCAGCGTGTATTCTTTGTAGGTCATGCCGAGTTCCTCGGCGCGGGCCAGGCGGCGCAGGGCGATTTCGCGGGGCGGGGTTTTCCATGCCTTCTTGTGCGCCCGCCGCCAGGCCCAGCCGCGCCAGGACAACGCGCCCGCCTCCTCGGCGGTCAGTTCCAGCGGCGGGCCGCCATTATCGCCAGGGCGAGGGGCGTCAGGCATCGGCGAGCTCCTTGGTCATGATGCTGGTGGGGCCCAGCGTGCCGTCCGGGTCGCGCGCATAGCCGGGCACCACGGCCAGGCGCTGGTAGCCGAGGCCGGCATACAGCCGCTCGGCGTCGCGGCCGGTGGTGGTGTCCAGCAGCAGCAGGCGGCGGCCGTGTTGGCGGGCGGCGGCCTCGGCGGCGCGCATCAGGGCGGCGGCGATGCCGCGGCGACGGGCCTCGGGGTGCACCAGCACCTTGGCGATCTCCGCCCGGTGGCGGCCGTTCGGCGGCATCGCCAGCACCAGTTGCGCGGTGCCGACGATCCGCCCCTCCAGCCGCGCCACCAGCAGCAGCCGGTCCCCCTGGCGGAACGCCGGCAACAGGCCGCGCCAGAACGCCGCCGCCTCCTCCATCGGGAAGGGCAGCACGAAGCCGACGCTGGCGCCGCCATGCACGCAGGCATGCAGCACCCCGGCCAGCGCCGGCACGGCGGCGGGCAATTCGGCGGCGGCAAGTTCGTCAATCGACAGGCCAGCATTCATCGGGCCAGGAATCATGGACGGCAGACCACGAGGGCATAGCGGGCGGCCTCCGGCCCCGGCGCCTCGAACCGGGTCGGGCCGAACAGGCGGAAGCGCAGGCAGTCGCCGGGCGCCAGGTGATGGGTCACGCCGTCGCAGGTCAGCGCCAGCCGGCCGGAGAGCATCCACACATGCTGCTCCAGCCCCGGCACGCCGGGAGCGTCGTACTCGATGGCCGCGCCGGCCGGCAGGATCGCCTCCACCAGCTCGGCATCCAGCCCGGCCGCGGGCGGCGAGACCAGGCGGCGGCGGAAGCCGGTCTGCGGGTCCACCCAGATCGCCTGGGCGGCGGCGCGCAGCAGGTCCGGCGCCTCGCCCTCGGTCTCGGCCAGCAGGCGCGACATGGTGCGGCCATAGGCGGTGCACAGCCGGCCCAGCAGGCTGGCGGTCGGGCTGGTCTGGCCGCGCTCCAGGCGGGAAAGGGTGGCGCGGCTGATGCCGCTGGTCTCGGCCAGCTGGTCCAGCGACCAGCCATGCTCGGCGCGCAGCCGGGCGAGGCGGGCGGCGAGGCGGGAGTCCAGATCGTCGGCAGTCACGGTTTCCATATCTGGGATGTTTTCCCGAATTCGGGATGCTGTCAATCGTCCCGGCAACCCGGCATAACGCCGCCATGCTCCCCTCCCCCGACATCGCCGTCATCGGCGCCGGCCCGGCCGGATTGATCGCCGCCGAAACGCTGGCCGCCGCCGGGCAGCGTGTGGTGGTGCTGGACCGCATGCCCTCGCCCGGCCGCAAGCTGCTGATGGCCGGGCGCGGCGGGCTGAATCTGACGCATAGCGAGCCACTGGAGGCGCTGCTGGCCCGCTACGGTGCCGCGCTGGACTGGCTGGCGCCGGCGATCGCCGCCTTCCCGCCCGCCGCCCTGGTGGCCTGGGCGGAGGGGCTGGGCCAGCCCTGCTTCACCGGCAGTTCCGGGCGCATCTTCCCGGTGTCGCTGAAGGCCAGCCCGCTGCTGCGCGCCTGGCTGGCGCGGCTGGACGCGCTGGGGGTGCGGCTGGTGACCCGTGCCGCCTGGCAAGGCTGGGACGCGGCGGGCGCGCTGGTGTTCGCGGGCGCGCCGCCGCTCGCCCCGCGCGCCACCGTGCTGGCGCTGGGCGGCGCCTCCTGGCCGCGGCTGGGGGCGGATGGCGGCTGGGCGGCGCTGCTGGACGACATTCCGCAGGCAACGCTGCGCCCGGCCAATTGCGGCTTCACGGTCGGCTGGTCGGACATTTTCCGCGCCCGCTTCGCCGGCACGCCGCTGAAGCGCATCGCGCTGCGCTTCGGTGCCGAGGCGGTGCGCGGCGAGGCGGTGGTGACCGGGACGGGCATCGAGGGCGGCGCGGTCTACGCGCTCTCGGCGCCGATCCGCGAGGCGATCGCCGCGCACGGCCCGGCCACCATCCACCTGGACCTGCGCCCGGACCTGGACGCGGCCACCCTGGCGGCAAGGCTGGAAGCGCCGCGACGGGGGCAGTCGATGTCCACCTGGCTGCGCAAGACCGCGGGCCTGCCCCCGGTCGCCATCGGCCTGGTGCAGGAGGCGCTGCATGCCGGCGCCACCGCGCCCCTGTCGGCGCTGATCAAGGCGCTGCCGTTGACGCTGCTGGCGCCGCAGCCGCTCGCGCGGGCCATCTCCACCGCCGGCGGCATCCGGCGCGAGGCGGTGGACGACCGCTTCATGCTGCGCGCCCGCCCCGGCGTGTTCGTGGCCGGCGAGATGCTGGACTGGGAGGCGCCGACCGGCGGCTACCTGCTGCAAGCCTGTTTCAGCACCGGCGTCGCCGCCGCGCGCGGCGCGCTGGCGTGGCTGGGCGATGACCGCGCCGGGCGGCAGGAACGACACTGAGAAGCAGGGGCGAAGAGAGGCGCGTTTTCAACCTCTTCGCCTCCGCGTCTCGTTGTGGAGGCTGTCTTGGCTGACCGTCAGTGCACCCGCTCGATCACCGCGGCGATGCCCTGGCCGCCGCCGATGCACATGGTCACCAGGCCATAATGCCCGCCGGTGCGCGCCAGTTCGTACATCGCCTTCACCGTCACGATCGCCCCGGTGGCGCCCACCGGATGGCCCAGCGAGATGCCGCTGCCGTTGGGGTTGACCTTGGCGGGGTCGAAGCCGAGGTCCTTGGCCACCGCGCAGGCCTGGGCGGCGAAGGCCTCGTTGGACTCGATCACGTCCATGTCCGCCACCGCCAGCCCGGCCCGCTTCAGCGCCGCCCGGCTGGCCGGCACCGGGCCGATGCCCATATAGGCCGGGTCCACCCCGGAATGCCCGGCGGCGACGATGCGCACCAGCGGCGTCAGGCCCAGGCGGCGCACCGCCTCGCCGCTGGCCAGCACCACCGCGCCGGCGCCGTCGTTGATGCCGCTGGCGTTGCCGGCGGTGACGGTGCCGTCTTTCTTGAACACGGTGCGCAGCCCGGCGAAATCCTCCGCGCGGGCGTCATGGCGGATATGCTCGTCGGTATCGAACACCTGCACGCCCTTGCGGGTCTTCACCTCGATACCGAGGATCTGGTCCTTGAAATATCCCTCGCGCACCGCGCGGCTGGCGCGACGGTGGCTCTCCAGCGCCAGGGCATCCTGCTGATCGCGGGTAATCTGGTGCGATTCGGCGAGATTTTCGGCCGTAACGCCCATCAAAATGCGATGAAACGGGTCATTCAGGGCGCCATTCAGGGTGTCCACCATGCCGGCGTCGCCCATCTTCTGGCCCCAGCGCGCGGCCGGAACCTGATAGGGGGCGCGGCTCATGTTTTCCACGCCGCCGGCCACCGCGATGTCGGTATCGCCGGCCTTGATGGCGTTGGCGGCGGTCAGGATGGCCTGCAGGCCGCTGCCGCACAGGCGGTTGACGGTCATGGCGGGGGTTTCCTGCGGCAGGCCGCCCTCGATCACCGCGATGCGGGAGATGTACATGTCGCGCGGCTCGGTGTGGACCACCTGGCCGAACACCGACAGGCCGATCTGCGCGCCTTCGATGCCGCTGCGGCGCACCGCCTCGCGGGCGACGCTGGCGACCAAGGCGCTGGCGGTGACGTCCTTCAGGCTGCCGCCGAAGGTGCCGACCGCGGTGCGCACGCCGGCGACGATAAATACGTCTGTCATATAACTATCCTGCTGTATAACCGGTTTGCGGTGGCTGCCTTGCCCTGCGTGCGTTCTTATGGAACATCTGTAGCGTCATCAAGGCCGGACTCCGGCCAGCCTGCCGGCCGTCGCGCACCGTCCCAGCGCCCGCCGCAACGACCAGGGGCCGGAAGGAATACCATGCTGTACCATGTCTATGAGATGCAGCGCGCCACGCTGGCGCCGATGCGGATGATGGCGAGCAGCGCGTTGTCGCTGCTGGACCTGCCGTTCAACCCGCTGCGCCCCACCCCGCTCGGCCGCGTGACCGCCGCCGCCCTGGACAGTTTTGAGCATTCCACCCGCCATTTCGGCAAGCCTGAGTTCGGCCACACCCATACCCGCATCGACGGGCACGACGTGGCGATCACCGAGGACATCGTGCTGGCGATGCCGTGGTGCGACCTGCTGCATTTCCGCCGCGAGACGGCGCCGGCGGGGCAGCCCAAGGTGCTGATGGTGGCGCCGATGTCCGGCCATTACGCAACCCTGCTGCGCGGCACGGTGAAGGCGTTCCTGCCCGACCATGAGGTGTACATCACCGACTGGCGCGACGCGCGGAGCATGCCGGTGCTGGGGCCGGATTTCGACCTGGACGACTACATCGACACCATCATCCGCGTGCTGCGCCTGCTGGGGCCGGACACCCATGTGATCGCGGTATGCCAGCCGGCGGTGCCGGTGCTGGCGGCGGTGGCGCTGATGAACGAGGAGGAGCCGGCCGCCGCGCCGCGCAGCATGACGCTGATCGGCGGGCCGATCGACACCCGCGAGGGGCCGACCGCGGTCAACGACTTCGCCAAGAAGCACAGCCTGGAGTGGTTCCGCCGCAACGTGATCCATGCGGTGCCGTTCGGCTATCCGGGCTTCATGCGCCAGGTCTATCCCGGCTTCCTGCAACTGGCTGGCTTCATGGCGATGAACATGGACCGGCATGTGGAGGCGCATCAGCAGATGTTCCAGCATCTGGTGGAGGGCGACGGCGAGCCGCTGGCGGCCAAGCGGCGCTTCTACGAGGAATACCGCGCGGTGATGGACCTGCCGGCGGCGTATTACCTGCAGACCATCGAGAAGGTGTTCCAGGAGCACCACCTGCCACGCGGGCTGTTCGCCCATCGCGGCCACAAGGTGGACCCCTCGGCGATCGAGCACACCGCGTTGCAGACCATCGAGGGCGAGCGCGACGATATCTCCGGGCTCGGCCAGACCCGCGCCACGCACAAGCTGGCGCACCGGCTGGCCGAAGGAAAGCGCGAGCATATCGAGCAGGCGGGGGTTGGCCATTACGGTCTGTTCAATGGCCGCCGCTTCCGCGAGCAGGTGGCGCCGCGGATCAAGGCGTTCATCACGGCGCATCGGTAGGTAAGGAAGCGGTTCTTTTTTGAAAAAAGAACCAACCCCCCCGGAGACTCCAGCGAATAAAGTTTTTTTGCTTCTTTTTGTTCACAAAAAGAAGACCTTTCTGCCCCTTGTCTTGCCTGATGCTGCAACCCGAAGCCGCCCGCCAGGATCGCTTTGAAACGGCGCCCCGCCGCCGTAGTCTTGTCGGCAAGCGCGGCCGTACGCCGCGCACCACCGGGAGGACACGCATGCTCGGCCTGATGCAGGACAAGCCCCTGATGATCTCGTCGATCATCACCCACGCCGCGCGCCACCATGCGCGCGCCGAGGTGGTTTCCAAGACCGTGGAAGGGGCGATCCATCGCAGCACCTACGGCGAGATCGAGCGGCGGGCGCGGCGGCTGGTGCGGGTGTTGCAGCGGCTGGACATCGGGCCATCCGACCGGGTGGCGACGCTGGCGTGGAACGGCTTCCGGCATCTGGAGCTGTATTACGCGATTTCCGGCATGGGGGCGGTCTGCCACACCATCAACCCGCGCCTGTCAGCCGATGACATCGCCTTCATTGCCAACGACGCCGGCGACCAGGTGATCTTCGCCGACACCACCTTCGCGCCGCTGATCGCCGCCGTGGCGCCGGCGGTGCGCGCCAGCGTGCGGGCGGTGGTGTTCATGACCGAGCGCGCGCACATGCCGGACATCGCCCTGCCGGAGGGGATGGACCTGCTGTGCTACGAGGAGCTGATGGCGGCGGCCGACGAGGATTTCGCCTGGCCCGCGTTCGACGAGCGGACCGCGGCCTCGCTGTGCTACACCTCGGGCACCACCGGGCGGCCGAAAGGGGTGCTTTACAGCCACCGCTCCACCCTGTTGCACGCCTATGCGCTGAACATGCCCGACGTGTTCGCGCTGCGGGCGGTGGACCGGGTGCTGCCGGTGGTGCCGATGTTTCATGTGAACGCCTGGGGCACGCCATACGCGGCGCCGATGGTGGGCGCGTCGCTCATCATGCCCGGCCGGCATCTGGACGGCGCCAGCCTGACGCAGTTGATGAACGAAGAGCGGGTGACCATCTCGGCCGGGGTGCCGACGGTGTGGCTGGGGCTGCTGGCGCATCTGCGCGCCAGCGGGCAGCGGCTGGAGACGGTGGAGCGCTTCGTGATCGGCGGCTCGGCCTGCCCGCGGCTGCTGTTCGAGGCGTTCGACAAGGAATACGGCATCCGGGTGGACCATGCCTGGGGCATGTCGGAGCTGTCGCCGCTGGGCACCTACAACACGCCCACGCCGGGCAACCAGAACCTGACCGGCGAGGCGCTGATGCGGCGGCGCGAGAAGCAGGGGCGCAGCCTGTTCGGCGTGGATATCCGCATCATCGACGATGCCGGGCGGGAATTGCCGTGGGACGGCGCCACCTCCGGCCATTTGCAGGCGCGCGGCTACTGGGTGTGCAGCAGCTATTTCGGCGGCACCCCGGGCGACGCGCTGGACGCCGAGGGATGGTTTTCCACCGGCGACGTGGCGACCATCGACGCCGAGGGCAACATGGAGATCACCGACCGCTCCAAGGACGTGATCAAGTCCGGCGGCGAGTGGATCAGCTCGATCCAGCTAGAGAACATCGCCGTGTCGCACCCGGACGTGGCGGAGGCGGCGATCATTGCCGCGACGCATCCGAAATGGGATGAGCGGCCGCTGCTGCTGGTGGTGGCGCGGCAGGGCCGGACGATCGACCGCGACAGCGTGCTGCGCGTGTACGAGGGGCGGGTGGCGAAGTGGTGGGTGCCGGACGACGTGGTGGTGGTGGACGAATTGCCGCACACGGCGACCGGCAAGATCCAGAAGCTGGCGCTGCGCGAGGCGTGGCGCGGGCATCTGCTGGCGAAGGGGTAAGGCGGCCAGGCGGCCGGCCTGTGAGCCGGCCGCGAAGGCCGGGTCAGCGGCCGCCGCCGATCGGCACCACGGCGCCGGTGATGTAGGACGCCTGGGGGGAGAGCAGGAACAGGATCGCCTCCGCCACCTCCTCCGCGCTGCCGGCGCGGCCCATCGGCACGCCGGACTGCATGTGCTGGGTGCGGTCCGGCATGCCGGCCTTGGCATGGATCTCAGTGTCGATCAGGCCGGGGGCGACGGCGTTGACCCGGATGCCGCGCGGCGCCAGCTCCTTGGAGGCGCCGATGGTGAAGGTATCGACCGCGCCCTTCGAGGCGGCGTAGTGGACCCACTCGTTGGGGCCGCCGAGGGCGGCGGCGCGCGAGGAGACGTTGACGACCGCGCCGCCCGGGCCGCCGAGGTCGGTGGCCATGCGGGCGATCGCCTCGCGCAGGGCGAGGAAGCAGCCCTTCACGTTGGTCGCCAGCACATCGTCCAGCACCGCCTCGGTGATCTGGTCCAGGCGCGCGACCGGGCCGGTGATGCCGGCGTTGTTGACCAGGGCGGTGGCGCGGCCAAGCTCGCGATCGGCGGTCTGGAACAGGCGGGCGGTGTCGGCGGCGCTGGCGGCGTTGGCCTGGACGGCGATGGCGATGCCGCCGGCGGCGCGGATCTGGCGCACCACGCGCTCGGCATGGTCCTCGGCGCTGCGGTACGATAGGGCGACGGCATAGCCCCGCGCGGCGGCCAGGATGGCGGTGGCGGCGCCGATGCCCTGGCTGCCGCCGGTGACGACCAGGACGGGGTGTTGGGCCTGCATGCTGCCTCCTGCCGGTGGGTTCGGGCGCAGCATGGACCCGCTCAGGGGTGGAAGACCAGCGTGGCCCCCATGGCCTGGCCGGGCGGGACGACGATGCGGTGCGGGTCGCGGAGGTGGGCGATGCGGCCCTGGGCCAGGGCGGCCTCGGCGCGGTCGAGCGAGGTGGTGCGCAGGACCAGGGCGGCCATGTATTCGGCGCGGCCCTGTGCCTCGGGCACGGCGTCACCGAGGCGGCTGGCGAGTTCGGCTTGGGTGACGACATCGACGCTGGACAGGCCGACGGCGAGGCGGTGGCCGCCGGGGATGGCGGCGACCGCCGCGGGGCCGAACATGCGGGCGAACAGGCCGGCCAGGCGGTGCGGCTGGTCGGCGGCGATGACGGCGCGGATGACGCCGAGCGCGCCGTTGGCATGGCGCCGCCATTCGTCGCGCCAGACCAGGGCGCGGGTGGCGTGCTCGCAGAAATACAGCCGGCCGGCCGGGGTGGTGTCGTTGGGCAGGCGGACGGTACGGAAGGCGGCGTCGCGCGGGCCGTCCGGCAGGGCGACCGGGCGGGAGAAGGCGACCGGCGGGGTGCAGGGGATGCCGGCGGCGGCCAGGGCGGCGTGGAGGGCGTCGGCGTCCTCGGTGCCGAAGACCAGGCCGTTGAGGCCGGTCGGCCAGCCGAGCAGGTCGGCGCGGCCGCCGCCGGGCGAGGTGCCGATCAGCTCCAGGTAGTCGGTGCCGAGGATGGCCAGGTGGTTGATGGAGCCCAGCGTATGGTGGCCGCGCGGGGTGAGGGTGAAGCCGAGCCGGCGGTAGAGCGCCTCCGCCTCGTCCATGCGGTCGTGCACGTTGACGACGACGTGGTCGAGCGTGGGCATCGGCAGGGGCATGGCGCGATCCTTCAGGTGTAGCCGGTGGAGCCGTCCGGGCGCAGCGGCAGATGGCGCTCCCAATGGACGTAATCCTCGCGCGCCAGGGCCGCCATGTCGATCTCCAGCCCCCAGCCCGGCCGGTCCGGGCGCAGTTGCAGGTAGCCATCGACCGGCAGGTACGGGTCGATGGCCCAGGGCACCGCCTCGGGCAGCTTGTATTCCAGGATCTTGAAGTTGGGCTGCGCGGCGGCGAAGTGGACGTTGACGGCGGTGGCCAGCGGACCCATCGGGTTGTGCGGGGCGACGGTGACGAAATGCGCCTCCGCGAGGGCGGCGATGCGGCGCATCTCGCACAGGCCGCCGACCACGCAGACATCGGGCTGGATGATGTCCGCGCCGCCGGCGGTGAGCAGGGCCAGGAACTCGAAGCGGTTGTAGAGGCTCTCGCCGGTGGCCAGGGGGGCGCGGAGCTGGCTGCGCAGGCGGCCCCAGGCGGGGATGTGCTCGGGGCGGATCGGCTCCTCGAAGAACAGCGGGTCGTAGGGAGCGAGCGCATTGCCGAGCTGGATGGCCTGGATGGGCTCGAAAATCCTGGCGTGGGCGTCGAAGGCGAACTCCCAGTCCGGCGGGCTGATCTCGCGCAGGCGGCGGAAATACTCGCCCGCCTCGTCACACAGCCCGCCCCAGCGGCCGCGATGCAGGTCTCGGCGGAACGGGCTGAGCTTGAAGGCGGTGAAGCCGTATTCGGCGTGCAGGGCCTGGGTGCGGGCAAGGCAATCGGCCGGGTCTGGCGCGGCGTAGATGCCGCAATAGACGCCGACGCGGTCGCGCACGTTGCCGCCGAGCAGCATGTAGACCGGCAGGCCGGCCGCCTTGCCGGCGATGTCCCACAGCGCCTGCTCGATCGCCGAGATGGCGGCAAGGCCGATGGCGCCGGGCGGGAAGCGGCTGGATTGCAGCAGCTTGTGGTAGACGAATTCCACGCGACGCGGGTCGATGCCCTCGATCTGCGGATAGAGGTAGTCCAGCACCGGGACCAGCGCGCGGTCCGGCCCGTGGTTGTAGGCCTCGCCCCAGCCGGAGATGCCCTCGTCGGTGTCGATGCGCACCAGCAGGCGCGGGCGGTTGCCGACGCGCTGCATGAAGCTGTTCAGCGCGGTGATCTTCATGGGGCGGCCTCGGCGAGCAGGAAGCGGTGTTCGGGGTCGGCTTCCGGCACGGCGGCCAGGAGCTGTTTCGTGTAGGGCATTCGCGGGCGGGCGCAGATGTCGTCGGCCTGGCCGATCTCGACGATCTCGCCACGATGCATCACCGCGATGCGGTTGCAGAAATAGCGGATCACCCCGAGGTCGTGGCTGATGAAGATGAAGCTGAGGCCGAGCCGGGGTTGCAGGTCCAGCAGCAGGTCGAGGATCTGGCCGCGCAGGGTGACATCGAGCGCGCTGGTGGCTTCGTCGGCGATGATGAGGCGGGGGTCGAGGGCCAGGGCGCGGGCGATGACGATGCGCTGGCGCTGGCCGCCGGAGAAGGCGTGCGGGTAGCGGGTGGCGACATCGGCGGGCAGGCCGACCATG
>MKWE01000007.1:201919-250899 GCA_001899585.1 Rhodospirillales bacterium 70-18
CGCGACAGGGGGGCGCCGGAGAGCAGGCCGTTCACCCGCAGCGGCTCGCCGATGCATTGCTCCACCGTCATGCGCGGGTTGAGCGAGGCGAACGGGTCCTGGAAGATCATGCGCATTTCGCGGTGGACGGGCTTGAGGCCGGCGCGGTCCAGGGTTGCCAACTCGGCCTCCTGCCCGTCGCGCAGGCGGTAGCTCACCTGGCCGGCGGTGGGGCGCAGCACGCGGATGAGGCAGGAGCCGAGCGTGGTCTTGCCCGAGCCGCTCTCGCCGACGATGCCGAGGTTTTCGCCCTCGTAGAGGTCGAAGCTGACGCCGCGCACTGCCGGGGTGGGCGGCTTGGCCTTGCGGAACAGCGACGCCTGGGCGGGGTAGGTCAATGCGAGGTCGCGCACCCGCAGCATCGGCTCCCCCGGGGTCACAAGCGGGCGCGCCGGGGGGGCGGCCATGCCGAGCTTTCGGGCGGCGTCCATCAGGCGGATGGTGTAGGGATCGACCGGGCGGGCGAACAGCTCGCGCACGGGCGCATGCTCGACGACGCGGCCCTGGAACATCACCAGCACGTCGTCGGCGATTTGCGCCACCACGCCCATGTCGTGGGTGATGAACAGCACGGCCAGCCCGTGGTCCACCTGCAGCTTCTTGATGAGGCGCAGGATTTCCGCCTGGGTGGTGACATCGAGCGCCGTGGTGGGTTCGTCGGCGATCAGCACTTTCGGGTTGCAGGCGAGCGCCATGGCGATCATGGCGCGCTGGCGCATGCCGCCACTGAACTCGAACGGGTAGCGCTGGGCGGCGTTCACCGGGTCGGGGATTTCCACCTGGCGCAGCAGGTCCACCGCGCGGGCCATCGCGTCGCGGCGGTTCATCAGGCCGTGGGCGACCAGCGCCTCGGCGATCTGCCAGCCGATGCGGTGGATCGGGCTGAGCGAGGTCATCGGCTCCTGGAAGATCATCGCGATCTCACGGCCGCGGATGTCGCGGATCTGCCGGCGCTTGGGGTGGAGCCTGGCGATGTCCACCGTCGGGCCGGCCGGGTCGGGGGTGTAGAGAATTTCGCCGCCGACGATGCGGCCGGGGTGGCCGACGATCTGCAGGATGGAGCGCGCGGTGATGCTTTTGCCGCTGCCGCTTTCGCCGACGATGCACAGCGTCTGGCCGGAAGACAGCATGAAGCTGACATCGTCGACCGCCTTCAGCATGTGCCGGCCGATCGGGAACCAGGTTTTGAGGCTCTTCACCTGCAGGATAGGCCGGGGGCTAGTGGGCATGCGGGTCCGCCGCGTCGCGCAGGCCGTCACCGAGGAAGTTCAGCGCCAGCACGGTGATCGCCACCGCCGCGCCGGGCAGCAGCAGCCAGGGCGCCTGGGCGATCGACTGCACGTTCTGCGCCTCCTTCAACAGGGCGCCCCAGGAGATCGCCGGCGGTTGCAGGCCGAGGCCGAGGAAGCTCAGCGCCGTCTCGGCCAGGATCATCTGCGGGATGGCCAGGGTGACGGCGGCGATGATGTGGCTGGTGAGCGAGGGCAGCATGTGGCGGAAGATGATGCGCGGCTGGCTGCACCCGTCGAGCCAGGCGGCGGTGACGAAGCTTTCCGAGCGCAGCGAGAGGAAGCGGCCGCGCACCACCCGCGCCAGTTCGGTCCAGCCTATCAGCGAGATGATCAGCGTGATGGTGAAATAGGTGGCCATCGGCGGCCAGTCCTTCGGCAGCACGGCGGCCAGCGCCAGCCAGATCGGGATGGTCGGCAACGACAGGATGAACTCGATGACGCGCTGCACCGCCCAGTCGGTGCGCCCGCCGTAATAGCCGGACAGGCCGCCGAAGGTGATGCCCAGCAGCAGGCTGATCGACACGCCGAGCAGGCCGATCGACAGCGAGGCGCGGGAGCCGAAGATGATGCGGCTCAGCACGTCCCGCCCCTGCCGGTCGGCGCCCAGCAGGAACACGGTGTCCTCCTTGTGCTCCGGGCCGACCAGGTGGATGCGGCCGGGGATGAAGCCCCACATGAGGTACGGTTCGCCGGAAGCGAAGAACCGCAGATACACCTTGCGGTTGGCGTCCGGCACGTAGGCGGCGGCCAGTGTCACCGGGTCGCGCTTGAGCAGGAAGGCGTTCACGTAGGGGTGGAAGCGCAGGCCATCGGGCGTGCGGTCGAGGAAATGGATGGTCTGTGGCGGGTGGAATACCAGCCGCGCGTTGCTGTCGTCCGGGTTGAAGGGGGCGACGAACTCGGCGAACAGCGCGATGGCGTAGAGCAGGATCGTGACGGTCAGCCCCACCATCGCCAGCCGGTGGCGCCGGAAGCGCAGCCAGGTCAGGCGGGCCTGCGAGGCGGTGGCCAGGGTGTCGCGCGTGGCGGCCATGCTCATTGGAAGCGTATCCGCGGGTCGAGCAGGGCCAGCAGGATGTCGGAGAGCAGCGTGCCAACCACGGTCAGCGTGCACATCAGCAGCAGGAAGGCGCCGGCCAGGTACTGGTCCTGCCCCAGCAGCGCCTGGAGCAGCAGCGGCCCGGCGGTGGGCAGGTTCAGCACGATCGACAGGATGACTGAGCCGGACACGAGGTTCGGCAACACCCAGCCGATGGTGCTGACGAACGGGTTGAGCGCCACGCGGATCGGGTAGCGCACCAGCAGGGTGAACTCCGACAGCCCCTTGGCCCGCGCGGTGTCCACATAGGGCTGGTGCAATTGGTCCAGTAGGTTGGCGCGCATGATGCGGATCAGGCTGGCGGCCCCGGAGGTGCCGAGGATGACCATGGGGATCCACAGATGCGCCATGAGGTCGCGCACCCGTGCGAGGCTCCATGGCGCGTCGATGAAGGGCGGCGAGAACAGCCCGCCCACGTCGCTATGGAACACCGAGACGCCGACATACATCAGCACCAGCCCCAGCAGGAACCCCGGCACCGCCAGCCCGATGAAACCCAGCAGGGTGAAGAAATAGTCGCCAAAGGAGTAGCGCCGCACCGCCGAATACACGCCGATGGGCAGCGCCACAGCCCAGGTGAACAGCAGGGTGGAGACCGACAACACCAGCGTCAGCCCCATGCGCTCGCCGATCAGGTTCACCACCGGCTGCTGCCACTGGAAGGAGTAGCCGAAATCGCCGCGCACCACACCGCTGATCCAATCCCAGTACTGCACGATCAGCGGCTGGTCGAGGCCGTAGCGCTGGCGCATCGCGGCCAGCATCGCGTCATCCACCGTTTCGCCCGAGGCCGCGAGCGCGGCTGCGTAGTTCTGCACGAAGTCGCCCGGCGTCAGCTTGATCAGCATGAACACGCTGATCGAGACCAGCAGCAGGAACGGCCCCATGCCAAGCAGCCGACGGAAGATGAAGCGGCCCATCCGCGGCTACTTGAAGTAATATTGCTGCGGCAGGGTCGGCGCCGGGTTCGGATAGTCCCAGGCATTCGGCATCGACGGCGGCACGTTGCCCAGCTTGTTGCTGCGCACGCCATAGGTGGTGACGGCGGAGACCGTGCCCACCACCTCGAACCCGTCAGCGGCCAGGGAGAGCACCTGGCGGAACAGCGCGTCCGCCTTGGCCGGGTCGGCGGATTGCTTCCATTCGTCCCACAGCTTCATACGCTCCTTCATGCCGGGCGACGGCTCCTCGCCCTGCTTGCCGCCGGTGGTGTACCACTTCACCCAGGGGATGCTCTGCCGGCTGTCCAGCGTGTGGATGGCCACCAGGGCGCGCGGGTCCAGCGTGGGGTTGCGCCCGCCGGGCACGGCGTAGGTGCCGATGTCATAGGTGGCGTTCTGGCCGCGCTCGTAATACAGCGAGCGCTCCATGGTGTTGATGCCGAGATCGATGCCGATTTTGGCCCACTGCTTCTTGATCAGTTCCATGGTGTCGATCGCCGCCGTGTCCACCACCATGCAGTCCACCGTCAGGAACAGCTTCTCCCCGGAAGGCGTCAGGCGGAAGCCGTTGCCGTCGCGCTTGTTCAGGCCGAGCTTGTCCAGCATCGCGTTGGCCTTGGCCGGGTCATAGTCGGTGTATTGCGTGCCCAGCCGCTTGTCGTAGAACTTGTCGCCCGGCAGCGGGCCGATCTGCCAGGGCCTGCCCTGGCCGAGGAAGACGATCTCGTTGATCTCGTTGCGGTCGATGCCCAGCGACAGCGCCACGCGGAAATCCTTGCTGGTCAGCCACGGCCGCGTTTTGGTGTTGGTGGTGGACTGGTTGAACCACAGCGCCATCGCCGAACTGTCGGTGGGCGTCAGCTCCTCCAGCGAGTAGCCGCCCTGGGCGGCGTGCTGGGCCAGCACCGGCTTGTTGTTGATGGTGTTGATGTGGCGCACCTGCAGGTCGAGCTGCCCGCCGATCGCGGCCAGCACGATCGCCTGCACGTCGCTGATCACCTTCAGGTCCAGCCGGTCGATATAGGGAAGCTGGTTGCCGGCGGTGTCCACCTGCCAGAAATACGGGTTGCGGCGCATGATCACTTGGCTGGCGCCGCCGGTATAGGGCGTCTGGATGATCCAGGGGTCCATGGTCGGCTTCTCGGGATTGGCCCAGCGCGCCGGGATTTCGATGTCGCCGCATTTCTGGCGGAACAGGGTGGGCCAGTCCGGCTGATGCGTCGCCGCCAGCAGCTTCGGCAGGTCGGGGTTGTACTTCGGCGTGAACTGCTTGCAGTAGTGCATCGCATACAGCGTCGGGTGCTGGCCGAGCGGCGTTGCCAATACCTCCGGCAGGCGCAGGTAGGGGGCGGCGGCGATCAGCTTCACGGTGTACTCGTCCACCTTCTCGGCGCGGATCGGCTTGCCGGCGACCACGTATTGCGAGGGCGGGGCCGCGAAGAACTGCTTGTCGTTGAACAGGTAGTTGACGACGAAGGTGATGTCGTCGGCGGTGAACGGCGCGCCGTCCGACCATTTGGCGCCGGGGCGCAGATGGAAGGTGTAGGTGGTGGCGTCCGGGCTCATCTCCCAGCTTTCCGCGAGATTCGGCACCGGGTGCGAATAATCTGGCGCCCAGCGGGTAAGGCCCTGCGGCCCCACCATCTTCAGGATCGCGTTGTGGTCGGAATCACCGCGGATGGCCGAGCGCAATGCGCCGCCGTACTTGCCGACCTGGTCGACCGGCTTCACCACCTCCGGATGGTCAGGCAGGCGCTTGGCCACCGGCGGCAACTTGCCCTGGGCGACCAGCGCGGCCAGGGCCGGCGCCTCGTGATACTCGGCCGCGCGCGCGGCCCATCCGCCCGTCATCGTGCCGGCGGCCAGCGCGGCCGCCATCACCCACTTGAACATCCCACCCTCCATGGCCGCATTTGGCGCGGCTTCGGTTTTGTCGGTCAGTTCGCCCTCGCGCCATGCCTGTCGGCCGGTCGCGATGTTAGCGCAAACATGCTCCAGCCTGCGCGCGGGCCGCCCCGATCGTCAAGCACGCCCGCCGGCCGCCTCCAGCGCCTGCATCACGCCGCGGATATAGCCGTAGCAGAACGCGAACGCCGTGCCCGACGGGTCGCGCGCGTCGATCTCCGGCACATGGTCCGGCATGATCATGTAGCGGTAGCCAAGCTCGCGGTACAGCGCCAGCGAGCGCGCCATGTCCATGTCGCCCTCGTCGGGGAAGGTCTCCTTGAACGCCAGCCGGCCGCCGCTGATGTTGCGGAAATGCACGTTGAAGATCTTGCCGCGCTCGCCGAACCAGCGGATGACGTCGAAGATCTCCCGGCCCGGCTCCGCCAGCATCTCGCCCACCGAGCCCTGGCAGAAATTCAGCCCGTGATAGGGGCTTTCGTGCATCGACACGAAGCGTTGCAGCCCGGCGACGGTGCCCAACACCCGCGTCACCCCGCGATAGCCCGGCGGCGTGTAGGGGTCGTGCGGGTGGCAGGCCAGGCGCACGCGCGAGGCGGTCGCCACCGGCACGACGCGGGCGAGGAAATAGTCGATCCGCTCCCAGTTCTCCTCCTGGCCGACCACGCCGGCGATGGTGGGCGGCGCATCCGGGTCGGCCTTGTCCCAGATGAAGGCGGCGTTGCGCGAGCCGCCACGGCCGGGCTCCGGCGGCGTGCGCGGGATGCCGATGATGTTCATGTTGTATTTGGCGGCCGGGATGCCGGCGCGGGCGAGGTTCTCGATCAGCCGGCAGATCGAGTCGATCTCGCGGTCACGCTCCGGACTTTTGCCCATCAGGATATGTGGGCTGTCCTGCTTCTCGATCGCCCGCGAGTTCATCGGCAGTTGCACCATCGCCAGCGAGAGGCCGAAACCCTCGATGTGCTCGCGCAACCTCTGCAGGTCGTCCAGCGTCCAGTCATGCGGGTTGCCGGGCGGATCGACGCAGACATGCGTTACCCCCAGCTGCGCCCACATGCGATAGTCGGTGTCGTCGCGCGGGGCGACCTGGGTTCCCAGTTGCATCGCGTTCTCCTGCTCTTGACCGTTCCCTCTTGGCGGGATGATGGTATCGATCACTCGACAAAAACAAGCCGCCGGGAAGCGTCCATGAAAATCACCGACATCAGCGTGCGCGTGTTCACCCATACCTCGCGCGAGGTGAAGGACAGCGATGGCCACACCCATCCCGGCGAGCCGCACAAGGTGCGCCACGCCCTGCTGACCATCACCTGCGACGACGGCAGCCAGGGCCATTGTTTCGCCGCCCCCGACCTTGTGCGGCCCAACCTGATCGACCGCTTCGTCAAGGTGGTGTTGCTCGGCCAGGACCCGTTCGCCCGCGAAAGGCTGTGGCAGGGGCTGGCGCATTGGCAACGCGGCAGCGGCGCGATGCTGACCGACCGCACACTGTCGATCGTCGATCTTGCGCTGTGGGACCTGGCCGGACGCAAACTCGGCCTGCCCGTCTACAAGCTGATCGGCTCCTACCGCGACAAGGTGCCCGCCTATGGCAGCACCATGTGCGGCGACGAGATGGAAGGCGGGCTGGCCACGCCCGAGGATTACGCGCGCTACGCCGAGTGGCTGGTAAAGCGCGGCTACAAGGCGATCAAGCTGCACACCTGGATGAAGCCGGTCTCCTGGGCGCCCGACCCGCGCATGGACGTGAAGGCCTGCGCCGCGGTGCGCGAGGCGGTGGGGCCCGACATGCGGCTGATGCTGGACGCCTATCACGGCTACTCGCGCAGCGACGCGTTGTGGCTGGGCCGCGAGATCCAGAAGCTCGGCTACTACTGGTACGAGGAGCCGATGAACGAGTTCTCGATGTCCTCCTATGCTTGGCTCGCCACCAACCTGGACATCCCGGTGATCGGCCCGGAGACAGCGGACGGCAAGCACCACACCCGCGCGGAATGGATCAAGGCCGGCGCCTGCGACATCAGCCGCACCGGGGTGCATGACGTGGGCGGCATCACGCCCGGGCTGAAATGCATCCACCTCGCCGAATCCTTCGGCATGGACAGTGAAATCCACGGCGGCGGCGCCGGCAACATGGTGCTCTGCGCGGTGCAGAAAAACGGCCTGTGGTACGAGCGCGGCCTGCTGCACCCGTTCATCGACTACGACGAGGTGCCCGGCTACCTCAACACCCGCACCGACGCGATGGACGCCGAAGGCTTCGTGCACATGCCGCAACATCCCGGGTTGGGGGACGACATCAACTTCGAGTACGTCAATGCCAATTTGGTTAAGTAAGGAAGCGGTTCTTTTTTGGAAAAAAGAACCAAAAAATTTTTATCTGCTGGAGTCTCCGCGACCTGCGCCGGACTCCAGCGGATAAAAGTTTTTTCGCTTCTTTTTGTCCACAAAAAGAAGACCTTCCCCTGAATCCTGCTACTCTTTTGCCATGCTCGACATCCTCACCACCGACACCATCGACCCGGCCTGGGAAACCCTGATCGGCAACGGCCTCAACGCCTTCAACGACACCGTCACCGGCTATGCCGACCGTCATCCGCTGGCCATTCTGGCCCGCGACGACGATGGAACAGTGCCGGGCGGCGCGCTGGGTCGCTCGTCGCTCGGATTGCTGTTCCTCGATCTGTTCTACTTGCCCGCGTCGCTGCGTGGCGGCGGCATCGGCCGCGACATCCTGGCCAGGTTCGAGGCGGAGGGCCGCCACCGCGGCTGCCGCTCGGCGGTGCTCTACACCATCAGCTTCCAGGCGCCCGAGTTCTACGCCCGCCACGGCTGGCAGCGCTTCGGCGAAATCCCCTGCGACCCACCAGGCACCAGCCGCGTGTTCATGACCAAGACGCTATAGCGGGAGGACAGCCAGGCAGAAAGGACCACAAAGAGACGTAGAGGCGGAGAGAAGAAACCCGGAGGGCTTCACCTCCCACATCCTCTCTCCGTGTCATATGGATCTGCCATCCTCCGCTACACTGGCGGCATCCGCCACATCCCCGCCTCGTACCCCGCCGCATACGTGTTGTTGGTGGTCGCCGGGTTCCGGTTGACCATGGCGCGCGCGAACATCGGGTGGCGCATGCTGCGCACCTCATGCTCGATGGTGGCCAGCACCGCACCGCTGTCCAGATCGACGATGTCCTGAAAGCGGTACTGGCTCTGGCTGCTCTCCTCGGTCACCAGCCCGCGCGCCAGCAGGCGGCCATGCACGCCGGAGAAATCGGCGATGGCAATCTGCACATGGTGGCCGTCGAACGGCGCCAGCGCGGCGTCGGTCTCGCGGAACACCAGGCTCTCCGCCAGCCCGATCGGCACCCGCGCGAAGGCGCCGTGCGCGTCGCGGGCCGCATCGGCGGGGTTGTCCAGCACCTCGCGATAGAAGCGGGCGATGCCGGCGGCGGTGCCGGGCGCCACGTCCACCTCCACATAGGGCATGCCCAGCAGCATGCGGCCGAACCGCGCCTCGTCGGGCGCGTGCAGGCGGATACGGTTGCCCCAGGGGCACACCGCCTCGATCGCGCCACCCGCCCGGCGCCAGGCAAACCGCGTGCCCGCCAGCCGCGGCGCCACCATCGCCAGCCGCTCGGCCAGCGCGTCCAGGTCGGGCACCACCAGCCCGGTGGTGCCGCGCAGCACCTGCGCCGGCCCCACCGGCAGATGGAACTGGCAGGTGCCCACGTTCACCCACATGTTGTCCACGCCCACCACCAGATAGGGGTCGCGCGTCAGCCCCAGCCCCATGATGTAGAACAGCGTGGCCAGGCGCTGGTCGGGCACGCGGATATTCACGTGGCCGAACTCGACGATGTTGCCGACATCCTCGGTGGTGCGGTCGAACACCGGCTTGGCAGGCTGTGCGTCGTTCATCGCGATCCCCTTCAGGTACCGGTCCAGGTCGGGGCACGCTTTTCCAGGAAGGCGTCGATGCCCTCCCCCGCGTCGCGCGCCAGCATGTTGCGGGTCATCACCTCGGCGGCATAGCCGTACGCCTCGTCCAGCGGCATCTCGGCCTGCCGGTAGAAGGCTTCCTTGCCGATCGCCAGCGTCAGCGGGCTTTTCGCGGCGATCGCCTCGGCCAGCGCCGCCACCTCGGCGTCCAGCGCCGCCTCGGGCACCACGCGGTTCACCAGCCCCATGTCGTAGGCGCGCGCGGCGGGCACCAGCTCGCCGGTCAGCAGCATCTCCATGGCGTGCTTGCGTCCCACCGCCCGGCTCAGCGCCACCATCGGCGTGGAGCAGAACAGTCCGATATTCACCCCCGGCGTGGCGAACCGCGCCGTCTCCGCCGCCACCGCCAGGTCGCAACTCGCCACCAGCTGGCAGCCGGCGGCGGTGGCCACCCCGTGCACCCGCGCGATCACCGGCTTGGGCAGCCGCACGATGCGCTGCATCAGCTCGGAGCACTGCGCGAACAGCGCCGCATAGGCCGCCGCCCCCGGATTGGCGCGGATCTCGCGCAGGTCGTGCCCGGCGCAGAACGCAGGACCGGCGCCGCCGATCACCACCACGCGCACCGAGGCATCCCGCCCGATCTCCACCAGTGCCGCATCCAGCGCCGCCATCAGCCCGACGCTCAGCGCATTGCGCGCCTGCGGCCGGTTCAGCATCAGCCACGCCACGCCCGCATGGTCGCGGCGCAGCAGCAATTCGGTGTCCGGCCTGGTCTGCACGGTCATGGTGTTTTCCTCCGTCGCTGCATGTTCGGACTTTCCGGCCCGGCTTCCAAGCGGAAGCTGCAGCGGCCCCGCGCCCATGCTACATACCGGCCAGGACAAGGAGGCAGGCCGATGCTCTTCCGCCAGATGTTCGACAGCGTCTCGTCCAGCTACAGCTACCTGATCGCCAGCCGCCGCGGCGGCGAGGCACTGATCATCGACCCGGTGCTGGAGCGCACGGACCGCTACATCCAGCTCATTCACGAACTGGACCTCAAACTGGTCAAGGCGATCGACACCCATCTGCACGCCGACCACATCACCGCGCTGGGGGCGCTGCGCGACCGCACCGCCTGCATCACCGTCATGGGCGAGCAGAGCGGCGTGGACTGCGTGTCCATCCGGGTGACGGACGGCGAGCGCCTGACCATCGAGGGCGTCTGCCTGGACGCCATCTACACCCCCGGCCACACCGACGACAGCTACAGCTTCGCGCTCGGCGACCGGGTGTTCACCGGCGACACGCTGCTGATCCGCGGCACCGGCCGCACCGATTTCCAGAACGGCGACGCCCGCGCGCAATACGAGTCGATCTTCAACCGCCTGCTCAAATTGCCCGACGAAACCCTTGTCTTCCCGGCCCACGACTACAAGGGCGACACCGTCAGCACCATCGCCGAGGAGCGTGCCTGGAACCCCCGCCTGCAAGTGAAGTCGGTGGACGAGTACATCGCCCTGATGAACGGCCTGAACCTGCCCAACCCGAAAATGATGGACGTGGCGGTGCCCGCGAACATGCACCAGGGCCTGGCGCAGGAGGCGATCGCCGCGCGCGGCTGGGCATTGTCGCCGGCCGAGGCGATGGCGCTCGAACACGCGCCGCATCCCGACGCGGTGCTGGTGGATCTGCGCGAGCCGGCCGAACGCGCCCGCCACGGCATCATCGCCGGCAGCCTGCACGTGCCCTACCCCGACCTGCGCGAGAGCATCCGCCGTGGCGGCGTGCTGCATGAACTGGCGCACGCCACCGGGCGGCGGCTGGTGTTCTACTGCGCGTTCGGCGAGCGCTCGGCGATGGCGGTACAGGCGGCGCAGGACGCCGGGCTGGCCGCCGCCTGCCACATCCAGGGCGGCATCGACGCCTGGAAGCGCGCCGGCGGCGCCGTCACCCGCGAGGCGGCCGCCGCCTGATCAGGGGTGCTTCGCCAGCCATCCGCGCATGAAGGCGATTTCCTTCTCCTGCGCCGCCACGATCTCCCGCGCCAGCTTCTGCAACGCGGGGTCGTGCCCGTACTGCAACTCCACCTTCGCCATGTCGATCGCCCCCTGGTGGTGCGGGATCATCCCCACCACGAAGTCACGATCGGCATTGCCGGAATAGGTGATGTCCATGCCGCGCATCATCGTCGCCATCGCCGCCCGGTAGGCGGTGGTGGCGGCCGTGTCGCCGCTGGCCGCCGGTGCTTGCGTCATCCCGGGCATGCCCGGCATCGTCCCGCTCGTCTGGGCATGCGCGAGGCCGACGCCGCCTGCCGCCAGCAGGGCGGCCAGCAGCGCGCGACGCAAGGTGGTCCGCATCGCCCTCACCCGGCCCGCTGTTCGGGGCTGAAGCCGGCGCCGTCGATCGCCGCCAGCAACGCCGCGTCGGCCATCGTGCTGGTGATGCGCACGTCGTGCGTCGCCAGGTCGGCCAGCACTTCGGCCGCTGGATCGGCCGCCTTCACCGCCGCGGTGATGGCGGAGACGCAGCCGCCGCAGGTCATGTCGGGAACGTGAAACAGCGCCATGGCGCTTCTCCTGTTGGAATTTCCAGCCGCAGCATCCACCTTGCCACCATGGCAAGGTCAAGCGAAACCAGCATGAACATCGGCGAGGCCGCCCGCGCCTCCGGCGTATCGGCGCGAATGATCCGTCACTACGAGCAGGTGGGCCTGATCGCCCCGCCCGCCCGCGCCGCCTCCGGCTACCGCAGCTACGGGCCGCAGGATGTGCACACGCTGCACTTCATCCGCCGCGCCCGCGACCTCGGCTTCCCGCTGGACGAGATCGGCCGGCTGCTGGCGCTGTGGCACGACCGCAACCGGCCCAGCGCCGAGGTCAAGGCGCTGGCGCTGCGCCACGTGGCCGAGTTGGACGCCAAGGCCGCCGCGCTGCAGGCGATGAGCGCCACGCTGCGCCGCCTCGCCGGCCATTGCCACGGCGACGACCGACCGGACTGCCCGATCCTGGACGATCTGGCTCAGCCCGCGGACCAGGCCCTGCCCCGCCACGGCACCAGCGCCGGAACCGCCGCGCGGTAACGGGCATAGACGGTCCCGAACCGCCGCAACAGCGCCCGTTCCTCGAAGCGCAGGCCGACCAGAATATAGGCGGTGGCCAGCACGCAGGTGGCCGCCGAGCGCAAATCCCCCACCCCGGCCAGCAGCACCAGGATGCCGCCGCTGTACAGCGGGTGACGCACCCAGCCGAGCAGCCCGCGCGCCGAAAACGGCTCGTCGTCCACCACCTCCGGGCCGGCGAGTTGCGCGGTGCCCAGCAGCCGCCTCATGTCGTAGCTGCGCGAGGCCGCCCACATCACCCCCACGCCGCCCAGCCCCAGCGCCAGCCGCAGCGCCTGCACCCAGGCCGGCAGCGCCGCCGGCCCCAGCGGAGGGACGAAGGCGTGGCCCACCCACAGCACCAGCCCCAGATGCACGAGGGCGATCGCGTTCCAGGCCAGCCGCATCCCCCGCCCGAACACCCGCCGCAACGCCGCCCGCGGCGCATCGCGCGCCAGCAGCGAATGCCCCGCCCCGAAGCTCGCCCAGGCGGCGGCATAGGCCGCCAGGCCCCATGCGGGGGTCAAAATCTAGTCCCGATACGACGGATCGGCGCGGTCCAGCATGCGCAGCAGCCCGGGCCACTCCTTGCGGCCATAGACGCGGGTGGCGCCGGGGGCATAGGCGGCCTCGGACAACTCCGCCACCGCCTGCGGCAGCACACGCAGCGGCGTGTTGCAGGCCATCGCGGCGAGCTGCGCCTGGCAGGCGCGCTCCAGCCCGAACATGAAGTTGAACGTCTCCGCCATGCTCGCCCCCACAGTCAGCAACCCGTGGTTGCGCAGGATCATCACGTTCTCGCCGCCCAGGTGCCCGGCCAGCTTCTCCCGCTCCGACGGGTCGCGCTCCGGCCCGTTGAAATCGTGGTAGGCGATGCGCGAGGTGAACCGCGTCGCCGTCTGGGTCAGCGGCAGCAGCCCGCATTGCAGCGCCGAGACCGCCATGCCGGCCACCGTATGCGTGTGCATCGCCGCCATCACATCGGGCCGCGCGCGATAGATGGCGCTGTGGATCACGAAGGCGGCCGGTTGCAGGTTGTAGTCCGGCAGCCCCTCGCCGAAGGCCGGCGCCAGCAACACCGTCCCGTCCAAGGACACCTTCAACAGCGAGGAGGCGGTGACCTCGTGGAACAGCAGCCCATGCGCGATCACCAGGAACTGGTCCGGCGCATCGGGCACCCGCGCCGAGATATGGGTCGCGATCATGTCGGACATGCCGTAGTGGTCGCACAGCCGGTAGCATGCCGCGAGATCCACCCGCGCCCGCCACTCCGCCTCGCTCACCTGCCCGCGCAGCGAGCCGATCCGCAATTCCTGCCCCATGCCAGCGTACGACGTGTCCATCGGCCGGTCCTCGTGGTTGTTCTTGGCGGTTGTTCCCGCCGGCCAGCCTAGCGCGGCGTTTGACAGCCGGCCAGCACGGCCGAGAATGGCCGAAACGAAGGAACGCCAGCCATGCCGGACCCTGGTTTCACCGTCCCCGCCCTCGCCTGCGACTGCCATATGCACATCTTCGGCGACCCCGCCCGCTACCCGCCCGCCGCCTGGCGCGCCTACGACCCGGTGGAGATGGGGCTGGACCGCTATAACGCCGAGGCCGCCCGCATGGGCTTCGGCCGCGTGGTCTTCGTCCAGCCCAGCGCCTACGGCACCGACAATGCCTGCCTGCTCGACAGCCTGCGCGCCCGCCCCGCCGACAGCCGCGGCGTCGCGGTGATCGACGACGCGACCACCGACGCCGCGCTGGCCGAAATGGCCGCCCTCGGCGTCCGCGGCGTCCGCCTCAACCTGGTCAGCAACGGCGAGCCGGATGGCGCGGCCGCCGCCGCGCAGTTGCAGGCCGCCGCGAAGCGGGTCGCCCCGCTGGGCTGGCACGTGCAGATCTACGCCAAACCCGACCTGCTGGCCCTGCTGGCGCCCGCCATCCGCGCCCTGGCGGTGCCGGTGGTGGTGGACCACATGGGCGCCGGCGACGGCCTGCTCGCCGCCGCCCGCCCCGGCTTCACCGCCCTGCTGGGCCTGCTCGCGGAGGGGCGCTGCTGGGTGAAGATCTCCGGCGCCAACCGGGTCTCGGCGGCCGGCGGCGATTATGCCGATGCCCTGCCGGTGATGCGCGCCCTCATCGCCGCCAACCCCGCCCGCGCGGTCTGGGGCACCGACTGGCCGCATATCGGCCCGCACAAGGCCGGCGCGCCGGAAAAGGTCGTCTACATGCCCGTCGACAACCTGGCCCTGCTGCGTCTGCTGGGCGAGGCCGCCCCCGACACCGCCACCCGCCGCGCCATCCTGGTGGACAACCCCGCCACTCTCTACGGCTTCCCGGCGAACTGACACCGGCGGCCAGCAGAATCACAAAGAGACGACGAGACGCCGGATAAGCCTTCTCGCGCCTTCCTTCTCTCCGCCTCACCGCCTCGTTGTGAACCCTTCCTTACCCATCCTCCCGCCCCTCCGAGCCCAGCATGACCGACTTCTTTCCCGGCTTCACCCTCACCCACCTGCCGGTCGATGGCGGCGCCATCCGCCTGCGCCATGGCGGCTCCGGCCCGCCCTTGCTGCTGCTGCACGGCAACCCGCAGACCCACGCCATGTGGCACAAGCTGGCCCCCGTGCTGGCGCGGCGCTTCACCGTGGTCTGCCCCGACCTGCGCGGCTACGGCGGCAGCCTCAAGCCCGCCGCCACCGCCGACCATGCCCCCTACGCCAAGACCCGCATGGCGCAGGACATGGTCGACGTGATGGCCCAGCTCGGCCACGCCCGCTTCCGCCTCGCCGCCCATGACCGCGGCGCCCGGGTCGCCCACCGCCTGGCGCTGGACCATCCCGAGCGGGTGGAACAGCTCGCCGTGCTCGACATCGTGCCGACCATCGAGCATTTCGAGCGTGCCGACATGGCCTTCGGCCTCGGCTACTATCACTGGTTCTGGTTCGCCCAGCCCCACCCCTTCCCCGAGGACCTGATCCACGCCGCACCCGAAGTCTGGTTCCACGCCCATACCAACCGCGAGCCGAAGGGCCAGGGCTTCTTCGCCCCCGAAGCACTGGCCGACTACCTAGCCGCCGCGCGCGACCGCGCCACCACAATAGGTATGTGTGAGGATTATCGCGCCTCCGCATCGATCGACCTGGAGCACGACCGCGCCAGCCGCGCCGCCGGCCAGCGCATCCGGTGCCCGCTGCTGGCGCTGTGGGGCGCCAAGGGCAAGATCGGCCGCTGGTACCAGCCGCTGGAACTCTGGCGCCGCTACTGCGACAACACGCTGGACGGCGGCGAAGTGCCGTCGGGCCATTACCTGGCCGAGGAAGCGCCGGAGGCGGTGCTTGCCCGATTTGATCGGTTTTTCTGACGAAAACGGGAAAGGAAGGTGTTCTTTTTTGGAAAAAAGAACCAAAAAACCTTTACTCGTTGGCGCTCGCCGCCGGGACTCCCACGGATAAAGCTTTTTGCTTCTTTTTGTTCACAAAAAGAAGACTTCCTACCCCTCCCAAGGACCCCCAATGCCCCCGACCCTGTTCTCTCCGCTCCGCCTCGGCGCCGCCGCCCTCTCCCATCGCGTGGTGATGGCCCCCCTCACCCGCATGCGCGCCGGCCCCTGCGGCGTGCCCGGCCCGCTGAACGCCCTCTATTACGGCCAGCGCGCTACCGAAGGCGGGCTGCTGATCGCCGAGGCCACCCCGATCAACCCGCAGGGCCATGGCCACCCCGCCGTGCCGGGCATCCATACCCGCGAGCAGGTCGCCGGCTGGCGGCTGGTCACCGAGGCCGTGCATGCCAAGGGCGGGCTGATCTTCCTGCAATTATGGCATACCGGCCGCACCTCGCACTCCTCCCACCAGCCGGACGGCGGCGCCCCCTTCGGCCCCTCGGCGATCGCCGGCAACGCCACCGGCATGACGCTGGACTGGAAGGCCGTGCCCTATGAGGTGCCGCGCGCCATGACCGCGCTGGACATCGCCGGCACCATCGCCGCCTACGCCCAGGCCGCGCGCAACGCGGTCGCCGCCGGGTTCGACGGGGTGGAGATCCATGGCGCCAACGGCTACCTGCTGGAGCAGTTCCTGCAATCGCGCAGCAACCACCGCAGCGACGCCTATGGCGGCAGCATCGCCAACCGCGCCCGCATGCTGCTGGAAGCCACCGGGGCGGCCGTGGACGCCATCGGCGCCGGCCGCGTCGGCATCCGCCTGTCGCCCTTCGGCATCGCCAACGACAGCGGCGAGGACGAGCCGATGCCGCTCTACACCCATGTGGTGACCGAGCTGGCGAAGCTCGGGTTGGCCTATCTGCACCTGATCGAGCCGCGCGCCAGCGGCACCGGCCGCACCGACGCGGTGCGCGAGGACCAGCCGAGCGCCGCCGCCCTGTTCCGCCCGCTCTGGCCCGGCGCGCTGATCGCCGCCGGCGGGTTCGATCGTGCCGGCGCGACGGCGGCGGTGGCATCAGGCGCCGCCGACGCGGTGGCGTTCGGCCGCCACTTCATCTCCAACCCGGACCTGCCGGCCCGTCTGCGCACCGGCGCGGGCCTCACCCCGTACAACCGCCCCACCTTCTACGGCGGCGGCGCCACCGGCTACACCGACTATCCGGAGCTGGAGCTCACCTCCTAGCGCCAGACGAACGCTCCCGGGAGCAGGGCGTTAGTAGATGTCGACCTCGACATAGGTTGTCGGCGGCGACAGCGCGGCGGCGAAGGCGGCGCCGGCCCAGTACAGGGCCGTCTGCGCCGCCAGAAGCTGCAACTGTTGCGCGTAGGCGCGCTCCTGCTGCTCGGCGCGGTCGATCTCGGCAATCCATTGCCTAGCCTCCCGATCGCCCTTTCCCGCCGCCAGCGTCAGCCAGACGCGCGCCTCCGTCAGGTCCTGCCCCATCGTATCGAGCCCGGTCATGTAGAGCCGGCCGACCGCCTTCCGCGCCGGCACATATCCGCCCCGGGCGCCGCGGCGCATCCATTGCAGCGCGTCGAACAACCGCTGTTGCACACCCTCGCCGCGGTAATAGAGCAGGCCGAGGTTATATTGCGCCTCCGCAACCCCGTTCTCCGCGGCGATTTTCAGCCAGCGCACCGCCTCCACCGCGTCCGGCGGCAGGCCATGGCCTTGCAAATAGGCCATGCCGAGGTTGTGCGCCGCCTGCGCCTGCCCGCCCCGCGCCGCCGCGAAGGTCAGTTCCAGCCCACGGCGCGGATCGCGCGGCACGCCCTGCCCCTGCATCTCCATCGCCCAAGCCGGTACTGCACCCAGGCATGCCCATGGTCCGCCGCCAGCGCGAAATATCGCGCGGCGCGGGGGTAGCTGTGCGGCTGACCGGCCAATCCGTAATGATTCACCATCCCTAACTTGTATGCCGCCGCCGGATCGCCGCCGTGCGCCGCCGCCTCCAGCTCCGCCGGGTTCTCGCCGCGATAGGTGTCCGGGTCGGCCTGCCGCTGCGCGCGCCTACACGGCCGCTTCCCGCCACAGAACAGCTTCGGGGTCATATATATGTTGTGAATTCGAATCGCATTGCTTGGCGCAATATTCGTTACGTGTGTAAATCTAGTTGTCAACGGACCATTTGATGATCGTTAACCGAGTTACACCGAAGCATGAATGTTCGCGCGCCGGCGCGCGGCGCCCTCAGCCTGCGTCCGGCAGCACCAGGGGGCTCGCATCCAGCATCGGCTCGGGACGCGGACGGCCCAGCAGGTAGCCCTGCAGCAGGTTGCAGCCGGCCTCGCGCAGGAAGGCCAGTTGCGGCGGGGTTTCGATGCCCTCGGCGCAGACCTGCATGCCCAGCGCCCGGCCGAGGTCCAGCACCGCGCGGCAGACCGCCTCGGCGCGGGGGTTGTGGCTCAGGCCCTCGACGAAGCTGCGGTCCAGCTTCACCTCGTCGAAGGCGAAGCTGTAGAGGTAGCCGAGCGAGGAATAGCCGGTGCCGAAATCGTCCAGCGAGGTGCGCACCCCCAGCGCGCGCAGGCCCATAAGCCCGGCGCGGGCCGCCTCGGGGTGCTGCACCAGGGTGCGCTCGGTCAGTTCCAGCACCAGCCGCCCCGGCGCCAGGCCGGAACGGGCCAGCGCGTCGACGACCAGGCCGGCGATGTCACCGCTGCTGAACCAGTCGGCGGAGATGTTCACCGATACCCGCGCCTCGCCGGGCCACGACGCCGCCTCGGCACAGGCGCGCCGCAGCACCCAGGCATCCAGCGCCCCGATCAGCCCGGCCTTCTCGGCATCCGGGATGAACGCGGCGGGAGCCAGCCAGCCATGCCCCGGCCGGTTCCAGCGCACCAGCGCCTCGCAGCCCACCAGCGCGCCGTCGGCGGCGGCGAAAAAGGGCTGCCAGTGCAGCTCCAGCCCGTCCGAGGCCAGTGCCGCGCGCAACGCGTCCTCTTGCGAGTCGGCCAGGCGGGCCGGCTGCCGCTCCTGGCGCGTTGCCACCGCCAGCGTCTGCCCGCCGGCACGCTTGGCCTCGTACAGCGCCTGATCGGCGGCGCGCAGCAGGCTGGCCGGGCTGGTGCCATGCACCGGCGCCACCGCCAGCCCGATGGAGGCGCGGATCGGCACCAGATTGGCCCCGATCCGCAAATCCGCCGCGAAGGCCGCCAGGATATGCCGTGCCGCCGTGCGCACCCCGTCCAGGTCGGCCGGGCCGCCCACGATCACCGCGAACTCGTCCCCGCCCAGCCGCGCCACCACGTCGGTCACCCGCACCGCGCCGGTCAGCCGGCGCGCGACCTCCCGCAGCAGCAGGTCGCCGGCATCGTGGCCCAGCGTGTCGTTGACCACCTTGAACAGGTCCAGGTCCAGGCACAGCAGCCCGAACGGCACGCCACCGATCGCCTGGTCGATCGCACGCGCCAGCGCCCCGTCGAAAGCGCGGCGGTTGGCCAGGCCGGTCAGCGGGTCCAGCGCCGCCGCCTCGCGCAACAGCGCGTTCTTGCGGTGCAGTTCCAGCATCGCCCCGGCGCTGGCCGCCAGATTGGCCAGGTAGCGCCGCCCGGCCGTGTCCAGCCCGCGCGGCGAGCGGTCGATCACGCACAGCGTGCCGACCGGCTGGCCATCCTCCGCCAGGATCGGCGCGCCGGCGTAGAAGCGCACCTTCGGATCGCCCACCACCAGGGCGTTGTCGGCGAAGCGCTCATCCGCGCGGGCGTCCTCCACCACCATCACCTCCTGCGGCCGCAGGATGGCATGGGCGCAGAACGACAACTGGCGCGAAGTCTGCGGCACATCCAGGCCGTACCGGGCCTTGAACCATTGCCGGCTGTCATCCACCAGCGAGACCAGCGCGATCGGCACCGAAAAATGCTCCGCCGCCAGTTCCACCAGCCGGTCGAAGCGCGCATCCGCCGGCGTGTCCAGCACGCCGATCGCCGACAGACTCGCCAGGCGGAGCGCTTCGTCGACGGGCTTTCGGGCACTGGACAATGCGGAACTCCCATGCGGACGCGCCGGACAGCATGCCGCCCGGCGCAGGTAGACGCCATGTTCTACCACCGGCTGCGCCAGCCACCGCATGAAACGATGGACTAGGTCACGATGCCAAGGCAGCACGATATGGGCTAAGGCAGCACGAATGGCAGGTCGGTGTCCCCGGTCTGCTCTCCGGCAGTGGTCAACATCGCGTGTGCCTGGCCGCGATGGTGGGTCTGGTGGTTGAACATATGCGTCACCAGCAGCCATTTCGGCCGCCGCCGTTCGGCGTTGCTGGCGCCGCTGAACCACACCAGATCGCCCTCCAGCCACGCCGGGTCCAGCGCCTCCGCCCAGTCCTCCATATCGGCGTCCAGCGCCACCCGGGCCTCCCGCATCGCGGCGAAGTCCTCGAACAGCGCCGTGCTGCCGGGAATGCCCCCCTCCGGGCGCGGCCACCCGGCAAAGCGCGACATCCAGATTCGGTCGGCCCACACCAGATGGCTGAGCGTCGCGTGGATCGAGCCGAAGAACGCCCCCCGCTCGGCCCGCCGCGCCGCCTCCGGCAATCGGCCGGCCGCGGCGTAGGTGCGGCGGTTCATCTCGGCGTTGTAGGCCGCCATCGTCTGCACATAGGCCGGGGTGATCATTGCGCCCTCTCTACTCGATGCGGGTGAACTCCAGCCGCTTCACGCGGCCGCCATTGAGGTACAGCCCGGTGATCCGCCCGCCGCTGTCGCGCAGCACCCGCACGTCCTGCCAGCCGCGGAACAGGGTACCGGGGGTGTAGACGCGGATTATGTCGTCCGCCAGCGCCTCCACCTCCCACGGCCCGGCATTGCACAGCGGTCCGGCGACCTCGACCGTCATGCCCGTCCCGGCGGCGGCGAAAGTCCACACGGCGCCCATCTCGGCGGTGCGGTAGCGGCCGGGCAGATCGGCCGGCGGGCTGGCCTCGGGCGTGATGCGGCGATAGGTCGCCCGCGCCCCGGCATCCAGTTCCACCTCCAGCGCCTCGCCGTCCGCCGACAGCCGCATCGTCCAGTCGCGCGCGCTGCGGCTGGCGGCCAGCCGCCCGTCCGGCTCGGCCTTCACCTGGAACGGCACGCCGTTGGTGCTGCCGAGCAGCGCGCCGGCCTCGTTCAGGGTGAAATCCACGCTGGCCGGCACCGCCTCGTCGAGGAACCGGCCGACATGGGCAGCCAGCGCCGCGCGCGGCGGCAGCGCCGGCACCGGATGCACGCCGGGCACGCCCTCCACCAGCGCATCCAGCACGCGCTGGCCGATATGATAGGGGTCGGCGACCGCGTTGTTGGATATGACGATTACGGCTTCGTCCCGTTCCGGAATGCGCAGGAACTCGGTCTTGTAGCCCGGCCACAGCCCGCCATGGCTCACCGTCGCCAGCCCGCGCACCCGCGCCATCGCCAGCCCGCGGGCGTAGCCGTTGGTTTGGCCCCCGGCGGTCTGGCCCCCGGCGGTCTGCCCTCCGGTGAAATCCGCCTGCTCCATCAGCCCGGCCGCCAGCGCGGCGCCGCCCACCCGGCCGGTGACGTAGTTGCGGTGCCACAGCGCCAGGTCCTCCACCGAGGAGACCAGCGCGCCCTCGCCATGCACCGGAAACCCGTGCTGCGCCCGCTCCCACCCGCCGCCGGCGGCGGGGAAGTAGCCGGTGGCCAGGCCGGGCACCAGTTCCGTGGTGCGCTCCACCATGCGCGTCATGGTCATGCCGGCAGGGCCGAGCAGCCGCGCCGCCAGGAAATCGTGCAGACTGAGGCCCGACACCCGCTCCACAATGCGGCCGAGCAGCAGGAAATTGGTGTTGCTGTAGAGATACCGGCTGCCCGGCGCGAAATTCAGCGCGCGCTGGCGGCAGATGCCGGCCATCAGATCCTCCGGCTGCACCGGATGCGACAGGTCGGTGCCGCCCAGGCGCATAATCTCCAGCATGTCGCGCAGGCCGGAGGTGTTGTGCATCAGGTGGTCCAGCGTGAGGCGCACGCCGAAATCCGCCAGTTCGGGGATATGCGCGCGCACCTCGTCGCCCACCGACAGCCGCCCCTCGGCGGCCAGCAGCAGGATGGCGGCGCAGGTGAATTGCTTGCTCACCGAGGCGATGCGGAAGGTGGTGGCCGGGCCGATCGGCACGCCCAGCTCGATACTGGCCATACCGGCGCTGCGGTGCAGCAGCAACGCCTCGCCACGCACCACACCCACGCTCACACCCGGCCGGTCGGTGCCGGCCCAGGGCGCCAGCAGCCCGTCGACCAGGCGTTCCAGCCTGCGCGTTTCCAGATCAGCCATGCCGCACCCCCGTCGCGTTCGGCGCGGATGATGGCGGATCGGCCGGCGGCGGACAACTCGCCGCCAGCCGCGACAGGTCGGATCACCCGACCGGAACGGTCAGATGATATGAAACAGATACAGCAGGATCAGCACCGGGATCGGGATACCGAGCCCCCATAACAGCAATGCGCGCATGGCGTGTCCTTCCTGGTCGTTGGGGGGGCCGGGCGGCCCGGCCCCCCCCCCGATGGTCGGCCCTTGGGCGATCAGCCCTTGTAGGTGAAGGCGGGCAGTGTCTTCAGCGACGCCTTGGTGGCGCCTGGCATCATCACGGCCCCGTCGGTCACCTTCAAGTCGGTGAACGGCACGGCGACGTATTTCGTCCCCATGCCCAGGAAACCGCCGACCGAAAGCACCGCCACCGGCACCTTCTCGTCGGGGGTGATGATCAGGTCACCGACCGTGCCGACAGTCTCCTTGGCCTCGTTGGTCACGCTGCTGCCGATGATCTTGGAGGCGCGGATGCCGCCGGTCATCGCCAGGTTGTCCACCGGCACGTTGGGTGTGGTCACGGCGGGCGTGGTGGTGGCGGGCATGGTGGCGCCCGGCGCGGGCGAAGTCTGCGCCATCGCCGGAACGGCCAGGGCGGCGGCAACGATGACGCTGCCGGTCAGTCGGGTGATGGTTCGGGTCATGGGGGCTGTCCTTGGTTGTTGGGTGTCTGGGGCCGGTTGCCCCGGTTTCACTCCTTGAGCGCGTCCTTCAGGCTGCCGACGGCGTTCTGGACCTTGCCTTCCACCTTGTCGCGCTTGCCTTCGCTGGTGAGCTTGGCATCGCCCACGGCCTTGCCGGCCGCTTCCTTGACGGCGCCAACGGCCTGCTTGGCCGCGCCGACTACCCGGTCTTTGTTCATGGTCGTCCATCTCCATTGAAAAGGCCGCCGCAGCGAACTGCATGGTTTGGCGGCTGCCCAGGTTGTGGGTGCCGGCGGGCCAGGGCGGCCTGCCGATCGTGTCCCCGGGGCTTGCGTGCGGTATCGTCCGGCGCTGTCGTTACAGTCACAGTCACCTGCGTACCATGACGAGAACATGGGTAGATATACTTATCGTCTATCCAATTATGCTCTCTATGAACTTGAGATGGTTCCCACCTGGTGCGATGTCAACTGGCACGCAAACTTGATCTTGAATTCGCCCGCGCGCCACAGGATTGCCAGAATCCAAACGGACGGACGGGGAGACAAGCGGGCGGGAACGCGGTATCGTAGCCGCAACGGTGAACGCCCCGGCCACGGCCGGCGCACGGGAGAGAACCGCATTGAGCTTTGCGTATCCGGGCGGGATCGATTGCGACATCCATCCCGCCGTGCCCAGCCTGCAGGCCCTGCTGCCCTACCTGGACGAGCACTGGCGCGAACAGGTGGCCGTGCGCGGCATGGATGAGCTGGCTTCCATCGCCTACCCCGCCAATTCGCCGCTGACCGCCCGGCCCGACTGGAAGCCCGCGAAGGGCCCGGCCGGCGCCGACCTCGTCCGGCTGCGGCGCGAGGCGCTGGACCCGTTCGCCACCAGCCTGGCCATCTGCAACTGCCTCTACGGCGTCCAGTTGCTGTTCAGCGAGGACATGGCCGCCGCCTTCGCCCGCGCGGTGAACGACTGGATGGCGAAGGAGTGGCTGGACCGCGACCCCCGCCTGCGCGCCTCCATCGTGGTGCCGCCGCAAAGCGTGGAACGGGCGGTGGACGAGATCGAGCGCTGCGCCAAAGACTCCCGCTTCGTGCAGGTGCTGCTGCTGGTGATGGGCGACCAGCCGCTGGGCAAGCGCCATTACTGGCCGATCTACGCCGCCGCCGAGCGCCACGGCCTGACCATCGGCATCCATGCCGGCAGCGCCTATCACAACCCGCCCACCCCGGTCGGCTGGCCCTCGTACTATACCGAGGACTATGTGGGCCAGGCGCAGGCATTCCAGTCGCAACTCACCAGCCTGATCTGCGAGGGCGTGTTCAACCGCTACCCGAACCTGAAGGTGGCGCTGCTGGAATCCGGCTTCACCTGGCTGCCGGCGCATCTGTGGCGGCTGACCAAGTACTGGCGCGGGCTGCGCATGGAAATCCCCTGGGTGGACCGCGCGCCGACCGACATCGTCCGCAGCAATGTCCGCCTCTCGCTGCAACCCGTCGACGGGCCGCCCACCTCCACCAAAGAGGGCCGCGACAGCCTGCTGCGCATCATCGACCATCTGCAGTCCGACGAGCTGCTGCTGTTCTCGACGGACTACCCGCACTGGCAGTTCGATGGCAACGCCGTCCTGCCCGAGGGGCTGCCCCCCGACCTGATCCGCAAGATCATGATCGACAACCCGCTGGCCACCTATTCGCGTCTCGCCCTTACCGCTGCCAAGGAGCCGGTCCGATGAACGTGCAGATCCGCGACATCCAAGCCGCCGATCCCGCCGCCGGCAGTCGGATGGCCATTGCCGACGGCGACATCCATCCCGCCCGCAAGTCCGACAGGGAGCTGTTCCCCTGGCTGGCGAAGCGCTGGCAGGACGAATTGGCCGGCATCGGCCAGCGCTACCGCCAGCCCTACCAGTCCGGCCCCGCCTACCCGAAAAGCCAACCCAACGCCGCGCGGCGCGACGCGGTGCCCCCCGGCGGCGGCAAGCCGGGCTGCGACCTGCCCTTCATGCAGCGCCAGCACCTGGACCCGAACAACGTGGCGCTGGGCATCCTGAACCCGCTCGGCGCCGGCCAGGGGCTGCAGAACCCGGATTTCTGCGCCGCCATGTGCGCCGCGGTGAACGAATGGCAGATCGCCCACTGGACCAGCCAGGATTCGCGCCTGAAAGGCTCCATCGTCGTCTCCTACGAGGACGCGCCGGCGGCGGTGGCGGAAATCCGCAAATGGGCTGGCAACCCCAACTTCGTCCAGGTGATGATGCTGAGCCGCACCGGCGAGCCGATGGGCAACCGCCGCTACTGGCCGATCTACGAGGCCGCCGCCGAGGCCGGGCTGCCGTTGGGGGTGCACGCCTTCGGCTATGGCGGCCACCCGATCACCAGCGGCGGCTACCCGACCTATTACATCGAGGAGATGACCGGCCACGCCCAATGCTGCCAGTCCGGCCTGACCAGCCTGGTGATCGAGGGCGTGTTCGCCCGCACCCCGGCGCTGAAGCTGGTGATGATCGAGGCCGGCTTCGCCTGGGCGCCCTCGCTGGCCTGGCGGCTGGATAAAACCTGGAAGACGCTGAAGCAGGAAACCCCGCACCTCACCCGCGCGCCAAGCGAATACATCCGCGACCATGTCTGGTGGACCACCCAGCCCATGGAGGAGCCGGAGCCGCGCGAGCACCTGCTGGACACCATCGGCTGGATCGGCTGGGACCGGCTGATCTTCGCCACCGACTACCCGCACTGGGATTTCGACGACCCCGCCACCGCGCTGCCGCTGCGCATCAGCAAGGAGCAGCGCCAGGGCTTCTTCCTGGACAACGCGAAGCGGGTCTACGGCGTCGCATGAGCGGGGGCGTCACATGAGCGGGGGCGTCACATGAGCGGGGGCGTCGCATGAGCCGCCACGTCGTCGCCGCCGCCCGCGACATTCCCCCGGGCGGGCGCAAGCTGGTCACCGTGCGTGGCCGGCCGATCGCCGTGTTCAATCTCGGCGGCGCCTATTACGGCCTGCTGAACCGCTGTCCGCACCAGGGCGGCAGCCTGTGCGAGGGCGTGCTGACCGGGCTGCTGCAAGCCCCGCGGCCGGGCGAATACGTCTATTCCCGCAAGGGTGAAATCCTGCGCTGCCCCTGGCACGGCTGGGAGTTCGACATCCGCACCGGCCAGTCCTACTGCGACCCCGAGCGCATCCGCACCCGCGCCTATCCGGTGGAGGTGGCGGCCGGGCAGACGGTGGTGGAGGGGCCCTACGTGGCCGAGACCATCGCCGTGACGGTCGAGGAAGATTACGTGGTGGTGGACGTATAGGGAAAGCCAGGGTTCACATGGAGACGGGGAGACGGGGAGAAGAAAGGGCACCAATACCCTGATCTTGCTTCTCCCCGCCTCTATGTGAAACTGCCTTCCTTGCCGCCGTCAGTCCGGCAGATCCACCAATATGTCCCCGCCCTCCACCCTCACCTTGAAAGTGCGAAGGTCCTCCTCGATCGGCGCACCCTGCCCCGCCCCGGTGCGCACGTCGAACTGGCCGGCATGCAGCGGGCATTCGATGAGGCAGCCTTCCAGCCAGCCATCGGTCAGCAGCGCGAAGGCATGGGTGCAGATGTTGTCGGTGCAATGGATGGCGCCGCCCTCCAGATGGTAGATGGCCAGTTGCCGCCCGCCCACCTCCACCGGGATCGCCGAGCCCTCCGCCACGTCGGCCACGGCGGCGACGCGCACCCAGTTTCCTGCTTCACTCATGCTGATCAGCCCTTCGCCTGCGATTCGTCGGCCGGATGATGCCGCAACCGCGGCACGATGTCAGCGGGGGGCAGCACGAGCCGGAGGAGACGCCAGGGCATGGCCGAGCAGACCCATATCATCGTCGGCGCCGGGCAGGCCGGCGCGCATGCGGCGATGGCGCTGCGCGAGGCCGGGTTCGCCGGCCGCATCCTGCTGATCGGCGAGGAGGCGCACCGCCCCTACGAGCGCCCGCCCCTCTCCAAGGAGATGCTGACCGCCCCCGCGGAGCCACCCCCCGCCTGGTTCCATGCCGAGGCGCGCTATGCCGAGCGGGGCATCGAACTGCTGCTGGGCAACCCGGTCGCCGCCATCGAGCCGGCAGCCCACCGCGTGCGTCTGGCCGATGGCCGGGTGCTGGACTACGCCAAACTGCTGCTGGCCACCGGCGGACGGGCGCGCCGGCTGGCGATCCCGGGCGGCAAGGCTATCCACCTGCTGCGCACACTCGACGACGCCCGCGCGCTGCGCCCGCTACTGGTGGAGGGCGCACGGGTGGCCTGCATCGGCGCCGGGGTGATCGGCCTGGAAATCGCCGCCGCCGCCCGCAGGCGCGGTTGCGTGGTGAGCGTGGTGGAGGCCGGGGCGCGCCCGATGGGCCGCTCGCTGACCCCGGAATTCGCCGCCTGGATCGCCGATTTGCACCGTAAATCCGGCGTAATCCTGCATTTCGAGGCGAAAATCGAGGCAATCGAGGGCGGATTCGTGGTCTGTGCCAGCGGGCCGGCGGTGCCCGCCGACGTGGTGGTCGCCGGCATCGGCATGCAGCGCAACACCGAACTGGCCGAGGCGGCGGGGCTGGCGGTGGAGGCCGGCATCGTAGTGGACGAATTCGGCCGCAGCAGCGACCCCGACGTTTATGCCGCCGGCGACGTGGCGGCGTTCTGGCACGCCCGGCTGGGCCGGCGGCTGCGGCTGGAGACCTGGCGGCACGCGCAGAACCACGGCATCGCCACCGGCCGGGCGATGGCCGGCGTGCTGGAGCCGTATGACGAGGTGCCGTGGTTCTGGACCGACCAGCACGGGGTAAACCTGCAAATGGCCGGCCTGCCGGACGGCGCCGTCCGCCATGTGCTGCGCGGCGACATGGCCGCCCCCTCCTTCGCCGCCTTCCACCTCGATGCGGCCGGCCGGGTGCTGGCGGCCACCGGCGTCAACGCCCCGCGCGAGATCCGCGCCGCCCAGGCGATGATCCGCGCCGGCGTGCCGGTGGACGCGGCGGCGCTGGCCGACCCGGCGACCAACCTGCAACGGCTGGTGGCTGGCCTGAGGGCCTAGCTGCCCCCGCCACGCGCGCCGCGCTGGTGCCGACGCGCGCGCACCCTGTATGGTCGAATCCTGTCTGGAGTCGCTGCATGCGGGAAGCGTTGAAGAATCTGCCGTCTGGACCGGCCGCCGCCGCAATCCTGGGGCTTTGCCTGGTGCTCGGTTTGGCCGGCTGCGCCCCGAAGGCGCCGCTGCAGGGCACGCCCACGCCGGGCCTGGCCGATGCGGCGCTGACCGCCGGCTATCCCGAGATGGCGCTGTCGGTGGCCGACCGCATCCTGGCCAGTGACCCGCGCAACGTGCCGGCGCTGGTGGCGCGAGGAGACGCGCTGTACGCCACCGGGCGCACCGATGATGCGGCCGCCGCCTATCGCCGCGGGCTGGCCGTGCAGCCGGCCGACCCGGCGGCCAATGCCGGGCTGGGGCGCATCCTGCTGAGAACCGACCCGAAAGCCGCCGAGGCCCTGTTCCGCACCGCCCTGCGCGGCCGTCCGGAGGACCCGGCACTGCTGAGCAACCTGGCGGTGACGCTGGACCTGCAGGAACGCCATGCCGAGGCGCAGGCGCTGTATCGCCGCTCGCTGGCGGTGGCGCCGGACGTGGCAGCCACCAAGACCAATCTCGGCCTGTCGCTGGCGCTGTCCGGCGACACCGCCGCCGCGCAGGCGCTGCTGCGCCCGCTGGCCGCCGCCCCGGATGCCAGCCAGCAGGCGCATGACAACCTTGCGGTGGCGCAGATCCTCTCCGGCAGCCCACCCACCCCGGCCGGGTTGGCGGCCCAAACCGCCACCGCCACCCCATCGGCTCCGGCCGGCGGCGCCTATGTCCAGCTTGCCGCCGCCGACAGCCAGACCGGCGCCGAGGCCGTGTGGCAGCGGGTGCGCGCGCAGGTGGGGCCGCTGCTGGCTGGCCACACGCAGCAGATCGTCGCCGCCGAGGTCAATGGCCGCACCTTCTGGCGCCTGCGCGTACCCACGGCCTCGCGCGCCGAGGCCCGCACGCTCTGCGACCGGCTGCGCGGCCGCGCCGTGCATTGCTGGGTGACCACGGGCTAGCCGGGAAGCCGGCTGGCGGGAACCACACCACCGGAAGGACATGCCGCATGAAGGCCGCCATCGTCACCGACCAGGGGGTGCAGGTCCGCGACGTACCCGCCCCCGAGCCGAAGCCGAACGAGGTGCTGGTGCGCGTGCGCGCCGCCGGCCTCAACCGCGCCGACCTGCAGGTGGCCGCCGGCCATAGCCATGGCACGATCGGCGGCGCCGGAACCATCGTCGGCCTGGAATTCGCCGGCGAAGTCGCCGCAGTCGGCCGCGACGTGCAGGGCGTGCGGGCGGGCGACCGCGTGATGTGCTCCGGCAGCGGCGGCTATGCCGAGTATGCGGTGGCCGATTATGGCCGCGTGTCGCCGATACCGGCCAACAACATGGGCTTCGAGCAGGCCGCCACGCTGCCGGTGGCGTTGCAGACCATGCACGACGCGCTGGTCACCAACGGGCGGCTGGAGCGCGGCGATGCGGTGCTGATCCAGGGCGCCAGCTCCGGCGTCGGGCTGATGGGCATGCAGATCGCCCGCGTGATGGGCGCGCGGCTGGTCATCGGCACCTCCACCAACGCCATGCGTCGCGCCCGCCTGGCCGAATTCGGCGCCGACCTGGCGATCGACACCGCCGAGCCGGACTGGTCGCGCCATGTGCTGGAGGCCACCGGCGGGCGCGGCGTGGAGCTGATCATCGACCAGGTGTCCGCCAGCGTTGCCAACCAGAACATGAAGGCAACCACGATCCTGGGCCGCATCGTCAATGTCGGCCGGCTCGGCGGCTTCAAGGGCGAGTTCGACTACGACCTGCACGCCCTGCGGCGCATCGCCTATATCGGCGTCACCTTCCGCACCCGCTCGGCGGATGAGGTGCGCGAGATCAACCGCCGCATGCGCGCCGACCTGTGGGGCGCGGTGGAGGCGGGCACGCTGCGCCTGCCGATCGACCGGACCTTCCCGCTCGACGAGGCGGCGGCGGCGCTGGCGCATATGCGCGCCAATGGGCATTTCGGCAAGATCGTGCTGACGGTGTAGGGAAGGTCTTCTTTTTGTGAACAAAAAGAAGCAAAAAAAATTCTGTTCGCTGGAGTCTCGCCGTAGAGACTCCAGCGAATAAACGTTTTTTGGTTCTTTTTTTCAAAAAAGAACCGCTTCCTGCCTCAACTCCGGCTGATATTCCAGAACACCGGCACCGGCCCCTTCAGCAGCCCCTTGAGGTCGCTGCGCCAGGCGGTGGACTGCATGTACTGGCCGAGCGGGATCACCGACACGAAGTCGAACGCCTCGGTCTGGATCTGTTCGGACAGCTTCTTTTTCTCGGCCTCGTCGGTGCTGTCGATCCAGGCGTCGCGCAGCGATTCCAGCTTCGGGTCGGTGGGCCAGCCCACCCAGCCCTTGTCGCCGTTGCCGCGCAGGTTGATCGCCAGGATCGGGTTGCCCTGGTCCACCGCCGGGAAGCCGGTGACGAACAGCGACCAGCCGCCCTTGTCCAGCGGCTCCTTGCTGTTGCGCCGCTGCACGATGGTGCCCCAGTCGGTCGCCTGGTCGTCGATGTTCATGCCGATCTTCTTGAGCTGGGCGGCGACGACCTGGGTCATCGGGTCGTAGAACACCTGGTCGGTCGGGTGCATCAGCGCGACCCGCTCACCCTTGTAGCCGGCGGCGGTGAGCATCGCCTTCAGCTCCTCGGTGGTGTGCCGCTTGGTGATCGCCTCCATCCCGGCGTCGTTGGCGCATTCGGAGCCGGGAATGAACAGGCCGACCGGGGCGCGGTACGCCTCGGTGTCGTCGCCCATCAGCGCGGTCATCACCTCCTTCTGGTCGATCGCCTTCAGCATCACCTGGCGGATCGCCTTCTCGCTGGTCGGCGCGTTCAGGAAGTTCGGCCGCAGGCCCGGATAGATGCCGAACGGGTCAAGCTGGCCGACGCTGACGCCGGCGGCCTTGCGCAGCATCGGCAGCAGGTCGGGCAACGGCATCTCGACCCAGTCCACCTCGCCGGCGCTGAGCGCATTGGCGGCGGTGGCGGCATCGGGGATGATCTTCCACTCCACCCGGTCCAGCATCACCCGGTAGCCGCCCGCGGCGTAGTCGGCGGCCTCGCTGCGGGGCACGTATTTCTCGTTCTTGACGAACACCGCCTGATTGCCGGAGACGTATTCGTCCTTCACCCAGCGGAACGGGCCGCTGCCGACCACCTCGGTGATCTGCTTGAACGGGTCGGTGTTGGCGATCCGCTCGGGCATCATCACCGGGCTCGGCTGGGTCTTGGCCAGCGCGTTGGGCAGGCTGGCGAAGGGCTTGTTGAGGCGCCAGACGATGGTTTTGTCGTCCTTGGCCTCCAGCGCGTCCAGCCGCGGCTTCAGCGTGGCGCCCACCGGGTCGCGCGCCAGCCAGCGCTTGATGGAGGCCACGCAGTCGCGCGCCAGCACGGGCGTGCCGTCGTGCCACATCAGGCCGTCGCGCAGCGTCATCGTCCAGCGCTTGCCGCCGTCTTCCACCACGTGGCCGGCGACCATCTGCGGGTGCGGGCGCAGGGTCTGGTCGCGGCCGTACAGCGTCTCGTAGACCATCAACCCGGCGGCGCGCGTCACCGCCGCCGTGGTCCAGACAGGGTCCATGCTGATCAGGTTGCCCTGCGGCACGAATACCAGCTTGCTGGTCCCGGCGGCGAGGGCTGGGCGCGCCAGCCTGACGGTGGCGGCGGCGGCGCTGGCCGCCAAAAATGTACGACGTTTCATCGTTCCGGTTCCTGCTTGCGGCCCTGGATTTGTTCCGGGGAGGCGTTTCCACCGGGCGATTAGAGCCGCGCCACCCGCCGCTGCCAACGGAAAAATCCGCAGCCCTGGCCGGCCCTCTACTTGCAGCCTTCTACTTCAGGCTGCGGCCGGTCACCTCGCGGATGCGCGCCTCGAAGGCGGCCAGGTGCTGCTTCATGTCCAGGTGCCGCTCGGCATGGCGCCGCGCGCCGGCGCGCAGCGTGGCGTTCAGCTTGCCGTCCTCCAGCAGTGTCTGGATCCGCTCGGCCAGCGCCGCCGGGTCCAGGCAGGAGGTGATCAGCCCGGTGCGGCCGTCGGTGATGAATTCCTTCACCGGGTCCACATCGGCGCCCACGATGGCGCAGCCCACCGCCATCGCCTCGCGCAGCGACCACGAGGCGACGAACGGGTAGGACAGGTAGACATGCGTGTCCGACCGCTGCAGCAGCCGCAGGTATTGGTCGTACGGCAGTTGCCCGGGCAGCAGCACCCGGCTGGCGTCGTAGCGGCCGGCCAGTTCCTTCTGGAAATGCTCGCGCCAGGTCATGTTGTGCAGCCGCGCGCCATAGCTCACGTCGTCGCCGCCGACCAGCACCACCTTGACGTCGCGCCTTGCCGCCAGCAGCGCCGGCAGGGACCGCATCATGGTGTGGAAGCCGCGATACGGCTCCAGGTTGCGTGCGACATAGGTGACCAACTTATCCTTCGGCCCCACCTTGAAGTCGCCGATCTCCAGCGGCCTGGCATGCGCCTTCGGGTCCGGCTTGCAGACATCCAGCAGCGCGCCCTCCGGCAGCAGCTTGATGTTGCCGCGCGCCCATTCGGGGTAGCGCTCCAACTGCCAGCGCGTGGGAGTGTGGCCGTACTGCTCCAGCGACAGCGCTAGCAGGTTGACGACGTTCATCGACCGCACGCGGCTCAGCAGGCGCGGATCGACCGGGAATTCGGGGTCGAACCCAACGTCCTGGCCGTCCTTGCGGTAGTAGAATTCGAAATAGCCGAGCACCGGCACGCCCGGCCACACGTCCGGCAGGTCCAGCAGCTCGCCCCAGCCGTGGTGGCCGATGATGATGTCCGGGTTGAAGCCCAGGCCCTTCAGGGTGCGCGCCACATGCGCCACGCTCTCGGCCCGCCTCGCGGCCTGTTCGGTGTCGCGCACGTTGGGGTGGATGTTGTCCGGCGCCGGCTTCGGCCCCTCGTAAAACACCCGCCGCACGCCGGGGATGTTGTTGGCGTTGGGCTGCGCGATGAACACGATCTCGTGCCGCCCGCTGGCCAGCAGGTGCTTGATCAGGTGCAGATACTGGCCAGGGAAGTTCTGGTGGACGAACAGAAATCTCACGCGCGGCGGTCGCCTTGTCCTGCCGGCCTGCCAGGGCGGCCGGGATGCGGGGATGGGAAGCCGGGCTGCGCCGGCCGGCGGCTATTTCCGCCGCGCCGGGGTCGGTTTGGCGGGCGTCGGTTTGGCGGGCGTCGGTTTGGCGGGCGTCGGCTTGGCGGCGGGTTTCGTCGCGGCCTTGGCGGCGGGCTTGGCGGAGACCGCTGGGCCAGCGGCCGGCTTGGCGGCCGCTGGCGCCGGAGCCGCGGCCTGGCGGGGGTGGATTTCGATGCGGAAGGACTCCATCGGCGCCAGGCTCTCCGCCTCGCAGGCCTCGCCGGCGCGCACCGGCCCCACCTCAGTGCCGTCGGTGAAGCTGGCGCTGTAGACGCATTCATGGGTCTGCGCCGATGGGCCACGCAGCCGCAGGCGCAGGCCCAGCACGGGCAGCGCCATGCCGCGGCTGCCGCAGAACTGGCCGCCCTCGGCCCAGGGCGACAGCCAGCCGCGCCCCAGCACGGCCTGGTATTCCACGTCATGCGCCGGCACGTCGTGCGAGGGCGCCACCGCGAAGCCCTCGATCCAGCGCTTGCTGCCGCGCTCGCCCAGCCACTCGCCGAGCAGCGCGCCCACGTCGCCGCGGCCCTGCACATGGGCGATCATGTCCATCACCGTCGGCGTCTGCTGGCTCGCCCCCACCTCCGACCCGGCGCCCGGCACGTGCTGGCTGGCCGGGGCCGGCATCGGCACCGGGGCGGCGACCTGGCCACCGGCCGGCGGCACATGGTCGAGCAGCTTCAGCACCTGCAGGCTGGGCGCGGTGTCCCGGCCGGACGGCGCCTGGTAGATCGTCACCAGCACCTGCGCGGGCCCGTTGGTCACCCGCACCAGCGCCGCGTCGCCGAAGCCGCTCAGCCAGCCATCGTCGCGAAAGCCGCTGATCTGGATCGACTCCGGCCGGCTGGCCGGGCCGGGCGGCACCGACAGCCGCACCCCCGGCAGGCCCGACCCCTGGTCGGCCCCCTTGGCCGGGGTCTGGATGATGCAGAACAACCCGGTGTCGAGCGTCATCAGGTGCCCCGAGACGTTCAACTCGGTCACTCGCGGGGTCTGGTCACCCTTGGCGGCGGCGGCTTCGGACATGTAGCTCTCACTCTTCTCGATGGCTATGGACCGGCGGCCGGTCCGTTCCGGGGTGCGGCTCTTGCATTGGTCTCATACATCGCCTGCCGCAAGGTTTACGGCAAGCAACGCATTGTTTATCGCGCCCGCGGGCAAGCCGAGCGGCAGCACCCAGCCGCGCCCGGCGCGGCGGATCCGCTCGGCGGGAGCGCCGATATCGAAGGCGGCCACGCGCAGGCCGGCGCGCCAGGCTGTGCCCAGCGTATAGCACCAGGTCTCGGGCCAGATCGACGGCAACCAGGCGAGATCGGCGCCGAGCCGGCGCACCATCGCCTCGGCATCGGCCTCGCGATACGGCCCGGTGATGGCGATCCGCCCCGTCAGCATCAGCCGCGCATCGTCGGTGGAGTGGCCGGCCAGCACGAATTCCAGCGGCAGATCCCGCCAGGCGGCGTCGCGGGCGCAGGCCAGCAGCACGTCGTAGCCCTTCACCGGCCCGATCGCGCCGACCACGCACACCAGCCGGCGCGCCCGTGAGGGGCGCAATTCGGCCGGCGGCAGGCGGGAATCGGCCTCAAGCGGCACGATTTCCGGCGAAATCGCGGGGAAATGCCGGCGTAATCGGGCCGCCGCGTCCTGCGAGGGCGCCACCACCCGCCGCGCCCGCGCGAACTCGGCGGCCGAGCGGGCGCGCAGGGCGGCCACCGGGATGTCTTCCTCGATGGCCGCCCCGGCATCGGCGACGCAGGCGTCGCACACCGCAGCCTGCTCGGGCTCGCCGCAATAATGCCCGGCCGCGCCGACCAGCGTGATGCGCGGGCAGAAGGCGGCGTAGTCGTGCACGTGGAAATCGGTCGGCACGCCCAGGCGCTCGGCCAGGCGCAGCACCGCGCGGTCGTGGCCCAGCATGTGGTGGACTTCCAGCGCCACCGGCCGGTCGGCACGCAGCAGGCGGGCCAGGGCGTCCAACTCCCCCGGCAGGGCGAAGCGCAGGTTCGGGAAGCCGCCCTCCACGCCCTCACCGACCTCGCACAGCCCGGGCCGGTAGCGGGGCTCGCCGTCAGCCGGCACCGGACGCAGAACCACGGGGCGCAGCCCCTCGGCGCGCAGGGCGGCGCAGCGGTCGCGCAGCACCCGCTCCACCCCGCCGCCATCGGCATGGCTCACCAGCAGCACCGCGCCGCCGCCGCGCCGCCGGGCGGCCTGCCAGCGCGCGCTGTCCAGCAGGCGGCGGGGGCCGGTCAGCGGGTCGGCGTTCCGGAAATCCTGGATCAGCCGCAGGTAACCGGGGTGCAGCCGCTCGACGATGTCCTGGTTGCGCGCCAGCAGCCGCGCCTTGGCGCCGCCGAAGGAGTGGCCGCCGAGATGGGCGACGTAGCAGCCCGGCACGCCGACATGCCGCCAGCCCAGGTGGCGGGCACGCAGGCAGAAATCATTCTCCTCGCCGTAGCCCTGGGCGAACAGGTCGGCGCGGAACAGCCCGGCCTGCGCCAGGCATTCGCGGCGAATATACATGCAGAAGCCGATCGCGGTCGGCAGTTCCACCGCCACCCCGGCCAGCGTGCGCGCCGCCAGCCGGGCCAGACGGGCCAGGGCGGCCCCCTGCGGCGCGGCGGCGGGCGCGGCCGGGTCGGGGTAGCTCATGATGCTGGCGTCGTTGGAGAGCGGGGTCGCCGTGCCGATATCCGGGGCGGCGTGCACGGCGGCGCGCAGCCCCTCCAGCCAGCCCGGCGTCACCAGCGTGTCGCTGTTTAACAGCACCACGTCCGGCCCGCCGGGCAACGTCGCGGCCAGGCGCATGCCGGCATTGGCGGCGGCCGGGAAGCCCTGGTTCGCCGCGTGGCGCAGCAGCCAGATGCGGCGCTGGCGGGCCAGGTCGTCCAGCGCCGTGGCCAGTGCCGGCTCGGGCGTCGCGTCGTCCACCACGATCACAATGGTGCCGGCGGGCGTGGTGGCGAACACCGCCGCCAGGCAGTCCAGCGTGGCTTGCAGGCCGCGATAGGCCGGCACCACCACCGCCATCCGCCGGTGCGGGGCGGCGCGCGCCCGGGCGGGCGGGCCGCGCAGGGCGGCGGCGGCGGCGGCCTGGGTGATGTCCTCCTCGGGCGGCGCCTCGCCGCGCCAGGGGTAGCGCCGCGCCACGGCACGGGCGATAGCGGCGGCGGTGCGGGCCTCCGCGCCGGGGTCCAGCGGGCTGCCGGCCAGTTCGCCGCCATCGCGCCCCAGCACCCGCACCGGGCCGGCGAAACCGGCCAGCGCCGCCGCCGCGACCCGGAAGCCGCGCGGCCGGGCCAGCGCATCCTCGGCCGCCACGTTCTGGTCGGCGGCACGGACGCGGAGTTCGCCAGGGCCGGAGACCGGCACGATCCGCAGCACCGGGTCCGTCTCGGGGTCGCCCGGATGCCAGGCCCAGCCTTCGATGCCGCCGTCGCGGGCGAAGGCGACGCCTTCAATGCGGCGGGCCCGGGAGGGCGCGAGGGGGCTGCCGACCAGCGGGCGGCCATCCAACGTCACATCGATCCGGCCGACCGCCGCCGGCACCACCGGCCGCCGTCCCGGCGGCACGGCGTGCCCGTCCATGGTCACCAGCGGACGGGCGCCGCGCTCGGCCGGGCGCAGCACCAGCCGGCCATCGCGGGCCACGCCGCACCAGCCGGGCGCCTCGGCGGCCGCCACCACGGCATCGGCGAGCGGCGCCAACAGCGCGTCATCGGCCAGCAGATGGCCCGACAACGCCGCGCCCAGCGCCGCCGCGGCGCGGCCGGGCTGGTGCAGGGCGCGCCGCCCGGCGGCCAGCGCCAGCCATGCCTCGCGCACATCGAGCCGCGCCGTGATCGCCTCCAGGGTCGCCACCGCCGGCCCCGCCTCGCCGTCGCGCAGCCGCAACAGGGCCAGGGACAGCGCCGCCGCGTCGTCGTCCGGCGCCAGGCGGCATGCCCGCTCCAGCGCCTCGCGCGCCGCCGGCATGTCGTCGCGCGCCATCGCGGCCTGGCCGGACTGCCACGCCGCACGGGCGCGCTGCTCGAACCCCTCGGCAGGGCCATCCGGGAGTCGGTCAGCGTTTCGTTCCGATTTAGTCATGGACAAGGCCATGACACGCATCCGGCCCGCGTCGGGCGCTGCGTCCTGCCCGCCCCATGCCGGTCAGCGCGCCGCCGCGCTGCTGCGCAACGGGCCGCCGCCCGCCCCCGCGATGCTGGCATCCGGCGGCTCCGGGCGGGGCGGCAAGGCGGCCAGGTCGCCACGGGCGTCGGTGGCGCCACGCTCGATGGCCTGCTGGAACCAGAAGCGCGCCTCCTCGATATTCTGCTCGCCGGCCAGCGCGCGGGCGAGGTAGCGGCCCAGCATCATCTGCGCCAGCGCATGGCCGCGTTCGGCCGCCATGCGGAACCATTTCTGCGCTTCCGGCCGGTTCCACGGCACGTCATGCCCGCCGCCATGCAGGGCGCCGAGCGCGAACATGGCACCGACATGGCCCTGGTTGGCCGCCTTCTGGAACAGGCCCAGCGCCTCGTGGTGGTCGCGCTTGCCGCCGCGCCCGCTGACCAGCATCTCGCCCAGCGCCACCTGCGCATCCATCATGCCGGCGGCGGCGGCGCGGGCGATCCAGCCGCGGCCTTCCTCGGCGTTCGCCGGCACGCCGCGGCCCTCGCAGAGCAGGCGGCCATACCAGTACTGGGCGTTGACCACCCCATCGGCGGCGCGGCGCAGCCAGCGAGCGGCGGCCTGGTCGTCGCGCTCCACCCCGACGCCCTCGGCGAGGCACACACCATAGTTGAACGCCGCCACGAGGTCGCCGCTCTCGGCCGCGCTCTCGAACCACTCGCGGGTGCGTACCGAGTCCTCCGGCCGCCCCTCGCCCTGCATGACCAGGGCGGCGAGATCGTATTTCGCCTGCTCGACCCCGGCTTCGGCGGCGGCGCGGAACAGGCGGGCCGCCTCGCCCGGGTCGCGCGGCACGCCGGCGCCGGTGAGGTAGAGCAGCCCCAGCGCGCGGGATGCCGCCTTGTGCCCGGCCTCGGCGGCGCGGCGATACCAGGTGGCCGCCTCGGCATGGTTGGGCGGCAGCGCGCCGCCGCGGGCATACAGGTCGCCCACCAGCGCCGCGGAATCCGGGTCGCCCTGCAACGCCGCGCGGCGCAGCCACGACTCGCCTTCCTGGAGGTCCGCCTTGATGCCGTTGCCCTGCATCAGCGCCAGGCCATAGCGCGCCTGGCCGGACCGCATGCCGCGCTCGGCGGATTGGCGGTACAGCGCCACCGCCGCCGGGATATCCTGGGGCATGCCCTGGCCACGCTCGGTCATCACGCCCAGCAGATACATCGCGGTGGGCAGCCCCGCATCGGCGGCGCGCCGCAGCAGCCCGGCCACCTCGCGCATCTGCTCGTCGGTGGTGGCCTTGCGCAGCAGCGCCAGCCCGCTGCCCAGGCATCCCTGGGCGCAGTCGGCGGCGGCGGACTTGCGGTACAGCGCCTCCGCCCTGTCCAGGTCGCGCATCGCCTCGGGGCCGGAGGTCAGGATATAGGCGAGTAGCGCCTGGCCATCGGCCGAGCCGGCATCCGCAGCCTTGCGCGCCCAGTGCGCCGCGCGCTCGAAATCCGGCCGCACCGCCTCGTCGGCGGCGAACAGGGCGGCGGCCGGCCGGCCGGCCGCCAGCGCCTGCGCCTCGCCGCCCCGCGCCGCGTCCGCCCCGGGCAGCCCGCGCACATACAGCGCCGCCAGCATCGACTGCGCCTCAGTATAGCCCTGGGTGGCGGCGCGCTCCAGCCAGCGGGCGCCCTCGGGCGCGCTGGGCGGCACCCCCGCGCCTTCCAGGTAGCATCGCGCCACCAGGAATTCCGCCTCCGCCAGCCCCGCCTGGGCGGCCTGCCCCAGCAGCGGGAATGCCTCGCCCAGCTTGCCCTTGGCGATCAGTTTTCGCGCATCGCGCAGCTTTGTCGCGGGTGAGGCAACCCACCCTTTGACCCTGCGGACCAGCCCTGCCATCGCGGTCAGCCGCCTCCCTTGCTCGCGTCCACCCTGATCACGGCTCGCGCATGCTGTCGGTGGCGACCGGGATCACGCGGGACAGCAGGAACTGCACCACGGTGCGCTTGCCGATCTTGATGTCCCCCGTCACGGGCATGCCCGGCGTGGTGCGGAACCCGGCCGGCAGGTTGTGCATGTTCATCGAGTCGATGGTGATGCGCGCGCGATAGTAGAAATTGCCGAAATCCGAGGTGGAACGCTGCTTGCTGGTGGCCAGCGACCGATCCTGGTTCGGGTCGCGGAAGCTGTCCGGGCTGATCACCCGCACCGTGCCATGGGCGAAGCCGTAGGTGACGTAGGGGAAGGAGTCGAACTTGATCGTCACCGGGTCGCCGACCGAGACGAAACCGGCGTCGCGCCCGTCGATCACCGTTTCGATCTCCAGCGGCGAGTCGATCGGCACCAGGGTGATGAACTGGTCGCCCGACTGCATCACCGAGCCGACGCTGACCGGCGCCACGCTCAGCACGATGGAGTCACGCTCGGCGCGCAGCTGCACCAGCTCGCGGCGCAGCTTGGCCTTTTTCAGGCTCTCGCGCGCATCGTCCAGCTTGCGGCCCTGGTCGGTCAGCTGTTGCGAGGTGTCGGCCCTGGTCTGCTGCACATAGCCGTCGCGCTCGGCGACCAGGGCGGACAGGTCGCGCCGCGCCCCGTCGGCGGTGGCGCGCGCGGTTTCCAGGCTGCGGGCCATCTCGACCCGGTTGTCCATGGCGCTCAGCGTGTTGAGCTGGCTGCCGACCTGCAGCCGTTCCAGCTCCCGCCGCTTCGCCTCCACCACCTTGGCCACGTCCAGCCGCGCGGTGTACGAGGCGATGTCGGCGAGCGCCTGCTGCACCTTGACCTGCGCGCTGTCGATCTTCTGGCGGTAGTTTTCGAGCCGGAAGGTCTGCTCGGCGTGTCGCTGGGCGTAGATCATCGCCTGCAACTGGCTCGGGGGCGTGCCGTCCGAGACATAGGGCTTGCCGTCCAGCTCGTCGCGCAGGCGGTTCACCTCGGCCTGCAGGCTGGCGACCTGGGTTTCGAGCTGGCCGGCATCGGCGGCGGCGAAGGTGGGGTCCAGCCGCGCCAGCAGGTCGCCGGCATGCACCAGTTCGCCCTCGCGCACGTCGATCGAGCGCACGATGGAGGTTTCCAGCGGCTGCACGACGATGTTGTGCGCGGTGGTCACGACCCGGCCGGAGGACACCACCACGCGGTCGATCGGGATGGTCGAGGCGATGGTGACGAACACCACGAACATCGAGGCGAGCACCCAGGTGACGTGACGCGAGCGCGCCGGCACCGGGGCCGCGATTAGCGCCGCGGTCGGCGACTCGAATTCCAGCAGGACCGGCACCGCCGGGTCCGACCGGTCCGGCACGTTCGCAAGGTCACCGCCGGTCGCCGGCACGCCGGAATTGCGGCCGGAGGAGGAATTGGTGGGGGGTTGGGCCATGATGAAGTTCTCCCGTCCCTGCCGTCAGTCGCCCTGCGCCAGCACCGGCTTGGGGGTCGCCTTGGCGCCCTCCATGTGCCGGTTCTGCTGCTGCCACAAGGCGCGGTAGATCGCACAGCGTTCCAGCAGTTCACGGTGCGGCGCCATGTCCACCACCCGGCCCTGGTCCAGCACCAGGATCTGGTGGCAGTCCACCAGCGAGGACAGCCGGTGCGACACGATCACCATGGTGCGCCCGAAGGCGATGCGCTGGATGTTGGCGTTCACCAGCGCCTCGCTCTCCGGGTCCAGTGCGCTGGTCGCCTCGTCCAGGATCAGGATGCGCGGGTCGTGGATCAGCGCGCGCGCGATCGCCAGGCGCTGGCGCTGGCCGCCCGACAGGTTGGGCGAGCCTTCCTCGATCCACGTCTCGTAGCCCATCGGCATCCGTTCGATGAACTCCTCGGCGCCGGCCAGCCGGGCGGCGCGCACCGCGTCGGTCAGCGTCAGCCCGGGGCGGCCGGCGATCAGGTTCTCGCGGATGGTGGCGCGGAACAGGAAATTCTCCTGCAGCACCACGCCGAAGCCGCGCCGCAGATGCGCCAGGTTGATCTCGCGCAGGTCGTTGCCGTCGACCTTGATGTAGCCTTCGTATTCCCGGTTGATGCCCTGCAGCAGCCGGGTGATGGTCGATTTGCCCGAGCCGCTGCGCCCGACCACGCCCAGCATGGTGCCGGCCGGTATCTCGAAGGTGATGTCCTCCAGCGCCGGGTTCTTGGAGCCGGGATAGGTGAAGCTGACCTTGTCGAAGCGCACCCCGCCCTCGAATTTCGGGCGCAGGCCGGCGCCGGGGGTGGTCGTCTCGGGCCGGTTGTTGAGGATCTGCGACACCATGGCGACCGAAGCGCGAACCTCTTCCACGTCCTCCACCAGCTTGGCCATGCTGACCAGCGGCTGGCCGACGCGGCCGGACAGCATCATGAAGGCGATCAGCGCACCCGAGCTCACGCCGCCATTGGTCAGCGCCAGATAGGCGCCGATCATCAGCACGCCGCGGTTCATCATGGTCTCGAACGGAATCACCAGGCTTTGCGGCCAGTTCGAGGCATCGCCCATCGCCTTGCGCCAGCCGGCGGCGTCGGCGACCTTGCGGTCCCACATCTCGCGCTGCTGCGGCTCCAGCGCCAGCGACTTCACCGTGCGGATGCCATGCACCGTCTCGCCCAGCACGGTGTTCTTCTCGATCTCGGCGCGCTGGTAATGGCCATAGGCGCGGCGCACCGACGGCAGGAACAGCATGATGATCATCGCCACCAGCACGGCGCATGCCACCACCAGCCAGGTGAGCGTGGTGTTCAGCCAGAACAGGAAGGGCAGCAGCACCAGCAGGGTCAGGCTGTCCAGCACCGTGGTCAGCAGCCGCCCGGTCAGGAAGTCGCGGATCTTGGTGACCTGGTGGAGCTGGTACATCACGGCGCCGGCCTGCGTCCGCTCGAAGAAGTCGATCGGCAGCGCCAGCAGGCGCTTGAAGACGTGCAGGCCCAGCTTGGCGTCCAGCCGGGTGGCGATCACCAGGATGAGCTGGCGGCGCGCATAGCTGAGATAGGTTTCGTAGATCGCCGCGCCGAGCAGGATCAGCGCCATCATCGCCAGGGTGCTGAAGCTCTGGTAGGTGATGACCTTGTCGATCACCACCATGGTCAGCAGCGGCGGCACGATGGTCAGGAAGCTCAGCACCAGCGAGCCGATCGAGATGTCGCGCAGGACGCGCTTCTCGCTCAGCACCATCCGGGCGATCCAGCCGAAGGTGAACGGGGCGCTGTCCAGGCCCGAGCCGCGCTCGGCGCGCATCAGCAGGGTCTCGCCGGTCCAGACCTGGGCCAGCCGCAATTCGTCGACCGCCACGCCCTGGGTTTCGCCGGCGCCGGTCGGGTCCTTTAGCCAGACGATGTTGCGGGCCGGGTCGGCGCGCACCATCAGGGCCGCGCTGCCGTCGGCCAGCAGCAGCACCACCGGCCCGGCGCTCTCCAGGCCGATCAGGTGCCGCCAGCGCAGTCGCGCCGCCTTGGCCCACAGCCCGCCGCCGCGCACCCATTCCACCAGCGTCGCCGGCGACGGCGCCTCGCCGGCCGGGAAGCGCAGGTCTTCGCGGTCCAGTTCGACGCCGTGGTAGCGCGCGGCCGCCATCACCGCCATCAGCCGGACATCGAGCGGCGAGGTGCCGTCGGCCCCGGCGGCGCGTTCGTCACGGCTCGGCGTGGGCGGGTTCACGGCCGTCAGGCGGTGCGGCCCGGAAGCCCCCCCGGGTGGCTGGCTGTTCGGAGAATCCAAAGTCCCTACCCCTCTTCGCGGACGCATCCCAGGCAGGTGCCCGGGCAGATAGCCTGCCAGGACACGATGGCCACCCGAGGCGCAGGCCGGACACGCGCACCCACCCGTGGCCCCAAAGCCTCGGAATCCGGCCGATGCGCAATGTTCACTGCATCATTGTAGCACGTTGTGCGGTGCAATAGCACGCGACCGGCGACCCAACGCTTTCGTGATATAGCATATTAATAAAGATGGCATGACCAGATTACGGCAGCGTCGGCCTAACCCGGCCGGAAGCGGCCGGCCAACAGCCGGTCCTCCGCCAGAGCGCTGCGCACCGCCGCCGGATCGCTAACCGCGGCCACCACCCGGCGGAAGAACCCCACCTCGCCACGCGCGCGCGCCAGGAACAGGCCGCCCAGCGCCGTTGCCACCGCCCCGCGGGGCACGCAGCAGGCGCATCCGACCGCATGCGACGCCGCCCTGGCCGCCAGCCAGGCCACGGCAGGCCCCGCGCCCGCCGGCGCCGCCTGCCCGGCCTCCAGCAGCAGCGCATCCTCCGGCCCGGCCAATTCGGCCGGGCCGAACACTACCGGCACGCGCGCATCCACGAACAAGGTCATCCACTAGACATAAGGATATCTTTATGCGATGACAATCCCATGGAGACACTCCTCACCGTCCTGCGCGCCTGCGCCGAGCCGACCCGCCTGCGCCTGCTGGCGCTGGCCGCGCGCGGCTCGTTCTGCGTCATGGAGTTTACCGAGATCCTCGGCCAGTCCCAACCGCGCCTGTCGCGCCACCTGCGCCTGCTCGGCGAGGCCGGGCTGCTGGAGCGGGTGCGCGAGGGCGCCAATGTCTGGTTCACCCTGCCGCCGGAGGGCAGCAATGCCGGCTCCCTGGTGCGCGCCGTGCTGTCCCGCCTGCCCGACGAGGAGCCGGTGCTGGCCGCCGACCGCCGGCAGGCCGCCCGCGTGCTGGCCGAGCGCGCCCGCGCCGCCAGTGAAAGCTTCCGCCGCCAGGGCGCCGAGTGGGATGAGATGCGCGCGCTCGACCTGCCGGCCGCCGCGGTGGAACAGGCGCTGCTCGACCAGCTCGCTCCCACCCCCGCGACGACCGGCATCGGCCGCCTGCTGGACATCGGCACCGGCACCGGCCGCCTGCTGGAGCTGGTCGCGCCGCATGTCACGGCCGGCCTCGGCATCGATGCATCCCGCGCCATGCTCGCCCTGGCTCGCGCCCGCCTGGCCCGACCCAGCCTCGGCGGACCTGGCCTGACCCATTGCGCCGTCCGGCTGGCCGACATGTACCGCCTGCCGCTGCCCGATGGCGGGTTCGACTCCGTGGTGATGCAGATGGTGCTGCACTACGCCGAAGACCCCGCCGGCGCCCTGGCCGAGGCCACCCGCGTGCTGGCACCCGCCGGCCGGCTGCTGGTGGTGGACCTAGCCGCCCATGCCAGCACCGAATGCATGCAGCGCCTGGCCCATCGCTGGCCCGGCTTCACCGACGCCGCCATGCACGGCCTGCTCGCCGCCGCCGGCCTGGAGGCCGGCCCCACCGTCTCCGTCCCCGGCCCGCTGGAGGTCCGCATCTGGACCGCCCGCGCCGCCGCCGCCGCCACGCCCGCCACCGCCCTTGTTCTGGAATCCTCGCGATGACCCGTCCCCACCTGCTCGATGCCCTCCGTGACCGCGTGCTGCTGTGCGACGGCGGCATGGGCAGCCGCGTGCAGGCGCTGACGCTGGACATCGAGGCCGATTACTGGGGCCGCGAGAACTGCACCGACGTGCTCTCCCTGTCCCGCCCGGACCTGATCCGCGAGATCCATCGCGGCTATTTCGAAGCCGGCGCGGACATGGTGGAAACCAACACCTTCGGCGCCTCCCCGGTCACGCTCGGCGAGTTCGAGCTGTCCGAGCGCGCCTTCGAGATCAACAAGGTCAGCGCCGAACTGGCCCGCGAGGCCGCCGAAAGCTTCGCCGACGGCCGCGACCGCTGGGTGATCGGCAGCATCGGCCCGGGCACCAAGCTGCCCAGCCTGGGCAACATCGCCTACGACCCGCTGGAAGCCGCCCTGGCCGAGCAGTCCCGCGGCCTGATCGCCGGCGGCGTGGACGCGATCCTGATCGAGACCTGCCAGGACACGCTGCAGATCAAGGCCGCGGTCAACGGCGCCAAGCTCGCCCGCCGCGAGGCAGGCAGCACCACCCCGATCTTCGTGCAGGTCACCGTCGAGACCACCGGCACGCTGCTGGTCGGCCCCGACATCGCGGCCGCCGCCACCGTGGTCAACGCGCTCGACATCCCGTTGATCGGCCTGAACTGCGCCACCGGCCCGCAGGAAATGGCCGAGCACGTGCGCTGGCTGGCCGCCAACTGGCCCGGCCTGCTCTCCGTGCAGCCCAATGCCGGCCTGCCCGAACTGGTGGACGGCCAGACCCGCTACCCGCTGGGCGCGGCCGAAATGGCCAGCTGGATGGAGCGCTTCGTCGTCGAGGACGGGGTGAACCTGATCGGCGGCTGCTGCGGCACCTCGATCGAGCATGTCCAGGCGCTGGACGCCATGCTGCGCCGCAACGGCGCCTTCCGCCCAGCCCCGGTGAAGCGCACCGTGGTCTGGATGCCCGCCGTCGCCAGCCTGTACCAGCAGGTCGCCCTGCGCCAGGAGAACAGCTACTTCTCCATCGGCGAGCGCTGCAACGCCAACGGCAGCAAGAAGTGGCGCGAGGCGCAGGAAAAGCACGACTGGGACGGCTGCGTCTCGATCGGCCGCGAGCAGATCGCCGAGGGCTCCAACAGCCTGGACATCTGCACCGCTTTCGTCGGCCGCGACGAAACCGCCGAGATGAACGAGGTGATCCGCCGCTTCACCTCCTCGGTCAACGCGCCGCTGGTGATCGACAGCACCGAAACCCCGGTGATCGAGGCCGCGCTGAAGCTGCATGGCGGCAAGCCGATCATCAACTCGATCAACTTCGAGGATGGCGAGAAGGCCGCCGAGGACCGGCTCATCCTCGCCCGCCGCTTCGGCGCCGCGGTGATCGCGCTCACCATCGACGAGACCGGCATGGCCAAATCGGCCGAGTCCAAGCTGGAGATCGCCACCCGCCTGGTCGATTTCGCCTGCAACAAACATGGCCTGCCGCAATCCGACCTGCTGATCGACCCGCTGACCTTCACCATCGCCACCGGCAACGAGGACGACCGCAAACTCGCGCAATGGACGCTGGAAGGCATCAAGCTGATCCGTGACCGCTTCCCCGACATCCAGATCATCCTCGGCCTGTCCAACGTCAGCTTCGGCCTCAACCCCGCCGCCCGCGCCGTGCTGAACTCGGTCTTCCTCGACCACGCGGTGCGCGCGGGCATGACCGGCGCCATCGTTCATGTCTCGAAGATCCGCCCGCTGCACCTGATCGCCCCCGAGGAGGTGGAAGTCTGCGAGGACCTCATCTTCGACCGCCGTCGCGAGGGCTACGACCCGTTGCAGAAGCTGCTTGAGATCTTCGCCGACCGCAAGCTGGCCGACGCGGTGAAGAAAACCCGGTCCGAGACCGTCGAGGGCCGCCTCAAGGACCGCATCGTCGATGGCGACCGCAAGGGCCTGACCGACGAGCTGGACGACGCGCTGCGGGTCCACAAGCCGCTCGACATCATCAACAACATCCTGCTCGACGGCATGAAGGTGGTCGGCGAGTTGTTCGGCGCCGGCAAGATGCAGCTTCCCTTCGTGCTGCAGTCGGCGGAAACAATGAAGGCCGCCGTCGCCTACCTGGAACCGATGATGGAGCGTGTGGAGGGCCAGGAGAAAGGCACCATCGTGCTCGCCACCGTGAAGGGCGATGTGCACGACATCGGCAAGAACCTGGTCGACATCATCCTCACCAACAACGGCTACCGCGTGGTCAATCTCGGCATCAAGGTGAAGCTCGCCGACATGGTCGAGGCGGTGCAGGAGCACCGCGCCCACGCCATCGGCATGTCCGGCCTGCTGGTGAAGTCCACCGTCGTGATGCGTGAGAACCTGGAGGAGATGTCCCGCCAGGGCATCGACATCCCGGTGCTGCTCGGCGGCGCCGCGCTCACCCGTAACTATGTCGAGGACGACTGCGTCCGCGCCTATGCCGGCGGCCGCGTCGCCTATGCCCGCGATGCGTTCGACGGGCTGCACCTGATGGACAAGGTCACCGGCAACGGCTTCGACGACTACCTGGCCGCAGTGCAGGCCAAGCGCAGCGGCAAGGCGCGCAACACCGCCCGCACCCTCGGCCAGGCCGACACCCGCGCCTTCGCCCCAGTGGATGTCGCCGTCGTGCAGAAGCGCCGCCGCCGCCTCACCGCCGACGTGCCGGTGATCGTGCCGCCGTTCTGGGGGCCGCGCGCGGTGGAGGCGGCGCCGAAGGCGATCGTGCCGTTCCTTAACGAACGCAGCCTCTACCAGTTCCAGTGGGGCTTCCGCAAACAGGGCCGCAGCCTCGATGATTTCCTCGGCTGGGCGCGCCAGGAACTGCGCCCGGTGATGCGCCGCATGCTCGGCATCTGCGAGGCCGACAACATCCTCAAGCCGCAGGCCATCTACGGCTACTGGAAGGCCGCCGGCCAGGGCAACGAGCTGATCGTGTTCGAGCAGGACGGCACCACCGAGCTGTGCCGCTTCAACCTGCCCCGCCAGCCCAAGGAAGACGGTGAGTGCATCGCCGATTTCTTCCGCGACGTGGACGATGCGGAGCGCGACGTGATCGGCCTGCAGGTGGTCACCGTCGGCCAGAAGGCCAGCGACACCGCGCGGGTCTGGTTCGAGGAGAACCGTTACCAGGACTATCTCTATCTGCACGGCCTCTCCGTCGAGATGGCCGAGGCGATGGCCGAATACACGCATAAGCGCATCCGCGCCGAGCTGGGCTTCGCCGCCGAGGACGACCGCGACATCGAGAAGATGCTGCAACAGAACTACCGTGGCAGCCGCTACTCCTTCGGCTACCCCGCCTGCCCGAAGCTGGAGGACCAGGCGCCGCTGATCCGCCTGTTGCAGGCCGAGCGCATCGGCGTGTCGCTGTCCGACGAGTGGCAGTTGCACCCGGAGCAATCGACCAGCGCGATTGTCGTGCTCAACCCGCACGCCAAGTATTTCTCGGTCTAGGCGGCCAGGGTGCCCCGGCCGGTGCGCCTGTTCGCCAGGCTGCTGGCGGGCCTGCTCGCCGGCCTGCTGGCCGCCTGTGCCGCGCCGGCCGCGCCCGGCCAGTGCGGGCTGACCCTGGCCAGCCGGCTGGCGCTGCAACCGCGCGGCGGGCTGCCGATGCTGTCGGTCGGCATCAACGGCCACACCGCGCGGATGGTGCTGGACACCGGCGCCGCCGGCATGGTGCTGAACCAGGAAGCGGTCATCCGCCTCGGCCTGCGCAGCGACCCGCGCGCGGTCATCGGCATCAGCGGCGTCGGCGGCGAGTCGCACCAGTTCGCCGCCATCGTCACCGGCCTGCGCCTGGGCGGGCTTGCCCTGCCCGACCAGCGCGCCGCGGTGCTGTCGGCCGGCCTGAAGCCGCTGGACGGCGAACGCCCGGACGGCCTGCTGGGCATGGACGTGCTGCGCCGGTTCGACCTGGACCTGGACCTGCCGCACAGCCAGTTGACGCTGTACCGGGGCCGCCCCTGCCCCGACCAGCCGCTGCCCATGCCCGGCCCCGCCACGGTGGTGGAGGCGGCGATCACCAATCAGGGCCATCTGGTGATGCGCGCCGCGGTGGACCAGCGCCCGGTACTCGCCCTGCTCGACACCGGCGCGCGCGCCACCGTGTTGTCCGCCCGCGCCGCCGGCGTGCCGGCCGGGGTACTGGCGGCCGACCCGCCGGCCACGCTGGTCGGCGTCGGCCCCGCCCCGGTCATCGCCCGCCGCCACCGCTTCGCCTCCGCGACCATCGGCGGCGAGACCTTCGCCGACCCGGTGCTGATCGTGCTGAACGACACCCCGCCCGACCACGACCTCATCGTCGGCATGGACTACCTGCACGCCCGCCGCCTGTGGATCTCGCCGGCCGCCGGCCGCATCTACGTCCAGCGCCCGCCGCCGCATTAGGGCGTGGGGCGGGTGCAACGCGCACGCCGCCCCGCTTAGCCAGCCGCCCGCTTAGAGGCTGTCTCGGAACGCTGCCGGCATGACGGGGAGGCTGGGCAGCCGGGACGAATCGTGATTCGTCGGGGTTGCAACACTCTCGACAAGGCCACGATGTGGACCCCGGCTACCCGGCGGCAGCCCCGACGGCGGCGGTGATCGATAGCCAGAGC
>MKWE01000008.1 GCA_001899585.1 Rhodospirillales bacterium 70-18
GCCCACGCAGAGCAGCGAATCACATCAGACTCCCACGACTCAACTTCTTTCCAGAGCGGCTCTTAAACTCGTGCTCCTGGAAGCGTAGCGAGGCGCCGGCCCAGTGCACGGTGGAGCCGCCGACCGCCTTGACGATCCGGGCCGGCAGGTTCGGGAAGTCCTTGTGCACGCGCCAACTGCCCGAGGTTGTCCGCATGTCTTTCCAGGCAAGCTGGGTGAAGCTCTCCCATTCGTCGTTGATGAAATCGGGAATTTCGTAGCGTCCACCAGCCTCCAGTACCACAACCATGATGCCGCGCTGCGCCAGTTCGTTACCCAGCGTGCCACCCCCGACGCCGGAGCCGACGATGCAGACCACGCTGGTGTCGTTCAGATCGAAGTTTGCCATGTCCGTTTCCTCCCGCCCTTCAACTCAGCCAGTCGATGTCGTCGAAACCACGATGGATGTAGCCACCCTTGTCGGCGGAAGCGCCCTCGTAGCCGAATTTCGCCCAGAGCGACTTCTGGTTGTACAGTGATACCACCAAGTCAGAGCGCAGCTTGCCGAAGAACGGCGTAGCCTCCTGCGACGTCAGGATCGCCACCCGGTCGACCTCGCCGGGCACGGCGATATAGCTGCTGGCGTGCCGCTTCATCGCCTCAGCGTCGAGCGCGTCGCAGCCCTTTTCCAGCATGTCGCGCACCGCCGGAGCGGCCGCGTCGTAGCCGGCGATCGCGGCGATATAGTGGGCGTCGGCCAGGCGGTCATGTGGATAAATGTCGCGCGCCACCTGCGCCAGCGTGACCATGGTGGCCGGCTTCAGGTTCGCTGCGGCCTGCGCCCATGCGGCGTCAGGCGAGATGGCCATGCTGGCGGCAACGCCGGGCACCGCCAGCATGCTGCCCCGCAGCACGGTGCGGCGGGTAAGCTGGCCTCGGCGATCGATGATTCTCATCTTGTTTCCTCCCCTTGTTCGTCGTCTCGCTCAGCGGTATCGGCCGTGCCTCTCCAGCACCTCGATGCGGTAGCCGTCCGGATCGGTGATGAAAAAGAAACGGGCCATCAGCGCACCCTCGCGGTGGAACTCCTTCACCGGCTCCGGGGTGAGCCCGGTGGCGGCCATGCGCGTGCGCTCGGCGGCGACGTCGGCGACCACGAAGGCAATGTGCCCGTAGCCGTCGCCCGGCGCATAGGGCTCGGCGCGACCGTGGTTGATGGTCAGTTCCAGCTCGAAATCGTCCTCTGGACTGCGCAGATAGACCAGCGTGAAGCCTTCGAAGGCAAAGCGGTCGGCGATCTCCAGGCCGAAGGCGGTACGGTAGAATGTCACGCTGCGTGCCTCGTCGAGCACACGGATCATGGAGTGGATGGGTTTGGTCATGCTCAGCGCTGCTCCCTCAACCAGTTAATGATGGTTTTGCGGGTGGCGGCATTGGCCTGGCGGTACAGCATGACCGCGCCGGGGATGACTGCCTGCGGGTGCGTCAGCCAGGCGTCGAGCCGGGCGGCATCCCAGATAAAATCGGCCTTCGCCAGGCCGGGCGAGTATTTGAGCCCCGGCACGCTGCCGGCCTTGCGGCCGAACACCCCGCCCAGCGGCGGGCCCTGCCGCGCCGCGCCGCCCGGTGGGAGCACATGGCAGGTGCCGCACTGGTTACGGAACAGCGCGGCCGGGTCGGGGGCGCTGGGCGGAGGCAGCGGAAACTGCGCCCATGCCTCCGCCACGGGCAACACCGCCAGCAACGGCCAAAGCAGGATGTATATGCCCTTGCGCATGAGTTCCCCCGACATTCGGTCAGGACTCTGGCGCGTGCGCCCGGGTGGGCAGGTAGTAGCCGGCTACGACATCGGTCCGCCCGCTAATCCGCGGCGAGCGGCAGCACAGCCTCGGTCATGCGTTCGGCCACCTGCTGGGCATGCAACTCCTGATGGCGCAGGTAGTGCAGGCAGGTGACGCGCAGGAACGAGGTAAAATTCTGCACATTGCCGATCCGTCCTTCAATCTCGTCGTAGAGCACACCCACGAAGCGCGCCAGGTTGAGCTGCTCCTTGGCGGCGATCTCCTCCAAGGTGCCCAGAACGCCGCCTCCAGGCGGATCGAGGTGCTGTGGCCATGCAGCCGCATGCTGTCTCGCCGGATGGCGACTGGTGGCACTGCGGCGATGGTCGAGCATTCGCGTGGGCCAATTGCCGGCTTTGCCTGGGCCCGCCAGGGTGTCGGCTACAGCCTGGTCGGCCCGCTGCCGCCCGCGACACTGCATCCTATTGCCGACACCATTCGCCGCCAGATCGATACCAGCACCTGACCACGGTACCACCCGACCACCGAATCTGGTTGCGACGACCGGTTCTCATCGGCGGCTTGCGTCACCCTGGCCTGGCTACTGTCAATCG
>MKWE01000009.1:0-22735 GCA_001899585.1 Rhodospirillales bacterium 70-18
TCAGGATAAATTCAAACTTTATGGATAGGTTCTCAGAAACGGCTGCATCCCTTTGCCAGAGACCGCCGCGCCGACGACGCTGGAGCTGCGCGTCCGCCTTCGCTGGCTGCAATACTGGGGCGCCTCGTCACCGATCGCTGAGTCGGCCGGTCGCCGCCGGATCACCAGCCGGTCCGGTTAGGGTGCGGGCGTCGTCCCGTCCTCGGCAGACCTCTGTGTCGCGTCAGGCCGTAGGTCGGTGCCGGCCGCCATCCAATAGCTGCCTGACGGCGTCTCGATCCCGATCGCGGTCGCATCCGCGGCGGGGTCCAGCACCAGGGGACGGCTGAAGCCCGGCACCACCACCAGGTCGAACAGTTCCTCCATTCCGGGCGGCAGCCGCAGCATACCCAGCAGCCGGCCGCTCTCGCGGTCCAGCGCTGCGATGCCGGCCATGAGCGAGTCGGCCCGCGCGGCCAGCGGTAGGCCCAGCGCCCGCGCGCTGGCCCGCAGCGTCGACAGGCCGACGAACAGCACGTCGCCATGCATCCGAAGGCCGCGCGTGAAGCCAGGCAAACTCGCCAGTGTCTCGGAGGTTCGCGCCTGCAGGTCCAGCCGCAGTACCTCGCCGGCCGCGGAATTCAACACATGCAGCCGCCCGTCGAACAGCCGAACGGAGTGCGGCTTGATCAGCCCGGCGGTGACGATCGCGTTCGTCTCGACATCGATGATCACGCCGCTGTCGTGCGGCATCCGCCGGTAGCCCGCCGGCGTGTCCGACGGTGCGAAGGCGGTGGCGTAGCGTACCCGGCCCGCCTCCATCGCGAAGCTGTTCAGATGACAGCGATCCTCCGGCATCAGCGTCGAGATGAAGGCGGGCTTCCACAGCGGCGTGAAACTGGTGAACAGGTCGGCCCGGCCGAGGCAGGAGAACTGGGTGTTGGCGAACACCACGCTGGGGCCGTCCAGCGCCATGTCGTGCGCCATGCATTCCCCGGTCCGCAGCACGGCGACGGGAACATAGACCACGTCATACACCGCCTCGCGCCCCGGCAAATGCTGGGCAAGCCGGGTGGAGGGCACGAACACGGTGATTTCCCGCCGGGAGCCGATCGCCAGCCGCGTCCCGTCGGTGGCCAGGCCAAGCATAGGCGGCGTCGGCGTGGACGAGGTCGTCAGGGCGCCATCTCGGGCGCCGAAGCAGGCCAGCATCGCCGGGCGCAATGCGGCGAGCAGGGAGATGCCGGCGTCCTGCAGCAGCGCGATGAAGGCAGGGTCCGCGGTGGTCTGTTGGATCAGCCGCTCTGGCTCAGGTGATTGTTTCATCGCACCAATTCGAAATAATTTCGTTACAAAATAACGTCTGCATAGCGGTCTGTCTCGTTCGCTGAAAAATGATCTTGCCGTCCGGTCAAGCTTTTGTCACCCTGGCTGCCGCCCGCCGGTTCGAAATCATCGCCGATGCTCATGCACCTGTTTTAGGTTGCGGGTAACTCGTCTGTTGCAGTATGGAATCTGAACCGCCACGCGACGGCTCACGCACCACCCCAGGGAGCACAGTCTATGCCAACAGGCGCACCGGTCGTTCTTGGCAACGTCGTCTTGTCGAACGGCAGTCTGGCGGTGCTCGCGGGCAACTTCACCCAGATGAACAGTTATTATTATGGTTTCGATCAGTTGCAGATTGCGATTCTGCCCGATTCGACGCCGACTGCATTGAACCCGTCGACCGGGCTGACCTTCCCCGCCGGCGAATCCCCGAATAACGGCTTCCAGAGCCCGACCGTCGGCGGCGGCACCCTGGCAGCGCTGCCGAGCGGTGGCATGGCCGTGCTCACCTGGGGCGACACCAACCTTCATTATGATCTGCAGATTCTGGACAACGCCGGCGCTGTGACCACCGCGCCGGTTGTGGTCGCCAATCAGTATACCACGACGGGCAACAACACCTTCTACGCGGCCAACGCGGTTGGCGCCGTCGCCGGTTGGTCCGGCGGTCTGGTCGTGGCGTGGTCGACCGACGATGTGCAGCGTACCTTTTATCAGCGCTATACCCTCGCGGGTGTTGCGGTTGGCGGCGTCGTGTCGGTAGCAGCCGTCGGCTCCGGCAGCACCAACTGGTATGGCTCGATGGCGGTGGATTCGCAGGGCGACGTGATCTTCGGATTCAGCTCGACCGACATCTACCATCCCGGCACCTACAAGATGTTCAACAGTTCCGACACGCTGATCGCCAGCGGCACGGTCGAGAACCAGGAAGTCGCGCCCCGATTCGCTCCGGTGGCCGGCGGCGGCTTCATCACCGCCGGCTACCAGCCGGTCGGCTCCTACAACTCCTCCGCGGGCACCTATCCCGGCTTCACTCTCCAGGTGCAGCAGATCTCCACCGGCGGCGCCATCAGCACGGTGGACACGGTGACCGGCATCGCCGGCGGCGTGCAGACGCGGAGTGTCAACTGGATCGACACTGTCGGCGACGGCACCGTGCACTTCCTGGAGTCAGGCTCCACCACCACCGCGGACATCTACAACGTCACCACCGGGGTGCTGACCCGGAACGGCGAGACCCTGCCGGCGCTGGCGTTCGCCATCTCTCCGACCTCCGGCACCGAGACCAACGTGGTCGGCGTGGCCGTCAACGGCTCCAACCAACTGGTTGCCGAGGGGTTGTCCGCCGCCTGCTACGCCGCGGGAACGCGCATCCGCACCACGCGCGGCGAGGTGCCGATCGAGCAGCTGTCGCCGGGGGATCAACTGATCTCGGTGCTGGGCGGCACCGTACCGGTCATCTGGATCGGCCACCGGCGGGTCGACTGCCGGCGCCACCGCAAGCCGCAGGACGTGTGGCCGGTGCGCGTAGCCGCGGGCGCGTTTGGCGAGGGTGTCCCGGCCCGCGATGTGCTGCTGAGTCCGGATCATTCGGTCTATGTCGCCACCGGCCCTGGGCCCGGCGTGCTGATCCCGGTGCGCCACCTGATCAACGGCACCACCATCGCGCAGCACCAGGTGGAGGCGATCACCTATTTCCACGTCGAGGCGCCGACCCATGATGTGATCCTGGCCGAGGGCATGCCGGCCGAGACCTATCTCGACACCGGCAATCGCGGCGCCTTCGCCAATGGTGGCGGCGTCGCCCAGCTCGACGTGGATTTCGCGCGGCGCGTCTGGGACGCGGAGGCCTGCGCCACGCTCGTCACCTCCGGCCGCCATCTCGCGGCGGCGAAGGCGTTGCTGCTGGCGCGCGCGCAACGGCTCGGCCACCGCTCCACCGCCGATCAGGACCCGCATCTGCTGGTCGACGGCACGCCGGTCGCGCCGACCTGCGATGCCGATGGCCGCTACCGCTTCGCAGTGCCCTCTGCCGCCCGCTCCATCCGTCTGTGCTCACGCTCCGCCATCCCAGCCGAGATGCAGGCCGACAGTGAGGACCACCGCCGCCTTGGCCTCGCGATCACCGCGCTGTGGCTGGACGGGGTCGCGGTTGCGCTGGACGACCCGAGGCTCGCCTCCGGTTGGTGGCTGGCCGAGGACGGCCTGCGCTGGACCGACGGCGATGCCGCCCTGCCCCTGGCGTATGAGGTGGTTTTCACCCTCGCACCCTTGTTGACGTATCCTGTCGCCAACGCGGCCTGACGCAGCGGGCCCCAGTCGGCGGGGCCTGTGCCACCAGCAAATCGGCCCCGATGCGATGGCAGGGGATGCCGGCAGGCACTGTCAAAGCAACCCGAAGCGCCGGGCATCGGGCGAGAGAGGCGCAGGAGTGCGCGTAAGCATCGACCAATGACCCCGTCACTGGATAAGAGATCAAAGATTTAGCGTGCCGACCGGCGTCGGGATCTCACGCCGATCGACTGGCGCCTTACGGTCACGCAACTCGCATCCCTCGGTCGCCGCATAGTCGAATGCCCGGCTCGACTGCTGTACGAGGCCAGCCACCGGCAGGTCGATGTCGATCGCGGTGGCGCCGTCCGTCGCGCGGGACCCCTTGTAGGCGCGAGCAGCAAGGCGTTGCCACTGGCGTCGTCTCCGGCCTCCGTCATTACGAGGCCACTGTCATGGACCAGCGCGGTGGCATGCATCGTGCTCGAGCGGTAGCGGAGCATCGTCACGACCGAACCATGCTGGCCCGATCATAGCAATAATCAATCCGCGGATTCGACTTTGCTTCGGGCCCGGATGGAGCGAATGGTCGGTCGCGCGACGGAAAGACTTCCTGCGCCACCGCCCTGATCGGTTTCTTCCGGCGGGGCTCGAGCGGGTGCCAGGTGACCGATGTTCGGCCGCCGCTACCAGGAGCCGCCACGATGACCCTTTCCCCCGCCGCCACCATCGTTCTGACCCGCGCCGCCGACCGCTCGGACCATCGCCTCGAATTCCACCGCAGGCTGCCGACCGGCGGCCGCCACAAGCTGATCGACGCCCTGCTGCGCGGCGGCCTGATCGCCGAGACCCGGGGCGACTACCGGCTCGGCGATGGCGCCCCCCTGATCGAGGACGCCACCACCGGCCTGATGCTGACCACCTTGCGCATCACCGAAGCCGGCTTGGCGGCCATCGGCCACGCAGCGCCGACCGACACCGCCGCGCCGGACGCCGACACGGCGCCGCACGCGCCGACGGATGCCGCGGTGGCACAGGAAGCCGCCGCGGTTGCCGACGCCCTTGGCGCCGTCACCATCGCGCCCAAGGCGGGGAGCCCGGCCCGCGGCACGCTGCGCCGGGCCGCCGCGGCGGTGCTGGCCGTCTGGGACGACGAGGCCAACCGCGAGGCCGACATCATCGCCGGCTTGGAAGGCCCGATGGCGGTCTTGCGGAGGCTGCTCGCCGAGCGGGCGCCACGGACGATGACGGCCGCAACGCGCACGCCCCGCACCGGCACCAAGCAGGAGACGGTACTGGCCCTGCTGCGCCGCGACGAGGGAGCCAGCGGGCCGCAGATCGCCGAGGCGACCGGATGGGCCGCCCACACCGTCCGCGGGTTCCTAGCCGGGGTGAAGAAGAAGGGATTTACCATCAAGATGCTCGATCGGGTCCGCATGGTCGGGCCGAACAAGGAGGGTGCCAAGGGGTCCTATACCGTTTACCGGATCGCCACGCCGGCGGCTGGTTGATCGGGGAGGCCGGCTACCATGACCAAGATGCTCCGCCACCAGCCTCGCTTCGCCGTCGCCCTCTATCGGGTCTCCACCGCCGAGCAGGGCCAGAGTGGCCTCGGCCTGGAGGCGCAGCAGGCGACCGTGCGGGCCTTCGTGACCGCCCAGGGCTGGTCGCTGCTGGCGGAGCACTCCGATATCGCCATTGTAGACAAGCGCCCACATGGAACCCGGCATAGTTCGCGATATCAACTATTTGTCGGGCCGAGCGGCGCCGGGACCCCACGCCGAACGACATGTCGATCTGCCCTAGGCCGCGAGTGCCGGCCCGGTGGCAGGCCTGGGCTGTGCGCTCTCTCCCAGGCTGATTGCTGCCTTGATCGGCAGGTGGTCGGACGCAATCCGGGCGAGCTGCGTGTCGTGGACCTCAATGCGAGACACCGTACAGTGCGCGTTAGCAAGGATCCGATCAAGCGACCAGACCGGAAACCGTGAGGGGAAACTCGCCACGCTCGCATGCAACGGGCTGAATACCGGCTTGAGCGCGCGCAGCGACGATCGCTCGCCAAGTCGCCATTCGTTGAGATCGCCCAGCAGAACCGTCGGTCGGCCATCATCCGTCTCGGCGGCTGACAGGAGGGCTGCGACCTGGCTGGCGCGGGAGTGGCGTAGTAGGCCGAGATGGGCGGCAATGATGCGCAACGGCCCCACCGGGAGTGTCAGGTCGACCACAAGCGCCCCGCGAGGCTCGACGCCGGGTAGCACGATCTGGCGTGTGCCCGTCACCCTGGCGTCACGAACGAGCACAAGGTTCCCGTGCCAGCCGTGGCTGCTCTGCCTGCCGGTCAACGGCACTGCGACGAAACCGCTCTCCCGCTCGAGTGCTCGCAGGTCGAGCAGCCCCTTGCGATCGCCGAAGCGTTGGTCGACCTCCTGCAGGGCGATCACGTCCGCCCCGATCTCCTGGATAACGGCCATCGTCCTGCGCGGCTCGAACTGCCCATCCACACCGACGCACTTATGGATATTATAGGATGCGATCAGAGCATCGCCGCGACGGTCGCGATGGCTGCCTGCAAAATATGCCCTCCGCTCCCGTCGCAGCGTCGAAACCACGAGCGGGCCAAGAAGCTTGCCCACTCCTCCGCTACAGCGGCGCTTCAGAAACATCTGGTAGAAGGCTCCGGTAATTTGTTCCTCGCGCCGTCAGCGCTTCGGCGGCAGCGGCGGCCGCTCGGACCCACATCATTGCCAACCGTCGACATGGTCATGACGGGGCCTTCTTTCCATAGGCTGGCTGCCCCCAGGCTGATTCTATGAGCATCTGTGCAGGCAGGCGAACGCATATCCTGGTTGTGAGTTCGGCATGTCTGGGGCTGCTCGCCCTGGCGTGCCTGCGCTTCGTCTATTCAATGACCGCCTCGCCCGCCTCGCCCGGCGCGCCCGCGGCGCGCCCTCGACCGCTCTGGCCGTATCGGACCACGCGGCCAGGGGATCCTGGACGCCATGATTTTTCCGATTGTCGATTGTCGTAGGGCCCCGGTACCGACCGGCGCCCTAACCCGTTGAGTTACCGGCCAACGAAGGGGGCAGTCGACGACGCCGATTAGCCGCGCATGAGGTGCAACGCCCTCGCGTTCCTACGCTGGGCCGCCCGCGCCCAGGCACTGACAGCCGGCGGCGACGGGCTTCGCCGCCGGAACTTCGGCACCGATCGAGGTGTCGCCGTTGCCGGACGCGTGGGATGGTGGTTATCGTGTGCTCCCACCCAACAAGGTGTCGGCTCATCGCGGGAATCCCCGCTGACGATGCTGCGACCGGCATTGAGGAGCGTCGCCGTGACCGAACACCCCACAATTGCGCAGATCCGCTCGTACCTGCCGGAACTGGTGGCGATCCGCCGCGACATCCATGCCCACCCCGAGATGGGGCTCGAGGAGGTACGCACCTCCGCCCTGGTTGCCGCCAAGCTGCGCGAATGGGGCGTGGAAGTAACGGAGGGCGTGGGCAAGACCGGCGTTGTCGGCACCATCAAGGGACAACTGCCCGGCCAGCGCGCTATCGGCCTGCGGGCAGACATGGATGCGCTGGCGATCAACGAGGCGACCGGTGCGCCGCATGCCTCGCAGACCCCGGGCCTGATGCATGCCTGCGGGCATGACGGCCACACCACCATGCTGCTGGGCGCGGCGCGCCACTTGGCCGAGCATCGCGACTTCGCCGGCACCGTGAATTTGATCTTCCAGCCGGCGGAGGAGGGACGCGGGGGCGCGCTGGCCATGCTGGCGGATGGCCTGTTGGAACGGTTCCCGTGCGACGCGCTGTACGGCATGCACAACTCACCCGGCATGCCGGTGGGGCAGTTCGGTATCCGCAAGGGTGTGGCGATGGCCGGCGGCTGCATGTTCCATGTGCGCTTTACCGGCAAGGGCGGGCATGGCGGGTCGACGCCACATCTGTCGGTGGATCTGTCGATCGTGCAAGCGCATTTCGTGCTGGGGCTGCAGACCATCGTTGGACGTAATATCTCTGCCTTCGACCCGGCAGTAATCAGCGTGGGCTATATCGGCGGGGGGGCGCCGGATTCCGCCAACGTGATGCCGGCCGAGATGACCGTCTCCGGCACCGCCCGGCACTACAGGGACTCGACGAAGGAGATCATTGAGCGGCGCATCCGCGAACTGGCCGAGGGGTTGGCGGCGTTGCATGGCGCCGGGGTGGAGGTGGCGTTCGTCTGGGTGGCCGAACCGCTGGTGAACGCCGACGAGCAGACCGACGTGGCAGTGGCCGCTGCCTCCGCGGTGGTCGGCGCGGCGGCAGTGAACCCCGCAATCCCACCCACCGGCGGCGGCGAGGACTTCGCCTACATGCTGAAGCATAAGCAGGGCGCCTTCATCCGCATCGGCAACGGTGGAGCGTCGGCGGGGGTGCACACCCCGAAATTCGACTTCAACGACGAGGCCATTCCCTATGGCGTCGCCTATTGGGTGGAACTGGTGAAGCACGAGTTGAAGCTGTAGTCGCTGGTGCATCCAGCGTTCAGTCTAGCTCGGGGCCTTATTCCAGTCGCCCTGGCACGCCGATCGAGTCTTGTTCCAGGATGAGGCCAGGGTCGGGCAACGGGGTGGTCACGCCTATATCTGGACCCACAATGCCGGCTGACGTGGTTGTGCGGGCGCCGGCCTAGGCGGTTACAGTGTCCGAGGGACCGGCTTTCAGGAGGCGAGCTGAATGAAGTGCCCTCGAAAGAGAGATTTTCCCGTCAGTCAGGTGCGACGCTATCTTGAACCCGGGCCGATCGTTTTGGTGTCGTCGAAGTTGGCAGGCAAGACAAACATTATGACGCTCGGCTGGCACACCATCTTGGAGTTTTCGCCTTCGCTGGTCGGACTCATAATTTGGGGTGGAAATCACAGCTTCCAGATGATCCGTGAAAGCCAGGAATGTGTGATCAACCTGCCAACTACGGCGCTGACCGACACGGTCGTTCGAATCGGCAATGCCTCAGAACCTATCCATAAAGTTTGAATTTATCCTGAACATCTTGCGAGTCTTCGCATCATGATTCGGATCATAGCGAGCCGAACGAAAGCTGCGGCGCATCGGACGTGACGCTCGAAGTCGCGCGCCAGCCTGCGATGGTGGCTGATCCAGCCGATCGTGCGCTCGACGATCCACCGTTTGGGCAGCACGACGAAGCGATGCTGGTCGCAGCGTCGGATGATCTGCATCTCCCATGGCCCGGTTCGTTGCACGGCTGCGGCCATCTTCGGCCCCTGGTAGCCGGCATCGCCGATGATCCGCTCGATGAACGGGAATTGCCGGCGCGCCTGGCGCAGCAGTGGCTCAGCTCCGTCGCGATCCTGAATATCGGCCGGCAGATGCCGACGACCTCGCTGCGGCGTTTGATCTCGCCGTTGAGCCTTTCGAGTGGGTTCGTCGAATGAATTTTGGCGCGGTGCTGGGTGGGAAAGCTCATGTAGGCCAGCACGTCCGCCTCGGCCTCGTCCATGGCCACCCCAGCCGACGCGCAGATCGGCACGCCAGCGCAAACACAGCGCGCGGACGGTGCCGTTCTCGGTCATGGCGTTGAACACTACGGCCCCGGCCACGTCGTGGTCGTGCTCAAGCGCGTCGGCGAGCAGTCGCCACATGGCCGCGGCACGGCGTGGCGGTGCCCATGGCTCGCCGGGCCGGGGCATGACCTTGGCGATGCGGCGGGCGCGCTCGGTTGGATCCATTCCGGGCAACAGGCTGGGGTTGCGCAGCCGCCTATGCTCCAGGCCGGCGGCGGTGCGGCACATTTCTGGGGTCAGCTCGGTCGATCGCAGCGCGGCCACCGAGATCGGCCCGTCCGACGCATTCGCGAGCACATGCCACAACTTGCCTCGATAGGCCGCGAGGTCGGCGGTGTTGTCGGTGTGCTCGCGATTGGCGGCGGTGTAGCACTGGACCGTCGCCAGGGTGGGCCGCAGCCCATCGAGCATGATCACCATCTTGCCGTCCAGGCCACGCAGCCCGGCGGCCCAGAACCCGTCGTCGAGCACCAGCAGACCGACACCACCGATGGAGTGTGGCGCGATGTGGAACAGCGTGTCGTGCGCCGTGGGGATCAGGTTCGCCCGCCTGGCTGGCTCTTTCTGCGCCTGGTAGCCGCAGGTTGCGTAGAGCGGGCAGATATGGGCGACTCCGTCGCGCGTGACCTTGCAGGCGGATTGCTCAACAACCTGCTCGACCTCGATGGCATCTGCGGGTGGCGAGGGGTCGCGGCACATCAGGACCTCGGGGTCCCCGGCTCTGGGGTCAGATGCACCGCGCCCCCGCCAGACCATGGCGTCGAGACCGAGTTCTCGGAAGGCCCGGCACTGTTCGTCGGCCAGGTCGAGCCGTGTCACGCCGACGGCAACCTTGCGCCAGCCGAGCGCGCCGGAGCGGATCAGTTCGACAATCGCGCGCTGGGCGGCGGTGGTCTTGCCCAGCCCGACCATTACCGGCAGCGCCAGGCGAGGTGGTGGTGGACCCCACCATCGTGCGGCGCATCGCCGCGGCCGAGATCGAGCCGGTGGTGATGGCGCAGGTGCGGGCGCTGATCCGACAGCCGGAGGTCATCGTCGGCACCTGGCAGGCAGCGCGGGCCGAGGCGCCCGACCTGACCGAGGACGAGGTTAGGACGGCGCTGGAGCAGTTCGAGCCGATGTGGGACGAGTTGTTCCCCGGCGAGCAGGCGCGGATCGAGCAGGCGCTGGTCGAGCGGGTCACATGGCCCGCCGCCGCGCTAGTTGTACGATGGTGTCGAGCACACCGCTCATCTTGTGCAACTCGTCCAGATGCACTGCCGAGAGATCGGCAAGATGGCGCTCGGCCAGTGCGGTGAGGTCGAGCAGCACGCGGCGCTGGTCGGACGGGTCGGGGCGGCGGGCCACCAGGCCGGCTTCGGCGAGACGGTCGGCCAATTCGGCGGCGCTGTGGTGACGGATGCGCAGCCGCTCAGCCAGCGCGCCGATTGTGGGCGGGCTGCCCGCTGGCAGTCTTTTGAGTTGCAACAGTGCCTGGTGCTGGCGCGGCGTGAGGCCGGCGGCGCGCGCCTCACTCTGGCTGAAATCCAGGAAGCAGCGGACGAGATAGCGGAATTCCGCCAGCGCCTCGTAATCCGCCTGGGTCGGGCGGGGTTCCGCGGCGGGCGGCTGTTGAGGCGGTGTGGCGTGCTTGCCAGCCATGGCGGGGCGCTCCAGCTTGCGGTTTATATATCGTAATACGATATGTCGGCCGCGCGCGGCGCCCGACATCTCCGGTGCCATTCCTAATCCGCCGTGCGCGGGAAGGCACCCGTTCAGAAGTCGTTGCGATGAAGCCCGCGAAGCCCGATACCCTCAAAACCAACTCCGAAACCGGCCCCGAGCTGGCGGATTTCTCGACCAGCCCGCGCATGCTGCTGATCGCGCTGATCGCCGTCGTGGTGGCCACCGGCGGAGTGGCGGCCGGCGTGGCGCTGCTCAAGCTGATCCGGCTGGCCACCAACATCGCGTATTTCGGCCAGTTCAACCTGGCGGATCGGCCCCTCTCGGCCTCGCCGCTCGGCCTGTGGGCGGTTTTGGTGCCGGTGGCCGGTGCGCTGGTGATTGGGCTGATGGCGCGCTACGGCAGTGAGAAAATCCGCGGCCATGGCATTCCCGAGGCGATCGAGGCGATCCTGCTCGGCCGGTCGCGAATGGATGTGCGGGTGGCAGTCCTGAAGCCGCTCTCCTCGGCAGTGGTGATCGGCACCGGCGGGCCGTTCGGCGCGGAAGGGCCAATCATCATGACCGGCGGCGCAATCGGCTCGCTGATCGCGCAGTTGCTGCCGGTGAGCGACACCGAGCGCAAAACGCTGCTGGTAGCGGGCGCCGCCGCCGGCATGACCACGGTGTTCGGCACGCCGATCGCCGCCATCATGCTGGCGGTGGAACTGCTGCTGTTCGAGTGGTCGCCGCGTAGCTTCATTCCGGTGGCGGTGGCGGCGATCGTGGCGGCAGTCGAGCGCACGGCGCTGCATATGCCGACGCCGCTGTTCCCGTTTGCCGGCGAGGTGCAGGTCTCGGCGCTGGCGCTGGGCTCCTGGGTGATGATCGGAGTGCTGGCGGGGCTGCTCTCCGGCCTACTCACGCAAATGGTCTATGCCTGCGAGGACGCGTTCCTGAAGCTGCCGATCCATTGGATGTGGTGGCCGATGCTCGGCGGACTGGTGGTCGGCCTTGGCGGGCTGATCGCGCCGAACGCGCTGGGTGTAGGCTACGACAATATCACGCAGATGCCGCAAGGCCATATGCTGGTGAGCGCCGCCGCGCCGCTGCTGGTGGTGAAGGCGGTGATCTGGTCGGTGGCGCTGGGCTCTGGCACCTCGGGCGGCGTGCTGGCGCCGCTGCTGATCATGGGCGGCGCCATGGGCACGCTGCTGGGCGGATATATGCCGTGGGGCAGCCCCGGCTTCTGGGCACTGCTGGCGATGGCGGCAGTGATGGGTGGCACCATGCGCTCGCCGCTGACGGCGACCTTCTTCGCGGTGGAACTGACCGGCAACACCCATATGCTACTGCCACTGATCGCCGCCTGCGGCACAGCGCATGCGGTGACGGTGCTGCTGATGCGCCGCTCGATCCTGACGGAGAAGGTGGCGCGGCGGGGACACCATATCGTTCGCGAATACCGCATCGACCCGTTCGCGTTGACCCGGGTACAGGCGATGATGACGACTGCTGTGGAGACGGTGCCGATGGACCTGACGGTGCATGGCGCGGCCCGGCTGCTGACCCATCCGGCGACACGGCATCCGAGCTTTCCGGTGGTGGACGCAGCGGGACGGGTGCTGGGGGTGCTGGACCCGCCGGCGGTGCTGCGCTGGCGGCGAGCCGGCACACATCGCAGTACCACCGTCGGCGCGTTGCTGGCCGGCGTGAAGCCGGTGCTTGCCTATCCCGGCGAGTATCTGGACAGTCTGGCGGACCGACTGTCGACGTTGAACGTGGCGCATCTGCCGGTGGTAGCGCGGCAGGGGCGGCGGCTGGTGGGGTATGTGGGGTGGAAGGATCTGATGCGGATGCGTGCCCAGAGCCAGGCGGCGGAGCAGCAGCGGACGGCGTTCTTTGCGCTTGGCAGGCGCGGGGGCGAGGTGGTGGCGGCCAGGAAGTAGCGAAGCAGCCCCACCACGGAGGCACGGAGACGTGGGGAAAGAAGGCAAGCGAGAGTGTACTTATGGATCGCGTGTTGGGAGGCATCTTGCTTGCGTTCTACCGCTGCGACCGCTGTTGCCAATGTTGCCTCTGTGCGGGTAGTTGAGCGCCAAGATCGCGACGGGAGGCGATTCATCACAGGCGGCGTGCCGATCACCGCGCGGCGGCATCGCTTACTGTCCTTCCCCACCGGCTACAACGCCACCGGCGGCACGCGTCGCGCGGGGAGCCGCGGCGGTTTGCGGGTCACCTCGACGCAGATGCTGGCGGCGCGGGGCCAGGCTTTCGTACTGCGCAGCAAATCCAGCTCCTCGGTCTGGCTGTGGTGCCTGCGCCTCGCCGAGCGGCGCGGCCGCAACCGCATCCGGCTCTATGTCGGCAGCAGCACCAAGGTGCTGACCGGCCGCCACAGTGGCCGCGACTAGCGTGCCGGCGAATTGCTGCAGCAGGGGTTCCCTCCCGATATTCTTCCTGGTTCGGCAGGTCACCCTCGGCAAGCGCCTCGACGTGACGACGGTGGCCTGCCGTGCCGCCGCGGAGTCAGTGGCGGCCTGTGGCGCGGCATAGAACTGCGCGTCACCGCCGCCTGGTCGCCGACGACGGCCACCAGGCGGCGGTGACGCGCAGGGCGGTCAGCATCAGGCCCGTGGCCGCGTCCTCGAAAAGGGTCGCGCCATCGCCGAGGCGGTAATCACCCAGGATCTCGCTAATCAGACCGCCGCGCCGCAGGGCGTCGATCACCTTGTGGCGACCGCCGGTCGGCAACTTGCGGTGGAACTCCAGCCGGCGGTCCGGGTGCTCGGCGGCGCGGGTCAGCACGATGGCGGCGGCGGGGGAAAGGGTCATCGGGGCGGCTCCTGGTCGCGGCGCCCGATCACCGGGCGCCTTCTACCAACCCGAGCCCCACCGGCAGGAACCCGGTCGGGCCGGGCGCTGTGCCGAGCAGTGCGTTAAACTGTCGATATGCCCATCGGCGCAGGATTCATTCGACGACGCCGATTGACAATCGGTGATCCGCTGCAACCCGGCATTGCGCATGCCCCAATGTGACGCGGCGAAAAAGGTGTATATAAAATGCATCTTACTGTCGACAAGTGAGGAAAGCCGTTGATCAAGTTCGCACCGGCCGTGCGTCGCCTCAGCCCAGCGTCCGCACGACCATCGGGTTACCGATACAGCGGCGTGCAGCGCAAGGCGGCCCGAACGCAGGACTGTTCCGCGCCGGCATGCCGCGAAAGTTGGAGCGCGTCATGACCTATGTCGTCACTGAGAACTGTATTAAGTGCAAATTCATGGACTGCGTGGAGGTCTGTCCGGTGGACTGCTTCTACGTCGGCGAGAATATGCTGGTCATCCACCCGGACGAATGCATCGACTGCGGCGTCTGCGAGCCGGAATGTCCCGCCGAGGCGATTGTGCCCGACAGCGATGACCGTGCCGTCGCCTGGGCCGACCGTAACCGCGCCTATGCCGCGCTGTGGCCCAACATCACCCGCAAGGGCGACCCGCCGGCCGATGCCGAGGGCTGGAAGGACAAGCCGGGCAAAGAGGCCTTGTTCTCGTCCGAGCCAGGCCACGCAGACGGCACCACCTGACCCACCCGAAAGGCAGCCACGCCATGGAGCCCAGGATGTATCCTCCCGCAAGCCACGCCACCGCCCGCCAGCGCCGCGCCCTAGCGCCCGAGACCCAGGCGGCGTTCGACGCCTTCAGCCGCCAGGCGTTCGCCGAGGGCGCGCTGTCGGCGAAGATGAAGCAAATCATCGCCGTTGCCGTCGCGCATGTCACCCAATGCCCCTACTGCATCAAGGGGCACACCAAGGCGGCCCGCAAGGCAGGCGCCTCGCGCGAGGAGCTGATGGAGGCCATCTGGGTCGCCGCTGAGATGCGCGCCGGCGGCGCCTATGCCCATGCCGCCCTCGCCATCGACGTCTTCGATGCCGAGGTCCCGCCCATCGAGGGCGGCGCCGCGGACTGACCGGCCCGCCTGCCCCAATCCAGATATGCATGCGGCGCACCGGAAGCGCTGCCATCCCGATGGTGACGATTGTGAAACCTCCAGTTCCTGCCTACGGTTTCCGTTTTTCTCTTCGCGGCTGTCCTGTGGTCGGCGATCGCGCTGGCGGTCTGGATCGGCATGTTCACCACCGGGGCCGTCTTGCCGAGCCGGTTCGACCCGCTGGCTTGGCACATCCACGAGATGCTGTTCGGCTTCGTGATGGCCGCGGTCGCGGGCTTCCTGTTGACCGCCATCCCGAATTGGACCGGGCGCTCGCCGGTCGGCGGCGGGTTGCTGGCGCTGCTGATCGGGCTGTGGCTGCTCGGGCGCGTGGCCTGCATGGTCTCGGCGCTGCTGCCGCCCTGGTGGGCCGCGGTGGCGGATCTGTCCTTTCCGCTGGTGCTCGCAGGCATGGTGTCCTGCGAGGTGGTCGCGGCGCAGAACTGGCGCAACCTACCGATGCTGGCGCCGGTTGTGGTGCTCGGCGTGGCCAGTCTGTGCATGCATCTGCAGGCCGGCGGCGTCTCGGTGCCAGAAGGGCTGGGCTGGCGGCTGGGTGTGGCCGGGGTGATCGTGCTGGTCTCGGCCATGGGCGGGCGGATCGTGCCGAGTTTCACCCGCAACTGGCTGACCAGGCGCCCGGGCGCCGCGGTGCCGCCGCCTGGGTTGATCGACTGGCTGGCGCTTGGCGCGCTGCATGGCGGGCTGATGGCCTGGACGTTCCTGCCCGAGGCGGCTCCGGTGGGCGGGCTGCTGCTACTGGGGGGGGCGCTCAATCTCTGGCGGCTGCTGCGTTGGCGCGGCGGGGCCACGGTCGGCGAACCGCTGCTGCTCATCCTGCATGTTGGCTATGCCTGGCTGGTGCTCGGCGCAACCTTGCTCGGGCTGGCCACGCTCGGCGCCGATGTTCCGCTGAGTGCCGCCATCCACGCGCTGACGGTCGGGGCGGTCGGCACCATGATCCTGGCGGTGATGACGCGGGCCACGCGTGGGCATACAGGGCGCGCCCTCACAGCGGATCGTGTCGCCAGCGCGCTGTATTTGCTGGTGGCACTGGCGGCGATCACCCGCATCGCGGCGACGTTCGGCGCGGGCTGGACTATGTCGCTGCTCGAGGTGTCGGCCTGCCTGTGGGTCGCCGCCTTCGCGGGGTTTGCGATCAGCTACGGCCCGATGCTGCTGCTGCCGCCCAGGCGCCAATAACCGGGGGCGAGCCTGTAACGCCGATGCCCGCCTGCGGTGGTGAGAGCCATCGCGGGCGAGCTGGTGGCGGCAGATATCGACGGCCGCCAGGGCGATGTCAGGTTGTCGGCGGGGAAGCGGCCATCACCAGGGCCGCCACGTCGCCGCCGCCCTGGCGGTGGGTGATCCGGGCGGGCGGCCGCGCGGCGGCTCCGGCGAAGATGCAGCCGCGGGTCGCGATATGCAGCGCCGAGGCCCGGCAGGGCGGCAGCGCCGCGTCGCCCGGACCGCCGGTGCGGCGGCACCCACTGTCGAGGCGGCACAGCGCCTGGTAGACGGCGGCGCTGCGCTCGCGCGGCGCCAGGCGATCCCAGGCGATCGGGGTGAACTGGGCCGCGGCCAGATCCAGCGCGGCCAGGAAATTATGGGACATAGTCGTTTCTTTCGGGACGCAGGCGCTCTGGCGCGGCCGGTCAGTGGGTAAACCGGGGGAACAGCAGGTTGTTCTCGGTGTGGATGTGCTGCACCAGATCCTCGGCGAACTTGCTACCGCCGCTGTACAGCGCCCGCCAGGTGGTGCAGGCGCCGGCCGGCGGCGCGAAGCTGTCGGTCAGCGTTTCAAGTTCCCGCAGCAGCGCGCCGTGGTCCTCATGGTCGGCCAGCATCGCCGCGATCGGCTGTGCGAGGGTCGCCTGGCCGTAGCGGCGCATGATCGGGAACAGCACGCGCTCTTCCTTCTGCATATGCGAATCCAGCTCCGTCGCTATCTGCTCCAGCAAGTCGGCGAGGCCGCGCGGGACGTCCGGCTTGTCCTTGTGCACCGCCTCCACCCGGCGGGCGAGGCGGATCAGCTCGGGCAGTTCGCGCCGATGCACTGCATGGTAGCGCGTCTCGATCAGCTCGATCAGCGCCACTGTGCTCTCCGCCGAGGGGGGCGTGCCGCCCTGTGCGGCGATGGCGGCCAGTTCGCTTTCCAACTCGGCCAGCGCCAGCTGCTTGCCGGCCACGGCCTCGGCCAGGGTGATCTGGCCGCCGCAGCAGAAATCCAGCTTGCTGCGCCGGAACACGGCGGTGGCGCCGGGCAGGCTGGTGGCTAGGTCGGCCAGGGTGCGGTCGGCGAAACCGGCCGCGGCGGAGGTGAGCGAGGTGTCGGGCATTTGGTTCTCCTGATCCGGCGAGGGCGCAGTGGCTTCAGGTACCGGAGATCCTGAATTGGTATTCACGATACCTATTCACTCTAACGCGGTTACTGGTATCGTCAATACCAAAATGAGGTGACCACCCGATGCGTCTGCTGGCTTCCACCGACCTCGCTTTGCGTGTGCTGATGTATCTCGCGGCCCAGCCCCCCGGGCCGCCGGTGAACGTGGAGACGCTGGCTGCGGCTCTGGGCGGGCAGTCGCGCAACCATCTGCACAAGATCGTGCAGGACCTGGGCGCGCTGGGGATGGTGCGCACGATGCGTGGCGCCGGCGGCGGCGTGCTGCTGGCCGCGCCGCTCGACCAGGTGCGGGTGGGCGAGCTGGTACGCCAGCTGGAGGGTGACCAGCCAATCGTCGAGTGCTTTCGCGCCGATGGCTGCTGCTGCACCCTGATCGGCAATTGTCGTCTGAGCGGCTTCATCCACACGGCGCGTGAGGAATTCTACCGCAGCCTGGATCGGCACAGCGTGGCCGACTGTCTGCCCGCTCGCCGCTCTGCACTGCCCTAATGGATCGACTCTAACGCTTGGTGCCCACGCTGACTGCTGCGATGATTTTGTCGGGGTCCTTTGTCCAGTGGAAGGGTTGGGGGTTTTCGTTGTCCTCGAGGAGGAAGCGGTTGATGGCGGCCTGCAGGGCGACGAGAGAATGGAACACACCGCGCCTCAGCCGGCGCTTGGTCAGTCTGGCGAAGAAGCCCTCGACTGGATTGATCCACGAGGCGGAGGTCGGCGTGAAATGGAAGGTGAATCGGGGATGTCGCGCCAGCCACTTGAGCACGTTGGGGTGCTTATGCGCGGCGTAGTTGTCGAGGATGACATGGACCAGCTTGCCCGCTGGGACCTCGTTCTCGATGGCGTTGAGGAAGCGGATGAATTCCTGATGCCGGTGCCGCTGCATGCAGCGGCCGATGACGCTGCCCTCCAGGACGTTCAGGGCGGCGAACAGGGTGGTGGTGCCGTTCCTTTTGTAGTCGTGGGTTATGGTGCCGCATCGGCCCTTCTTCAGCGGCAGGCCTGGCTGGGTGCGGTCGAGCGCCTGGATCTGGCTTTTCTCATCGACCGACAGCACCACGGCGTGTGCGGGCGGATCGACGTAGAGGCCGACGATATTGCGCACCTTGGTGGCGAACAGCGAATCGTTGGACAGCTTGAACCGACGCATCCGATGCGGTTGCAGTCCGTGGCTGCGCCAGATGCGCTGCACCGAACTGAGGCTGATCCCAACGGCCTCGGCCATGGCCGCACTCGTCCAATGCGTGGTCTCGCCCGGCGGGTCGGTCAGCGTCAGGGCCACGACCCGGTCGGCCACCTGCGCGCCGAGCGGCGGGATACGCGAGGGGCGCGTCCTGTCGCGCAACAGGCCGTCGGCTCCGGCGCTCATGAAGCGCTCCTGCCAGCGCCAGACACAGGTCTTCGACTTGCCGGTCAGCCGCATGATCTCGCTGGTGCCGCGCCCGTCGGCCGAAAGCAGCACGATCCGAGCGCGCCAGACGTGCTTCTGTGGGCTGTTGCGATCCGCGACAAGCGTGGCGAGACAAAATCGGTCGGCCGAACTGACGGTGACGGTGATTCCGGTGCGCATCGCAGAGACTCGCACGCCAGCAATGCGCCGTAATCCCCCGGCGGACTCTTTTGTCAGATGCTATCCACTAGCCGCCCGCCGGCATAGCGGGTTAGGTCCCGCTCTCTCGCGGCCCCGGCCACGACCTCGCGCAAAACCCATATTGTCAATGATGGATTTATGCGATAAATGGTAATTCTAATGCCACAATTCAGAGCCCGGAATCCTGCGCCAGCCTCGGTCTTGCCGCATTTGCCGCGAGGCCCTGCCACGCATCCCTCCGCAGGTCGCGAAGTGGCAACGCATCGCGTGTTCTTTCCGCTCGCCATGCTGCTTGCCATGCTCGAGATCCCGCTCTGGGCGGGGCTGTACCGCGAACGCCCCGATCTGGCTCTGTGGCACGCGCATGAGATGTTGTTCGGCTATGCGCTTGCGGTTGTAGCCGGCTTCCTGCTGGCACGCCTTGACCGGCGCCTGCTGGCCGGGTTGGTGGCGATTTGGCTGCTGGCCCGCCTCGCCCTGGCGTTTGGCTGGCCGCTGTTGGGCGGCGTCGCGGCGCTCGGCTTCACTTTTGGTGTGACCGGGCTCGCCGCAGCCCGCTTCCAGCGCGGCGCGCGCAAGGGGCGCAACCGCATCTTCGTCGTGCTGCCGCTGGGCATGGGGGCCGCCGAGGCGTTGTTCCTGGCCGGCGTGATGGGGCTGTTCGACGATGGCGCCTGGCGCGGCATTCTGCTGATGCTCGACCTGGTGACCTTGATCATGCTGCAGATGGGCGGCCGGGTGATCCCCGCCGCCACCGCCGGCGCGCTGCGGCGCCGCAATCTCGTGCTGCACGACCGGGTGCAACCCTGGGTTGAGGCGGCAATTGGCGTGGCCATGTTGGTCGTGGTGCTGGCAGATCAGGTGCCGGCGCTGTCCGAACTGGCCGGGGCAGCGGGGCTGCTGGCCGCGACCTTGGCCGGGCTGCGACTGTTGCGTTGGCGTGGCTGGCTGATATGGCGCACGGTGGAGATGGCGGCGCTGCACCTGGGGTATGCTTGGCTGGTGGTCGGGCTCGGGTTGAAGGCCGCTGCGGCGTTCCTCCCAGCGGTGCCCCTGATGGCTGGTATTCACGCCCTGGCCATTGGCGCGCTTGGCACCCTCACGGTCACGATGATGTTGCGCACCGACACCACACGCCAGCGCTCCGGACAGATGCCGCACCACCGGATTGCCTGGGCGACCATGATGCTGACCGTCGCGGGTTTGTTGCGGGTCGGCGCGGTGTTCGACGGCTACCAGCACGGCATCTGGGCCGCCGCCGGCTTCTGGACGGCGGCGATGCTGGTGGCTGCAAGCCGCTACGCGGCGGGCTTCGGGCGCCGGTGTGGACACAATACGGTCACGGCCAACGACAGCGTACCGGCGTATCCTCCGGCGCAAGTGCCGCTGAATCGCCGGCTAGCGTAAAGGAAGCGGACGAGATGATCGGCTCACGGCCAACACCAATGCCGCGGCGACGCTTCATCCGCATCAGCGCTGCGGTGCCCGGGCTTGCCTTGCTCCCTCTGCCGAGGCGGCCGGGCGGCGTAAGCGCGGCCGAGGCGGGCCGGCAACTGCGGATCTGGCGTGGGGCCGCCCTCGGCGCCGATGCCATGATGCAACTGCATCACCCCGACCCGATTGCCGCCGACCGGCTGATCGCCCAGTGCCTGACTGAAGTCGGCCGGTTGGAGCGGATATTCAGCCTCTACCGGCCTGATTCCGCCATCAGCCAACTCAACCGCGCCGGGCGCCTGGACGACCCGCCGATCGAACTGGTGGAACTGCTGAGTCAAAGCGCGCAGTTCAGCCGCGTAACCGGCGGCGCCTTCGACGTGACCGTGCAGCCATTGTGGGACCTGTATGCGGCGCATTTCTCGGCGCCGGGGGCCGATCCGTTCGGCCCGCCACCGGCCAAGATCGCCACGGCATTGCGCCAAGTCGGCGCAGCGGGGGTGGAGGTCGATCCGTCGCGGATCCGCTTTACCAAGCCGGGGATGCGCATCACGCTGAACGGCATCGCACAAGGCACCATCACCGACCGCGTCGTGGCGCTGCTGAGAGCGGAGGGCATCGACCGGTCACTGGTCGACATGGGCGAGATCCGTGCCATCGGTCCGCGCCCGGACGGCACCCCCTGGCGGGTCGGCCTGCGCGACCCCGCCGCGCCGGAGCATACCGCCGGCGCGATCACCATCGCCAACGAGGCGGTCGCCACCTCCGGCGGCTACGGCACGCCGCTGGATCCGGCCGGGCAGTTCAACCACATCTTCAATCCCGCGACCGGCGCCACCAGCACGGCGTATCGCAGCGTCTCCGTGGTAGCGGCCACCGCCACCATGGCGGACGCGCTGGCAACCGGCTTCTGCCTCATGCGCCTGGAAGCCTGCCAGGGTGTCTCCGATCGGCTTGGGGTGCGCACCCATTTCGTCCTGCAGGACGGCACGCTGTTGACCCAGACCCCCCGTTCCAATGCGCGCGGTCAGCAGCGGACTCGGACGGGCTGGCTGCCGCGAGGCGCGCGAGGCTGACGCGCTGTGCGGTGCCCATGCGTTTCTCAACGAAAAGGATCCTTGCCTTGATCAAACTTCACACCGTCGGCCCCATCCTCGCTGCCGTGGCCATCCTGGTGACGGGCGTGCCCGCGCATGCTCAGGACGCCGAGGCCGGAGCCAAGTTGTTCAAATCGCAATGCGCGGTCTGCCATTCGCCGGTTCAGGGCAAGAACGGCATCGGGCCGAGCCTGTTCGGCGTGGTCGGACGGACATCCGGCGAAGTCGAGAAATTCCGCTACTCGGCCGCAAACAAGAAGGCGCACATGACCTGGGACGCCGCGGCGTTGGACAAGTACCTGACCTCGCCGCGCACCGTGGTTCCCGGCACCATCATGACCTATGCCGGCCTGAAAGATGACACCAAGCGCGCAGACCTGATAGCCTATCTGGCCACTCTCAAATGAGACCGCACCGCCACGGCAGACGCATCGCGTCAGCTCTGCCGTGGCAGCGCACCGTGAACCGTGGCCAGTCGTCGCAGGGCATGCGCGGCGAGACGCTGGGCCTCCAGCAACATGGTCTCGTCCGTGGCATGGTCGGCGGCATCGGCATAGCGGTCGAATGCATCCTCCAGCAGGCCGAGTCCCTCGAACACCGAGTGGGCGTGCAGTTCGGCTTGGGGCAATGCGGCGGGCGCCTCCAACCGCCCCGCCAACTCGGCCGCCAGCGCCTCCTCATCGGCCGCGGCCTGTTCAAACAACGCGGCGGTCTTGGCCTGGTCGCCCAACCGCGTCGCGGCGGCCAGGGCGCGATGCGCCACGGCGGCGGCGCGCTCCATCGGCACTGCCTGGGCGAGCAATTCGTCGATAGAGCCGGGCCGGGCGAGGGTCGAGCGCGGCGCGGCGCCGGCTTGCTCTTGCCGCCAGGCGCGGCGCCGCTCGTGCCGCAATCGGGCTGCATGGTCCAGTTCCTCCTTCGCGAAGGTCTCGGCCAGCACGCGCAACGTGTCGTTCGGGGCCTCGGCGGCCAGATAGCTAAAAAAGGCGAAGGCCCGCTCCTCGTTGCGCACCGCGATCGCCAGCGCGCGATACGGGCTGAGGGCCGCCGAGCGCGCCGCGTCGGTGTCGAAATTATCCGGCAGCTCCCAGCTGGAAAACGCATGGTCGGGCGGGTTGCCGGTCAGTTCCAGCGCGCGGGTTTCCACCTGCTCGACATGCCGTTCCTCCATCGCCGCCAGCAGCGTGAAGGTCGCGGCGAGCGAGGTTTCGCCCTGGTCGTGCATACGCTGCGCCAGATCCTGATAACGGCGGACCGCCTCCTGCTCCATCGCATGGGTGATCGCGATCAGCGCCTCCGTGGATGTGATCTTCCAGCCTGGCATGGCGGAACGTGCGGGCATGACAGCGGTCCCCGGACTCAGTGGTTATTTTTTCAGTATAAACGCAAACGATGCTTGGCACCTATCCGAATCGACAGGCGGGTACACTAATGATGC
>MKWE01000009.1:22781-110659 GCA_001899585.1 Rhodospirillales bacterium 70-18
GGCCCCCTTCGCGCCGTCGGCGCACGCCTCCAACCGGCTCGCCGACGAACTCCGGCGAGTCACGCTCACGGACATCTTCCCTGGCGCCGACCGCGCCGGCCCGGTCGAGGGCGATCCGCCGGCCGCGGCGACCTATAAGGGCGGGCAACTGCTCGGCTACGTCTACCTGAACGCCGACGTGGTAAACTCCACCGGTTATTCCGGCAAGCCGATCAACATCCTCGTTGGCATCGACACCAACGGAAAACTCGTCGGCGCGAAGCTGATGGAGCATCACGAACCGATCGTGCTGATCGGCATCCCCGCTGCGAAGATGACCGCGTTCATCGAAAGCTATGTCGGGCTGGACTATGCCAAGACCCCGACGGCGGCGGCTGACAATCCCCCCGCCGACATCATCAGCGGCGCGACCGTCACCACGATGGTGATCGGCGACAGCATCACCCGCTCCGCTCGGCGCATCGCGCAGTCTCGCGGCCTGGGCGGCGCGAAACCGGCGGCCGCCCCTGCCGCTACCAGCGTCATCCGCACGATCAACGACAGCGCCGGCACCGCTGAAGACTGGGTCAAGCTGCTCGGCGACGGCTCGGTGCGCCGGCTGTCGCTCAGTGTGGCGGATGTCAACGCCGCCTTCGCCAAGTCCAGCAATCCCGATGCCGCAGCCCACCCGGAAGCCGGGCCCGACGACGACAGCTATATCGACCTTTATGTGGCGCCGGTCAGCGTGCCGGCGATCGGGCGCAGCCTGCTAGGGGCGGATGGCTACCAGCGCTTGAAGCAACGTCTGATGCCGGGGCAGCAGGCGATCCTGGTGGCCGGGTCCGGGCGCTACTCGTTCAAGGGTTCCGGCTATGTGCGCGGCGGCATCTTCGACCGCATCGAACTGATCCAGGGCGACAGCATCGTGCGCTTCCGCGACCGCAATCACCACCGGCTCGGCCGGGTTGCTGCCGCTGGCGCGCCCGATTTTTCGGAGATCGCGCTGTTCACGGTGCCCAAGACCGACCATCTCGACCCCACGGCGGCCTGGCGCCTGGTGCTGCTGGTGCAGCGCGGTATCGGTGCGCGCGAGAAGGCGTTCCTCAGCTTCGACCTCGGCTACACGCTGCCCGACAAATACGTCGCCACCGAACGACCGGCCGCCCCAGCGGCCGCAGCGCCGCCCGCGACCACGACGCAGGCTTCCCCGGGAGGCGACAACCTGCTGTGGATGCGCATCTGGCGCGGCAAGATCATGCAGGTGGCAATCCTCTCCGTCGCCCTGCTGGCGCTGACCGCGATCTTCTTCTTCCAAGATGCGCTGGTGCGCCGGCCGGTGCTCTATCGCCGCCTGCGCGTGGGCTTCCTGCTGTTCACCCTGTTCTGGATCGGCTGGTACGCGCACGCCCAGCTTTCGGTGGTGAACGTGCTCACCTTCACCAGCGCGCTGCGCGGCGATTTCCGCTGGGACTACTTCCTGATGGACCCGCTGGTGTTCATGCTGTGGAGTTCCGTCGCGGTCGCCATGCTGTTCTGGGGGCGCGGCGCGTTCTGCGGTTGGCTTTGCCCGTTCGGCGCCTTGCAGGAACTGCTGAACAACCTGGCAAAGTTGCTGCGCATCCCGCAGATTGCCGTGCCGTTCGGCGTGCATCAGCGCCTTTGGCCGATCAAATACATCATCTTCTTGGTGCTGTTCGGCCTCTCGCTCTACTCGCTGAGCTTCAGCGAGCAGGCGTCGGAGGTGGAGCCGTTCAAGACGGCGATGATCCTGGATTTCGTGCGCACCTGGCCGTTCGTGCTGTATGCGCTGGTGCTGCTGTTCGCCGGCTTGTTCATCGAGCGGTTCTTCTGCCGCTATCTCTGCCCGCTCGGCGCGGCCCTGGCCATTCCGGCGCGCATCCGGATGTTCGACTGGCTGAAGCGTTATCGCGAATGCGGCAATCCGTGCCAGCGTTGCTCCAACGAATGCCCGGTGCAAGCGATCCACCCGGAAGGCAACATCAATCCGAACGAGTGCATCCAGTGCCTGCATTGCCAGGTGCTGTATCACGACGACCATCTGTGCCCGGTGATGATCCAGAAGCGCCTCAAGCGGGAGCGCTTCGCCGCCTTGTCGTCCGGCATAGTTCCGCCTGCGCCTGCCACGAAATCTACTCCGGTTCGAACGCCGGTCGCCTGAGTGCTGCGGGCTTTGATCGATATCAATACCCACGCGCCCAATAAGGTGCATATTGAATATATGATTTATCGGTAAAGGATAGCGCGATGCCCACTGACCACGCTCCCACGCCCGACCAACAAACTGAGAAACCCGAGGACGGGCCTCGCGAAACCCGGGCAGGCCTCGGCCGGCGCGGCCTGCTCGAAGGCTCTGCTTTGCTCGCCGGCGCCGCTGGCGCGCTGGCAGGCGGCCTGACCGGCTTCCCGCGCCGTGCCCTGGCAGAATCCCGTGCCCCCGCCGGCGGACAGAGCATCGAGGTGCACCCCGGCGATCTCGACGAGTACTACGGTTTCAACAGTAGCGGCCAGACCGGCGAAGTCCGCATCATGGGTATCCCATCGATGCGCGAGTTCATGCGCATCCCGGTGTTCAACCGCGACAGCGCCACCGGCTGGGGCCTGACCAATGAAAGCCGCAAGATCCTCACGGAGGGCCTACTGCCCGAATCCAAGAAGTTCTTGGAGACCCGTGGCGGCACCTTCGTCAACGGCGACGCCCACCATCCGCATATGTCCTTCACCGACGGCACCTATGACGGTCGCTACATCTTCATCAACGACAAGGCCAATTGCCGGGTCGCGCGCATCCGCTGCGACGTAATGAAGTGCGACAAGATCATCGAGATACCCAACGCATCCGACATCCACGGCCTGCGCCCGCAGAAATTCCCCCGCACCGGCTACGTTTTCGCCAATAGCGAGCACATTATCCCGATCCCGAACGACGGCTCGGTGCTCGACGACGATAAGACCAAGTACTGGTCGGTCTACACTGCCATTGACGGCGACACCATGAAGGTCGCCTGGCAGGTGCTGGTTGACGGCAACCTCGACAACACCGACGCCGACTACCAAGGCAAGTACTCCTTCTCCACCTGCTACAACTCCGAGAAGGGCTTCACTCTGGCGGATATGACCTCGGCCGAGCAGGACTGGGTGGTCATCTTCAACCTCAAACGGATCGAACAGGCGGTGAAGAGCGGCGACTTCAAGACCATGGGCGGCGTCCCGGTGGTCGACGGACGGCACGGCTCAAAGTATACCCGTTACGTCCCTGTCTCCAACAACCCGCACGGCGTCAACACCGCGCCCGACGGCATCCACGTCGTCGTCAATGGCAAGCTGTCGCCCACCGCGACGGTTCTGGACGTGCGGCTGTTCGACGACCTGTTCGACGACAAGATCAAGCCGCGTGGCGTGGTCGTCGCCGAGCCGGAACTCGGCCTCGGTCCGCTGCACACCGCCTTCGATGGCCAGGGCAACGCCTTCACCACACTGTTCATCGACAGCCAGGTGGCGAAATGGAACATCGACAAGGCGCGCCGGGCCTTCAAGGGCGAGAAGGTGGACCCGATTCTGCAGAAGATCGACGTGCACTATCAGCCCGGCCACAATCACACCTCCATGGGCGAGACCAAGGAGGCCGATGGCAAATGGCTCATCTCGCTCAACAAATTTTCTAAGGACCGCTTCCTGCCGGTCGGCCCGCTGCACCCGGAAAACGACCAGCTGATCGATATCTCCGGCGCAGAGATGAAGCTCGTGCATGACGGTCCGAGCTTCGCTGAGCCGCACGACATCTGCATCGTGCACCGCTCCAAGGTGAACCCGATCATGATATGGAAGCGCGACGACCCGAGTTGGGACGACATCCGCCAGCAGGCCGCGCGCGATAAGGTCAAGCTCGAGGAGGCGGCGGACGTCATCCGCGACGGCAACAAGGTGAGGGTCTACATGACCTCGACAGCGCCCCAGTATAGCCTGGAGAAATTCACCGTCCAGCAGGGCAACGAGGTGACGGTGACCATCACCAACCTCGACGACATCGAGGACCTGACCCACGGCTTCACCATCATTCGGCACGGCATCGCGATGGAGATCTCACCGCAGCAGACCGCGTCGGTCACCTTCACCGCCGACCGGCCGGGCGTACACTGGTATTACTGCCAGTGGTTCTGCCATGCGCTGCATATGGAGATGGCCGGCCGCATGATCGTCGAACCGCGCAAGGCATGAGCTACCGGCAGCACCTCTCTTGGCTGCATCGGGTGCTGCCGCTTGCCGCCGCGGCCATGCTGGCGCTCGCCCCCGCATCCTTCGGGGCGAGCGTCGATGTGCCTGCCATCCCCGGCGTGCTCCAGGCGGCGATCGCTGCCGCCGCCGCCGGCGATGTGCTGGAACTCGAACCTGGCGTGCATTCCGGCCCGGTTATGCTCGACCGGGCCATCACCCTGGCCGGCCGCCCGGGTGCGGTGATCGACGGCCAGCACCACGGCAGCGTGGTCGAGGTGACCGCGCCCGGCGCCACCGTGCGCGACCTCACCATCCGCGCTTCCGGCCGGAACCTGTCCGGCATGGATGCTGCGGTGTTCCTGGATGCCAGCGCGAAAAATGCAGTCATCCAGGACAACACCATCCAGGACAGCCTGGTAGGCGTCTATGTGCATGGTGCCGCGGGCGCCATCGTCCGCGCCAACCACATCGCTGGCTGGAACGCGCCCAACCGGAACGACAGCGGCAACGGCGTCTATGTCTGGGACGCCCCCGGCGCCGAGGTGATCGGCAACGACATCTCCGGCGGCCGCGACGGCATCTTCACCAACATCAGCCGTCACAACGTGTTCCGCGCCAACCGCATCCACGGCACCCGTTTCGCCGTGCACTACATGTACACCAACGACAGCGAGGTCAGCGACAACATCTCGATCGGCAACCACGCCGGCTACGTGATCATGTTTTCCAATAACCTCGATGTCCGCAACAACCTCTCCGACCACGACCGCGACCATGGCATGCTGTTCAACTACGCCAACAGCTCGCGCATCACCGGCAACGCCGTGCTGCATGGCGGCAAGAAATGCGTGTTCATCTACAACGCCAACAAGAACCTGTTCGAGCGCAACTGGTTCCAGGGCTGTCAGATCGGCATACATTTCACCGCCGGGTCCGAACGCAACACGATCGGCGACAACGCCTTCATCGGTAACCAGAACCAGGTGAAGTATGTCGGCACCCGCAATGTCGAATGGTCCGCCGCCGGCCGCGGCAACTACTGGAGCGACAACCCCGCCTTCGACCTGAACGGTGACGGCATCGCCGACACCGCCTATCGTCCGAACGACATCGTGGACCAGGTGGTCTGGCGCTACCCCGCCGCCAAGCTGTTGCTCAACAGTCCGGCAGTCCAGCTGGTCCGCTGGGCGCAGGCGGAATTTCCCAACCTGCATCCCGGCGGCGTAGTCGACAGTGCGCCGCTGATGCGCCCGCCCGTGGTGTCCGCGGCTCACCTACATGATGGCAAAGCACCATGACCGGCCCCACCGTTGCCCTGGCCGGCGTCACCAAGGCCTATGGCCGCCAGCGCGCGATCGCCGGCATCGACCTCACCGTCATGCCCGGCGAGCGGGTCGCCCTGGTCGGGCATAATGGCGCCGGCAAGAGCACGCTGATGAAGCTGATCCTCGGTCTGATCCGCCCGAGCGAGGGCAGGGTCGAGCTGCTCGGCGCCGATCCGGCCGGCAGGGCCGCCGGCGCGGCGCGGATGGCGGTCGGGTTCCTGCCCGAGAACATCGCCTTCTCGCCCTCGATCACCGGCGCCGAACTGCTGGCCTTCTACGCCCGGCTGAAGCGCCAGCCAGTGTCCCGCAACGCCGCCCTGCTGGAGCGTGTCGGCATCGCCGAAGCTGCGACCCGCCGGGTCGGCACCTATTCGAAGGGCATGCGCCAGCGCCTCGGCCTTGCACAGGCGCTGATCGGCCGCCCGCGCGTGCTGCTGCTCGACGAGCCCACCACCGGCCTCGACCCGGCGCTGCGCCAGAGCTTCTACGAAATCCTCGACGCGCTCGCCGCTGACGGCGCCAGCGTGCTGTTAGCCTCCCACGCGCTGGCCGAGCTGGAAAGCCGGGTCGACCGCGTGGTGGTGCTGAACCGCGGCGCCAAGGTGGCCGATGGCACCTTGGCCACGCTGCGCCGCTTCTCGCCCGTCTCCGCGCGCATCCGCCTGACCTTGGCCGACCCGACCGACGCCGCCCCGCCCGCCATCCCTGGCTCGGTCCTGGCCTGGACGCGGATCGGCGGGCCGGTCTGGGAGACAAGCTGTCCGGACGCCGACAAGCTGGCCCTGGTCCGCCGCCTGCTCGCCGCACCGCTTGAATTGGCCGATATCGACGTCATCACCCCCACGCTGGACGAGATCTATGCCGGCTTCCTGCGCCACGAGGCCGCAGTATGAGACAGATCTGCATCATCGCCATCCGTGAGTTCAACGACGGCCTGCGCAATCGCCGGGTGATCGCCACCACCCTGCTGCTCGCCGCTCTGGCGCTCACCCTCGCCCTGCTCGGCAGCGCGCCCACCGGCACCGTGGGCGTTGGGGTGCTGTCGGTCACCATTGTCAGCCTCTCCAGCCTGACCATCTTTCTGGTGCCGCTGATCGCCCTGCTGATCGCCCACGACGCCATCGCCGGCGAGTTGGATCGGGGCACCCTTCTGCTGCTGCTCTCCTACCCGGTGGCGCGCTGGCAGGTGCTGCTCGGCAAGTTCGTGGGCCATCTGGCTATCCTGTCCTTCGCCACCCTGGTCGGCTACGGCGCCGCCGGCTTGGCGCTCGCCTTCACCAACCCGGTCTCCGAGGCCGGCGCCGCCGCGGCCTTCGCCACCATGCTCGCCACCAGCGTGCTGCTCGGCGCCGTGTTCGTCGCCCTCGGCTACCTGGTCAGCACCGCCGTGCGCGACCCGCGCACCGCCGCCGGCCTGGCGATCGGGTTGTGGCTGTTCTTCGTGCTGCTCTACGACATGGCGCTGCTCGGCACGCTGGTGGCCGACCAGGGGCGGCTGCTCAGCGTCGGCGCGCTCAACCTGCTGCTGCTTGGCAACCCGACGGACATCTACCGCCTGCTGAACCTCACGGGCTTCTCCAACACCAACCTGCTCTCCGGCATGGCAGGCCTCGCTGGGCAGATGCGGCTGGACCGCATCACCCTGTTCGCCGCTCTCGCCGTCTGGGTCGTCCTCCCCCTCGCCCTGTCCGGGGCCATTTTCAGACGGCGCCAGATATGACCCGCATCGCCCCCCTGCTGTTGGCCACCCTGTTGCTGGCCGGATGCCTCGAGAAATCGGACGGCCCGGTGCCCCTGCCGCAAGAATTGTCCAGCAACTCCGTCGCCGCCTTCTGCGGCATGTCGCTGGCCGAGCATCCCGGCCCGAAGGCGCAGCTCTTCCTCAAGGGCCAGGCGGACCCGGTCTGGTTCGCCTCGGTGCGCGACATGTTCGCCTACACGCTGCTGCCGGAGGAACCCAAGGACATCCGCGCCGTCTACGTCAACGACATGGGCCGCGCCCGCAACTGGGACAGACCCGAGCCCGGCACCTGGGTAGACGCCCGTAAGGCGGTGTTCGTGATCGGCAGCCGTCGCCAAGGCGGCATGCAACAGGAGGAGGCCGTGCCCTTCGGCACCGAACAGCGGGCCCGCGCCTATATCGCCGGGAATGGCGGCCGCATCGTCGGCTTCACCGAGGTCCCCGCCAGCTACGTGCTGCCGGGCATGGACCCAGCCCCACCGACTGGCGGCTGACCCCGCCTCAGATTGGGCAGACGCCGCTTTCGCAGCGCAGATGCTCCAGGTCGATCGCCTCCTCGGCTGCGTCCTCGGTGATCGCGGCGACGATGGCGGCGAAGGCCTCCCGCGTCACCTCTTCTTCCGGCAGGTATTCATAGCCCAAACTCTGCTCCGGCCGGCTCGGCAGGACGGCGCAGCAACGCACCAGCGGCTGCTCGGACAGCACGATGTCGCGGAACGCCGCCAGGTCGTGCCGGTCGGTGAAGATCTTGAGCGTGTAGCTGATCCGGTTGCCCTGCTCGGCGCCGATCCAATGCCGCTCCAGCAGCCGCAGCCATTGGTACTGCTCGGCCGGGCTCGCCTCATGCGCGGTCACCCTCTCCGGCCCGATGCCCAACCATTCGATCAACGGCACGGTCAGGAAGCCGACGATGGTCATGCCTGGGAAGCTTTGCAGCGCCCGCAGCGGGTAGCCGCGCGCCGCGTAATCGGCCAGCAGCCGGTCGGAGCCCGGCGTCCAGTCGCCATTGGCGTCGCGTGTGCCCTTGAACTGTATCCAGCGCAGATAATGCCGCCGCGCCGACAGGTGCCCGCCCTCGGACTTGGCGCGGATGAAGTGCAGGATGCCGGGGTCGCGCCAGGATTTGGTGGCCATGCGGGCGGCGCGGCGGGCGCCGCCGACCTGCACCTCCACCGACAGATGGTGGTCCACCAGCATCGCCTGCTCCCACAGCGCCAGCGCCGGGCCGGCCTGGGCGGCGGCGATCACGTCGCGGATGCGGGCGAAGGTGCGCAGCAGCGAGAGCGGGCCGGAGGCGGGGCGGTCCTGCATGCCGCGAATCGGGCTGCCGGCGGGCCGAATGGCCAATGTGCGCGGGCACGACGTCTTCGTGCTGCATTCGCTGCATGGCGACGCCGGCGGCAGCAGCAACGACAAGCTCTGTCGGCTGCTGTTCTTCTGCGGCGCGTTGCGGGATGCCGGCGCGGAGCGCGTCACCGCCGTCACCCCCTATCTCTGCTACGCGCGCAAGGACCGCCGGACCAAGCCGAACGATCCGATCACCACCCGCTACGTCGCGGCGATGTTCGAGGCGGTCGGCATCGACCGGGTGATCACGCTGGAGGTGCACAACGTCGCGGCCTTCGAGAATGCGTTCCACTGCCCCACTTGGCACATCGAGAGCGCACCGCTGCTGGCGGCGCACTTCGCCCCGTTGCTGCGCGGCGAACCGCTGGTCGCCGTCTCGCCGGATGCCGGCGGGGCCAAGCGGGCGGAACAGTTCCGCCAGGCCATGGAGCAGCTGACCCGCAGCGATGTCGGCACAGCGCCGCTGCCGGGCGCCGGCTGGATGCGGGGATGGGTCTGGCGGTGGCGCGCCGCACCGTGTTTCGGCCCGATGACCAGGAGGATTTCGGCCGGGTAGCCGAGCGCGTGGCGGCGGGCAACATGGCGCTGCTCGGCCGCGCCGAGGGGCCGGCGGAGCGACTGGAGCGGTCGCGGCTGCGCAACGCCATCGCCACCGGGGCGCTGCTGACCTCCGGGCGGCACCTGCAGCATGGCGACCCGCTGCAGGCCGGCCGCAACATGGAGGTGTTCACCAACTGCGCCACCGCGATCGCCAGCTTCGCCAAGTTCTATCTGCTGCTGAACGGCGCCGGCGTCGGCCGCGCCTATGACGACGCGCTGATGGCGGTGGACTGGACGCGCGCGCCGCGCCTGTATTTCCGCCTCGACAGCACCCACCCGGACTTCCCCGACCTCGCCGCCGCCTGCGGGGAGCCTCCTGCGTTGCTGCTGGCGACGGCCCCCGACAACGCGGTGATGCATCGTATCGCCGATAGCCGCGAGGGCTGGGCGGCAGCGGCGGAACTGGTGGAATCGATGGCCTTCGCCGGGGCCGCCGAGGCCGCCGTGGCGCTCGATTTCTCCGCCAAGGGGCGCGCCTTGTGCTCACCGTCCTCGAAGTCGCGCTCCTCGTGCTGGACCAGCGCGACCTCCAGCCGGGCAGCGACGGCCTGCGCGAGGTCGTGGCTTGCCCGCAGGCCGAAGAGTGACAAGGGACGCTGGCTCATCGGGCTCTCTCGTTCGGTCTCGGCGGATAAGGCGACCGCCGCTTCTGGAATTGCCGGATCTCCGGCGCGGAGGCATGGGATGACCGTCCCGCCGCTGCCGCATTGATCGAGGTCAAGCCCGGTGGGCGGGCAGCAGCGCGGTGGCGCGCGCGAAGGCGGCCGACACCCCTTGGCCGGCATCGAGCCTTTGTCAGGCAACCCCATCCGGCCCGGTTGGCGGCCGGCCGAGCCACAGGCCGATCCGTTGCACGGCTAGCTGCGCTGCCAGCGGCCCGGCGGGCCGCGCCGTTTCGCCGGTAAACGTGCCTTGGATCAGGACCGAGCATCCGGCCGCCAGCACGGCGGATGCCTCGCGCCAGGTTGCCTGCGCGGGGATGCCGAGACGCAACAGCCGCGCCCCCGGCACCGGTGCGGCCGCCGCCGCGAGCAGGGCAGCCAGCTCGGCCCTGGCGTGGTCGTCGTTGCCGCCAGCAGCAGCAGCAGAGGCCGCGGCGGATCGAGGAAGCCGATGCCGGCCTCGACATGTCGCCGCGCCTGCGCCAGCAGCCGTTCCGCCTGTTGAGGGCTGGCCTGGCGGCGCGCCCCGCCGGCCAGTGCATAGCTTCGTGTCCCCGCGCAGGGCCAGGAACAGCGGCAAGGTGCACAACCCCTCCTGCTCGGGCGCCGTGTCCAGATAGGCGTTGAAGACCACGTTGCCGAGATGGCCGAGGCCGCGCATCTGCAGATCGACCAGCAGAAAGGCGAGATCGTACAGGACGTCGAGGCAACCGATATCCTCGCTGAACTCGATGCAGTCAAACAGCGTCGGCTGGCCGGACCACAGGCAGATATTGGCGAGCCGCAGGTCGCCGTGGCCGCGCCGGACCTTGCCTTCGGCCCGCCGCCGGTCGAGCAGGGCCGCCAGCCGGTCAAGCGCCGCGGCGGCACTGCTGGCCAGGGTGCCGACTGCGGCGCCGTCCAGTGTCGCGGCGACCTTGCCCAGTTCGTATGCGTTCTCGGCGAGCACGCGCCGCAGCGCGTCGCTGCCGCCGAGGGCTGGCATCGTCTGCGCAGCCAGGTGGAAGCGGGCGACCGCCTCGCCGAGCGTTCGCATCAGCGCCGGCGTCAGCCGGCCGTTTTCGGCCATGTGGTCGAACAGGTCGGACTGCGCGAACCGCCGCATTACTACCACGTGATCCAGCACGGGCCCCTGGCCATCGAACACCAGGGCACCGTCAGCGCCGCAGGTAATCGCGCGCACGGCAAGATAGATTTCCGGCGCGGTTCGCCGGTTCAGTATCAGCTCCGCCTCGCACGCGGCACGACGCGACACGCGCGTGGTGTAGTCGAGCGAGGCGTAACGGATCGCCCGCTTGAGCTTGTAGGCCCGGTCTCCGGCCAGGTAGACGATCGAACAATGTGTTTCGATCCGCTGCACCTCGCCCAAGTCGGTGCCATAGCTGGCGCCGCGCGAGAGGAAGCAGACGACCGCATCCTGTGCCTCAGCGACGCGGGATGGTTGGCTCACGGCGACGCAACTCGGTCGATGTCCGCCGTAAGCCGGCGTATCTCCTGGCTCATCTCCACTGGGACCGTGCCCGGGGGCGAGCTAGCGCAGCGGTTGCGGCAGTTGCGCCGCCGCCGCGGCGGCGTGGGCGCGGGCCTGGACGCGGGCGGACAGGTCGGCGACGCTGCGGCCGGCGCGCATCGCCGGGCGCAGCAGCCGGGTGCCGCCCACGGCTTCGTCGAGCAGGGCGACCACGCCGCAGGCGAGGGTGCCGTCGGGGCCGACGCTGCGGTGGACCTGCTTGCGGCCGGGCCAGGTGGCGCTGCCCTCCCTGCGCTTGCCGCGGGGGCGGCCAGCATATTCCAGCAGCTTGTCGGCGCAATCGAGCGCCGGGGCATCGGACGTGGTGGCGAGGCTGGTACCGACCCCGATGCCGTTGATCGGCGTGCGGGCGCGGCACAACGTCTCCGAGACGATTTCGTCGGGGCCGCTGCTGACGAAGATCTGGATCGCGTGCTGGCCGGCGGCGTCGAGGATGGCGCGGATGTGGGCGCCGAGGTCGCTGCTGTCCAGGCGCACCCCGGCGACGGTGATGCCCTCGGCGGCGAGGCGCCGGGCGACGATGCCGGCCGCACGCTCGATGTCATAGGTCGCGATGAGCAGGGTGAGGCCCTGCGGACGGGCACGTCGAAGTGCGCGTAAGCGGTTGCCTCGTCGTCGTGCGCCTGTACAAAGGGGTGCGCCATGGTGTCGAACACCGGAACGCCGAAGCCGCGGCCGGCCAGCAGGCAACCGGCCGCGGCCCGCGCCATGCACGCAACCTTGTAGGCGACTCGGGTCTGGAAATGCACTGGGTTGATCATAGACTTGCCCCGCGTTTGTGGAGAGGCGTTGGTTTAATGATCAGCCAGTTTTTCGAACTGTGTCGGGCTTGGGAGGTCGAGGGTGAAGCGGCGGCGGACGGGGTTGTAGAGGCCGTCGACATCCCCGACAACAAAATCGTATTATATTAGATCCCCCGGTGTCCAACTCACACTTTTGATTCCCCGACGCGCCGGTGATGTGATTCAAACTGGCAAGCATCGCAGGTTCGCCATGCCACGCGCCATCGCCCTTCACCCGGACTTCTCGGCAGCCGATCTTCGCAGCCTGGCACGGCGCAGCAGAGATGCATCGCGGGGCCGCCGGCTGCTGGCGCTCGGTGTCATCTGCGAGGGCGGCGCGCGCAGCGAGGCGGCACGGGTAGGCAACGTGACGCCGCAGATCCTGCGTGACTGGGTGGTGCGGTTCAACGGTGAGGGACCGGACGGGCTGCGCCCCAGAGCGAGCGGGCATTCAGTTCGGCTTGGTTGAGGGTGGTCTCCGGGATCCGCAGCGCGTCACCCACCGGCCCCACGGCGCGGTGCTGACCCTTGATCTCGGCGCCGCTGAGCAGCAGTAGCGAGAACCTGGTCACCCGCGGGTCGGCCAGCGCCGGCACCGGGAAGCTGGCGCCGGTGAGCGGGTTGCGGTCACGCCGGCCGAGCATCTTCCGCCCCTCGGTCACGCCATAAGCGGCCGCGACAGTAAGCGACCACCTCGCGATCGCGCAGCCGGACCGAGTCAGGTTGCCTATTCATAAGCGCTTCCTAAAGACGTGCCGGTCCGCTCGTCCTGTGTCCGCTTCAGCATAGCATGCGTCATTTTGACCTCGCGGAGCGCCTGCGAGGTCGCGCCGCTTCTGGAATGAGATTGATATAGATCAAGGCGGCCAGAAGCCGGACGTGATCCGGTACATTGCGTCTGGCCCTTCCAGCGGCCCCGTGCAGTCAGTCGGAATGAGTCGCATGCCAGTCGCGCTTATCACGGGCGCTTTCGTGAGTGCTGTTGGCGAACAGCGAAAGGGAACATATCCATGGCAAACAAGCTGCGGGAACGAACAGTCATATCCGGCGTAGGTTGCTCGCGCTTCGGTGACCTCCTGGAGACCCCAGAACTCAAAGGCCTGAGCATCCAAGAGCTGACCGCGGGTGCGGTTAAAGAGGCGCTTGATGACGCCGGACTGACCGGGCAGGACGTAGATGCGGTCTTCGCCGGCAACGCGATGGTTCACAGCTCGCAGGTGCCAGGGACATACTCGCAGCTTTCGAAGTGGACCGGCACGCAGTTCAAGGCCGGTGTCCATTTCGAGGCGCAATGCTCGACCACCAACGTCGGCGCGGCCCTCGCCGCGATGTCAGTTGCAGCGGGCGTCTACGACACTGTGCTGGTCTATGGCCTGGAAACCACGCGCACCATGGTGAAAGGGTATAGCCCCTACGAGCGTGAGCCGATCTCGCACCAGCAGACTTGGCTGTGGACCGACATGGCCGTCAACCAAGCCTACGGCGTCCCGCAGGGGTACGACATCTTCTCCACCTATAACGGTCTGGTCGCCCTCGGCTATTGTCGCAAATACGGCATGTCGATCGAGGATTTTGATCGCGGGATGTTCGAGCTCTGTCGTACCCGCCGCCTGCACGGCTCGATGAACCGGAAGGCCAATATCCAGGAGAAGCTCGAAGACCGCGCGGCGCGAGAAGGTTTTTCCGACGCGTTCGACTACTGGCGATCCGACAAGCACAACCCCTTCGTCGCCTGGCCCTCGCGGCTCCTGAGCCTGGTGACCACCGCGGACGGGGCTTCGGCGATGGTCATCACGCGCGCGGATCTCGCCAAGGGTGGTAAGTCGCAGCCCGTTGAACTCAAGGGCTTTGGCATCAGCTACAGCGACCTGCCGTGGTACGGCGAGGATCCCACCTTCTGGGAATTCGACAAGCGCGCGATCGACGCGGCATTCGACATGGCGGGGATCAGAGCGAGCGACATCGACTATCTGCATACGCATGACTGCTCGCACATCTCCGGCATCTGTACCGCGGAGACGATCGGCTACCTGGAGCCGGGCAAAGGCCTCGCCGCCGCGCGCGAGGGTCGCTTGCGCTTCGATGGTGATCGGCCGATGTCGACACATGGCGGTCGTCACGCCTTCGGGCATGCCTGGGGCGCGAGCGCGGGCACGGACACGTACGAGGCCGTTCTGCAGATGCGCGGTCAGGCGGGCGCCCGACAGATCGCCAAGCGGCCGGAGATTTCCGTCATTCATACGCACGGCTATGCCATGATCGGCACCGTGGTCGTTCTCGGGAGTATCTGACATGCAAACCGTGGCCGAACAGCCGAGCGCCATACGCCGGTACTATGAGGGATTGGCCGAGGGCGTCTTCCGGGCGATCCGGTGCCAAGCCTGCGGGAAGCACACCTTTCCGCCCACCGGCTGCTGCGAGCATTGCGGCAGCTGGAAGGTGGAACCGGTCGAACTGAGCGGCGAAGGCACGCTGCTCTTCGCGACGCACAACATCTTCCCGGCGTGTCACCCGCGCTTCGAGAAGATCGCGCCATATGTCTACGGTCATATTCGCCTGAAGGAGGGGCCGATCGTCCAGGCGATCGTGCTCGGCGTGCAGGCGACGCCGGCCGATCTGGGGCGCCTGTTCGAGCGTGGCCCGGTTCCGGTGACGGCGGAGGCACTGCCGATGGACGACCTGCCGGTGCTCGCCTTCCGCATTCACGACTGAGCCTCGCTTGCGGGATGCGGCGGCCTGTGCGCACACAGGCCGCCGCATCGCTGCAACGGCGCGCTCACGCCGATCCGAGTCAGCCAATGTCCCCGCCATGCCGCGCACGCTGACGCAGCCGGGAGCGGGGTCGATCTGCCATTTACTCCGGAATCAGCACGGCGGCGCCAGCCAACTTCCCGGCGCGCAGCCGATCCAGCGCCTCGTTCGCCTGAGCGAGCGGGAACGCCTCGGTGGTTGTGGCGACCGGCACCTGTGGCGCCAGCGCCAGAAAGGCTTCTGCGTCGTCGCGCGTGAGGTTGGCCACCGAGCGCAAGCTTCTCTCCTGCCACAGCAGCCGGTAGGGGAAGGCCGGGATGTCGCTCATGTGGATGCCGCCGCACACCACGCAGCCGCCCGGCGCCACTGCCCGCAATGCGGCCGGCACCAACTCGCCGGCGGGCGCGAAGATCAGCGCCGCATCCAGCGGTTCGGGCGGCGATGCGTCGGAGTCGCCAACCCAGGCCACGCCAAGGCGGCGGGCGAAGGCCTGCGCATCCGTATCGCCGGGGCGGGTGAAAGCATAGACCTGCCGGCCCTCGTGATGCGCCACCTGGGCCAGGATGTGGGCCGCAGCGCCGAAGCCGTAGATGCCGAGGCGGCGCGCCGCGCCGGCCATGCGCAGGGTGCGGAAACCTATCAGACCGGCGCACAGCAAGGGTGCCGCGTGTTCGTCGTCGTAGAGCGGGTCAATTGGAAAGCAGTAGCGCGCATCGGCGACGGTGTATTCCGCATAGCCGCCGTCGATCTGGTAGCCGGTGAAGCGCGCCCGAGGGCACAGATTCTCGCGGCCGGAGCGGCACCAATCGCAGGTGCCGCAGGTCCAGCCGAGCCAGGGCACGCCGACCCGATCGCCCACCCGGAAGCGGCCAGCCGGGCCACCCAGGGCGGCGACGGTGCCGACGATCTCGTGGCCCGGCACCAGCGGCAGCTTCGGTTCAGGAAGTTCGCCGTCGATCACATGCAGATCGGTTCGGCAGACACCGCAGGCGCGGACGCGGATCAGCACCTGGCCGGGCTGCGGCACCGGAATGGGAAGGTCCGCCATCTCCAGCGGGCGGCCGGGTTGGCGCAGAAGCATGGCGCGCATGGGCGGCTCCTTCGTCTCAGGTGGCGCAGGACCCCGATTCGCGCCCGCGCACCACGCGGCGGCCACGATCCGGACCGGTGCCTTCGGTGACCACGGTGCGGCGGCCCTCGGCGACGCCATCGCGGTGGAAGTAGATCACGACCCAGTCGGCAGTGCGGCCGAGCTGATGGGCGCGCGCGGAGTTGGAGAACAAGGCCGTTGCATGCCACGGTCCGCGCTCGGTGTGCAGAACCGGCAGCCAAGCGGCGCCGGCCTCGTTGAAGCGCCTCGGCGCGATCCGCGGCAACTCGCCGCGCTCGGTCCTGGCGCGGTATTCGCGGTCGATGTCCAGCAACATCTCCACCGGCGGCTCATCGGTGGCGGTCGCAGCCGGTGGGCGCAGCCGCGTCAGCAGTGCCGCCAGCGCGTTGCGAACCATCGCTATGCGGCGCGGGCCGAAGCCCGGAACAGTCTCCAGCCGGCCGTCGTGCGCGGCGGCCTCCAGCGCCTCGAGCGAGTTCAGGTGCAGGGTGTCGTGCACGCGCTGCGCCAGGTGCGGCCCGATGCCAGGCACCGCGGCGAACACTGTGTCCGCGCCGGAAACACCTTTCAGCCGCTCCAGGAATGTCCAATGCCCTGTGGTCAGCATTTCGACGATGGCGCCTGCAAGCGATGGCCCGATGCCGGGCAATGCGTCCAGCGCTGCGAAGCCGCCCTGTGCCGCAATCGCGCGGACATCGAGCGGCTGACGTTCGAGCGTCTCGGCCGCGCGGCGATAGGCGTTGATGCGGAACGGGTTGGCGCCCTGCGCCTGCAGCACGGCAGCGGCCTGGCGGAGCTGCGTGGCGATCCATCGGTTCGTCGGCGACGGCGCGACGTCGGTTAGAGATGGAGCCGGTTGCGGAGCGGTTGGCGGGCCGGTTGGCGCGTCGGACATCAGGCTTCTCCGGTCGCGCCTAGAGCGGCAGTTCGGCGGGCGCGGCCGGTTCCCTCCGGGGCTCTGGGATCTCGGTCATCGTCGCCTCGGTGAGCAGCAGCACGCTGGCGACGGAGACGGCGTTCTCCAGGGCGATGCGCACCACCTTGGTCGGGTCGATGATGCCGGCCTCGATCAGGTCGACATAGTGCTTGCGCGCCGCGTCGAAGCCGAAATTGCCCTGGCCGTCCAGCATGCGCGCTACCACGACGCCGCCACCCACCGCGGAGTTCTCCGCGATCTGGCGCGCCGGCGCCTCCAGCGCCCGCTTCAGCACTTGCACGCCGGTGCGCTCGTCGCCCTCGCAGCGCGCCTCCTCCTCGGCCAGCGCGCCCACGCAGCGCAGCAGCGCCAAGCCGCCGCCCGGCACGATGCCCTCGGCCACCGCTGCCTTGGTCGCGCTGATCGCGTCGTCCAGCGCTTCTTTGCGCGATTTCATCTCCGCCTCCGCCGGGGCGCCCACGCGGATCATCGCGACGCCGCCGGACAGCTTGGCCAGCCGCTCCTGCAGTTTCTCGCGGTCGTAGTCGGAGGTGGTTTCCTCGATCTGCTTGCGGATCTGGGCGCAGCGGCCATCGATATCCGGCTTCTTGCCGGCGCCGCTGATGATGGTGGTGTCTTCCTTGGTCAGCACGACCTTGCGCGCGCGGCCGAGCTGGGCGAGCGTGAGGTGCTCCAGCTTCACACCGATCTCTTGGCTGACCAGCTCGCCGCCGGTCAGGATGGCGATATCCTCCAGCATGGCGCGGCGCCGGTCGCCGAAGCCGGGCGCCTTGGCGGCCGCCACGCGCAACCCGCCACGCAGCTTGTTGACCACGAGGGTTGCAAGTGCCTCGCCCTCCACATCCTCGGCAAGGATCAGCAGCGGACGGCCCGACTGCACCACGGCTTCCAGCAACGGCACCAGCGGCTGCAACGCCGACAGCTTGGCCTCATGGATCAAGATGTACGGGTCTTCCAGCTCGACGATCATGCGTTCGGCGTTGGTGACGAAGTAGGGCGAGATGTAGCCGCGGTCGAATTGCAGCCCTTCCACCACGTCCAGCGTGGTCTCGGTGGTCTTGGATTCCTCGACCGTGATGACGCCTTCGCCGCCCACCTTCTCCATCGCCTCGGCGACCAACTCGCCGATGGCCGGGTCGTTATGCGCCGAGATGGTGGCCACCTGGGCCTTCTCCAGCCGGCTCTGCACTGGACGGGACAGGGCGCGCAGCGCCGCGATGGCCACCTTGGCGCCGCGATCCAGGCCGCGCTTCACGTCGATCGCGCTGGCGCCGGCGACCACGTTGCGCAGCCCGTCGCTGTAGATGGCGTGGGCGAGGGTCGTGGAGGTACTCGTGCCGTCGCCCACGTTGTCGCCGGTCTTCTCGGCCGCCTGGCGCAGCATCTGGGCGCCCAGGTTCTCCTCGGGGTCCTTGAGGTCGAATTCCTTGGCGATGGTCACGCCGTCGTTGCACACAATCGGCGGCCCCCAGTTTCGCTGGATCAGCACCGATTTGGATTTCGGTCCCAGGGTGACGCGTACGGCGTCGCACAGCGATATCGCGCCGAGCAGCACCTTCTCCCGCGCCGCCGAGCCGAATGTCACCTTTTTGTGTGCCATCTGAATTCTCCGCCCCCGGGCTGCCGCCCGGCCATTCACTACCGGATTGTGCCAACATGGTCGAGATCGGAACGGTGTCGCATTGATCAAGATCAACCCGCGCCGCAGGGTGCGGTTGTTTTAAGGGACCCACGCGAGAAGGTTATGATCTGGATCAAGGACAGTGGGCGCGGACCTGCCAATGCTGCGTCCGCCAGCCAGGCGACGGCGACGCGATGGCGCGTTCTTGCCCCCTGGCGGGTCGAGTTGCGAACATGCGTTGCGAGCAACAGCAAGGAAGCAGCCATGAGCCAGGTTCCCGTTGAGATCAAGAAATCCGCGGCCCCAGCCCCAACTGACCAGTTCGGCGCGTTTCGCCAGGAGATGGACCGGCTGATGGACCGGTTCTGGGGCGGCTTCAGCTTCCCCGCACTTCGCCGCCCATCCACGGCCGCTCCGGCCAAGACAGCTTCCAGCGTATTCGAGATGGTGGTGCCGGCGGTCGACGTGACGGAAGACGCCGCCGCCTTCGTAGTCACCGCCGAACTGCCCGGCATGACGGAAAAGGATGTCGAGGTGTCGGTGGTGGGCGGCATGCTGACGCTGAAGGGCGAGAAGCGGCAGGAGAAGGAAGAGCACAAGAAGGACTTCTATCTGACCGAGCGTTCGTTCGGAAGCTTCGAACGCTCGTTCTCGCTGCCGGATGGCGTCGATGACGACAAGGTGGGCGCCAGATTCACCAACGGCGTGCTGACCGTGATCCTGCCGAAGAAGCCGGGAACCGCGACGGCCACGCGCAAGATCGAGGTCAAGCCGGGCAAATAGACGCAGGAGGCTCGTGTGCCCGCCGGCCCGGATGGCCAGACCGGTTGGGCCAGAGCCTGACGGAAGAGCCTGACGAACCAGAATCCAGGGAGGATGAGATGGCGTTGAGCGAAGCCCCGCATGAATGGCGCATTCGTGCCCGCGCATTGCGCATGTGGCGGGCCGATGGCAGCCCGCCCGGACGCAAGCCGGACCATCTGGAGCGGGCGCGCGAATTGCAGGCCATCGAGGACCACCCCCAGGCCGGCTTGCTGCCCAACCCGATGACGGGACATGCCGGGGCGGTGCCGCCCGCTCAACCGGTGGAGGAGGCGGAGTTGATGGGAAACCTGGGCGAATTTCCCTCCCAACTGACCGACCAGGGCGACCGTCCGGCAACCCCGGTGGCGCGCCGCAAGGCTCCGCGCGGCCGCGCTGGCGGCTGACGCGGGATGGACGGGGACGGCACCCGTTTTCACGACCGGCGCGCGGCTGAGCGGCGTTGCAGACGCCGGACCGAAGGCGGGGAGCCTGGTCTGCTCGGGTGGATGGCGGCGACGACGCAGGTCAAGCAGGGACCGACGCCGATCAACATGAAAGAGCGCGAACTCCGGTCGAATGACGGCGGAGGCCCGCCATGGCGCATACCGTAACCGTCACACTTCCGCCCCATCAGGGCGAGGGTGAGTTGGGGCTGCCCGCCATCCAGCCATCCGGGCTGGTGCTGTTCGCCCACGGCAGCGGCAGCAGCCGCCATAGCCCGCGCAACCGCATGGTTGCCGCGGAGCTGCGAGATGCCGGCCTCGCCACCCTGCTGTTCGATCTGCTCACCGAGAACGAGGCCGCCGACCGCCGGCTTGTGTTCGACATTCCCCTGCTCGCCGGCCGACTGCGCGACGCCGGGGCGTGGGCCACGCGGGACGGCCGCGTGGCGGCACTGCCGCAGGGCTATTTCGGCGCCAGCACCGGCGCTGCGGCGGCGCTGCTGGCCGCAGCCGAGCCCGGCGCGCGGGTGCGCGCGGTGGTCAGCCGCGGCGGTCGGCCGGACCTGGCGGGGACAGCCCTGGCCCAGGTGCGCGCGCCCACCCTGCTCATCGTCGGCGGCGCCGACGATGTGGTGCTGGACCTGAACCGGGCGGCACAGGCGCGGATGCGCTGCGAATGCCACCTGGCGGTGGTTCCTGGCGCCACACACCTGTTCGAGGAACCCGGCACGCTGGAGGAGGTGGTGACGCTGGCACGCGCCTGGTTCCTGCGCCATCTCCAAGGGACCGGCGCCGCCCCGTGTGACCCCGGCCGCAGCCATGGTTGATCCAGGCCAAGGTAACGAGGCGCGTTCGGGACTACGCAACCAGCCGTTCCGAACCTCAATGCCCGGCCGACAACAGACGAGGCTCCGATGGTCCAGCCTTCCGTTGAGGTGAGCAAACCCGCGCCCCCGGCGCCCGCCGACCCGTTCACCGCGCTCCGCCAGGAGATACACTGCCTGAGGGACCGATTCAGGGTTGGCTTCAACCTGACAACGCCGGTGCGCAAGATCGACGTGAAGTTGGCGTCATGATGCCGAAGCGCCGCTTCACGCTCCGGGCGCGTCCCCATCGCGGGCAATACCACAGCGTGTGCCTCTTCGCCGCGAGGCGTATCGGCACAGTGCGCGTACCGGGGCGCCGTCCATGACCTGCGAAGTCGCTGTGATGAACAAGTACGGCGTTGCGCTGGCGGCGGACAGCGCCGCCACGTTCGGTCGCGGTCAAAAAGTGTATTACGCTGCCGAGAAGCTGTTCTGCATCTCCCAGGTTCCGCCCGTGGGCGTGATGATCTCCGGCTCCGCCGAGCTGATGGACATGCCCTGGGAGATCATCATCAAAACCTACACCCAGCAACGCCAGGCGCATCCGTTCGAGCGGCTGGAACAATATGTCGAGGACTTTTTCCGCTTTGTCGAGCAGTCGGAGGCGCTGTTTCCGCCTGCGCTGCAGCAGACCTGGTTCCGCGAAGCCGTCCGCCGCTACTGGAAGGAGACCTTCCTGGAGCCGCTTGCCACGCCGGCCGGCGCACCGCGCAAGCGGAGGCGCGCCGGCGGTGCCGCGCAAGCGCTGCACCGGATCCTGGCGCGTGAAACCGCCGCCTGGCGCCGGCTGCCCATGCTTGAGCTCGGCGCCGTCTATGGCGACCGTGTGCTGGCTGAATACGCGCCGGTGCTGGCCGCGTTGGAAAAGGAGCTGTTCCACCCGCTGGGCCTGAAGCAGGACTTCGCCGACAAGTTCCGCGCCGCTGTGGGCGCCATGTACATGCATACCTGGGTCCATCCCGGCGACGGCAGCGGCATCGTATTCGCCGGCATGGGCGAGGCCGAGCCGTTCCCCGGACTGCAGGAGTTCCAGGTCGACAGCATCGCCGCCGGCCGTCTGCGTGCCGTGCGGGTCGGCGAGGCGCGCATCACCCGCGAGGTCACCGCGATTGTCGCGCCGTTCGGCGTCACCGAGATGGTCGACATCTTCTATCGCGGCATCCAGCCGGAGCTGGAGGAGTCGCTCTACGCCATCATCGGCCGCAACCTCGCGCACCACCGCCCCGACGCCCCAGGCTGGCCTGCCGGCGAGACGGCGCGCCTCGTCGAGCAGATCCGCAAAGCCTTCACCGACGGGATCGTCCGCAAGTACCAGAGTCCGCTGATCGCCGCCGTTGAGGTGCTGCCGCGCCAGGGGCTGGCAACGATGGCCGAGGCGCTGGTCAACCTCACCGCGCTCAAGCTGCGCATGTCCGTCGAGACGGTGGAGACCGTCGGTGGCGCGGTGCATGTGGCGCTGCTGTCGCGCGGCGACGGCTTCGTGTGGGTGCGCCGCCCGAACAGCGCCCGTGAGGCGGCCGAACCGGGGGGGTGAGCCGGCTGCCGCTATGGCCGCGCCACCAGCCGGTTCACCACCCGTTTCACGCCGAACACGTACCAAGTGTCATCCTCGGCCAGCTTCCGCTCGGCCTCGCGCGGCACCGTGCCATCCAGCGTCACCATGCCACGGCGGCTGTGCACACGGATGCTGGTGGCGTCCACGAACGGGTGCTTTTCCAGCACGCGCACCACCGCGTCGGTCATGCCGGCCTCGCTGTCCGCCTCCGGCGGCGTCACGCCGATGCCGTTCACCACGTCGCGGCTGGCCGAACGCGAGGCCAACCCGAAGGTCATGCTTGCCGACAACGGTTACGACACCGACGACATCCGAGGGGGAACTCCGCACGCGTGGCGCTGCCCCCGAGATCCCGACCAAGCGGAACCGCAAGCTCCAATACACCGTCAACCGCGCCATCTACGTCATGCGCAACAGGATCGAACGGTTCTTCAACCGGCTCAAGGAAAGCCGGCGCGCCGCGATCAGATACGATCACACAGCCGAAAGCTTCCTCGGCTTCGTCAAACTCGCCGCAATCAAGATTTGGATACACTTTGTCCACGCGACCTAGGATGCCGATGTTCGCCGGTGCATTGAATGAGCGAAGTCACACCCTGCGATGCCAAATCGTGGGCTGCGCATCATCGCCAATGTGCGAGAATGCCGCACCAACACGCCTGTCACCGTCGGTCGGTCGAATGGGCGCCAGAGGAACTGTGGGAGGCAACGAGGTCAGATGAACGCCATAAAGGACTCCATCAAGTGGGGCAGAACCACCGTCGGGACGGCGGGGGCACCGAATGTCGACGTGTCGATCCTGGCCGATGCCGGGTACGACTTCCTGCTGTTCGACACCCAGCACTCGCCCTGGGAGATCAAGCAGCTGCAGCCCTCGATCCAGGCGATGCGCGGCAAGAAGGCGGCGCCTCTGGTGCGCGTGAGCGCCAACCAGGCTGATCAGATCTGCTTCGCGCTTGACGCCGGGGCACGGGGCATCATTGTGCCGATGGTCAATACCCGCGCGGAGGCGGAGGCGGTCGTGCGCGCCTGCCGCTATTACCCCGCCGGCAACCGCAGCAACGCCGGGGCGCGCGGCGAGTGGGGCGAGTTCAAGAGCTACCGTGATTACATGGATACCGTGAACAGCGAAATCGTGATCGTCCCGATGATCGAGACGAACCAGGCACTGGAGAATCTCGATGCCATCGCCTCGGTTCCAGGCGTCGATGTGCTTCTGATCGGCCCCTCCGACCTTTCGATCGAGCTGGGGGTGCCACTCGACTATGCGTGCGACACCTATCAGCGAGCGCTCGACAAGATCGCGGCGACTGCCGCGAAGCACGGCATCGCCGCCGGGATGTATTTCATCCCGCCCGAGATGGACCCGAACTTCTTCGTCGAGAAGGGGTTCAAGTTCTTCACCATGCCCTGGGGCTCCTGGGCGACGGCAGGGATCCAGAACGGCCTGGCGGGGATCAAGCGCTAACGACGGTCGACGCGGGCGGTCCGGCGAGCGGCCGGATCGCCCAACGTGCGTCGGTGATCAGTCGTTCCGATACGCCGGCGGCGGCAGCAGCAGGAACAACATGTCGTCGACGTTGGACCGCCTGCGGAGAACGAGGTGTCGGCCGAGCTTGGCGTCGGCGCTCCACAGGGCCAGGATGCGCTGCTTATCGGCTTGAGGGGGAGAATGCCATGCCGAGCCTGCACATCGACGGGACCGGGGTCCACTACGCAGGGGCCGGCGCCGGCGGGCAGCCCCTGGTGATGGTGCACGGCACGCTGGGCGATCAGCGGAGCTTCGCTGCTCAGATGGAGCCTCTCGCGGCGGCCGACTTCCACGTGATGGCGCTGTCCATACGGCACTGCTGGCCCGGGAACTGGCCCACGGAGGGCGGGGATTTCCGGATCGACACCCATGTCGCCGACGTTGCGGCCTTCATCAGCGCGCTCGGCAAGGGTTCGGTAGCGCTCCTCGGCCACTCCTGCGGCGGGCATATCGCGGTGCGCGTGGCGGAACGGCATCCCGACCTCCTGCGCGCGCTGATCCTGGCCGAGTCCGGCGGAGAACTGGACGAGAGCCTGGGCGGCAAGCCCAGCGCGGCCGGGAACGTCAATGCCTTCACGAAGGCCTCCGACCTGATTGCGGCGGGCGACGAGGAGGGCGGGCTCAAGGTCGTGGCTGAGCATACCGGCGGCCCTGGCGCCTGGGAGCGCCGGCCCGAGGATCGCAAGGCGATCAGCCGCGCCAATGCGCGCACCATGCTGGGCCAGCGCGACGAGCAGCGCCGGCCCTATTCCCGCGCGACGGCCGCGGCCATCCGCACGCCGACGCTGTTCCTCCACGGCGCCAATACGTGGCCCAAGTTCATGACGAATGTCGAGGCACTGGCGGGCGCGATCTCGGGTTCGAAGGTGGTTGTGATCCCCAACGCCACGCATGGCCTGCCCTACGAGTGCCCAATCGACTTCAACGCCGCGGTCGTCGGATTCCTGAAGGCTCTTTGAGCAAGAGTGTGGGACCTGGCGTCGTCGTCATCGTCGACAACGGCAAGGCGGGGGACAAGTGGCGCGGCTCACATGGGCGCTCGACGATGACCCGCTAACTCAAGTGCGGTGCCGGGGCTCTATGCGTTGGGCCGATTGTGCCTCCGAATCGATGATCCACGCCTGCTTGAGCCAATCCACTGCAAACGGCTTCATCAACACTGGCAGCGTCAACCCGGCCGACTGTCTACTGTCCACGATCGCCTCGACCACCGCCGGCGCCAAAAGCGTCAAGCGCAGCATATCCCCCACGTAGGTCCGGTCCAACTTCTCCGCCCGCGCGATATCGCTGACCGAGGCATACCGCCCGTCCTCCAGCATCCGCTTCCATCGAAACGCCTGCGCCAGTGCCTTCAGCAGCGCCGAGTCCGCCGCGGTGGTCGCCTGCCGCGGTGCACCGGGCAGCACCGAGCCATCCAGCGACACGATCACCTGCCGCTCGCCCCGCTTGCGGATGGTCATCGACACCCGCACCGTGATGCTGATCGCGCCGGTCACGCAGCGTCCCTCCACCCCGCCGCCGGCCGCAGGTCGCGGACCAGCCCGGCCTGTCCCTCCACCCGCAACCGGATGTCAGCGCCGGTCGGGCCCACCGTGACGCACTCGACCAGCGCCTGGCGGCCTCGTCGCCGGGCGCGGCAATGGCGCCCCAGATTGAGCGGGCGTTGAGCGGGCCTGGCCGAGCGACGTCTCCGGGATCCACAACGCGTCACCGACCGCACCCAGGGCACGGAGCATGGCGCTACGCTGGCCTTTGATCTCGGCGCTGCTGAGGAGCGGCAACGAGAACCGGGTGACCCGCGGGTTGGCCAGCGCCGGCACCGGGAAGCTGCCGCCGGTGAGCGTTTAAGGCCCCGCGCCGTCGAGCATCTGCGCCAGTGTAACACGCAGCCCGTTACCGCTACCAGCACTCCGCCGGCCGCCACCGGCGTTGTGATAGGCGGGAGGCCAGGAAGCGATCCTGTCGCGCGGTGATAGCCCTTAGCGATCGAAGGCTTCGGTGGTCTTCGGAGTCTTGATCCGTACGACGCCGGCCTAGCCCCAAGCCGTCCTGCCGCGCACATATTCGAGAAGATACACGCCCCGGATAGGCCGCGCCGCGCCCGCCGCGACCAGGGCGTCGGCAGTCGCCAACCCGTCCAGCGCCGCGGTGTCGATTGCCTCCAGCATCAGGAACTGGGCCGGGGGCTCCTGGATGTCGCTGCGGCCATGCGTTTCCGCGCTGCGCACGGCGGATGCCGCGCGGTCGGCGATGCAGAGATGGGCGCCGGTGACGCGCGGCATCTCGGCGGCGGCGCGCAGCAGCGGCAACAGGGCCTCTGCCTCGGCGATGTCGAAACGGACCGTCAGCATAGCCACGCCCATGCCGGGCCCGCGGCTTTCGACTACCCGGGCGAGGGAGCGGAACGTGTCGCGGAACGCGGCGGTGGCGGTGCGGGTCCAGGGGGTGGGGGCGTTCAAGCGGTTGGCGTAGTCGATGCCCTGGGCGACCTGCGGCGTTTCGGTCTCGTACAGGGTGAAGAACTCCGGGTGGGTGGCGGCCTCGGCGGCGATGTAGCGGCGGCCGCGCCGGAAGCCCGGGATGCCAACGCGCTCGGGCATGTGCTCGTTGATGTGCCAGTCGTAGAAGTCGGCCCGGCCCTCCGGCGTGATGCCGTTCCAGATCGCGATGACGCCTTCGCCAGCCAGCATCGGACAGTCTCCTAGGAAGTGGCGCGGCCGCCCGAGAGGTCGAACACGGCCCCGGTCGAAAACGTGCAGTGCGGGCCGCACAGCCAGGCCACCATCTCGGCGACCTCCGCCGGCTCGGCGAAGCGGGCCATGGGGATCTGGCCGAGCAGGAAGCGGCGGCGCTCGTCGGTGATCTCGCGCTCCATGGCGGTGCGCACCACGGTGGGAGTGACGGCATTGACCAGGATGCCCTCCGCCGCGTTCTCCTTGGCGGCGACCTTGGCGAGCGCCACCATACCGGCCTTGGCTGCGGCATAGGGGCCCGAGAGGGCGGTGCCCTCCTTGGCCTGTAGCGACGACATCAGCACGATCCTGCCGCGCACCGGCCCGGCATTGCCCAGCATGTGCGGAATCACCGCGCGCAGGGTGAGGAAGGCGGAGACCAAGTTGGTCTCGATGACGCGACGCACATCCGCCGGGTCCAGCGCCTCGGTGCGCGCCACTGGGCCGAGGATGCCGGCATTGACCACCAGTGCCGCGAGGCCGCCCTGCCCGGCCAGCTCCGCCGCGGCGGCATCCAGTGCCGCCGCGTCGGTGACATCCACCGCCATGGCGTGGTCGGCCGGCGCCTCGCGGGACACGTCCCACGAAGCGGTGGCGAAACCGTCGGCGGCGAGGCGGGTGAGCAACGCCCGCCCGATGCCGCCCGCGCCGCCGGTGACGATGGCAATCTGCTTCACTTCGGCCAGTAGCTTCACTTCGGCAAGAACGCGTTGGTGAAGAAGCCGCTGCCGGTCTTGCCCGTCTTGAGGTCCTGGTACTGCTTCATGAGGGCGACGGTATCGTCCCAGTCCTTCTCATACATCACGCCGATCTTGCCCTGCGGATCGCGTGGGCTCGGCATCAGGCTCAGGCCGACCATGAGCTGGGCCATCCACAGGTCGTGGTCGAGATCGGGCGAGACCGTCTTGCCGGCTGCGATCGAGGCTTCCGGGTCGGCCTTCGCGGCCTCGAAGGCCTCGCGCGTCGCCGCGACGAAGCGGCGGACCAGATCGGGGTTGTTGGCGATGGTTGTCTCGGAGGCATGGATGCACAGGCCGACCGTGTTCACGCCCAGGCTCGCATAGGAGAAGTTGATGATCGGCACGCCCTTCTGCGGGATCAGCAGGGATTGGTTGTCCAACCCGCTGAGGATCGCCGGCACCTTGTTCTGCAGGATCGCCACCATCTTGGCGTTGGGATCGACGCGCAGGAAGTTGATGCTGTCCGGCGCCATGTGCTGGGCGGCGAGCAGGGCGGGGAAGATCACCAGGCCGGCCTCGCCGGTGGCGCCCGCGATGGTCTTGCCGGCGAGGTCCTGGAACTTCGTCACGCCGGAATCCTTGCGTACCGCGATGGCATAGGGGCTCTGGTTGGTGATGGCCATCACCGCGCGCACCGGGGCGCCGCGCACATTGCCATTGATGATCGACGAGCTGTCCGACAGCCCGAAGGTGTCGCCACCCGAGGCGACCACCTGCACCGTGCTGGCCGAGCCCTTGCCCTCGCCGATGGTCAGGTCGATGCCGTGCTTTTTGTAGATGCCTTTCTGGACGCCGAGGTAGAACGGCGTGTGGAAGCCGTAGGCGATCCAGTTCAGGCGCAACGTCACCTTGTCCTGCGCCATTGCCGGGTCCGGCGCCATCATCTGAGTGGCGAACAGCGCCAGCAGGGCGCCCAGCAGCAATCGTTTCATTGTCGTTCTCCCTTGGCTTTTTTATATTCCTGGCACGTCTCCGGCGAGGCGTCGGCGCGAGACGTGCCAGGGGATGGCGAAACGCTCCACCAGTTCCACCGCGCCATAGAGCGCGAGGCCCATGGCCGACAGCACGAATATGGCGGCGAAGCTCATCGTCGTGTTCAGGTCGCCGTTGTAGCTCAGCAGCAGGTAGCCCAGCCCGCGGTCGGAGGCGACGAACTCCGCCACCACCGCCGCGGTCGATGACAGGGCGGCAGCCACCTTGATGCCGCCGAACAGCGCCGGCAGCGCGTGCGGCAGCTGCACCATGCGGAAAATGCGCAGACGGCCGGCGCCGGTGCTCCGCGCGAGTTCCATGATCTCTGGCTCGATCGAACGGAAGGCGGTGATCGCGGCGACCACCACCGGAAAGAACGACAGCAGGAAGACCAGCAGCACCTTCGGCGTCTCGCCGAAGCCGAACCAGATGATGAACAGCGGCGCTACCGCGATCTTGGGGACGATCTGCAGGAACACCAGCAGCGGGTAGAGCACGCCCTGCATCGTGCGGCTGAAGGCGATGGCGAGCGCGATGGCGATGCCCATCACCACCGCCACGACGAAGCCCTCCAGCATCGGCTGGGCGGTATAGTAGGCTGCCCCCAGCAGCGAACGCCAGCGCGTGACCATGCCGACGGCGATGTCCGACGGCGGCGGCAGGATGTAGGGCGGCAGATGCAGCAGGCGCGACGCCGCCTCCCACACCAGCAGGAAGGCCACAAACCCGAAGACGGGCCGCGCCGATGCGACGATCCGTTCCACTCCGCTTCCTCCACCCAAGACGCGCCCGTTGACGCCGATCCAGCGGCCGCATTAGTGTGCCAGCCATTAACGGAACGGTGTTCCACTAACATGCGGCTTGTCAAGGGCCTGCTCCAGCGCTGCACCGAAGTGATGCACCGCCTCGCCGCCGGGGCCGCCGGTGTCTCCGAGCTCGCGGCCGCGCTGGACATGCCGAAAAGCGCTACCCACCGCCTGTTGCAGGAGCTGGTGCGGCTCGGCTGGGCGGAGCGCCTGCAAGATGGCCGCTACGCCGCCAGCCTGCGCTTCGCCCTGCTCGGCCGCGACGTGCTGCGCCGCGCCAGGCTATTCGACACCATCCAGCCCCAGCTCGACGCCCTCGCCGCCGAGCTGCGCGAACTCGTGCGCCTGACCATCGCCGATCGTGGCGGCCTGTCCTGGCTCGCCTCGGCCCAGGGGGCGCCGGCCGGGCTGATGTACCAGCCGGACATGGCCGGCGGCCTGGTGCTGCACGCCACCGCCAACGGCAAGGCCTTCCTCGCCACCCATGACGATGCCACTGCCTGCACACTGGCGGGCGGCGCGCTCGGCGCCGTGCGCCCCACCCCGCGCAGCATCGCCACGCCCGCTGCACTGTTGCGCGAGTTGGCCCTGGTGCGGGCCCGCGGCTACGCCGTCGCCGACGAGGAGGCCGAGCCCGGCGTGGTCGCCGTCGCCGTCGCCATCCGGCCGCATGCTGGCCCGGCCACCGGCACGCTCTCGGTCGCCGGCCCCAAGGTGCGCATGCCCGATACGCAATTTCCCGCCTTGGTCGCGGCACTGTCGCGCACCGCCGCCACCCTGGCCACCATTCCGCCCTTCGAGGCGCGAGAGGCGACCGCATGCGCGTCCAACTGAGCCAGGTCGGCCGCAATTTCGGCGCGGTGCAGGCGCTCGCCCCGGTCGATCTTGACATCGCCGAGGGCGAGTTCATCGCCATCGTCGGCCCGTCCGGCTGCGGCAAGTCGACGCTGCTGCGAATCATCGCCGGGCTGCTGCCGGCCAGCGGCGGCCAGGTGCTGGTGGGCGGACGGGCGCGCAGCGGGCCGGTGACCGAGCTTGGGATCGTGTTCCAGCAGCCGGTGCTGCTGGACTGGCGCAGCGCACTCGGCAACGTGCTGTTCCAGGTGGAGATGCGCGGCGAACGCCCGGGCGTCTGGAAAGACCGCGCCCTCGCCCTGCTCGACCAGGTGGGTCTGCGCGACTTCGCCGGCGCCTACCCCCACGCGCTGTCCGGCGGCATGCGCCAGCGCGTGGCGATCGCCCGCGCGCTGCTGCACGACCCCTCGCTGCTGCTGATGGACGAGCCGTTCGGCGCGCTCGACGCGCTGACCCGCGAGCAGATGCGCATCGACCTGGAGGCGCTGTGGCTGCGCCGACGGAGCACCGTGCTGTTCGTCACCCACAGCGTGGACGAGGCAGTGCTGCTGGCCGACCGGGTGGTGGTGATGTCGCCGCGGCCCGGGCGGATCGAGCGGGTGATCGACATCGACATCCCCAGACCGCGCGGCTTGCGTGCGCGGCGCGACCCCGAGTTCCTGCGCATCGAGACGGAGATCACCGAAATCTTCCTGGCCCGCGGCGTGCTCGCGCGCGGTGCCGTATGAACCCCGCAAACGCCCTGGCCGAGGTGGCCCGCGTGCTGGCGGCGGTGCCCGGCCTACCGGGGCGCCTGGCCGACCTGCTCGATGCGCCGCGCGTGCTGATCTATGGCCAGGGGCGCACCGGCCTGGCGTTGCGGGCGCTCGCCATGCGGCTGGGGCAGATGGGACGCGACGCGCATTTCCTGCTCGACACCGCGCCACCGCCGCTGCGGCCCGGCGACCTGTTCCTGGCCAATGCGGCGACCGGCGACCTGGCCAGCGCCGTCGCCCTGCTGCACCGCGCCCGCGCGGTGGGGGCACGCACCGCCGTGATCACCGGCGCCACCAAGGGCCCGGCGCTGGAGGCGGCCGACGAGGTGCTGCGCCTGCCGGGCGAGACCTGGAGCACGCTCGGCCCCGGCCAGTCCGTACTGGCGCTCGGCGGGCAGTACGAGCTTGCGCTGTGGCTGCTGGGCGACCTCGCGGTGGATGTGCTGATGCGGCGGCACAACGTCTCGCCCGAAGCCCTCGCTGCCGGGCATGTGAACCTCGGGTGACGCCGCGCCGGAAACGACGCGACTCAAGCGGCGAGATGCCCGTGGCCTCCGGCACGACCGGGCGTGCCGCCCCAGGACGCGGCGGCGCCACGGCCGACCAGGATGAACACCTCGGCTGGCGTCGGCACCGCGGCCTTGCTCAGCGCGCCGACCTCTCCCACCACCAACACCGCGCCACCGGCGCCCATACTGGCCGTCGGGTGGACCGCCGTCCCAAAGTCAGTGACGAAGCCGCGCGCGCACCGGTGGGCGACGGCGACCGGCAGGCGGGCGGCTACGGGGTTATCAGCGCGACCGACGGGTAGTAGGTGCGGTAGCGCTGCACGTCCCGCGTCAGCAATGGCAGCGTGGCGACAGCGGCATGCGCGCCGATGAAGAAATCCGGTAGGACCCCGGTACGTGTGCCGCCGGCGGCGCGGCAACGCTGGAACACCTTCCCGGCCAGGAACAGCGCCGGTCGAGGCACCAGCGCCATCGTGAAGCGGCCCTCGACCAGCAGCGACTCGAGATCCTTGATCCGGGCGAAGCGGATCGACAATTCGGCATAGACGATATCGTTGATCAGCAGCGGTCCACGCACCGACGCGGCATCCAGTTGCTGGACCGACCACGCGGCCCAGATCGGATCGTCGGTGACGAGGTCGAGCAGGACGTTGGTGTCGACCAGGGTTGCGTCAGGCATCGCCGCGGGTCAGCGCCATGATGTCGTCGGTACTCATGCCGGCGCCGGCCCGTCCGCGCAAGCGCGGAGGCCGTCCCCGCACGGTTGACCTGCGCGAGGTGCTGAACGCCATATTCTATGTGCTTTCGACCGGCTGCCAGTGGCAGGCGATGCCGAAGGACCTGCCGCCGAAGAGCACGGCATGGCGCTATTTTTCACTGTGGGATTGGGACGGAACGATCGAGCGTATGCATCACGCTCTTTATATAGCGAAGCGCGAGCGGGCTGGACGGGAGGCAAGCCCGACGACGGCGATCATCGACAGCCAGACTGCGAAGGGCGCTCAAAAGGGGGGTCTACGCTCGACCCGTCTGGTTACGATGCGGGCAAGAAGACCCTTGGCCGCAAGCGTCACATCCTGACGGATACGCTGGGTTTGCTGCTTGGCGTGATCGTCCTGCCGGCCGACATTCAGGATCGCGACGGAGCTGCGCCACTGCTGCGCCAGGCGCGCCGGCAATTCCCGTTCATCGAGCGGATCATCGGCGATGCCGGCTACCAGGGGCCGAAGATGGCCGCAGCCGTGCAACGAACCGGGCCATGGGAGATGCAGATCATCCGACGCTGCGACCAGCATCGCTTCGTCGTGCTGCCCAAACGGTGGATCGTCGAGCGCACGATCGGCTGGATCAGCCACCATCGCAGGCTGGCGCGCGACTTCGAGCGTCACGTCCGATGCGCCGCAGCATTCGTTCGGCTCGCTATGATCCGAATCATGATGCGAAGACTCGCAAGATATTCAGGATAAATTCAAACTTTATGGATGGGTTCTAAGGGCGCGGGCGATGCAAACCCGTCTGGCCAAGGACGCGGGCGCCACCACGATCTGCCTGACCAATTTCGGCCGCTCGCCATTGCTGGCCCATGCCGAGATCGTACTGCACACTGTCGCTCGCGAGACCCGCTTCCGCACCGAGGCGATGACCAGCCGCATCGCGCAGCTTGCGGTGGTAGATGCGCTGATTGCCTGCCTGGCAATGCGCAGCTACGACACGCAGTGTGGCGACCATCGCCCGAACCTTCGAGGTACTTTCGACGAAGCGCTTCTGAGCCGCCGGCGCACGCTGCTGGGTCGGCCCTGCCCCGGTCAGGCGGACGCGTTTATCGAGGGCTTGTACAACCGCGAGCACCTACATGCCGCGATCGGATACCAAACGCCAACACAGATGGAAATGGTCGCAGCGGCCGCGTAGCCCGCAACCCGTGTCCACGAATCCAGGGGAAGGTCGCTTTCCCGTCAGCCATGCGGCGTGGAGACCTCCGGCAGCATGGTGGCGTCCAGCGGCAGCACCGCGCCCATCCACAGGGCGTGCAGCAGGTGGTCGTCCTTCGGGCGGCCGGATTCCGGGTGCAACAGGATGGTCAGGCCCTGGCGGTTGAGCGCCAGGAACGGTGCCAGCAAAGGGAAATCGGCGTTGGAGAAGGCGATCTGGTACATCGCCTGCGGGTGAGGGCCCACTTTCACGTCGTGCCAGCGGCCCAGCACGGCGGTGGGGAAGCGCTCGGCCACCTGCTCGCGCAAGGCGGCGGCGGCGGCGCGGGTGGTGGGGTCGTAGTAGACATGGGCGTGCCAGCTCTCGATGGCGGCGGTGTCTTTCGGCGTGGCGGTCATCGTAGGCCTCCTGCGTGGGTGAGGATCAGGCTAGCCGTGTCCAGGCCAGCAGCACATCGCGGGCGGGCTGGCCCGCGCGCGCGCCGAGGGCGACGGCGGTGGCGTTGGCGGCGGAGATGACGCCGTTGTCCAGCGTGGAGCGGGCCTGGCCGATGCGCGCGCTGGCGGCAGCGACGGTGAGGGCGGCGATGCCGCGCTGGTCGAGCGCGGCCAGCCGGCCGATGCCGGCCTGCTCGATGCCGATGCCTGCGTCGTTGAAGGCGGCGGCGAAGCCCTCGGCGCGCAGCGCCATCGCCGGGTCGCCGCCGACCAGCCCGCCATGCGAACCGGTGACGATGACGGCGCCGCGATCGGCCGCCGGATCGACCATGGCGGCCGAGTCGATCAGCACCAGGGGGCGGGCGCCGGGGTGCTCGACGTGGCGCGCCTCATCGCCCGGCGGCGGGCTCGCCTCGCGCCAGGGCGCGGCGCGCAGCAGGCTGGCAGCCTGGGCGCAAGGCATGCCGCGTGCCACGCCGGCGGCCAAAGCCGGGCCGTTGGCGCGGCTGATAACACCGCGCGCCATCATGTCGCCGGTGTCGCCGACGCGGGCGGACATGTGCGAGACGGCGGCGGCGGCGATGCCCCGCCCGCCGAGCAGCGCCAGCGAGCCGATGCCGGCTTGTTCGCGGCCGATGCCGGCATCGTGGAAGATCGCCGCGCGCACGCCGGCCAGCACGGCCAGCCGGCCGGGATAGACCCCGCCATGCGAGCCGGTGACCAGCACGCCGCCGCGCGCCTCGGCCGGCAGCTTGGTCGCCGTGGGCGCCAGCACGATCCGTGGCTCGGCCATCCTCTCCCCCCCTGCATGGACGCTGATTCGTCCGCCGTGCTAGCACCACACGAACCGCTCGCACAGAGAATCGCGGAGACGTCCATGCCGCCAGACCAGTCTTCCCGTAATTTCGACGTGTCCCGGCTGCGCGAGCAGCACCGGCTGATGTGGCGCATCCGCGCGCTGGAGCAGGCGGCGCTGCGAGGGCTGGCGGAGAAGGTGGTGCTGGGGGCGATCCATCCCTCGATCGGCCAGGAGGCTGTGGCGGCCGGCGTGGTGGGCAATCTGCGGCGCGACGACATCCTGCTCTCCACCCATCGCGGGCATGGCCACACCCTGGCCAAGGGCGCGGACAGCGAGGCGATGCTGCGCGAGTTGCTCGGGCGGGTCGGCGGTACCTGCGGCGGCAAGGGCGGCTCCATGCATATCGCCGATTTCCAGGTGGGGATGCTGGGGGCCAACGGCGTGGTGGGGGCCAATATCGTGATCGCCGCCGGGGCCGCGCACGCGATCAAGCTGCGGCGCGAGGACCGGGTAGTGTGCTGCATCTTCGGCGACGGCGCGATCAATCGCGGGCCGTTCCTGGAGGGGCTGAACTGGGCGGCGGTGTTCGGGCTGCCGGTGCTGTTCGTCTGCGAGGACAACGGCTTCGCGGCCACCACGCGGACCGCCAGCATGACCGCGGGGGCCGGACCGGCGACGCGGGCGCGGGCGTTCGGCATCGTGGCGGAGGAGGTGGACGGCAACGACATCCTGGCGGTGGACGCGGCGGTGCAGGGGCTGCTGGCGCAGGTGCGCGGCGGCGGCGGACCGCGCTTCCTGCATGCCAGTACCTACCGGCTGACCGGGCACACCGGGGCGGATGCCGCCCCCTACCGTCCGGCCGAGGAGGTGGCGGCGCGGCGGCTGGAGGAACCGATCGGCCGCGCCGCCGAATTGCTGCGCGGCGCCGGTGTGGACGCGGCGGCGCTGGCGGCCGATCAGGCGGCGGCCGAGGCGGAGATAGCGGCGGCCTACGAGGCAGCCTTCGCCGCGCCGTATCCGGAGGCGGCAGAGGCGTTCCGCGACGTGCAGGATGTGGGTTCGCCGTTGCAGGGGGCGTTCTGATGGCGCGCATGACCTATCTGGCCGCCGCGCGGGCGGCGCTGGCCGAGGAGATGCGGCGCGATCCGCTGGTATGGGCGGTGGGCGAGGACCTCGGGCGCGGCGGGGTGTTCGGCCAGTATGCCGGGCTGGTGGAGGAATTCGGGCCGGAGCGGATCAGCGACGCGCCGATCAGCGAGGCGGCGATCCTGGGCGCCTCGGTGGGGGCGGCGCTGATGGGCACGCGGCCGGTGGTGGAGATGCGGTTCTCCGATTTCGCTCTGTGCGCGGTCGATGAACTGGTGAACCAGGCCGCCAAGGCGCGCTTCATGTTCGGCGGCCAGGGGCGGGTGCCGCTGGTGGTGCGCGAGCCGATCGGCATGTGGCGCAGTTCGGCGGCACAGCATTCGCAGTCGCTGGAGGCGTGGTACGCGCATATCCCCGGCCTGGTGGTGGCCTGCCCGGCGACGCCGGCGGACAACAAGGGCCTGCTGAAAAGCGCCATCCGGTGCGACGACCCGGTGGTTTACATGGAGCACAAGAACCTGTGGCCGCTGGAGGGCGAGGTGCCGGAGGGCGAGCACCTGGTGCCGTTCGGCGTGGCGCGGCGGGTGCGGGCGGGGGGCGATGTCACCATCGTCTCATGGTCGCAGCAGGTGCATGTGTGCGCCGAGGCAGCCGAGGCGCTGGCCGGCGAGGGGATCGGGGTGGACCTGATCGACCTGCGCACGCTGTGGCCGTGGGACCGCGTGATGGTGCTGGAGAGCGCGGCGCGCACCGGGCGGCTGCTGGTGTGCCACGAGGCGGTGGCGGTGGCCGGCTTCGGGGCGGAGATCGCCGCCACGGTGGCGGAACACACCAGCGCCAAGGTACGCCGGCTGGGCGCGCCGCGCGCGCCGGTGGGCTACGCGCCGCCGGTGGAGGATGCGGTGCGGGTGGGCGCCGCCGCGGTCGCCGCCACCGCCCGAAGCATGATGGGACGCTGAGATATGGCCACTGACATGACGCCGAATGAAATGACAGGCGGCGAGGCGCTCGCCCGGATGATCCAGGCGTTCAACGGCGGCGCGATGTTCGGCATGGGCGGCTTCCAGCTGCTGCCGTTCTACGACGCGGCGCGGCGGCTGGGGCTGGCGCACCACCTGATCAACGACGAGCGGGCGGCGATCTTCATCGCCGATGCCTACGCCAAGGTGACCGGGCGCGTCGGCCTGTGCGACGCCACGCTGGGGCCGGGGGCGACCAACCTGGTGACCGGGCTGGTGGAGAGCCTGAACGCCGGCTCGCCGCTGGTGGTGCTGGTGGGCGACACCCACCGCGACCACGCCTGGAAGAACATGACCCAGGAAAGCCGGCAGACCGAGATCCTGCGGCCGGCCTGCAAGGAGCTGATCCGCATCGAGAGCATCGGGCGCATCCCCGAGCTGATGCGCCGCGCCTTCCGGGTGGCGACCTCCGGCCGGCCCGGCCCGGTGGTGGTCGATGTGCCCGAGGATATCTGCCACGCGACGCACGGCTTCGAGGCCGATGCGTTCCGTGGCGATCCGGCCTGCGAGGCCGCCCCCAGCCTGCGCTGCCGGCCGGCCGCCGATGCGATGGCGGTGGCGGCGGCGATGATCGCGCGGGCCGAGCGGCCGATCCTGCTGGCTGGCGGCGGGGTGCATATCAGCGGCGCCGCCGAGGTGCTGAGCGCCTTTGCCGCCGCGCTGAACCTGCCGGTGGCGCATACCATGACCGGCAAGGGCGCCATCGCCTGCACCGACGCGCTGAGCGCCGGGCTGTTCGGGCGCTACGACCGGATCGCCAACGGCTTCATCGCCGAGTCGGACCTGATCATCGTCGCCGGCTGCAAGCTGGGCGAGATCGCCACCAAGCGGTTCACGGTGCCGCCCGCGGGCAAGACCATCCTGCATATCGACCTGGTGGCCGAGGAGTTCGGCCGCACCGCCGAGCCGGAACTGTGCCTGTGGGGCGACGTGCGCGAGACGCTGGCCGAATTGCACGCCATGCTGGCGCCCCAGGCCGCCGCCATCCGCGACCGCCAGGCCGGGCACGCGGCGGCGGTGGCGGCGAAGATGGCCGAGTGGCGGGCCGGCGTGCTGCCGCGCCTGACCAGCGACGAGGTGCCGGTAAGCATGGCGCGGCTGATGCACGAGCTGAACACCATCATGCCGGCGGATGGCGTGCTGGTGGCCGATGGCGGATTCGCGGCGCATTGGGGTGGGCTGCTGTACGACACCAAGGCCCCTGGGCGCGGCTTCGTGCCGGATCGCGGCTTCGCCTCCATCGGCTACGGCCTGCCAGGCGCGATCGGCGCGGCACTGGCGGCGCCGAGGCGCAAGGTGGTGAGTCTGACCGGCGACGGCGGCTTCAACATGATGATCGGCGAGCTGGAGACGGCGCGGCGGCTGGGGCTGGCCTTCACCATCGTGGTGGTGAACAACGCCGCCTCCGGCTACGTGAAGGCGTTGCAGCACCTGATGTACGGCCCCGGCAGCTACCACGCCTCAGACCTCGCCGAGACCGATTATGCGCGGATCGCCCAGGCCATGGGGGTGCGCGGCATCCGCGTCGAGCAGCCGGGCGACCTGGCCGGGGCGCTGGCGGCGGGGCTGGCGGGCGAGGGCCCGACGGTGATCGACCTGGTGGTGACGCGCGACCCGGCGAAGATGCTGCCGGCGGTGGACAACCGCGCGGTGCAGGTAAAGAAGGGCGACCGGGTTGCCTGAGCAGCAGATGGTGCCGGCACGCCGGCTGCAAGGGCGGGTGGCCCTGGTGTTCGGCGCCGGCTCGTCCGGGCCGGGCTGGGGCAACGGCAAGGCCGCGGCGGTGCAGTATGCGCGCGAGGGCGCGGCGGTGGTGGCAGTGGACCAGTTCACCGCCGCCGCGCAGGAGACCGCCGACATCATCCGCCTGGAGGGCAACGCCGCCATCGCCCAGCAGGCCGACGTGACCAGCGCCGAGAGCATCGGCCGCGCGGTGGAGGCAACGCTGGCGCAGTACGGCCGCATCGACATCCTGCACAACAACGTCGGCATCACCGACATGGGCGCGCTGGAGGACATCACCGAGGCGCGCTGGAAGAAGGTGATGGATGTCAACCTCAGCAGCGTCTACCGCAGCTGCCGGCGGGTGATCCCGGTGATGCGCCGACAGGGGCGGGGGGCGATCGTCAACATCTCCTCGATCGCGGCGGTGCTGATCAACCCGTATCCGTATTACAGCTACTACGCCTCCAAGGCGGCGCTGAACCAGTTCACCAAGGCGCTGGCGGTGCAGTATGCCCGGCATGGCATCCGCGCCAACACCATCATGCCCGGCCTGATGAAAACGCCGATGGTGGAGAAGCAGATCGTCGGCCAGCACGGCGACGCCGCCGAGATGCAGCGCGCGCGCGACGCGATGAGCCCGATGGGCCGGCAGGGCGATGCGTGGGACGTGGCGCGCGCGGCGGCGTTCCTGGCCTCCGACGATGCCGCCTATATCACCGGGGTCTGCCTGCCGGTGGATGGGGGGCTGTCGTGTCTGGCGGGGTAGAAAGCAAGCAAGGCGTTCTTTTTTGAAAAAAAGAACCAAAAAACGTCCATCCACGTAGGACTCCAGGGAACAAAGTTTTTTTGCTTCTTTTTGTCCACAAAAAGAAGACCTTCCTCGCCTACCATAACTCAGGAGCACGAAGCGATGCAGATCGGGGTGATCGGGCTGGGCCGCATGGGCGGCAACATCGTGCGGCGACTGATCCGCGCCGGCCATTCCTGCGTGGTGTTCGACGCCAATCCCAAGGCGGTGGCCGGCCTGGTGGAAGCCGGCGCCGTCGGCGCCACCTCGCTGGCCGATCTCGCGGCCAAGCTGGACCAGCGGCCGCGCGCCGCCTGGGTGATGCTGCCCTCCGGCGCGGTGACCGAGGCGGCGGTGGCCGAGCTGGGCGGGCTGATGGAGGCCGGCGATATCCTGATCGACGGCGGCAACAGCAACTTCAAGGACGACGTGCGCCGGGCCAAGGCGCTGGCCGGGCGCGGCGTGCGCTACATGGATGTCGGCACCTCCGGCGGCGTATGGGGCCTGGAACGCGGCTATTGCCTGATGATCGGCGGCGAGCGGGCGGCGTTCGAGTTCCTCGACCCGATCTTCGCCGCCTTGGCGCCGGGCATCGGCGACATCCCGCGCACCGAGGGGCGGGGCGCGCGCGATCCCCGGGTGGAGCAGGGCTATCTGTATGCCGGCCCGTCCGGCGCCGGGCATTTTGTCAAGATGATCCATAACGGCATCGAATACGGCATGATGCAGGCGATCGCCGAGGGGTTCGACATCCTGCGCAACCGCGGCTCCGAGAAGCTGCCCGCCGATGAGCGTTACGATTTCGACCTGGCCGACGTGGCCGAGGTGTGGCGGCGCGGCAGCGTGGTGACCTCTTGGCTGCTTGACCTGTCAGCCGACGCGCTGGCCGGCGACGGGCAGCTTGAGCATTTCTCCGGCCATGTCGAGGATTCCGGCGAGGGCCGCTGGACCATCGAGGCGGCGATCGAGCAGGCGGTGCCGGCCGATGTGCTGGCCGCCGCCCTGTTCGTGCGGTTCCGCTCGCGCCAGCAGCACACATTCGCCGAGAAGATGCTCTCGGCGATGCGGCTGGGCTTCGGCGGGCATGTGGAAGCGCCCGAGGGGAGCAAGCCGAAGGCATGACCGTGCTGGTGGTGATGGGTGTCTCCGGCTGCGGCAAGACCACGGTCGCCCGGCTGATCGCCGATGCGCGCGGCTGGCGCTTCCAGGAGGGCGACGCGCTGCATCCGGCCGAAAACGTGGCCAAGATGTCGGCCGGCACGCCGCTCACCGACGCGGATCGCTGGCCCTGGCTGCACGCCATCGCCGGGGTGATCGACGCCTGGCGCGCCGCCGGGGTGTCGGGCGTGGTGACATGCTCGGCGCTGAAGCGAGCCTATCGGGACGTGCTGATCGGCGCGCGCGCCGATGTGCGGCTGGTCTACCTCAAGGGCGACAAGGCGCTGATCGCGGGGCGGATGGCGGCGCGGCGCGGGCATTTCATGCCGCCGGCCCTGCTGGACAGCCAGTTCGCCACGCTGGAGGAGCCGGGGGGGGCGGAGCGCCCGGTGGTGGTGGACATCACCCCGCCGCCGCAGGCGATCGCCGATGCGGTGCTGCGCAAGGTCGATGCCGGGGTCTGAGCGCGGCCGGAGCGGCTTTACACCCGCCGCACCCGCCCTCACATTCATGAAGCGGCGCGACCGGGTTGGCCACAAGGCCCGGCGCGCCTTGGGGAAATGCCGATGCCGGACGATCTGAACAGCGCCGCGCCGCGCGGGCGGGGCCGGGGCCGCGAGACGCCCAAGGGGCGGCAGGTGGACCCGGCGGCGCTGGCCGAGATCGAGGCGCTGCTGGGCGAGCGGCCGCGCCGGCGAGACCTGCTGATCGAGCATCTGCATCTGGTCCAGGACCGCTTCGGGCGGATCGGGCTGGCGCATCTGGCCGCCCTGGCCGAGGCGATGCGGCTGTCGCTGGCCGAGGTCTACGAGGTCGCCACCTTCTACGCGCATTTTGACGTGGGCGACGCGGCCGTGCCGCCGCTGACCATCCGCGTGTGCGACAGCATCGCCTGCATGCTGGCGGGCGCCGAGGCGCTGGCGGCGGCGGTGGCGGCTGGCACGCAGGCGCGAGTGCAGCGCGTGCCCTGCATCGGCCGCTGCGCGGCGGCGCCGGCCGCGGTGGTGGGGCGCCACGCGATCGACCACGCGACGCCCGCCCGGGTGCTGGCGGCGGCGCGGCACGGCGCCACCGAGCCGGCGATCCCGGACTATGCCGATTTCGACGCCTACGTCGCCGGCGGCGGCTACCGCGCGCTGGCGCGGCTGCGCGCGGGGGAGATGTCGGCCGAGGCGGTGCTGGGCGTGCTGGACGAGGCGCGCCTCGGCGGGCTGGGCGGGGCCGGCTTCCCGGCCGGGCGCAAGTGGCGGACGGTGATGGCCCAGCCGGGGCCGCGCCTGATGGCGGTGAACGCCGACGAGGGCGAGCCGGGCACCTTCAAGGACCGCCACTACCTGGAAACCGATCCGCACCGCTTCCTGGAAGGCATGCTGATCGCCGCCCACGTGGTGGATGTGGCGGAAATCGTCATCTACCTGCGCGACGAATACCCCGCCGCGCGCGCCATCCTGCAGGCGGAACTGGCCAGGCTGCCGCCGGGCGGCCCGCCGGTCGAGCTTCGCCGCGGCGCCGGCGCCTATGTCTGCGGCGAGGAGTCGGCGATGCTGGAAAGCATCGAGGGCCGGCGCGGCCTGCCCCGCAACAAGCCGCCATTCGTGTTCCAGGCCGGGCTGTTCGGCCGCCCTACCCTGGTCAACAATGTCGAGACGCTGTGGTGGGTGCGCGACCTGCTGGAGCGCGGGGCGGCATGGTGGCGCGGGCAGGGGCGGTATGGGTGCCGCGGGCTGCGCAGCTTCTCGGTCTCCGGGCGGGTGCGCCTGCCGGGGGTGAAGCTGGCGCCGGCCGGCATCACCCTGCGCGAACTGGTGGAGGAATATTGCGGCGGCATGGCCGAGGGCCACCGGCTGGGCGCCTATCTCCCCGGCGGCGCCTCCGGCGGCATCCTGCCGGCGACGCTGGCCGACGTGCCGCTGGATTTCGGCACGCTGGAGGAACATGGCTGCTTCATCGGCTCGGCCGCCGTGGTGGTGCTGTCCGACCAGGACGACCTGCGTGCGGTGGCGGACAACCTGATGCGGTTCTTCCGACACGAAAGCTGCGGCCAGTGCACCCCCTGCCGGCTGGGCACCGAGAAGGCGGTGGCGCTGATGCGCGCGCCGCGCTGGGATGTGCCGCTGCTGCACGAACTGGCGCAGGTGATGCGCGATGCCTCCATCTGCGGGCTGGGGCAGGCCGCGCCCAACCCGGTGCTGTCGCTGCTGCGGCATTTCCCGGCGGAGGCGGCGCGATGACCGGCTTCCTGCTCGACGGCCAGGCGGTGGAGGCGGCGCCGGGCGAGACCATCTGGCAGGTGGCGCGGCGCGAGGGCGTGGGCCTGCCGCATCTGTGCCACTCCCCCGCGCCGGGCTACCGGCCGGACGGCAATTGCCGCGCCTGCATGGTGGAGATCGAAGGAGAGCGGGTGCTGGCGCCGTCCTGCCTGCGGGTGCCCTCGGCCGGCATGGTGGTGCGCACCGCCTCGCCGCGCGCCGAGGCGGCGCGGCGCCTGGTGCTCGAATTGCTGCTGGCCGACCAGCCGGCGGCCGCACCCGACCCGGCGGCGAAGCTGCACGCCTGGGCGGCGCGCGCCGGCGTGGGCGACAGCCGCTTCCCCGGTGGCGCGCGCGCGCCGGCCGATACCAGCCATCCGGCGATGGCGGTCAACCTCGATGCCTGCATCCAGTGCGGCCTGTGCGTGCGCGCCTGCCGCGAGGTGCAGGGCAACGACGTGATCGGCATGGCCCGTCGCGGCCACCACGCCAAAATCGTGTTCGATTTCGACGACGCGATGGGCGCCAGCAGCTGCGTCGGCTGCGGCGAATGCGTGCAGGCCTGCCCGACCGGCGCGCTGCTGCCCAAGGCCCTGCTGAACGGCGTGGTGGCCGACCGCAAGGTGGACTCGCTGTGCCCGTATTGCGGCGTCGGCTGCCAGGTGACCTATCACGTCAAGGACGACCGCCTGCTCTACGCCGAGGGCCGCGACGGGCCGGCCAATCACGGGCGGCTCTGTGTGAAGGGCCGCTTCGGCTTCGACTATATCCACCACCCGCACCGGCTCACCCAGCCGCTGATCCGCCGCGAGGACGCGCCGAAGCAGGCGGATTGTCAGGTGGACCCCGGCAATCCCTGGACCCATTTCCGCCCCGCAGGCTGGGCGGAGGCGCTGGACCGCGCGGCGGGCGGCTTCCAGCGCCTCCGCGCGGCGCATGGGCCGCGGGCGCTGGCCGGCTTCGGCAGCGCCAAGGGCTCCAACGAGGAGGCATATCTGTTCCAGAAGCTGGTGCGCACCGGCTTCGGCTCCAACAACGTGGACCACTGCACCCGGCTGTGCCACGCCTCCTCGGTGGCGGCCCTGATGGAAGGGCTGCATTCCGGGGCGGTCACCGCCCCGTTCGCGGCCGCGCTGGACGCGGAGGTGATCTTCGTCATCGGCGCCAACCCGACGGTGAACCACCCGGTGGCCGCCACCTTCATCAAGAACGCGGTGCGGCGCGGCGCCAAGCTGATCGTGGCCGACCCGCGCGGGCAGGCGCTGTCGCGGCTGGCCACCTACGACTTGCGCTTCCGCCCGGGCAGCGACGTGGCGCTACTGAACGCCATGCTGCACACCATCATCGCGGAGGGGCTGGCGGACCAGGGGTATATCGCCGCGCATACCGAGGGCTTCGCGGAACTCGCCGCCCATGTCGCCGGCTTCGCGCCCGAGCGGATGGCCGCCGTGTGCGGCGTGCCGGCCGAAACGCTGCGGGCGGCGGCGCGGCTGTACGCCACCAGCGGCGCGGCGATCATCTTCTGGGGCATGGGCATCTCCCAGCACGTCCACGGCACCGACAACGCGCGCTGCCTGATCGCGCTGGCGCTGGCCGCCGGGCAGATCGGGCGGCCTGGGACCGGGCTGCACCCGCTGCGCGGCCAGAACAACGTGCAGGGCGCCTCCGACGCCGGGCTGATCCCGATGTTCTTCCCCGACTACCACGCCACCGGCGAGAACGCGGTGCGCCGGCGCCTGGAGACGCTGTGGGGCGCCACACTGGACCCCGCGCCCGGCCTGACGGTGGTGGAGATCATCAAGGCCGCCGCCGCCGGTGCGATCCGCGGCATGTACGTCCAGGGCGAGAATCCGGCCATGTCCGACCCCGACCTGCACAAGACGCGCGCCGCCCTGGCCGGGCTGGACCACCTGGTGGTGCAGGACCTGTTCCTGACCGAGACCGCCTTCCATGCCGACGTGGTGCTGCCCGCCGCCGCCTTCGCCGAGAAGGCGGGCACCTTCACCAACACCGACCGGCGGGTGCAGCTTGCCCGCGCGGTTGTGCCGCCGCCGGGCGAGGCGCGGCAGGATTGGTGGATCATCCAGGAGGTCGCACGCCGGCTGGGGCTGGGCTGGGACTACGCGGGCCCGGCCGATATCTTCGCCGAGATGGCCCTGGCGATGCCCTCCCTGGCCAACATCACCTGGGAGCGGCTGGGGCGCGAGGGCGCGGTGACCTATCCGGTGGCCGGGCCGGACGTGCCGGGCCAGGACATCCTGTTCACCGACCGCTTCCCCACGCCTTCCGGCCGCGCCCGCATCGTGCCCGCCGCCGTGGCGCCGCCCGACGAGCTGCCGGACGCGGAGTTCGACATGGTGCTGTCCACCGGGCGGGTGCTGGAGCACTGGCACACCGGCGCGATGACCCGCCGCTCCGCCACGCTCGACACGCTGGAGCCGCAGGCCGTCGCCCTGCTCTCGCCGCAGGAACTCGGCCGGCGGGGCATCGCGCCCGGCGGCATGATCCGGGTGACCACCCGCCGCGGCACGGTCGAGATCATGGCGCGCGCCGACCGCGACGTGCCGGCGAACATGGTGTTCATCCCGTTCTGCTACGCCGAGGCGGCGGCCAACCTGCTGACCAACCCGGCGCTGGACCCGTTCGGCAAGATCCCTGAATTCAAGTTCTGCGCCGCGCGGATCGCGCCAGCCTAGAGCTGGATGCCTTCTGACAGGCGAAGGCACCCAGCTCCAGCTCTTTGTTTTGTCGCGTGATTCAGACCTCCGGTGATTCCATCTCCGGCCATCACGCTCTAACCGGCGGCGCGCAACGCCCGGTCGAGGTCGGCGAACAGGTCCTCCACTTCCTCCACGCCCGCCGACAGCCGCAGCAGGTCGGGCGGGCAGGGGGAGCCGGCGCCCTCGATGGAGGCGCGATGCTCGATCAGGCTCTCGACGCCGCCGAGCGAGGTCGCGCGCTTCCACAGCGTGACGCCGGCGGCGGTGGCGATGGCCGCCGCCTCGCCACCGCGCACGCGGATCGACAGCATGCCGCCGAAGCCGCCGGTCATCTGCCGCAGCGCCACGTCATGGCCGGGATGGCTCGGCAGGCCGGGATACAGCACCTGCGCCACCTGGGCGTGGTTGGACAGGCGCAAGGCCAGTTCCATCGCGTTGGCGCAGGCGGCGCGCACCCGCAGGTCCAGCGTGCGCATGCCGCGGATCAGCATATAGGTCTCCAGCGGCCCCAGGATCTGCCCGAGCGTGGCGCGGGTGCGCTTGATGCGCTTCCAGAAATCGTCGTCCTGGCTGGCGGCGAGCGCGCCGGCGATCACGTCGGAATGGCCGTTGAGGTATTTGGTGGCCGAATGCATCACGATGTCCGCCCCCAGCGCCAGCGGGCGGGTCAGCAGCGGGGTGGCGACGGTGGAATCCACCGCCAGCCTGGCGCCGGCGGCATGGGCGATATCGGCGGCGGCGCGGATGTCGGTGATGGTCCACAGCGGGTTGGAGGGGGTTTCCAGCCACACCAGCCTGGTCTTGCCCGGCCGCACCGCCGCGCGCAGGGCGTCGAGGCTGCTGGTATCGACCAGCTCGACATCCAGGCCCCAGTGGCGGCCCTCGTTGATCAGCCAGTTGCGCAGGCCCCAGTACATCACCTCCGGCGCCACCACGTGGTCGCCCGGCGCCAGCGACAGGAACACCGCGGTGGCCGCCGACATGCCCGAGCCGAGCACCATCGCCACCTTGGCCCCCTCCAGCATGGCGATGATCGCCTCCGCCTCGCGCACCGTCTCGTTGTCCGGCCGGGCGTAGATATTGCCGGTGCGGTACTGGTTGTCGGGGTCGCGGATATAGGTGGTGCTGACATGGATCGGCGGGACCACGGCCTGCGTGGCGGCGTCGATATGGCCCAGCGCCTGCGCGGCGAGGGTGCGGGTGGCCCAGGAGGGCTTGCTGGTGTCGCTCATGGAGCGGAGTTTAGGGGCAGACGGAAAGGAAGGAAGGGCAATTGTCGAAAATCTCTCACATTTGAGAGTTTTTCCCGCTTTCTGGCGGTAGATGCCGAGGCGTCCCCAAGCGGATGAAGCGTTTCCTCGCCTCTTCTTGTTCGCAAAAAGACGCCCTTACCCTCAAAACTTCCCCGGAAAATGGCAGGCCGCGAACTGCCCCCCGCCGATATCCTGCAATGGCGGCACCTCGGCGGCGCAGCGTGCCTCGGCGATCGGGCAGCGGGTGCGGAAGCGGCAGCCGCTCGGCGGGTTGAGCGGGCTGGGCGGCTCGCCCAGCATCGGCACGTGGCGGCGGGTGCGTTCGATGCGCGGGTCCGGCACCGGGGCGGCGGAGATCAGGGTGCGGGTGTAGGGGTGCTGCGGCCGCGCGAACAGGTCGGCGGCGCGGCCCACCTCCATCACCCGGCCCAGGTACAGCACCACGATGCGGTCGCAGACATGGCGCACCACCGCCAGGTCGTGGGCGATGAACAGGTAGGTCAGCCCCAACCGCTCCTGCAGATCCACCATCAGGTTGATGATCTGCGCCTGGATGTTCACGTCCAGCGCCGACACTGGCTCGTCCGCCACCACGAAATCCGGCCCCACCGACAGCGCGCGGGCGATCGAGATGCGCTGGCGCTGACCGCCGGAGAACTCGTGCGGAAAGCGCCGTGCGGACTGTACCGGCAGGCCCACCAGGTCGAGCAACTCGGCCACGCGCTGGCGTGCCGCCGCCTCGCCGTCCACGATGCCGTGCAGCCGCAGCGGGCCGGCCAGGATTTCGCCCACCCGGTCGCGCGGGTTCAACGAGGCATAGGGGTCCTGGAAGATCATCTGCATGCGCCGGCGCAGCGGGCGGATCTGCGCCTGGGTGGCGCTGCCGATGTCGGTGCCGTCGAACACGATCCGCCCGGCGGTGGGCTGGTGCAGCCGGGTGACGAGCCGGGCCAGCGTGGACTTGCCGCAGCCGGATTCGCCCACCAGCCCCACCGTCTCGCCGCGCGAGACCGTCAGGTCCACGTCATCGACGGCGCGCAGCACGCGCGGCTGGCCGAAATAGCCGTCGTTCGGCAACACGAAATGCTTTTGCAGCCCGGTCACCTGCAGCAGCGGCCCCGGCGCCGCCTCGGGCCGGGGCACGGCCGGCAGCGGCGCGGGGCGGGCAGGGGTGTGCAGCGCGCCGCCCGCCTGGGTCACCCAGCAGCGCGTGGCGCGGCCCTCGCCGGCCGGCAGCAACTGCGGATGCTCGGCGCATTTGTCCACCGCGAACGGGCAGCGGGCGCGGAAGCGGCAGCCTTCCGGCCAGGTGCGCGGGTCGGGGGGCTGGCCCTCGATGGTCACCAGCCGGCGGTCCTCGGCCTCGGCGTCGATGCGGGGGGCGGCGTGCAGCAGCGCCCAGGTATAGGGGTGGCGCGGGTCGGTCAGCAGGTCTTCGGGCGCGCCCTCCTCCACCACCTCGCCGGCGTACATCACCAGCACGCGCGAGCAGACATTGGCGATCACCCCCAGGTCGTGGCTGATCAGGATCACCGCCGTGCCCATGTCGCGGTTCAGCCCGCGCAGCAGGTCCAGGATCTGCGCCTGGATGGTCACGTCCAACGCCGTGGTCGGCTCGTCGGCGATCAGCAGCGCCGGCTCGTTGGAGAAGCCCATCGCCAGCATCACCCGCTGGCGCATGCCGCCGGAATATTGGTGCGGGTAGGAGCCCACCGCCCGCTCCGGCGCCGCCACCCCCATCCGGCGCAACAGGTCGATCGCCCGCGTGCGCGCGGCGGCCGGGGTGAAGCGGCCATGGGCGGTCATCGCCTCCACCAGTTGGCGGGCGATGCGCAGCACCGGGTTCAGCGAGGTCATCGGGTCCTGGAAGACCATGGCGATCTCGCGCCCGCGCACCGCGCGGATGGCCTCCTCGTCGAGCCGCGCGAGGTCGCGCCCGCGGAAATGGATGGCGCCGCCCACGATGCGCGCCGGCGCGTCGAGCAGCCGCATGATCGACTTGGCGCAAACGCTCTTGCCCGAGCCGGATTCGCCCACGATGCCCAGCGTCTCGCCGGGATGCACGTCGAAGCTCACGCCGTCGACCGCCCGCACCGGGCCGGCATCGGTGAGGAACCAGGTGCGCAGGTCGCGCACCGACAGGATCGGCGCGGCCGGCGGGCGGTCAGCGGGTGCGGGCATGCGGGTCGAGCCAGTCGCGGAAGCCGTCGCCCATGAAGTTGAACCCCATCACCACGGTCAGGATGGCCAGGCCCGGGAAGGTGGCGACCCACCATTGCTGCACCAGTTCGCGCCCCTCGGCCACCATCGCCCCCCATTCGGCGGTGGGCGGCACCACGCCCAGGCCGAGGAAGGACAGGCCGGCGAACACCAGGATGGCGTTGCCCACATCCAGGGTCAGCAGCACCACCAGCGGGCCGACGGCATTGGGCAGGATCTGCCGCACCAGGATATGCGCCGGCCCGAACCCCACCGACTGCGCCGCCTCCACGTATTCCATCGAGCGCTGGGTGATCACCAGGCTGCGGGCGAGGCGGGCGAATTTCGGCCACCACACCACCAGCATGGCGATCACCGTGTTGACCGTGCCGATGCCCAGCGCCGCCGCGATCGCCATCGCCAGGATGATCGGCGGGAAGCAGAACACCAGGTCGGTCAGCCGCATCAGCGCCTCCTCCACCCAGCCGCGCGCATAGGCGGCGATGGCCCCCAGCAGCGTGCCGAACAGCCCGCCGATGGCCACCACCACGAAGCCCACCGCCAACGACACCCGCGCGCCATGGATCACGCGGGAGGCCACGTCCCGCCCCAGCGCGTCGGTGCCCATCCAGTGCACCCAGGAGGGCGGCTTCAGCCGGTTGGCGACATCGACGAAATTGGCGTCGAACGGCGAGACCCAGGGGGCGAAGATCGCCAGCAGCGCCCAGGCCAGGATGATCGCCGCCCCCAGGCTGGCCAGGCCGTAGCGGCGCAGCCAGCGTTGGCGGGGCGAGGCGATGGCGGGCAGCACCACCCCGCTCATCGCTTCAGCACCCGCGGGTCGAGCAGCGCGTAGGACAGGTCGACCAGGAAGTTCACCGCCACGAACACGATGGCGACGATGGTGGTGATGGCCATGATCGCCGGGAAATCCACCGCCACCGCGCTGGTGAAGGTGTAGCGGCCGAGGCCGGGCCAGGAGAACACCGTCTCGGTCATCACCGCGCCGGCCAGCAGGTTCGCATAGGCGAGCCCGCCCAGCGTCACCACCGGCAGCATGGCGTTGGGCAGCGCGTGGCCGGTCACCACCGCCCGGCCACGCAACCCCTTGGCGCGCGCCACCCGCACATAGTCCTGCGACAGCGCCTCCAGCATCGCGGCGCGGGTGGTGCGGGTGATCAGGCCGAGGGTGGAGCCGGCCAGCACGATCGACGGCAGCACCAGATGCGCCGCCGCGTCGCGGAACGTGTCCCAGTCGCCCAGCCAGGCGGTGTCGATCAGCAGCAGCCCGGTGATCGGCGTGGGCGGGAACGACACCGGGTCCAGCCGCCCCGGCCCGGGTGCGATGTCCAGCCAGCCGTAGAAGATCGCCAGCACCACGAAGGCCAGCCAGAAGGTCGGCGCCGAGACCCCGATCAGCGAGACCGCGCGGGCCAGGTGGTCGATCCAGGAATCCCGCCGCACCGCCGCCAGTATGCCCAGCGGCAGCCCCACCGCCAGCGACAGCACGAAGGCGATCGAGGCCAGTTCCACCGTTGCCGGCGCGTAGTCGGCGATGTCGCGCAGCACCGGCCGGCGGGAGACCAGCGATTCCCCGAAATCGCCGTGCAGCATGCCGTCGAGGAAGATCCAGTAGCGATGCCACAGCGGCAGGTCGAGGCCCCAGTGGTGGCGGAACTCGGCGACCGTCGCGGGGTTGGAGGCCGCGAGGTCGCCGAGCTGCATCAGCACCGGGTCCCCTGGCACCGTGTTGGCGATCAGGAAGATCACCAGCGTGGCCAGCAGGACCATCACCACCGACAGGCCCAGGCGGGAGACGACGTAGCGCAGCATCTGCCTGGTTCAGGCCGGCTTCGCCCCGGCCAGCTCGGTCATCCATCCCGCCGCCGTCAGTTGCAGGCCGGCGACGCTCTTGCGCACGGCGATCTGGTAGATCGGCTGGATCAGCACGAAGTGGTGGGCGGCGTCGACCATCGCCTCCTGGTACTGCTTCCACAGGACGGCCGATTTCGCGTTGTCCCGCTCGGCGGAGGCGTCGTTGACCAGCTTGCGCACCGCGGCGGGCACGTCCCAGTGCACGCGCTTGGACACGCGGTCGATGGTGGCGGCGGCCCAGAGCTGGTTTTCCGGCGCCGGCGGGTTCCAGAAGGTCAGCACCGCCTGCGCCTTGCCGCCCAGATACATGGTGCGCATGTTGAGCTGGTCCATCGGCGCCAGTTCGGCCTTGATGCCGACGCGGGCGAGGTCGGCCTGGATCTTCTGCGCCAGGTTCTGGTACGACACGCCGGCGATGGCGGCGTTGCCATAGGCGAGCTGGAAGCTGAACCCGTCCGGCAGTCCGGCCTCGGCCAGCAGTTTCTTGGCGCGCGGCAGGTCCTCGCGGAAGCCGATTTCCTTGGTGAGTTCGCTGGTGGAGCCGTTCATGCCCACCGGGATGAAGCTCACCGGCCGCACCGCGTGGCCGCCGATCAGGTTCTTGATGATGCCGTCGAAGTCGATCGCGTAGCCGATCGCCTGGCGCGCCTTCTTGTTGCGCAGCGCCGGATTGTCGGCACTCTCGGCCACCGCCATGTAGATGAAGTCCAGGCTGGTGGCGCCTTCCACGCGGATATCCGGGTCGTCCTTCAGGGTGGCGACCTGCTCGGGGATCAGGTTGAAGGCGACATCGATGTCGCCGCGCTTGATCGCCAGAAGCTGGGCGGCGCTCTCGCTCATGTGGCGGATCAGCACCCGCTCATAGCCGGGCTTGCCGCCCCAGTACTGGTCGTTGCGCACCATCTGGATGGACTGGTTGCGCTGCCAGCCGGTGAGGCGATAGGGGCCGGTGCCGCAGGAATTGGCGTTCAGCCAGTCGGTCGCCTTGTCCTTCTCCTTGGCGTCCGCCGCGTCGGTGGCGCCGTGCTGCACGGCCACCGCCTTTTCCATCACGATGAACTCGGGGGCGGCGATGATGCTCAGGATCGGCTGGGTCGGGTCTTTCAGCAGCATGTCCACGGTGTGGTCGTCCACCACCTTCATGCTGTCCACATGGGCGATGTACTGCTGCGGCTGGTCCTTCAGGTTGATCACCCGCTCGAAGGAGAAGCGCACGTCCTCGGCGGTCATCGGCGTGCCGGTGGAGAATTTCACCCCCTGGCGCAGCTTGAAGCGCAGGGTCTTGCCGTCGGCCTGCATGGCCCATTCGGTGGCCAGCGCCGGCTTGATGTTCACGTAGTCGCCCGGGCTGAAGGTCACCAGCGAGTCATAGGCGGCGTGGCAGGGCAGCGGGTTGGAGTACTGGGCGACGCGTGCGGGGTCGAGGGAGATGGAGTCGCTGATGTCCAGCCCGATCACCAGCGTGGCCTTGCGCGCGGCGTTCTGGGCGCGGGCCGGGCGGGCGCCGGCCAGCACGGCCGCCAATAGCCCGCCCCCGCCGGCGATGAACGGCCGCCGCCCCAGGCCGCCGCGCGATACGTCGGATTTCGCCTTGTCGGTCATGGCTTCCCCCAATCTTGCTTATGGTTGCGATAACTATTGCGCAATCTTGCCGGCTTGGCCAGCACCGCAATGTTTCGGCATGTTCGGGGCTTTGACACATGGCGCCCGAGACGCGATGAGGGGCGACGCCAGCGAGGGGGGCAGCGCCATGTGGCCATATGCGGAATGGAACGGTTTCGTCGCGCGCTGGCGCGATGCCTGCGCGCGCGATGCGGTGCTGGCGGCGCTGGCCGGGCCGTGGGCGGTGTGCTTCGCCATCCGCGCCGGCACGGCGGAGGCGGTGTTCGCCTTCGCGGAGGGGCGCATGCGGCCGGCGGGCGGGACGCCGGCCTTCACCTTCGCCGCCCCCGATGCGGTGTGGGCGAAGTTCCTGCAGCCGGTGCCGCCGCGCCATCATCATGTGATCCTGGCGATGCTGGCGCGGCTGCCGGAGGTGTCGCTGACCGGCGATATGCTGGCCTTCGCGCAGTACTGCCACGTGGTGCGCCGGGTGCTGGAGGTGGGCAAGTGGCTGGCGCTGGGCCGCGCCCTGCCGGTGCCGGCCGCGCTGCGCCCCTCGCTGACGCCGCCGCCGGTGCGGGTCAGCGGCGGCTACGTGCCGGTGGAGATCGGCGGCGTGCGCCACGACGTGTTCCATGAATGGGCCGGCAGCGGCCAGGACATATTGTGCCTGCACACCGCCGGCTCCGACGGGCGGCAGTTCCACCGGCTGATGGCCGACCCCCGCCTGACCGCCGGGCACCGCCTGGTGGCCTTCGACCTGCCCTGGCACGGCCGCAGCGCACCGCCGGCCGGCGCCCTGCCGGGGGCGTGGCGGATGACCACGGATAGCTATGTCGAGACCATCATGGGCTTCATCGCCGCCGCCGGCCTGCGCGCGCCGATCGTGCTGGGCGCCTCGATGTCCGGCGAGATCTGCCTGGAACTGGCCTATCGCCACCCGGAGGCGTTCCGCGCCATCATCGCCTGCGAGGCCAGCGACAACATCCAGGGGCGGCAGACCCCCTGGTCATGGCATCCGCAGGTCAACCAGGGCCTGTTCGTGCCGGAATGGGTGCACGGGCTGATGGCGCCGGACAGCCCGGCCGAATGCGCGGCGGAGGTGCTGTGGCACTACGCCCAGGGCGGGCCGGCGGTGTTCTTCGGCGACATCCATTTCTACTCGGGCGAGTGGGACGCGCGCGGGCGGGTCGGGCGGATCGACGCCAATCGCTGCCCGCTGTTCCTGATGACCGGCGAATACGACTATTCCTGCACCATGGAGATGTCGGAGGCGACCGCCGCCCGGATCCCCGGGGCACGCTGGCGGCCGATGCACGGCATCGGCCATTTCCCGTTCGCCGAGAACCCGGTGCTGTTCGCGGAGTACCTGCTGCCGGTGCTGGCGGAGGTGGCGGGGTAGGCGGTCAGAATTTCTCCACCCAGGGGCGCATCTCCACCTCCCAGCTCCAGGCGCTGCGGTGCTGGTGCATCACATGCCAGTAGGTCTCGGCGATGGCGTCCGGGTCCAGCAGGCTGTCCGGCTGGTCGGCGGGTACCGGGCGGGCGGCGCTGCGGATACCGCCGTCGATGACGAAATGCGCGACATGGATGCCCTGCGGCGACAACTCCCGCGCCATCGCTTGCGCCAGGCCGCGCAGGGCGAACTTGCCCATGGCGAAGGCGGCCGAGTTGGCGAACCCCTTCACCCCCGCGGTCGCGCCGGACAGCAGCACCGCGCCGCGCCCGTGGGGCAGCATCCGCCGCACCGCCTGCTGCGCCACCAGGAAGGCGCCGAAGGCCGAGATCTCCATCGCCCGCTTCACCTCGACCGGGTCCAGTTCCGCCACCGGGCCGCGGGCGCGGGCGGAGGCGTTGTAGACCACCACGTCCGGCGTGCCCTGCCGCTCCTCCACCGCCACGAACAGGGCGGCGATGCTGGCCGGGTCGGCGGCGTCGCATTCGAACGGATTCGCCCCGGTTTCGGCGCAAAGAGCCGCCAATTTTCCCGGATTTCGGGCCGCGACGGCGGTTTTCAGGCCGTTTTTGGCGAATTTTCGCGCCAGCGAGGCGCTAAGGCCGGGGCCGGTGCCCACGATGAGGGCGGAGCGATATTCCATGAGGCGTCTCCCGCTTTGCTGGTAGTCCCACAGATGTTACTCATGGCCGAGCGCCGCAACCTGCCACGGCAGAAAGGATGCACCCATGGACACGCCCGCCCCGGTTGGCCGCCTCGACATCATTTCGGACGCGATCTGCCCCTGGTGCTATATCGGCAAACGCCATCTGGAGCGCGCGCTGCCGATGCTGGCCCGGGAAGGGCTGGAATTCGAGGTGCATTGGCACGCCTACCAGCTCAATCCGGAGATGCCGGCGGCCGGCGTGGACCGCCGCGACTACCGCATCGCCAAGTTCGGCAGCTGGGAGCGGTCGCAGGAGCTGGACGCCCGCATCACCGAGGCCGGGGCGGCGGTGGGGCTGGGGTTCCGCATGGACCTGCAGCGCCGCACCCCGAACACCGTGGCCGCCCACCGCACCATCTGGCTGGCCGGCCGGCACGGCGTGCAGGACGCGGTGGTGGAGGCGCTGTTCGCCGGCTATTTCACCCAGGGCGCCGATATCGGCGACCCCGCCACCCTCGCCGGCCTCGCCGCCGGGGCCGGGCTGGATGGGGATGCCGTGCTGGCGATGCTGGCGGGCGAGGAAGGCCGGGCGGAGGTGCTGGGCGAGGACGAGATGGCCCGCCGCTCCGGCATCGACGGCGTGCCCAGCTTCACCATGGCCGGGCATGTGCTGTTCTCCGGCGCGGTGCCGGCCGAGACCATGGCGCAGGCGTTCTCGCGCGCCTGGCGCATCCTGAGCAGCCAAGCCGCCTAGCTGCCTTTCACAATCAGCGCGTCCACCGCCAGAATGCGGTTGCCGGCGCAGATCAGCGGGTTCACGTCGATCTCCGCCACGCTGGCCTGGTGGTCGGCGATGAACTCGCCGATCCGGCAGATCACCTCGGCCAGAGCCGCGCGGTCGACCGCCGGGGCGCCGCGGAAGCCGTCGAGCATCGCCTGGCCCTTCAGTTTGCCCAGCATGGCCAGCGCCTCCGGGCGGGTGACCGGGGCCAGGCCGACGGCGGTGTCCTTCAGCAGTTCCACGAAGATGCCGCCGAGGCCGACCACGATCAGCGGGCCGAACAGCGGGTCCACCCGCGCGCCGACCATGATTTCCGCGCCCTGCGGCACCATCGGCTGCACCAACACGCCGTTGATGCGCGGCGCCGGCGTGACGCGGGCGGCGTTGGCCATCACCGCGTCGTAGGCGGCGCGGACCTCGTCGGGCGATTTCAGGTTGAGGCGGATCACGCCGGCCTCGGTCTTGTGCGGCAGGTCGGGGCTTTCGACCTTCAGCACGCTGGGGAAGCCCAGGGCGGCCGCGACCTCGGCGGCCTCGGCGGCGCTGTGGACGAGGCGCTCCTGCACCACCGGGATGCCGTAGGCCGCGAGGGCGTCCTTGGATTCCCGCTCGGTCAGGGTGCGGCCGGCCGCCGCGAGCATGGCGGCGGCCTTGGCCTTCGCGCCGGGCGCGGCCAGCGGGACCGCCGCGACCCTGGGGGCCGCGATCAACGCGGCGCGGCGGTGCCAGGCGGCCAGGGTGGCGAAGGCGCGGTCCATGGAGCGGAACAGGGCGATGCCGGGATGGGTCTCCAGGTCCATCGAGGGCGGGCCCTCCAGCCAGTCGCTGACCCAGACATTGACCACCGGCTTGCCGTGGCGCAGCCCCAACTCGCCGAACATCGGTACGCGGGCGGCGGCCTGGGCGGAGGCGAACACGGTGGGCACCACCATCGCGCCGTAGGTCGAGTCGCTCATCAGCGCCTCCGAGCAGTCGGGGATGCATTGCGGGTCGTTCATCACCATCGCGGTCACATCCACCGGGTTGCGGGTGGAGCCGAATTCCGGGATTCGCGCCTCCAGCACCGCCTTGGCCGCCGGCTCGGGCTGCGGCAGCGCGACGCCGTGCGCCTCGGCGCTGTCGGCGGCCATGATGGCGGCGCCGCCGGAGCTGGCCAGCACGGCCACGCCGCGCGCCTTGGGGGCGGGGGCCTTGGCGAAGAAGCTGGCGGTTTCCATCAGCGCCATGAAATCATCGACCAGCACCACGCCGGCCCGCTCGAACGCCGCGCGATAGGCGGCCTGGGAGCCGGCGAGCGAGCCGGTATGCGACATCGCCGCCGAGGCGCCGAACTCGCCAACCGCGATCTTGCACGTCACCACCGGCTTGTTGCGCGACAGGGCATATTCGCAGGCGCGCATCAGTCGCGTGGGGTCGGCCATGCCCTCGAACAGCATGGCGATGGCGCCGCACTCCGGCGCGTCGGCCAGGTAGGCGACGTAGTCGGCCATGTCCACGTCGCAGGAATTGCCCGAGGTCAGCACGTGGCTGACCGAGACGCCGCGGTGCATCGCCTGCTCCATGCCGAAGCCGAGCGCCCCGGACTGGCTGATGATGCCGATGGCGCCGGGGCGCGGCGGCGGCATCGCGGCATAGGGCATGAAGGTGATGCGGCTGCGCAGGGCGAAATTCACCGTGCCGATGCAGTTGGGGCCGATCAGCGGGATGCCCGATTCCTGGGCGCGTTGGGCCAGCCGCGCCTGCTGGGCCGCGCGCTCCGGCTTGCCGGTCTCGTTGTAGCCGGAGGCGAAGACGATCATGCCGCCGACCTTCGCCTCGATACATTCCTCCACCACCTGGTCCACCACCTCGCGCGCCACGGTGATCACCGCGACATCCGGGCTTTCCGGCAGGACCAGCACGGAGGGGTGGCAGGGGCGCTCGCCGATTGCCGGATAGCGGGCGTTCACCAGATGGATGCGGCCCTGATAGTCCTGCAGGTTGCCGAGCACGCGCTCGCCGAAGGCGCCGGGACGGGCGGAGGCGCCGATGATCGCCAGGCTGGCCGGGTTGAGCATGCGCGCCAACTCGTCGTGGCGGTACAGGCGGCGTGAGTTGGTCATGCGCGTTTGCCTCCCCGGCGTGCTCTGCGAGCGTTGTTGGGGCGACGATAGAGCGGCCCGCGCGCGCCGTCACGACCACCCCCCGCCACTGGTCGCATGGCGCGGCGCGCCGGGCCGCGATATGCTGGGCAGGCGTAAGGGGCGGAAAGGCAAAAGAAATGAGCGAAACGATCCTGGTCGAGCGGCGCGAGGGCTATCGCGTCATCACGCTGAACCGGCCGGACAAGCTGAACGCGCTGGACCGCGCGACCCATGAGGTGCTGATGGCCGCCCTGCTGGAGGCGGAGGCCGACCCCGCCTGCCGCGCGCTGGTGCTGACCGGCGCCGGGCGCGGGTTCTGCGCCGGCGCCGACCTGTCCGGGCGCGGCGATTCCGGGGTGGGCGGCCCGCCCGACACGCGCCGCGACGCCGGCAACTCGATCGAGGAGACCTGGAACCCGCTGGCGCGCAAGCTGGCGCGGCTGCGCATGCCGACGGTCTGCGCGGTCAACGGCATGGCCGCCGGCGCGGGAGCCAGCATCGCGCTGGGCTGCGACATCGTGGTGGCGGCGCGCTCGGCGAAGTTCCTGCAGGCCTTCGCGCGCATCGGCCTGGTGCCGGATTGCGGCGGCACCTTCCACCTGCCCAACCTGGCCGGGCAGGCGCGGGCGCGCGGGCTGGCCATGCTGGCCGAGCCGCTGCCGGCGGAAACCGCGCTGGCCTGGGGGATGATCTGGTCGGTGGTGGACGACGCCGCCCTGATGGACGAGGCCCACGCGCTGGCCGCCCGGCTGGCCGCCATGCCGACCCGCGCGCTGGTGATGACCAGGCGCATGTTCGCCGCCGCCGCCAACCAGAGCTTCGATGAGCAACTGGACATGGAGCGCGACTACCAGGGCATCGCCAGCCGCACCGAGGACCATCAGGAGGGCGTACAGGCCTTCCTGCAGAAGCGCCCGGCGGTGTTTAAGGGGCGCTGAGGCGATGGCGGTTCCGACCGACCCCCAGGCGCTGGCGCGCGCCTGTGCCGAGGCGATGTGGGCCGACGACGCCGCCAGCCGGGAGCTGGGCATGGTGCTGGAGGCGGTCGGGCCGGGCCGGGCGGTGATGGCCATGCCGGTCACCGCCGCCATGGTGAACGGCCATGGGCTGTGCCATGGCGGCTATATCTTCACCCTGTCCGACTCCGCCTTCGCCTTCGCCTGCAACACCTATAACGACCGCGCGGTGGCGGCGCAGTGCAGCATCACCTACCTGCGCCCGGCCAGGCTGGGCGACCGGCTGACCGCCACGGCCGCCGAGCGCGCCCGCGCCGGACGGCAGGCGATCTACGACATCACCGTGACCACGCCGGACGGCACGATCATCGCCGAATTCCGTGGCCATTCCCGCACCACCGGCGGGGTTTTCTTCAAGGAGTGACGGCATGAGCCTGCCCGACCTGTCGCCCCGGCCGGGCGAGCTGGAGCCGATCGAAACCGCCTCGCGCGACGAGATCGCCGGGGTGCAGACCAGCCGCCTCGCCTGGTCGCTGCGGCACGCCTATGAGAACGTGCCGCACTACCGGCGCAGTTTCGACGCCGCCGGGGTGCACCCCGACGATTTCCGCACCCTGGACGACCTGGCGAAATTCCCGTTCACCGCCAAGGCGGACCTGCGCGCGAACTACCCGTTCGGCATGTTCGCGGTGCCGCGCGAGCGGGTGGCGCGCATCCATGCCTCTTCCGGCACCACCGGCAAGCCGACGGTGGTGGGCTATACGCTGGCGGACATCGACACCTGGTCCAACCTGATGGCCCGGTCGATCCGCGCCTCCGGCGGGCGGGCGGGGATGATGGTGCATGTCGCCTATGGCTACGGGCTGTTCACCGGCGGGCTGGGCGCGCATTACGGCGCCGAGCGGCTGGGCTGCACGGTGGTGCCGATGTCTGGCGGGCAGACCGAACGGCAGGTGCAGCTGATCGCCGATTTCCGCCCCGACGTAATCATGGTGACGCCCAGCTACATGCTGTCGATCCTGGATGGGTTCCGCGCCGCCGGGGTGGACCCGCGCGCCACCGGGCTGAAGGTGGGCATCTTCGGCGCCGAGCCGTGGACCAACGCGATGCGCCGCGAGATCGAGGACGCCTTCGCCATGCATGCCGTGGATATCTACGGCCTGTCGGAGGTGATGGGGCCGGGGGTGGCCTGCGAGTGCGTGGAGACCAAGGACGGGCTGCACATCTGGGAGGACCATTTCTTCCCCGAGGTGATCGACCCCGAGACCGGCCGCGTGCTGCCCGACGGCGAGGAGGGGGAGTTGGTGTTCACCTCGCTAACCAAGCAGGCGATGCCGGTGGTCCGCTACCGCACCCGCGACCTGACGCGCCTGCTGCCGGGCACCGCGCGCAGCATGCGGCGGATGATGAAGATCACCGGGCGCTCGGACGACATGATGATCATCCGGGGCGTGAACGTGTTCCCGACCCAGATCGAGGAACTCATTTTGCGCTACGACGGGCTGGCCGGGCACTACCAGGTGGTGCTGAGCCGCACCGGGCGGATGGACGAGATGGCGGTGCATGTGGAGGCGCGGCCCGAGTCCTGGGGGGCGGCGGCCGACGATGACGGGCGCGACCTTGCCGTGCGCATCAAGGAGCGGATCGGGGTGACCGCGCGCGTGGTGGTGGAGGCGCCGGGGCAGGTGGAACGCTCGCTGGGCAAGGCGCGGCGGGTGGTGGACAACCGGCCGCGCGACTGACGCCGGCCGCTCCGGGGGGCAAGGCGACCGGGGGGAGCAAGACGAATGGCGGCGCGCTGCTCCGCTCCCCCCAGGAGCCAAGCCTCTGGCGGGTGTTACAGCGCCGCGCGATGCACCGCGCCGGCCTTGACCACCGCGCGGATGTTGCGCTCCGGCTGGGCCAGGATCGCCGCGTTCTCGAACGGATCGCCGTCGACCACCAGCAGGTCGGCGATGGCGCCCGGGGCGACCACGCCGAGGCGGCCCTCGTAGCCGATCAGCTTGGCGGCGATGGTGGTGGCGGCGGCGACGATGCCGCGGCTGTCCAGCACGCGGGCACGGATGGCGAATTCCTCGCTCTGGCGGATATGGGTCTCGCCCAGCAGGTCGGTGCCGTAGGCCATGGTGAGGCCGGCGTCGCGCATGATCGAGAGGCTCTCGATGCCGGCGCCGCGCACCGCCTCGATCTTGGCGATCGAGCCGGGGGGGAAGCCGAAGCGCGGGCCGTCCTGGGCCAGCGCCTCGTAGGTGACCAACGTGGGCACGGCCACGCAGCCGGCCGCCGCGGCCAGCCTGGCGGTGGCGGCGTCGATGCGGTTGCAGTGCTCCAGGCTGTGCACGCCGCAGCGCACGGCGCGGGCGATGGCGGGGCTGGTGTAGAGATGGGCGGAGACATAGGTCTCGGCGTCCTGCGCCTCCTGCACGGCGGCGCGCATCTCGTCCTCGGAATAGCCCTGCCAGGCGACCGGGTCGGTGGGGCTGGCGACGCCGCCATTGGCCATGATCTTGATGAACATCGCGCCCTCGCGCAGTTCCTCGCGGGCCGCGCGGCGCACCTCGTCCACCCCGTCGGCGACGCGGCCGAGGGCGCCAAAATTGCGCCGCCAGCGGTTCGGCTCGTGCCAATCGTGGCGCGGGCGCAGGTCGGCATGGCCGCCGGTCTTGGCCAGCGACTTGCCGCAGACGATCAGGCGCGGGCCGACCGCCAGGCCCTGCTCCACCGCCTCGGCCAGGGAATAGGGCGCGCCGCCCACGTCGCGCACGGTGGTGAAGCCGCGGTCCAGCATGCCCTTCATGATCGGCAGGCTGCGCAGCACGGCCATGGCGTCGGGCAGCTGGCCGTTGGCCGAGAGGTTCATCATGCTGGCCACCACATGCACGTGGCAGTCGATCAGCCCGGGCATCAGCGTGCGGCCCTTGAGGTCGAGCACGAGCCGGTCGGGGGCGGAGACGTGCCGGGCCGCGAGGTCCTTGATGGTGCCGTCTTCCACCAGCACGTTGCCCTCCACCGGGGTATCCATCGTGGCGTCGGCGATGCGGGCGTTGGCGAACAGGATCTGCATGGGGCATCCATCTGGCAGGAGGTTGGGCCAGGTAGGCTAGCAGCCCCCCGGACGCTGGCAAGCGGCGGCGGTTGCGGCCAGAGCGATGCGTGGGCCGCAACGCAGGCATTGATCTGCCGCGCGGATCACATCATTGTGCGGCCGGAACGCGGGGCTCGCGTTCACGGAATAAGTGGGAGACCTAATGAAATGATGAAAAAATTGACGATGACCGCTGGGGCATTGTTCGCCACCGCGATGCTGGCCGCGCCCGCCCCGGCCTTCGCCGAGGGCACGGGTTCCGCCACCATCGACGCTATCATCAAGCGCGGCGAGCTGATCTGCGGCGTCGCCGGCAACAACGCGATGTTCTCGTTGCCCGACAGCAAGGGCGTGATGAAGGGAATGGATTCGGACAGCTGCCGCACCGTGGCCGCTGCCATCCTGGGCGACGCCAACAAGGTGAAGTTCGTGCCGCTGACGGCGCAGAACCGCTTCACGGCGCTGCAGTCCGGCGAGGTCGACCTGATCTACCGCTCGACCACCTGGACGCTGGGGCGCGAGGCGAACCTGGGCGGGCTGTTCGCCAGCGTGAACTATTATGACGGCACCGGCTTCCTGGTGAAGGCCAGCGCCGGGGTGAAGTCGGCCAAGGAGATGGACGGCGCGACCATCTGCGTCTCCCCGGGCACCAGCACCGAGCTGGCGATCGCCGACTACTACCGGGTCAACAACATGAAGTTCACGCCGATCCTGATCCAGGACGTGAACGAGATCCAGAACGCCTTCCTGTCGGGCCGCTGCGACGCCTATTCGACCGACAGCTCCAGCCTGGCGAGCTTCCGCTTCCAGCAGGGCGACAAGGCGAAGGACCTGGTGCTGCTGCCGGAGATCATCAGCAAGGAGCCGCTGGGCGGCATGGTGCGCAAGGGCGACGACAAGTTCTTCGACCTGGTGCGCTGGACCTTCTTCGCCACGCTGATCGCCGAGGAATACGGCGTCACCCAGGCCAATGTGGACACATTCATGACCAGCAACGTCCCGGACGTGCGCCGGCTGCTGGGCCTGGAAGGCGACATGGGCAAGGCGCTCGGGGTGGACAACAAGTTCGCCTACAACGCCATCAAGCAGGTGGGCAACTACGGCGAGATGTGGGAGCGCGACGTGACCCCGTTCGGCGTGCCGCGCGGCATCAACAACCTGTGGACCAAGGGCGGGCTGCAGTACGCGCCGCCGATGCGCTGAGCTGAGCGGATCGCCGCCCGGCCTGCCGCATGCGGGGGCCGGGCGGCGTGCGTGGATGGGTGGCAGGCCGTTGCGGGGGACCGGGGCGGCCTGCCGCATATCGGGGCTGCATGCGGGATTGATCTTGTGCCCCGGCATGCCGCACAATGCTGGTGGCTGTGATGCGCCTGCCGCACTTCTGTCGGCCTGGTTCTTGCTTGTTATTTTGACCTTAGATTAATAAAGGCTCGCCCCGTCGATGTCCGCATCCTCCTCCGACCCGCGCTTCGCCGGCGGCCGCAAGCCACCCAGCAAGGGCATCACGCTGAGCTGGGCCGACCCGAAGCTGCGTGCCATCGTCTGGCAGGTGGTGATCGTGGGGCTCGTGGCGGGGGCCATCTGGTACCTGGTGTCCAACACCGCGGCCAACCTGGCACAGCGGCGGATCGCCACCGGCTTCGCCTTCCTCGGCCGCACCGCGGCCATACCTATCGGCGAGCACCTGATTCCGTACGACCCGTCGGTGAACACCTATGGCCGCGCCGTGGTCATCGGTATCCTGAACACGCTGAAGGTGGCGGTGGTCGGCATTATCCTCACCACCATCCTGGGCACCGCCATCGGCATTGCCCAGTTGTCGCGCAACTGGCTGCTGGCGAAGCTGTCGGCGGCTTATGTGGAGTTCCTGCGCGACATCCCGGTGCTGCTGCAACTGCTGTTCTGGTACACCCTGGTGCAGACGCTGCCGGTGGTGCGTCAGGCCTGGAACCCGCTGCCCGGCGTGTTTATTTCCAACCGCGGCCTGCGGGTGCCGGAACTGGTCTGGCACGCGGCGCATACCTGGGCGCTGGTCGCCTTCCTGATCGGCGCGGCGCTGACCTTCGCGCTCAACCGGCGGGCCACCCGCGCGCAGGAGGCCACCGGCGTGCGCCCGCGCGTCTGGCCGGCGGCGCTGGCGCTGCTGGTGGGGCTGCCGCTGCTGGTCTGGGCCGCCATGGGGGCGCCGTTCACGCTCGACATGCCGGCCCGGCGCGGCTTCAATTTCCAGGGCGGCGGGCTGCTGAGCCCCGAATACGTGGCGTTGCTGGTGGGGCTGGTGCTGTACACCTCCACCTATGCCGCCGAGAACGTGCGCACCGGCATCCTGTCGGTGCCCACTGGCCAGTGGGAGGCCGCCGCCGCGCTGGGCCTGCGCCGCGGCACCGTGCTGCGCCAGGTCGTGCTGCCGCAGGCGCTGCGGGTGATTATCCCGCCGATGACCAGCACCTATCTCGGCATCACCAAGAACTCCTCGCTGGCGGTGGCGATCGGCTTCCAGGACGTTGTGTCGATCGTGAACACCATCCTCAACCAGACTGGCCAGGCGATCGAGGGCATCGCACTGATCATGGCGGTGTACCTGAGCATCAGCCTGGGGATCAGCCTGTTCATGAACTGGTACAACGCGCGCATCGCGCTGGTGGAGCGTTGAGCCGATGAGCGCCATCGCCCCGGGCCATCACGTCGCCCAGCCCAGCCGCGAGCCGCCGCCGTCGCTGATCGCCGGGCCGCTCGCCTGGATGCGGACCAACCTGTTCAACTCCTGGCTGTCCACCGCAGTGACGCTGGCGCTGGGCTATCTCGTGCTGCGGATGGGCACGAGCTTCATCCAATGGGCCTTCATCCATGCGGTCTGGACGGTGCCCATGGGCGCCAACGGCACGCTCGACCCGGCGGCCTGCCGCGCCGCCCAGGGGGTGGGCGCGTGCTGGGCGGTGATCTGGGACAAGTACCGCTTCATCCTGTTCGGCCGCTACCCGTACGATCAGCAATGGCGCGCGGCCATCGTGGTGGTGCTGTTCATCGGCCTGTTCGTCGTCTCCGGCATGCGCCGGTTCTGGCGCAAGGAACTGGTGCTGATCTGGATCGGCACGCTCACGGTCATCGGCGTGCTGATGTGGGGCGGCGTGCTGGGCCTGACCTATGTCGGCCAGGACATCTGGGGCGGGCTGCCGATCACGCTGATCCTGTCCACCTTCGGGCTGGCGGTCGCCTTCCCGCTGGCGGTCCTGGTGGCGCTGGGGCGGCGATCCACCACGATGCCGGCGGTGCGCATGCTGTGCGTGCTGTATATCGAGCTGATCCGCGGCGTGCCGCTGATCAGCCTGCTGTTCATGGCCAGCGTGATGTTCCCCCTGTTCATGCCGGAGGGGCTGAACCCCGACAAGCTGCTGCGCGCGCAGGTCGCCATCATCCTGTTCGCCGGCGCCTACCTGGCCGAGGTGGTGCGCGCCGGGCTGCAGGGCCTGCCGAAGGGCCAGTACGAGGCGGCCGACGCCATCGGCCTGGGCTACTGGCGCAAGATGGGGCTGGTTATTCTGCCGCAGGCGCTGCGGCTGGTGATTCCGCCGCTGGTCAACACCTTCATCGGCTTCTTCAAGGACACCTCGCTGGTGCTGATCATCGGCATCTTCGACCTGCTGACCTCCGGCAAGGTGGCGGTGGCGGAGCCGATCTGGCAGGCCTACAGCACCGAGGTCTATATCGTGCTGGCGCTGATCTATTTCGCCTTCTGCTTCTCCATGTCGCGCTACAGCCGCGGCCTGGAGCGTGAATTCGGCAAATCCGTTCGCCGCTGAGACAGTGGGAAACCCAATATGAGCCAATCCGTGACCGGCGAAGCCCCGGCGATCCTGCTGGACAAGGTGAACAAGTGGTTCGGCGTGCTGCATGTGCTGCGCGACGTGTCCATGACCGTGGCGCAGAAGGAGAAGGTGGTCGTCTGCGGCCCGTCCGGCTCCGGCAAGTCCACACTGATCCGCTGCATCAACCGGCTGGAAACCCACCAGGAGGGGCGCATCGTCGTCGATGGCACCGAGCTGACGGACGATACCCGCTCGCTGGACACCATCCGCCGCGAGGTCGGCATGGTGTTCCAGTCGTTCAACCTGTTCCCGCACCTGACCATCCTGGAGAACTGCACGCTGGCGCCGATCTGGGTGCGCAAGATCCCCAAGGCCGAGGCAGAGGAACTGGCGATGAGCTTCCTCACCCGCGTCAAGATCCCCGAGCAGGCGAAGAAATACCCCGGCCAGCTGTCCGGCGGCCAGCAGCAGCGCGTGGCCATTGCCCGCGCCCTGTGCATGCGCCCGAAGATCATGCTGTTCGACGAGCCGACCTCCGCCCTCGACCCCGAGATGATCAAGGAGGTGCTGGACACCATGATCGGCCTCGCTGAGGACGGCATGACCATGGTCTGCGTGACCCACGAGATGGGCTTCGCGCGCCAGGTGGCCGACCGGGTGGTGTTCATGGACCGCGGCGAAATCGTCGAAAGTGGCACGCCAGCCGAGATGTTCGAGAACCCGCAGACCGACCGGCTGCAACTCTTCCTCAGCCAGATCCTGCGCGGTCACTGAAGCGGCCATCGGTGCTCAGTTGAGTATCGACTTCACCGCCGAGAAATCGACCGACAGCGCGCCGAGTTGCAGCGTCAGGCTGCCGCCGTTCTGCTGCACGCCGGTGGCGGTGCCGGTGACGCTGAACGGCAGCGCCTGCGTGGTGCCGTCGGCGGCGGCGCCCATCACCGCCACGCGATAGCTGCCATCGGGCAACTGGGTGCCGTTCACGTTGCGGCCGTCCCAGTTCCAGGTGTTGCTGCCGGCGGTGGCGTCCACCACCGCGTCGGTGATCTTGGTGCCGTTGTCGTTGTAGACCGCGATCGCCACCGGCCCCTTGGAGGGCGCGGCGAATTGCAGTGCCGCGCTGCCGCTCTGCAATGCCAGGTGGTCCGAGGTCACCGACACCTTGTGGCCCACCATCGAGGTCGATTGCAGCACGCCGGCCGCCTGGGTCAGCTGGATCAACTGGGTCAGGCTGGAATTAGTGTTGATCTGCTGCTCCACGCTGGAGAACTGCACCAGTTGGCTGGTGAACTGGTTGGTGTCCAGCGGGCTGGTCGGGTCCTGGTTCTGCAACTGGGTCATCAGCATCTTCAGGAAGGTTTGGAAATTGCCGGACAGCGAGCCCATCGCGGTCTGCGCCGTCGTCTGTGCGGTGGCCGAACCGGCGGTGGAGGCGCCCGAGGCGGCGTCGTTGGCCGCCTGGGTCAGGCTGGCGGCGGTCTGCTGCGCGGAGACGGTGGGGAGGCTCATCATGCGTTCCTTTGCGGATCTCGGGGGCCGGTTTGCGGCTCAGGCGGTGATATCGACGCCGGCGCGCCGCCAGCCCGGCACAATGGGGCCGGCGGCCAGGGCGAGCGTGTCCTCGCCGCCAGGCCGCATGGCGGACCGCCCGGAGGCGGACTGGCCATGCTGGTTCTGGCCGCCGTGCGACGTGCCGGCGTTGGTGCCCATCTGGTTGAAGCCCGTCTGGCCATAGTCCGTCTGGCTGCCGCCGCGTGACGTGTCGGAACCGGCCTGGGTCGGCTGCGGGCTGCTCGCCAGATGGAAGCTGACCGTCCGTCCGTCCGCCGGCACGCCGGCCTGGTCCAGCGCCCGGTGCAACTGGTCCTGGTCGCGCAGCAGCAGCAGCAGCGTCTGCGGACGCTCGACGATGAGCGCCACGCTGGCGGGGCCGTTGGCCGGCCGGTCGATGCTGATCTGCAAATGGCCCAGCTCCGCCGGGTCCAGCCGCATGGTGAGGTGCCGCGCCGAATCGCCGGCACGGCTCAGCACCGTCACCGCCGTCGCAGCCTGCCCCGCCGGTGTGCTGGCCGGCGTCGCCAGGCTGGCGGCGGTGGGCGCGGTGCCCGTCGTGGCCTGGGCTGGCGTGGCCTGGGCTGGCGTGGCCTGGATCGGTGCGGCATGGACCGGTGCGGCAGGGACCGGCCCGCCCGGATGGGGGGGCGCCAAGGCCGCTGACGAAACCGGGTCGGACGGTGCCAGGGCCGTCGCCCCGCTGGTTGGGGCGGCGTCCGCGTTCGCCGCGTCCTGCCGCCCCTCGGGGAGATGGGGCTTGCCGGGCTCCGCCGTGGCGCGTGGCAGAGGCGCGGCGCCCGGTGCCGCGGGCGCGCCGGCCATGGCGATTTGCGGTGCCGCCGCCGGGCCGCCGACCGGCGAGGCCGTGCCAGTCCCGTGCCCGCCCGCCGCCGTCGCGGAGTCCGCCGATCCCGGCTTGGGCAGCGCCGGAAGCGCGTCGGCCGGCAATGGCACGACAATGGCGGCCGGCGGCGTGGCGGCCGGAAGGGGGGTGGCGGTCGTATCGGTACCGTCGTCGTCCTTGTCGCTCGGCGCATGCCGGCTGGCGGCGCCATGCGCGTCTTCCGCCTTGGTCGGCCCAGCCTTAGGCACGGCGGACGCGGCGACCTGGACGGGTGGAAGGGCGGGTGCGGCGCCCGATTGGGCCTGAACCTGGGTCTGGGGCTGGGATTGGGGCGGCGGCGATGCACCATCGGTGGCCGCCATGGCGGCCGGCGCAACGGTGCTGGCGGCTGCCGGCGTCGAGCTTGCCGGTGCGGTCGTCGCCGGGGGAGCGTCGGGGAACTGGATTTTGCCCGTGCCGGCGGCTGGCGCGGCAGCCGCCGCCGTTGCGCTGGTGAGGCGGTCGAGCACCCGGGCGAACGCCAGCGCGCCGGCCGTCCGCGTCCCGCTCGCCTTGATGCCGCCCGCGGTCGCGGCGCCTTCCTGCGGCGCCAGCGTCGGCACGGTGGCGGGAACGGCGATCCCGCTCGCCGTGGCGGTGCCGGCGGATGGTCCGCCGATCCCGGCCGCCGGGGCGGCGTCGCCCCCCGGTTGTGCGGCAGGCGCAAGCGCCACGGCGGCCCCGCCACCGGGCGTTCGGACCGCGACCGGCGGCGGGGAGGCGAGCGTGGTCTGCATGCGGGCATCCTTCGTGACGGCCGGCGGCGGCACTGCAAGCCCCGCGCCACACGCCGAAAGCCGCCCGCCCGGCACCCCCTGCCGCCGTACCGGCCCGGGCACGGCAGGAAATGCCGGGCCATCCGTGCCGGGGCGGGCCGTCCCTGCCTGGCCCGCCCGGCTTGAATCGGGGGATTCCCACGGCTCCGGCGCTGGCACGCTTCCTGCTGTGACCGGTCCGGGCCCGCCTCGGCCGCCTCGCCACCTCCATCCCAACCGCCCATCACCCAGGACGCTGCGATGTCACTCTTCGGCGCGATGAATACGGCGATCAGCGGCCTCACGGCGCAATCGACCGCGTTCGGCAACATCAGCGACAACGTCGCCAACAGCCAGACGACCGGCTTCAAGCGCACCGACACCGCCTTCATCGACTACCTGACCAGCAGCAGCGCCGCCGCCAACAACCCCGGCGCCGTGGTGGCCCGGCCGGATTACATGAACACGGTGCAGGGCACCCTGGCGCAGACCGACAACCCGCTGGGCCTGGCGATCGCCGGCCAGGGCTTTTTCTCGGTCAGCGAGGCCACCAGCGCGAGTGGCGGCGTCACCACCTTCTCGCCGCAGGGCTACTTCACCCGTGCCGGCGACTTTACCATGAACAAGAGCGGCTACCTGGTGAACAGCGCCGGCGACTACCTGAACGGCTGGAACGTCAACAGCAGCACCGGCGTGGTCGACCGCACCGCCACGGCACCGATCCAGGTGACCCAGACCGTCTACAACCCGGTGGCGACCAGCGAGGTGACGCTGTCGGCCAACCTGCCGGCGACGCCGGCGGCCAGCACGCCGGTCTCGCCGCAGGTGGACGTGTACGACAGCCTGGGCACCTCTCACCAGGTCACGCTGGACTGGACGCAGACCTCGGCCAACAACTGGAGCGTCTCGGTCAATGTGCCCGACGACGTGAACACGGCCGCGCGCGGCACCGCCACGGTGCAGTTCGGCGCCACCGCCAGCGGCAACCCGGTGCCAGACGGCACGGTGGGCAGCGTGGGCGGCGGCACCGGCAGCGTCACCACCGGCGCCTATGCCGCCGGCACGCCGGCCACGCTCTCGTTCACCGCCGATTTCGGCAACGGGCCGCAGGCAATCACCCTGAATCTGGGCAATTACGGCCAATCCGACGGGGTGACGCAGTATGCCGGCAGCACCTTCACGCTGCGCGGCATCAACCAGAACGGCGTGCCCCCCGGCAGCTTCAGCAGCGTCTCCACCACGCAGGCCGGCGATATCCAGGTGAACTACGACAACGGCCAGTCCCGCACCGTGGCCCGCGTGCCGCTGGTCACCTTCAACAACCCGGATGCGTTGCAGCGGCAGAACGGCCAGGCGTTCACCGCCACCCAGGCCTCCGGCGATCCGCTCAGCCAGGATGCCGGCACCAATGGCGCGGGTAAGCTGGTCACCAACGAGATCGAGCAGTCCAACGTCGATATCGCCTCCGAGTTCAGCAAGCTGATCGTCGCCCAGCGCGCCTATTCGGCGAATACCAAGATGGTGACCACCGCCGACGACATGCTGCAGCAGACCCTCGACATGAAGCGTTGAGCGGGCCGGGAAGGGCACGCCGATGAGCCTCGACGGCTCCCTCGCGATCGCCACCAGCGGGCTGGCGAACATCAATCGCCAGTTGGCGGTGGTGTCGCAGAACGTCGCGAACGCCGCCACGCCCGACTATGCCCGCCAGATCTCCACCCAGACCAGCGTCAGCGCCGCCGGCCAGGGCATGGGGGTGCAGACCGGCCTGGTGCAGCGCGCCATCGACCAGCGGCTGCAGGCCGACCTGTTCCGCCAGAACGGCGTCGTCGCCGGCATGCAGGCCCGCCAGTCCGCGCTGGGCGCGATCGACGCGGTGCAGGGCACGCCCGGCCAGGACAACGACCTCGCCAGCCTGCTGGGCAAGGTGCAGGACGCCTTCTCCACCCTGGCCAACGACCCGGGCAACGCGACCCAGCAGGCCGCCGTGGTCGGCGCCGCGCAGTCGCTGACGCAGCAGGTCAACGCGCTGTCGGGCGCCTATACCGACGGGCGCAACGCGGCACAGGCGGCGATCGTCGCCGATGTCGGCACGCTCAACGGCACGCTCGCCCAGATCGGCAGCCTGAGCGACCGCGTGGTGCAGCTGCGCGCGCTCGGCCAGAACACGGCGGATATCGAGAACCAGCGCGACGCGGCGGTGGACAAGCTCAGCAGCGTGCTGGATGTGCGCGCGCTGGCGCAGCCGAACGGCGACATGCTGGTGATGACCACCAGCGGCCTGTCCCTGCCGACCCACTCGGCCACGCCGCCCTTCGCCACCAGCGCCGCGACGCTGGGGCCGGGGGCGTACCAGCCGGGCGGCGGCGTGCCCGCCATCACGCTGGGCGGGCGCGATGTCACCGCCAGCCTGGCCGGCGGCACGCTGGGCGCCAACATCACCCTGCGCGACACCACCCTGCCGACCGACCAGGCGGAACTGGACGAGTTCGCCCAGACCCTGTCCGAACGGTTCGACCAGCAGGGCCTGAAGCTGTTCACCGACCCCACGGGCGCGGTGCCGACGCGCGCCGGCGTGCCGGCCCAGGCCGGCTATATCGGCTATGCGGCGAGCATCGGGGTGAACCCGGCGGTGGCGGCCACGCCGTCGCTGGTGCGCGACGGCACCCAGGCGGTGGCCGGCAGCCCGACCGGCGCCAGCGCCTTCACCCCCAACCCCGCCGGCGGCCCGGCCGGGTTCTCCGGCCTGATCGGGCGCGTGCTGAGCTATGCGCTCGGCAGCCAGGCGCAGGCGGGCGTGGCGCAGCCGCTGCCGGCCACCAGCGGCCTCGGCCCCACCGGCACGCTGGCCGCGCCTTATGCCCCTCCCGCCACGCTGGAGGGCCTGGCCGGCGCGGTGGTGGCCGCCCAGGCGCAGGACAGCGCCGCCGTCACCACCGCGCTGGGCGACGAGACGGCGGTGCAGACCGCGCTGCAGGGCAAGTTCACCGCCGCCAGCGGGGTCAGCATGGACACCGAGATGTCGACGATGATCCAGCTCCAGAGCAGCTACGCAGCCACCGCCAAGCTGGTCTCCTCGGTGCAGACGATGTGGAACCAGACCTTGCAGATGGTGCAGTGACCCGATGAGCACGATCGCCGCCGCCGCCAGCAGCTATGGCACGCTCTCGCAGGTGCTGGCCGACAGCAGCCTGGTGCGGTCGCGCCTGGACGCGCTGACCCGGCAGGCCGCCAGCGGGATGGTTTCCGACAATTACGCCGGGCTGGGCGCCGGCGCGCCGACGGCACTGGCGCTGCAACCGGCGCTGGCGCACCAGCAGGCCTGGCAGGCGAATATCGATGCCAGCAGCGGGCGCATGCAGGTGGCCCAGACGGCGCTGACGCAGATCAGCCAGATCGCCAGCAATTTCTATGCGCAGACCAGCAACCTGAACGGGCTGAACGCCAGCACCGTGGACAACGTCGCCGCCTCGGCGCGCGACGCGCTGCGGCAGGTGGCCGGGCTGCTGGATTCGCGGGCGGGCGATGTCTACGTGTTCGCCGGCCAGGACAGCGCCAACCCGCCGGTACCGAACCCGGACGACATCGCCGGCACCGGCTTCGTCACCGGCATCACCACGGCGATCCAGGGCCTGTCCGGCGCCGGGGCGGCGGCGACCGTCGCCGCCACGCTGGCCACGGCCTCCTCCAACGCTGCCGGGGTGTCGCCGTTCTCGGCGGCGCTGTCCCAGCCCGCCGCGGCGCTGGCCGGCCTGCGCCCCAGCGTGCAGGTGGACGATGCCAGCTTCGTGCCCACCGGCATGCTGGCCAGCGCCAACGGCGACGTCGCCTCCACCGGCACCTCCACCACCGGGTCGTACATGCGCGACGTGATGCGCGCGCTGGCGACGCTCGGCGCATTGTCCGGCAGCCAGGCGAGCGACGCGGGCTTCCAGGCCGTGGTGGCCGACACCCGCACCAGCCTGGGGGATTCGATCACCGCCCTGAACGCCGATGCCGGCGTGATGGGCGACCGCCAGTCGGCCCTGGTGACCACGCGCAGCCATCTCGGCGATGTCGGCACCGCGCTGCAAACCCAGTTGTCGGGCGCGCAGGATGTGGACATGGCCAAGACGCTGTCGAGCCTGACGCAAACACAGACGCAGCTTCAGGCGTCGTACCAGTTGATCTCGGGGCTGCAAGGTCTGTCCCTGGTCAAGTTCCTGCCCGTCGGATGATCGCGATGTGCCAGGAGCAGCCTGCAATGAGTCCGCGAACAGCCGGTGGGGTTCATGCCCTGTTAATCCCCCGGTTCCAATATGGGGCACGCCCGCAAAATTGCGGGGGCATGCGTCAACATCTGGGCAAGTAGGAAAATCACCATGTCCCTGAACTCCGTCAACACCAACATCGGCGCGCAGATCGCTCTGGCGTCGCTGAATTCCACCAACTCGCAGCTTGCGGCGACCCAGAAGGCCATCTCCACCGGCTTCCGGGTGTCCGACGCGACCGACGACGGCGCCGCCTTCGCGGTGGCCCAGCGGGTGCGCTCGGATGTCGGCGCGCTGACCAGCGCCAACCAGCAGCTGGGCAACGTCAAGGGCCTGCTGTCCACCACCGTGACCGGCCTGACCGACGTCTCCAACAAGCTGAGCGACGCGCGCAACGTGCTGGTGAAGCTGGCCGACAGCAATACGCAGGGCGACCAGCGCACTCAGTATATCGCGCAGTACCAGTCCCTGGTGGCCAACATCAAGTCGTACATCCAGGATGCCGGGTACAACGGCAAGTCGCTGATCGGCAATATTTCCGGCAGCAACGGCACCTTCGGCGGCGTGGCGGTGATCCGCAACGAGGTGGGCGCGACCTACGGCATCGCCACCTTCAGTGGCTCGGCCTTCTTCGCCTCGATCAACTTCACGTCCACCCAGTTGAACGGCGCCTCGACGGTGCAGGCGCTGATCACCCAGGCCGGCACCTTCGTCGCCAAGCTGGGCACGCTGGGCACGCAGTTGAACTCCTACGGCGCCGCCTCGAACTACGTCGACAACCAGGTCAGCTACAACAACGACAAGATCGACAGCCTCAACGCCGGTCTCGGCTCGTTGATCGATGCCGACCTGGCCAAGGAATCGGCCAAGCTCCAGTCGCTGCAGATCCGCCAGCAGCTGGGCACACAGGCGCTGTCGATCGCCAACCAGGCGCCGCAGAGTCTGCTGAGCCTGTTCAAGTAGCCGCGCCGACACACACACGGCCGGCGGCGGACAAGAGGTCCGCCGCCATGGCCGCCGGCCGCCATCATCGGGCCGGGGCCGTCGCGGGAAGGAGAATGCATGTCCACCTTGGTCCTGGAATTGCGGCAGGGCGAAATGATGATCGTCAACGGCGCGCCGATCCGCTTCCGCACGAAATCACGCATCGAGCTGACCGCCCATGCGCGCTTCCTGTTCGGCAAGCAGATCATGGCGCCCGACCAGGCCGACAGCCCCGCGCGGCGGATCTATTTCGCCCTGCAATCGGCCTATATCGGCACCGACGACGAGCGTGCCCGCGGCGTGTCGGCGGCGCGCGGGCTGATCGACGCCTTCAAGCAGGCCACCACCTCCTCCCTGGCCCGCGAGATCCTGGACCGCGCGCTCCAGGCCGCCGAGGCGGATGACTGCTATCAGGCGCTGAAGTTGGCGCGGCGCATCATCCGCCATGAGGACGCCGTGCTGGGCCGCGACGTGGGGCCGGTGCGCGGCCCCGCCCACCTGGCGGCGGCAAGCTGACCCCCGGCCACGACACAAAAAGGAACCACGACATGCAAAACGGCATGATGCAGGCGGCCCGCGCCTATGCGGCCTCCTCCGCCCACCGGAGCCTGCGGGCGCAGGAGGCGGATGTGTTCCGCCATGCCAACGCGGCGCTGCGGCGCGGCCAGGATGCCGGCGCGCTGGGCCGGGTGCGCGCCCTGGCCGACAACGCGCGCCTCTGGACCGCGGTGATCGATCTGATGCGCGACCCGGAAAACGCCCTCCCGGAGGCCCTGCGCGCCTCCATCGTCTCGGTGGGCCTGGCGGTGCAGCGCGAGATGCAGGGCCCGGCGCCGGATTTCGCCTTCCTGATCGCGGTGAACGACGACATGGCCGCCGGCCTGTCGCAGCAGGGCTAGCCTGCCGCCATGAGCGGCAGCAACAGCGTCGCGCTGAGCCTGCTGGGCACCATCACGGGCTCGGGCGCCTCCTCGTCGCTGTCGATGCTGCAGGCGATCTACGGCCTGTCCGCCAGCGGCGCGCCCACCACCGACCCGCTGGGCGCGCTGCAACTGGCCGAGAAGAACCAGACCGCCGACATCGCCAAGACTGAGAAGCAGCCCGACGTCGCGCGCGACATCGCGGTCTTCCAGAAGGCGATCGCCGGCGCCAAGGACGCGCCCACCCTCCTGAAGAACCCCGACTTCCTGAAGGTGCTGCTGACCGCCAACGGCCTGGCCGACCAGGCGCAATACCCGGCGCTGGCGCAGAAGGTGTTGCTGTCCAACCCGTCGGACAGCAACTCGCTGGTCTCCAAGCTGGCCAACACCACCTGGACCGCCACCAACAAGACCTACCAGTTCGGCACCCAGGGCCTGGCGATCATCCAGGACCCCTCGGTGCAGTCCAAGCTGGCCGATGCCTATGCCGAGGTGAAATGGCGGCAATCGCTGGACCAGGCCACCCCCGGCCTGTCCAACGCGCTCACCTTCCGCGCCCAGGCCGCCAGCATCGGCACCGCCTACGACATCCTCGGCAACAGCGTGCTGCGCGACGTGGTGACCACCGCCCTCGGTCTGCCGAAGGAGATCGCGCTGCAAAGCGTGGAGACGCAGGCCGCCGCGGTCACCACGCGGCTGGACCTCACCAAGCTGAAAGACCCGCATTTCGTCGACACCTTCACGCAGCGCTACCTGCTGGCCAAACAGGCCAGCGCCACCGCCGCGAGCACGCCCACGCTGGACAGCCTGGCCTCCCAGCTCACCGGCCTGTGGGTCTGAGTCCCCCCAACCCCGGCTCAAAAGGAGCCCCCGCCATGCAGACCACCGCCGCCGACCCCGCGATCCTGACCCGCCGCGTGCGCGAGATGGTGGACTCCGGCCGCATCCTGGCCGCCCGGCCGCTGCTCGGCGCGCTGAAGACGCTGGCGGTGCCGGGCGCCGAGCTGGCCGAGATCGAGGCGCAATTGCTGCTGCGCGAGGGCCGCGTCGCCGAGGCGCTGGTGGTGCTGGACATCGCGGTCGCCGCCGCGCCGGAAGCGGTCGGCCTGCGCCTGTGCCGCGCCGATGCGCGCATGCGGGCCGATGATACCGCCGGTGCCGCCGGCGACGCCGCCGAGGCGGTGATCCTGGACCGCACCAACCCCCAGGCCAAGGCGGTGCTCGGCGTCGCGCTGATCGATCTCGGCCAGCCGCTCGATGCGCTGGCCTGCCTGCGCGAGGCGGTGGCCGCCGACCCGCGCCACCCGGCCTACCGCCAGGCCCTGGCCACCGCGCAGGAGCGCAGCGGCGACCCCGATGCCGCCGCGGCGACGCTGGCGGCGGCGATCCGCCTCGCCCCCGGCCTGGTGGCGCTGCGCACCACCGCCATCATGGTGGCGATCCGCCGCCGCGACTTCACCGGCGCCGCCGAACTCGCCGAAACCGCGCGGCGGGACGGCGTCGCCGATGCCTGCGTGTTCGGCCTGCTCGGCCACAGCCTGTCCAGCCTCGCCCGCCACGTCGAGGCCGCCGAGGCCTATGCCGAGGCGCTGAAACTGGCGCCGGAAGACCCCTATGTCCGCCATCTGGTCTCCTCGGCCGGCGTGCTGCCGCAGGGCGTGCGGGCGCCGTCGGAATACCTGGAGACGGTGTTCGACGGCTATGCCGCGCGCTTCGAGAGCCATCTGATCGGCCTCGGCTACCGGGTGCCGGGGCTGATCCGCGCCGCCCTGCTGGCCGAGTTGGGCCTCACCCCGGACAGCCCGCCCGACAGCCAGCCGGTCGGCCCGGTGCTCGACCTCGGCTGCGGCACCGGGTTGATGGGCGTGGTGCTGTCGGACCTCCCGCTGCGCCCACTGGTCGGCGTGGACCTGTCCGACGGCATGCTGGCCGAGGCGCGCGCCAAGGGCCTCTACGACAGCCTGCTGAAGCAGGACCTGGAAACCCTGCTCGCCGAGACCGACCAGGCCTGGCCGGTGATCCTGGCCGCCGACGTGTTCTGCTATTTCGGCGCGCTCGATGCGGTGCTGGCGCAGGTGCATGACCGCCTCGCCGATGGTGGCCTGTGCCTGTTCACCGTCGAGGAATGCCAGGACGACGACGGCTGGCGGCTCGGCCGGCAGGGCCGCTACAGCCACGCCCGCGCCTATGTCGCCGCCGCCGTGGCGCGCGCCGGGCTGGAACTGGCGACCTTGCGGCCGGAGGTGCTGCGCTGGGAGGCCGATGCCCCGGTGTCGGGCCTGCTGGTGGTGGCCCAGCGGGCGATGGAGCGGGGCGGCGATGCCGGTTGAGGCCGCGCTGGCGCGGCTGCGCGCCGGCGCGCCGGAGGCGGCCCTGGCCGCGCTGGCGGCGCTGCCCGACGACCATGCCCCACCCGCCCGCCACGCCGCCATCGGCATGGCGCTGCTGGCGCTCGGCCGGGTGGAGGAGGCGCTGGCGGCGCTGCGCATCGCCGTCGCGCTGGGCGAAACCCGCCCGGCCACCATGCTCAACCTGGCGCTGGCCGAGGACCGGGCCGGCGATGCCGCGCGCGGCCGGGCGCTGATGCAGGAGCTGAAGCGGCTGTTGCCCACCTGGGACGAGCCATGCCTGCGGCTGGCCGAAAGCCTGCGCCGGGCGGGCGACGCCTCCGCCGCCATCGCGGAATACGAGCACACGCTGGAGGTCAACCCGCGCCGCGCCGAGGCGCTGCTGAGCCTCGCCGCCCTGCTGATGCAGCGCCACGAGCCGGCCCGCGCGCAGATGCTGTTGCTGCGCTGCTGCGCCGTCACCCCGGCCCACGCCCCCACCTGGGACGCGCTGGGCGTGGCGCTGATGCTGACCGGCGACGCCGCCGATGCCGAAAGCGCCTTCGACCAGGCGCAGCGCCTCGCCCCGGCCGACGGCACGATCGCGCTGCACCGGGTGGAGGCCAGCATGGCCGCCGGCACCGGCGAGGCGGAACTGGCCCGGCTGGAGCAGGCCGCCGCCGCCGACCCGCTGAACGCCGCCCTGCTGGCCGCGCGCGGCACCCTGCTGATGCATCTCGGCCGCCGTGCCGAGGCGGTGGCGGTGCTGGAGGCGGCGACCGCCCTGGCGCCCGACTCCCCCCTGGCCACGCAGGCCCTGGCGCACGCCATGGTGGCCGCCGCCCGCGTCGGCGACGCCATCCCGGTGCTGCGCCGCGCCGTGGAACTGGCCCCGGACGATGCCGCCCTGCGCAACAACCTCGCCGCCACCCTGCTGCGCGGGCAGCAGCACGGTGAGGCGCGCGAGGTGCTGGAAGGCCTGCTCGCCACGCATGGCGACAGCCTCGGGGTGCTGTGCAACCTGACCAACGCCCTGGTGTCGCTCGGCCTGCAGGATGAGGGGCTGGCGACGGCGAACCGCGCGGTGGCGCTGGCGCCGGGCGCGCCTCTGGCCTGGCGGGCGATGTGCAACGTGCTCGCCTACCACCCTGGGGTGACCGGCGCCGGCCTGCTGGCGGCGCAGCGCCGCATCGGCGACAGCCTGCCGCGTGTGCCGCCGCCGGCCCGCGAGGCCGCCCGGCCGCGCGCAGCGGACCGCCGGCTGCGCGTCGGCCTGCTCTCGGCCACGCTGAAAACCCACCCGGTCGGCTGGCTGACCATCGCCGGCTTCGAGAACCTGGACCCGGCGCGGTTCGAACTGGTCTGCCTCGGCCAGCCGCCCTCCGAGGACGCCATCCAGCGCCGCTTCCGCGCCGCCGCCGCCGAGTGGCACGTGGTCGATGGCGAGCCCACCGAGGCGCTGGTGCCGCGGCTGCGGGCGCTCGACCTGGATATCCTGATCGACCTCGGCGGGTATGGCGACCGCGGCATGATGGCCGCCTGCGCCAGCCGGGTCGCGCCGATGCAGGTCAAATGGGTCGGCGCGCAGAGCCATTCCTCGGGGCTGGCCGAGATGGACTGGTTCATCACCGACCGCTGGGAAACCCCGCCGGGGTTCGAGGGCCTCTACACTGAACGGCTGCTGCGCCTGCCCGACGGCTATGTGTGCTACTCGCCGCCCGCCTATGCCCCGGATGTCGGCACGCTGCCGGCGCTGGCGAACGGCCACGTCACCTTCGGCTGCTTCAACAATCTCGCCAAGATCACTCCGGCCGTGTTGGCCGGTTGGGCCGCCATCCTGGCCCGCATCCCCGGCGCGCGGCTGGTGCTGAAGGCCCACCAGTTCGCCGACGCCGCCACCAGAACCCGCCTGCTCGCCGCCTTCCCGGGCATCGACCCGGCCCGGATCGAGCTGCGCGCCGGCTCCCCCCATCGCGCCCTGCTGGCGCAGTACAACGAGATCGACATCGTGCTGGACCCGTTCCCCTATAGCGGCGGGCTGACCACCTGCGAGGCGCTGTGGATGGGCGTGCCCACCATCACCATGCCCGGCGAGACCTTCGCCTCCCGCCACTCCGCCAGCCACCTGAGCAATCTCGGCCTGCCCGACTGGGTGGCCGCCGACCTCGGTGCCTACCAGGACATGGCGGTGCGCCGCGCCGCCGACCTGCCGGCCCTGGCCGCCCTGCGCGCCGGGCTGCGGGCGCGCATGAAGGTCAGCCCCCTCTGCGACGCGCCGCGCTTCGGCCGCCATCTGGGCGAGGCGCTGCGCCACGCCTGGCGCGCCCAGTGCGCCGCCGCCGCCGCCGCCTGACGATCCCGCCACGACCCAGTCCCGCGCGCATGGCGGCTTGGCCGCGCGGCCCGGCCGGTGCAGACTCCGCCCTCGCAACGCTTACGCAGCTTCAGGGAGGCCCCGCGCCGTGTCCAAGGTCATCATCTCCTGTGCCGTCACCGGCGCCATCCACACCCCCAGCATGTCCGACCACCTGCCGATCACCCCGGAAGAGATCGCCGAGTCCAGCATCGCCGCCGCCGAGGCCGGTGCCGCCATCATCCATCTGCACGCCCGCAATCCGCAGACCGGTGAGCCGACCCCCGATCCGGCCGTATTCATGCAGTTCCTGCCGCGCATCAAGCAGAGCTGCGATGCGGTGGTGAACATCACCACCGGCGGCGGCCTGGGCATGACGGTGGATGAGCGCCTGGCCGGCCCGATCCAGGCCAGCCCGGAGATGTGCAGCCTCAACATGGGCAGCATGAACTTCAACATCTCGCCGGCCGCCAAGCGGGTGAAGAACTGGAAGTTCGACTGGGAGAAGCCCTACCTCGAAAAGACCGACGACTACATCTTCCGCAACACCTTCCGCGATATCACCCGCGTGGTGGAAGTCATGGGCAAGGGCCATGGCACCCGTTTCGAGTTCGAGTGCTACGACATCGGCCACCTCTACAATCTGGCCTATCTGATGGACCAGAAGGTGGTGGAAGGCCCACTCTTCATCCAGAGCATCTTCGGCATCCTGGGCGGCATCGGCGCCGACCACCAGAACCTGATGTTCATGCGCGAGACCGCCAACCGGCTGTTCGGCGATCAGTATGTCTGGTCCGTCCTGGCCGCCGGCCGCAACCAGATGGCCTTCACCACCATGGCGGGCATCCTGGGCGGCAACGTGCGGGTGGGGCTGGAGGACAGCCTGTATATCGGCAAGGGCAAGCTGGCCGAGTCCAACGCCGCCCAGGTGTCCAAGATCCGCCGCATCCTGGAAGACCTCAGCCTGGAGATCGCCACGCCGGCCGAGGCGCGGGAGATCCTCAAGCTGAAGGGTGGGGATCGGGTGGGCTTCTGAAGAAGGAAGCGGTTCTTTTTTGGAAAAAAGAACCAAAAAACTTTTATCCGCTGGAGTCGCCCGGTATGGGCCGGGTCTCCAGCGGACAACGTTTTTTTGCTTCTTTTTGTTCACAAAAAGAAGACCTTCCTTTCTCCTCCCCCACTTGACGTTTCCCAAGCCAGGTTCGAGCCTCCCGCCATGACCGACGCACAGACGCTGCACCGCAGCCTGCTCACCCTCGACACCCATATCGACATCCCCTTCCCGGAAGGGCCGAGCTTCTTCGAGGAGACGACGCGCAACGTCGATCTGCCGAAGATGAAGCGCGGCCACATGGCCGGCGGCTGCTTCGCCGCCTATGTCGGCCAGGGCGCCCGCACGCCGGAGGCATACCAGGCGGCGGTGGAGCGTGGGCGGGCCATGCTGCGGGCCATCAACGACATGGGGCAGACCAACCAGGGGGCGCGCGTCTGCACCAGCGCCGACGAGATCGAGCAGGCGCATCGCGACGGGGTGACCATCGTCGTCCCCTGCGTGGAGAACGGCCAGGCGCTGGGCGGCGAGGTGGCCAACCTCAAGCCGCTCTACGACCTCGGCGCTCGCTACCTCACCCTCACCCATTTCGGCCACAACGCGCTGGGCGATTCCTCCAACCCGCGCAAGGAACTGGGCGACCCGGAGGAGGAGCATGGCGGCCTGTCGCCGCTCGGCCGCGACGTGGTGGCCGAGCTGAACCGGCTGGGCATGCTGGTCGATATCGCCCACACCTCGAAAAAGACGATGATGCAGGCCGCCGGGCTGTCGCGCACGCCGGTGCTGTCCACCCATTCCTGCATCAAGGCGCTGTGCGACAACGCGCGCAACCTGGACGACGAGCAGCTCGACACGCTGCGCGCCGTGGGCGGCGTGGTGCAGGTGACGGCGGTGCCGGGCTTCCTCAAAACCGGCGGCAAGGCCGATACCGTGACGGTTGCCGACTACTGCGACCATGTGGATTACGCCGTGCGCCGCATGGGCGTGGAACATGTTGGAATTTCAAGCGATTTCGATGGTGGCGGCGGCTTCGTCGGCTGGCGCGACGCCTCCGAGAGCGGCAACATCACCGCCGAATTGCTGGCCCGCGGCTACGGCGCGCACGAGATCGCCCTGATGTGGGGCGGCAATTTCCTGCGTCTGCTACGGCTGGCCGAACAGCGCCGGGGCTGAGCATGCGCACGGTGCGCCTGCCCAACGGCACCCAGGTGCCCGCGCTGGGGCAGGGCACCTGGCGCATGGGCGAGGGCCAGCGCAGCGCCGCCGAGGAGGCCGCCTGCCTCCGCCTGGGCATCGACCTGGGCATGACCCTGATCGACACCGCCGAGATGTACGGCGACGGCGCCGCCGAGCAGGTGGTGGCCGAGGCGATCGCCGGCCAGCGCGACCGGGTGTTCCTGGTCTCGAAGGTCTACCCCCACAACGCGGGCAAAAAAGCTGCCGTTTTGGCCTGCGAAAGCAGCCTGAAACGGCTGAAAACCGACCGGATTGACCTCTATTTGCTGCATTGGCGGGGTAGTGTGCCGCTCGCCGAGACCGTCGCCGTGTTCGAGCACCTGCGGCGGGAGGGCAAGCTGCGGCACTGGGGCGTGTCCAACCTTGATACCGACGACATGGAGGAGCTGCTCGGCGTGCCGGGTGGCGATGCCTGCGCGGCCAACCAGGTGCTCTACAACCCGGACCATCGCGGCATCGAGTTCGACCTGCTGCCCTGGCAGGCGGCGCGCGGCATCCCCGCCATGGCCTATTCGCCGGTGGGGCTGGGCGGGCGGCTGCTGCGCAACCCCGCCCTGGTCGCCGCCGCCGCCCGCCACGCCGCGACCCCGGCCCAGATCGCCATCGCCTGGAGCCTGCGCCGCCCGGACGTGATCAGCATCCCCAAGGCCGGCAGCGCCGGGCACGTGCGCGAAAACGCGCGGGCGGCCGATATCGTGCTGACCGCGGAAGATCTCGCGGCGATCGACACCGCCTTCCCGCCGCCGCGGCGCAAGCAGCCGTTGGCTATGTTGTAGAGAGGGGAAGGAAGCGGTTCTTTTTTGAAAAAGAGAACCAAAAAACTTTCATCCTCGGGAGTCGGGTTTGCCGGCGGGACTTCAGCGAATAAAGTTTTTCTGCTTCTTTTTGTTCACAAAAAGAAGACCTCCTTCACTCCAGCCATCCCACCGCTCCGCGTGCCGCCGTCAGCGCTAGGTCCTGCGTGGCATAGGCGGCGCCGGAGAAATAGGCGACCGGGGTCCAGGCCCCGGCATCCTCGGGGTCGCGGCGGAATTCCTCGAAGCCGAAGCTGCCGTCGGGCCGGCGGAACAGGTCGACGCAGCGGTTCGCCTCGCCATTCTCGATGCTGGCGAGGACGAGCCAGCTCGGATCGATGCGCCTGGGCATGCGCTACCCGAGTAGCCAGGGCGCGCCCGCCGCTTCGGCCACTGCCTTGACCTTGGCCAGCAGGCCGGGGCCGACCGGGATGCCGGATTGCCGGCGCAGGGCGGCGTTGCGGCGTTCGGGGTCGCCGGCGACCATCACCGGCCTGGCGGGGTCGCTCGGCCGTGTGGCGCGCAGCGAGTCGCAGAAGGCGGCCACTTCGGCGCGGAATTCGGCGGGGTCGCGGAACAGGCCCGGGTCGATGGCCATGAAGAAATGCCCGATGCCCATGGTGCCGGGCGCCTTGGTATGCGCCGGGTCGGTCACCATGGTGGCGCCGGACAGCGCCGAGGACAGGATGTTGACCATCGCCGCCAGCCCGTAGCCCTTGTGGCTGCTGCCATCCGCGGTGCCGCCGAGCGGGGTGAGGAAGCCGCCCTTCTGGCTGGCCTCCAGCGGGTCGGTGCTGGGGGCGCCGTCCTTGGTGACCACCCAGCCGGGCGGGGTCGGCAGGCCCTCGTTGGCCTTGTTGCGGATGCGCCCGGCGGCCACCGTGGTGGTGGCCATGTCCAGCAGGAACGGCTCGCCGTCGCGCCCCGGGGCGGCGAAGGCGATCGGGTCGGTGCCGTATCTGGCCTCCGCCCCGCCGGTAGGCGCCACCTGGATGCCGGCGGCGGAGGTGGTGACCATGCCGATGAACCCGGCATCGGCGGCCAGCCTCGCGTAGTAGCCGCAGGCGCCGAAATGCGCGGAGTTGCGCACGCCGACGATGCCCACGCCCAGGGTGCGCGCCTTGCTGACGGCCAGGTTCATGGCGACATGGGAGTTGAGGTGGCCCAGCCCGCCGCCGCCATCCACCAGGGCGGCCACCAGCCGGTCGTGCACGATCTTCGGCTCGGCGGTCATGCTGATCTTGCCGGCGCGGCGGCGTTCGTCGTAGCTCGGGATCATCGAGATGCCGTGGCTGTCGATGCCGTGCAGGTCGGCGTAGGACATGATCTCGGCCGTGATCGCGGCGTTGACCGGGGGCATGCCCCAGGCCCGCAGGATGAGCTCAAGCTGCTGCCGGTGCGTCTCGTAGGGTGCCGCCATGACGGGTCTTTCGTGCGAGGTATTAACGCCTAGGCTTCCTTGACGAAGCGGTTGCGCAGCGTGCCGATGCCGGTGATCTCCACCTCCACCACGTCGCCCGGCTTCACGTCCGGCGAGGTGCCGTCGGTGCCCATCCACATCACGTCGCCGGGGTGGAAGGTGCAGTACCGGCTGGTCGCGGCCAGGAAGCGGGCGATCGAGAACAGCATGTGGTTGGTGGGGAAGCTGGTGCGGATTTCGCCGTTCAGGCGGACATTGGTGTGCAGCGAGTCGAGCTTCACCTCCGTCTCGATCCAGGGGCCCATCGGCTTGAAGGTGTCGGTGTTCTTTGAGCGGTAGAAGGTGCGGTCGTTCTTCTGCCAGGTGCGCTCGCTGACATCGTTGCCGATGGTGTAGCCGAACACGCAGTCCAGCGCGTTCGCCTCGGTGAGGTTTTTCGCCGTCTTTCCGATCACCACCACCAGCTCGCCTTCGTAATGCACCTTCTCGGTGGCGTCCCTGGGGATGACCACGTTCTCGTCGTGGGCGATCAGCGCGTTCTGGGCGCGGTAGCCGATTTCGGGGCGCTCGGGGATGTTGGGCACCTCGCCGCGCTTGTTGGCCGCCTCGGTGAGGTGCTGCACGTAGTTCAGGCCGGCGCAGTAGAAGGTGCGCGGGATCAGCGGCACCTCGATCTTCACGTCGGCCAGGGCGTGGACCCGGCCGGTGCGCTCCCACACGCCGAACATGTCGCCGCGCGTCTCGGCGATGCGGTCGCCCTCGATGATGCCGTAGGCGGTGTGGCCGGCGGCGGTGAAATGGACCCAGCGCATGGCTCAGGCCGCCACGGCGTGCATGGGGCGGAGGAATTCGGGCGTGAACAGCCTGGTCGCCATCACCTGGCAGCGCAGCATCAGCCGCTCCTCATGCGGCAGGTAGTCGGCGATGGCCTGGTGGATGGTGCCGATATGGTCCCATACCAGCAGGTCCTTCACCCGCCAAGTGTGCAGGTAGCGGTATTGCGGCTGCAACTGGTGGGCGAACAGGATATCCAGCATCCGGGCGCTCTCGTCGGGCGGCAATTCGTTGATGCGCATGGTGTAGCCGGGGTTGGCGTAGAGCACCTTCCGGCCGGTGAGCGGATGGGTCAGGAACAGCGGATGGATGGCCGGCGGGCGCTTGGCGCGCTGCTCGGGCGTCATCGGCTTGCGGGTGCTGCCGGGGCGGGCGACCATCATCGACCAGAACTTGTCGAAATCATGCGTCGCGGTGGCATTGGCGAGCCGCGACCTGATCTCCTCCGGCAGGCCCTCGTAGGCGGCGTGCATGTTGGCGAACTCGGTGCCGCCCAGCGCCCGGCCGTTGCGCACCGGCACCTTCACGCCGTACAGCACGTTCACGAAGCCGACCACGTCGCGGTAGGACATGTCGGTGTGCCAGTCCTGCCCGGCGTCGGGCAGGCCGATATACTCGCCGCCTTCCTTCACGTTGGACAGCACGCCCACCTCCGGCACGTCGGCGCGGCGGCGTTCGCCGATGCCGGCCTGGATGTCGCCGAAGCGCTCGGAGAAGTCCTTGAGCTGTCGCGCATCCAGCTCCTGGTCGGGGAAGCGCAGCACGCCGTGGCGGCCGAGGGCGGCCAGGAGGTGGCCGAACACCGCGTCGGTCATCGGGCGTGCCGCGTCGAACCCCTCGATGGTGGCACCCAGGATGGCGTCGTTCGGTCTGACGGTGAACATCGCGCATTTCCTCCCGTTATTGTGGCGCCGTCCGGTCGTGGCGCCGCGCTGTTGGCGTGACTGTAGCGGTTTGGCCGCGCCGCGCCAGACCGCGCCCGGGGTGGGCGATCGCTGCGCCATTGGCCGTGTGGCTAACCTTCTTCCTCCGGCAGTTGCATGCGCCGGCCTTCGCGCCGATCCTGCACCCCACCTGAAGCGACGGGACGGACATGGCGATGGATGACGACTTCCGAAAGGCGGCCCTGGACTATCACCGGCTGCCCCGGCCGGGGAAGCTGGCGATCGAGGCGACCAAGCGCATGGCCAGCCAGCGCGACCTGGCCCTGGCCTATTCCCCCGGCGTCGCCGCCGCCTGCGAGGAAATCTCCGCCAACCCCGACAATGCCTGGCTCTACACCGCGCGTGCCAACCTGGTGGGGGTGATCTCCAACGGCACCGCCGTGCTCGGCCTGGGCAATATCGGGGCACTGGCCGGCAAGCCGGTGATGGAGGGCAAGGCCGTCCTGTTCAAGAAATTCGCCGGCATCGACGTGTTCGACATCGAGGTGGATGAGCAGGACCCCGACCGCTTCGTGGAGGTGGTGGCCGCCCTGGAACCCACCTTCGGCGCCATCAACCTGGAGGATATCAAGGCCCCCGAGTGCTTCGCCATCGAGGAGAAGCTGCGCGCCAGGATGGCCATCCCGGTGTTCCACGACGACCAGCACGGCACCGCCATCACGGTGGCCGCCGCCGTGCGCAACGCGCTGGTGTTGCAGGGCAAGCAGCTTGCCGACGTGAAACTGGTGACCTCGGGCGCCGGGGCGGCGGCCACCGCCTGCGTGGACCTGCTGGTGGCTATGGGCCTGCGCATCGAGAACGTGACGCTGACCGACATCAAGGGCGTGGTCCATGCGGGCCGCGAGGGGCTGGAACCCCGCATGCTGCGCTACGCCCGCGAGACCGATGCGCGCACCTTGCCGGACGTGCTGGAGGGGGCCGACATCTTCATGGGCCTGTCCGCGCCGCGTGTGCTGAAGGCGGAGTGGCTGGGCAAGTTCGCGCCCAACCCGATCATCCTCGCCCTGGCCAATCCGGAGCCGGAAATCCTGCCCGAGGCGGTGCGCCAGGTGCGGCCGGACGCCATCATGGCCACCGGGCGCAGCGACTACCCCAACCAGGTCAACAACGTCCTGTGTTTCCCGTTCATCTTCCGCGGTGCGCTGGATTGCGGCGCCATCACGATCAACGAGGCGATGAAGCTGGCCGCGGTGGAGGCGATCGCCGAGCTGGCCCGGGTGGAGGCGAGCGAGGTGGTCGCCGCCGCCTATGGCGGGGCCGCGCCGGTATTCGGGGCCGATTACATCATCCCCAAGCCGTTCGACCCGAGGCTCATCCTGCAGATCGCCCCGGCGGTCGCGCGGGCCGCCATGGAGAGCGGCGTGGCGCGCCGGCCGATCGGTGATTTCGATGCCTACCGCCTTGAACTGGAACGCTTCGTGTTCCGCTCCGGCCAACTGATGCGGCCGGTGTTCGAGGTCGCCAAGAAAACCGCCACCCGCATCGTCTATGCCGAGGGCGAGGATGAGCGGGTGCTGCGCGCGGTGCAGACGCTGCTGGACGACCGTATGGCCGAGCCGATCCTGATCGGCCGCCGCGCCGTGATCGCCCAGCGGGTGCGCGACATGGGCCTGCGGATGGACCTGGAACAGAGCGTGCGGGTGCTGGACCCGGCGGTGGACGAGGCGGTGTTCGCGTCGCTGGCCGGGGAATACCAGCGCCTGGTCGGCCGCCGCGGCGCGCCGCCGGATGCCGCCGCGCGCCGGCTGCGCAACCGCGCCACCGTGGCCGCCGCCATGCTGCTGCATGCCGGCCAGGCGGATGCGGCGATCTGCGGCGGTTCGGGCGACTGGTGGCGGCACATGCTGTATGTCATCCCGATCATCCCCAAGCGGCCGGAGGTGTCGCGCATCTATGCGCTGTCCTGCCTGATCCTGCCGGCGGGCGCGCTGTTCATCTGCGACACCTACATGAATGTGGACCCCACCGCCGAGCAGGTGGCGGAGATGACGGTGCTGGCCGCCGAGGCGGTGCGCGGCTTCGGCATCGTGCCGAAGGCGGCGCTGCTGTCGCATTCCAGCTTCGGCGCCTCCAACTCTCCCTCGGCGCGCAAGATGCGCGCGGCGCTGGGGCTGGTCCGCGCCCGCGCGCCGGAACTGGAGATCGACGGGGAGATGCACGCCGACGCGGCGCTGATCGAGAGCATCCGCAACCGCGCGGTGCCGGACAGCCGGCTGACCGGCACCGCCAACCTGCTGGTGATGCCGGGGCTGGACGCGGCCAATATCGCCTACAACCTGTTGAAGGCGGCGGCCGATGCGCAGCCGGTGGGGCCGATCATGCTCGGCATGTCCAAGCCCATCCACGTGGTGGTGCCCAGCGTGACCGCGCGTGGCATCGTGAACGTGAGCGCCATCGCCGCCGGGGAAGTGCAGGCGATGCGGGCGAAGCGCGAATGAGAGCGCAGGAAGCGAGTTCTTTTTTGGAAAAAAGAACCAAAAAACTTCTATTCGTTTGGCGTTTGCGTGACGCGCGTGCGGGGGGCGCGGTGGGGCTGTGATTTTTCTTTTGCTCGGGTTCGCGTCGCTGGTGGTGCTGATGTTCTCGCTCGGCATGTTCAGCCGGGCGCAGGTTGCCAGCATCAAGCAGTTCGGCATCTGGACGGCGGCGATCGGCGGGCTGCTGCTGGCGGTGATGCTGTTCCTGACCGGG
>MKWE01000009.1:110668-133257 GCA_001899585.1 Rhodospirillales bacterium 70-18
CTGGCGATCTCGGCCCTGGTGCTGCTGGGGCCAATGGTGTGGAGCTGGGTGGCCGAAGGCAAGCGCGGCGCGGCGCCGCCCCCCCCTGGCGGCAGCCAGTGGCACCGCCGGCCCGGTGCCGACCGCGCCCGGCCCTCCACCGGCATGAGCCGGGCTGAGGCGCTGGAGGTGCTGGGGCTGAAACCCGGCGCGAGTGCGGCCGATATCCGCGCCGCCCACCACCGCCTGATGCGCGCCAGCCACCCGGACGCTGGCGGCTCGGACTGGCTGGCGGCGCGGATCAACCAGGCACGGGATGTGCTGCTGGGGTAGGAGCGGCAAATGGAGGCGGGAGAAGGAAGGACGGGGCGCATCGGCGCCTCTCCGCCTCATTGTGATCTGGCTTTTCCTGCCCCCGCCTTGCGCGACGCTGCCACGCCATGCGACCTAACGCGCCTGCCATGATCTGGCCGCATGCCCATGGTCAAAGCCGTAACGTTGCCGTCCGAGCAGCTTGCCAAGGAGACCGTCCGTCGTGATCAAACCGCTGCGCAAGGCCGTGCTGCCCGTTGCCGGCCTGGGCACCCGCTTCCTGCCGGCCACCAAGGCGATGGCCAAGGAGATGCTGCCCGTCGTTGACAAACCGCTGATCCAGTACGCCGTCGAGGAGGCGCGCGCCGCCGGCATCGAGCAGTTCTGCTTCGTCACCGGGCGCGGCAAGACCGCCATCGTGGAGCATTTCGACATCGCCTTCGAACTGGAGGCGGTGCTGCGCGAGCGCGGCAAGATGGCCGAGTTGCGCGCCCTGCGGGATTCGCAGCTGCCCCCCGGCGCGGTGGTGACGGTGCGCCAGCAGGAGCCGCTGGGGCTGGGCCATGCCATCTGGTGCGCCCGCGCCTTCGTCGGCGACGACCCGTTCGCTATCCTGCTGCCCGACGACCTGGTGCTGTCGGAGACCCCCTGCACGCTGCAACTGGCCAACGCCTATTACCAGACCGGCGGCTGCGTGGTGGCGGTGACCGAGGTGCCGCATGCGCAGACCAACCGCTATGGCATCCTGGATATCGGCGCCGATGACGGCAAGCTGGTGGAGGTGCGCGGCCTGGTGGAGAAGCCGAAGCCGGAGGATGCGCCCTCCGACCTGTCGATCATCGGCCGCTATGTGCTGCGCCCGGAGGTGATGACCTATCTGTCGCGCATGGAGCGCGGGGCGGGCAATGAGGTGCAACTGACCGACGCGATGGCCAAGCTGATCGGCCAGGTGCCGTTCCATGGTCTGCGCTACGAAGGCAAGCGGTTCGATTGCGGCGACAAGATCGGCTTTCTGGAGGCGCAGATCGCCTTCGCGCTGAAGCGGGCGGATATGGGGCCGGCGGTGCGGACCTTCCTGCAGGGGTACTGCAAGGAGCTGTTTGGAGCGCAAGGTTAAGGGGAGCGGTTCATTTTTGAAAAAAAGAACCAAAGAACTTTGCCCGTTTAATCAGCGACGCGCCAGGCTCCCCAACGGATGAAGTTTTTTGCTTCTTTTTGTTCACAAAAAGAAGACTTCCTTCCCTCATTGAGTATCGAGCGAGCAGAACATGGTCTTCCAGCATCATTTCGATCCCACCACCCTGCGCGAATACGACATTCGCGGCATCGTCGGAAAAACCCTGCACGAGACGGATGCCTACGCGATCGGCCGCTGCTTCGGCAGCGTGGTGGCGCGGGCGGCGGCGGCGGGGCAGGGGCTGCCGACGGTGGCGGTGGGCTATGACGGCCGGCTGTCCTCACCGGCGCTGGAGGTGGCGCTGGTGGCCGGGCTGAAGGCTAGCGGCATCGACGTGCTGCGGGTAGGGCTGGGGCCGACGCCGATGCTGTACTACGCCGCCACGGTGCGCGAGTGCGGCGGCGCGGTGATGCTGACCGGCAGCCACAACCCGCCAGACTATAACGGCTTCAAGATGATGCTGGCTGGCCGCCCGTTCTTCGGCCCGCAGATCACCGAGATCGGCCGCATGGCGGAGGCCGGCGACGTTGTGGCCGAGGCGGCGGGCAGCGAGCGGCTGATCGACGTCATGGACGAGTACGTCGCCCGCGTGGCGCACGACTGGGATGGCGGCGACCGGGCGCTGAAGGTGGTGTGGGACAACGGCAATGGCGCGGCCGGCGAGGCGTTGCAGCGGCTGGTGAAGCTGCTGCCCGGCGAGCATACCGTGCTGTATCCCGAGATCGACGGCCGCTTCCCCAACCACCATCCGGACCCGACGGTGGCCCGCAACGTGGAGGCGCTGGCCGCCGCGGTGTTGGCGCAGGGGGCCGACCTGGGCATCGCCTTCGACGGCGACGCCGACCGGATCGGCGTGGTGGACGACCAGGGCGCCATGATGTTCGGCGACCAGCTGCTGGTGGTGCTGGCGCGCGACGTGCTGCGCACCCATCCGGGCGCCACCATCATCGCCGACGTGAAGGCGAGCCAGGTGCTGTTCGACGAGGTCGCCCGCGCCGGCGGCAAGCCGGAGATGTGGAAGACCGGCCATAGCCTGATCAAGGCCCGCATGGCCGAGACCGGCAGCCCGCTGGCAGGGGAAATGAGCGGGCATGTGTTCTTCAAGGACCGCTGGTATGGCTTCGATGACGCGCTGTATGCCGCGGTGCGGCTGCTGGGCATCGTGGCGCGCATGCCCGGCCGGCTGTCGGCGGTGCGCGCCGCGCTGCCGCAGGTGGTCAACACGCCTGAGTTGCGCTTCAACTGCGACGACCGGCGCAAGTTCGCGGTGATCGGGGAGGTCGCGGCGCGGCTGAAGGCGGCCGGGGCGACGCTGTCGAACATCGACGGTGTGCGGGTGCAGACGGCCGATGGCTGGTGGCTGCTGCGCGCCTCCAACACCCAGGCGGTGCTGGTGGCGCGTGCCGAGGCATCGAGCACGGCCGGGCTGGAGCGGCTGAAGGCGGCGCTGGTGGCGCAGCTTGAGGCGTCCGGGCTGGAGGCGCCGGACTTCTCCGGGGAGAACGCGGGGCATTAGGCAGAGGGATTAGCGCGCGCCCGCCTCGCGCCCCCGCACGGGGTGGGCGGCCAGCACCGCCTCGTTCACCTCCGCGCCCCAGCCGATGCCGGTGGGGATCAGCAATTCGCCGGCTTCCACGCGCGGGGGGACGGTGACGGTGTCGTCCTTCCAGGGCACGTCCTCGATGTCGATCTCCATCACCCGGAAATTCGGCACGGCGGCGCAGAAATGAGCGCTCATCAGTGTGCCGAGGTGGCCGTTGAAGTTGTGCGGGGCGACGTTCACCTCGTAGGTGTCGGCCAGGGCGGCGATCTTCATCGATTCGAGGATGCCGTTCCAGGCCACGTCGATGATCGCCACGTCCACCGCCTGCGCCTCCAGGAAGGGGCGGAACTGGCGGCGGTGGAACAGCGATTCGCAGGACGCGATCGGCACGCGCGCGCTTGCCCGGATGGTGGCCAGGGCGGCCGGGTCCAGGCTGTCGATCTCCAGCCAGGTGAGGTCGAACGGTTCCAGCGCCTGGGCGAGGCGGATATAGCCCTCGGTCTTGTAGTTGAAGTTCAGGTCCAGGTGCAGGTTCATCGCCCGACCGGCGCCCTCGCGGAAGGCGGCCATCTGGTCGGTGACGGCGTCGAGGATCTCGCGGCTGATGTTCAGTTCCGGATGGCCGGGCGAGCCGTTGAAGCCGGGCATATGGACGTAGGGGAGCGGGCCGTCGAAGCGCATCGGGTTGGTCTTGAGGCCGCGGAAGCCGGCATCGGCCACCTCGCGGGCGTGGCGCACGAGGTCGGCGCGGCTGCGGATGGGCTCCACGCCGGCCCAGCCCTTCACCTGCTCCGGCCAGCGCACCCGCGCGTAGCCGCAATGCGACCAGTAGAGCGGGATGGCCGTGCGCACCGGGCCGCCGAGCAGTTCGTAGACTGGGATACCGAGGGCGCGGGCCTTGAGGTCCACCAGCGCGTTCTCGATGGTGGCGACCGCCTGCTGGGCGATGCCGCCGGGCACCTGGCGGATGACGCCGTGCAGGTAGGCGGTGATCTTTTCCACCGGGCGTGGGTCCTGGCCGATCAGCAACTCGCCCAGGCCGTGGATGGTGCCGGTGAGGCCGGTGGTGCCGAACCGCTCCTGGTATTCGGCCCAGCCAACCAGGCCGCTGTCGGCGGTGACCTTCAGGAAAGAGAAATGGCGCCAGCCGGCGTCGCAGTGCAGATCCTCGATCCTGGCAATGCGCATGACGGTGCTCCCGGACGGTTTGTTTTGCCCGAGCCTACAGCGCGCGCGGGGAATTGCCACGTCCCCGCTTGCCGACACGCCGCGCGGCTGCGAGACTCGCGCAACCCCGCGGTGGCGGGGGTGGGAGCCGACGGCCGTGTCCTTGCACCTCCGCCAATTCGCAGCCCCGGCGCTGCCGCAGGCCGCCGGAAACCTGCCGGGCATCTTCATGACCGTGCTGGGGGTGTTCCTGTTCTCCGGCTGCAACGCGCTGGCCAAGCACCTGGTCGCCACCTACCCGGTGGGCGAGATGCTGTTTGTGCGCAGCCTGACGGCGCTGCTGATGCTGGCCGCCTTCATCGGCCCGCGCGAGGTGGCGGCGCTGCGCGCCGGCGGCCGGCCGGGGCTGCATGCGCTGCGCATGGCGTGCTCGGGGATCGAGGTCGGCTGCTACTACTGGGCGCTGTCGGCGATGCAGCTTGCAGACACCTCGACGATCTATCTGGCGGCGCCGATCTACACGGTGGCGCTGTCGGCGCTGTTCCTGCGCGAGCAGGTGGGCTGGCGGCGCTGGGCGGCGGTGCTAACGGGGTTCGCGGGCGTGATCGTGGCGTTGCGGCCCGAGGCCGGGGTGGGCGGCACGCTGTCGGTGCACGCGCTGGTGGCGGTGGCCGGCAGCCTGCTCTACGCCATCTCGCTGGTGGTGACGCGGCGGCTGCGCGGCACGCCGAACACGTTGCTGGTGGCCTCTCAGGTGCTGGCCCTGCTGGTGTTCTCACTGTGCACCCTGCCGCTCGGCTGGGTGCGCCCGACGTTGGGCGAAGGGGCGCTGATGGTGCTGGTCGGCGCGGTGTCGATGATCGCCTATCTCTGCGTCAATCGCGGGCTGCAACTGGCGCCGGCCTCGGTGGTGGCGCCGTTCCAGTATGCCAGCATCGTCTGGGCGGTGCTGCTGGGCTACGCGGCGTTCGGCGAGGTGCCGGCCGGCGCCACCCTGGCGGGGGCTGCGATCATCGTCGGCGCCGGGCTGTTCATCCTGCTGCGGGAGCGGGCGCGGCGAGGGTAGCGCGCGACAGCGCCTGCCCGGCGGCCCAGCCGCTGGCCCAGGCCCATTGGAAATTATAGCCCCCGAGCCAGCCGGTCACGTCCACCGCCTCGCCGATCACGAACAGGCCGGGTACCGCGCGGGCCTCCATCGTCTGCGAGGAGAGGGCGGCGGTGTCCACGCCGCCCAGGGTGACCTCGGCCTTGGCATAGCCCTCGCTGCCCGCCGGCAGCAGCCGCCAGCCTTTCAGCATCGCCGCCACCGCCGCCAGATCACGGTCGCGCAGGCGCGACATCGGGGCACTGGTGAAGCGGGCTTCGGCGAGCGCCTGGGCGAGGCGCTGCGGCAGCAATTCGGCGAGGATGGTTTTCAGCTCCGCATTCGGCCGCGCCTGCTTGCGCGCCAGCAGCACGGCGAGCGCGTCGGCGTCGGGCAGCAGGTCCAGCGTGATCGCCTCGCCCTCGCGCCAGACCGAGGATATCTGCAGGATCGCCGGGCCGGAGAGGCCTCGATGGGTGAACAGCATGGCTTCGCGGAAACGGGTGCGGCCGCAGGCGGCCACCGCTTCCAGCGCCACGCCGCTGAGCGGCTGCATCAGAGCCAGGTCGTCGCCCGCGAAGGTCAGCGGCACCAGGCCGGGGCGCGGCGCCACCAGGCCAAGGCCGAAGCGGGCGGCGAGGTCGTGGGCGAGGCCGGTGGCGCCCATTTTCGGGATCGAGAGCCCGCCGGTGGCCAGCACCAGCGCCGGGGCGGCGAAGGCGCCATGGTCGGTCTCGACGCGGAAGCCGTAGGCGCGGCTGACCCCGGTGATGCGGTGGCCGGTGCGGATGTCCACGCCCGCGGCTGCGCATTCGGCCAGCAGCATCGCCACGATGGCACGCGCCGAGCCGTCGCAGAACAACTGCCCCAGCGTCTTTTCGTGCCAGGCGATGCCGTGCCGACCTACCAGGGCGATGAAGTCCTGCGGCGTGTAGCGGGCCAGGGCGGATTTGGCGAAATGCGGGTTGACCGAGAAGAAGCGCCCTGGCCCGGTACCGAGGTTGGTGAAGTTGCAGCGGCCGCCGCCGGAGATCAGGATCTTGGCGCCCGGCTGGCGGTTGTGGTCCAGCACCAACACCCGCCGGCCGTGCCGGCCGGCGGCGATGGCGCACATTAGCCCGGCGGCGCCGGCACCAAGCACTATGGCATCAAACGCCCCGGCACTGGCCATCCAGGTTACCAAGCCAAACGAACAAAAGTTTTTTGGTTCTTTTTTTCAAAAAAGAACTGCCTTCTCTTTGTGAACAAAAAGAAGCAAAAAAACGTCATTCGTTCGTCATGCGACATGGGCTAGGCGGGTCGTGGTTTCCAGCAGGGGCCGGTCGCGTACTTCGGCGATGCGGGCGCGGTCGAAGCCGTTGAAGGCGGTGCGCAGGCAGGCGCCGTAGGCCCCGAGCTGGCCGATCTCGATCCAGTCGCCCTCGGCGATGTCCGCCGGCAGGGCGAGCGTGTGGCGCAGCCGGTCCACGCTGTCGCAGGTGGGGCCGAACAGGGTGAACTCCGCCAGCGGGGCGTCGCCGCGACGCAGCGGGCGGGCCGGGAAGCGGAAGCCGGGCGCGCCAGCGTCGGACAGGCTGCCGTAGACGCCGTCGTTGAGGTACAGCGCGTCGCCGCGGCGCAACTGCACCTGCACGACCACGGAGCCGCCGGCGGCCACCAGGGCACGGCCCGGCTCGGCCCACATCCTGGTGCCGGGCAGGTTCAGGGCGGCGAACCCGGTGGCGATGGCGGTCATGAAATCGGCCAGCGGCGGCGGGGTCAGGTCCGGGTAGCGCACCGGGAAGCCGCCGCCGACATCGATCACCTCCACCACCACGCCCGCCTGCGCGATCACCGTGCCGGCAAGCGCCAGCGCCCGGGTCCAAGCGGCGGGGTCCATGCATTGCGAGCCGACATGGAAGCACAGGCCGACGCGCGCCGCATGCGGTCGCACCGCGCGCAGCAGCTCGGCCGCCTGCTCCGGCGCCGCGCCGAACTTGCCCGACAGGTCATACACCGCGCCGCCCGGCGGCAGCGCGAGGCGCACGAACAGCCCCAGATCGTCCGGCGCGCCGGTCTCCTGCAGGATTTTCGCCAGCTCGTCGGCGCTGTCCAGCACGAAGTCGCGCACGCCCTGGGTGGCGTAGGCCGCACGGATGGCGGCACGCGCCTTCACCGGGTGCATGAAATGGATCGCCGCGTCGGGGAACATCTGCCGCACCAGGGTGACCTCGGCGGTGGAGGCGCAGTCGAAATGCCGCACGCCGCCGGCCCAGACGGCGCGCAGCACCGCCGGCTCCGGGTTGCACTTCACGGCGTACAGCACGTCGCCCGGGAAGCTGGCGACGAAGCCGGCGGCGGCCTCGGCGATCACCGCCGGGCGCAGGCAATGCACCGGCTCCTCCGGCCGCAGCGCCGCGATCAGGCTGTCCACGCTCGGGAGGGTGGCGGGGGGCAGCACGGCAGGCTGGGCCGCGAGGTCGCGGCGCAGCGGCGAGACGGCGGAGCGGAAACGGTCGTGGCGCATCGGGCAACCCTCGGGGCATCTGGGGGCAGCCATCCGGTCGTCCGTGCAATGCGCGGGCGGGCGGATGGGCGGAAACCGGCGGAGACGGCCTTGCGGGCCGGCATTCGCCGCGATTTCAGGTGATGCGCGGTCTCGACGGGGCCACGCGAGCAACATCAAACATAGCCGTTCTCCAGACTGCGCCGGCCCATTGCTGGCCGGCTCGACCGAAAAGAACGCGTTACGTCGTTGCTGTGCCCAGGCCGGGATGGCGGAGGGCTCGCGGCACGTGCGGTTTGCGTCAGGCAGCGCCCCATATCGGAAGGGCGGGCGCGGGTTGTAGCGGCTTGGGGGCGGGAGAGTACTGCGTTCTCGGCCCCTCTGGCCTACCTCGCGGACATGCCCGGCGCGCCGACCAGGGCGAGGTATTCCCAGGCGATGGTGGCCGCGGCTAGCGCGGTGATTTCCGCCATGTCGTATGCCGGCGCCACCTCCACCACGTCCATGCCGGCGAAGGCCAGGCCCTGGAGCCGGCGCAGGATAGCCTGCGCCTGCCAGGTGGCGAGGCCGCCGATTTCCGGCGTGCCGGTGCCGGGTGCGAAGGCCGGGTCCAGCGCGTCGATATCGAAGCTGAGGTAGCAGGCGGCATCGCCCGCCACGTCGCGCACCCGCGCGGCCACGGCCTCGGGCCCGGCGGCGTGTACGTCCTGCGCGGTGAGGATGGTGACCCCCTGCGCCAGCGTCCACTCCCACACCGCGCGCTGCACCGGCGAGCGGATGCCGATCTGGATCATCCGGCGCGGGTCCACCAGCCCCTCGTTGATGGCGTGGAAGAACACCGAGCCGTGGCCGAGCGGCTGGCCGAAATTATCGGCCCAGGTGTCCACATGCGCGTCGAAATGCACCAGCCCGACCGGCCCCCGCCGCCTCGCCAGGGCGCGCAGCAGCGGCAGGGTGATGCCGTGCTCGCCGCCCAGCGCCAGCAGGTGGCCGATGCCGGCGGCCTGCTGCTCGATCAGCGCCAGGCTGGCCGGCAGGTCGCCCAGCGCGATCTCGAACTCGCCGATATCGGCCAGCGACAGCGCCGCCGGCTCGATCCAGGCGGTGGGGTGGTCGCCGTCCACCAGCATGCGGCTGGCATGGCGGATGGCGTGCGGGCCGAAGCGGGCGCCGGCGCGGTTGGTGGTGCCGATGTCCAGCGGTACCCCGGCCACGACGAAATCCGCCCCCGGATCGCGGCGAGAGACACCCAGGAAGCCGTGCGGCGTGGCGAAGGTGGGGATGCCGGTCATCTTGGGTCCTTCAGGCGGGGCGGCCGTCACGGGCGCCCGCCACCATGGCGCAGCCGTCGCCGTCGTGCCAGCAGCGCATCTCCACCCGGCAGCCGGGATTGTTGTCGCTGAGTTCGATGGCGAAGCGGTGCAGCCGCATCACCTCCGCCACCAGGCTGAGCCCCAGCCCGCTGCCGGGGGTCGAGCGGCTGGCATCCTCACGGTAGAAGCGCTTGAACACCTCGCCGCGCACCGCGGGCGCGATGCCGCGGCCGGTATCGGAGACGGTGACCAGCGGGCCGCGCGCGGTGCGTTCCAGCCGGAGTTCGACGGTGCCGCCGGCGGGGGTGAACTTCACCGCGTTGTCCACCAGGTTGACCAGGGCCTCGGTCAGCAACTGGCGGTCACCGACGACGATGACGGGCGGGGCGGCGACCGAGGCCAGCAGCCGCACGCCCTTGTCCTCGGCCACCGGCTCGTAGTTCTCTGCGGTCTCGCGCACGATCTCGCCGAGGTCGAGCGGCGCGAAGGCCGATTGGCGGTGGATGTGGCGGATGTCGGAAATCCGCAGCAGCGCGGTGACGATCGACAGGGCCCGTTGGACATCGTCGATGGATTTGCCGATCGCCCAGCCAAGCTCGGCATCCCCGCCCGCCAGCCGCTGCGCGCGTTCCAGCCGGGCGCGCAGCGCGGTCAGCGGGGTGCGCAGGTCGTGGGCGATGTTGTCGCCGACGCCCTTGAGGGCGGCGATCGCCTCCTCCAGCCGCCCGAGCATGCGGTTGACGATGGCGCAGAGCCGGTCGAGTTCGTCGCCCTTGGGGTTGACGGGCAGGCGCTCGTGCAACTGCCCCTCGATGATCCGCGCGGCGACATCGTTGAAGCGCCGCAGCCGCCGCTCGGTGGCGACGCCGACCAGGGCGCCGCCCAGCAGGCTGAGCAGGATCGCCGGCACGATGCCGATGGCGGCGCCGCGGACAAGGTCCTGGCGGACGTTCAGGATCTCGTCGGCGCCGCGGGCGACCACCAGGATCCGCGTGGAGGGCAGCCGCCGCCCGGCGGCGCGCCAGTGCACCGCTTCGTCGCCGGGGGCCGCCACCGCCTGCACCCGGCCGTTCAGCACGAGGCCGGCCGGGATCGTCTCGATATCGCCGACGATATGCCGGCCGTCCTGGTCGAACAGCCCGACCTGGGTGACGACGCGCGGCTGGTGGTGCATGCGCGACTCGATCATGAAGGGCAGCAGGTCCGGTGGGCGGGCGGCGAGCAGTTCAAGCTGTTCCAGGACCGAGCGGTCCATGGTGTCGAACAGCAGCGCGGTGCTGCGCCAGTACATCAGCGCGAACATCGCCAGCAGGCAGCCGCCAAGGATGGCGGCGAAGCCGGCGCCCCAGCGCAGCCCGCTGCTGCGCCAGGGCAGCGACCGCGCGGGGGCGGCCGCCTCAGCAGGGCGCATGCAGCGCGAACCCCAAGCCCCGGATCGTCGTCAGCAGCGGGGCCTCGCCGGGCATGTCCAGCTTGCGGCGCAGGCGGCCCATATGCACGTCGATTAGATTGCTGCGGACCTCGAAGCGGTAGCCGAAAATCTCCTCCAGCAGCATCTGGCGGGTGACCACCTGGCCCTCGCGCCGCACCAGGAATTCCAGCAGCTGGAACTCGCGGGCCAGCAGGTCCAGCTTGCGGCCCCCGCGCGTGGCCCGGCGGGCGATGAGGTCGAGCTGTAGCGGCCCGACATGCAAGGTGGTCTGCGCGCCGCCCACCGGTCGGCGCACCAGCGCCTCCAGCCGCGCCGACAGCTCGCCGAGGGCGAAGGGCTTGACCAGGTAGTCGTCGCCGCCGGCGCGCAGGCCGGTGATGCGGTCGGTGACCTGGTCGAGCGCGCTGAGCACCAGGGCAGGGGTGGCGACGCCGCGCCCGCGCAGTTCCCGGATCAGGGCCAACCCGTCCATCTCCGGCAGCAGGCGATCGACGATCAGCGCGTCCCACGGTTCGGCCAGCGCGCGTTGCAGGCCCTCCACACCGTCCTGCGCGTGGCCGACGGTGAAGCCGCGCCGGGTGAGTTCGGCGACGATCTCGGCGGCGGTTTCGGTGTCGTCCTCGATCAGGAGGATCGTGGTCATGCGTTTCCCCCTACGCCGGTTCGACCGAACGGTTGCCTGTCATCGAATTTAATCGCAGCGGCGCGGGCGCAACGCAATAGTCGAAACCGCGCATGCCGAACGGCGTGGCAGATATAAGATTCACCGGGGCGAAACGACCGAATGGCTGCACCACCGACTGACCGGACACGTATTGTGCTGCCCGCATCGGGCCGCAGGTCGATGCTGCGCGCGGGGCTCGGCGCCGGCGCCGCCGCCTTCGCAGTTGCAGCATCGGGCCGCGCGCGCGCCGACGATGCTTCGCCGCCGGCCGATCCCGACTGGTCGCAGTCGCTTGGCCCGGGTGTGGGTGACCGTGTGTATGGCCACCCGTCGCATTTCGAGGCGGATGCGATCCGGCGGACGGTGCCCTGGCTGACCGCCAGCCCGGAATCCTCGATCAGTTTCACGCCATTGCAGTACCAGCAGGGGATCATCACCCCGAGCGGGCTGTTTTTCGAGCGCTACCACGCTGGCCGCCCGACGGTCGACCCGGCGCAGCACAGGCTGATGATCCACGGCATGGTGGACCGGCCGCTGCTGTTCACCATGGACGATATCAAGCGGTTTCCCAGCGAATCGCGCATCCATTTCATCGAATGCCCGGCCAATGGCGGCATGGAATGGCGGGCGCCGCAGCTGAACTCGCTGCAGTTCACCCACGGCATGATCAGCTGCGCGGAGTGGACCGGGGTGAAGCTGTCCACCCTGCTGCAGGAAGCCGGCATCAAGCCGACCGCCAAATGGGTGCTGGCCGAAGGGGCCGACGGCGCCCACATGGCCCGCTCGCTGCCGCTGGAGAAATGCCTGGACGACGTGCTGGTGGTCTACGGCCAGAACGGCGAGGCGCTGCGGCCGGAACAGGGCTACCCGCTGCGCCTGGTGGTGCCGGGCTGGCAGGGCAATGTGAACATCAAGTGGGTCCGCCGGCTGCAACTGGGCGACGCGCCCTGGTTCACCCGCGAGGAGACCTCGAAATACACCGAACTCATGAAGGACGGCAAAGCCCGCGGCTTCACCTGGCCGATCTACGCGAAGTCGGTCATCACGTTCCCCTGCCCGGAAATGCCGGTGAAGGGGCCGGGCATGTATGAAATCCGCGGCCTGGCATGGTCGGGCCTCGGCAAGATCAAGCAAGTGGATGTGAGCCTGGATGGCGGGGTGAACTGGGTGCGTGCGCGGCTTCAGGGGCCGGTGCTGCCGAAGGCGCTCACCAAATTCACCCTGGAATGGCGTTGGGACGGCCGGCCGGCGCTGCTGCAGTCGCGCGCGATGGACGAGACCGGCTTCGTGCAGCCGACCATCAGCGAGTTGCGGGCGGTACGCGGCAGCAATGGCGTCTACAACAACAATTCGATCCAGACCTGGCAGGTCAAGCCGGACGGGAGCGTGTTCAATGTCCAGCTTGCATAGGCTGATCGCCGCCGCCGCCATGTGCCTGCCGCTTGGCGTCGCCACCGCCGCGGAGCCGCCGAAATACGGGTTGGGCACGACGCCGACCGCCGCCCAGATCGCCGGATGGGACATCGCCGTGCGCCCGGACGGGCAGGGGCTGCCGGACGGCCACGGCTCGGTGAAGGACGGGGACGAACTTTTCGCCAACAACTGTGCCGCGTGTCATGGCACATTCGGCGAAGGGGCGGGGCGGTATCCGCGCCTGGCCGGCGAGGGTAAGTTGACCGGCGACCGGCCCGAGCAGACCGTGCAGACGTACTGGCCGTTCGCGACGACGCTGTTCGACTATATCAACCGCGCCATGCCGTTCCCGTCGCCGCATGTGCTGCCGCCGGAGCAGGTCTACGCCATCACCGCCTATGTGCTGAACTTCAACGGCCTGGTCGACGACAATTTCGTGGCCGACCGCAACACGCTGCCGATGGTGAAAATGCCGAACCGCGACGGCTTCATCTGGACCGACCCACGGCCGGACACCCACGACACGGCGTGCATGACGAATTGCCGCGCGCCGGCCGATGTGAAGGTGGCGCAGACGGCGGAGGGCAAGAACCTCACGCCCCGCACCACCGGCCCGCTCGACACGGCGCTGCCGCAATGAGGCGCATCCTCCTCGCCGCGGCCTGCGCTGCCCCGGTACTGCTCGGCCTGTTGGCGCTGGCGCCGGCCCGGGTGGCCGCCCAGACTGTTCCCGCGAAGCAGACCGCGCCCGCGAAGGCGCCGATGCCCGGCGAGGTGCTCGCCTTCGACCGCTCCAAGGGCAACTGCCTCGCCTGCCACACCATGGCCGGCGGCGACGTGCCCAGCAATGTCGGGCCGGAACTGAGCAACCTCAAGGAACGCTTCCCGAACCGCGCCGACCTCGTGGCGATCCTGACCAACGAGGAGGCGCGCAACCCGCAGACCATCATGCCGCCATTCGGCCGCAACCTCATTCTGAACGCGCACGAAATCGACCAGATCGTCGATTTTCTCTACACGCTGTAGCTTCCAGGAAACCGCCCGCCATGCACCCCCGCGCCGACCACCATCCCCCCGCCATCCACACGCGCCGCGCCGCCACGCGCCTGCTGGCCCTGCTCGGCGTCGCCGGCTTTGTCGGCACCGCCCGCGCCGCCGCCCCCGGCTGGCCGGAGGAGGCGTTCAAGCAGACCTCCGAGGCCGATGCCATCAAGGCGCTCTACGGCAAGTCGGCTGCCACCTCCGACAAGATCACCCTGGAAGTCCCTGAAATCGCCGAGAACGGCGCGGTCGTCCCGGTTTCGGTCAGCAGCTCGCTGGCGGATGTGACGGCGATCAGCATCCTGGTGCCGGGCAACCCGCTGACCCTCGCCGCCTCCTACACCCTGCCCGCCGGCACGCTGCCCTCAATCGGCTGCCGGCTGAAAATGGCCAAGACCAGCAACGTCATCGCGCTCGTCGAGGCGGGCGGGAAGCTTTATTCCACGTCGAAGGAAGTCAAGGTCACGCTTGGCGGCTGCGGCGGCTGACAGCACGGACCAGGAAAACACGTCATGGCATCCAGTATTCGCGTCCGCGCCCAGGCGAACGGCAAGACCACCGAGGTTCAGGCGCTGATCCAGCACCCGATGGACAGCGGCTTCGTCAAGGACTCCAGCGGCAAGCTGATCCCGCCGCACCATATCGAGACGGTCAGGTTCGAGCATGCCGGCAAGCTCGTGCTGATGGCCAATTGGGGGCCGGCGGTCTCCAAGGACCCCTACATCAAGTTCGCCTTCGAGGGCGGTGCCAAGGGCGACCCGCTGGTGGTCACCTGGGTCGACAATCTCGGCAAGACCGACACCCTCACCGCGAAGATCGGGTGAACGCGATGCGGAAATTCCGGGGTGCCGCCGCCCTGATCCTGGTGGCGGGCCTGCTGGCCGGCGCGGCGCCCGCGCCGGCCGCCAGCCTGGCCAGTGCCGCGGCCGATCAGAAGGCCTTCCAGGACAATTTCCGCAGCCGCTTCCCCGCGGTGCCGTTCGCCGATTTCGCCAACGGCCCCTATTCGGTCAACGCGCCGATGCGCAAGCAGTGGGAGGAGATCATGCAGTTTCCGCCCTACGACTTCGCGCTGGACGAAGGCAAGACCGAGTTCGCCAAGCCGTTCGCCAACGGCAAGACCTATGCCGACTGCTTCCCCAATGGCGGCATCGGCATCCGCCAGGACTTCCCGTATTTCGACGGCAAGACCGGCGAGGTCGTCACGCTGGACCTCGCCATCAACCGCTGCCGCCAGGCCAACGGCGAGAAACCGCTGAAATACCAGACCGGCATGATGGCCTCGCTGACCGCCTACATGGCCGAGACCTCGCGCGGCAAGCCGTTCGACATCAAGATCCCGGACGATCCGCGCGCGCTGGCGGCCTACGAGGCGGGCAAGAAATATTTCTACACCCGGCGCGGCCAGCTCAATTTCGCCTGCGCCAGCTGCCATGTCGGCGCCGCCGGCCAGCGCATGCGCGGCGACATCCTGGCCCCGGCGCTCGGCATCCTGGCGGCCTTCCCGATCTATCGCTCGGACTGGGGCAGCATGGGCACCATCGACCGCCGCTTCACCAGCTGCAGCGCGCAGATGCGCTCCACGCCGCTGCCGCCGCAGGACCCGGCCTACCGCAACCTCGAATACTTCCTCTCCTACATGAGCAACGGCGTGCCCATTTCCGGCCCGGGGACGCGGCCATGAAGGCGCTCGCCATCGCGGCCCTGCTCGCGGCGCTGCCACTGGCGGCCCACGCCGCCGACAAGACCGAGGCCGAAACCGCCCTCGCCGCCGCGGTGAAGGCCGAGGACGCGGCGGGGCAGGTGGGGAACCGCTGGGTGCCAGCCGAAGCCGCGCTGAAGGCCGCGAAGGCCGCCCTTGCCGCCGGCGCCTGGGACAAGGCGGTGGCCGAGGCCGCCGTCGCGCAGGCCATGGCCAACCGCGCCGTGGAGCAATCCCACGAGCAGGAAACCGCTTGGCGCGACGCGGTCGTTCGCTGAACCAAGGCACACTTGCCAGGACAGCCAGACAGGACAGAATGATGCGGCCCAGCCGGCGCGACCTCCTCAAACTGCTCGGCGCGAGTGCCGCGGCGGGCGTGATGCCGCGCCCCTCGCGGGCCCAGGCGAACGCCGACATCTACGACATCGGCCGCAGCGGCAATGTGCGCCTGCTGCATATGACCGACACGCACGGCCAGACCGTGCCGGTTCACTTCCGCGAGCCGAGCGTAAACATCGGCATGGGCGAGGCCCGGGGCCGGCCGCCTCACCTGGTCGGCGCCGCGTTCCTCGAACATTTCGGCATCGCGCCCGGCACCGCCCAGGCGCATGCGTTCACCTACCTGGATTTCGCGGAGGCGGCGCACCGATACGGCAAGATGGGCGGCTACGCGCATCTGGCGACGCTGATCGCCCGGCTGCGCGCGGAGGCCGGCCCGGCCAACACGCTGCTGCTGGACGGCGGCGACAGCTGGCAGGGCTCCTGGACGGCGCACAGGACCCAGGGCCTGGGCATGGTGCAGCTGAGCAACCTGCTCGGCGTCGACGCCATGACCTCGCATTTCGAGATGACCTACGGCGAGGAGAAGTTCCGCGCCAACCTTAAGGCGTTCAAGGGCACCTACATCGCCCAGAACGTGTTCCTGACCGACGAGGCCGCCTTCAACGGCGCCGAGGCGCTGGACCCGGACAGCGGGCGGGTGTTCGAGCCCTACATCATCCGCGAGGTGGGCGGCCACCGTGTCGCCGTCATCGGCCAGTGCTTCCCCTACCAGCCCATCGCCCACCCGCGCCGCTTCGTGCCCGACTGGACCTTCGGCATCCGCGAGGCGGAGATGCAGAAGGTGGTGGACAAGCTGCGCGGCGCCGAGCGGGCCGACGCCGTGGTGCTGCTGTCGCATAACGGCATGGATGTGGATCTCAAGCTCGCCAGCCGGGTGCGCGGCATCGACATCATCCTTGGCGGCCACACCCATGATGGCGTGCCGCAGCCCATCACGGTGGCCAACCCCGGCGGGCGGACGCTGGTGGCCAATGGCGGCTCCAACGGCAAGTTCCTCGGGGTGGTGGACCTCGATGTCGGCAAGGGCCGGGTGAACGGCATCCGCTACACGCTGGCGCCGGTGTTCTCCAACCTGCTGCCGGCCGACCCGGCGATGGCCGCGCAGGTCGCGGCGCTGCGTCAGCCGGACGCGGCGGCACTCGACGAGAAGCTGGCCTCGGCCGGTGAACTGCTTTACCGCCGCGGCAATGTCGCCGGCACGATGGACCAGGTGCTCTGCGACGCGATGATGCAGGAGCTGAACGCGCAGATCGCGCTGTCCCCCGGCTTCCGCTGGGGGCCGAGCGTGCTGCCGGGCGAGGCGATCACCATGGACCTCGTCTACGCCCACACCGCCATCACCTACCCGGATGTCTACGTGCAGGAGATGACCGGGGCGGCGATCAAGACCATCATGGAAGATGTCTGCGACAACCTGTTCAACCCCGACCCCTATGTGCAGCAGGGCGGCGACATGGTGCGCATGGGCGGGCTGGATTACGCATGCACCCCCGGCGGCAGCATGGGCAATCGGATCACCGAACTGACGCTGACCGACGGCACGAAGCTGGACGCGGCCAAGACCTACCGCGTGGCCGGCTGGGCCTCGGTGAACCTGCCGCAGGGCGGCCGCCCGGTATGGGATGTGGTGGCGACCTATCTGCGCGGGCAGGGCGAGGTTCGGCCGCGCCGCCCGGCCGGCGTGAAGCTGAACGGCGTCGATGGCAATCCGGGCTACGCCGCATGAAGCCGGGGCGCCTCCTCCTGCTCGCACCCCTGCTGCTGGCCGCACCGCCGGCCCATGCGCAGACGCCCGCACCGGCGCCGAAGGCCGGCCTGCAGGACGAGTCCCCCTTCGTCGAGCATCGGCTGGCCCTGCAGATATCCGACGCCGCGCCCGGCAAGCAGACCCTGGTGCTGAACGTGGCCTTCAACGTCCTGAAGGTGTTCGGCCCGGACAAGCTGGCGATCGAGATCGTCGCCTTCGGCCCCGGCATCGACCTGCTGCACGCGGGCAACCCCAACGCCGAGCGCATCCGCAGCCTGGTGGCGCAGGGCGTCCGCTTCGACGCCTGCATGAACACGGTCGAGACGATCGAGCGGCAGACCGGCAAGCCCTATCCGCTGCTCCCCGAGGCCCGCAAGGTGGTGGCTGGGGTGGCGCAGATCATGACGCTGGCCGAACACGGCTATACGACCGTGCGCCCGTGAGGCGCCGGCAACAATGGAGCCTCGCAGCATGATACCTCGCCGACTCAGCCTGAAGGGCTTCGGAACCGCCCTGGCGGTGGCCGGGTTCGCCGGCGCCGCCGCGACCTCCCCCGCCAATGCCTCCCCGTCCGCGCCGCTGGTGCCGGCGGGCGCGAAAACGCTCGACGCGCTCACCACGCAACTGGCCGCGCTGCCCCGGCGGCGGGACTTCAAGACCGCGCCGATGATCCTGGACAACCGCGACCAGTGGGACGCCGAGGCGCTGGACGCGGTGCTGCACTACGCCGGCGGCCCGAAGCAGGCCTGGGACAACACCGAACTGCACGGCCCCTGGCTGAGCGTGATGCGCAACTCGATGAACGCGCAGATCTGGTCGTTCCGCCACCCGGATTTCCTGTGCGTCTCGGCCACCCACGGCAGCGCCCAGTTGGCGCTGTACGACGAGGCGATGTGGGAGAAATACGACCTGGCGAAGCTGGTCGGCCACGGGGTGGTGACCAACTATTACGCGCAGGCCACGCCCGCCTCGGGCATGGACCCGGCGGACTACGAGAACCCCAAGGGGCCGTTCTCGGCCAGCGCCAACAGCATCGTGGGCCTGCAACGCCGCGGCGTGGTGTTCCTCGCCTGCCACAACGCGGTCTGGGACCTGGCCGGGCGGCTGATCGCCAGCGGGGCGAACCCCGACCATCTGAGCGCCCCGGCGCTGTGCGCCGACCTCAGCAACCACCTGGTCGCGGGGGTCGTGCTGACCCCCGGCGCCGTCGGGACGCTGGTGGAGCTGGCCTCGGCCGGCTTCGCCTACGCGCGATGACCCCGATACGGCCGCGCCCGATCGCCGATTGGGCGCCGGAAGCCTGGGGCGGGCCGGATTGCTGCGGCGGCGACCCCGCCGGCACGCCATGGCTGGTTCCGCGCGGGTCGCTGGGCCGGCGCGGGCTGCTGGCCTGCGCCGCCGCCGCCCCGCTGGCGGTGGCCGGCACCGCCCGGGCGCAGGCCTATGCGCCGCTGCCCGTCGATATCGAGGTGCAGCAGGTGCCGGGCGCGCCGATCTATTTCACCCTCGGCCATCCCGGCGTGCCGAGTACGGCCAACGAGGGCCATACCTCCAACGCCGGCTTCGTCATCACCGATGAGGGCGTGGTGGTGTTCGACACGCTCGGCACCCCCAGCCTGGGCAATGCGCTGCTGCAGAAGATCCGCGGCCTCACCAGCAAGCCGGTGAAGCATGTGGTGCTCAGCCACTACCATGCCGACCACATCTACGGCCTGCAGGCGTTCCGCGACGAGACCGACGCGACCATCCTGGCGCAGATGAAGGCGCTGGACTACACGGCCGCCGGCAACACCGACGACGAGGCCGCCGGCCCGCGCCTGGAGCAGCGGCGGGTAGCGCTGGCGCCCTGGGTGAACGCCGACACCCGCATCGTGCTGCCGCAGGTGGTGTTCCGCGTAGCCGCCGAAATCCGCCTCGGCGCGCACCAGTTCCAGCTCGTCTACGCCGGCCCGGCGCACTCCATGAGCGACCTCATGATGTTCGTGCTGCCCGAGCGGGTGCTGTTCGCCGGCGACATCGTGCAGAACGGCCGCATCCCGTTCATGGCCAGCGCCGCGGTGAACACCCGCAACTGGCTGGCCGGGCTGCGGCAGGTGGCGGCGCTGGACCCGCGCTTCATCATCCCCGGCCACGGCAAGCCCGCCACCGGCGCCACCGAGGCGATCGCCTTCACCGACGCCTATATCCGCTTCGTGCGCAAGGCGATGGGCGAGGCGGTGGCGCAATGGACCGAGTTCGACGAGGCCTACAAGGCGACCGACTGGGGGCCGTACAAGGACATCCCCACCTTCGCGGCGAGCAATCGCGGCAACGCCTACCGGGTGTACCTGGAGATCGAGGCGGAGACGCTGGCGGCGGGAGACGCGGCCAAGCCCACGAAGTGACGGCCGCCGGGTCGGATCGGTCGCATCGGATCAATCACCAAGCGAGGATGCACGTATGCTCAGCGTGAGAATGGCTGGCCTGGCGCTTATGGCGGCGGTGTCGTTCGGCGCGGCGCGCCCGGCCAGCGCCCAGGATGCCTCGGCCGGGGCGAAGCAGTTCAAGATCCACTGCGCCGTCTGCCACGCCGCCGTGGCCGGCCGGAAAGGCATCGGCCCCAGCCTGTTCGGCGTGGTCGGCCGCCCCGCCGGCACGCTGGAGGGCTTCCACTACACCAACGCCAACAAGACATCCGGCCTCACCTGGGACGCCGCGACCCTCGACCGCTACCTCAAGGCGCCGCGCGAAGTGGTGCCCGGCACCACCATGACCTTCGCCGGTCTGAAGAACGACACCCAGCGCGCGGATGTGATCGCCTACCTGGCGACGCTGAAATAGGCCGCCGCCCCCACGTTGACGCCGGCGCCGTGCGGATGCTCAGCTTGCCGGCAACAACCGCCGGGGGAAGCGCCATGCGCCTGCAAGGCAAGATCGCCATCATCATCGGCGCCGGCCAGAGCCCCGGCGAGGGCATGGGCAACGGCCGCGCCACGGCCATCCGCTTCGTGCAGGAGGGGGCGCGGGTGCTGCTGGTCGATCGCGACTTGGCCTCGGCCGAGGAGACCGGGGCGCTGGCCGGCGGCGAGACCCTGGCCTTCCAGGGCGACGTGGCCAGCGAATCGTCGATGCAAGCCTGCATCGCCGCCGCAATGGCCCGCTGGGGCCGCATCGACGTGCTGCACTACAACGTGGGCGTGGGCCTCGGCGGTGGCGACTCGCCGCTGGACAGCTTCACGGAGGCGGCGTTCGACACCATCTCCACCATCAACCTGCGCGGCTGCATCATGGCGGTGAAGCATGTGCTGCCGGTGATGCAGGCGCAGAAATCGGGGGTGATTCTGACCATTTCCTCGGTCGCGGCGTATGAAAACTACCCGTACGTGGCCTATAAGGCGACCAAGGCGGCGATGATCGCCTTCACCCGCCAGGTGGCCATTCACAACGCCGCCCACGGCATCCGCGCCAACACCATCCTGCCCGGGCTGATGGACACGCCGATGGCGGTGGACACCCGCGCCCGTCATGCCAACCGCCCGCGCGCCGAGATCGCCGCCGAGCGCGATGCCCGGGTGCCGTTGCGCGGCAAGATGGGCAGCGCCTGGGACGTGGCCAATGCGGCCTTGTTCTTGGCCTCGGATGAGGCCAACTTCATCACCGGCATCGAGTTGCCGGTGGATGGCGGCGCTCTGGCCCGCTGAACCGGGCGGCGGCGGGGGAACGCGCATGAGCATCTACATCGGCCCGGTCTTCGACATGGCGCGCCAGCAATTCGAGCTGATCGCCGATCACCTTGCCATCCCCGCCGACGAGCGCCCCCGCCTGCTCTACCCCAAGCGCGCTGTCGCCGTGTCCTGCCCGATCCATCGCGACGACGGCACCACGGCGGTGTTCCAGGGCTACCGGGTGCAGCACCACCTCACCCTCGGCCCCACCAAGGGCGGCACCCGCTTCGCGCTCAGCGTGGATATCGGCGAGGTGGCGGCGCTGGCGGTGTGGATGAGCTGGAAATGCGCGCTGGCCGGCCTGCCCTATGGCGGCGCCAAGGGCGGCATCACGGTCGATCCGCGCGCCCTGTCGCTGCGCGAGCTGGAGGCGCTGTCGCGCCGCTACATGCAGGAGATGATCCCCTTCGTCGGCCCGCATATCGACGTAATGGCCCCCGACATGGGCACCAACGAGCAGGTGATGGCCTGGTTCATGGACACCTATTCCATGTACCAGGGCCGCACCGTCACCGAGATCGTCACCGGCAAGCCGGTCGCCACTGGCGGCACGCTGGGCCGGCGGGAGGCGACCGGGCGCGGGGTGATCCATCTGGCCGAGCGCGCGCTGCATTTGCAGGGCATCGCCCCCACGGGCGCCACCGCCATCGTGCAGGGCTTCGGCAATGTCGGTTCGGTCGCCGCCATCACCGCCGTGGAGCGGGGCATGACGGTGCTCGGCGTCAGCGACCACACCGCCTGCTATTTCGACCCGAAGGGGTTGGACATCGCCGCCCTGGCGCAGCACGCCGCCACCCATGGCGTACTGGCCGGCTATTCGACGGAGGCGCTGTTCGACCCCGCCGAACTGCTGGCGCAGCGCTGCGACGTGCTGGTGCCCGCGGCCATGGAGCGCGTGATCACCCCCGACCTCGCCGCCCGCCTGCAATGCCGCGTGCTGGCCGAGGGCGCCAACGGCCCGACCACGCCGGATGCCGACCGCGTGCTGGAGCAGCGGCCGGAGATTTTCGTCATCCCCGACATCCTGTGCAACGCCGGCGGCGTGGTGGTCAGCTACTTCGAGTGGGTGCAGGATCTGCAGCAGTTCTTCTGGACCGAGGCGGAGGTGCGCGATCGTCTCAACCAGATCCTGGACCGCAGCTTCGCCCAGGTGATGGCTCGCGCGCACCAGGACGGCGTGTCCACCCGCACCGCCGCCATGGCCATCGGTGTGGAGAAGGTGCGCGACGCCAAGCGGATGCGCGGCCTGTTCCCGTAAGGGCGCAGGCCGCCGGCCACAAGGTTCAGCCGTTGCTGTCGTAGTCGGCGCTGGCGCCGCCGCCGGTCGCGGTACCGCCTGCCGCGATGCCGCCCGCCGTGCCGGAACCGGCGCCCTTCTCGGCGAGTTCCGTGGCGTTCCGGTCGCCGCTCGCCGCGCCGCCTGTGGTGGCGGCGTGTTCGGCCAGTTCCGCGGCGCTCGCCCCGCCCGTCGCCGCACCGCCGGC
>MKWE01000009.1:133290-190339 GCA_001899585.1 Rhodospirillales bacterium 70-18
GGTCTCGCCGCCGCTCGCGCCGCCGCCGCCGGACCCGCCGCCGCCGCTGCCAGACCCGCCGCCGCCGGACCCGCCGCTGCCACCGGCGGAGCCGCCGGCCCCATGGTCGCCGCCGCCATGATCGCCGCCGCCGTGGTCCCCGCCGCCGCCACCGCCGCCGCCGTGGTCGCCGCCGGAGGCTGCCTCGCCCCGCTCCGCATGCGCGGCGGTGCCAAAGGCCGGCATGCCGCCGGACCCGAAGCCGAGCCCCAGGCCCAGGGCCATCGTCGTCGCCATGAGCAGGCGCTTCGTGGTGATCTTCATGTTGGTGCAGTCCTTTGTCGTGTGGTTCGGCGTTGCCGCATCCGGGCCGGATGTGTGGCCGGCGCGACGCAAGCACCATCGCCGATCCGCCTTACAGGACGCTGACATCCGGATCATTCCAGAAGCGATCGAGAATACGTGATCGGAGCCGGATCAACCCGCCGCCGTGCCGCCCACCACCCGCCCATCCACCAGGCGGATGCGCCGGTCGGCGGTGGCGGCCAGCGCCTCGTCATGGGTCACCGCCACCACGGTCCGCCCCTCGCGCGCCAGGGCGCGCAGGATGGCGAACACGGCGGCGGCGTTGCGGGTATCCAGCGAGCCGGTCGGCTCGTCGGCCAGCAGGATCTGCGGGTCGTTGGCCAGCGCGCGCGCCACCGCCGTGCGCTGCCGCTGCCCGCCCGACAGCGCGTCCGGCCGCTTATGCGCCACTTCCGGCATATCGAGCTGGTCCAGCAGCCCCATCGCCCGCGCCCGCATCGCCTCCGGCCGCAGCCGGCCGAGCTGGCGCATCGGCAGCATCACGTTGTCCAGCACGCTGAATTCGGGAAGCAGGAAATGGAACTGGAACACGAAGCCGAACCGCTCCAGCCTGGTAGCCGTGCGCGCCGCGTCATCCAGCCCCGAGGTCGGCTGCCCGTCCACCAGCACCTCGCCGGCGGTCGGCAGGTCCAGCAGCCCGAGCAGGTACAGCAGCGAGGACTTGCCGGAGCCGGACGGCCCGGTGATGGCGGTGAAGCTGGCCGGCGGGAAGGCCGTGTCCACCTCCGCCACCAGCGTGGTCGGCACCGGCCCCGGCAGCACCCGCGTCAGCCCGCGCCCCTCCAGCGTGGCGATGGTCACGTCGCCCCCCGGATGATCGCCAGCGGGTCGGTGCGCGCCGCCTTGCGGGCCGGAATCCACGCCGCCCCCACGGCGGAGGCCAGCGCGATGGCGCTGCCCAGCACGAAGGTGAAGCCGGACAGCACCACCCGCAGCTTCTCGCTGGGGTCGCTGGCCCCCGGCGACGGCACCTGGCGCAGCACGGCGGCGATGCCCCAGCCCAGCAGCCAGCCCGCCACCATGCCCAGCACGCCCACAACCAGCCCCTCGATCACGAATATCGCCACCACGCCGCCGCGCGGCATGCCCACCGAGCGCATGATGGCGATGTCGCGCGCCTTCTCCATCACCACGGTGGAGATGATGTTGAAGATGCCGAACCCGGCCACCACCAGGATCGAGCCGGTGGTGGAGAAGATGATGGCGTTCTGCAGCACGAATACCGACAGGATGCGGGCATAGGTCTCCTCCCACGGCGCCGCCTTGAAGCCCCAGCGCCCCTCGATCATCGCCGCCACCGGGATGGAGCGGCCGATGTCGTCCAGGCGGACATGTATCTCGTTGACCACGCGCGGCCGGCCCTGCATGGATTGCTGGCGGGCCAGCGCCACGTACACCTGCCCGGTGTCCTGCTGCTCCAGCCCGGTATGGAATATGCCCACCACCCGCAGCGTCGATTCGCCCCCGGCGGTGGTGGCCACCGCCAGCGTGTCGCCCAGCGTCGCCCCCATCTTGTCGGCCAGCCCCGAGCCGATCACCACCCCGTCCGGCCGCGTGCCCAGCGCCGCCAGGCTGCCCTGGCGCATGTCGCGCTCCAGGCTGGTCACCCGCAGCTCGCGCACCGGGTCCACCCCCAGCGCCGTCACCGCGTAGTCCCGCCCGGCGCGGCGCAGGATCATCTGGCCGCGCAGCGTCGGTGCCGCCGACAGCCCCGGCATCGCCGCCAGCGCGTCCAGCATGGCGCCAGCGCCGACGATGCCGCGCACCGGGTCGCGCGGCAGGATGCGGCTGATCTGCACCGCGGCGGCCGGATGCAGCAACTGCATCGGCTGCGGCGCGGCGCGGCGGATCTCGTCGGTGACCACGACATGCGGGTTGGTCTCGACGATCTGGCTGAGGAAGTAGCTCTGGAAGCCCTGCATCATCCCGGAGATCGAGATGAACACCCCCACGCCCAGCATCACCCCCAGCACGGAAACCAGCGTCTGCCGCTTGCGGCTGCGCAGATGCGCCAGCGCGATGGACAGCGGCAGCGGGATCATGGTGCCTGGGGCGCCTGGGGCGCGGCCGGCGCCGCCTTGCGCGCCCGCACCCGCGCGCCGTCGGCCAGCCCGTCGGGCGGGGCGGCCAGGATGGTGGCCGTGCCGTCCAGCCCGCCACGGATTTCCACCGCCACCTGGCCGGTCGCCCCGGTCTCCACCGGCGTGCGCACCGCGCGGCCGTCCTGCAGGCGGAGCACATAGGCCGGGCCCGGCTGGCCGCCGCGCGGCGGGTCGTGGCGCACCGCCGCCGCCGGCACCAGCAGCGCGTTGTCGCGCTCGGCCACCTCCACGTTCACGTCCACCGTCATGCCGATCATCAGCTTTGTGTCCGCCGGCAGCGCCGCCTCCACCCGGAAGGTGCGGGTGGTGGTCTCGCCCTGGGCGCGGATGGCGGTGACGGTGGCGGCGAAGGCCGTGTCGGGGAAGGCGTCGGCGCGGATCGCCACCTTGGCGCCCATGCGCACGCGCGGGATGTCGCGCTCGTCCACGTCGGCGGCTACCCGCAGATGCGCCAGCGAGGCGATCTCGAACAGTGTGGCATTGGTCGCCAGCGTCTCGCCCGGCTCCACCGGGCGTTTCATCACGATGCCGTCCAGCGGCGCGGTGATGCGGTATTCGTCGAGCTGGCGGGCGGCCAGGTTCACCGCCGCCTCGGCGGTGTCGCGCGCCTGCACGCTGCGCTGAAGCTGCTGGATGGAGGTGACGCCCCGGCTGGCCAGCGAGGCGTCGCGCGCCAGTTCCTGCTCGGCCAGGGACAGCCGGGCCTGCGCGTCGGACAGGCGCTGGCGGGCCTGGGCATCGTCGAGCTGGGCCAGCACCTCGCCGGCATGCACCCGCGCGCCCTCGTCCACCGCCAGCGAGACGATGCGCGCGGCCACCGTGGTGCCCACCCGCGCGGTGTCGGTGGCCTCCACCAGCCCGGTGGCATAGACCGCCTCGATCGCCGGGCCGCGCCAGGGCTTGATGACCGCCACCTCGGCCGGCTTGCCGGCGGCCCACCAGGCGGCCCCGGCGGCGGCCACTGCCAGCAGGGCGAGCAGCAGGTACAGCCGGGTGCGCCGGCGCGGCCGGCCGGGGAGGGCGCTCGGCGCGGCCGATTGCGGCGCGGTGGCCGCGGCGGCGGGCGGGCGCGGACCGGCCGGAAGGGCCTCACGCGCCCTCGCCACCGCCTGTTCGCGCTGATCGTCCATGCCAACCCCGCTTCGCCGCGCGCCGCGCCTCATACCGCACCGGCGGCAGGGCGGCGTTGACGCATGTCAACGACGGCCGGTGCGGCAGAGATGGCGATGATCGCCGGTATCGCAACGTGCGGTGGCGAATCGAAGGCAGGAAGGCCGGACCCTTGATCTACTGCGCCTGGGCGCTGGCCTGGCTGCGGGTGGCGCCGACACGCGCGGCCAGCGAGGCGGCCATGAAGTCGTCCAGCCCGCCATCCAGCACCGCGTCCGGATTGCCCTTTTCCAGCCCGGTGCGCAGATCCTTCACCAGCTGGTAGGGCGCCAGCACGTAGCTGCGGATCTGATGGCCCCAGCCGATATCGGTCTTGGCCGCCTCGGTGGCGTTGGAGGCCGCTTCGCGCTTCTGCAACTCCGCCTCGTACATCCGCGCCTTCAGCATCGCCATCGCGGTGGCGCGGTTGCGGTGCTGGCTGCGATCGGTCTGGCAGGCGACCACGATGCCGGTGGGGATATGGGTGATGCGGATGGCGCTTTCCGTCTTGTTGACGTGCTGGCCGCCGGCGCCGGAGGCGCGGTAGGTGTCCACCTTCAGGTCAGAGGGGTCGATCTCGATCTCGATAGTGTCGTCGATCACCGGATAGACCCAGACGCTGGCGAAGCTGGTCTGCCGGCGGGCGGCGGAATCGAAGGGGGAGATGCGCACCAGCCGGTGCACCCCGGCCTCGGTCTTCAGCCAGCCATAGGCATTGCTGCCGGTGATCTGCAGCGTGACGGACTTGATGCCGGCCTGCTCGCCCTCGCTGGCTTCCAGCATCTGGACCTTGTAACCGTGCGATTCGGCCCAGCGCGTGTACATGCGCATGAGCATCTCGGCCCAGTCCTGCGCCTCGGTGCCGCCGGCGCCGGCGTTGATTTCCATGTAGCAGTCGTTGCCGTCGGCCTCGCCGGACAGCAGGCTCTCGATCTCGCGGCGCTTGGCCTCGGCGGCCAGCGTGCGCAGGGCGGCCATGCCGTCGGCCACCATGGCGGCGTCGCCCTCGGCCTCGGCCATCCCGATCAGCTCAAGCGTGTCGCCGACCTCGCGCTCCAGCATCTGCACGCCTTCCACCTGGGAGGCGATGCGGGTGCGCTCGCGCATCAGCGCCTGGGCCGCCGTGGCGTCGTTCCACAGGGCGGGGTCTTCGGCGCGGTTGTTCAGTTCGTCGAGGCGGGCGAGGGCGACATCCCAGTCAAAGATGCCTCCTCAGCAGCGCCACGGACTGCTTGATCTGCTCGTTGAGGGCGTCGGATTCGGCGGACATGGTGCGGGGTTCCGGTTGCGGGGGCGGCGTTAATAGAGCCCGCCCAGCCCGCTGTCGACTCCGGCGGCGGCGGGGTGCGGGGCGGCGGTGCTGGCGCCCTCGGCGTCGGTGGCCGAGGCGGGCACGCCCACCACCGCCTCGGATGCGCCGGGAACCTCGCCGGGCTTGAAGGCGTCGGTGACCATGCCGCTGCCGCTGTCCCATTGCGCCAGCGTGACGCCGGGCGGCGGGATGAACTTCAGGTCCGGCTGGTGCTTCAGCGCCGTCGCCATGAACTCGTGCCAGATCGGCCCGGCGTTGCGCGCGCCGTCCTGGTTGGGGCCCAGCGTCGCCGGGTTGTCGAAGCCGACCCAGACCGCGGTGGCGATGGCCGGCGAGAAGCCGACGAACCAGTTGTCGGTGAAGTCCTGGGTGGTGCCGGTCTTGCCGGCCAGTTCGCGGCCCAGGCCCTTGCCCACCAGCGCCCCGGTGCCGCGGGTCATCACCCCCTGCATCATGGTCACCACCTGGAACACGCTGTCGGCATCGGCGATGCGCTTGCGCTCGTCGGTCAGCTGCGGCAGCCGGGTGGGGTCGTCGCAGCCCTGGCAGGACATCGCGGGGGCACGCCACAGCACCTTGCCATAGCGGTCCTGCACGCTGTCGATCAGCGTCGGCAGCACCTCGCGCCCGCCCTCGGCCAGCGCGGCATAGGCGGCGGCCTGGCGCAGCACGGTGGTCTCCACGGCGCCCAGCGAGGCCGGCAGCACCAGCGGCATGTCGTCCACCACATGGAAGGCGACGGCGTTGCGCTTCACCGCCTCCATGCCGACCTTGTTGGCCACCCGGATGGTGACCAGGTTGAGCGACTTCTCCAGCGCCACGCGCAGCGGCGTCGGGCCGCCGAAGGTCTGCTCGTAGTTGCCCGGCCGCCACTTGCCGGCGGCGCCCAGGTTGACCACGAACGGCGCGTCCATGAAACGCTGGGAGGGTGAGATGCCGGCCTGCATGGCGGCCAGGTAGACCATCGGCTTGAAGCTGGAGCCGGGCTGGCGCAGCGCCTGGGTGGCGCGGTCGAACTGGCTCATCTCGAAGCTCCAGCCGCCGGCCAGCGCCAGCACGCGCCCGGTGGTGGCGTCGATGGAGACCAGCGCGCCCTGCACCTTCGGGATCTGCCGCAGCGTCAGCCGCGCCGGCCGCGCCGGGGCCTTGCCGGCGGCGGGCGTGGCCGGGAGCAGCTCGGCCATCACCACGTCGCCGGGCTTGAGCACGTCGCTGGTGCGGCGCGGCGCCGGACCCAGCGTTTTGTCCTTGGTGAGCGGCCGCGCCCAGGCGAGGTCGGACATCAGCATCGGCAGCACGCGCGGCTTGGGGGCGTCGGCCGGGGTGGCGCCCGGCTCCAGCACGCCCAATTTCGCCTCGCCGTCGCCGGCCTCCAGCACCGCGGCAAGCTGCCAGGTGGCCAGCATGCCGGGCGGGCGGGCCTGCTTGGCCAGGGCGGCGGCCCAGCCGGTGCGCAGGTCGGGCGTGGCGTCCATATGCGCCACCGGGCCGCGCCAGCCGCCCATGCGGCGGTCGTAGTTCATCAGCCCGTCGTGCAGCGCCCGGTCGGCGGCGGCCTGCAAGGTGGGGTCGAGCGAGGTGTGCACCATCAGCCCGCCCTGGGTGGTCTCGTCGGCGCCGAACTTGGCGATCAGCTCGCGGCGGACCTCCTCGGCGAAATAATCGGCGCCGGGCAGCGTGTCGGGCCGGTGGAACGGCGCCGGCGCGATCGCGGTGGCCTTGGCGGCGGTGGCCTGGGCGGCGGTGATCACGCCGTCCTCGGCCATGCGGTCGAGTACCCAGTTGCGCCGCGCGCGGGCCGCCTCGGGGAAGCGGAAGGGGTTGTAATTGTTGGGCGCTTTCGGCAGGGCAGCCAGGAAGGCGGCCTCCGGCAGGGTGAGCTGGTCGAGCGGCTTGTCGAAATAGGCCTGCGCCGCGGAGGCCACACCATAGGCTTGCAGGCCCAGGTAGATCTCGTTCAGGTACAGTTCCAGGATGCGCTGCTTGCTCAGGCTGCGCTCGATGCGCATGGCCAGCAGCGCCTCGCGCACCTTGCGGGCGATCGACACCGAATTGTCCAGCAGCATGTTCTTGGCCACCTGCTGGGTGATGGTGGAGGCGCCGATCGGCCGGCGGCCCTGGCCGAAATGCATCAGGTCGGTGATGCCCGCGCGCAGGATGGCGATCGGGTCCACGCCGGGGTGGGTGAGGAAATTCTGGTCCTCGGCGGAGATGAAAGCGTGCTTTACGATGTCCGGAATCGCCGATGCAGGCACGAAAATACGCCGTTCGGTGGCCAATTCGGCCAGCAAACGCGAGTCCCCGGCGTAGACGCGGCTCATCATGCGGGGCTGGTAGTTTAGCAGGCTGTCATAGTCGGGCAGGCCGGCGCTGAACTTCAGGTATGCGACATAACCAACCAGCCCGCCGCCGAGCACGGCCAGCATGAACAGCCCGCCGAGCAGCCCCATCAGCCGGCCGAACCAGCCCGTCCGGCGGCGCGGCGGCTTCGGCGGGCGGCCGCCGCGGCGGGGCGGGCGCTCGGCGGATCGGGGGGCGGCACGGTCCCGGCCGGAGGGCGCCAGACGCTCGCCCGCAGTCAGCGTGCCGGGGGGTGTGGGTTCGTTCATGGGCGGTCAGATACACCAAATGGACGGGCTGTCGAAGCGCCCTGCCGCACCGATATGGGGGTCAAGCGTGGCGGAAATAGGCGTCCACCGCCTGTTTCATGGCTGCCGCGACCTTCATGCGGTGGGCGGGCCGGCGCAGTGCCGCCTCGTCGGCCTTGTTGGACATGAAGCCCATCTCCACCAGCACGCTGGGGATGTCGGCGGCCTTCAGCACCACGAAGCCGGCGTGGCGGGCGGGGTTGGCCAGCAGCGGCACATCCCCGCGCAGCGCGCCGACCACGCCATGCGCCATGCGGGCCGAGCCGATCCGGGTTTCCTGGCGGACCAGGCTGGCCAGGATGCGGGCGACCTCGGGCGAGGTGTTGCGGAATTGCGGGCCGCCGAAGCGGTCGGCGGCGTTCTCGCGCTGCGCCAGGGCGGCGGTCTGGGAGTCCGAGGCGGTGTCGGACAAAGTGTAGACGCTGGCGCCGCGCACGCTGTGGTCGGACAGGGCGTCGGCGTGCATGGAGACGAACAGGGAAGCGCCCTTGCGCTGGGCGATCGCCACACGCTCCTGCAGCGGGATGAAGATGTCGCGCGTGCGGGTGAGCTCCACCCGGTAGCGGCCGGCCAGGGCCAGCATGCGGCGCAACTCCTGCGCGGTGGCCAGGGCGATGTGCTTCTCGTAGGTGCCGGAGACGCCGATCGCGCCGGGGTCCTTGCCGCCATGGCCGGGGTCGAGCATGACCAGCGGCTTGGGGGCGCGGGCGACGGGGCGGTGGGCAGTGGAGCGCGGGGCGGACAGCGCGGCACGGTCGGGGAGCAGGAAGCTCACCGCGACACCGGCGCCCAACAGCACGCGTCGGGTCAACATTTGATAACTCTCCCAGGCAAGCATGCGGTGGGCGAAGCTAACACAAGACATTCACGATCGCACGGTTTGCGTTGATGAAAGTCGATTCATGTCGGGTCCGGGGTCTATTTGTCGCGCTGCGGCAAAGGCGGTCCTTGCGGTGGGGGCGGGTTTGCGGCATGGTCAGGCCCGCTTCGGTGATGCGCCGGAGGTGGCGCAGATCGCGACGCCTTCGCCGGAATCCGACGGACGAGACGAACCGGATCGGCCGCGCCACCCGGGCGCGGAGGGCAGCGCAAGCTGTCGGAAACCCGGCTTGCCCACCGTCGCCTGCGCATCGCCGCCCGCGCCGAATGCTGGCTGCGCACCCGAAACCCGCGCGCCGGCAGGCCGTGTCCACGCTCTGGCCGCATACGTGCGACCGCGCGGCATGGCGGCGGGGACCGCAGGACCGCGGCCGGCACCGAGTTCAACCGGGGCGGCGCTTCCATCGCGAGGCGCGCCCGACCGCAGATCACAGGGCCCGATGACGCCAGCCGCGCTGCCCACCCCATCCGTATCACCGCATGTCTGCCGCGGGATGCGGAGCCGTCCGCGGACGGCTGTGGTGCGCGCATGGCCGCCGCGGGTCGCGCCGACTTCCCTGTTTCCTCTGCCGCCGGGTCAGCCGCCTCTCCATGCAAGCCTTTCCTGCCGCCCCCGCCGCGCCTGGATGGCGCGCGGGCTGTCGGCGCATCGGAGTTCAGGACTGAATGACCAAGCGCATGCTGATCGATTCCACACACGCGGAAGAAACCCGCGTGGTGGTGCTGGACGGTAACCGGCTCGAAGATTTCGACGTCGAGACCTCTACCAAGAAGCAGCTCAAAGGCAACATCTACCTCGCCAAGGTGGTTCGCGTGGAGCCGTCGCTCCAGGCGGCCTTCGTGGAATACGGCGGTGGCCGGCACGGCTTCCTGGCGTTCGGCGAGATCCATCCCGACTACTACCAGATCCCGGTGGCCGACCGGCAGCGCCTGCTGGCCATGCAGGCCGAGGAGGCCCGCGCCGAGGAGGAGGCCGCCGATGCCGAGGTGGGCATCGCGCCGTCGCGCGCCATGCCGGCCCGCATCGCCGCCCCCGAGGCGGTGGCCGAGGATGTCGGGCAGGGTGATGTCGGGCAGGGTGATGGCGGGCAGGGAGACGGCGGGCAGGGAGACGGCGAGCCGGGCGAGACGACCTTCGGCGAGGTGACCTTCGGCGAACTGGCGGCCGAGGCCGGCGAGGCGCCGACCATCGAGGGCGAGGCCGAGCCGGACGAGGGCTCCGACCTGGACGCCCCGCGCGCCGACGCGCCGCCGCCCGAGGTGATGGGCGGCGAGAGCGACACCTTCGAGGGCAACGGCGCCGACGAGGCCCGCCAGCGCCGCGCCGCCCGCTTCCTGCGCAACTACCGCATCCAGGAGGTGATCCGCCGCCGCCAGATCATGCTGATCCAGGTGGTCAAGGAGGAGCGCGGCACCAAGGGCGCGGCGCTGACCACCTATATCTCGCTGGCCGGCCGCTTCTGCGTGCTGATGCCCAATTCGCCGCGCGGCGGCGGCATCTCGCGCAAGATCACCTCGGCGGCCGACCGCCGCCGCCTGAAGGAGATCACCGCCGAGCTGGAAATCCCGCAGGGCATGGGCCTGATCGTGCGCACCGCCGGTGCCAACCGGCCGAAGCCCGAGATCAAGCGCGACTGCGAATACCTGATGCGGCTGTGGGACGACATCCGCGAGCACACGCTGCGCTCCATGGCGCCGGCGCTGATCTACGAGGAAGCCAACCTGATCAAGCGCGCCATCCGCGACGTGTATTCGCGCGATGTGGACGAGATCCAGGTGGACGGCGAGGCGGGTTGGCGGGCGGCGCACGACTTCATGCGCATGCTGATGCCGAGCCACGCCAAGAAGGTGCAGCTGTGGCGCCCGCGCGAGCAGGGCGGCATGCCGCTGTTCGTGAAGCACCAGGTGGACGCTCAGCTTGACGCCATGCTGAGCCCGACCGTGCAGCTGAAGTCCGGCGGCTACCTGGTGATCAACCAGGCCGAGGCGCTGGTGGCGATCGACGTGAACTCTGGCCGGTCCACGCGCGAGCGCGGCATCGAGGAGACGGCGCTGCGCACCAACCTGGAGGCCGCCGACGAGGTGGCGCGCCAGTTGCGGCTGCGCGACCTGGCCGGGCTGATCGTGATCGATTTCATCGACATGGACGCCAAGAAGCACAACGCCATGGTCGAGCGCCGTCTGAAAGACGCGCTGAAGAACGACCGGGCGCGCATCCAGGTGGGCCATATCAGCCATTTCGGCCTGCTGGAGATGAGCCGCCAGCGGCTGCGCCCCAGCCTGACCGAGACCAGCTTCGTCACCTGCCCGCATTGCCAGGGGCTGGGCCTGACCCGCAGCGTGGAGAGCAGCGCCATCCATGTGCTGCGCGCCATCGAGGAGGAGGGCGCCAAGGCGCGCGCCAGCCTCATCATGGTGCATGTGGCCAACGCGGTGGCGATGTACCTGCTGAACAACAAGCGCGACGGCCTGGCCGAGATCGAGGACCGCTACGCCATGCGGGTGCATTTCACCGGCGACGACTCGTTGGTGGCGCCGAATGTGCGGATCGACCGGCTGAAGCCGCCGATCCCGGAATCGGAGCGCCCGGTGCATGTGCCGGTGGCCCCCGTCGCGCCGATGCTGGAGGCCCCCGAGGAGGAGGCCGACGAGGTGCCCGACGAGGCCGATGAGCCGATGGCCGCGGCGGAGATGGCCAGCGAGATGGCGCCTGCCGCCGGGCGCCGCCCGGCCGCGGCACCGGCCGCCGTCGCGCCCGCCACTGGCGACGAGGCGCAACGCCGCCGCCGCCGCCGTCGCCGCCGGGGTGGCCGCCGCGAGGATGGTGCGGCCGAGCTGCCGGTCGGTGAGGCTGAAGCCGGCGAGGCTGGGGAAGACGAGGACGAGGCCGGCGAGGCGATGCCGGTGGCTGCCGCCGCCGAGATTGGCGCCGCCGAGGCCGGTGTTGCCGAGCCGGTGCAGGCTGGGCCGGCGCAGGGCGAGCCGACTGTGACCGAGGCGGGCATGCCTGCTGTCGCCGAAGCGGAAGCCGAAGCCGCCGTGCAGGTGGCGCCGGAGACCGAGGAGCTGGACGAGAACGGCCAGCCGCGTGCCCGCCGACGGGGCCGGCGCGGCGGTCGTCGCCGGCGTCGCGAGGGTGGCGAGGAAGCAGCCGGCGAGGCGCCGGTGGAACTGGAACTGGAGCCGGTGGCGGCACCTGCGCCAACGCCGGTGCCGGTGCCTGCGCCGATGCCGGTCTATACCGGCCCGACGCCCGCCAACCCGTTCGCCAGCCCGACGCTGGACATCTTCGACCTGATGGAACGTGCCGAGGAGCAGGCGGCGGCGCCGGCCCCGCGCCCCGCCACGCGCCTTGCCAAGCCGCCAGCCCCGGCAACCGGGTCCAAGGCCGCCAAGGCGGCGGCGACCAGGGCGCCGTCGGCGCGCACGCTCGCCGCGCGCGCCGCCAAGGCCGCGGCCGCCGCTGCGGCGGAAGCTGCCGAGGCTTCCGCGGCGGAGGCACCCGCCGCCGCTGCCCCGGCTCCGGTCGTGGAGACACCGGTCGTCGAGACTCTGGCGGCCGAGATTGTCGCGCCTGCCGCGGTTGCGCCCCCCGTGGCCGAGCCAGTGACGGCCGAGCCTGTGACGGCCGAGCCGATGATGGCCGAGCCGATGATGGCCGAACCTGCGGCGGCCGAGCCGGAGCCGGTGGTGGTCAAGCCGCTGGTGGTCGGCCAGGACGTGCTGCCGGGCGCCGCCCCGAAGAAGGGCTGGTGGCGCCGCTGATCCGGCGCGCCGGCCCGGCCACGAAAATCCCCATGTCCGCCGCCGCGCGGGCATGGGGCGCTTACCAGCCGTTGACGGCTTGATGGTAAGCGGGCGTATCAACCGGCGCGAGCCTGCCTGCGTATCTTGCGGTCGCGCGGTTCTCGGCTAACCTCCCCCCGCTGACCATGTCGATAAAAGGAATCACCACTATGTCTCGCACTTTCACCTTGGCGGGCGCCGTGCTTGCTGCGGCCCTGTTGCAAGGTTCGGCCCATGCCAGCGAATTCAAATGGGCCAATGACGGCGATGTCGGCGCGATGGACCCGTATACCCGCCAGGAGACGGTCCAGCTTTCGTTCCTCGCCAACATCTACGAGCCGCTGGTGCGCCGCGCGCGCGACCTGTCGATCGAGCCGGCGCTGGCGACGGCCTGGCAGCAGACCAGCCCTACCGTGTGGCGCTTCAAGCTGCGCCCGGGCGTGAAGTGGCAGGACGGCACCGCCTTCACCGCCGACGACGTGGTGTTCTCGCTGCAGCGCATCACGGCGCCGAGCTCGCAGATGCGCGCGCCGATGGGAGCGATCAAGGAGATCCGCAAGGTCGATGACCTGACGATCGACATCGAGACCAAGGTGGCGGACCCGATCCTGCTGCAGGAACTGACCAACTTCGCCATCATGTCCAAGGCCTGGTGCGAGGCGCACAACGCCACCGTGCCGGTGCTGATCGACGCCTCCAAGGACGAGAACTTCGCCGTCCGCAACGCCATGGGCACCGGGCCGTACAAGCTGGTGCTGCGCGAGCCGGACCGGCGCACGGTGGTGGAGAAGAACCCGGGCTGGTGGGACGATTCCTCCAAGCTGGTGGACAAGGTGGAACTGGACGTCATCAGCTCGGCCGCCACCCGCGTCGCCGCCCTGCTGTCGGGCGAGATGGACATGATCTACACCGTGCCGCCGCAGGACATTCCGCGCCTTGAGCACACGCCCAACATCAAGGTGCTGCAGGCGCCGGAACTGCGCACCATCTTCCTGGGCATGGACCAGTCGCGCGACCAGCTGCTGAAGTCCGACGTGAAGGGCAAGAACCCGCTGAAGGACGTGCGAGTGCGCCGCGCGCTGGCGCTGGGCATCGACGAGGACGCGATCGCCAAGCGCATCATGCGCGGCCAGGCGCACGAGACCTGGGAGATGTGGGGCCCGGGCGTGAACGGCTACAACGCCAAGCTGGACACCCATCCGAAGGTGAACGTGGCGGAGGCCAAGAAGCTGCTGGCCGAGGCCGGCTACCCGAACGGCTTCCGCCTGACGCTGGACTGCCCGAACGACCGCTATGTGAACGACGAGGCGATCTGCACGGCGATCGTGCCGATGCTGGCGCGCATCGGCGTGAAGATCGACCTGAACGCGCAGACCAAGAGCAAGCATTTCGGCATGATCGGCTCGCCGAACTTCAACACCAGCTTCTACATGCTGGGCTGGACGCCCTCGACCTATGACGCGCACAATGTGCTGTATGCGCTGGTGGGTTCGCGCAACGGCTCGCGCGGCGAGCTGAACGACGGCGGCTATTCCAACCCGAAGATGGATGCGCTGATCGAGCAGATCGGCGTGGAGACCGACCAGGCCAAGCGCCAGGGGCTGATCGACGACGCGACCAAGATCATCCAGGACGACGTGGCCTATATCCCGCTGCACCAGCAGGTGATCGTGTGGGCCACCAAGGCGAACGTGTCGGTGGCGCAGCCGGCCGACAACTACTTCCCGTATCGCTTCATCCGGGTAAAGTAAGCCGCAACGACGGGGGCTCCGCGAGGAGCCTCCAGCGGCTCCGGGGAGGGCGGCGGCACAACAACGAAAGGCTGTGCATGACATCCTCCCCCGCTTCGCTGCCAAAGGTGGCCTTCATCGGCACCGGCGGCACCATCGCCTCGATCGGCGCGACCCCGCTGGAATTGCAGGATTACGGCGCCAACGGCGTGATGCTGCAGGCCGACGAGATCGTCGCCCGCACGCCGGAACTGGCGATGGTGGCCCGGGTGCTGCCGGTGCGCTTTTCGGCGGTGCCAAGCCCCAACGTGTATTTCGGCGACTGGAAGGCCCTGGTGCTGCTGTGCGACCGGCTGGTGGCCGAGCACCAGGACCTGGCCGGCATCGTCATCGGCCACGGCACCGCGAGCCTGGAGGAAACCGCGTATTTCCTCAACCTGACGCTGAAAATCTCCATTCCCGTGGTGGTGGTGGGCTCGCAGCGGCCGGCCAGTGCGCTGTCCACGGATGCCAACATGAATCTGCTGAACGCGGTGCGCACCGCCGCCAGCCCGCAGGCGCGCGGCATGGGCGTGCTGACGCTGCTGAACGACGAGATCCATGCCGCGCGCGAGGTGACAAAGACCTCGACGCTGCGGTTGCAGACCTTCCGCACCCCCGATTTCGGCGCGCTGGGCCATGCCGACGGCGACGCCATCGCCTTCTATCGCCGCCCGCTGCGCGCCACCGCGCCGGACACCGAGTTCGACATCCGCACGTTGGACGCGCTGCCGCGGGTGGACATCGCGTACTCCTATACCGGCTCGGACGGCACCGCCGCGCGGGCGTTCGTGGCCGCCGGGGCGAAGGGCATCATCTCAGCCGGCTTCGCGCCGGGCTTCGCCGGGCCGGGGGATTTCCCGGTGCTGGAGCAGGCGGTGCGCGACGGCGTGGTGGTGATGCAGTGCACCCGCGCCGGCAGCGGCCGCACCTTCAAGGGCAAGCGGCTGCGCGAGGCGGGGTTCCTGATCACCGACAACCTCAACCCGCAAAAGGCGCGGCTGCTGCTGGCACTGGCGCTGACGCGCACCAGCGATCCGGCCGAGATCGAGCGAATGTTCCTGGCCTACTGAGCGCGTGCGGGCCGGCCGTCCGCCGGCCGCGCCATTGATCGGTTGGCAAGCGGCACGATCGACCCTATCCTGGGCGCAACGATGGCGGGCGACAGACCCGCAGGCGTCCAAGGAAGGCAAGGCAGGCCCATGGCCACAGTCTCGATCCGCGACGTGCGCAAGGCGTTCGGCAGCACCGAGGTGCTGCATGGGGTGAGCGTCGATGTGGCGGATGGCGAGTTCGTCATCCTGGTCGGCCCCTCCGGCTGCGGCAAATCCACGCTGTTGCGGATGATCGCGGGGCTGGAGAACATCACCCGCGGCGCCATCGCCATCGGCGAGCGGGTGGTGAACAACGTGGCACCCAAAGAGCGCGACATCGCCATGGTGTTCCAGAACTATGCGCTCTACCCGCACATGACGGTGCGCGAGAACATGGCGTTCTCGCTGATGCTGGCCAAGGCGCCGAAAGAGGTGATCGAGGCGAAGGTCGGCCGCGCGGCCGACATCCTGGGCCTGGCGCCCTACCTGGCGCGCTACCCGCGACAACTCTCGGGCGGCCAGCGCCAGCGCGTGGCGATGGGCCGCGCCATCGTGCGCGACCCGCAGGTGTTCCTGTTCGACGAGCCGCTCTCCAACCTGGACGCCAAGCTGCGCGTGCAGATGCGCGCCGAGATCAAGGACCTGCACCAGCGCCTGGGCACCACCACCGTCTACGTGACGCACGACCAGATCGAGGCCATGACCATGGCCGACAAGATCGTGGTGATGAACGGCGGCAACGTGGAGCAGTTCGGCGCCCCGCTGGAGCTGTACGACCGCCCGGTGAACCTGTTCGTCGCCGGCTTCATCGGCTCGCCGGCGATGAATTTCGTCCGCGGCCAGGTGGAGGGCGAGGTGTTCCGCAGCGGCGCCGTCGCCCTGCCGCTGCCGCCGGGCCTGCGTGGCGCCGCCATGGCCGGCCGGCCGGTGGTCTACGGCATTCGCCCGGAGCATTGGCGGCTGGATGGCCAAGGCATCGCCGCCACCGTGCAGGTGGTGGAGCCGACCGGCTCGGAGACGCAGGTCATCTGCACGCTGAGCGATGCGCGGATGCTCGGCGAGACCAGGATGATCTGTGCGTTCCGCGAGCGCATCACCGAACGGCCGGGTCAGGAACTGCGGATTTCCCCCGACCCGGCGGTGGTGCATCTGTTCGACGAGGCGTCTGGCGCGCGGTTGAACTGACCGTTCGCGAGCGGCTGGCCTGGGATGGCGTTTTGGCTGTCACGCGCGGCGGTTTGGCCGCGCAAACGGGAGGAAGCAAGAACAATGGACCATTTTACACGTCGTGATGCGTTCAAGATCGGCGCCGGCGGCATCGGCGCCGTCGCGGTCGGAGGCATGCTGGGCAGCCGGCCGGCGCAGGCGGCGATCCCCATCGCTGACGTGGCGCCGCTGAAACAGCCCATCGAGGCCGGCGCCACGCTGCGGGTGATCCGCCCCACCAAATTCGTCGACCCCGACGAAACCGTCTGGAACGAGAACACCGCGAAGTTCCAGAAGGAAACCGGCGTCGCCGTGCGTACCGACTTCGTCGGCTGGGAGGATATCCGCGCCCAGGTAGCCGTGGCCGCGCGCACCGGCGCCGGGCCGGACGTGGTGGCCGGTTGGGCCAACGACCCGCATCTGTACACCGACAAGATCCTGGATATGACCGAGCTTGCCACCTACCTCGGCAAGAAATACGGCGGCTGGGGACCGCTGCCGCAAATCTACGGCAAGAAGTTCGGCACCGAGAACTGGGTTTCCATCCCCATGGGTTGCGGCGGTGGCGCCATGGTCTACCGCAAGTCCTGGGTGAACGCCGCCGGCTACGCCACCATGCCCGACGACCTCACCAAGTTTCTCGACCTTTGCCGCAAGCTGAAGGCGGCCGGCCACCCGCCCGGCTTCGCGCTCGGCAACGCCGTGGGCGACGGCAACGGCACCGCCACCTGGCTGCTGTGGGCGCATGGCGCCGCCGCGGTGGACGAGCAGAACAAGGTCATCATCAACAGCAAGGAAACCATCGCCGCGCTGAAATACGGCGCCGAGCTGTACAAGACCTTCATCCCCGGCACGCTCTCTTGGCTCGACCCCTCCAACAACAAGGCGTTCATCGCCGAGGAGATCAGCCTGACGCAGAACGGCGTCTCGATCTATTTCGCGGCCAAGAACGACCCCAAGACCAAGCACATCGCCGACGATATCGAGCATTCGCGCATGCCCGGCGCCATTGACGGCCGCGCGCCGGAATCGGCCAACACGCTCAACGCCATGGTGTTCAAGCACACCAAATACCCCAACGCGGCGAAGGAATACCTCCGCTTCATGATGGAAGCGCCGCAATACGACGTGTGGCTCACCCAATGCCTCGGCTACTGGGCCCACCCGCTGCTCGCCTTCGACCAGAGCGATTGCTGGAAGCAGGACCCGAAGATCATCGCCTACCGCGACGCCCAGAAAATGACCTACTGGGACGGCTACAAGGGCCCCATCGGCGCCGCCGCGGCCAGTGTTTCGGCCGAATACGTGCTGGTGCAGATGCTCGCCAGCGTCTGCGCCGGCCAGAACACTCCCGAGGACGCCGCCAAGGAAGCCGAGCGGCGGCTCACCCGCATCTACCGCCGGAGCTGACCCGGCACGCCCACCGCCCCCCTCCCGCGGGAGGGGGGCGCCATACGCACCCCGCGAGCCAACGATGGCGGAAGGCAGACGATGGACGCATCAACCTGGGCTCCGTCACGCGCGAGGCCAAGCTGGCTGGCCCGCCTGTTCGACAACCGGATATTCCTGATCTGTATCTGCCTGTTTCCGGCCGCCGGGCTGCTGCTGGCCTTCCTCACCTACCCGCTCGGCCTGGGCATCTGGCTCGCCTTCACCGACACCCAGATCGGCCGCAACGGCCACTGGATCGGGCTGGAGAACTTCCAGTACCTCATCACCGACCGTGTGTTCATCACCGCCGTCTGGAACACCATGTTCTACACGGCGGTGGCCACCGTCATAAAATTCGCCCTCGGCCTGTGGCTCGCCCTGCTGTTGAACGAACACATCCCGTTCAAATCCGTGCTGCGCGCCATCATCCTGCTGCCCTACATCGTGCCGACGGTGCTGAGCGCCATCGCGTTCTGGTGGATCTACGACCCGCAATTCTCCATCATCTCCTACGTGCTGGTGAACGTGCTGCACTGGCGCGACACCTATGTGGATTTCCTCGGCACCCCCTGGGCCGCTCGTTGGTCGCTGATCGCGGCGAATGTCTGGCGCGGCATTCCCTTCGTAGCCATCACCCTGCTGGCCGGGCTGCAAACCATCTCCCCCTCGCTCTATGAGGCCGCCTTGCTCGACGGCGCCACCGGCTGGCAGAAATTCCGCTACATCACCTCGCCCTTGCTCATGCCGATCCTGGCGATCGTCATGACCTTCTCGGTGTTGTTCACCTTCACCGACTTCCAGCTCGTCTACGCCATCACCCGCGGCGGGCCGATCAACTCCACCCACCTCATGGCAACGCTGGCCTTCCAGCGCGCCATCCCCGGCGCGCAGCTCGGCGAAGGCTCGGCGATCGCGGTGGCGATGATCCCGTTCCTGATCTTCGCAACGCTGTTCAGCTACTTCGCCCTCTCGCGGCGCAAGTGGCAGCAGGGGTCCGACAATGACTGACACCACCATCGACCCCGCCGCCGTCACCGAGTCCGAGGGCCCGCAACTCCTCTCCTGGGACAGCCGGGCGCGGCGCATCGTTACCATCTACGTGCCGCTGGTCTGCTTCCTGATCGTGCTGCTGTTTCCGTTCTACTGGATGGCCATCACCGCCTTCAAACCCAACTCGGAGCTGCTGAACTACAAGGACAACAACCCCTTCTGGATCAGCGCGCCAACGCTGGACAACATCCGCAAGCTGCTGTTCGAGACCGATTACCTCCACTGGCTGGCTACCACCATGGGCATCGCCTTCGGCTCCACCTTCCTCTCGCTGTTCGCCAGCGTGCTCGCCGCCTACGCCATCCAGCGCCTGCGCTTCCGTGGTTCGGACTATGTCGGCTTGGCCATCTACGCCGCCTACCTGGTGCCGCCCTCCATCCTGTTCATCCCGCTGGCCCAGGTGGTGTTCCAGCTCGGCCTTTACGACACGCCCTTCGCCCTGGTGCTCACCTACCCCACCTTCCTGGTGCCGTTCTGCACCTGGCTGCTGATCGGCTACTTCAAGTCGATCCCCTACGAATTGGAGGAATGCGCCCTTATCGACGGTGCTTCCCGGCTGCAAATCCTGCGCCGCATCACCCTGCCACTGGCCGTCCCGGGCCTGATCTCGGCCGGAATCTTCGCCTTCACCCTGTCCTGGAACGAATTCATCTACGCCCTGGCCTTCATCTCCTCCACCGAGAAGAAAACCGTGCCCGTCGCCATCCTCACCGAACTGGTGCAGGGCGACGTCTACCAATGGGGCTCCCTCATGGCCGGCGCCCTGCTGGGCTCGCTGCCGGTGGCGATCTTCTACATGTTCTTCGTGGAGTATTACGTGTCGAGCTTGACCGGGGCGGTGAAAGAATAGGAAAGGAAGCGGTTCTTTTTTGGAAAAAAGAACCAAAAAACTTTTATTCGTTGGGTGTGGCGGAGCGCGGGAGCGCCTGGTGCAAAATTCCTGCATTCCGTCCAGATTGGAGTTCCGCTTCCCCTCCGAGTCCCGCCCATGTTCGTTCGCCCCGCCCAAGACGCCGACCTTCCCGTCCTCCTGCGCCTCTACCTGCAATTCAAGCCCGAGGCGGTGATGCCCTCGGAGCCGGCCGTCGCCGCCGCCTGGGCGGCGATGAAGGCGCGGGAGGGGCTGACCGTCTATGTGGCAGAGGATGCCGGCGTGGTGGCCGCCACCTGCACCCTGGTCCTGGTTCCCAACCTGACCAGCGGCGCCCGGCCCTATGCGTTGATCGAGAACGTCGTCACCGATGCCGCCCATCGAAGGCGTGGCCTCGGCCATGCGGTGTTGCAGGCGGCCATCGCCGCGGCCTGGGCGGCCGGATGCTACAAGGTGATGCTGCTGACCGGCTCCAAGCAGGAAAGCACGCTGCGCTTCTACCGCGATGCCGGCTTCAGCCAGAACAAGACCGGCTTCCAGATCCGCCGCGACTGAGCGCATGCCCGCGCCGCTTCCTACTCCGGCGGCGCCAGCATCCCCGCATGCGCCCGGATGGTCGCGGCCAGGAATTCGCCGACCACACGGATGCGCGGCGTGTGGCGGATGTCGTTGTGCACCGCCAGCCACACTTCCCGCCGCGGTCCCGGTGTCGGCGTGGGCACCCGCACCAGCCCGGTGCCGTCGCCCAGGTAGCGGCTGAGGCAGGCCAGCCCCAGCCCGCGCACCGCCGCCGCGCGCTGGATATAACGGGCGTTGCTGCGCAGCGCCGGGCGGGCGGCGGCGGTGAGGGCGGTGAACCAGGCGACCTCCGGCAGGCCCTGCATCTCCACCCCCGGCAGCACCAGCGTATGCCCGGCGGCCCCGGCGGCGAAATCCGGCATGCCGTGGCGGTCCAGATAGTCCGGCGCGGCATACACGGCGCTGGCCAGTTCGCCGATCCGCCGCACCGCCAGGTCCTGTTGCGGCAGGCGAGCCAGGCGGATGGCGATATCCGCCTCCCGCTGCGTCAGGCTCAGGCTGCGCTGGTCGGCGACGATCTCCAGCGCGATGCCGGGATGCTGCGCCTGGAAAGCGGGCAGGGCGGGCAGCAGCACCTCCACCGCCAGCGTCTCGATGGTGGTGACACGCACCGTGCCTTCCAGCCGGATGTCGCGCCCGGTGATGCTGCGGGCGATCGCCAGCGCCTCGCTTTCGATGCGTTCCACATTGCCAAGGATCGCTTCGCCGGCTGCGGTGGGAACGTAGCCGCCGGGAGTTTTCTGCAACAGCAGCGCGCCGGCGCGTTCCTGCAACCCGGCCAGCCGCCGCCCCATCGTGGTCTGCCGCACCCCCAGCGCCCGCGCCGCCGCCGACTGCGTGCCGTGGCGGGCGATGGCGAGGAAGGAGCGCAAATCGTCCCAGTCCAGCGCGGTTTCGGCCATGCCATCCTCCATGCGTTTTCGCAGCATGATGCTGCGACCATAGGCGCGTGCGCTGCGGCGGCGAACATCCCATCTGTGCAGCATGCGCCGGATCGGCCGGCAAGCGGGAGATAGGTATGCCTCATAACAAGGACTATGGCGCGCTGCTGCTGCGGGTCACGCTGGGAGTGCTTTTTCTCGCCCATGCCGGGCTGAAATTGGTCGTTTTCACCCCCGCCGGGACCGCGAAATTCTTCGAAAGCCTCGGTTTGCCGGGGCCTTTCGCCTACCTCGTCATCGCCGCCGAACTGCTGGGCGGTGTCGCGCTGATCCTTGGGGTGTATACGCGGGTGGTCGCGCTGGTGCTGGCGGCGGACCTGCTGGGCGCCATCGTGCTGGTGCATGCCGCCAACGGGTTCTGGTTCAATGCCAAGGGCGGGGGCTGGGAATACCCGGCATTCTGGGCGATTGCCCTGGTGGTGCAGGCGCTGATCGGCGCCGGGGCGTATGCGCTGAAGCCGGCGCGGGCATAGGGGGGACATCATGCTGCCAAGCATCTTCATCAGCCACGGCTCGCCGATGCTGCCGCTGACCGACAGCCCGGCGCGCGACTTCATGTCCGGGCTGGGGGCGGCGATCGAGGTCGCGCATGGCCGGCCGCGCGCCATCCTGGTCGCCTCCGCGCATTGGGAGACCGGGACTCCGATGGTCAATTCGGTGGCGCGCAACCAGACCATCTACGATTTTCGCGGCTTTCCCAAAGCGTTGTACGACCTGTCCTACCCCGCCCCCGGCGACCCGGCGCTGGCCGAGCGGGTGAGCGACCTGCTCTGCGCCGCCGGTCTGCCGAGCGGCATCGACCATGCCCGCGGGCTGGACCACGGCGCCTGGAATCCGCTGCTGCTGGCCTGGCCGAAGGCGGATATCCCGGTGGTGCAAGTCTCGGTGCAGAGCCATCTCGGCCCGGCGCACCACCTGCAACTGGGCCAGGCGCTGGCGCCGTTGCGCGACGAGGGTGTGCTGGTGCTGGGCTCGGGGAGCTGGACGCACGACCTGCGCCGGTTCCGCGGCCAGGCGATCGACGCGCCGGAATCGCCGGACGTGGCGGCGTTCTCCGAATGGATGGACACGGCCCTGGCCGAGGGGCGGCGCTGCGACCTGCTGACCTACCGCCACAAGGCCCCGTTCGCCGAGCAGCAGCACCCGACCGAGGAGCACCTGCTGCCGCTGTACGTGGCCATGGGTGCGGGCGGCCCGCGGGCGCGCCGGCTGCACAGCAGCGCCAGCTACGGCATTCTGCGCATGGACGCCTACGCTTTCGAGTAGAAGGGGGCAGTGGCCCGATCGCGGCGACTCCCGTAATGTTGGAGTCCAGGGGGCCGCCGCCCCTTTCGAGGGAGTCCGCCGCATGCTGCAACCGCCCCCCGCCCGCCCCGGTATGCCGGAGGACGAGGTCGATACCCCCGCCCTGCTGATCGACCTGGATGCGTTCGAGGCCAATCTGGACACCATGGCCGGCAGGCTGGCCGGCACCAATGTCCGGCTGCGCGCGCACGCCAAGACGCATAAATCGCCGGTGATCGCGCATCGCCAGATCGCCCGCGGCGCCATCGGCCAATGCGTGCAGAAGGTGGCCGAGGCCGAGGCGCTGGCCTGGGGCGGGGTGGGCGACATCCTGGTGAGCAACGAGGTGGTGGGCGGGCCCAAGCTGGCGCGGCTGGCGGCCCTGGCGGGGATTGCCACGGTCGCCGTCTGCACCGACGACGCCGGCCAGGTGGCGGCACTGGAGGCGGCGGCGCGCGACGCCGGCATCAGGCTGTCCGTGCTGGTGGAGATCGATGTCGGCGGCAGCCGCTGCGGCGTGGCGCCGGGTGGCGAGGCGGTCGCCCTGGCGCGCGCCATCGCGGCCAGCAAGCATCTGCGCTTCGGCGGGTTGCAGGCCTATCATGGCCGCGCCCAGCACCTGCGCAAGCCGGAGGAGCGGCATTTCGCCATCGCCGCCTGCGTGGACGACACCCGCCGCACGGTGGAGCAACTGCGCCAGCAGGGGCTGGACTGCCCGATCGTCGGCGGTGCCGGCACCGGCACCTTCGAGCATGAGCTGGCCTCCGGCGTGTTCACCGAGCTTCAGGCCGGCAGCTATTGCTTCATGGACGCCGATTACGGCCGCAACCTGGACACCCAGGGCAAGCCGGTGAGCACCTTCCGCAACGCGCTGTTCGTGCTCGCCACCGTGATGAGCGCGCCGCGGCCGGGCATCGCGGTGACCGATACCGGGCACAAGGCGGTGGCGATCGATTCCGGCATGCCGCTGGTGTGGCAGCGCCCGGACATCCGCTTCACCTCGGCATCCGACGAGCATGGCAAGCTGGAATTCGGGCCGGAAACCACGGCGCCGAAGATCGGCGAGAAGCTGCGCCTGGTGCCCGGGCATTGCGACCCCACGGTGGACCGGTTCGACTGGTATGTGGGGGTGCGCGGCGGACGGGTGGAATGCCTGTGGCCGATCGCCGCGCGTGGCGGCACGTATTAGAGGGGAGCGTCGAAGGGAGGCGGCGCCTGCGTCGCCTCCGACTGTAAAAAAATCCGACAGTTTATCGAGTGCCTCCAGAATCCTAGAGCCTTGATTTAAAAGCCGGTGTCGCCTCATCCAAAAAGAAGGAGCTTCCTTTCAGGATCGGCAGGGCGACGGATTAGTCCATTTTGACGGCATTTTATGGAAAAATTTACAGTCGCCATTCAGCCGGAGCGGACGATCACCCGTATCTTATTGAAATAGCAAAATCATCTCTTTTGGCACGTTCTTTGCTTGGAAGTTGGAGGATATCTCAGATGTGGGAAGTCGAAACAAATTGGCGCCCCGCACTGTTTCTTCGACGCGAGTGGATCGGGAGGGGCGTGAAATGCAGCATTTTCATTGGCACTTGGTCAGGGCAGCGACGGTAGCCACGACGGTTGTTATTGGCGGCACTGTGTTCGCGGGTACCGCACATGCGGTACCCATCGAAACGTTCTATCTCGACCAGACACAGGTCGCCGGTGGTGTGCCGGGCGGAAACGCTGGAACGGTGACTCTCCTCCAATTGAACCTGAGCGAGGTCAGGGTTACGGTGTCGGTGGCGCCGAATCTAATTATAAACACGAGCAACGGTAACACTCATACGCCGTTCGCATTCAACCTGACGAGTGCTGCCGCGACGTCTGTCAATAATACGCAGGGAATTTTCATCGAAACTCCTTACTGCACTCCTTCAACCACATGCCTCATGACTCCAGCCTACGGAGATGGTTTGGTTAAACCGTACGGAACGATGAACGAAGCCATACTGTATAGTGCGGGTAATGGCGCTGGTAACGGATACGGTGGGGATTTGGTCTTCACTGTTACCGGGGCGGGCGTTGGGAACGTGACGCCGGACGGATATTTTTCTGCTTTCGCGCCAAATAGCGCTGGAGCGATATTTGCCGCGGATTTGTACAATACGGCGACGGGTAAGACCGGAACGTTTGCGGCGTTTGCGGGTGTGCCCGGCGATAACGGCGGTATCATAACCCCGCCATCAAACAGCTCGGTGCCGGAGCCGATGAGCATGCTGCTGCTTGGTAGCGGTTTGCTGGCTCTGGGCGGTGCGAAACTGCGGCTTCGCCCCGCCCGGCACGACTGATACGCATCGCCCATATTGCCGTCGCGGCGACCATATCGCGGACGGTGCTTCTGGGTTGTGGGCGGTGGCGGCTCGGCGGAAATTGCGGTGCGCTATCCGGTCCCTGCCAGCACTGCTGCACCGGCGCGGCTCCGTTCATAGACGCCGCGTTCTCCGGCCACCGGGGCGAAGCGATCGGTAATGCCCAGCACGGTCTCCGCCCCGCCGAGGTAGAGCACACCGTCCGGCGCCAGTTGCCGGGAGATCGCCTCCAGCACGCGCGCCTTGGTCGGCTGGTCGAAATAGATCAGCACGTTGCGGCAGAACACCACGTCGAACTGGCCGAGCGGACGCGGGTCGGCCAGCAGGTTCCATTCGCGGAAGCCGGCCAGCGCCCGGATCGCCTCGGCAACCCGCCAGTTGGCGCCTTCTTTGCGGAAATACTTCACCAGGTACTGCATCGGCAGGCCGCGCTGCACCTCGAACTGGGTGTACAGCGCCTCCTGCGCGCGCGCCAACTGCTCGCGCGAGATATCGGTGCCCAGGATCTCCACCGTGCGGCTGCCCAACAGGGCGCGGCATTCGGCGAGGATCATCGCCAGCGAATACGCCTCCTGCCCCGAACTGGCGGCGGCGGACCAGACGCGCAGGCGGGCGCCGGGCGGGCGGGCGGCGTGCAAAGCCGGCAGGGCGTGGGCGCGGAAATGCGCGAACGGCTTGTCGTCGCGGAAAAAGAAGCTTTCGTTGGTGGTCATCGCCTCGATGACCTGGAATTCCAGCGCGGCGCGGCCGGGCAGCGTGGCGCGCAGGCGCTCGGCCAGCGCATCCAGGTCGCGCAGGCCGTGCTGCTTGAGGATGGCGGCGAGGCGGGTCTCCAGCAGATATTCCTTGTCCGGCCCGATCACCAGGCCGGAGCCGGCGCGCAGCAAAGCGGCCAGGGCGGCGAAGCTGTGCGGCGTCATGCGCCGGCCCTCGCCGGGGGTGTCGGCGCCTGGGCGAGCAGCGACAGCACCTTGGCGCCGATCGCCGGCAGCGGCAGCACGTGCTGGCACAGCCCGGCCTGGGCGATGGCGCCGGGCATGCCCCAGACCACGCTGGTCACCTCGTCCTGCGCCACGGCGGCGCCGCCGGCGGCGACCACGGTACGGGTGCCGGCCAGCCCGTCATGGCCCATGCCGGTCAGCATCACCACCAGCACCCGCCCGGCGCAGGCCACGGCGGCGCTGCGCAGCATCGGATCCACCGAGGGGCGGCAGAAATTCTCCGGCGGGTCCTCGGTCAGCCGGGCGCGCAGGCCGGTGGCGGCGCTGCCCTCCACCAGCAGATGGCGGTCGCCGGGCGCGAGGTAGATGCGGCCGGGCGCCAGCGCCTCGCGGTCGCGCGCCTCGGCGCAGGGTAGGCCGCCCAGGCGGGTGATGTGCTCGGCCAGGATGGGGGTGAAGGTGGCCGGCATGTGCTGGGTCAGCACCACCGGCACCGGCAGCCGGGGGCCCAGCGCCTGCACCAGGGTGAACAGCGCCTGCGGCCCGCCGGTGGAACTGCCGACCGCCAGCAATGCCGGCGCGAGCCGTGCCGCCGGGCGCAGCGCCAGCGGCGGCGCGCCGCCGGGTTGGGCCAGGCCGGTGCGCTGGCGCAGCCGGGCCAAGCCGCGCACCTTCGCGGTGATCTCGCGGCGGAAGCTGTCGTCGTTGATCGCCTGGGTGGAGGGCTTGGGCACGTAGTCCGCCGCGCCCAGCCGCAGCGCCTGCATGGCGATGTCCGCCCCGCGCGTGGTCAGCGTGCTGGCCATGATGACGCGCAGCCCCGGATCGGCGCGCAGCAGCAGCGGCAGCGCGGTCATGCCGTCCATCACCGGCATCTCGATATCCAGCACCACCACGTCCACCGCCTGGCGCGCCTGGGCCAGCCGCCGCAGCTCGTCCAGCGCCGCCTGGCCGTTGGCCGCGCGGGCGACCACGCGCACCAGCGGATCGGCCTCCAGCATGCGGGTGAGCGCGCCGCGTATCACCACGCTGTCGTCGCAGATCATCACCCGGGCGACGCCGGGTGGCAGGGCCGCGGGCGGCGGGCGCTGGAGGGCGGGCGAGGGGGGGGCGATCATGGCGCGCCCGTCACAGCAGGCCGACCTGGGCGAACTTGCCCAGCAGGATATCCTCGTCGAACGGCTTCATGATGAATTCCTGCGCGCCCGAGGCGATCGCCTGCTCGATGAAGCTGATGTCGTTCTCGGTGGTGCAGAACAGCACCGGCGGCTGGTCCGGGCCGAACTCGGCACGCAGCGCCTGTAGGAACTCCAGGCCGTTCATCACCGGCATGTTCCAGTCCAGCAGCACGCAGTCGGGCATGTGGCGCTGGCAGGCGGCGAGCGCCACGCTGCCGTCCTCGGCCTCCTCCACCGCGAAGCCGCTGCCCTCCAGGATGCGGCGCGCCACCTTGCGCACCACGCGGCTGTCGTCCACCACCAGACAGGTGCGCATCGCCATCCCCTATGCCTGTGCCGAAAGGTCCAGCAGGCGGGCCACGTCCAGCACCACCAGCAGCCGGCCCTGCAGGCGGTGGATGCCGGCGCTGTAGGCGGCCCAGGCCGGCGGCAGAGTGGGCGGATTGCGCTCGAACGAGTGGGCCGGCAGGCTCATCACCTCGCTCACCTGGTCCACCAGCAGGGCGTACAGCTCACCGCCCTGCTCGGCCACCACCGACATGCGCGGCTGCCCGGCCGGGGCCGGCGGCAGGCGCAGGCGGCGGCGCAGGTCGATGGCGGTGACGATGCGGCCGCGCAGGTTGAGGCTGCCGGCGATCTCGGGCGGTGCCAGCGGGATGCGGGTGATCGCCTGCTCGGCCAGGATGTCGCGCACCCCCAGCACCGGCACGCCGCAGAGCTGGTCGGCGACCGTGAGGGTGACGAAGCCGTGCGCGTCCTCGGTCTGCTCGGCGGCGTTCGGGGCGCGTTCCAGGAGGGTGCTGCTCATGTCCGGGTCCTCGACTCAGGCGGCCAGGCCAAGGTGCGGCGCCGGTGGGGTGGTGCGCTGGGCCAGGCATTGCTGCAGGCTGCCCAGCAGGGCGTCGCGGGCGAACTTGGCGACGTAGTCGGTGAAGCCGGCGTCGCGGCCGCTGGCGATGTCGGCCGGTTCGGCCCGGCCAGTCAGCGCGATCACCGGCAGTTCCGCCCATGCGCCGCCGGCGCGCAGCTGGCGAACGAAGGCGATGCCGTCGATCTCCGGCATGGCGATGTCCGAGACGATGGCGGCGAACATCTCCCCCGCCTCGCGCAGCCGCAGCGCCTCGGCCGCGCCGGCCACGGCGGTGACGCGGTAGCCGGCGGCGGACAGCGTCGGCACCAGCATCTGGCGGAAGAAGTCGCTGTCCTCCACCACCAGCACATGCGGCGCGGCGCTGGCGTCGCCGGCGGCGCGGCCGCGGAACCAGTCCCCGAACGCCTGGGTGAGGTAATAGCCGATGTCGATCACGTCGGTGGCCGCGCCGTTGATGACGGCGGTGCCGAGCAGGCCCGGCCGGTCGCCGGTCAGCTCCATGGCCAGGCGGTCCTCCACCACGTCCACGATCTCGTCCACCACCAGGCCCATGGAGCGCGGTTGGCCGCCCCCTTGGCCGCTCCCTGGGCCACCGGCATCGTCGCTGAACACCAGCACGGCGTGGCGGGCGCGCGCGGGGTCGATGCGCCCGGCCAGCGGCACCAGCGGCATCAGCCGGCCGCGATACTGGGTGACCGGCTGGCCGGCCGAATGCTCGATGCGTTCGCGCGGGATATCCTCCAGCCGGGCGACCAGCCCCAGCGGCACCGCCATCGGCGCCGGCCCGCCGGCGCGGAACAGCAGCATGGCGACCCGGCTGTCGGCGGCCGGCCGGTCGGCCAGCTTCTCGCGCGCCGCCCGCTCGGCCGCCCGCGCGTCGCCGCCGCTGACGCCGGCGATGCCGGTGGCGCGCGCGATGCCGTTGGGGTCCAGGATCATGATGACCGAGCCGTCGCCCAGGATGGTGTTGCCGCTGAACATGGTGATGTGGCGCAGGATCGGCGCCACCGGCTTGACCACGATCTCCTCGGTGTCGAACACCCGGTCCACTATGATGCCGAGCGAGGCGGCGCCGACTTGGGCGACCACCACATAGGCGCCGCCATCCTGCGGCCCGCCGTCCTGCGGCCCACCAGCCTCGGCCGGCACGCCGAGTTGCAGCAGCTCGGTCAGGCTGACCAGCGGCAACAGCCGGTCGCGCAGGCGCAGCACCGGGGTGTCGTTGATCCGCTCGATCACGCTGTCGGCGGCGCTTTCGCCCTCCGGCGCGTCGTGGCCGCCGGCTGTCCGGGCGCGCACCAGCTCCACCACGCTGATCTGCGGAATGGCGAAACGCTCGCCGCCGGCCTCCACGATCAGCGCCGAGACGATCGCCAGCGTCAGCGGGATCTTGATGGTGAAGGTGGTGCCCTGGCCGGCGACGCTCTTCAGCTCGATGGTGCCGCCGATGCGCTCGATGTTGGACTTCACCACGTCCATGCCGACGCCGCGGCCTGAGACGGCGGTGACGGCGGCGGCGGTGGAGAAGCCGGGGCGCAGGATGAAACGCTGGATCTGCGCCTCGGTCATGCCCGCCAGATCCGCCTCGGTCGCCAGGCCCTGGCTGAGCGCCTTGGCGCGGATGCGCGCGGTTGGCAGGCCGGCGCCGTCATCGGCGATCTCGATGATGATGTGGCCGCCCTCGTGGTAGGCGTTCAGCGTGACATGGCCGGTTTCCGGCTTGCCGGCGGCGCGGCGGGCCTCGGTGGGTTCCAGCCCGTGGTCGGCGGAGTTGCGCACCATGTGGGTCAGCGGGTCGCGGATCAGCTCCAGCACCTGGCGGTCCAGCTCGGTGTCGGCGCCCAGCATGGTCAGCTCGATCCTCTTGCCCAGGTCGCGCGCCAGGTCGCGCACTAGGCGCGGCAGCTTGTTCCAGGCGTTGCCGATCGGCTGCATGCGGGTTTTCATCACCCCTTCCTGCAGGTCCGAGGTGATGTGCGACAGCCGTTGCAGCGGCACCGCGAAGGCCGGGTTCTCCTGGCTGCGGGCCAGTTGCAGGAGCTGGTTGCGGGTCAACACCAGCTCGCTGACCAGCGTCATCAGATCTTCCAGCACATCGACGCCGACGCGGATGGTCTGGCCGGCCAGTTGCGGCTCGGCGGCCGGACCCTCGGCGGGCACGGCCTCGGCGGCGGCGGCCGGCTCGGCGGCCTGCGGCTCAGCAGCTTGCGGTTCGATCGGGGCGGCGGCCGCGGCGGCCGGAATAGCGGCGGGAGCTGGTGTAGGGGCGGCGGCACGGCCCTCAGCGATGGCGTCCAGGGCGGCGATCAGCGCCGTGTCGTCACCGGCCGGCTCGGCGCCGGTGGCGGCCAGCCCGGCGACGATCGCCTTGATCCGGTCCAGCGCGAACAGGATCTGGCTCACCGTGTCCGGCGTCACCGTGAGCAGCTTGTCGCGCACCCGGACCAGCACGTTCTCGCCGGCATGCGCCACCCGCTCCAGCCGCGGCAGGCCGAGGAAGCCGCAGGTGCCCTTGATGGTGTGCACCAGCCGGAAGATCAGCGACAGCGTCGCCTCGTCGCCCGGGCTGCGCTCCAGCTTGACCAGCGCCACGTCCAGTTCGGCGAGACTTTCATTGGTCTCGGTCAGGAAATCCGCCAGCAGATCGTCCATCGCTCGCTCCGTGGCCCGGGAGGGAGGGCGCCGCATCCCGGCAGCGTGCCGGGGCGGCGCGAGGGCGGGCCGGAGGCGATGGTGCGGGGCGCGGACGAAGAAAGCGTAAAGGCGGCGGCGGAAAACGAGCGCCTATTGGCGCACCTCCAGGTCCAGCAACAACGGCGGCGCCGCTTCCGTGCCGGTGCCCAGCAGCACGGAGATGCGCAGGCCGCTGCATTGCGCCAGCAGCGCGGTCAGCGGTCCTTGCAAGGTGCGGGCGGTGGCCGCGCCATCTCGGTTGACCGCCTGCTCCGCCGCGTCGGGGTCGGCGAGGTATCCGATGAAGCCGGGCGGCCAGCCGGCGGTGTGGCCCTCGATCTGTACCATCACCTGGCGGGTGCTGTCGCCGGAGAGTTGGATGGTGCCGCCGCCCGGCAGCGCCTCGGCCGCCAGCATGATCGCGTTCAGTACCAGTCGCGCCGCCGGGCCGGAGAAGGCCCGCTCGGCATGCAACTGCCCCAGGTCCAGCCGCAGGTTGCGCCCGGGCAGCCCGGCGGCCAACGCCGAGATCTCGTCCACCGCCATCGGTCCGGCGCCGCCGGCCCAGGCCGCGCGCAGCAGCTTCAGCCGCTGCCCCAGCACCACCGAGGCGTCGGCGGCCAGCGGCATGGCCTCGGCCGCGGCCTCGGGGTCTTCGTTGGCGATCTCCAGCGCACCCAGCAGGGTGTTGAGCGGGCCACTGAGGTCGTGGCACATCCGGGTGGCCAGAAGTTCAGCGAGACGCATCGGCGTGTTCATTCCAGGGCTACTCGTATACGTTGCGGGTGTCCTGGCGGATCGGAGACGACTCGCCGGCGGAAATGAGGCAATGCATTTGTCACGTAGAATTTACGTGTTGCCGGCGCGGTATGTAAAGCTTTGTCTGCCGCGTCTGTGCATTTCCGGCGTCGGCGCCTCACTGCGGCTGTCCGATGCGCCCCGGTATGGACCGGGATACGCAACGGACCAGGGAAGGCACCATGGCGTCGTCGCTTGAGCCTGGCATGTGGGTGCGCCTTCCGGAACGACCGGACTGGGGGGAGGGACAGGTGCAGTCGGTCGTCGGCGACCGCATTACCGTCAACTTCGAGCACGCAGGCAAAATTCTCGTTAATTCCAAGGTGGTGACCCTCGAACCGACAGGGGAATAGCTGCTTTTACGCGCCCCGCCCTTGCGCGGATCACCCGCAGCCACGAGATTGCGCTATATGCGTTGGAGAATAACCCTCAAATGATCGATCCGTTCGGACGCAGCATCACTTATCTGCGCGTGTCGGTCACCGACCGCTGCGACCTCCGCTGTGCCTATTGCATGGCCGAGGACATGACGTTCCTGCCCAAGGCCGAGATCCTCTCGCTGGAGGAGTTGGACCGGCTCTGCGCCGCCTTCATCCGCCTGGGCACCACCAAAATCCGCATCACCGGCGGCGAACCGCTGGTCCGGCGCGACGTGATGACGCTGTTCGCCAGCCTCGGTGCCCGCTTGGGCGGAGCGCTCGACGAGCTGACCGTCACCACCAACGGCACCCAGCTCGCCCGCCATGCCGAGGCGCTGGCCGCCGCCGGGGTGAAGCGCATCAACGTCAGCATGGACACGCTGGACCCGGCGAAGTTCGCCGCCATCACCCGCTGGGGCAAGCTCGACAAGACGCTGGACGGCATTTTCGCGGCCAAGGCGGCGGGGCTGGCCATCAAGATCAACGCCGTCGCGCTGAAGGGCTTCAACGAGGACGAATACGACCGCATGCTGGCCTGGTGCGGCGAGCATGGCTTCGACCTCTGCCTGATCGAGACCATGCCGATGGGCGAGATCGACGCCGACCGCACCGACCAGTACCTGCCGCTGTCGCTGGTGCGCGCCCGGCTGCGCAAGGCCTGGACGCTGGAAGACACCGACTACGCCACCGGCGGCCCGGCGCGGTACTACAACGTCGCCGAGACCGGCCGGCGGATCGGCTTCATCACCCCGATGACCCATAATTTCTGCGAGAGCTGCAACCGCGTCCGGCTCACCTGCACCGGCACGCTCTACATGTGCCTGGGCCAGGACGACGCCGCCGATTTCCGCCCGCTGCTGCGCGCCGGGGTGTCGGACGACGCCATCGATGCCGCCATCCACGCCGCCATCGCCCGCAAGCCCAAGGGGCACGACTTCATCATCGATCGCCGCCATGGCGCCCCCGCGGTGGCGCGGCACATGAGCGTGACCGGAGGTTGAGGGCCGGGGCACGTATCGAGGCGCGCCTGGCCCGGCTGGCGCCCCATGCGCTCGCCGCGCTGCGCATCATGACAGCCCTGCTGTTCATGCAGCACGGGCTGTCCAAGCTGTTCGGCTTTCCGGCCCACAGCCCCGGCGGCTTCCGCCTCGCCTCGCAGATCGGCGCGGCCGGCGTGCTGGAAGCCGCCGGCGGCGCGCTGGTGCTGCTGGGCCTGCAGACCCGCCTGGTTGCCTTCCTCCTGTCCGGCGAGATGGCGATCGCCTATTTCCGCGCCCATGCGCCGCGCGGGCTGTACCCAATCCTCAACGGCGGCGAGCCGGCGATCCTGTTCTGCTTCGTGTTCCTCTATCTGGTGTTCGCCGGCGGCGGCGCCTGGAGCCTCGACCGCCGGCGCTGACCGCCCGGCTCGCCCGGGGGGCACCCTTGACGATCGCGCGTCGATACGACACCCAAGGCCTGCGGAGAGCCGAAGGGGCGGCTCCCGAACGTCCCGTCAAGACCCCGCAGGAAAATCGACATGCTGTTCTCTCGCCGCAACCTGCTGGCCGGGGCCGCGCTGGCCACGGCCGCCGCGCCGCTGCGCCCTGCCCGCGCCCAGGCCGACAACATCATCCGGATCGGCGTGCTGACCGATCTGTCCGGCCAGTACCGCGACAATTCGGGCCCCACCACCGTGCTGGCGGCGCATCAGGCGGTGGAGGATTTCCGGCCGGAGCAGCACGGCTTCAAGGTCGAGATCGTCGCCGCCGACCATCAGCAGAAGCCGGATGTCGCCTCGGCGATCGCACGGCAATGGTATGACCGGGAGGGTGTGGATGCGGTCGCCGACCTGAACAACACGGCGATCGCCCTGGCCGTGAACACCGTCTCGACCGAAAAGGACAAGGCCCAGTTGAACACCGGCCCCGCCTCGGCCGACCTGACGGGCAAGTTCTGCAACCCGAACATGGTGCATTTCTCGCCCGACACCTGGTGCTTCTCGCACTCCACCGGCGGCGCCGTGCTGAAGCAGGGCGGCGACAGCTGGTTCCTGATCGTGGCGGATTATACGTTCGGCCACGCGCTGCAGCGCGATATCTCCGACCTCATCACCAAGGGCGGCGGCAAGGTGGTCGGCGCCGCGCGCTATCCGTTCCCCGGCACCACCGACTTTTCCTCCTACCTGGTCTCCGCGCAGGCCTCGGGCGCGAAGGTGTTGGGGCTGTGCAACACCGGCGGCGACATGGAGAACTGCGTCAAGCAGGCACGCGAGTTCGGCCTGAGCCAGAGCGGCATGCGCGTGGCGGCGCTGCTCGGCTTCGTGACCGAGATCCATTCGATGGGCCTGGAGGTGGCGCAGGGGCTGCTGGTGTCGGACACGTTCTACTGGGACATGAACGAACGCACCCGCGCCTTCACCAAGCGCTTCCTGCCGAAGACGCCGACCAACTACCCGAGCAGCCTACATGCGAGTTGCTATGCCGGCGTCACCCACTACCTGAAGGCGGTGGCCAAGATCGGCGTGCCGGCCGCGCGCAAATCCGGCCGTGCCGCCATCGCGGCGATGAAGGAGATGCCGACCGACGACGACTGCTTCGGCGCGCAGAAGATCCGCGCCGACGGCCGCTTCGTCACCCCGGTGTTCCTGCTGGAGACGAAAACGCCGGCCGAGAGCAAAATGCCGTGGGACGTGCTGAAGGTCGTCTCCACCACCCCGGCGGATGCGGCGTTCCGGCCGCTGTCCGACCAGGCGTGCAAGATGGCCGCCGGCTGAGCGGCGGGGCCTTGCCCGCACCCGCCGGTGGCCGAGGCCCTGGCGGGTGCGGGTGAGCCCGGCCCGCCTGCTACCGGCCTGCCTGCGACCGGCTCGCGCTACCCGCCAACCGTCACATCCAGCCAGCCCCGTGCGTCGAGCCGGGCCTGGTCGCCGTCGCGCAGCAGGACGGTGGTGGTGTCCGATTCGATGATCGCCGGCCCGGCCACGGCCGCCCCCGGCGCCAGCCCGGCGAAACCGTGCACCGGCACCTGCCGCCAGCCGTCCAGGAACACCCGGCGCCGCCCGGCCGGTGCGGCGGCATCGCCCGCCGGCGGCCGGGCGGCCAGCGCCGGCAGCCGGCCGACCACCGAGACGCGGGCATTGACCAGCACCGGCGCGCGGTCACGCAGCGCGTAGGTGAACAGCGCCTCGTGCCGGTCGTGGAAGAAGCCCGCCAGCCGCGCGGCGGCGTCCGGCGCCGCGAGATCCTCGGGCGCGAAGGGCACCGCCACCTCGCTGACCTGCTCGCCGTAGCGCATGTCGGCGGACAGCCTGGTTTCAAGGTCGGCGCCGAACCAGCGCAGCCGGTCGCGCCCTTCCTCCAGCATGGCCGCCACCGCCGCGCGTAGGCCGGCCACGTCGATCGCGCCGCCCTGCGACAGGCTGCGCATCAGCTCCACCCGCAGATCGGTGTTCAGCATCCCCCAGGCCGACAGCACCGCCGCCTGCACCGGCACCACCACGCGCGTCATGCCCAGCGCCGCGGCCACCGCGGTGGCATGCAGCCCGGCGGCGCCGCCGAAGGAGAGCAGGCTGAACCGGCGCGGATCGACGCCGCGCCGCACCGTGGCCACCCGCAGCCCGTCGGCCATGCGGGCATTGACCAGCCGGTGGATGCCGGCCGCCGCCTCCACCGCGCCCAGCCCCAGCGGCGCGCCCAGCGCGGCCACGGCGGCCTCGGCGGCCGCGGCATCCAGCCGGCGGCGCCCGCCCAGGAAGGCGGCGGGGTCCAGGTAGCCCAGCACCAGGTTGGCGTCGGTCACCGTGGCATGGGTGCCGCCGGCGCCGTAGCAGGCCGGGCCGGGCACCGCGCCGGCGCTCTGCGGCCCCACCTGCATCAGCCCGGAGCGCGCCTGGTGGCCGATCGAGCCGCCGCCTGCGCCCAGCGTCACGATGTCCAGGCTCGGCAGCGCGATCCGCGCGTCGCCGACGCCGCGTGCCGCCGACAGGAAGGGCTGGCCGCCGCGCACCAGCGCGATGTCGGTGCTGGTGCCGCCCATGTCCAGGCCGATCAGGTCCTCGCCCGCGCCCTGGCGGGCCAGCGCCACCAGCGCCGCCACGCCGCCGGCCGGGCCGGAGAGCGCGGTGCCGGCGGCCAGCCGCACCGCCTCGGCCACCGAGGCGACGCCGCCATGCGAGAGCATGATGAACAGCGGCCCGGCGAACCCCGCCTCGGCCAGCCGGCCTTGCAGCCGCTCCAGATAGGCGCGCACCAGCGGCCCCACCAGCGCGTTGGCGACGGTGGTGGAAAACCGCTCGAACTCCCTGATTTCCGGCAGCACGTCGGCCGAGGCGGTGACGAAGGCGGCGGGCAGGCGGGCGCGCGCGGCGGCGGCGGCCTGCTGCTCGTGCGCCGGGTTGCGCCAGGAATGCAGGAAGCAGATGGCGACCGACTGCACCCCCTCGGCCGCCAGCGCGTCCAGCGCGGCGTCCAGCGAGGCGGGGTCCAGCGGGGTTTCGGCGCTGCCGTCCGCGCGCATGCGCTCGCGCACCGCCAGTCTCTGGGCGCGCGGCACCAGGGCCGGCGGCGGCGTGGTGCGCAGGTCGTAGCGGTCCGGCTTCAGCCCCTCGCGCATCTCGATCACGTCGCGGTGGCCGGCGGTGGTCAGCATGCCGGTGCGCGCGCCCTTGCCTTCCAGCAGGGCGTTGGTGGCCACCGTGGTGCCGTGCACCACCCGCGCGGTTGCGGCCAGCAGCGCCGGCAGCGCCAGCCCCAGCCGCTCGGCCAGCAGTTCCAGCCCGCGCATCACCCCCTCGGACTGGTCGGCCGGCGTGCTGGCGGCCTTGGCGATGGTGATGGCGCCGTCCGGCCCGATGCCCACCACATCGGTGAAGGTGCCGCCGACATCGATGCCGATCGCGTAGCTCACGCCCCGCCCTCCGCGCCCCAGCCGCCGCCGCCGCCGGCGAGCACGTGCAGCCGCGAGCCGGGCGCCACCGCGATGCCGACCTCCTTGGTTTTCAGCACCCGGGCCGTGCCGTCCGGCGCGTGCAGCGTGTAGCGGTGCACCGCCCCGTCGCCGCCGCCCAGCATGCCGCGCGCGCCATGGCGCACGCCGTCGCCGGCGGTGTTGGCGGTGGCCGGGCCGGCGGTGTCGATGCGCAGCCACATCGCGCCGCCGTCGCCGCCCCGGTGGCGGCCGGCGCCGCCGGAGCCGAGGTTGAACTCGTGGCTCTCGAACACCAGCGGAAACCGCGCCTCGGCCACCTCGATGCTGCCGAATTTCAGCCCGCCGGCGGTGTGCCATTCGCCGGAATTGTGCCAGCCATCGCCGGCGATGGAGGCGCCGCCGCCCGGCCGGGCATGGAACATGTGCCAGATGAAGCGCCGCCCGTCGCGCCCGTCCCGCCCCTCGATCGCCACCCGGAAGCGCCGGCCCCAGCCGCCCATCACCCGGTCCGGGCAGGCGGCGGAGAGGGCGACGATGATCGCCTCCACGATCTCGTCCGAGCAGTGGCTGGTGCACATGGTCACCGGCGCGCCCTCCCGCGCCCAGACAACGGTGCCTTCACGCGCAATCACGCGCAAAGGACGGAAGGCGCCGGCGTTTCTGGCGCAATCCGGGTCCAGAAGGAAGGCAAACGCCATCGCCACGGCCGATTGCATGTTGGCATGCGAGGAGTTGATGAAGCCGATCACCTGCGGGTCGGACTCGGTGAGGTCCACGGTCAGGTCGCTGCCGGCCACGGTGACGGTGGCGTGCACGGTCACGTTCTCGATGCCGTGGCCGTCGTCGTCCAGCACCGCCGCACCGGTGTAGGTGCCGTCCTGCCAACTGGCGACGACGGCGCGGGCGTGGTGTTCGGCGCCGTCCAGCATCGCCTCCACCGCGGCCAGCAGCGTGGCCGCGCCGAATTCCGCCGCCGCCGCGTCCAGCCGCTTCTGCCCCAGCCGCGCGGCGCCGACCATGGCCGCGAGGTCGCCGCGAAAATCCTGCGGCAGGCGCACATTGGCGGCCAGCATGCGCACCAGGTCCTCGCGCACCACGCCGCGCTCGGTCAGCAGGATCGGCGGGATGCGCAGGCCCTCCTGCCAGATCTCGGTCGCCCCGGGGTTGTAGCCGCCCATCGTGGCGCCGCCGATATCGGACTGGTGGGCGCGGACCACCGACCAGAAGGCCAGCCCGCCGCCCGCGAACACCGGCACGAAGGCGGTGAGGTCGGGCAGGTGGCTGCCGCCGAAATACGGGTCGTTCAGCAGGTACACGTCGTCCGGCGCCGGGCTGGGAAAGGCTTCCATCAGCGCCCGCACCGCCCAGGGCAGGGCGCCGACATGCACCGGGATGTGGTCGGCCTGTGCTACCAGCCGCGCCTGCGCGTCGATCAGCCCGATGGAGAAATCGCGCGAGGAGTTGAGGATCTGCGAGTAGGAGGTGCGCAGCATCGCCTCGCCCATCTCCTCGGCGATGGCGTTGAGGCGGTTCTGCAGCACGGCGACGGTCACTGGGTCGATCATTCCCGCATCGTGCCAGCGACCCGCCGCCGCCGCCAAGGCCCTGGCCGAACGAATGAAAGTTTTTTGGTTCTTTTTTTCAAAAAAGAACAAGCCTTCTTTGTTTGAAAACAAAGAAGCAGAAAAACTTCATCCGTTTCGGGTGGGCTGGACGCGGGCGGGCCGGCGTTGGAAGCTGGCATCAACAATCTTGGGAGCGGATGGACATGCGCGGCGTGGTATTCCCCGGCGGACGCGAGGTGGAGTTCATGGAATTCCCCGACCCCACCCCCGGCGAGGGCGAGGTGGTGCTGGAGATGAAGGCCAGCGGCATGTGCGGCAGCGACCTCAAGCCCTATCGCCGCGACAAGGGCGGCAGCCTGTCGCTGGGCTTCGGCGGCCCCTCTGGCCCGGTGATCGCCGGGCACGAGCCCTGCGGCGTGGTCGCCGCCATCGGCCCCGGCGTGCCGAAGGCGGAGGCGAAAATCGGCGACCGGGTGATGGTGCACCATTACTGGGGCTGCTCGGTCTGCGAGCATTGCCGCGGCGGCTGGTCGCAGCTGTGCAACCGCCAGACCCCCACGGTGTACGGCATGACCGGGCACGGCGCGCATGCCCCCTACATGAAGATCCCGGCCCGCACCCTGGTCAGCCTGCCCGATGAATTGTCGTTCGAGACCGGGGCGGCGATCGCCTGCGGCACCGGCACCGCCTATGGCGCGCTGCGGCGGATCAACATCTCCGGCAACGACACCATCGCCATCTTCGGCCAGGGGCCGGTGGGGCTGTCGGCGACCCAGCTCGCGGTAGCGATGGGCGCGCGGGTGATCGCGCTGGACATCAGCCCCGAGCGCCTGGCCCGCTCCCGCGAATTCGGCGCGGCGGCGGTGATCGACCCGGCCTCGGACGACGCGGTGAAGGCGATCCGCGACCTGACGCACGGGCTGGGCGCCGACCTGTCGCTGGACAGTTCCTCCGCCCCCTCCGCCCGGCTGGCGGCGGTGCAATGCGTGCGCACCTGGGGCACCGCCTGCTTCGTCGGCGAGGGCGGGCATGTCACCATCGATGTCAGCCAGGACATGCTGCGCCGGCAGGTCAGCGTGGTCGGCTCCTGGACCTTCTCCACCATCGGCCAGGCCGCCTGCGCCCGGTTCGTGGCCGACCACAAGATCGCGGTGGACCATCTGTTCACCGATCGCTGGCGGCTGGACCAGGCGACCGAGGCCTACAAGCTGTTCGACCAGCAGAACACCGGCAAGGGCGTGTTCCTGATGTAGCCGCGGCGAGCCGGGGGGCGTTGCAGCGGGGCAAATTTTAGGCAACATTAACTGCCAAGTAATAATTGTATCCGGAGATTTGCCCATGACCCGATGGTTCGGCGCGGTAGCGGCGTCGCTGATGGCCGCGCTGCTCTCGTTCTCGCCGGCACAGGCGTTGACCCTCTACACCACGGGCAACGCCGGAGCCGCGCTGTTCACCATCGACAGCAGCACCGGCGCGGGCACACTGGTGGGCAATTTCGGCCACGCCGACACCTATAGCCTCGCCTTCGACCCGGGCAACACGCTGTACGCCATCGTCGACAGCTACAACACCAGCACCCTGGCGACGGTGGACACGACGACGGGGGCCGCGACGCCGATCGGGTCCGGCACGAATATCGCGGACCTGATGGCCATGGTGTTCGCGCCCGACGGCACGCTCTATGCGGCCAGCTGGGGCACCGATTCGCTGTACACCATGGACCCGACGACCGGCGCCGCCACGGTGATCGGCGCGCTCGGCTTCTCCGGCGTGATGGACCTGGCGTTCGATGGCAGCGGGACGCTGTACGGGATTGCCAGCATGGGGTCGTCAAGCGCGCTCTACACCATCGACCCGGCCACCGGGGCCGGGACGATGGCCACGACGGCCAGCAACAACTGCCTCATGTCGCTGACGATCGACCCCACCGCCCGGTTCCTCTCGACCGATTATTGCGTCGGCAACTCGCCGCTGTACCAGGTTGATCCCTCGACCGGCACCGTCACCAGCCTGGGCGACACCGGCATCGCCTCTCCGATGGGCCTCACCTACCGGGGTGTCGCCACCGCCGTCCCCGAACCCGCCAGCATGGCGTTGCTCGCCGCCGGCCTCGCCGGCCTCACGGCGCTCCGCCGCAAACGGGCATGACCGCCAGGACTCCGCCAAACGAATAAAAGTTTTTTGGTTCTTTTTTAAAAAAGAACCGTCTTCTTTGTTTGAAAACAAAGAAGCAAAAAAACTTTATTCGTTTGGAATCGTGGCGACTGCTTCGGCCAGGCGCATGAATACCGGGACCGCGCCGGCCAGTTCGGCCAGGGCGATGCGTTCCACCGGCGTATGCGCCACCGCGATATCGCCCGGACCCAGGATCACGCAGGGCGCGATCGCCTGCAATTCGGAGGCGTCGGTGCCGTAAGGCACGGTGACCGCGGCGCGGCCGGTGACCTTGACGGCCATGCGGATCAGGGGATGGTCGGCCGGCAGTTCCGGCGGGCGGCCCTCCGGCAGCTCGGTCAGCTCGATGCCGCAGCGTGTGGCGGCGGCGCGCACCGCCTCGCGAATCGGCGTGGGGTCGATGCGGGCGCTGTAGCGGAACTTGATGCGCACGGTGGCCACCGGCACCGTCATGTTCACCGGCGCGCCGTGATTGTCGATGATCAGGTTGAAATCGCTGAACACCGGGTCGTAGCCGCTGTCGTGCAGGGCAGGGTCGCCGCGCAGGCGGTCGTGGATGGCGCGCATCTCCATCAGGAACGGCGCCATGTCCCAGTTGGCGTTGCGCCCGCGCCCGGAGGCGGAATGCGCCTGCACGCCGCGCGCCACCGCGACGAAGCCGATGGCGCTGCGATGGCCGCGCACCGGCACCATACCGGTCGGCTCGGCCACCAGGATCGCCGCCGGCGGATGCGCGCGCACCAGCTCGGACTTCGCGGCGACCAGCTTTGCGCCGGCCTTGGTGGTCTCCTCGTCGGTGGTGATCAGCAGCATCACCGGCACGCTCTCCGGCAAATGGCGGGCGGCGGTGATGCAGGCGGCCACCTGGCCCTTCATGTCCGCACTGCCCAGCCCGTGCAGCACGCCGCCCTCGATGCGCGCCGACCACGGGTCGTCCTGCCAGCCGGTGTCGGGCACCGTGTCCATGTGGCCGGACAGCGCCAGCCCGCCGGCGCCGCGCCCCTTGCGGGCGACCAGCGCGCGCTTGGCCACGCCGGCGGCATCGGTGTAGTCCAGCCGCTCCACCGCGAAGCCGGCCAGCGCCGCCTCCACCCGTTCGGCCACCGGCAGGTTGGAGCGGGCGCTGCGGCTGTCGATGCGTACCAGGTCCTGGGCGAGGGCGGTCACCTGGGGGCCGAAATCGGGCATTGGCGGTCGGTCCTTAATTGCGAATCGCCGCATGGTTGACCAACCGGCGCCGCAGCGCCAGCCTGCGCGCGCAGGAGGGCCGTGCCGCCATGGAAATTGCCTATCTCGATCCGCGCTCGGGCGCCACGTTCCCGATCGACAGCCCGCGCTGGTGCGGCGACGCGCTGGCGCCGCTGCTGCTGACGCCGCTGCCCGGCATCACCCGCGCGCAGATCGACACCGCCGAGCGCAGCCTGTGGCGCTATCGCGCCGCCTTCCCGCTGGACTGCCCGCACCCGATCAGCATGGGCGAGGGCTGCACGCCGATCGTCCGCCGCCGCCTGCACGGGGCGGAGGCGCTGCTGAAATGCGAGTGGTTCATGCCCACCGGCAGCTTCAAGGACCGCGGCGCCAGCGTGATGCTCTCGCTGCTGCGCCAGCAGGGGGTGGACGCGGTGCTGGAGGACAGTTCCGGCAATGGCGGCGCCGCCGTGGCCGCCTACGCCGCCGCCGGGGGCATGCGGGCGACCATCATGGCGCCCGAGAGCACCAGCCCGGCCAAGACGGTGGCCATGCGCGCCCATGGCGCCAGCGTGGAGCTGATCCCCGGCAACCGCCAGGCCACCGCCGATGCCGCGGTCGCCCGCTCGGCCAGCCTGTTCTACGCCAGCCACAACTGGCAGCCCTTCTTCCTGCACGGCACCAAGACGCTGGCCTACGAATTGTGGGAGGACCTTGGCTTCCGCGCGCCGGACAACGTCATCGTCCCGTGCGGCGCCGGCTCCAACGTGCTGGGCTGCGAGATCGGCTTCTCCGAACTGCTGCGCGCCGGCGAGATCGCCGCCATGCCGCGCATCTTCGCCGCCCAGCCGGAGAATTGCGGCCCCATCGCCGCCACCTTCCTGGCCGGCGACGATACCCAGGTGGAAAGCCCGGTGTGGCCCACCATCGCCGAGGGCACCGCCATCGCCCAGCCGATCCGCCTGCCCGAGGTGCTGGGCGCGCTGCGCGGCACCGGCGGCGGCGCGGTGCTGCTGAGCGAGGCGGAGATCGCCGACTCCACCCTGATGCTCGCCCGCACCGGCATCTATGTGGAGCCCACCAGCGCCCAGGTGGCCGCCGCCTTCGCCCGCCTGCTGGACAGCGGCGCCATCACCCCCGCGCAGACCACCGTGCTGGTGCTCACCGGCACGGGCCTGAAGGCCACGCCACGCATCGCCGAATTGTTGGGAATCGCCCTTTGACACCTCGCATCGCCCTGCTGGGCTTCTCCATCGAGTGCAACCGCTTCGCCCCGGTGACCACCGAGCACGACTTCGCCATCCGCACCCTGCTGCGCGGCGAGGCGATCATGACGGATGCCCGCGGCCCGGCCCCGGTGATGCTGGGGGAACTGCCCGGCTTCGTCGCCGACATGGATGCCGCCGGCCCCTGGCAGCCTGTGCCGATCCTGCTGGCGATGACCGAGCCGAACGGCCCGGTGGAGCAGGCCTTCTTCGACGGGCTGATGGCGGAGTGGGAGGCCGGGCTGCGCGCGGCCGGCACGCTCGACGGCGTGTACTGCGTCATGCACGGCGCCGGCCTGTGCACCGGCGACGACGACCCCGAGGGCACCATCCAGGCGATGGTCCGCCGCGTCGTCGGCCCGGGCGTGAAGATCGTCTCCAGCTTCGACCTGCACGCCAACGTGGCCGACGCCGACATCGCCACCATCGACGCCTTCATCGGCTACCGCACCAACCCGCATATGGACATGCGCGAGTGCGGCATGGAATCGGCGCGGGTGATGCGCCGCCTGCTGGGCGGGCTGCGGACGCATATCGCCAAGCTGCGCCTGCCGATCATCCCGCCCACCGTCACCATGCTGACCGGCAGGGACGCGCCCAACCGCCCCTATGGCGAGGTGATCGACCTCGGCCAGGCGCTGATGGAGCGGCCGCCCTACGCCGGGCGCATCGTCAACGTCTCGGTGATGGGCGGCTTCGCCTTCGCCGACACCGCGTTCAATGGCCTCACCGCCGTGGTCACTGCCACCGACGCCGGGGCGGCGCGGGCGCTGGCCGCCGAGCTGGCCGAGGCCGGCTGGGCCCGCCGCGCGCAGTTCTACCCGAAGCTCACCGCGCTGGCCGACGCCGTCGCGCTGGCCAAGGGCACCGAGGACCGCGCCAGGCCGGCCCTGGCCTTCGCCGATGTGGCCGACAACCCCGGCGGCGGCGGGCGCGGCAACACCATGTTCATCCTGGAGGCCTTCCTGGCCGCCGGGGTGAAGGACGCGCTGGTGGGCGTGATCTACGACGCCGCCCTGGCCGCCGAGGCGCATGCGCTGGGCGAGGGGGCGGCCTTCACCGCCCGCTTCAACCGCGCGCCGGAAAACGAATTCTCCCACGCCTTCGCCGCCCCGGCCACGGTGCGCCGCCTGCATCCCGGCCCGGTGCGCGGCCGGCGCGGCATCTTCGCTGGCGGCATGGTCGATCTCGGCCCCTCGGCGGCGCTGGACCTCGGCGGCATCACCGTGGTGGTGATCTCCCAGCGGGTGCAATGCGCCGACCCGGCCTTCCTGGAAGCCTTCGGGCTGGACATCGCCGCCGCCCGCGTCGTGGTGGTGAAGTCGCGCGGCCATTTCCGCGGCGGGTTCGACGAGTTCTTCAAGCATGCGCAGGTGGTCGAGGTGGACGCGCCCGGCCTGACCAGCCCGGTGCTCTCCCATTTCCCCTGGAAGCACCTGCCCCGCCCGGTCATCCCGCTCGACGACGGGGTGCGGTGGGAGAAGCCCGCACTGGAGCAAGGGGCATGAAGCTCGACGACCTGCCGACCCCCTGCGTGGTGCTGGACCGCCGCATCCTGCAGGCCAATCTGGACCGCATGGCCCAGGCCGTCTCGCGCCTCGGCGTCGCCCTGCGGCCGCACATGAAGACCGCCAAATCCTTCGACGTGGCGCGCATGGCCCTGGCTGGCGCGCCCGCGCGGGGCGGCATCACCGTCTCCACCCTGGCGGAGGCGGAGTATTTCGCCGGCCACGGCATCACCGACATCCTCTATGCGGTCGGCATCACGCCGCGCAAGCTGGACCAGGTGGCGACCCTGAACGCCGCCGGCGCCAGCATCACCGTCATCACCGACGATCCCGCCACCGCCAGCGCCATCGCCGCCCACCCGGCCCGCCCGCGCACCCTGATCGAGATCGACTGCGGCGAGGCGCGCGGCGGCATCGCGGCCGACGACCCGGCGCTGACCGAGATCGCCCGCCGCCTGGGCGGCTGCCTGCACGGCGTGCTGACCCATGCCGGCCATTCCTATTCCGGCCGCTCGGTGGACGACATGCGCCGCATCGCCGAGGCCGAGCGGCTGGCCGCCGTCACCGCAGCGGAGCGCCTGCGTGCCGCCGGCTACGCCTGCCCGGTGGTCTCGGTCGGCAGCTCGCCCACCGCGCTCCATGCCGCCAGCCTGGAGGGGGCGACGGAAACCCGCCCCGGTGTGTACATGTTCGGCGACCTGTTCCAGGCCGAGATTGGCACCGTGCCGGCCGACGGCATCGCCGTCACCGTGCTGGCCAGCGTCATCGGCCGCCGCGCCGCCGAGGGCCGCATCCTGGTCGATGCCGGCGCCATGGCGCTGTCGAAGGACCGCAGCACCGAGGCCGCGCCGCATGATTTCGCCTTCGGCCTGGCGCTGGACCTGCTCGGCCGCCGCGGCTACGGCCATTCGCTGGTGCGCCGCGCCAACCAGGAGCACGGCATCATCGACCTCGACCCCGCGACCCCGGTTTCCGGCTTCGCGATCGGCGACAAGCTGCGCATCGCGCCCAACCATGCCTGCCTGACGGCGGCCGCGCATGACCGCTATTTCGTGGTGGACGGCGACGACACCGTGGTGGCGGTCTGGCCGCGCATCAACGGCTGGTAGCGGGGGGCCTACTCCGCCGCCACCAGCGCCGGCTGCCCCGCCGCCCGCGCGGCGCCGGCGCAGAGCAGGCTGCCCACCAGCAGCGCCGCCACCAGCACCAGCACCAGCTCCGGGTGCCCCCGGTCGATCAGGAAGCCGAACGGCACCGGCGTCAGCGCGCTGCCCAGCGGCAGGCCGGATGAGACGAAGCCGAACACCTTGCCGATCTGCCCGGGCGGTGCGGCGTCCTTCACCATCATGTCGCGCGGCGTGCGGCTGCACCCGGCGGTGATGCCGGCGCCGAACATCACCCCCATCGTCACCACCGCCGGCAGCGCCACCGCGGCCACCACCAGCACCAGCGCGGCCGAGGCCATCGTCACCGCGATCACGAACCCCAGCAGCCGCGCCGGCAGCCGCTCCGCCGCGTAGCCGCCCACCAGCACGCCGCTGGTCGCCCCCACCATGTAGGCGGTGAGCGAGGAGGAGGCCGCCGGCAGCGCCAGCCCGTGCACGCTGTGCAGCACGGTGATCAGCCAGGCCTGCACCCCGGCGCCGGCCATCGCCCCCATCAGGAAAAACCCGAAGAACAGCAGCATCGGCCGGGTCATCAGCAATTGCCGCCCGCTCAGCACCGCCGCCCCCGCCGCCGGCGCCGGCCGCGCCTGGTCGTTCAGGATGCGGCTCTGCCACAGCACCGCGCCCACCAGCGGCACCCCCAGCGCGCCCACCAGCAGCAGCGCGCCCCGCCAGCCGAGCCCCGCCGACAGCGCGATGATCACCGGCGGCGCCGTGGCGAAGCCCAGGTTGCCGTTGAAGGTATGGATCGCGAAGGACCGCCCCATCTTCTCCTTGTTCACCGAGCCGGACAGGATGGCGTAGTCGGCCGGATGGATCACCGAGTTGCCGATGCCCGAGCAGACCGCCAGCACCAGGATCTGCCAGAACGCGGTGGCGAACCCCATCGCGGCCATCGACAGCGCCATCAGCAGCGTGCCGCCCACCAGGAAGCGCCGCGCCCCGTGCCGGTCCACCAGGAAGCCCACCGGCGTTTGCAGCAGCGCCGTGGTGCCCGACATCAGCGCCACCGTCATCCCGAGCTGCGCGTACGACACCTGGAACGCGCCCTGCCAGAACAGGAACATCGGCGGCAGGCACAGCACGTAGAAATGCGACAGGAAATGCCCGATGCCGATCAGCAGGTTGACGCGGGTATCGCGTGACATGGCCCAGCCCTCTCCTGCATCCAGCAATATTGCAAACCGCAACACGATGCGGACGCCCGCCCGGCGCGTCAACCGTCCCTACCTGGCGCCCCCGCTTGCCCAGTCATCGCCCGGCTGGCATCGTCCCGGCAACGAAGGGAAGGAAGCGGCCCATGAACTTCACCGGGAAGGTGGCGCTGGTCACCGGGGCGGCCAACGGCATCGGCCTGGCCAGCGCCATGGGCTTCGCGGCCGGCGGCGCCCGCCTGGCGGTCGTGGACCGCGACGGCGCGGGCGCCGAGGCCGCCGCCGCCGCCATCCGCCAACTGGGCGGCGAGGCCGTGGCCATCACCGCCGACGTCACCCGCTCCGCCGATGTCCGCGCCTATGTCCAGGCCACGCTGGACGCCTTCGGCCGCATCGACTGCTTCCACAATAACGCGGGCATCGAGGGCCGCGTCGCCCCCACCGCCGAGTACGACGAGGATGTGTTCGATGCCGTCATCGCCGTGAACCTGCGCGGCGTGTTCCTCGGCCTGCGCCACGTGCTGCCGGTCATGCTGCGCCAGGGCGGCGGCGCGGTGGTCAACACCGCCTCGGTCGCCGGGCTGGTCGGCTCGCCCGGCATGCCCGCCTATGTCGCCTCCAAGCATGGCGTGATCGGCCTCACCAAGGTCGCCACCGGCGAGGTCGGGCGCGCCGGCGTGCGCGTCAACGCGGTCTGCCCGGGCCCGATCGAAACCCGCATGCTGCACGACCTGCAACGCCAGATCTCCCCCAACAACCCGGACGGCGCCCGCGCCGCCTACCAGCAGGTGATCCCGCAAGGCCGCTTCGGCACCGCCGAGGAGGTGGCGAACGTGGTGCTGTTCCTGTGCTCGGACCTGGCCTCCAACGTGACCGGGGCGCAGTATGTGGTGGATGGGGGGCGGACGGCGTCTCCGGCGGGGATCGCGGGGGGCAGCGATAAGTAAGGGTCTTCTTTTTATGAACAAAAAGAAGCAAAAAACTTTGTTCGTTAGAGTCTCCGCGGACGGATAAACGAATAAAAGTTTTTTGGTTCTTTTTTCCAAAAAAGAACCGCTTCCTTTCTTCCTGACAAAGGACCACCACATGACCGGCCTGCTGCAAAACAAACTCGCCCTCGTCACCGGCGCCGCCTCCGGCATCGGCGCCGGCATCGCCCAGGCGATGGCCTCGGCCGGTGCCAAGGTGATCGTGGCGGACGTGAACGCCGCCGCCGCCACCGCCATGGCCGAGCGGATCGGCGGCACCGCCTACACGCTGGACGTGACCGACCGCGCCGCCGTGGACGCCCTGGCCGCCACGCTGCGCGCCGATTTCGGGCCGATCGACATCCTGGTCAACAATGCCGGCATCATCCGCCGCGGCAAGGTGGACGACGCCGACGCCCGCGCCGCGTGGGACGCGACCATGGCCGTCAACCTCGACGGCATGTTCAACGTCACCACCGCCTTCATGGCCCAGCTGAAGGAAACCAAGGGCGCCATCGTCAATATCGGCTCGGTGCAATCCTTCGTCGCCGCCCCCAATTCGGCGGCCTACACCACCTCGAAGGGCGGGGTGCGCGCGCTGACCAAGGCGCTGGCGATCGAGCTGTCGCCGCACGGCGTGCGCGTCAACGCCATCGGCCCCGGCCTGATCGCCACGCCGCTGAACGAGAAGGCCCGGCAGAACCCGGACTACATGGCGCATTTCGCCACCCGCATCCCGCTCGGCCGCATCGGCACGCCCGACGACGTGGCCCAGCCGGCGGTGTTCCTGGCGTCGGACATGGCGCGCTGGATCACCGGCGTCACCCTGCCGGTGGATGGCGGCTTCCTCTCCTACTGAGTGGAGCCGAGCACGCGCAGGGCGCCGCGGGGGCGCACTCCCAGCGCAGCCAGCCGGCCGATATCGGCCACCATCCGCGCCGGCTGGCCAAGCGCCGGCAGGTTCTCCACGGCCAGCCCCGGTCGGCCGGCGGCGATCGCGCCGGCCAGCGCGGCCAGGCTGGCCCCCTCGCCGGAGCCGATATTCACCGGCCCCTCGATATCGCTGCCAACCATGGCCGCCAGCGCCGCCCCGGCCTCCACGGCCGCAATCATGTCGCGCACCAGCCCGCCATGCCGCACCGTCGCCGGCCGCCCCTCGGCCAGCGGGATGGCGATCGAGGGCACAAAGCGCGCCGGATGCTCGCCCGGTCCGAACAGATGGAACAGCCGCGCCCAGGCGAACGACACGCCGGCCGGCGCGAACAGATCCCCCAGCAAGGTTGCGGTGGCCAGCTTGGCGCGGCCATAGGGCGTGTCCGGCCGCGTGGCGTCGGTTTCCGCGCGCCGGCCGGGGCCGCCATCGGACCAGTCATATTCGGCGCAGGTGCCCACGCCCACGAAGCGCGCGACCCCCAGCGCCGCCGCGTGCCGCGCCAGCAGGAGGGTCGCGGCCACCCAGTCGAGGTTTTCCGGCGCGGTCCAGAACCGGCCATGCGTCACCTGCCAGGCGCAATGCAGGATATGCGTGGGCCGGACCCGGTCCAGCATCGCCCGCATCTGCGCCGGGTCGAGCAGGTCGCAGTCCTGGCGCGAGGGGGTGACGACCTCGAAACCAAGCGTCATCAATGTCTTGAGCGTGTGGCGCCCGACAAACCCTGTGGCTCCGGTCACCAGGACCCGAGCGCCGGCGCCTTGGCTTCCCACTAAAGCGCCGGCCACAGCAGGTCCTTCTCGCCCACCAGGGCCGGCGCCGCCGGCCACACGATCCCCAGCGCCGGATCGTCGAACCGCGCCCCGCGCACCGCGGCGGGGGCGTAGGGGGTGTCGATCATGTAGAGCACTTCGGCGTTCTCGGTCAGGGTCAGGAAGCCGTGCGCGAAGCCGGCCGGGATCAGCAGGGCGTCCATCCGGCCGGCATCCAACTCCAGCCCCAGCCATTGGCGGTAGGTGCGCGAGCCCGGGCGCAGGTCGGCCGCCACGTCGAAGATGCGGCCGGCCTGGGGGCGGACCAGCTTGGTTTCGGCGTGCGGGGCCGCCTGCCAATGCAGGCCGCGCAGGGTGTGCCGGGCGTGGTTGCGCGAGAGGCTGATCTGGCTGGGCGCGAACGGCACCCCGGCGGCGGCGAAGTCGGCGGCGCACCACAGCCGCGCGAAATCGCCCCGGGCGTCGCCGCGCGGTTCGGCACGCAGGACGATCAGGCCGTCCAAGGCGGTGCGGGTGAAGATCACGGCACTTCCCGCAGCCGCGGCACCGCCACCAGCAGCTTCGTGCCGCCGGCCTGCAACTCATTGAGTTCATTTGCGACTTCGGCGGCGATGTTCCAGGGCAGGATCAGCACCTCGTCCGGCCGGGCGGCGATCAGCGCCTCCGGGGAGACGATCGGGATGCGGCTGCCAGGCAGCAGGCGGCCCTGCTTGGCGGGGTTGCGGTCGGCCACCATCAGGATGTCGGCAGCGGTGACGCGGGCGGCGTTGAGGAAGGTGTTGCCCTTCGCCGCCGCGCCGTAGGCGGCGATGCGCTGGCCGCGCAGATGGGCGCGGAAGCCGTCCAGCACGGCCCGCACGCGCGGCGCGAAGCCCTGATACAGCAGCGGCTGCGCCACCCCGGCGGCGGCCTCGGCGGCGCGCACCGCATCCAGCCCGGAATTGGCCCAGCTCGCCATGCCGCCGCGCGAGGCCAGCACCCGCAGGCTGGTGCCGTGGGTCGGCAGCACCGCCACGTCGCGCACCGAAAGCTCATGGGCTTCAAGCACTTGCCGCATGGCGTGCAGCGACCAATAGGCATAGTGCTCGTGGTAGATGGTATCGAACTGCACCTGGTCGATCAGCGCCAGCAGATGCGGCGCTTCGATCGAGACCAGGCCGTGCGGGCCGGCCAGGATCGCCAGGCCGGCGACAAAGTCATTCACATCAGGCACATGCGCCAGCACGTTGTTGGCAACGATCAGGTCGGCATGGCCGCGCTCGGCCACGATCGCCTCAGCCTCGGCGCGGCCGAAGAAGGCGATGCGGGTCGGCACCCCGGCCGCCTCGGCCACCGCCGCGACGTTGGCGGCTGGCTCCACGCCCAGGCAGGGGATGCCGGCGGCGACGAAGTTGCGCAGCAGGTAGCCGTCGTTGGAGGCGACCTCCACCACGAAGCTGTCCGGCCCGAGGCCGAAGCGGGTGGCGGCGGCGGTCGCGAAATCCCGCGCATGCGTCATCCAACCCGTTGAGAACGAAGAAAAATAGGCATATTCCGTGAAGATCGCGGCGGCATCGACGATATGGTCGAGCTGCACCAGGAAACAGGACTCGCATACCACCGCGTTCAACGGGAACACCGGATCGGGCTCGCCGGCCTGCGCCGGGTCCACGTAGGAATTGGCCAGTGGCGTCGCGCCGAGATCGCAGAACGGGATGGCGAGCGCGCCGCCGCAGAAGCGGCAGGCGGTGATGTGGCGCGACGCGGTCATGCCAGCGCCGCCGATGCCTGCTGGTCGCACAGGGCGGCGACATCTTCGCCGCGGCGCCAGGCGGCATACCAGGCGGTGGTGGCGGCGATGGCGGCGGATCGGTTCATAACGGGTTGCCATTGCAGGGTTTTTCGGGCGAGCGAGGCGTCCAGCGCGAGGCGCGGGGCTTCCGGCGGGGCGGCGACGTGGCGCCAGGGCAGGTTTTGGCCGAGCGCGGCGGCGCAGGCGGCGATCAGGTCGGCGACGCTGGCTTCGTCGGTTTCGCTGGGGCCGAAATTCAATGAATCCAGTTGGTTGCCGGCGGCGAGGTGCTCGGCGTAGAGCAGGTAGCCGACCAGCACGTCCAGCACGTGTTGCCAGGGGCGGGTGGCGTGAGGATGGCGCAATTCCAATGGCTTGGCGTCCAGCGAGCGGATGATGTCGGGCAGCAGGCGGCCGGGGGCGAAGTCGCCGCCGCCGATCACGTTGCCGGCGCGCGCGGCGCCCAGCGGCGGCAGGTCGGCGGGAAAACTGCTGCGCCAACAAGCGATTGCGAGTTCGGCGGCGGCCTTGGAGGCGCTGTACGGGTCGTGGCCGCCGAGCGGATCGTCCTCGCGGAAGCGGCGGCCGGTGGCGTCGTTGCGGTAGACCTTGTCGGTGGTGACGAGCACGGCGGCCAGCGAATCCAGGCCGCGCAGGGCCTGCAAAACCGCGATCGTGCCGCTCAGATTGGTCGAAAACGTGCCTTTTGGATCCGCAAAACCGGCCGGAACCAGGGCCTGAGCGGCCAAATGGAAGGTGATTTCGGGGCGGGCCGAGGCCATCAGCGGGGCCAGTCCGGGGTCGTTTATGTCGAGATGGCGATGGGATATAATCATTCGATCTCGAAGAATATGGAACAGGGATGGCTCGCCCGCCGGCAGGGCGATGCCCGTCACGTGGGCGCCCAGCCGGGTCAGCAGCAGCGCCAGCCAGGCGCCCTTGAAGCCGGTATGGCCGGTGACCAGCACGCGACGGCCGCGCCAGAAGGCGGGGGTGGGGCGTTTCATGGGGAGGCAGGTGAAAGGAAGTTGTTCTTTTTTGGAAAAAAGAACCAAAAAACTTTTACTCGTTGGAGTCTCCGCAGGGGACTCCAACGAATAAAAAGTTTTTTTGCTTCTTTTTGTTCACAAAAAGAAATGCTTGCCCTTTGCTTCATGCCCACAACTTCCAAGGCGCCACCCCCGAGCCCCAAAGCCGCTCCAGCGTCTGCCGGTCGCGCAGCGTATCCATCGGCTGCCAGAAGCCGGCATGGTCGAAGGCGCGCAATTCGCCTTCGGCGGCCAGCGATTCCAGCGGTTCGCCCTCGAACACCGTGGCGTCGCCGGCGATGCGGGCGAGCACGGCGGGGGATAGCACGAAGAAGCCGCCATTGATGGTACCGGCGCCGTCGCCGGGGGGTTTTTCCGAGAAGGCGCGCACCGTGCTGCCCGCGCGCTCCAGCGAGCCGAAGCGGCCGGGGGGGCGGACGGCGGTGACGGTGGCCTGCTTGCCGTGGGCGGTGTGGAAGGCGACCAGGGCGGCGATGTCGATGTCCGCGAGGCCGTCGCCATAGGTCATGCAGAAGGCCGCCTCGTCCGCGACGTAGGGCAGGATGCGGCGCAGGCGGCCGCCGGTTTGGGTGTGCTCGCCGGTGTCGACCAGGGTGACGCGCCAGGGCTCGGCGGCGGTGCGGTGGAAGGCGACGTCGCCGGCGGCGAGGTCCACCGTCACGTCGGCGTCGTGCAGCCGGTAGTTGACGAAATATTCCTTGATCTGGAAGCCCTTGTAGCCGAGGCAGACGACGAACTCGGTGATGCCGTGGGCGGCGTAGAGCTTCATGATGTGCCACAGGATCGGCCGGCCGCCGATTTCCACCATCGGCTTGGGGCGCAGCACCGTCTCCTCGGCCAGCCTGGTGCCGAGGCCGCCGGCCAGGATGACGGCCTTCATGGCGCGGCTTCCAGGGCGCGTTGCACGGTGGCCTGGAAATCCGCCACGAACCAGTCGGCGCGGCCGAGCGGGTTGCGGCGGATCTGCGCGCGCATGCCGTGGCGCCAGAGGCGGCGGGTGTCGGTGTCGGCGGCGAGTTCGACGGCGGTGCGGGCGTAGTCGGCATGGTCGAAGGCGCACAGGCCGGGCACACCGGCGTTCATCAGGTTGGAATAGCTGAGCCGCTCGAAGAACGCCTCGCCGACCAGGGTGACGGTGGGCACGCCCATCCACAGCGCCTCGCAGGTGGTGGTGCCGCCGGTCTGGGGGAAGGTGTCGAGCGCGATGTCGATGCGGTTGTAGTGCGGCATGTGGGTGCCGCGCACCGCCTCGAACTCCACGCGCTCGGGGGCGACGCCGTGGGTGGCGAAGGCGGCGCGGATATTGGCGCGGAAGGCCTCGGTGGCGCCTTCGGGGCGGACGAACAGGAAATGCGCGCCCTCCACCCGCGCGGTGATGCGCGCCCAGAGGGCCAGGCTCTCCTCGGTGTATTTGTACGGGTTGTTCATGGTGCCGAAGGTGACGTGGCCGGCGCGCTCGCTGGGCAGGCCCGGCTCGATGGCGATGGCGTCGTTGAAGCCGAGGCTGCCGAGCACCACCCAGGAGCGGGCGAGCTGGAACGGGCGCTCGATCAGCAGGGCCGGGTCGGCGGGGCGGATATGCGGGTCGACCAGGATGTGGTCGATGGTCTCGGGCCCGGCGGAATGCGGGTAGCCGAGCCAGCTTGCCTGCAGGCGGGCGGGGCGCCAGGCCATGACGCGCAGCTTGTTCATGTAGGTGGTGCCGCCAAGCTCGAACAGCATGTCCAGCCGGTCGTTGGCGATGAGCTGGGCGGCCTCGCGGTCGGGCAGGGCGGGGGCGTGGCGGAAGCCGGCGACGCGCGAGGCGATGTGGCGCTGCACGCCGTCCACCGGGGTGGTGCTCCAGGAATAGCAGAACAGCTCGAAGCGGTCGCGGTCGTGACCGTCGATCAGCGGCAGGGCGAAGTAGGAGACCGGGTGGTTGCGCAGGTCCGACGACATCAGGCCGAGGCGGATTTTGGCAGGGCCGCCGCGCACCGCGGGGGTGGCGAGGGGGCGGTCGATCGGGGTGCGGGCGGCGGCGGCGTCCACGGTGCGGCCCCAGGCGCGGTGGTACTCGACCAGCAGGCGGCGCTGGGCGGGCGTGCGGACCTGGGCCATGTGGTAGTGCAGGGCGGCGATCTGGCCCTGGGCGGACCAGTGGGCGCCGAGCTGCTCGAAGCTGCCGAGGCCGCGGGCGGTGGCGAAGTCGCAGGCGCGGTGCAGGATGTTGCGCAGCACCTGGGAGTCCTTGCGCAGGTCGCCGCCCAGTTCGACGCGGCGGCGGGCGAGCTTGTAGGCGGCGTCGATATTCTCGCCCTCGTCGGGGCCGCGGGTGCGGTCCAGGCTGTCGGCCAGCTCCATGATAAGGTCGGGGTTGCCCGGCTCGATGGCCAGGGCGGCGCGCAGGTGCTCGTTGGCGCGACGGCGGTCGGTGGCGACCACGCAGCGGGCCAGCTCGGCCTGCACCCAGGCGGCTTGCGGCAGGCGGGCGGCGAGTTCGGTGGCGTAGGCCAGCGCGGCCTCGGCCTGGCCGTTGCGGCGCAGGGCGGCCAGCCGCGCCTGGGCGAGGGCGCGGTCGCCGGGGTTGGCGGCCTGGGCCTGGTCCAGCAGGGCCAGCGCCTCCGGCACGCGGGCGTTGAGTTCCAGCAGCACCGACGGCTCGGTCCAGTGGCGCGGCGCGGCGGGGTTGAGGGCGCGGGCGCGGGCGTAGTGGTGCAGCGCGGTGTCCAGCGCGCCGAGGTGGCGCTGCGCGGCGCCCATCATGCGATGGTATTCGGCGTTCTTCGGGTCCTTGCGCAGCAGCGGGGCGATGACCTCGGCGGCGCGGGCGCCGTCGTTGCGGGTGAGGTGGGTGTTGGCCTTGTTGACCAGCGGGGAGACGTTGGTGGGGTCGAGTTTGGCGGCGAGGTCGAACGCGGCGATGGCGGCCTCGGTGCGGCCGGTGTTCTTGAGGATCAGGCCGAGCAGGTTGTGCAGCGGGGAGTCCTTGGGCTGGCGCTCCAGACCCTGGCGGACGCGCTGCTCGGCGGCCTCGTGGCGGCGCAGGCGGAGCAGCAGGGCGCCGAGGTCGTGCCAGGTGGTGCGCGGGATGGCCGCACCGGTGGCGCGGTGCTGGTCGATGGCGGCGGCGAGATGGGCGGCCTCGGCGCGCGGGTCACCGGCGGCGCGGGCCTCGGCGGCGCGGGTCAGGGCGGCGCGGGCCGGGGCGGCGCGGGCCGGGGGGGCTGGTGCGGTGGTGGTCGGGTCAGCCACTGGCATGGGTCCGCTGCGATGGGGGGCTGGCCGGGAGGGAGGCGCCGGCGGGAACACGGGAGAGTCTGGCCATGCCGTGGTGCCTGTGTGAGAGTGATTTCATCATCAAACTATCATTACTGATTGGCGGCCGGCTACAGCCATCGGGTGCTGGCGCGGCCGTGGCGGGCGATTGGCGACGTGTGGAGTGGAAGGTGGCCCGGATGGCGTGCCGGCGCGTCTGTTTGGCATCGTAGCAAGAAATGGGGATATTTTAAATTTAAAACTGTCTCGTGATGCGGTATTTCTGGAAATGAAAAATATAATTTTAAAAAAATAAAGTAAGAAAATCCAAAATTATTTTCTTTGTGATGTCTTGTTTCATGGGCACACTCTGTTCGTTTTTGCGGAAGGGGGACTGATGAACTGGGAGCCTCTCCGGATCGAATACTTTTCGATAACAGGACGATCCGACATCGGGCGCTGGAGGTGTTAACAATCCGGTAACATCTGCTTCCAACCGGCTCCGCATTGTGTTTACCTTTCGAATGGTCTGCCGTCGGTTCGATCCCGATGGCTGACAGCTTACGCCCGGATCGTCGACGCAAGCCGAGGAAAACGCCAATGCCCGTATCCCCGATCACCGGTACAACAGGTGACGACACTCTCTCCGGCACATCCGGGGCGGATACCATCCAGGGGCTGGCGGGCAATGACTACCTGACCGGCGGGGATGGCAACGACTGCATCGATGGCGGGGACGATAACGACACCCTGTATGGCCAGGGCGGCGCGGACACGCTGACCGGCGGGGCGGGGGCGGATTACCTGGACGATACCGCCGGCGCCAATTCGCTGGATGGCGGCGACGGCAACGACACGCTCGACGATGTCTCCGGCGGCGACACCGGCAGCTCGCTGGCCGGCGGCGCGGGGCAGGATGTGTTCCGGCTCGGCTACACGGCGGGGCAGAACGCCAACAACAACCCGGTGGCGCTGAAGGCCGACACCATCACCGATTTCCAGACCGGGCCGGGCGGGGACGTGCTGGACCTGGGTTCCTACCTGACCGCCTACCTGGCCGGCTGGGACGCCACCACCAATCCGTTCGTGGCCGGTTTCCTGCGCATCGCCCAGGTGGGCGCGGACAGCGTGCTGCAACTGAACCATGACGGCTCGCCTGGCGGGAACTGGGTGGATGTGGTGGTGTTCCAGGCCACCACGGCCGGCAGCTTTACCTACGACAACATCGCGCAGGCATGGAACCCGCAGGGGCCGGCCGGGCAGGCGCAGACCGGCGACGATTTCGGCAACACCCTCACCGGCGGGCCGGACAATGACAGCATCGATGGCGGCGGCGGCGGCGACTACCTGCAGGGCGGCAACGGCGCCGACCTGCTGAGCGGCGGTGAAGGCAACGACAACCTCTACGGCCAGAGCGGGGCGGACAGCCTGGACGGCGGCGAGGGCAACGATTCGCTGTACGGCGGCACCGGGGCGGACACGCTGGCCGGCGGCTTCGCCAACGACTACCTCGACGACACCGTCGGCGCCAATGTGATGGATGGCGGGGCGGGCAACGACACGCTCGACGACGTGTCGGGCGGCGACACCGGCAGCACGCTGACCGGCGGGGCCGGGCAGGATGTGTTCCGGCTCGGCTATTCGGCCGGCTACAACGCCAACTACAACACCGGCGCGCTGCACGCCGACGTGATCACCGATTTCCAGGCCGGCGCGGGCGGCG
>MKWE01000009.1:190348-190824 GCA_001899585.1 Rhodospirillales bacterium 70-18
TTCCTGCGGCTGTTCCAGTCGGGCGCGGATACCGTGCTGCAGCTCAGCCATGACGGCACCGGGGCGAGCTGGGTGGATGTGGTGACGTTGCAGAACGTCACCGCGACGGCGGTGCTCGCGGCCAATATCGCCCAGGGCTGGAGCCCGCCGGGGGTGGGCGTGAGCCTTGGCGGCGATGACGGGGACAATAATCTCAGCGGCGGGTCGGATGCCGATACGCTGGCGGGCAATGGCGGCAACGACACGCTGTACGGCAATGCCGGGGCGGACAGCCTCTCGGGCGGCGACGGCGGCGACAACCTCCAGGGCGGCGACGGGTCGGACAGCCTGGATGGCGGCGAGGGCAACGACACGCTGTATGGCAGTGCCGGGGCGGACACGCTGGCCGGCGGCAACGGCAACGATTCTCTCGACGACACCCAGGGCGCCAATTCGCTGGATGGCGGGGCGGGCAACGACATCTTCGCCGACGTGGC
>MKWE01000009.1:190857-191282 GCA_001899585.1 Rhodospirillales bacterium 70-18
GGCCGGGCAGGATACCTTCCAGCTCGGCTATTCGGCCGGCTACAACGCCAACTACAATCCGGGCGCGCTGCACGCCGACGTGCTCACCGATTTCCAGGCCGGCGCGGGCGGGGATGTGCTGGACCTGGGCTATTACCTGACCGGCTACCTGTCGGGCTGGGACAGCAGCACCAATCCGTTCGCCGCCGGCTTCCTGCGGCTGTTCCAGTCGGGCGCGGACACCGTGCTGCAACTCAGCCATGACGGCACCGGGGCGAGCTGGGCCGATGTGCTGACGCTGCAGAACGTTACGGCGGCCTCGTTTACCGCGGCCAATATCGCGCAGGGCTGGAACCCGCTGGGGGCGGCGGGCAGCAGCACCAGCGGCGATGACGGCAACAGCACTCTCAGCGGCGGGCCGGACAACGACACGCTGGCGGGCAATG
>MKWE01000009.1:191292-191672 GCA_001899585.1 Rhodospirillales bacterium 70-18
CACGCTGTATGGCAATGCCGGGGCGGACAGCCTGTCGGGCGGCGACGGCGACGACAACCTCCAGGGCGGCAATGGGGCGGACAGCCTGGATGGCGGCGAGGGCAACGATTCGCTGTACGGCGGCACCGGGGCGGACACGCTGGCCGGCGGCAACGGCAACGACTATCTCGACGACACCCAGGGCGCCAATTCGCTGGATGGCGGGGCGGGCAACGACACGTTCGACGATGTGTCGAGCGGCGACACCGGCAGCACGCTGACCGGCGGGGCCGGGCAGGATGTGTTCCGGGTCGGCTCCTCGGCGGGCTACAACGCCAACTACAACACCGGCGCGCTGCACGCCGACGTGATCACCGATTTCCAGGCCGGCGCGGGCGGCG
>MKWE01000009.1:191679-192950 GCA_001899585.1 Rhodospirillales bacterium 70-18
CCTGCGGCTGTTCCAGTCGGGCGCGGACACCGTGCTGCAGCTCAGCCATGACGGCACCGGGGCGAGCTTGGTGGACGTGGTGACGTTGCAGAACGTCACCGCGACGGCGGTGCTCGCGGCCAATATCGCCCAGGGCTGGAGCCCGCAAGGGGTGGGGCAGGTGCTGCTCGGCGGCAACGCCAACGACTACCTGAGCGGCGGGTCGGACAACGACACGCTGGGCGGCAATGGCGGCGCGGACACGCTGATCGGCGGCGGCGGGAACGACCTGCTGGCCGGCGACAACGGCAACGACTCGCTCAGCGGCGGCACCGGCGCGGACAGCCTGGATGGCGGCGATGGCGCGGACTCGCTGTACGGCAACCTGGGCGACGATACGCTCGCCGGCGGCAGCGGCAACGACCTGCTGGACGATACCCAGGGCGCCAATTCGCTGGATGGCGGCGACGGCAACGACGTGATCGGCGACCTGTCGGGCGGCGATACCGGCAGCACGGTCACCGGCGGGCTGGGGCGGGACATCTTCCGGTTCGACTATGGCGCCGGGTATGCGGCGAACTACAACCCGGGTGGGCTGCATGCCGATGTGGTCACCGACTTCCAGGCGGGGGTCGGGGGCGACATCATTGACCTGGGCTATTACGTCCTCGGCTACAGCAACTGGACGCAGGGGACCAACCCGTTCACCACCGGCTACCTGCAGGCGGTGCAGAGCGGGGCGGATACGCTGTTGCAGCTTTCGCACGCGGCCGACGGCACCTGGGTGACGCTGGTCACCTTGCAGAACGTGACCGCCACCAACCTGGTGTCGGATAATTTCGGCACCTCCTCGTTCAACACCGGCGGCGGGGCGACCGCGCCGGACCTGAACACCAGCCAGACCGGCACCAATATCGACGACACCCTGGCCGGTGGCGACAGCAACGACACGCTGTACGGGCTGGCGGGCAATGACAGCCTGGTCGGCAATGGCGGCAACGACTACCTGAGCGGCGATGACGGGGCGGACACGCTGGCCGGCGGGGGAGCGTCGGATACGCTGTATGGCGGCAGCGGTGACGACAGCCTGGATGGCGGCAGCGGCGGGGACCGGCTGTATGGCCAGGCGGGGGCCGATACGCTGGCGGGCGGGGATGGCAACGACTCCCTGAGCGACACCGAGGGGGCGAATTCGCTCGACGGCGGCGCGGGCAACGACACGATCGACAGCGTGTCGGCCGGCGATACCGGCAGCACGCTGACCGGCGGGACCGGGCAGGACAGCTTCGTGT
>MKWE01000009.1:193024-231521 GCA_001899585.1 Rhodospirillales bacterium 70-18
GGCTATCTGCGCCTGCTGCAAAGCGGGGCGGACACGCTGGTGCAGTTGGACCGGGACGGCGCCGGCGCGACCGACAGCTGGGTGACGGTGCTGACGCTGTCCAACACCAGCGCCGCGGCGCTGACCGCGGACAACATCACGCAGGGCTGGAACCCGCAGGGGCTCGCCGGGCTGGTGCTCACCGGCTCGGATGGCGGCAATGACAGTCTGACCGGAGGTGTCAACGCCGACACCATCAGCGGGCTGGGCGGCAACGACACGCTCTCGGCCGGTTACGGCAACGACAGCGTGGATGGCGGCGCTGGCGACGACACCCTGTCGGGCGATACCGGCGCGGATACGCTGCTGGGCGGCACCGGCAACGACTACCTGGATGGCGGGACCGGCGGCAACAGCCTGGATGGCGGCGCCGGCAACGACACGCTCACCGCGTCCACCGGCAACGACACGCTGCTGGGCGGCGACGGCAACGATTCCCTGAGCGACAGCCAGGGGGCGAATTCGCTGGACGGCGACGCGGGCGACGATACGATCGGCGGCGTGTCGGGCGGCGATACCGGCAGCACGCTGACCGGCGGGACCGGGCAGGACAGCTTCGTGTTCGCCAACACGCCCGGCTATAACCCGGGAACGTTCCATGCCGACAGCATCACCGACTTCGCTGCCGGGGCGGCGGGCGACACGCTGGATATCGGCGGGTTGCTGCAATGGTCGCAGTATTACGGGGGCTGGGACACCACGACCAACCCGTTCACCACCGGCTATCTGCGCGTGGCGCAGAGCGGGGCGGACACGCTGTTGCAGTTGGACCGGGACGGGACGGCCAACGGCGCCGGCTGGGTGACCGTGGCGACGTTGCAGAACCTCGGCACCATGCCGGTGGTGGGGTATACGACCACGCCGATCGACCTTTCCACGGGGCAGGATGCCGGCGGCGCGCTGCTGGCCAGTTCGGGCCTGGCGGACGCCCATTGGACGGTGGACCAGGCCGGCGGCGGCACCGCGGCGGCGCAGGCGGTGCTGAGCGGGGCGGCGGATTATTACAGCGGCTGGTATGGCGCGGATGGCAAATCCGACTGGATCGCCCGCTCGGCGGCGACCGCGCAGAACGGCTCGGACCTGTATTCCTTCCACACCAGCTTCGACCTGACCGGCTACGACCTGTCCACCGTGGCGCTGGGCGGGGCCTGGACCGCCGACGACGCCGCGCAGCTGGTGCTGAACGGCACGGTGATCGGCACGCTGTCCGGCCAATGGGGCACGCTGGCCGCGTTCGGCGTGGCCGGTGGCAGCGGGCTGCTGGTGCAGGGCGTCAACACGCTCGACATCACCATGACCTATGTCGCCAACCAGTGGGACGGCGCGCGGCTGGAGGGCGGCATCTCGGTGTTCGTGCCCGGCAGCGCGCTGACGGCGGACAATATCGCGCAGGGCTGGAACCCGAACGGGATCGCCGGCAGCGTGATCGACGGCGTCGATGGCGGCAACGACAGCCTGTCTGGCACGCTGAACGCCGACACGATGAGCGGGCTGGGCGGCAACGACACGTTGAACGGTGGCTATGGCGCCGACAGCCTGGACGGCGGCGGCGGCGACGACGCGCTGTATGGCGACTACGGCGCGGACACGCTGGCGGCCGGCTCGGGCAACGACTATGTCGACGGCGGCTATGGCGACGACAGCGTGGACGGCGGCAGCGGCAGCGACACGCTGCTCGGCAACTACGGCAACGACACCCTGGCCGGCGGCGACGGGCCGGATTCGCTGTCCGACCAGTATGGCGCGAACGTGCTCGACGGCGGCGCCGGCAACGATACCTTCGACCAGGTGGATGGCGGCGATACCGGCAGCACGCTGACCGGCGGCGGCGGGCAGGACCTGTTCCGGGTAGCCTACAACCCGGGCTATTACCCGGACAGCTTCCATGCCGACGTGATCACCGATTTCACGCCGGGCGCGGGCGGCGATGTGCTCGATATCAGCGGGCTGCTGCAGTGGTCGCAGTATTACGGCGGGTGGAACAACGCCAGCAATCCGTTCCTCAACGGCTATCTGCGGCTGGCGCAGTCCGGCGGCGACACGCTGTTGCAGCTGGACCATGACGGGCCGTCCGGCGCCGGCAGCTTCGTCACCGTGCTGACGTTGCAGAACACCAGCCTCGCGAACTTCACGGTCGATAATTTCCAGCCGGCCTGGGCGCCGCTGGCCACCGAATCGGTGGTGCAGGATGGCACCAGCGGCGACGATTTCCTGCAGGGCGGCATCGCCAACGACACGCTGAACGGGCTGGACGGCAACGACACCGTGGTCGGCTATTCCGGCGACGATTCGCTGTCGGGCGGGAACGGGAACGACTCGATCGATGGCGGCCAGGACAACGACACCATCGATGGCGGCAGTGGCGACAACACGTTGCTGGGCGGCAGCGGCAACGATTTGATCGCCAGCCTCGACGGCGCGGATTCGATCGACGCGGGCGACGGCAACGACACTGTCAGCGCCGGCGCTGGGAACGACACCGTGCTGGGAGGCGCCGGCACCGATTCGCTGCTCGGCGGCGACGGCAATGATTCCATCGCGGCGGCGGCCGGCAGCGAGGTGACCAGCGACTCCGTGGACGGCGGCGCCGGCGACGACAGCATCACCGGCAGCGAGGGCAACAACACGCTAGATGGCGGCGGCGGGGCCGACACGATGGTCGGCGGCGGCGGCAACGATTTCTATTACGTCGGCGACGCCGGCGACGTGGTGACCGAGCTGCCCGGCGGCGGCGCGGATACCGTGCAGTCCATGGTCTCGTTCGCGCTGCCCGACAATGTGGAGGATTTGCAGGCTGGCGGGGTGGCCGCGATCGCGCTTGCCGGCAATACCGGCGCCAATGTGCTGAGCGCCAACTCGGGCGGCGATACGCTGACCGGCGGGGACGGCAACGACACGCTGTATGGCGGCAGCGGCAACGACAGCCTGGGCGGCGATGCCGGCGCGGACCTGGTCTATGCCTATGGCGGCAACGACACCGTGACCGGCGATGGCGGCTACGACACCGTCTACGGCCAGGAGGGCGTCGACGCGATCACGGTTGCCAATAACAGCTACGTGGATGCCGGCATCGGCGACGACACCGTGACGGCAGGCAACAACGCGACCGTCTATGGCCAGGACGGCAACGACCAGTTCACGATCCAGGGCGGTGCCAGCCTGTACGACGGCGGCGCGGGCGCGGATGTGTTCGCCAATGTCTCGTCCAACACCGCGCATGGGGGGGCGGCCGATACGCTGACCGGCGGCGGCGGGGTGGATATCTTCAGGCTCTCCGCCGATCTGACGCTGACGATCACGCCCGAGGTGGTGACCGACTTCACCCCGGGCGCGGGCGGTGACGTGCTGGACCTGGCGGGCATCCTGTCTGGCCTGGCGGGCTACACGGCGGGCGACAACCCGTTTACCGGCGGCTTCCTGCGCATCGTGCAGGACGGCAACGACGTGGTGCTGCAGGTCGATCGCGACGGCGGCGCGGACGGGCTGGTGGACCTGCTGCGGTTGCAGAACGTGCTGGCGAGCGCGCTGACCGGGGCGAATTTCAGCGATGGCGCCGGCGCCTTCTTTACGCCCAACGGCGTGTCGCTGCACCAGGTGGGCGGCGCGGGGGCCGAAACCCTGACCGGCACACCGGGCAACGACACCATCGAGGGGCTGGACGGCAACGACAGCGCTACCGGGGCGGCCGGCGACGACAGCCTGGATGGCGGCGCCGGCAACGACACGCTGAGCGGCGGCGACGGCAACGACACGCTGCTGGGCGGGGACGGCAACGACTCGCTCACCGACGGCATCGGCAATGACAGCCTGAGTGGCGACGCGGGGCTGGATACGCTGTCCGGCCAGGCGGGCGACGACACGCTCTCGGGTGGCGACGGCAATGACGTGGTGGCGGACGGGTCGGGCGCCAACCTGCTGCACGGCGATGGGGGGGACGATTCCGTCAGCGGCACCGGGCAGCTGTTTGGCGATGACGGCAACGATACGCTGAGCGGTAACGGCACGCTGGATGGCGGGACCGGCAACGACCTGCTGTACCTCCAGGGCACCAGCAATTCCGGCTCGGGCGGCGATGGCAACGACACCATCTGGGGCGATGCCGGCGACGTGATCGATGGCGGTGCGGGGGCGGACGAACTGCACGGCGCTACCGGGGATGACACGGTGACCGGCGGCGCGGACAACGACACGCTGAGCGGCGGCGCCGGCAATGACAGCCTGGACGGCGGCACCGGCTACGACGTGGTGACCTATGCCGGGAATCTGTCCGACTACACGGTGACCGACGACGGCAGCGGCGGCATCTTCGTGCAGGACAACCGCGCCGGGTCGCCGGACGGCACCGACCATGTGGTGAACGTGGAACTGGTGCGTTTCGCCGACCAGGAGCTGTACTACAACACCCCGGCCGGCCAGGCGCTGACTGGCACGCCGGCCGACGACAGCATCTATGGCACCGACGGCAGCGACACCATCGGCTACGACAATCCGGTGCTGAACCTGCCGCCCGATTTCCTGCCGTACGACAATTCCGGCTTCGACCTGCTGAGCGGCAGCTACGGCAACGACTCCATCTATGGCGGGCGCGGCAACGACGTGCTGGACGGCGGCGCCGGGGCGGATACACTGATCGGCGGTCTGGCCAATGACACGCTGCAGGGCGGCACCGGGGCGGATTCGCTGGTCGGCGGCGGCGACACGGCGGCCGACAGCGGCACCGACGACGACAGCCTGGCCGGCGGCGACGGCAATGATACGCTCGATGGCGGGGTCGGCAACGACACGCTGGATGGCGGCAATGGCGACGACTCGCTGATCGGCGGGCTGGGCAACGACAACCTGACTGACTCCGCGGGCGCCAATACGCTTGATGCGGGCACGGGCGACGACGTGCTCTCAGGCGTGGGGCTGCTGCTGGGCGGCGATGGCAACGACCAGTTGTACGGCGGCAGCGCCAGCTCCTCGCTGGATGGCGGGTCCGGCAACGACACGCTGTCGGGCAGCGGCACGCTCTCGGGCGGGCTGGGCAGCGACGCGATCGCGGTGAACGTGGGCTTCGGCCTGGGCGGCAGCGGCGACGACACGCTGGGCACGGTCTACTACTACCAGGGCCCGGTGAACCTGGATGGTGGCGACGGCAACGACGTGGTGAACGGCGGCGTGTCGGGCGACACGCTGGCCGGCGGGCTGGGCGGCGACACCATCAGCGGCGGCGACGGCAACGACAGCATCTCCGGCGGCGCCGACCTCGACACCGTGACTGGCGGCACCGGCGACGACACCATCGATGGCGGCGGCCTTGAGCACAATGTCGCGATCTACACCGGACCGCGCGACCACTACACGGTGACGCGCGAGGTCATCGGCGGCCAGGACTGGTATGTGGTGTCCGACAACCGCGGCAGCGACGGCACCGACCTGGTGACCAATGTCGACACGCTGCGCTTCTCCGACCAGGACTTCATCCTGACGCCGGCGGGGGCGGGCGGGTTGTCGGTGGGCACGGCCGGGGCCGACACCATTCTGGGCACCGGCTTCGACGACATCATCCAGGGCGGCGCGGGTGACGATTCGCTGGCCGGCAACGACGGCAACGACCAGATTTCGGCCACCGGCGGCAACAACGTCATGGATGGCGGCGCGGGCAACGACGTGCTCACCGGTGGGTCGGGCCACGACACGCTGCTGGGCGGCGACGGGGACGACCAGCTGCGTGGCGGCGGCGCCAGCTCCTCGCTGGATGGCGGCGCGGGCGACGACACGCTGACCGGCGGCGCCGGCAACGACACGCTGCTGGGGGGCGACGGGGCGGACAGCCTGACCGATGGCCAGGGCGTCAACGTGCTGGACGGCGGCATCGGCAACGACACGCTGAGCGGCACGGGCGCGCTGGATGGCGGCGCCGGCGACGACAGCATGACCGGCACCGGAACGCTGGACGGCGGCGACGGCAACGACGTGATCTATGTCGGCGGCAGCGGCTCGCACGCGACCGGCGATGCCGGCGACGACACGTTGAACGCGGCCTACTATGCCGGCGGCGCGATCACGCTCGACGGTGGCGACGGCAATGACAGCCTGACCGGCTCGGTCGGCGACGACACGCTGATCGGCGGCGACGGCGCGGACGCGCTGGTGGCCAATTCCGGCAACGACGCGCTGATCGGCGGTGCCGGCAACGACAGCCTGAGCGGCGGCAGCGGCAACGACGTGATCTATGGCGGGTCCGGCGCCGACATCGCATATTACGGCGGCAACCTGGCCGACTACTCGATCGTCGCCACCAGCGAGGGCACGGTGGTCACCGACCTGCGCGGCGGCTCGCCGGACGGCGCGGACACGCTGGTGGGCGTGGAACTGCTGCAATTCGCCGACCACTCCTACAGCCTGACCGCCAGCAATGTCGGCCTGCATCTGGTCGGCACGGCGTTCGACGACATCCTCAGCGGCGACTACGGCGACGACACCATCGAGGGGCTGGCCGGCAACGACCGGCTGTTCGGCGACTTCGGCAACGAGAGCATGGACGGTGGCGACGGCAACGACGCCATCTACGGCGACGACGGCAATGACACCGAACTTGGCGGCCTCGGCGACGACCATCTGTATGGCGGCAACAACGACGACAGCCTGGATGGCGGCGACGGCAACGACACGCTGGACGGCGGCGACGGCAACGACACGCTGCTGGGCGTGGCCGGCGACGACTCGCTGACCGGTTCGGGCGGGGTCAATCTGCTGGACGGCGGCGACGGCAACGACACGCTGAGCGGTAACGGCACGCTGACCGGCGATGCTGGCTTCGACTCGATCTCCGGCAGCGGCTCGCTGTCGGGCGGGGACGACAACGACACGCTGTGGGGCACCGGCACGCTGGACGGCGGCAACGGGGCGGATGTGATCTATGCCGGCAGCAACACCACCGGCATCGGCGGCGCCGGCAACGACACGCTGGGCACCATCTACTACTACCAGGGCCCGGTCAGCCTGGACGGCGGCGAGGGCGACAACGTCATCAGCGGCAGCTCCTCCGGCGACACGCTGGTCGGCGGAACCGGCAACGACACCATCTCCGGCGGCGGCTACTCCGACGGCAACGACAGCATCAACGGCGGCGACGGCGCCAACAGCATCTATGCCGGCGCCGGCGACGACACCATCCTGTCCGGGACCGGCAACGACACCATCACCGGCGCCTGGGGCAACGACAGCATCGACGCCGGCGGCGGCGCCAATATCGCCGACTACAGCGAGCAGCGCGACCACTACTCGGTGGTGCGCGACGGCCTCGGCGGCTTCTTCGTGGCCGACAACCGGGCTGTGGACGGCAACGGGCAGGACGGCACCGACCAGGTGCGCCATGTCGCCACCTTCGCCTTCAGCGACGGCAATTTCCTGCCGTTCTCCGGCAATACCGGCACGGTGGTCACCGGCGCGGCGACCAACGACGTGCTCAATGGCGGCGCCTTCGACGACAGCCTGGTGGGGCTCGGCGGCAACGACACACTGGTGGGCAATGCCGGGCACGACCGCCTGCTGGGCGGCGACGGCAATGACAGCCTGGACGCGGGCGCCGGCAACGACGTGCTGCTGGGCGGTGCCGGCAGCGACACCATGTCGGGCGGCGCCGGCGACGACATCGTCTACGACAGCGACGGCGCCAATCTGGTGTCCGGCGGCGATGGCAACGACACCATCACCACGACCGGTGCTGCCCAGGGCGACGCGGGTGACGACCAGATCTCCGGCACCGGCACCCTGGCCGGCGGCGACGGCAACGACACCGTCAGCGGCAGCGGGCAGCTCGATGGCGGCGCCGGCAACGATTACCTCTCGGGCAGCGGCACGCTGACCGGCGATGCCGGCAACGACACGCTGTGGGGCAGCGGTACCCTGGATGGCGGCGACGACAACGACGTGATCAGCGTCGGCAGCGGCAGCACCGCCACCGGCGGCGCCGGCGACGACGTGCTCGGCACCATCTACTACTACCAGGGCGCGGTGACGCTGGACGGCGGTGACGGGAACGACTCCCTCTATGGCAGCTCGTCGGCCGATACGCTCAGCGGCGGCACCGGGGATGACGCCATCTCGGGCGGTGACGGCGCGGACACCATCGACGGCGGCCAGGGCAGCGACACGGTCACCGGCGGCGGCGGCAACGACCTGCTGCTGGCCGGCCTGGGCGGGCGCGTCGGATATGATATCGCGGCCTATAGCGGCCTGCGCGACGACTACACCGTGGTCGATCACACCACCGCCGTGTTGCCGCCGATCACCGTGAACGGGGCCGTCGTCACCGATTACGTGATCGTCACCGACAACCGGCCGGGCTCGCCCGAGGGGCAGGACACGCTGGTCGGCTTCCGCCACCTGCAATTCGCCGACGGCGACTACATCGCCGCGGCCAACCCTGGCAACCTGATCGAGGGCAGCGCCCTCGCCGACACCATCGCCGACCACTCGACCTTCGGTGCCCCTGGCCCGAACCAGCATAATTCCGGCTCCGGCGACGACAGCATCACCGCCTATGCCGGCAACGACTCGATCGACGGGCTGGCCGGCTACGACTCGATCGACGCGGGCGACGGCAACGACACCGTGCAGGGTGGCAGCGAGAACGACACCATCCTGGGCGGCACCGGCGACGACTCGATCGACGGCGGCACCTTCGACGACCTGCTCTATGGCGGCGACGGCAACGACACCATCCTGGGCGGCGACGGCTACGACGTGCTGTATGGCGAGGCCGGCCTTAACTCGCTCGACGGCGGCAACGGCGACGACACGCTGTTCGGCGGCGACAGCGCCGACAGCCTGTCCGGTGGCACCGGCAACGACTCGGTCGATGCCGCGGGCGGCAACGACACCCTGCTGGGCGGCACCGGCGACGACACCATGGATGGCGGCGCGGGCGACGACACGCTGAACGACACCGACGGTGCCAACTCGCTCTCCGGCGGCGATGGCAACGACAGCATCCTCGGCGCGGGTACGCTGGACGGCGGCGCCGGCAACGACACGCTGACGGCGGGTGGCGGAAACGACAGCATCCAGGGCGGCGACGGTGACGACGTGATCACCGGCGGTGCCGGTAACGACACCATCGACGGTGGCGCCGGCGCCAACATCATCATCATGTCGGGCGTGCGCAGCCACTACACGCTGACCCAGGAAGGCCTGGGCGTGCGCATCGTGGATAATTACGGCACCGATGGCTCGGACCTGGTGTTCAACGTCCAGCAGGTCGCCTTCACCGACGGCACCATCCCGCTGGCCGGCGGCGTCAACCTGATCGGCGATGCCGGCGACAACTCGCTGTCCGGCACCGCGGCCGACGACATCCTCAGCGGCCAGGACGGCAACGACACGCTGGCCGGGCTGGCGGGCAACGACAACCTGGATGGCGGGCAAGGCAACGACAGCCTGGACGGCGGCGACGGTCAGGACGTGCTGACCGGGGGCGCCGGACTGGACACGATGCTGGGCGGCGCCGGCGACGACCAGCTCGACGGCGGCGACGGCAGCGACAGCCTGGATGGCGGCACCGGCAACGACACCGTGCTGGGCGGTGCAGGCGACGACACCGTGCTGGGCAATGACGGCGCCGATTCGATCGATGGCGGCGACGGCAACGACAGCGTGGACGCCGGCCTCGGCAACGACACGGTGCTGGGCGGCTACGGCCAGGACACGCTGCTCGGCGGCGACGGCAGCGACAACATCAACGGCGGCAACGACAACGACAGCCTGGACGGCGGCGACGGCAACGACACGCTGGACGGCTCACGCGGTGGCGACACCATCAACGGCGGTGCCGGCAACGACGCCATCTCCGACGCGCTCGGCATCAACAGCATCTCGGGCGGCACCGGCAACGACACCGTGTTCGGCAACGGCACCGTGGATGGCGGCGACGACGACGACATGGTTGGGGGCACCGGCCTGCTGCGCGGCGGCGCCGGCAACGACGTGATCTATGCCGCCAGCTACGCCGCGGCGGTCACCATCGACGGCGGCACCGGCAACAACACGATGACCGGCGCCGGCGGCGCCGACACCATCTTCGCCCTGGACGGCGCCGACTCGCTGGCCGGCGGCGCGGGCAACGACACATTGTTCGGCGGCGCCGGCAACGACACCTTCCTGGGCGGCACCGGCGACGACAGCATCGATGGCGGCGACGGCACCGACACCGCGATCTACAGCGGGCCGCGCAACCACTACACCATCACCCAGGACGGCACCGGCGGCTATTTCGTCATCGACAACTTCAGCTCCGACGGCGCCGACCATCTCGTCAATGTCGAGAACCTGCAATTCACCGATCAGATCTTCGTCCCCACCCCGTTCAACACCGGCGTCATCAAGGACGGCCATGCTACCAATGACAGCCTGGTCGGCTCCACCGGCCCGGACCAGTTGCGCGGCTTCGGCGGCGACGACACTTTGGTGGGCGACCTGGGCGACGACACGATGGATGGCGGGCCGGGCAACGACTCCATGCTCGGCGGCGACGGCAACGATATCTACTACGTCGACCAGGCCGGCGATGTGGTGGTGGAACTGCCCAACCAGGGCACCGACTCGGTCATCGCCACCGTCACCAGCTATCTGTTACCCGACAACGTGGAAAACCTCACCTATGTCGATGCGCTGAACTTCGCCGGCACCGGCAACGCGCTCGACAACGCCATCACCGGCAATATCGGCAACGACACGCTGGATGGACAGGATGGCAATGACACGCTGAGCGGCGGCGGCGGGGCCGACGTGCTGCTGGGCGGCCTCGGCAACGACGTACTGCACATCCCCAACCTGTCCTTCGCGCAGGCCGTGGGCGGCGCCGGCAACGACACGCTGGTGCTGGACGGCGCCGCCCTCACCCTGAACCTGCCCGCCCTGGTGCCCGGCAAGCTGCAGGGCATCGAGGTGATCGACCTCACCGGTAGCGGCAACAACCGCCTGATCGTCTCGGCGCAGAAGCTGCTGGACCTGTCGGACACCGACACGCTGACCGTCGACGGCAATGCCGGCGACCGGGTGTCGTTCGCCGATGGCGGCTGGGTCAACGCCGGTACCGCCGGCGCCTATGCCAGCTTCACCAACGGTGCGGCGACCCTGCGGGTCAGCACCGCGATCTCGGTGGACACCTCGCTGTCCATCGCGGCGGTGGCCGCCAGCAAGCCGGAGGGCAATGCCGGGGCGACGCCGTTCACCTTCACTGTCACCCGCAGCGGCGGTACCACCAACACCGACACGGTGGTGTGGGGCATCGCCGGCGTGCTGCCCAGCTACCCGAACCCGGCCGACTTCGTCGGCGGCGTTGCGCCGTCCGGCACACTCACCTTCGCGTCGGGCGAGACCGGCAAGACCATCACCGTCAACATCCAGGGCGACCTGGTCGCCGAGGCGGACGAGACCTTCCGCCTGATCCTGGCCGCCCCCAGCGCGGGGGTGAGCATCGCCACCGGCAGCGCGACCGCCACGATCATCAACGACGACACCAACCTGGCCATCGTCGCCAACACCCCCAGTAAGGTGGAGGGCAATGCCGGGGCGACGCCGTTCACCTTCACCGTCACCCGCAGCGGCGTGACGACTGGGGTCAACACCGTGGTGTGGGGGGTGGCCGGCGTGTTGCCGAGCTTCCCCAACGGAACCGATTTCTCCGGCGGCGTGGTGCCGGGCGGCACGCTCACCTTCGCCGCGGGCGAGACCCTCAAGACCATCACCGTCAACGTGCAGGGCGATACGGTCGCCGAGCCGAACGAAGCCTTCCGCGTGGTGCTGGGGGCGCCGACCGGCGGCGCCGTCATCACCACCGCCAGCGCCAACGCGACGATCGTGAACGACGACACCAACCTCGCCATCGTTGCCACCAGCGCCAGCAAGGCCGAGGGCAACAGCGGCAGCACGCCGTTCACCTTCACCGTCACCCGCAGCGGCGTGCTGACGGGCACCAACACGGTGGTCTGGTCGACCGTCGGGCTGCTGCCGGTCTCGGCCAACGGCGCGGACTTCACCGGCGGCGTGGCGCCCGGCGGCACGCTCACCTTCGCGGCCGGCGAGACCAGCAAGCTGATCACCGTCAACGTCGCCGGCGATACCGTTTATGAGGCGGACGAGGGCTTCCGCGTGGTGCTGGGGGCGCCGACCGGCGGCGCCGTCATCACCACAGCCAGCGCCAATGCGGCGATCTTGAACGACGAAGTCGGCCTGTCGGTCGCGGCCACCTCCGGCAACCAGGCCGAAGGCAACAGCGGCAGCACGCCGTTCACCTTCACCGTCACCCGGGCCGGCCCGACCGCCGGGACCACCACGGTGCAGTGGACGGCCAGCGGCGTCGGCGCCAACCCGGTGACCGCGGCCGACTTCGCCGGCGGGGTGATCCCCGGCGGCACGCTGACCTTCGCGGCTGGCGAGACCAGCAAGGTCATCACCGCCAACATCGCCGGCGATCTGCTGGTCGAGCCCGACGAGGGCCTGCGCGTCACCCTCAGCAACGCCACGCCGGGCGCGACGATCACCACCGCCAGCGCGGTCTCCACCGTGCTCAACGACGACACCAGCTACGCCATCGCCGCGGTGACCGGCAGCGCCGCCGAGGGCAACTCGGGCACCACCCCGTTCACCTTCACGGTCAGCCGGTCCGGCAACCTGTCGGGCGCCGGCACGGTGAAATGGGCGGCCATCGGGGTGCTGCCCAGCTACCCCAACGCGGCGGACTTCGCCGGCGGCGTGGTACCCGGCGGCACACTCAGCTTCGCGGCGGGCGAATCGAGCAAGACCATCACCGTCAACATCAATGGCGACACCACCGCCGAACCCGACGAGACCTTCCGCGTGGTGCTGGCCGCCCCCAGCGCCGGCACCACCATCACCACCGGCTCCGCGGACGCCACGGTGCTGAACGACGACACCAACCTGTCGATCGCCTCGGTCACCGGCAGCCATCTGGAGGGCAATTCCGGCAGCACGCCGTTCGTGTTCTCGGTCACCCGCTCCGGCATCACCACCGGCAGCAACAGCGTCTCCTGGGCGGTCACCGGCGCGCTGCCGGCCTCGGTCAACCCGGTGGACTTCGTCGGCGGCGTGGTGCCCAGCGGCACGGTGAGCTTCGCGCCGGGCGAGCTGGTCAAGAACGTCACCGTCGATATCGCCGGCGACACGGCGCTGGAGCCGGACGAGTGGTTCAAGGTGCTGCTGCTGCTGCCGACCAACGGGGCGGTGATCAGCAACGGTGTGGCGCTGGGCAAGGTGGTGAACGACGAGACCTCCATGTCCATCGCCGCCACCGACGCCGTGAAGGCCGAGGGTGACTCCGGCAGCACCTCGTTCACCTTCACCGTCACCCGCGGCGGCAACACCGGCGGCACCCACACGGTGCACTGGCAGGTGACCGGACTGAACCCCAACACCGCCGGCGCCGCCGACTTCGCGGGTGGGGCGGCGCCCAGCGGCACGCTGACCTTCGCGCTCGGCGAGACCACCAAGGTGATCACCGTCAACGTGCAGGGCGACACCACTTACGAGCCGGACGAGCATTTCGCGGTGCTGCTCAACGCCGCGTCCGGCGGCGCCACCATCAGCGCCAACTCCGCCTTCGCCACCATCGTGAACGACGACCCGGCGCCCGGACCGACGCCGCCTTCCTCGCTGGTGCAGGTCGCCTCGGCCGACTTCACCGGCGACGGCGTGGCCGACCTGCTGCGCCAGTCTGCCGCCGGCGACCTGTTCCTGCTGAACGGAGCGGATGCGGTGATGACGGCCCTGTCGCGCTCGGCCCAGGGGCTCGCCTTCATCGGCACCGGCGACTTCAATGGCGACGGCCGGTCCGACCTGCTGCTGCAGGACGGGGCCGGCGGGCTGCACGACTGGACGATGAACGGCGCCAGCGTGCAGGCCGACGACCTGGTGACCACGCTCACCAGCAGCATGTCGGTGGCGCTGATCCGCGACGTCACCAGCGACGGCCGGGCCGACATCGTGCTGCAGGACAACGCCGCCGGCGCCGCCCATCCCTACACGCTGCTGGCGATGGATGGCGGGCATATCCAATCCAGCACCGGCATGGACGCGCTGCCGGACGCCTGGCGGGTCGGGTAACGCACCGGGGCCCGGGCGGCCGTTGCAGGCTGCCCGGGCGTACGGTTAGATGCGCCTCAGACGGTCGTTCAGGCCGCAAACGGGCCAAAGCCAGGGAGATTCCAGGAATGCAGACTATATCGCGCCGCCTGATTCTGGGCGGACTCGCGGCCGCGCCGCTCGCGCGTCCCGGCATCATCCGCGCCCAGTCCACCTCCAAGCCGGTCCGCCTCGGCCTGCTCAGCGACATGAGCGGGCCGTACCGCGATGTCGGCGGCCCCGGCAACCGGGTCGCCGCGGAACTCGCGGTGCAGGATTTCGGCGGCGCCGTGCTCGGCCGGCCGATCGAGGTGATGCAGGCCGACGAGCAGAACAAGCCCGACGTCGCCGTGGCCCTCGCGCGCGAATGGCTGGACGAGCAGGGGGTGGACGCGCTGGCCGACGGCTCCGCCTCCTCCACCGGCCTCGCCACCCAGCAGATCAGCCGCGAGAAGAAGCGCATCTACCTGGCCACCGGCCCGGCCAGCTCGGACCTCACCGGTAAGTTCTGCTCGCCCTACAGCATGCAGTTCGCCTACGACACCTACGCCCTGGCGCACGGCACCGGCAGCGCGCTGACCAAGGCCGGCGGCAAGACCTGGTTCTTCATCACCGCCGACTACGCCTTCGGCTACGCACTGGAGCGCGACACCATCGAGGCCGTCAAGGCGGCCGGCGGCAAGGTTCTCGGCGCGGTGCGCGCGCCGCTGGGCACCGCCGACTTCTCCTCCTACCTGGTGCAGGCGCAATCCTCCGGGGCGGAGGTGATCGGCTTCGCTAATGCCGGCACCGACCTGCAGAACTGCATCAAGCAGGCCTCCGAGTTCGGCCTGGGCAAGTCCGGCGCCAAGCTGGCGACGCTGCTGATGCAGATCAGCGACGTGAACTCGCTGGGCCAGGCGATCTGCCAGGGGCTGATCTATACCGACTCGTTCTACTGGGACCAGACCGACCAGACCCGCGCCTGGTCCAAGCGCTGGTCGGCCAGGATGAACGGCATGGTGCCGGGCCTGCTGCACGCGGGCAATTACTGCGCCGCGCTGCACTGGCTGAAGGCGATCAAGGCCGCCGGCACCACCAAGGCCGAGGAGGTGGTGGCCAAGATGAAGGCCACCCCGATCAACGATTTCTACAACACCAACGTGCAGGTCCGCGAGGACGGGCGGGTGATGCACCAGATGTATCTCTGGCAGGTCAAGCCGCCGTCCGAGGCCAAGGGCAAATACGATTTCTGCACCCACCTGGGCACCATCGCCCCGGCCGAGGCATGGCGGCCGCTGAAGGATGGCGGCTGCCCGCTGGTGAAGGCGTAGCGCCGGCCGGAGGCCTGGCGTTGGGTGGGCTGTCCGGCCGAACCGCCGGGCAGCCCGCGTGTCACCGGCCGGATCTGGCGTCCTGGCGGATGGAATCGGCCATCTTCTCGGCGATCATCACCGTCGTCAGGTGGGTGTTGGCGCGCACCACCTCGGGCATCACCGAGGCGTCGATCACCCGCAGCCCAGTGCAGCCGATCACCCGGCAATCTGGCGTCACCACCGAGCGCGGGTCATCCGCCGCCCCCATCCGGCAGGTGCCGCTGGCGTGCTGCGCGTCGGAGCATTCCTCGAACAGCCAGTCGTCCAGTTCCGCGCCCTCCAGCGGCGCATCGACCGTGTGGCCGGACACGCCGAACGCCACCCGCTCGGCGACCGCCTGCACCGCCGGATGCAACCCGATCGCGCGCAGCCGGCGGGCGCCGTCGCGCATGCGCACCAGGTCGCGCTCGTCGGAGAGCATCCGCTCGTCCACGCGTGGGTCCACCGTCGGGTCCGGCGTGGTGATGCGCACGAAGCCCTGGCTGAACGCCTGGTAGACGGAGACGGCGATACGCCCGCGCCCCAGGTCGCCGCCGCCCAGCGAGACCAAGTTGCCGGCGATCATGATCATGTCGTTCTCGCCGGCGCCGCCGAGGCCGGATGCGTAACGCAGGCAGCAATTGGTGTGCCGGTGCGCCATGGTGCCGGCCCGGTGCTGCGCGCGCAGCGTCAACAGCAGGCCGACGATCGGGTGGTCCAGCAGGTTCTCGCCCACCGGCAGGTCGGCCACCACCGGCCGCCCCAGCGAGCCCAGCAGCGCCGCCGGCCCGATGCCGGAGCGTTGCAGCACCGCCGGGGAGTGGATGGCCCCGGCGCACAGCAGCACCTCGCGCACCGCGCGCGGCGCGAAGCTTTGCCCGCCCACGCGCACCAGCACGCCGTCCACATGCGGCCGGTTGCCCTCGGTGCGCAGCGTATCGACCAGCGCGCCGCCGACGATGGTCAGGTTGGCGCGCCCGCGCGCCGGCTCCAGGTAGCCGTCATTGGTGGATATGCGCATGCCCTGGCGGCTGTTGATCGCATAGGGCGAGGCGCCGGTGCCGGTGGGCGCGTTATGGTCCTCGCACCAGCCATAGCCCAGCCCCTCCGCCGCCTTCTTCAGCGCCCGGTCCACATAGCCCCATTCGGCCACCGGCGCGCGATACACCGGGATGGGCCCATCCTTGCCGTGATAGGGCGCATCGCCGAAATCGACATCGGTTTCCAGCTTGCGGAAATACGGCAGCACCGACTCCCAGTCCCACCCCAGGCAGCCCGCCTGCGCCCAGCGCTCGAAATCGTCCGGCACGCCGCGGATGGCGATCTGCCCGTTGATGGTGGAACTGCCGCCCACCGCCCGCCCGCGCCACAGCAGCTTGGGCTCCTGCCGCTCGGTGCGCCGCGCCACCAACTGCGGCCAGCGATAGTCGTCGTCGGCGATGGCGCGCATCGGGTTGGGGATGCGGATATGCTCCGGCGTCTCGGCGGTGCGAAAGTCCCGCCCCGCCTCCAGCAGCAGCACGCGCATCGCCGGGTCCTCGCTGAGCCGCGCCGCCAGCACCGCCCCGGCCGAGCCGCCGCCCACGATGATGTAGTCGTATTCGCTGTCGATCATCCGTCCCGCCATCCACCATGCCACACCGGCAGGCTGCGGAGCCTCTGCGACCGCGTCAAGCCACGGCATGCAACCGCTTGCCGCACCGCGTCGTCGATGCGCTTGAGCTGATCGCGACCGAGACGGGAAGGATGGCGCCGCAGGTCGCCATCAACTGGCTGCTCCGGCGTCCGACAGAGTCGCCGGTGACCATCGGCGCCCGCAACGAAGATCAACTCGGGCAAAATCTTGGCGCGGCCGGATGGTCGCTGACGCCCGAGCAACTCCTGGCGCTCGATACTGCCAGCGCCGTCCCGCCTCCCTGTCCGCATACACCCTATCGCCAGCAAGAAGGCTTCGCCCGCTTCAACCCGGCGTTGGCCTGAGAACCCATCCAGAAAGAAGTTGAGTCTGTGGAATCGGATGTGATTCGCTTCTCCGTGTGACGGTTCGCGGAGTTGAAGATGACCTGGACGGCAGAGCATAGGCGGGCGGCTGATCGACGTGGTCTGCGTTACCCGAGCGAGGTAACGGATGCGGAGTGGGCGCTGGTGCAACCGATGATCGGGCCGGCCATCCGCGTCCGTCAAGCACTGGCAACACGCAATCCTTCCCGCTTATGCAGCAAGCGGGTGGCCACAGTCCACATCGTGATGGTCCAACAAGGCTTCGACAACCTGTTGGAATCACATCAGACCGCGGTCATCCAACTCTCGTTCCAGGGGCGTTTTCAGACAGCCTGCTAAAGCCGAATGCGGTCCATTTGGGCCGGCGCGGGCCCCTCTTGGGCACCCCATGGTCCCAGAACACTTTCGTGCCCGAACGTTGAGCCACTTCGCCGATGTTAATCGTACCGATGAACGTCCGGGCCGGCCAGATTCGGAATCTGCTCAAAACGATACAAGCCCAGGGCAGACATGGCGCTCCACCATACCGTTGATGATCCGACGCGCTTCCGATCGGCACAGACAGTGGGTGCTTGCCTCGGCCTCACGCCGTGGCGAAAGCAATCGGGTGAGCAGGACGTGAACGACCGCACCTCCAAGTGGGGCGACCGGATGCTGCGGACATACCTGTTCGAAGCAGCCAGCGTTCTGCTGCATCGAACCCAGCGCTGGTCGACCTGAAGGCGTGGGGCACCCGGCTGATGGAGCGGGTCGGTGCCAAGAAGGCCAAGGTCGCGGTTGCCCGCAAGATTGCCGTCATCCTGCATTGCATCTGGACAGACGGCACCAGCGTCGAACGGGGACAGAGAGAAAGGCGGCTCAATAGAAAACGGATCCGGCCTGCGGCATCAGCAGCGTCGGTCGCCTGTCCCTGCCGGGACGGTCGTGTTGGTGACCTCGATGAATAGGCTAAAGGCGAACTGCGCGCACTTCGCCGCATGCGTTGAGGCGCCCATCCCCGAACACAATCATGAGGAGCAGACCTTGGAATGGACTCTGGCCCCGGCATGGATGGCACTACCGGAGTTTACCGACGCCCGCGATTAAAGGACGCTTATTCACACTCCGCACTCATCCTTTCATAGCGCCTGACGTCAGACCGGCAATCAGAAACTGCTGCACCAGCATCACGAACAGCACCACCGGCACGAGTTGCAATGTCACCGCGGCGAATAGCACGCCCCAATCCACGCCGGTCAGCGACGACATCATCTCGCTCAGCAGCAGCGGCGCCGTCTTCGCCCGCGTCGTCGTGAAGATGAACGCAAACAGATACTCGTTCCATGCATATACGGTCACGAACACGCTCGCCGCCACCAACCCCTGCGCCGATAGTGGCAGGATGATGCGCAGCAGGATCGCCCAGTCGCCTGCACCGTCGATCCGCGCCGCCTGGTCCAGTTCATCGGGGATGGTGTCGATGAAGCTCTTCAACACCAGCGTGCACAGCGACACGAAGAACGCCGCGTAAAGCACGATCAGTACAGTGCGCGTGTCCGACAGCCCAAGCCGGTCGGCCGCCGGGAACAGCGGCAGCGTCACCACGATCGGCGGCAGCAACCGTATCCCCACCATGTAGAACGCCGACACCGCCATCCCCCGCGTGCGCACCCGCGCATACACGAACGCCGCCATCAGGCTTGCCGCGACGCACAGCAGCGTCGCCCCCGCCGTCACCGCCAGGCTGTTGCCCAGCACCCGCGGAAAATCCGGCCATTTCACGAACAAGTCGCGATAATGCTCCAGCGTCGGCACGAACAGCAGCCGCGGCGGATAGGCGAAAATCTCCTGGTTCGCCTTGAACGACGACACCACAACGAACAAAATCGGTACCGCCGACCACACGACCACGAGCGCGAGCACCAGCGCGCGGATGGGGCCGAGGCGCTGTCTACGCGGCATCGTCGGTCAAGTAAGCAAGTGCTTCTTTTTTTAAAACGAAGGAAACAAAAAAATGTTCTATTATCGCACCATAACTGCGGCGCCCCCGTACCGAACGGACAAAAGTGTTGTGGTCTTTTTTTCCAAAAATGAACACCCTCTTCCTACCCCTTCGCAAACCCGCTGCGTGCCAACCGCGACACGTACGCCGCCGCGAACACCCCGGAGGCCAGCACCATCACCCACCCCGCCGCCGCGCCCCGTCCGAAATCTGCGTAGGTGAACGCCTGCTTGTACAGATAGATCGCCAACACCTCGGTCGTTCGCGCTGGCCCGCCCCCGGTCAGCAACCACACTTCTGAGAACAGCCGGAACGCGATGATGTAACGGAAGATCAGCGCCACCAGCAGCGCCGGCCAGATTGAGGGCAGCGTGATATGCCGGAATCGCTGCCACTGCGACGCCCCGTCGCTGTCCGCCGCCTCGTATAGCTCTACCGGCACCCCGCGCATTGCCGCGTAGGAGATGATGAAGCTGAACGGCAGGTTCAGCCACACGCTGATGATGCACACCAGCGCCAGCCCCGAGGCCGGGTCCACCGCCCAGTGCAGCCCCGGCAGCCCGAGGGCGGCGAGCGGCCGCTCGATCAGCCCGATATCCGGGTCCATCATGAACTTCCAGATCACCACGGCCACCACTTCGCTGATCGCATACGGCATCAGCACGATGGCGATCAGCGCCCGGCGCATCGGCACGCCCTGCGCGAACACATGCGCGATCGCCACCGCCAGCAGCAGCTCGGCGTAGACCACGATGTTCACCACCACCAACGTGTTCACCAGCGCCCGCCAGAAATACGGATCGGCGAACATCGCCCGATAGTTGTCCAACCCCACGAACCCGCTGATGCTGCCATAGGTCGAGGCCATGAAGCTTAGCCACAGCACGTACAGCGACGGCACCGCGATGGTCGCGAGCAGCAGCAGATGCGCCGGTAGCAGCATCAGCAGCCGCGCCGGCGTCAGGCTCCGCATGTGCGCGCGTCAGGCCGGCATCAGCGGCCGCAGCCGGCGCGCCATGTCCTTCGCCGCCGCCGCGGGTTTCTTCATCCCCAGCATCGCCGCCTGCATCTCCTCCACCGCGATGTCCTTGGCCTGTGCCGCCTTGGCGAAGCCCGGCAACGGCACCCGCGCCACCTTCACCGCCATCGCCTCCATCGGCGCGTAGGCGATCTTCGCCAGGATCTGCGGATCGGAATAGGCCGAGACCCGCACCGGCCCGTTGCCGTTGATCGTCTCGATCACCGTGTTGTGCTTGCTCATCAGTTCGCGGATCAGGCTCCAGCTCCATTCCTTCGCACTGGCCGCCTTCGGGATCACCATCGCCCAGAACTCGGCGGTGGTTATTACGTCGCCCTTGTTCTTGCCCGGCAGCATCGCCAGCTTGAACTTGCCTGGGAATTTCGAGCTCTTCGGATCATTGAACAGCACGGTGCGGCCGAACGGAAACATCTCCATCGCCACCTGGCCCTGCTGCATCGCGCTGATCAGGTCGTTCTGTGTCATCGCGGTGATGTTCGGCGGCAGCAGCTTGTCCTGGTATAGCACCCGCAGCAGCTCCAGCGCCTGGATCATCCCCTCGCCATCGGCCTTCACCTGGTAGTCTTCGGTGATCATGTCCCCGCCATAGGCGCGCGCCATCGCCACCATGGTCGGATAATTGTCACCCTCGAAGGCGAACGCATACACCTTGGTGCCGTCCTTGGCGGTGAAGGAGAGCTTGCGCGCTGCGTCCAGGAACCCGCCGATCGTGTCCGGGGGCGCGGCCACGCCCTTCTCCTCGAAGCGCGAGCCGTTCCAGTGCAGCGCGTTCACCGCCTGGCGGAACGGGATGCCGTACTGCATCCCCTTGTGCGCGAAGGCATGCATGAAGCCGGCGGAGATATCGCCCGGGTCCTCCAGCGGCGCCGATTTCATGAACCCGTCCAGCGGTTCGAACAGCGCCAGAGCCTCCGGCACCGCGGCGGTGTTGAGCAGGAAGCCCATGTTAATGTCGGTATTCGACAGGCTCGCCTCGCGCATCAGCCGGTCGCGGATCGCATTGAGGTCCAGCGTCACCCATTCCAGCGCGATGCCGTTGGTCTCGCGCCACGCCTTGGTGGCATCGCCGCCGGCACCCTGGGTGCACACCAGGTAATGCACGCGGTGCGACAGGATGGTCAGCTTGGCCGGCTTGGCCTGGGCGCGCGCCGCGCCCGCAGCTGCGGCCAGACCGGCGGCCCCGAGCAGAACGCTGCGACGGGCGATCTTGGTCATCCTGATGTCCTCCCGGGACGATGGGCCGTGGCTGGCCGTGCTTTCGTTTAGTATTTCTACATTTACGGCGCGTTTGCAACTGCCATCCATGGCATGTTGCATTTCAGCGTCATTGGAATTAAGAAAAACTACAAATCTGGGACAGGGAACCGCCATCCGCATGAACGACCGCCTTCCCCCGCCACACGGCTTCCTGCACCGCCTCGCCGCACTGCGCGACGATCTCAGTCCGGCCGAGCGCCGTGTAGCCGATTTCGTCCTGGCCCATGCCGCCCGCGTCCCACGCATGAACCTCGCCAGCCTCGCAGCCGAAGCCGCGGTCAGCGAGCCCACCGTCATTCGCTTCGCCCGCTCGCTCGGCTGCGACGGCATCCCCGACCTCAAGATCCGCGTTGCCCAGTCGCTCGCCGCCGGCGCCCCCTACGTCCACGCCGCGATCGACGCCGGGGACGATCTCCACGCCATCGCCGACAAGGTGTTCGCCTCCTCGGTCGACACGCTGCAAAGCCTGCGCCGGCACATCGACATGCAAGCCATCGCCCGCGCGGTCGACGCCATCGCCGCCGCCAGCCGCATCGACTTCATCGGCAACGGCCTCTCCTCGGTCGCCGCGCGCGATGCCGAGCAGAAATTCATGCGCCTCGGACTGCCCACCATGCGCCACGGCGACACTCATCTGCAGCGCATGTCGGTCGTCACGCTCACCCCGCGCGACCTGGCCGTTGTGTTCTCCTACACCGGCCAATTGCGCGACATCGTCCGCACCACCGAGATGGCCCGCGCCCAGGGTGCCACCGTCATCGGCATCACCCGCAGCGGCTCGGCGCTGGCCACCCTGTGCGACATCCTGATCGCGGTGGACACCCAGGAGAACACCTTCGTCTACGCGCCGATGGCCACCCGTCTCGCGCATCTGGTGGTGGTCGACCTGCTCTCCACCGCCGTCGCCCTGCGCAGCGGTCCCGATGGCCTGGCCCTGATCCGCCGCGTGAAAACCGCGGTGCGCGACGAATGGCTGGTCGAACCCGAAGGAGACGAGGCATGACCGACCCGTTTGCCCCTCAGGCTTTCGCCGGCCAGGGCGTTCTGGTCACCGGCGCCGCCGGCGGCATGGGGGCCGAGACCGCCCGTGCCTTCGCGGCCCACGGCGCCACAATCCTGCTCGCTGACCGCGACCACGCCGTGCACGCGACCGCCGCAGCCATCGGCCAGCACGCGACCATCCTCGATGTCGCTGACCCCGCCAGCGTCACCGCCGCGTTCGCCACCGCCGACGACATCCTGCCCCGGCTCGACGCCGTCATCTCCTGTGCCGCTATCATCACCGCCAAGGGCCTGACCGAGATGGACCAAGCCCATTGGCGCCGCGTGCTCGACATCAACCTCACCGGCACCTTCCTCGTGATCCAGGCCGCGGCCGCCCGCATGCGCGCCGCCAGATCTGGCAGCATCGTCTGCATCGCTTCCGATGCCGGCGTGCGCGGCGGCGGCGGTCTGATCGCCGACGCCGCCTACGCCGCCAGCAAGGCCGGCGTGCTCAGCCTGGTCAAATCCGTCGCCCGCGAGCTCGCCGGCCAGGGGGTCCGCATCAACGCCCTCAACCCTGGCCCCTCCGACACGCCGATGCACCGCGGCATCTCCGACGAGCTGAAGGCCCGTATCGCTGCCGGCCTGCCGATGGGCCGCATGGGACGCCCGGAGGACATGGCCGCCGCCATTCTGTTCCTCTGCTCGCCTGCCGCCAGCTTCGTCTATGGCGCTGCCCTCGATGTCGATGGCGGCTCGATGTTCCGCTGACCCCTTCCCGGACCCAACCCTCAGGACCCGACTCATGGACGCCACCGCCACGCTACCCTACGCTCGTACCCTCAAGGTTGCGCCCGCTTTCGACGTGGTCGTGGTCGGCGGCGGCCCCTCGGGCATCGCCGCCTCCATCGCCGCTGCCCGCGCCGGTGCCCGCACCCTGCTGATCGAGCGCTACGGCTATCTCGGCGGCAACCTCACCGCCGGCCTGGTCGGCCCCTGCATGACCTCCTACTCGCTGGACGGCTCGCAGCAACTGATCCGCGGCATCTTCGAGGAGTTCGTCCAGCGCATGGTCGACGCCGGCGGCGCCCTGCACCCCTCCGGCATCCCCGCCGGCAGCGCCTATTGCGGCTTCATCGAATACGGTCACGACAAGGTCACCCCGTTCGACCCCGAATGCGCCAAGATCACCGCCCTGCGCATGTGCCGCGAGGCTGGCGTCGAACTGCTGCTGCACACCTTCGTGGTCGACGTCATCACCACCCGGGACGGCGACGCCCCGGCCTCCATCACCGGCCTTGTCTGCGCCAGCAAGTCCGGCCTGCACGTCCAGCCCGCGCTACGCTATGTCGACTGCTCGGCCGATGGCGACCTTGCCGCTCTGGCTGGTGCGGAGATCGGCGTCGGGCGCGACAGCGACGGCCTGACGCAGCCGATGACCATGTTCTTCCGGGTCCAAGGCGTCGACGACGCCGTGGTCGAGGCCTATGTCCGCGACCACCCCGACGATTTCCGCCCGTACGCCTCGATCGTCGCCAAGGCCACCGCCGAGGGCCGCTTCCCCGCCCCGCGCAAGGGCATCGGCCTCTACAAGACCCTGCAACCTGGCGTCTGGCGCATCAACACCAGCCGGGTGCTGCGTCGCAACGGTGCGGACGTGCACGACCTCACCGCCGCCGAGATCGAGGGCCGCGAGCAGGTCATGTCCCTGCTCACCTTCTTTCGCTCCGACCTGCCGGGCTTCGAGCACGCCAGCCTGCTCGACACCGCGGCGACCATCGGCGTGCGCGAGACCCGCCGCGTGGTCGGCGACTACACCCTCACCCTGGGCGACCTGCAGAACGGTCGCCGCTTCGAGGACGTGATCGCGCTGTGCGGCTACCCGGTCGACATCCATGACCCCAGCGGCGCCGGCGGCGGCACCGCCGAAGCGCCGCCCACCGCCAACACCTATGAAATCCCTTACCGTATCCTCGTTCCTCGCGACGTCGACGGCTTGCTCATCGCCGGCCGTGCGGTCTCCGCCACTCACGAAGCGCTTGGGGCCATCCGCGTCATGCCCCCCTGCTTTGCCATGGGCGAAGCCGCCGGCACCGCTGCGGCAATGTCGCTCGCGGAGGGCGTGTCGCCGCGGATGGTTGACGTCCCGCGACTGCAGTCGCGCTTGCGCGAGGCTGGGGCGTTTCTCGGCGAGGAAATCAAGTGAGCGCGCGACCGGGTTGATAGCGCTTCGCCGGAACAGGACCGACCCCTGCCAGCACCGTTTGGTGCGGTTTCGTCTGGGCGTCGGCGGCCTGTAAGCAAGGACCAGAGGAAGCGGCCGCAGCGGTTGATTTTGCGCCACGCGAATATTGTTGCGTGGCGCCTATCTGTCGGCGGATCATTCTGCCGCCGCCGGCACGGTCTGATGCCGGGATTCGGCGATGTTATGCCGCTTCAGGGGCCTGTTTCCGGCCAGTCTGCGCATCAAAACGTAGCAAACAGGGGTCAAGAACACGCCGAACGCGGTCACCCCGATCATGCCGAAGAACACAGCCACACCCATCGCGTGCCGCATCTCCGCACCCGCTCCGATCGAGGTCACCAGCGGCACCACGCCCATGATGAAGGCCAATGATGTCATCAGGATCGGCCGCAACCGCAGCCGGCTCGCCTCGATTGCCGCCTCGCGCGGGGTGCGGCCCTCATGCTCCAGTTCACGGGCGAACTCCACGATCAGGATGGCGTTCTTCGCCGACAGCCCCACCAGCACGATCAACCCGATCTGGGTGAACACGTTGTTGTCGCCGCCGGTGAAATACACCCCCAGCATCGCCGCCAGCAGCCCCATCGGCACGATCATGATGATCGCCAGGGGCAGGGTTAGGCTTTCGTACTGCGCCGCAAGCACCAGATAAACCAACAGAATCGATAGCGGGAACACCAGAACGGCGGAGTTGCCGGCGAGGATCTGCTGGTAGGTCAGTTCGGTCCATTCATAGGCGAAGCCCTTCGGCAGCGTCTCCGCGGCGATGCGGTCCACCGCCGCCTGTGCCTGCCCGCTGGAATAGCCGGGCGCCGGCCCGCCATTCACGTCCGCCGCCAGGAAGCCATTGTAATGCATGGCCCTTTCCGGCCCGGCGCTGGGCGTCACCTTCAGCAGCGCCGCCAGCGGGATCATCTCGCCGCTGGCCGAGCGGACCTTGAGCCGGCCGATATCCTCGGGCCGGGCGCGAAACCGCGCGTCGGCCTGCAAGCGCACCGAGTAGGTGCGGCCGAAGGCATTGAAATCGTTCACGTAGAGCGAGCCGAGATAGATCTGCAGGGTCTGGAAGATGTCCGGCAGCGCCACTCCCAGCTGCCGCGCCCGGGTGCGGTCGATATCGGCGTAAAGCTGCGGCACGTTCACCTGGAAGCTGGAGAAAAGCCCGGCCAATTCAGGCGCCTGCCGGGCCTTGGCGAGAAACGCATTGGTCGCCGCGTCCAGCGCCTGGTAGCCGAGCCCGGCGCGATCCTCGATCTCCAGCTTGAAGCCGCCGATGGTGCCCAGCCCCTGCACCGGCGGCGGCGGGAACATCGCGATGAAGGCTTCTTGTATGGCCGCGAATTTCTGGTTCAGCTGCATCGCGATCGCCCCCCCGCTGAGGTTCGGCGTGGTGCGCTCCTCGAACGGCTTCAGCGAGACGAAGACGATGCCGGAGTTGGAGCTGTTGGTGAACCCGTTGATCGAAAGACCGGGAAAGGCGATCGCGCTCTCCACCCCGGGCTGCTTCAGCGCGATATCGGTCATCCGGCGGATCACGTCCTCGGTGCGGTCCAGCGTGGCGGCGTCGGGCAGCTGCGCGAAGCCGACCAGGTATTGCTTGTCCTGCCCTGGCACGAAGCCGCCTGGTACGGTGCGGAACATGACGAACACCAGCGCCAGCAGCACGGCGTAGACGCCCATCATCAGCCCCTTGCGGCCGATCACCCGCCGCACGCCGCCGCCATAGGCCGCCGAGCCACGGTTGAAGGCGCGGTTGAAGCCGCGGAACAGCCAGCCGAGGGCGAAATCCATCGCCCTGGTCAGCCGGTCCTTCGGCGCGTCGTGGCCGCGCAGCAGCAGCGCGGCCAACGCCGGCGACAAGGTGAGCGAGTTCACCGCCGAGATCACCGTGGAGATGGCGATGGTCAGCGCGAATTGCCGGTAGAATTGCCCGGTCAGCCCGCTGATGAAGGCCAGCGGCACGAACACCGCGATCAGCACCAGGGCGATGGCGATGATCGGGCCCGAAACCTCGGACATGGCGCGATAGGTCGCCTCGCGCGGTGCCAGCCCGCGTTCGATGTTACGCTCGACGTTCTCCACCACCACGATCGCGTCATCGACCACGATGCCGATCGCCAGCACCAGGCCGAACAGGCTCAAGGCGTTGATCGAGAAGCCGAACAGATGCATCACCGCGAAGGTGCCCACCACCGAGACCGGGACGGCAACCAGCGGGATGATCGAGGCGCGCCAGGTCTGCAGGAACAGGATCACCACCAGCACCACCAGCAGCACCGCCTCGACCAGCGTGTGCACGACGGCCTCGATGGAGGCGCGGACGAACTGGGTGGTGTCGTAGACCACGGCATAATCCACGCCATCCGGCATGTTCTGCTTGATCTCTTCCATCGTCTTGCGCACCGCGTCGGCGATCTCGATGGCGTTCGAGCCTGGCGCCTGGAACACCGGGATGGCGACCGCGTATTTGTTGTTCAGCAGCGAGCGCAGCGCATAATCCGACGCGCCCATCTCGATGCGCGCCACATCGCGCAGATGCGTCACCTGTCCGTCGGCGCCGGATTTCACGATGATGTCGCCGAACTGCTCCGGCGTGCGCAGCCGGCCCTGGGCGTTCACCGATAGCTGCAGATCCAGCCCTGGCAGGCTCGGCGAGCCGCCGATGGTGCCGGCGGCCGCCTGCACGTTCTGCGCCTGCACCTCGCGCGCGACGTCGCCGGCCGAGAGGCCGCGCGCGGCCAGCTTGTCCGGGTCCAGCCAGATGCGCATCGCGTAGTCGCCCGAGCCGAACAACTGCACGTCGCCGACGCCCTTGATGCGGGCGAGCCGATCCTTAACGTTCAGCAGCGCGTAGTTGCGCAGATAGGTCATGTCGTAGCGGCCGTTCGGGGAGCGCAGATGCACCACCATCATCAGGTCGGGCGAGCTTTTGATGGTGGTGATGCCCAAGGCCCGCACCTCGGCCGGCAGGCGCGGCTCGGCCTGGGCGACGCGGTTCTGCACCAGCTGCTGCGCCTTGTCCGGGTCGGTGCCCAGGGCAAAGGTCACCGTCAGCGTCATCAACCCGTCGGTGGTGGCCTGGCTGCTCATGTAGAGCATGCCCTCCACGCCGTTGATCTGCTCCTCGATCGGGGTTGCCACCGTCTCGGCGATCACCTTCGGGTTGGCGCCGGGATAGGTGGCGCGCACCACAATCTGCGGCGGCACCACCTCGGGGTATTCCGAGATGGGCAGCGCGCCGAGGGCGAGCAGGCCGGCGACGAAGATGAGCACCGAAAGCACGCCGGCGAAGACCGGGCGGTCGATGAAGAATTTTGAGATGTTCATAGGGAGAAATCCAAAAAGGGAAGGTCTTCTTTTTGTGAACAAAAAGAAGCAAAAAAACTCTTTGTCCGCTGGAGTCAGCCCAATCGGCGAAACTCCAGCGGATAAAGTTTTTTGGTTCTTTTTTTCAAAAAAGAACTGCTTCCTAGCCTAATCCGCTGCTGCGACGACAACGCCCGGCCGTATCCTTTGGAGGCCGTTCACCACGATCCGGTCGCCCGGCTTCAGGCCGGCTTTCACCACCCGCAACCCGTCCACCAACTGGCCGAGCGCCACTTCGCGGTAGGTGGCCTGGTTGCCGGGGCCGACCACCATGACGAACTTCTTGTCCTGGTCGGTGCCTACGGCGCGCTCGCTCACCAGCAGTGCCGGGGTGGCGCCGGGGCGACCGAGGCGGATGCGGGCGAACTGGCCGGGCATCAGCGCGCCATCCGGGTTGGCGAACACCGCGCGCACCCGCACGGTGCCGCTGCTGGCGCTGACCGTGTTGTCGATCAGTTGCAGATGCCCCTCTATCGGCGTGCCGGCCTGTTCGGTGGTGCCCAGGCGCACCGGCACCCGCGCCAGTTCCAGCCTGGCATCGCGCCCGGCCGGCAGGTTGGCGAGGATGCGGCTGACGGTGGCCTCGTCGGCATCGAAACTGGCGTAGATCGGGTCCACCGAGACCAGCGAGGTAAGCACCGGTGCGCCGGTGCCGGCGGTGACGAGGTTGCCGGGGGTGATCTCGATACGGCCGACGCGGCCGGTGATCGGCGCGCGGACCTGGGTGTAGCCGAGGTTCAGCCTGGTGGTCTCCAGCGCGGCCTCGGCGGCGCGCTGGTTCGCCTCCGCCTCGGCGAAGGCGCCGGCGCGGGAGTCGGTTTCGCGGCGGGAGATGGCGCCGCTGCCGACCAGGGCCTGGCTGCGGGCGGCGTCGCGGCGCGTGATGGCCGCCTGGGCCTTCGCGGCCTCAAGCTGGGCCTGGGCGCGGGCGACCTCGGCGGCGTAGGGCGCGGGGTCGATGGTGAAGAGCAGGTCGCCCCGTTTCACCAGCGCGCCCTCGCGAAAATGCACCGCCTGGATGGCGCCGGCGACGCGGGGGCGGATATCGACGCGGTCCACCGCCTCCAGCCGGCCGGAGAATTCATCCCACAGCGTCACCTCGCGCTGAGTGACGGTGGCGATGGAGACCGGCACCGGCGGCGGGGCGGGCGGTACGGCGGCGACGGCGCTGGTAGTCGCGGGCCACAGCACGTTCAGCTTGGCGGCGGTGCCGGCGGCGGCGGCGAGTGCCACGAGGCCGGTGCCGAGCAGCAGGCGACGGGAGGTGGAGCGCGTGGGCTGGGGAGAGGTGGTCATCGTGAGGCTCCTTCGGCCCTGAGCGGCGGCCGGGTCGTTAAAGCTGTTTGGGCCAGAAAGTCGCTGAACAGGCGGCGGGCGATCGGGGCGCAAGGACATTCGTCGGCGGTGTTGGTGCCCAGGGCGCCGGGCCAGCCGGTGGGGGCGGGCAGCACATGGCTGGTGGCCTCGATGCCGGCAGCGACGAGGCGTTCGGCGTAGCGCAGGCTTTCATCCAGCAGCGGGTCGTCCGCGGCGGTGAGCACCAGGGCGGGCGGCAGCCGGGCCAGGCGAGAGGCGTTGGCCGGCGCGGCATATGGGTGGGCGGCCAACTCGGGCGCGCCGAGATAGTGGTGCCAGCCATCGGCGAGGCGGCAGCCGGCCGGGCCGGCATCGGCATCGCGCACCGAGGCGGAGGCCAGGCACGGGTCCAGCATCGGCGAAACCAGGATCTGGCCGGACAGCGCCGGGCCGCCCTGGTCGCGCGCCATCATCGCCAGGGCGGCTGCCAGGTTGCCGCCGGATTCCTCGCCGGCGACGAACAGCCGGGCGCGGCGGTTCGCCCAGGCGGCGCGATGGGTGGCGAGGCTTTGCAGCGCGCGGAAACCGGCGCGCAGCGCGGCGGGAAACGGATGGGCGGGGCCGGTGGGGTAGTCCACCGAGACCACCACGGCGCCGGCTTCGGCTAGCAGGCGGGCGACCGCGTCGTGGCAGTTGGAGGCATCCTGCTGGAACGCGCCACCGTGCAGGTGCAGCACCAGCGCGGTGGGCGCTGCCGGGCCGCGGAAGACGCGGACTGGCAGCCCGATATCCCGCTCGGCTTCGTCCCGCTGCGCTTGGGTGGGTGGTGACATGGCGGTGGACCTGTGGCGCGCAGCCGGATGCTGCGGTGCACCACGAAGTGGGTATTGCCGATTTTCACATAAGAGCGGGAAATGCTATTTCATTTTTTCCGTACGTGAATAATCAGGCGATTCTGGAGGGGTGATGGATCAACTCGCGGCGATGCGGGCATTCGTGCGGATCGTTGAATCCGGCAGCTTCAGCCGGGCGGCGACGCTGCTGCGCACCCCGAAACCGACGGTGACCAAGCAGCTGCAGCAACTGGAAAGCCATCTTGCCACCAAATTGCTGAACCGCACCACGCGGCGCATCACGGTCACGCCGGACGGCGCCGCCTATTACGAGCGGGCGGTGCGGCTGCTGGGCGAGCTGGAGGAGCTGGATGGCAGCATGGCGGTGTCGCAGGCGCGGCCGCGCGGCAAGCTGCGGGTGGATGTGTCGTCGAGCCTGGCGCATCGGCTGATGATCCCGGCGCTGCCGGAATTCTTCGCGCGCTACCCGGATATCCAGATCGACCTTGGCGTGTCGGACCGGTTGACCGACCTGGTGGGGGAGAACGTGGATTGCGTGCTGCGCGCCGGGCCGCTGGAGGATACCGCGCTGGTGGCGCGGCGGGTTGGCGAGATGCGGTTCGTGACCTGCGCGGCGCCCGCCTATCTGGCGCGCCACGGCACGCCGGTGCATCCGGGGGAACTGGCGCAGCGGCATCGGTTCATCGGCTATTTCAAGCCGAGTTCCGGCCGCGGGCTGCCGTTCCGGTTCACCCGGGATGGCGAGACGATCGAGGTGGCGGCGGAGTATCAGCTCGCGGTGAATGAGAGCGTGGCCTATGTGGCGGCCTGCGCGGCGGGGCTGGGGATCATCCAGGTGCCGGGGTTCATGGCACGGCCGCATCTGACCAGCGGCGCGGTGGTGCCGATCCTGACCGAATGGGCGACGCGGACGGTGCCGCTTTACGTGGTGTACGCGCCGAACCGGCACCTGAGCAGCCGTCTGCGGGTGTTCGTGGACTGGGTGGCGGGGCTGTTCGCCGATGACCGGCTGAATTAGGTCTTTGATTTGGCCGCGCGATTCACGTCCGCGGTGGTTCCTCCCCCGGCGATCATGCTCCAGGCGAGCGTGGCCGCGACGGCGCGGGCGACGGCGTGCAGCCGAGCGCCGAGGGGGCCGTGCGCATCAAGACGCCGGTCAACGCGCGATATGGCGCGATCGAAACGCGCACCATCGGCGGATGGCCGGCCTTCGGTGCGGCGCTGACCACGGCGGGTGTGCCGCAAGAGGGCATGTCTACAAGAACGCCAACCATGGCTTCCACAACGACACCACGCCGCGCTACGACGAGGCGGCGGCCAAGGAGGCGTGGGAGCGCACGCTGGACTGGTTCGGCACATACCTGAAGGCCTGACCGGGCCGGCAGCGCTTCAACGAGGCAAGGGAGACGCGGGATGTTCACGCATATGATGGTCGGTAGCAATGATATTGCCCGATCGAAGATGTTCTACGATGCCACCCTGGAGGCGCTGGGCGCCAAGCCCGGCGTGGTGGATGCCAAGGGCCGGCTGATCTACCGGCACGCCGGCGGGCTGCTCATGGTGAGCCCGCCGATCGATGGCAAGCCGGCCACCCATGCCAATGGCGGCACGATCGGCTTCGCGGCGGGCAGCCCGGCGCAGGCCGAGGCCTGGCACAAGGCCGGCGTGGCCAATGGCGGCACCGCGATCGAGGACCCGCCGGGGGTGCGCCAGGGCGGCGCCGGGCCGCTGTACCTGGCCTATCTGCGCGACCCCGACGGCAACAAGCTCTGCGCGCTGCACAGGATGCCGGCGGCCTGACGGCAGGGCGTCAGCGGGCCTGCATCGCGCGCCAGACCCGCTCCGGCGTCACCGGCATGTCGATATGGGTGACGCCGAGCGGGGCGAGCGCGTCCAGGACAGCGCAGACGACGGCCTGTGGGGAGGCGATGGCGCCAGCTTGCCCCGCCCCCTTCAGGCCGAGCGGATTGGCGGCGGTCGGCACGCCGTTGAAGCGTATGTCCAGCGGAGGGATGTCGGCGGCGCGGGGCAGCGTGTAGTCCATCAGCGAGCCGCTCAACAACTGGCCGGACTGCGGATCGTAGACGGTGTGCTCCAGCATCGCCTGGCCGATGCCTTGGACGACGCCGCCCTGGATCTGGCCGAGGGTCAGCATTGGGTTGATCAGGTCGCCGAAATCGTCGACCGCGGTGTAGCGGTCCAGCCGGACCTCGCCGGTGTCGGGGTCGATCTCGACCTCGGCGATGTGGCAGCCGTTCGGGAAGGTGATCAGGTCGAGCAGGTTCCAGACATAGGTGTCCAGGCCCGAGGCGTCGGCAGAGGGCGAACTGGCGGGGTCGCGGGCGGCGGCGGCGACGGCGAGCAGGTCGATGCCGCGCGCGGGGTCGCCGCTGACCACGAAGCGGCCACCGAGGAACTCCACCTGCCCGGGCGGGGCCTGCAACAGGCCGGCGGCGATCACCCGGCCTTTCGCCAGCATGGTCTCGACGGCCTTGACCAGGGCCGAGCCGCCCATGTGCATGGAGCGCGCGCCGCCATGGCCGTTGCCGTCGCGCACCAGCGCGGTGTCGGCCTGCACGTAGCGGAAAGCATCCAGCGGCAGGCCGAGCAGGTCGGCGGCGAGCTGGCGGTAGCTGGTCTCGTGGCCCATGCCGTTGGACTGGGTGCCGACGACGAGGCTCACCGTGCCGTCGGCCTCGAAGCGGATTTCCGCGCCCTCGTTGGGGGCGCCGCGCGCGGTTTCCATGAAGCAGGTGACGCCGATGCCACGCAGCCGGCCGCGCTGGCGCGAGGCGTCGCGGCGAGCGGGGAAGCCGGCATGGTCGGCGGCGAGGACGGCGGCGTCGAGGTTCTCGGCGAAGCGGCCGCAGTCGATGACGGTGCCGAGCGCTTTGTGGTAGGGGAATTGGGCCACGAGGTTGCGGCGCCGCAGGTCGATCGGGTCGAAGCCGCAGGTTCGCGCCGCCGCGTCGATCAGCCGCTCGATCATGTAGTTCACCTCGGGCTTGCCGGCGCCGCGATAGGCGTCGATCGGCACCGTGTTGGTGAACACCCCGCGTACATCCATGAAGATCGCCGGGATGACGTAGCCGCTGCCCATGGCGTTGGCCGGCGCGCTGGTGGAGCTGCCGGGGCCGCCGGAGGACAGGTAGGCGCCTAGCTCCGCGATGGTGTCGACGTCGAGCGCCAGGAAATTGCCGGCGGCGTCGAGCGCCAGGCGTGCCTTGGTGAGGTTGGCGCGGCCCTGGGCGGTGGTGGCGAAATCCTCGATGCGCTCGCCGATCCATTTGACCGGTCGGCCCAGGCGGCGGGCGGCCCAGAGCAGCATGACCCATTCCGGATAGAGCGCGTTCTTTACCCCGAAGCCGCCGCCGACATCGGGGCAGGAGACGCGCATGCGTTCGGCGGGCTCGTGGAAGACGGCGCCGGCCAACTGGGATCGCAGCCCATGCACGCCGGCGCCGGAGAATTGCAGGTGGTAGCCATGCGCGTCGTCGTAGCTGGCGATGCCGCCGCGGGTTTCCATCGATGCAATGACGAGGCGGTTATTGACCAGCTCCAGCTCGACGACATGGGCGGCGCCGGCCAGGGCGGCCTGCACCGCGGCGCTGTCGCCCTTCTGGAAGCGGTAGCTGAGGTTGGCGGGGGCTTCGTCCCAGACAAGCGGGGCACCTGTGCGCAGGGCGGCGGCGGGGTCGACGATGGCGGGCAGCACGTCGTACTCGACGATCACCGCCTCGGCGGCGGTGCGGGCGGTGTCGCGGGTGGCGGCGACCACGAATGCGACGGGATCGCCGACATGGCGGACGCGGCCGGTGGCCAAGGCGGGGCGGGGTGGAGCGACCATCGGCGGCACGCTGGGGACCGGCACGGTGCAGGGCAGGGGGCCGAGGGAGGCGAGGTCGGCGGCGGTGAACACGCCGAGCACGCCTGGCATGGCGGCAGGGCCGGCGGTGTCGACGGCGGTGATCCGTGCGTGCGCATGCGGCGACCGCACGACATGCATCCAGGCTTGGCCGGGTGCGTCGATGTCCTCGATGAAGCGGCCGTGTCCGGTCAGAAAGCGCTCATCCTCCAGCCGCCGGATCGACTGTCCCCTGAAGCTTGGCGCCATGCTTGAACCCCCCTGCCGATGACGTGCGGATAGGCGGTAGCATCGTTCGGTTTGCCCTATTCCGCCACCCCCGCGGGCTGGCGCAGGGGGGCGTCTGCCTCGGCGCTCGGGTCGCCGGGGGCGGTGGCCCAGGCGAGTTCCACCAGCGTGATGGTGCGCTGTCCCGCGCCGTTGAGCTGGCAGACGATCAGGCCCTGCTCCTCCATATAGGTCAGCAGGCGGCGGGCGCGACCGAGCGAATGGGTGCCGTAGGCGCGGGCGAGGGTGGCGTCGCCAGGGCAGGGAAGGCCTTCGCGGGCGGCGCGGGCGAGCAGGATGAAGACGCCCTGCATGTCCTCCGGCAGCACGCCAGCGCGCGACGAGACATCCTGCCAGGCGTCGTCGTCGGCCATATCGGCGCCGATGCCGGCGCGGGAGCGGGCCAACATGCCGCGGAAGGCGTCGAGGTCGGGTGGGGTGAAGCGCAGGCCCTCGATGCGGCAGCGGACAAGGAAATCCTGGTAGAGTACGCCGATGGCGCGAAAGCCGGCCTCCGGGTCGGCCAGGATGGCGGCCAGGATGCGGTCCAGCCGTTCGCGCCGCTCGGCCAGTGCCTCGGGGGACGGATGGTGCTCGACCGCCTCGGCGCGGGGCTCGGCGGCGGGGCGGGCGGCCATGAGCTGGCTGAGCAGGTCGGGTGCCGGCGGCGGCGGGGCGCGGCGCTGGGCGCGGGCGGCCTCGGGCGGCGGGGGGGCCAGGATGACAGCGCGGGCATCCTCCAGCGTGGCCTCCGGCAGCGGCGTCAGCCGGGGGGTGGCGTTGCGCGGCTGAGTGTCAGTGGCGCCGATGCGCAGGCCCAGCGGGCGGCGGGAGAGAGCGGGGCCGAGCGCCATGAACTGGCCGCGCGCCAGGTCGCGGAAGGCCTCCGCCTGACGCCGCTCCATGCCCAGCAGGTCGGCGGCGCGGGCCATGTCGATATCCAGGAAGGTGCGGCCCATCAGGAAGTTGGAGGCTTCGGCGGCGACGTTCTTGGCCAGTTTGGCCAGGCGCTGGGTGGCGAGTACGCCGGCCAGCCCGCGCTTGCGGCCGCGGCACATCAGGTTGGTCATGCTGGTGAGCGAGAGCCGGCGCGCTTCGTCCGAGGCGTCTCCGGGCGCGATGGCGGGGGCGAAGAGCTGCGCTTCGTCGACCACCACCAGCATGGGATACCAGTGCTCCCGCCCGACATCGAACAAGCCGCCGAGGAAGGCGGCAGCCCGGCGCAACTGGCCCTCGGCGTCCAGCCCCTCAAGATTGAGCACGGTGGAGACGCGATGTATGCGCGCCCGCTCGCCGGCCAGTTGCAGGCCCTGCTCGGTGTGCAACTCGGCGTCGATGACCAAGTGGCCGAAGCGCTCGGCCAGCGTCACGAAGTCGCCCTCGGGGTCGATGATGGTCTGCTGCACCAGGGCGGCGCTCTGTTCCAGCAGGCGCCGCAGAAGATGGGATTTGCCGGAGCCGGAATTGCCCTGCACCAGTAGGCGGGTGGCCAGCAGTTCCTCAAGGTCGAGCGTCGCCGACGCGCCTGTCGCGGTGTGTCCCATCTCGATGGCGATCGTCATGTGCCGACTCGGAGCCTCCTTGCGCGGTGGGGCTTACTAGCCCGAGTGGGGCCCGTGGGGCACCCCGTTGCGCGGCTTGGGCGGGGTGTCGCGGTTTGCGGCGGCGGCGCGTTGGTAGTAATTGCGCACCTGAGAGGCTGTCTCGGAACGCTGGCGGCATGACGGGGAGGCTGGGCAGCCGGGGCGAATCGTGATTCGTCGGGGTTGCAACACTCTCGACGAGGCCACGATGTGGACCCCGGTTACGCCGCATTCGCAATCCTGCTCCTACGTCGGCTGGCACGTTGATGACCCGATTCGAGACAGACTCTGAGAGCGTGATGACCGCAGGTGGAATCGCCGGAAGTCTGAATCACGCGACAAAACAAAACGCTGGAGTGTGATAACCGCTTCTTTCAGCTGTCATCACGCTCTAGTCGCCCCAGAGGATAGAATGATTCGATTAGTTAACATCAGCAAGCATAATGGCCGGCAACTGGTTTTCATCGAGGCCTCGGCGGCGTTGCAGAAGGGGGAGAAGGTGGGGCTGGTCGGGCCGAACGGGGCCGGAAAGACCACGCTGTTCCGGATGATGACGCACGAGGAGGAGCCGGACGAGGGCCAGGTGCTGGTCGATCGCGGCGTCAGCGTTGGGTTTTTCAGCCAGGATGTAGGCGAGATGGCCGGCCGCAGCGCGGTGGCTGAGGTGATGGAGGGCGCCGGCGCGGTGGCCGAGGTGGGCGCCGAACTGGCGCTGCTGGAGGCAGCGATGGCCGACCCGGAGCAGATAGGCGAGTTGGACAGCATCATCGAGCGGTTCGGCGAGGTGCAGGCGCGCTTCGAGGAACTGGGCGGCTATGCGCTCGATGGCAAGGCGCGCGAGGTGCTGGACGGGCTGGGCTTTAGCCAGGAGATGATGGACGGCGATGTCGGCAAGCTCTCCGGCGGCTGGAAGATGCGGGTCGCGCTCGGGCGCATCCTGCTGATGCGGCCGGATGTGATGCTGCTGGACGAGCCGAGTAACCACCTGGACCTGGAGAGCCTGATCTGGCTCGAGCAGTTCCTGGCCGGCTATGATGGCGCGCTGATGATGACCTCGCATGATCGTGCCTTCATGAATCGCGTGATCAATAAGGTCGTCGAGATAGACGGCGGCAGCCTGACCAGCTTTTCCGGCGATTACGAGTTCTACGAGCAGCAGCGAGCGTTGAACGAGCGGCACCAGCAGGCGCAGTTCGAGCGCCAGCAGGCGATGCTGGCCAAGGAGATCAACTTCATCGAGCGCTTCAAGGCGCGCGCCTCGCATGCGACCCAGGTGCAGAGCCGGGTGAAGAAGCTGGACAAGATTGACCGGGTGGAGCCACCGAAGCGGCGGCAGGCGATGGCCTTCGAGTTCCGCCAGGCGCCGCGCTCGGGCGACGACGTGGCCAATCTGCGCGGCGTGCACAAGCGCTACGGCGGCCGGGTGATCTATGACGGGCTCGACCTGCTGGTGCGGCGGCGCGAACGGTGCTGCGTGCTGGGCGTGAACGGCGCCGGCAAATCGACGCTGCTGAAGCTGGTGGTCGGCGCGGCCGAGCCGGACGCGGGGTCCGTCACCCTCGGCGCCAGCGTGAAGATGGGCTATTTCGCCCAGCATGCGATGGACCTGCTGGATGGCCAGCGCACCGTGTTCGAGACGCTGGCGGATGCGTTTCCGCTGGCCGACCAGGGCTCGCTGCGCGCGCTGGCGGGCGGATTCGGCTTCTCGCGCGACGAGGTGGAGAAGAGTTGCCGGGTCCTCTCGGGCGGCGAGAAGGCGCGGCTGGTGATGGCGCTGATGCTGTATGACCCGCCGAATTTCCTGGTGCTGGACGAACCGACCAACCATTTGGACATCGCGACCAAGGAAATGCTGGTGGCTGCCCTCTCGGAGTTCGAGGGGACCATGCTGTTCGTTTCGCATGACCGGCATTTCTTGGCGGCCTTGTCCAACCGGGTGCTGGAACTCACGCCGGAGGGCATCCACCAGTATGGCGGCGGCTACACGGAATACGTGGCGCGGACCGGGCGGGAGGCGCCCGGGCTGCACGCCTGAGATCATGGGTCGCGATCAGCAAGACTTGGTATCAGGAGGCGAAGCGTCGCGGGTCGATGTCCGTCAGGATGCGCGCCATTTTGGCACCAGGCCGAGCGGGCAGATGCCGGCTTGCGCCACGACCTCGTCGCCCCAGGCGCCAGCGGCGTTGACCAGCGCGCGGGCGTTGACGGCGGCGCCTCAGAGCCCATCCATAAAGTTTAAATTTATCCTGAACATCTTGC
>MKWE01000009.1:231604-239667 GCA_001899585.1 Rhodospirillales bacterium 70-18
CGGCCACTCCGCAAGATTCGGAGTCGAGGCGAAGCCCGGCGGCGGGTTGGTGGGAAAGCCGAGGAATTCCTGCGCCAGCGTGCGCTCGTGTTCTGGCCCGCCATTGGCCACCCACGGTGCGGCCGACCGGCCAGAAGTATGATAACCTGCGGCCTGCTCGGCCTTGGTCAACGCGGCCTTGTGGTCGGCCGAGAGATGGGCGGTGGCGGTGGCCCCGGCGGTGCCGCGCCGATGACGGTACAGTCGGTGACGCGCGTGTCCATGCCGCCAGCGCATGCCGCCGCACCCGCAGCGGTGCAAGCGCCCACCCAGGGAATGCGGTTTCATGTCCAGCCACGCCATGGCCGCGCGGCGCCGCTCCGAGCGGCAGGTGACCGTCGACCCGAACTGGTCCGAATTTGATGGGCGACGTTGCATGGACGGAAGTTCGTGATGGCGCCCTGCGAACCGTCGGTCGGGGCGCCGCCGCACCGGTGGAAGCGGATGCCGGACGATGGTCGCTGCAGGGCGGTCAGCGAACTGGCGGCGGCGGAGAAGCCAGACCGCGGGTAGCCGGCGCGGGCGACCCGTGGGTCACTGAATACCTCCTAACCGATGGCGGCCGTCCGGCTTACACTGTGAGCATCATGGAGTTCCTCGGCGGCAAGATGGCGCACGAAACCCGTATTTTGGCGATTTGTTCTGGCCGAGGATTTCGCACGCACAATGGGTTGAGCAGATGCCTAGGAACCGAGCCGCTGTAACGATGCCCATCTGCCGCTTGCTCTCTCGTTCGGAGTTGCCGACCGACACGGTCACTCTCGCCCGCTATCTCCTCGACAAGGTCTTGGTGCGGGAATTGCCGGAAGGCGTCGCCAGCGGTCGTATCGTCGAGACCGAGGCCTATGTCGTCGGCGACGCCGCGGGGCACGCCTACCGGGGATTGACGCGGCGCAATCAGTCGCTGTTTCTCGAACATGGGCACGCTTATGTTTACGTCGCCTATGGCATCTCATCCATGTTGAATGTCTCGAGCGAGAGGTCAGGGATCGGCGCTGGCGTCCTGATCAGGGCGCTCGAGCCGCTTGAAGGCATCCCGATCATGCGGCTCAATCGTGGTATCGAGCGCTTGCGCGATTTGCTGCGAGGGCCAGGCAGGCTCACCGCGGCGTTGCGGATTGATCGCAGGCTCGATGGGCTCGATCTTTGTCGCGAAGGCCCGCTATGGCTCGGACGCGATCATGACGAATCCGGTGAAGTCGGGGAAAGCATCAGGATCGGCATCTCGCGCGATGCGCACCGCCCCCTGCGATTTTACCGTCGGGACAGTCCGTTCGTGAGCGGCCCAAGATCGCTCAACACGGGGTTGGTCGCTCCGTAGAGTTCACGATAGGCGCTGACCAGTTGATCCAGACTGAACGCCCGATTTCGCCCACTCGGGTTGGGAAGAACCCATATAGCTGCGCCGGCGAGCGCGGTTGGTTGGCGTCCCCAAGCGATATCTCGTTGGCCAGACAGGGCGCAATAGGCGGCCTTACCGAGAAAGGCGACGAAGCGTGGCGCATAGCGCGCGATTTTCTTTTCAAATTGAGCAGCGGCAGCGACGAATTCGGTCGTCGACAGTTCGTCCGCCCGCGCCGTTGGCCGCTCCACCAGCGTCGTGAGGCCGCATCTATACCGCAGGATGGCGCGGTCGTTCTCGGGGTGGATCTCGTCCGGCGTGAAGCCGGCCAGATGGATCACGCGCCAAAAGCGATTGCTCCGCCCGGCAAAATGATGCCCCAGGACGGCGGCGGACAGTCCAGGATTAATCCCGCAAAACACCACGGCCAGCTGCTCGGCGATGATGTCCGGGAGCGAATGGATCATGACCAGCCGCCTCCGCGGATCACCTTGACCGCCTTGCGCGCAAGCGCGTGCAATTCAACCAGCGGAGCACCGGCACGGATGGAGATGGTGCGTGTGTCAGCACGGCGCAAAGAGGTGGTTCGGGAAATTCGGACAGCGCGATAGGTGGAAGATCTGCCTGACAGCGGCGAGTATGCCGCGGAGCAGGAGCGACAATGACGAAACGCACACGAGGACGCACAGTCCCGGTTTCGAGGCGAAGGTGGCGCTGGCCGCCATCAAGGGCGAGAAGACGCTGTCTGAATTGGCCAAGCTGTTTGACGTGCATCCACACCAGATCACGGCGTGGAAGGCGCAGTTGCAGGAGGGTGCGGCGGGCGTGTTCGGCTCGGGCACCGCTGCGGCCGAGGCGGTGCCTGTGGTCGATCTGAAGCTGTTGCATGCGAAGATCGGGGAGCTGACGCTGGAGAAGAATTTTTTGTCCGGCGCGCTCAGCAAAGCCGGCCTGCTGAGCGCAAAGCGATGATCGACCGTGCACATGAATTGCCTGTGGTGAAGCAGGCTGGGCTGCTGCGGCTGAGCCGGAGCAGCGTCTATTACCTTCCTCGCCCGGTGCCGCCGGCGCGGCTGGCGATCATGCACCGGATCGATGCGCTGCATTTGGAGCACCCCTTCGCGGGCAGCCGGATGCTGCGCGATCTTCTGCGCGCCGAAGGCGTGGTGATCGGCCGCGTGGCGGTGGCGACGCTGATGCGGCGGATGGGGATTGAGGCGCTGTATCGCCGGCCGAACACGTCCAAACCCGCGCCGGGCCACAAGGTCTACCCGTATCTCCTGCGGAAGCTGGTGGTGGATCGGCCGAACCAGGTCTGGGCGATGGACATCACGTATATTCCGATGGCGCGCGGTTTCGTCTATCTGGCTGCGGTGGTGGATTGGTTCAGCCGGCGGGCTCTGGCCTGGCGGTTGTCGATCACGCTGGAGACGGAGTTCTGCCTGGACGCGGTGCAGGAGGCGCTGGCCCGCCACGGCAAGCCGGAGATCTTCAACACCGACCAAGGCAGCCAGTTCACCAGCGTGGCGTTCACCGGGCTGCTGCTGGCGCAGGAGATCGCGATCAGCATGGATGGCCGCGGCGCGTGGCGGGACAACGTGTTTGTGGAACGGCTCTGGCGTTCGGTGAAATACGAGGAGGTGCATCTGCGGGCCTATGACAGCGTGAACGATGCGCGCGCGTCGCTGGGCCGGTATCTGGATTTCTACAATGCCCGGCGCCCGCATTCGAGCCTCGCGGCGAGGACCCCGGACCAAGCCTATCTCGACCATCTGCCATCCCCGATGGCAGCATGATGGAGCCGCCGCTGCCGTGGTGCTGCTCCGGTCGGGCTACGCCCGCCCTGCGCGACACCACGGCAGCGGCAAGACGTGCGTATGAACCGGCAGGGCATCCACTTATCAGAACCGATACGCTGTAGCGAATAACCGAACCACCTCTGCCAATGCGCGCCGTGCCGTTCATGATCAGCGTGTACTGGTCGGGTGTCGGTTGCCAGGTCTGCACCGAGGGTGCCAGCAGCGCCAGGCGGTCGATCGCCGGCTGCACCGTCCGCGTCTCGTCGGCGCCGAGCTGGCGGTGGATCAAAAGCATATTCATCAACGCGGAGATTTCAGGCGCGGCGGTGGTTACGACCTGGCCCTTGTTCTCGGGCTTCCACATATCGGTCAGGCTGGTCAGCGCCGGCACCACCTGGGCGGTGTCATATATCAGGACGGCATGGTCGAAGGTGATGCCCGGGCCGAACTTGCCGTTGACGTGCGCCTCCGGGTAGAGGCTGGCGATGTTCGGCACGGTGGCGGGGTCGATCTCGGCGAAAACGCCTTCGGCATTGCCGGTGCGGGCAACCATCGCATCCATGATCGACAGGTCGACGGTCGGGTTGCCCTTCTGCGCGCGGAGCATGCCCAGATTCTGTGCCGAAAGCTGGATCGGTCGGTAGTTGACCTGGATCCCGGTCGTCTTGATGAAGGGCTCGACCACGGCCTTGACATAGTTGTCGGCAAAGATGCCCTGGTAAAGAGGACATTCACCTCCGCTTTGGCCGGGGCGGCAACGGCGGCGGACAGTCCGGCCAGGGCCATCAGGCCGCAGAGACGGCGGGTCAGCTTGTGCATGTTCTTACTCCTTCGGGGCGATGACGGTAATCAGGTCCGGGCACGGCGGCCGGCCGGCACCCAGCGGGCAGGGTCGGCGGGGTCGATCCGCAGGCCATAGAGTGTCTCCGCGGCTTCGGCGGTGACCAGTCCGGCGCGGAAATCAGCGATGACGCGGGCGGGGTCGCGGCGCATCGGATCGCCGAAGCCGCCTCCACCCGGCGTGCGATGGGTGACGGTATCGCCGCGCTGGAGGTGTTCCAGGTCGCCGATCGACACCGCCAGCACGCGCTCGTCATTCAGGCCCGTATTGACCGTCCAGCTGCCGCCATCGCCCGGGCCGGCACCGGCGAAACCCTGCGGCAGTGACTCCGATTTCTGCGAGGTGTGGTGCAGCTCGCCGTCATCGCCCAGCACGCGGTAGGCCAGAACCTGGCCGACGCCGCCGCGCCATTCGCTGGCGCCGCCCGTATCCGTGCGCAGCTCGCGCTGCAGATACAGCACAGGGCATTCGGCCTCGGTCGCCTCGGTCGCCTCGATCGGCGGAATCGGGCAATTGGTGACGTGGCAGGACATGACGTTGATGCCGTCCGCCCTGGCGGTGGCGCCAAGCCCGCCCGGCACCACCTCGCCGAAGACGACAGGCTGCCTGGTGGCCACCTGTTTCGCCGTGGTGAAATTGTAGAGGCAGCCGCAGCTGTCGGCCATCACCCGTTCCGGCACCGCGGTGGCCAGCGCACCCATCACCAGATCGACCAGGCTGTGGCAGACCACCATGTGCTGGTTGACCGCGGCCGGCTTCTGGGCATTCACCAGCCTACCGGGCGGCGCGATTATATGGAACGGGCGCTTGCAGCCCTCGGTGCTGGGGATTGTGGGATCGGTCACGCAGCGCATAGCGTAGAAGATTGCGGCCCAGGTCGTGGCCAGCGGTGCGTTGATCGGCCCTTGATGGTCGGATCGGTGCCGGTGAAGTCGAAGGTGATCTCGCTGCCCTGCCTGTGGATCGCCAGGCGCAGCCAATACGGCCCCCCTTGGCGCCGTCGTCCAACACCTGCTCCTCATGCCGGTAGATGCCATCGGGGATGGCGGCGCTCTCGGCGCGGGTGCGGCGCTCGGAATAATCGATCAGCGCGTCGAAGCATGCCAGCAGCATCGCGGCGCCGTAGCGGGCGAACAGCGCCTGCAGTTCCTCCGCCGCCGCACGCACCGAGGCGGCCTGGGCGAGCAGGTCGTTCTCCATGCTTTCCGGCAAGCGGGTGTTGTTGAGGATCACCCGCATCAGCCGCGGATCCAGGACGTTGTTCTCGCCCAGCTTCATCGGCGGGACGCGCCGCCCCTCCTGGCCGCCCCTCCTGGTAGATCTCCACGTTCCAGCCGCGGGTGACCATATGCATCGCCCCGATCTCCAGGTGATGCACCATCAGGCCGGTGAAGCCGACCAGCCTGTCCTCGAAGAACGCCCGCATGAAGACGACATAGTCGTTGGTATGCGCAGTCGACATCGACCCGTTGCCGGCATAGGGGTCATTGGTCACCACGATATCGCCCGGCGTCCATTCGGCGGCCGGAATGTAATCCTCCAGGATGGTGGGCAGGCAGACGCCGGTGCAGTTCAGGTGGATCGGGATGGTGGCCGATTCCGACAGCAGCCGCCCGGTGGCGTCGAACATCGCGGCCGAGCAATCCTCCATCTCATTGACGATGATGGAGGTGGAGGCGCGGATCATCCGGCTGGTGTCGCACTCGGCGATGGCGGTCAGCGCGTTGCGGAGGATCTCCAGAGTGACCGGATCGACGCGCGGTTTGGTCACGGCGTTCATGACGCGGGTTCCTCGGCGGCACGGGTGACATGCAGGATGTGGAAGCGGTCGCAGCGCGCCGGCCATCCCGGCGGCATGAACAGCGTGGAGCCGGGATCTCCGCGACGGTGCCGGCGTCGATCTGCACGCGCCGGCGCTCGACCGGCTCCAGGCGATTGCCGCCGGTCGGGGCAGCGTCGGCGCCGTGCCGGTTGGCGGCCGATCTCGCCGCGCGTGGTCATGTCCGCCTTGCCGTCGACGATCAGCGAGACATCGGCACTGGTGCCGCCCATGTCGAGCGTGACGATCTGCCGGTGCCCGGCCTGCGCCGCGAGCGCCGCGCCGCCGATGATGATGCCCATCGACTCGGAATGCGTCAGCGCCGCCGGCAGCTGGGTGGCCGACCGGAACGACATCACCCCGCCATTGCTGCGGATGATATAGGGCGCCGGCATGATGCCGATGCCCCGCAGCGCCTCGCCGAGCGATTCCAGATGGTCGGTGATCGGCGCGGTGACGAAGGCGTTGATGGCGGTGGTGCTGGTGCGCTCGTATTCGCGGAACTCGCGCGCCACCGCACTGGACAGCGACATCTTCAGCGCCGGGAACTCGGCGGCGGCGATGGCGCCGATGCGCTGCTCATGCACCGGATTGGCACAGGCGCTGATCAGGCACACCGCGACCGCGCGGGCCCCGGCGGCGACCAGCTTCGCCAGCACCGCGCGCGCCGCATCCTCGTCCAGCGGCGTCAGCACGGCGCCGTCATGGGCGATACGCTCCGGCACGGTGAAGCGCATCTCGCGCCGGATCAGCGGTGCCGGTGGCCGGCGCCACCGGGGAAAGCATCTTCCTCATGGCCCGCAGCGGGCTCGACGCGGTCTGCGTCGACCACCAGGCCGGGAACTACCTGTTGGAATCCCTGACGCGGCATGTCGGCGGCGTCGTGCCGCTCGGCATCGGATCGGCCGCGCTCGCGATCATGGCCTATCTGCTGCCGGAGGAGCTGGAGGCGGTGCTGTCGGCCAATGCAGCACGATACGCCGCCTATGAGTTGCCGGTCAGCACCATCCGCGGGCTGCTCGAACAGGGGCGCGCCGACGGGAATGTCATCACCGATGGCCTCATGATCGCCGGCATCGCCGCGCTGGCCGTCCCGATCCGCCCGAAGAGCCGCGACGTCACCGCGGCGATCGCCATCAACCTGACCACTGCCCGGCTCACGCCAGGCCGGAGAGCCACGCTGCTGTCGCTGATCAAGAACGAGATCGCCGAGATCGAGGCGCAGCTCAATCTTGCCGCCCAGGGCCAGAGAGGCTGATGACGAACAGGCCCGGGCCGAAAGGCGACTTCCCCGAAGCAGCGTCCACGGAGGTGGCGTGAGTTCGGATCATCCGGCGGTGTTGCCGGGCGTGGCCATCGGATCGCGCGGCCACGGTGGAGTCGCGAGACTTCGCCCGCCACCGCGCCCGGGAGCGTGCCGTCGCCGGCGGCCAATCCAAACATGGCGCCTCACCGGCCCATGAACTAGCTTTCTCGACGGACCACTCAACGGGGCCGGTCACCGCCATGCCCAGGATCGACATCGCCGCCGTGCCGAAACGCAAAGGCTCGGGCTATCCGCCGCCGTTCGACGCCCCCTGTGCCGACCGCATGCGCCAGCGGCTGGGCAATGCCGGCGGGCTCGTCGATTTCGGGGTCAACCTCATGCACCTGCCGCCAGGCGGCTGGTCCAGCCAGCGCCACTGGCATTCGGCCGAGGACGAATTCGTCTATCTGCTCGAAGGCGAGCTGACGCTGGTGGAGGATGGCGGCGAGACGCTGCTGCGCGCCGGCGAGTGCGCGGCCTTCCCGAAAGGCTCCGGCAACGGCCATCACCTCGTCAACAAATCGGGCGCGATGGCGGTCTATCTCGAAGTCGGCACGCGCTCGCCCGACGACCTCACCACCTGCTCCGACATCGACATGATGAGCGCCAACGCCGATGGCCGGTTCGTGCACAAGGATGGCACGCCCTATCCCGGAGGCTAAGCGTGATGACCGCAGGTGGACTCACCGGAGGTCTGAATCACGCGCGAACACAAGGGGCCAGGCCACGGCCCCCGCCAGGGGCGCGGCCCAGCCTTCTTCCCGTCGCTCCGGGAGATGGCGAGGCGACGAGAAGCGGCCGGGCCCCGAACCTCGCTTGCCTTCTCATCGCCTCGCCGCCTCTTTGTGAACCTCCTGCCTTGCCTCCGCCTCCGCCCCCCAGCCTCCGCCCCCCAGCCTCCGCCCCCCAGCCTCCGC
>MKWE01000009.1:239727-240257 GCA_001899585.1 Rhodospirillales bacterium 70-18
TCCCGCCAGGACCCACCTTGAATGCCGTCGCGCGCGCCCACTTCGTTCTTCCCGCTGCCCGACCCGCCGCGCATGCCGCGCCGCCATCCGCACGCGCTGGCCAAGGTCGTCTCGGTGCTGGGAATCCTGGGTACGCTGCTGCTGGCAACCCTGGTCATCGCCATCTGGCGGTTCGACCTAAACGGCTTCAAGCCGCAGGTCGAGGCGGCGATGCGCGCTGCCACCGGGCGGGATTTCACCATCGACGGCCGGCTGTCGGTGGTGTCCTATTTCGCGCCCACCGTGGCCGCCGACCGCGTGGTGCTGGGCAACCTGCCCGGCGCCGCCCAGCCGGTCATGGCGCGGGTCGCGCGCATCGAGGCCGACCTCAACCTGCGCGCGCTGCTGGCTGGCCGCATCGAGATCGCCCGCCTGGTGGTGATCGCGCCGGACGTGCTGCTGGAGACCGACGCCAAGGGCGTGCCCAACTGGCGCTTCACCCCGCAAAAGCCAGCCGTCGCCTCGGCCAGCCCCGCCCCGGCCAGCCCCCC
>MKWE01000009.1:240307-263646 GCA_001899585.1 Rhodospirillales bacterium 70-18
CAACACCGTCATCGGCATCAAACGCCTCTCGGCCACCGAAACCTCGGCGGCGTCGCAGATCGAATGGGTCGCCGACCTCGCGCTGGACAGCGGCCGGGTGCAGGTCACCGGCCAGACCGGGCCGCTGATGCGCCTGCTGGACCCGGACGCGACCACGCCGTGGAGCGTCTACCTGCACACCGCGCTGCCCGGCGCGCGCATCACCCTGGCCGGCTCGCTGCGCCGCCCGCAGCGCGCCGCCGGCTACGACATGCTGGTGGATGCCAGCATCACCGACCCCACGGCGCTGGCGGCGCTGCTGGGCCTGCCGGTGCCGCCGCTGCGCGGCATCGTCGCCTCGGCGCGGCTGGCCGATGTCGATGGCCGGCCGGTGGTTTCCGCCGGCTCGGTGCTGATCGGCTCCAGCAACCTCGACGGCTTCGTGCGCGGCCTGCGGCTGGACCGCGCCAGGATCGCCGCGCCCGGCCCGGACCAGCCGGTGCAGGTGGAACTGCAAGGCACGCTGAACGACCAGCCGCTGCAGGCCAGCGCCACGCTCGGCACGCTCGCCATGCTGCAACCGGCGCTGCTCCGGCGCGGCGGCTTCATGGTCGATGCCTCGGCCACGCTGGCCGACAGCCGGGTGGCGGCCAAGGGCCGGCTGGGCAGGCTGGACTCCGGCGCCGGGATGGACCTGCTGGTCTCCGCGCGCATCCGCGACCTCACCGCCTTCGCGCCCTTCGTCGACCGGGCGCTGCCGCCGCTGCACGACCTGTCGTTCAGCGGCCATCTCACCGACGGCCCGGGCGGCTACGCCGATGGGCTGAGCATGCCCGACATGGTGCTGCGCATGCCGGAGGGCGACCTGGAAGGCTCGGTGCAGATAAGCTTGGCGCCCCGCCCCACCACCACCGCGCGGCTGCGCGGGGCACGGCTGGACCTGGACGCGCTGCGCGCGCTGCTGGCCGACTACACCCTGGTGCCGCTGCCGCCCGGCCCGCCGCCCGCCGCCCTGCCGATCCCGCGCACCGTCCGCCCGGCGATCCCCGACGACCCGGTCGACTTCTCCGTGCTGACCCGCGGCGATGCCGATGTCACGCTGGACCTGGGCGAGTTGCGCGCCCTCCACCTGCCGTTCAAGGACGTGGCCGCTAGCCTGGCGCTGAAGGACGGCAGGCTGCTGGCCGACCCGGTGCAGGCGCAGCTGCCCGGCGGCCCGGTCGCCCTGCGCCTTGCCGTGGACGCGCACGGCGCGGTGCCCAGGCTGGCGTTGCGCCTGCACGCGCCGGGCCTGTCGGTGCGGCCGCTGCTGGACGCGCTGGACCGCACCGAGGACATCACCGGCACGATGGAGCTGAACGCCGACCTGCATGCCGAAGGCCGCTCCCCGCATGCCTGGGCTGGGAGCGCCACCGGGCATCTCGGCGCGGCGCTGGTCGATGGCGCGATCGACAACGCGGTGCTGACGCCGCTGTTCTCCGGCGTGCTGCGGGTGGCGCGGCTGCCGCCGGACCTGATGTTCGGCCCCGGCCGCTCGCGGCTGCGCTGCGTCGCCCTGCGGGTGGACTCGGCGGGCGGCATCGCCACGCTGTCCAGCTTCCTGCTCGACGCCGACCGCGCCCTGGTGCCGGCCACCGGCACGCTGCACCTGGGCGATGAGACCGTGGATATCCGCCTGCGCCCCACCCTGCGCGTCGGCGGCCCCGGCATCGTCGTGCCGCTGACCCTGCGCGGCAGCTTCCGCAGCCCGGTGCTGGCGATCGACCGCGGCGGGCTGGTGGGCGAGGCGCTGTCCGGCCTGAGCGTCGGCAAGGGGCTGCGCCTGCCGGCCGCGCCGGCCGGCCCCGACGCCTGCGGCCCGGCCCTGGCGCTGGCGCGCGGCGCCGCGGCGTCCGCGGTTGCCCCCGCGCCGCCCACCCCCAGCGTCCCATTGCCGCCCACTCTGCGAGGCCTGTTCCGATGAAGCGTTTCTGGGATACCGCGGCCGTGCGGCCGGACGGCGACGCCTGGCAGGTGCTGCTGGACGGCCGCCCGGTGCGCCTGCCCGGCGGCCCGCCGCTGCTGCTGCCCACAAGCGCGCTGGCCGAGGCGGTCGCCGCCGAGTGGCAGGCGGCCGGCGGCGCCAAGGGCGGCGAGATGTCCTATGCCGACGTGCCGCTCACCCGGCTCGCCGGCACCGCGCAGGAGCGCATCGCTCCCGACCCCGGGACGGTGGCGCTGGAACTGGCGCGCTACGCCGAGACCGACCTGCTGTGCTACCGCGCCGAACTCCCCCCCACCCTGGCGGCGCGGCAGGCGGAGTCGTGGCAGCCCTGGCTGGACTGGGCGGCGCAGCGCCACGGCGCCCGGCTGCGGGTCACCTCCGGGGTGATGCACATCGCCCAGGACCCGGCCGCCCTGGCCGCGCTGGCCGGCGCGGTGGCCACGCACACGCCGCATGCGCTGGCCGCCCTGGGCGTCGCGGTGCCGGCGCTGGGCAGCCTGGTGCTGGGCCTCGCCCTGGCCGAGGGCGAACTGGACGCCGCCGCCGCGCACAGCCTCGCGCATCTGGACGAGATCGTGCAGGCCCAGCTCTGGGGCCATGACGAGGAGGCGGCGTCGCGCCTCGCCCAGGTCGCCGAGGACATCGCGGTGGCCGCCCGCCTGCTCGCCCTGGCGCGGCCGAGGCCCGGCTGATGGCCGCTCGCCATCTGGTCATCACCGGGCGCGTGCAGGGCGTCGGCTGGCGCGACTGGATGGCCGGGCAGGCGCGCACCCTGGGCCTGAACGGCTGGGTGCGCAACCGCGCCGACGGCAGCGTGGAGGCGCTGATCGACGGGCCGGAGCCGGCGGTGGAGGAAATGCTGCGCGCCTGCCGCAGCGGCCCGCGGCTGGCGGTGGTCAGCGGCATCGTCGAAACCCTGGCCGAACCGCCCGCCGAACACGGCTTCCAGCTGCTGCCGAACGCCTAGTGGGGTATCTGTCATCCGCGCTTGACGGCCTGCTGGCTTTCATCGTCGCCAACCAGGCCTGGGCCGCGCCGATCGTTTTCGCGCTGGCCTTCTTCAAATCGCTGGCCTTCGTCTCGTTGGTGGTGCCGGCCACGCTGCTGCTGGTGGCGATCGGCGGGCTGGTGGGCGCCAGCCATATCGCCTTCGTGCCGATCTGGCTGGCGGTGACGCTCGGCGCCGGCCTGGGCGACTGGGCCAGCTACGCCATCGGCTACCGCATCAAGGGCCGCGCCCGCCATATCTGGCCGCTGTCGCGTCACCCCGACCTGCTGCCGCGCGGGGAGCGGTTTTTCCGCCGCTGGGGGGCGATGAGCGTGGTGCTGTGCCGCTTTTTCAGCCCGCTGCGGGCCACCATCCCGCTGCTGTGCGGCATATTCGAGATGGGGTGGTGGACCTTCCAGCTCGCCAACTGGCTCTCCGCCCCCATCTGGGCCTTCGTGCTGCTGGCGCCGGGGGGGCTGCTGGCGGGGTGGCTGCAATAGGCGTGCGGCACGACGAATGTCCGGCGCCCGCACGTCCATAATTCGATGCGCAGCGAACCATAGACGCCAAAATTCATGCGATAGCCGCCATCGTCGGCGCCGTGCCGGCCTTGCCGGAGGATCGTCATGCCCCAGCCGTACGTTTTTGCCATCCCGAGTCCGGTTCCCGGCCTGGAATTGCACATGTTTCACCAACCCGCGGCGGCGAATCCAGGCCGCCGCGCGGTGCTGTACGTGCATGGCGCCACCTTCCCGACGTCCCTGTCGGTCGCCTATCGGTTCGACGGCCGTTCCTGGGCGGACGCCATGGCCGATGCCGGGTTCGACGTGTTCGGCGTTGACTTCCTGGGCTTCGGCGGCTCCAGCCGCTATCCGGGAATGGCCGTCCCGGCCGACGCCGGCCTGCCCCTCGGCCGTGCCCCCGAGGCGGCGGCCCAACTCGGCTGTGCCGTCCATGCCGTCACCATCCGGCTCGGCATCCCGCGGATATCGCTGGTCGCACATTCGTGGGGGTGCATCGTCGCCGCGTTGTTCGCCACGCAACGGCCGGATCTGATGGACCGGCTGGTGTTGTTCGGCCCGATTGCCCGGCGCGAGGGACCGGCCAACCCACCGCTCCCGGCCTGGCAATGCGTCACCAGCGCGGCGCAATGGGCGCGCTTCGTCGCCGATGTGCCACCCGGCGCCCCCGATGTGCTGGCGCCGGCGCATTTTGCCGCCTGGGCGCCAGAATACCTGGCCAGCGACCCCGCCAGCCTCACCCGCGACCCGCCTTCCGTGGCCATTCCCGGCGGGCCGCGCGCGGATATCGCCGATGCCTGGGCCGGGCGGCTGCCCTACGACCCCTCCGGCATCACGGCGCCGCTGTGCATCCTGCGCGGCGCCTGGGACAGCCTATGCACCGACGCCGATGCCGCCTGGCTGTTCGACGCCTGCACGGCGGCGCCGGTAAAGCGCGACGTAAAGCTCAGCGGTGGTACCCATCTGATGCACCTGGAAGCCGGGCGGGCGGCGTTGTACCGCGACGCCATCGCCTTCCTGCATGGTGAAGCGGGCGATAGTTATGTGGCATAACCATCTCAGCCGAACACCTCGTCCCAGGCCCCCATCAGCGCCGCGTCGCCCTCCTCCATGGTGGCCGGAATGCCCATCTCGTGCAGGCTGGTGACCCCGTATTCGCTGATTCCACAGGGCACAATGCCCCCGAAATGGGCCAGATTCGGGTCGATATTGAGCGCGATTCCATGCCAGCTCACCCAGCGCGTGACCCGTACGCCGAGGGCCGCGATCTTCGCCTCGCCGCGCGGGCCGTCCACCCAGATGCCGATCCGCCCCTCCCGCCGCTCGCCGCGCACGTTGAAGCGGTCCAGCGCGCGGATCAGCCATTCCTCCAGCCCATGCACATAGCTGCGCACGTCGCGCGGCTTCACGGTGCCATGCGGGCGGGTCAGGTCCAGCATCACGTAGCCGGTGCGCTGGCCCGGCCCGTGATAGGTCCATTGCCCGCCGCGCCCGGCGTCAAACGTCGGGAATCGTTCAGGATCCTGCAAGTCGGCGCGATTGGCGGAGGTGCCGGCGGTGTAGAGCGGCGGGTGCTCCACCAGCCACACCTGCTCGCCCGCCTCGCCGGCGCGGATGGCCGCCACCCGCGCGGCCATGGCCGCCAGCGCCTCGGGATAGGGTGTCAGCCCCTCGCTCACCCGCCAGGCGACGTTCGTGCGGTCGGTCATTGATGCCGCCGTGCTCATCGGCTATATGCCCCCGTCTGCACGGTGCGGTCGTGGCGGAATGGTAGACGCGCAAGCTTGAGGTGCTTGTGGGGGTAACCTCGTGGAAGTTCGAGTCTTCTCGACCGCACCAATCCAACTCCTTGATATGTCCGGCGACATGACCAATGCGTTGCCGCGAGAGTCACGATGGGAGACCGGATAGGACATATTTGGGTGGCGTCGCGCGCCATCCAACCTCCTTCTGCGCCGCAGCCCCGTCACCGGCAAGACGCGACCCTGCCGGCACCGCCAGGCGCCGGCAGGATCACCAGCCAGCCTTGTCCGCGCCGCCTGGCCGAGCCGTCAGGCGAAGCCGGGGAAATAGTCGAGCCGGATGCGCGAGCGCGGTACGCCCAGCCGCCTCAGCGCCTCCCGGAAGCCCACGACCATGGCGCGCGGGCCGGAGATGTAGAAGGTGCGCTCGTTCCAGTCCGGGATTTCGCGCAGGATCAGGCCCTCGTCGATGAAGCCGTGATGGACGTCGTATCCCGGCGCCTCCGGCGCGACGACGGCATAGACGATCCGCAGGCCGAGGCTGCGCGTGGCCTGCTCGAACAGCTCGGTATAGGCAACCTCGGCGAGCTTGTTGTTGCCGTAGAGCATCACGATCGACCGCGACTCCTCCCGGTTGACGAGTTCCTGGATCATGCTGCGGAACGGGGTGATGCCGATGCCGCCGGCGATGAAGGCGAGCTTCTCGGCCGGATCGCGGGGCAGGGTGAAGCTGCCGGCGACGTGCGAGCCATAGATCACGTCGCCGGGCTGCATGGCCGAGAGCGATGCCTTGAACGCGCTCGGCTCGTGGTAGAATTTCACGCCCAGCCGAACCTCCGCCTCGCTCGGCGCCGATGCGATGGTGAACGGCCGGCGGTTGCCGCGGTTGTCCGGATTGGGGACATCGAGCGTCCAGTCCAGATACTGGCCGGCCTGAAACGCCGGGCGCCGATCCGATTGGAACACGAAATCATAGCATCCCGCCGCCATTTTCTCGATGCGCAGCAGCGTGAGCTTGAAGCGCCCCTTCGGGCTGACGGCGTAGGCGAACAGGTTGCCGGCGAGGAAGGCCATCTCGGGGGTCGGGTACAGGCTGCCGAAATGGACGTTGGGCGATGACAGGGCGCCGACGATGGCGCCGAAGGCCAGGCGCGACCATCTCCCATGGGCCGCCGTCAGCGGCTCCGTCAGCATGGCGAAGCCGGCGAACAGCAGCGGCGAATAGAGGAACGTCTGCTCGATCCCCATGCCGAGCATGTCCGGCGGCGTGGTGAGCATGGTGGCCACGATGTTGGCCAGGACATAGGCGCCCACCATGCCGAAGCGCTGCACCTTGCGCGTCACCAGCAGGCCGCCGACCAGCACCAGCGGCAGCAGCACGAGGTTGCCGCCGACCCACCAGGTCGCCGGGCGGTCGAGCACCAGGGCGGCCACCACCACGCCGACGGCGACCGGATTGAAGATGTGCTTGCGGCCGATCGCCAGGAGGAACTTGGAGGCGATGGCGATGAAGGCGGCGAGCACGAGTCCGGCGACGCCCACGGTGTTCGCGGCCGTCACCGGCGGCAGGATCAGCGCGAGGATGAGCGCGGTGATGTAGAACGACTCCGCATTGGCGGGAATCCGCAGGAACTCGGTGAACAGCCGGTTGGTGACCCAGCAGGTGCCGAGGATCAGCGCCAGCGAGAAGGTCAGCGCCGTCGGGTCCTCCGGCACCAGCCTGGCGAAGCCCAGCAGGAAGGCGGCGCCGACCAGGCCGGCCGTGTAGTACAGCACCAGCCGGTACATCGTGGTGCGGTTGAGCGCGTGGTCGATGGCTTTCATCATGATGCGGCGTAATCCCTGAACCCGCTCGTCTGCGTGGCCATGCCGTCCGCCTCGATGAGGTAGCCTTCAAGGCCCGGCCGGTCCTCGATGAAACGGATGCCGCCCGGGCCCATGGCGAAGGCGGCGGTGGCGAAGCGATCGGCCTCCAGCACGTCGGGACCTATCACGGTCAGGCTCACGATGTCCTCGAACCGTCGGGCCGGACGGTGCGGGTCGTAGATGTGCTGTCCCCGCGCATAGGTTCCCGACGTGGCCATGCCGCGCCCCCGGGGTCGCACGGCCTTGACGATCTGCGCGTCGTCGAACGGGTTGCGGATGCCGAGGCACCAGTCCTCGCCGTTCGCGGCCTTGCCCTGGCTCTGGATGTCGCCGCCGGCATCGACCAGGAAATTTCGCGCGCCTGCCGCCGCGATCCGGCGTGCCGCGTTGCGGATCGCCCAGCCCTTGACCACGCCCGAGGGGTCGAGGCGGCCGTCGGGGCGGCGGATGTCGAAATACCCCTCGGTCTCCTGCCTGGTGCGTTCGGCGATCCGCAGCACTTCGCGCATCTCCGCGCTGAGCGCGTCCGCCGCGAGCCGGCCGTGGTTGAGGGCGGTGATCTCGCTGTCCGGCCTGAACGGGCTGAACCGCTGGTCGACCGCCGCGAAATAGGCGAACGCATCGTCGATCATCGGGGTGGCGGCGGCGTCGACGATCTCCACCGTGACCGGCATGCCCATCAGGATCCGCGTCTCGCGCATGGCGGGTTCAGCTGGCCGCCCGGCGCAGGGCCGCGTCCATGGACCGCAGGAAGGCGTCGCTGGTGAGCGTGGCACCGGAGACGGCGTGCACATGGGCGCTTTGCGCGCGGATCACCTCCCGCTCCAGCCGCGGCAGGGCGATATGGGCGATGCGCCGGCTGGTCGACCGGTCCGAGGGGTATCGGAGCACCCTGACGGAGACCAGGCTGCCGCCGCGGATATTCGCCTGCACCTGCACCCAGCCGTAATAGGCGCTGAAGGCGGGGCCGGTGTAGCTGCCGTCGCGATAGCCGCCCCGGGTATGGGCGACGAGCTGCACCAGGGGGTTCCGCTGGAGTGGCGGTTCCGCCGCCAGGGCCTGGCGCGTTGTGCGGGCCGGCGTGTGCCGCGCCGCGGCGGGCGGCCACCAGCGGATGGCGGCGGCCGACCCGCCGATGGCGAGGCCGAGCATGGCTGCCAGGGAAATGGAGAGAACGGGGAAGCGTTTGCGATGCATCATCAGGCGACCTTTCGTCGGGCGGGGCGCGCCGGCGCAGCCTGAGTAGCGGACGCAGCTTACAATAACCTGATGAGGTGCCCGGGCATGCGGCGGCCCCTCGGCCCGAACCCGCCTCGATTGATCCGGGGGCGCATGATATCGTGCCGGCGCGGCCCGGCCGGCGCGGAAGGCGGGCCGGGAGTGGGGGACTCGTCGCGATGCGGCTGCTGCTGGTGGAAGACAACCAGGCGCTGTCGGACTGGCTTGCCCGGATGCTGCGCCGCGACAACTACGTGGTCGATTGCGTGCATGACGGCGAGGCCGCCGATGCCTGCCTGCGGACGCATGACTACGCGCTGGTGATCCTCGACCTCGCGCTGCCGGCGAGGGGGGGGGCGGCGATGGGGGGGCTGGAGGTGCTGCGCCGGATGCGCGGACGCCGGGTCGCCACGCCGGTGATCGTGCTGACCGCCAATGACGCGATGTCCAGCCGGGTTGGCGCGCTGGACAGCGGGGCCGACGACTACATCGTCAAGCCGTTCGATGTCGATGAGCTTGAGGCCCGCATCCGGGCCCAGCTGCGGCGCGGCCATGCCGCCGGCGTGCCGCTGGTCACACATGGCGCACTGTCGCTGGACACCGCCGCGCGCAGCTTCACCCTGGCCGGCAACCCCCTGGCGCTGACCCCGCGCGAGCATGCGGTGCTGGAGACGCTGCTGCTGCGGGCCGGGCGGCCGGTGCCGAAGACGGCGCTGGCGGAGAGCGTGTTCGGCTTCGACGACGAAGCCGACCACAGCGCGGTGGAAATCTACGTCCATCGGGTTCGCAAGAAGCTGGAGGGCGGCACGGTCGGCATCGTGACGCTGCGCGGCCTCGGCTACATGCTGCGCGTCGCCGATGGCGGCTAGGTCGTTACGCGCGCAGCTTTTGGCATGGCTGCTGGTGCCGCTGGCGGTGCTGGCGCTGTACAACCTGTGGACCGCCTATGCCGGGGTGCGCCGCACCGCCGACCTGATCACCAACCGCACCTTGCTGGCCTCGGCACGGGTGATCGCCGAGCAGGTGAAAGACAGCGACGGGGTGGTGGAGGCGCTGATCCCGCCGGCGGCGCTGGAGATGTTCGATGCCGACGAGCCGGACAAGGTGATCTATCGCGTCACCGGCCCGGACGGCGAGCTGGTGGCCGGCTACCCCGACGTGCTGGTGCCGCCGCATCCGCCGGCCGGCCTGCAGCCGATGTTCTTCAGGACCGAGTTTCGCGGCGAGGGCATGCGCGCCGTCGCCATCGCCCAGCCCATCGTGACCCGCCAGGCGACCCGCAACGCGCTGGTCGTGGTCGGGCAGAGCCTGCACGGGCGGGACCGGCTGCTGTCGGACCTGTGGCTGCCGGCGCTGCGCGACCAGCTCAGCCTGATCGGGGCGGCGGCGGTGCTGATCCTGTTCGGGCTGCAACGCGGGCTGGCGCCGCTGCTACGCCTGCGCGACGCGGTGCTGGCGCGCACCCCGCGGCAGTTGCAGCCGCTGGACGCCGCCTCGGTGCAGAGCGAGTTGCAGCCGCTGGTGCATGCGCTGAACCACGCCTTCGCGCGCATCCACGCCCAGATGGCCACCCGGCAGCGCTTCATCGCCAATGCCTCGCACCAGTTGCGCACGCCGCTGGCGCTGTTGAAGACCCAGGCACGGGTCGGCTTGCGCGACGCCGACCCGGCCGGCAAGGACGAGGCGCTGCGCGGGGTGGACGCCACCGGCAATGCGATGGCCCGGCTGGTCAATCAGTTGCTGACGCTGGCGCGGGCGGAGCAGGGCGGTGAGGTGATCCGCATGGCACCGGTCGATCTCGCGGCGGTGGTGGCGGAGGCGCTGGCGTCGCTGGCCGGCCCGGCGCTGGCGCGCGGCCTCACGCTGGATTTCGAGACCGACGGTGCGCCGGCGCCGATGAACGGCCATGCCGCGCTGCTGCAGGAGATGGTCTTCAACCTGGCCGACAACGCCTGCCGCCACGCGCCTGCCGGCGGCATCGTGCTGATCTCCCTGCACCGGCAGGGCGACCACTGGCGGCTGCGCGTGGAGGATAACGGGCCGGGCATCCCCGTGGCGGAGCGCGAGCTGGTGCTGGAGCGTTTCTATCGCCTCCCCGACACGCCCGGCGACGGCTCCGGCCTCGGGCTGGCGATCGTGCGCGAGATCGCCGAAGCGCATGGCGGCGGCGTGACGCTCGGTGAGCGCCAGCCGCCGCCGGGCCTGGTGGTGGAGGTGCTGGTGCGCGCCGGCCCGCCCGGCCTCAGTTCGTCTCGTGCAGTGGCGCCGGGCGCCACTTCGCCAGCCGGTTCTCGATCATCGTCATGACGTATTCCGCCGCCAGCGCCACCACCATGATGATCACGATCGCCGCATACATGCCGGCCGAGTCGAACGAGCCCTTGGCGATGTTGATCAGCAGGCCGATGCCGAAGCGGGAGCCGACGAACTCGCCGACGATCGCCCCCACGATGGCGAAGCCGAAGCTCACGTGCAGCGAAGCGAAGATCCAGCTCATCGCCGAGGGCACGATCACCGAGCGGGTGAGCTGCCATTGCGAGGCGCCGAGGATCTGCGCATTGGCGATCATCGCCCGGTCGGCCTCGCGCACCCCCTGGAAGGCGTTGGAGAACACCACGAAGAACACCATCACGAAGGCCAGCGCCACTTTCGAGGCCAGGCCCAGCCCCAGGATCATGATGAAGATCGGCGCCAGCACCACGCGCGGGATGGAGTTGATGACCTTGATGTAGATCGAGAAGATGTCGGCCGCCATGCGGTTGCGCCCCAGCGCGATGCCCACCAGCACGCCCGCGACGGCGCCGACCGCGAAGCCGATCATCGCCTCCTCCATGGTCACCCACAGATGGTACCACAGCGGCCCCTCGGAGGTGCCCTCGGTGATCCAGTCGTACAGCCGCATGGCGATGGTGGAGGGCCGGGCGTAGAAGAACTCGTCGATCACCCCGTAGGTGGAGGCCGCCTCCCAGCCGGCCAGGAACAGCACCAGGATCGCCCAGCGCCAGAACGTCACCCGGCGCCGGTAGTTCAGCGCCGCCCGGGCGGCGGCCGCCTCGATCTCGCGGTCCGACGTGCCGGGCGCGAACACCGCCTTGGCCGCCTGCGGCGATGCCATGATCTCGCTCATCTCTCGTTCCCCTTCAGGCTGCCTGTTCGCTGCGCTGGTAGCCGATCTGCACCTCTTCGCGCAGGTCGTTCCAGATCCGGCGCGACAGGTCGATGAATGCCGGGTCGTAGCGGATATCGGCCACCACCCGCGGGCGCGGCAGATCCACCTGGTAGACGGCCTTCACGGTGGCTGGCCCGGCGGTCAGCACATAGACCTTGTCGGCCAGCGCGATCGCCTCCTCCAGGTCGTGTGTGACGAACACCACCGAGGCGCGCTGCGCCGACCACAGCCGCAGCAGTTCCTCGTGCATCAGCGAGCGCGTCTGCACGTCCAGCGCCGAGAACGGCTCGTCCATCAGCAGGATTTCCGGCTCGTTGATGAAGGTCTGCGCCAGGGCGACGCGCTTGCGCATGCCGCCGGAGAGCTGGTGCGGATATTTGCTCTCGTGCCCGGACAGGTTCACCCGCGCCAGCCATTGCCGCGCCTTGGCATAGGCGGCCTCGCGGCTCTGGCCGCGGAACATCGGCCCGGCCACGACGTTGTCGATCACGTTGCGCCATGGGAACAGCGCGTCGGTCTGGAACACGAAGCCGATCCGTGGGTCGATGCCGCTGACCGGCCCGCCCATCACCCGCACCTCGCCGCCGGAGGGCCGCGCCAGCCCGGTCACCAGGTTGAGCGTGGTGGACTTGCCGCAGCCGGTCGGGCCGACCACGGCGGCGAACTCGCCGCGCGCCACGCTCATGCTGAAGTCGCGCAGCGCGGTCATCGACTTGCCGTCCGGGGTCAGGAAGCGGCGGCTGACATTGATCAGTTCGATCGCCGGGGAGGTGGCGTGGTCGGACATGGGGCACTCCCGCACCCGGAGCCCGGGCGGCTGGTTTCGGGCAGGCAGGCGGCGTTGCGGCCGGCGGCACGCGGCCGCCGGCCGTTCGCCGGCTACTTCACGTTCTTGACGAACTCGGTCGTGTAGGTCTTCGACAGGTCGATGGTCTTGCCCTTGAGGTTCTTGGAGAACCCGCCGAGCACGGCCAGCACCGTCTCCGGCCCGCCCTGCGGCATCACCCCGTCCTTGGTGAACATCGCTTTGCCGTCGGCCAGCGCCTTCACATAGGCCTCGCGGTCGCCGACCAAGTAGTCCTTCGGCATCTTGTCGGCGATCTCGGCGGCGCTGTGGGTGTCGATCCAGCGCAGCGTGTGCACCAGCGCATTGGCCAGCTTCTGCACGGTGTCGCGGTGGCTCTGCACATAGGCGGTCGGCATATACAGCGCCGTGGCCGGGTAGGTGCCGCCCAGCGCCGCCTTGGTGCTGGCCGCCGAGCGCATGTCGACCAGAACCTTCGCCTCGCCGGTCTTCAGCAGGCGCGAGATGGTCGGCTCGGTGGTCATGCCGGCCTGGATACGGTCCTGCTGCATGGCCGCGATGAAGGTCTGCCCGGCGCCGACCGGCAGGGTGGTGAACTGCCCCAGCGGCACTCCCGCCTTCACCGCCAGATACATGGTCAGGAAGTTGGTGGAGGCGCCCAGCCCGGTCACCCCCAGGCTCTTGCCCTTCACATCGGCCATGGACTTGATTTCGGGGTGCTTAGTCGAAACCAGCTCCACCTCGCCGGGCGCTTGGTTGATCTGCACCACCGACTCGACGAACTTGCCCTTGGATTGCAGGTCCACGCAATGGTCGTAGAAGCCGCCGACGCCCTGCACCGCCCCGGTCAGCATCTCGTTCTCGGCATCCACGCCAGAGGGCTCGTTCAGCAATTCGACATCCAGCCCCTCGGCCTTGAAGAAGCCGAGCTGCTCGGTCAGCTTGAACGGCAGATAGATCTGCTTTTCCAGCCCGCCGACCATGATCGAGACCTTCTCGGCCGCCTTGGCGCCGGCGGTCACCGCCATCATGGACACGAGGCACGCGGTCATCAGCAGTGTATGTTTGCGCGACATGGCAACTTCCCTGTTCGTTTCCCCACGCCCAGGCGTTCGCCGGGCCATTCGGCCGCGGTGCCTGGACTGTCGAGGCCCAGACCTACCGGCCGAAGCTTTCAGCGAGCTTTCACTATCGGCATGGCAGGCGGCACGATGATTGACACGGATTTGGCGCCCGCGTACGAACCGGCGCAACGAACGCCAGGTCGATCAGGGGGAACGCGGTGGCCGTGACACTCGATTTCGGGGCGATCCGCAACCCGCTGTTGCCGCCGCCGTGGGGCTGACCGCGACGACGCGGGCGCGGTCCCGCATCGCCATCACGGCCCGGCGATGATCACCGGCAGGACCACGGTCATCGCCCATCTCGGCTATCCGACCGAGGGGTTCAAGGCGCCGATGATCTATAACCCATGGTTCGAGGCGAAGGGCATCGACGCCGTGGTCGTGCCCATGGGCGTGCGGCCGCAGGACTATGCCGGAGTGCTCCGCGCCCTGTTCCGCATCGCCAACCTGAAGGGCGCCCTGGTCACCATGCCGCATAAGGTGACCACGGCCGGCCTGGTGGACGAATTGACCGCCACGGCCCGCATCGCCGGCGCCTGCAACGCCATCCTGCGCCGGCCCGACGGTTCCCTGCTGGGCGACATGTTCGATGGCGCCGGCTTCGTGCGCGGCGTGCTGCGCAAGGGCAGGGCGATCGCCGGCGCCCGTGCCCTGGTGGTCGGCAGCGGCGGCGTCGGCTCGGCCATCGCGGCATCCCTGGCGGCGGCGGGGCTTGCCGGCATCGGCCTGTTCGACACCGCCGCCGCCTCGGCCGAGCGGCTCGGAGCGCGGCTGCGGATGCATTACCCGGACCTGGACATCACGACCGGCTCCAACGACCCGGGAGGTTACGATATCGTCGTCAACGCGACGCCGCTTGGTATGAACGACGGCGACCCGATGGCCTTCGACGTTCGGCGCCTCGCGGCCGGGACCTTCGTCGGCGAGGTCGTCATGAGGCAGGACATCACGCCCCTGCTGCGCGCGGCGATGGCGCAAGGCTGCCGCGTGCAGGTCGGGACCGACATGCTGTTCGAGATGATCCCCGCCTATCTCGAATATTTCGGCTTCGGCACCAGCACGCCCGAGGAGCTGCGCGCGGTGTCGAAGCTCGAACAGGAAGCGGCGCTCCACCAAGTGCATCTTCCGCGCCGGCCCGGCTCTAGGCCCGGCGGATGACGCCCTCCAGCCTGGTCGCCGCGGCGACGGTGTTGGAGATGGTGCCGAACTTGCGGACATTCAGGTGCAGCAGGTCGAGCCGGCGGTCATCCTCGTCGGTGTCCACGATCAGCTCGTAGTCTACCGACACCATCTTCGGCGGGCTGTCCTGGCGCACGCCGTGCAGGCGGACCTCCACGCCGCGCAGGTTGAACCGCAGCATCGGCACCACCCGCTCGATCCCCTTGATCATGCAGGCGGCGATGGCGGCCAGGAACAACTCGGCCGGGTTGAACGCATCGGGCCGGCCATCCAGTGCGGTGTCCAGCACGATCTCCGCCTCCTTGGCGGCGGCCAGGCTGCCATGCGCGTCAACCCGGCGGGCGGAAACCCGATATTCCAGCATCGGTCAGGCCGCCAGCCATTTGGCCAGGTCTTCCGGCTTGGGCAGCCCGCCCGCATGCACGACGCGGCCGTCGATCACCACGCCGGGGGTGGCAGCGATGCCATAGCCGGCGATGGCCGCGTAGTCGGTCACCTTCTCGATGCTGACCGGCACGCCGATCTTGTCGGCCGCCTGCTGCACCATCTCGGCGGTGGCGACGCAGCGCTTGCAGCCCGGGCCGAGAACCTTGACGTTCTTCATGGCGTATCTCCTTGATTTTAAGCAGATAGTGGGGATTTCAGGCGAACAGCAGGTTGAACAGGAAGCCGACCGCCAGGATGCCGGTGGCGACCACGCCCACGAACACGGCGATCAGGCGGACGCTCAGCACCTTGCGCAGGATGATCATCTCGGGCGCCGACAGCGCGGTGACGGCCATCATGAACGCCAGCACGGTGCCGATCGCCGCCCCCTTGCCGATCAACGCCTCCACCACCGGGATGATGCCGGCGGCGTTGGAATACATCGGCACGCCCAGCAGCACGGCGGCGGGAACCGACCACCAGGATTGCCGCCCCATGATCGAGGCCAGCATCTCGGCGGGCACGTAGCCGTGGATGAACGCGCCGGCGGCGATGCCCGCGATGATCCAGATCCAGACCTTGCCGATGATGTCCTTCATGGCATCGAGGCCGGCGGTGATGCGGTCGATCACCGTCACCTCCACGGGCGGCAGTTCGGCGACCCCGCCGCGGACATTGCGCACCCATTCCTCCAGCCATCCCTCCAGGTGCAGCCGCCCGATCACCCAGCCGGCGACGATGGCCACGCCCAGCCCGAAGGCGAGGTAGGTCAGCGCGATCTTCCAGCCGACCAGGCCGAACAGCAGCCCCAGCGCCACCTCGTTGACCATCGGCGCCGAGATCAGGAACGAGAACGTCACCCCCAGCGGCACCCCGGCCGAGACGAAGCCGATGAACAGCGGCACCGCCGAGCAGGAGCAGAACGGCGTCACGATGCCCAGCATCGCCGCCGCCACATTGCCGGCGCCCTCGCGCTTGCCGGCCAGCAGGGCGCGGGTGCGCTCCGGCGAGAAGAAGCTGCGCACCACGCCCATGGCGAACACCACGATCGCGAGCAGCAGCAGCACCTTGGGGGTGTCGTAGGCAAAGAAGGCCACCGCCTCGTGCAGCCGGCCGGCGGGCGGGATCGGCAGCACCGCAACCACCCAGTCGGCGAAGGGCTGCAACAGGCTGTACAGCACCGCCCAGCCAGCCAGCGCCGCCACGGTGGCGGCGACCCAGCGGGCGCTGCGCGGATCCCGCGCCGGGCGAGAGGGCACGCCGGGGGCCGGCGATATCAGCGTCGGGGCGGTCATGCCGCGATCCTTTCCGGGTCCATGGGCAGGGCGAGCGCCGCTTCCACCAGGGCCGCCACCGCCTGGGGCAGATGCGGCGAGCGGCGATAGCGCACCCATTGGGCGTCGCGCCGGTCAACCAGCAGGCCGGCCTGCTTCAGCGTGGCCATATGGCGCGACATGCGCGATTGCGTGGCGCCGAGGCGCTGCATCAGCTCGCACACACAATGTTCCTGGCCGTCCCACAGCAGCCGCATCGCGGCCAGGCGGGTGGGTTCGGCGAGGGCGGAGAGGATGTCGACCGGGTGTTTCATGGCCGAGAGATAGGCGCATGCGCATATGCGCAAAAGGTAAAATATCATGCGCCCGTCGCGGGGCAGGCAGGCGCGGCGGTCCGGGCCGCCCGGCGGGTTCCGGTGGCCTGCCACCCCACGGGGCGGCGATGCGCCCACGGGTGGAACCGATGGCGGCGGAGCCGTAAGGTATCTGTCAGCGGCGCGGGCCATCCTGGCCCATGCCGGGAACCCGAACGTCGCCATCATGGCCGCGAAGATCCGCTGGATAGGATGCTGCAACGTGCGCAATGATCTTGCCCGGCCGGACGGGCGTCACGACAAGGGCGGATGTGCCGGCGCCGCCCGCCCGATCCGCGGCAATCCCTGATGCTCGGCGGATCGGTCGCCGCGCTGCTCGTCGCTGCCGGAAGTTCGCCGCTGCTGCAGGCCGGCGCGATCATCCTCGCCACCTTCATCCTGGAGGACGCGGCGACGATCTTCGCGGCGATGGCGGTGGCCGACGGGCGGGTGCTGCCCGCCACCGCACTCGCCGCGCTCTATGTCGGCATCGTGCTCGGCGATCTCGGGCTGTACGGCCTCGGGCGGCTGGCGGCGGCGGTGCCGCCCATCGCGCGGCTCATTCCGCCCACGCGCGGCGAGGTGGTGCGCGCCTGGCTGGCCGGCCGGGTGTTCCGCGTGGTGCTGGTCAGCCGCTTCCTGCCCGGCCTGCGGCTGCCGACCTACACCACCTGCGGCTTTCTCGGCGCCGATCTGCGCCGCTTCCTGCTGGCGGCGGTGGTGGCCACCAGCCTGTGGACCACGCTGCTGTTCGTCGTTTCGCTCCATCTCGGCCAGGTCCTGATCGCCCATTACGGCGCCTGGCGCTGGGTCGGCGCGGCGGGGCTGGCGCTGGGGCTGATCCTGCTCGGCCGGCTGGCCGGCCGGATGCAGGGGGCAAGGCCATGAACGGCGATACCGCCGTGCGGCTGTCGCGGGCCGCCCCGCCCCGCCCGACCTCGTTCTTCGAGTTCTGGCCGGACTGGGCGTTCTACACCCCGGTGGTGCTGCACTGGCTGGCGCTGGCGATCCGCCATCGCAGCCTCACCCTGCCGAGTGCCGCCAACCCCAACATCACCTCCGGCGGGCTGGTGGGCGAGTCGAAATCCGCCATTCTCGACCAGGTGGCCGGGCCGGCGCGCGCGCTGATCGCCCCCTATGTCACGCTGCGCACCGGACCCGGCGGCGACCTGCCGGCCGCCGAGGCCGCGCTGGCCCGCGCAGGCCTCGCCTACCCGGTGGTCGCCAAGCCCGACATCGCCTGCAACGGCGCCGGCGTGCGCGTGATCGCCGGCCGCGACGCGCTCGGCGCCTATCTCGCCGCGTTTCCCCGGGGCGAGGCGCTGATATTGCAGGAACTCGTCACCCTGCCGGGCGAGGCGGGGGTGTTCTATGTGCGCGAGCCGGGCGTCGCCGTCGGGCGCATCACCTCCGTCACGCTGAAGCACGTCCCGTTCGTCGTCGGCGACGGGCGCTCAACGCTGCGCGACCTGGTGCTGGCCGATGCCCGCGCCGGCAGCCTCGCGTGGATGTACCTGCCGCATCTCGCCGGCCGCGCGGCCGAGGTGCCGGCGCCGGGCGCGCGCGTGCCGCTGGTGTTCGTGGGCAACCACTGCAAGGGCTCGATTTTCGAGAACGGCATCCGCTTCGCCACCCCGGCGCTGGCGGATGCGGTCGAGCGGCTTGCCCGCGCCATGCCTGAATTCCATTTCGGCCGCATCGACCTGCGCTTCGCCACCCTGGCCGACCTGGCCGGGGCGCAGGGGCTGCGCGTGATCGAGATCAACGGCGCCGGCTCCGAGGCGACGCATGTCTGGGACCCGACCACCCGCCTGGCCGATGCCTGGCAGGCGCAGTTCCAGCATTACGGGGCGGCCTTCCGCATCGGCGCCGCCAACCGCGCCCGCGGCTTCCGCCCAGTCGGCCCCGCCGAACTCATCCGCCTGTGGCGGCTGCACCGGCGCCTGATGCGGTCCTACCCCGCCCACGACTGACGCGGCAGCGCGGCCGCGGGCAGCCACAGGCAGGCGGCAAGCCCGCCCATCGGCGGAGGGGCTGCGGAAAGTTCTAGCCCGCCGCCGTACAGCGTGGCGAGGTCGGTGACGATCGCCAGCCCCAGCCCGCTGCCCGGCACCGCCTCGTCCAGCCTCGCGCCGCGGGCGCGCACGGCATCGAGCTGCGCCGGCGGCAGCCCGGGGCCGTCATCCTCGACGCGGGCGAACACCCGGCCGGGTGCGGCGCCGACCTCGACTCGAACCCGGTTTCGGGCCCATTTACAGGCGTTTTCCATCAGATTTCCGAGCATTTCGGACAGGTCAGCGTGCTCGCAGCGCACCCGCAGCGCCGGATCTCCCAGCACCTCGATGTCGATCGCGCGGTCGGCGAACAGGCGTTCCAGGGCGGTGGCGATGTCCTCCACCACGGCGCGCAGCGGCAATTCGGTGGCGGCGGCGCCGGCCAGGGCCGCCGTGCGGGCGCGGCCCAGATGGTGCTGCACCAGCCGCTCGGCGGTGGCCAACTGGTGCGCGGCCGCCGGCCGGTCGCCGCTGTCCAGCGCGTTGCGCAGCACCGCGAGGTTGGTGCGCAGGGCGTGGGCGAGGTTGCCGACATGGGCGCGGGCGCGCTCGACCGTGGCGCGGTTCTGCGCCACCAGCCCGGCGATTTCGGCCACCAGCGGCTGCACCTCGGGCGGCACCGGCAGGTCGAGCGCGGTCCGGGCGCCGCCGCGCAGGTCGGCCACGGCGCGGCGCAGGCGGCGCAGCGGGGCGAGCGTGGCGGCGACCAGCAGCACCATCGCCGCCACCAGCCCGGCCCCCAGCAGCGCGAACCCGCCGGCCAGCAGGCCGTGCAGGCGGCGGATCTCCGCCTCGGTCGCGTCGCGGGCGGCGGCCACCTGCACGTGCAGGGAGGTGCCGGCGCCCGGCAGCTGGATGTCGCGCTCGATCATGCGCAGGTGCTCGCCGCGCGGGCCGGCGATGTCGGAGCTCTGCACGCCGTCATGGCCTGGCGTGCCGGCCGGCAATTCCTGGTCCCACAGCGAACGCGAGGTGGTGCGCACGCCGCCCGGCCCGTCGATCTGCCAGTAGAGGCCGGACAGCGGCTCGTCGAATCGCGGCTCGGAGACGGGCCGCAGCAGCGCCGGGCGGCCGGCGGGGTCCAGCGTGGCGGCGGCGGCCAGGGCGTCCAGCAGCCCGCCCAGCCGGGCATCGAACGAGCGTTCCATCTCCCGGCTGGCGACGTCGGCCACGAACACCCAGGTCAGCGCCAGCCCCGCCGCCACCCACAGCCCGCTCAGCAGCGCCAGCCTGCGGGTCAGCGACCAGCCGGACAGCAGGCGCATCACGGCGCGCCGGCCAGCCGGTAGCCCTGGCCGCGGATGGTCTCGATCAGGCCCTCGCCCAGCTTGCGGCGCAGGCGGCCGACGATGACTTCCAGGGTGTTGGAATCGCGGTCGAAATCCTGCGCGTAAAGGCTTTCGGTCAGCGCCGTCTTGCTGACCGGCTGACCCAGGTGCTGCGCCAGGCAGGCCAGCAGGTTGTATTCCATAGCGGTCAGCCGCACCGGGGCGCCGTCCAGCGCCACCTGCTTGCGCGCGGTGTCGATGCGCAGCCGCCCGGCCAGGATCTCCGGCGTGGCGTGGCCATGCGCGCGGCGGATCAGCGCGTTCACCCGCGCGATCAGCTCGGCCATGGCGAAGGGCTTGGCCAGGTAGTCGTCGGCGCCGGCGTTCAGCCCGTCGACCTTCTCGGCCCAGCCGTCGCGCGCGGTCAGGATCAGCACCGGCATCGCCCGCCCGCCGCCGCGCCAGGCGCGCAGCACGCTCAGCCCGTCCAGCTTCGGCAGGCCGAGGTCCAGCACCACCGCGTCATAGGGCTCGGTCTCACCGAGGAAGCGGCCTTCCTCGCCGTCGGGCGCGAGATCGACGGCGAAGCCCGCCGTGATCAGCGCCGCCTGGAGCTGCTCGGCCAGCGCCCTTGTGTCTTCCACCACCAGCACGCGCATCAGCCGCCCCCCCGTTCGCGCACCGGCCCGCGTGTGCTGACCACCTTGCCGGTGGCGGCATCCACGCGCAGCTCGAACATCCGGCCGGAGGGGGGCAGCAGACGCAGCTCGTAGGTCCAGCGGCCATGATCGCGCTCAAGATGCGTGGCGATGACGCGGCCGGCGTACCGGGCCTCGACCATCGCCATCAGCTCGGCGAGCGGACGGATCTCGCCGGCCCGCAGCGCGGCGCGGGCGCGGGCGCCGTCTTCGCGGCTGTCCGATTCGTGGCTGCCACGCTCGCCGCCGGAGCCGCCATCGGAATTGCCGCCCGAATTGCCGCCGGAATCGCCGCCGCCATGGCTGTCGGCATGCGCGGGCGCGGCGGCGAACAGCAGCAGCAGGAAAAGCACCAACAGGTTTCGCATGCGCGCAGCATTGCCGGCGCCGCCTGAACGCAGGCTGAACGGCCCGCTCAGCGGCGGTTCAGGTCGGGGTTGCCATTCTCCGCCCCGTTCACAACCCGCCGGGCGGTTGCGCCGCCTGGCCCCTCTCAGGAGACTTGCCATGAATACCCTGTTCCGCCGCATCGCCCTGGCCGCTGCCCTCGCCCTGCCGGCCGGCCTCGCCCTGGCCGCGCCCGGTGGCGCGGCTGGCGGCGCGCCGGGCGGCGATTCCATGGGCAACGGCCCCGCCATGGGCAGCGGCCCCGCCGCCACCGCGCCGGCAGCCGACCCGCTGCAATACCGCGAACGGCACGAGCTGCGCGAGCGCCAAGAGCATCGCCGCGGCACTATCGAGCGCGGCAGCTACGAGCGGCGGGAGTATCGCCACACGCAGCGCCGCGAGGCGGCCAACGACGCCGCGCGCCCCGGCGCCCGCTCGCTGCGCGACTGATCCCGGCCTGACGTATCGGCGGCGGGGGCCGCTGGCCGGCCCCCGCCATCCGATGGCCCATCCAATGAAAGGAGAACGCCATGTTCCGGCGCATGCTTGCCTTGGCTCTGCTGGGCCTGCTGGTCGTGGGGTCCGTGACCACCCTGTATGGCACGGCGCGCGGCATTCCCACCGGGTCCATCCTGGCCTCGCTGGTGGGGCAGGGTGGTGAACACGGGCATGGGAGTCACCACGATGACGACTGATGTGATCGGGGCGAAGCCTCGGCCGGCGCGGCGCCTGTCGGCCTATGACATGCTGACGGCCTGGCACGGGCTGTTCGCCGGCGCCTGGGCGGTGGCCTATCTCACCGGCGGCGGGGCGATGCCGCTGCACCGCTTCGCCGGCTATGTGCTGCTGGGGCTGCTGGCGGTGCGGCTGCTGGTGGCGGTGCTGGCGCGCGCGCCCGGAATGTGGGCGCTGCCATGGGCCGACGCGCCCCTGTGGCGCAGCTTCCGGCGCAAGCTGGGCCAGGATGCGGTGGCCGCCTTCGCGGGGCGCACGCCGCTGGCCCCGCTGTCCGGGCTGGCGCTGCTGGTCGCCATTCTGCTGGTCACGCTGAGCGGCCTGCTGGCCGACCTGCGCATCGCCGGCGACCTGCACGAGACGATGGCCGACGCCTCGCTGATGCTGGTGCTGGGCCATCTGGCCGTGGTGGCCTCGGCGGCGCTGCTGCGGTGGCTGCGGGCGCCGGCGCCGCGCAAGGTCGGCTGACGGCCCGGCCATCACCGCGGCGAGGATGCGCCCCGCCGCCTTAGAAATGCCCCATCAGTCCGCCTTTATTCGCCGGGCCGTGGGCGCCGCGTGGTGTGCTATATCCATCAGGCGACCGCGGGTCGGCGCGGCCTTTCCGACGATGGGGACAGGGCGGAGCCATTCACGCATCGCGGGGCTGTGCGGCCAGGGCCGTGCCGGCCTGGATAACAGGAGGTTGCAGATGAAGTTCACCCATTTCGGCGCCATCGCACTGGCGGCGACGCTGGCCGCCTGCTCGGGCGGTGACAGCCAGACGGCGGGACAGACCTCCGGAACGGCCCAGGCCGGGGCAGGCGCCGGTGCCGGTGCCGGCGCAGGGTCCCGCCCGGTCCCCGGATCGGAGGAGGATCTGGCGGCGAATGTCGGCGACCGGGTGTATTTCGACTTCGACAAGTCGACACTCACGCAGCAGGCCACGGCGACGCTCGACCGGCAGGCGAGCTGGCTGGCGCAATATCCGAGCAACGCGGTGCAGGTGGCCGGAAACTGCGACGAGCGCGGCACGGTGGAATACAACATCGCGCTGGGCCAGCGCCGGGCCTACAGCGTGACGCAGTACCTGGCCGCCCACGGGGTCGCCCAGTCCCGTATCGCGACGATATCCTACGGCAAGGAACGACCGATCGCCGTGGGGTCGGACGAGGCGTCGTGGCAGCAGAACCGCAACGCGATCACCTCGTTGCAGTAGGCACGCGGGGTTGCAGTAGGCACGCGGGGTTGCAATAGGCGGCGCGGGGCTTCAGCAGGCGCGGGCGGGCGGGCGGGCGGGCGGGCGGGCGGGCGGGCGGGCGGGCATCGGGGTAATGGGCGTACTGGGCGATCCCGCGGCGTGAGGAGTAGCGCATGCCCTACCGCTCCATCAGCGACCTGCCGCCATCCGTCCGCGCGCACTTGCCGGAGCACGCGCAGGACATCTATCGCGCCGCGTTCAACAGCGCCTGGGCGGGCTACGACGATAGCGACCCGGCGCAGCACGAGGAAACGGCGCACCGTGTCGCGTGGGCGGCGGTGAAGCGGCGCTACCGCAAGCAGGGCGATGCGTGGGTGGAGCGGTAGCGG
>MKWE01000009.1:263667-323889 GCA_001899585.1 Rhodospirillales bacterium 70-18
GGCATGAAAGAGTTGGATCTGTCGAAGGTCTATCAGCTGCTGGAGCCGGGGCCGGTGGTGCTGCTGACCACCGCCCGCAAGGAGCATCGCAACGTGATGACGATGTCATGGCATATGATGGTGGAGTTCACGCCGCCGCTGGTGGCCTGCGTGGTCAGCAGCGGCGACCACAGCTTCGCCGCCTTGCGCGCCACCCGGCAATGCGTGATCGCCATCCCGGCCGTCGCGCTGGCACCCAAGGTGGTTCAGATCGGCAATTGCTCGGGCCGCGACACCGACAAGTTCGCCGCGTTCGGGCTGACGCCGCTGCCGGCCCGCGAGGTCGTGGCGCCGCTGGTGGGCGAGTGCTTCGCCAATCTTGAGTGCCGCGTGGTCGATACGCGGCTGGTGAACAAGTTCAACCTGTTCGTGCTGGAAGTGGTGGCGGCATGGGTCGATCCGGCGCAGCGGAACCCGAAGACCATCCATCATCGCGGCTATGGCAGCTTCACCGTCGATGGCGAGACCATCACCCTGCCGTCGCGGATGCCGTAGAAGGGGCTGCCGGCCCGGGCCTGACCCCAGGTTAGACGGACGTGCCGAACAGCGCGCCGATGCCGGCGGTCAGCGCCATCGCGAACGCCCCCCAGAAGGTCACGCGCGCGGTGCCGCGCAGCACGTTGGCACCGCCCGCCTGGGCGCCGATCGCGCCGAGCAGGGCCAGGAAACCCAGCGACGCGGCGGACACCGCCGGGATCAGCATGTTGGCCGGAGACACCAGCACCATGAGCAGCGGCATGGCGGCGCCGACCGCGAAGGTGGCCGCGGAGGTCAGCGCCGCCTGCACCGGGCGCGCCGTGGTGACCTCGGAGATGCCCAGCTCGTCGCGCGCATGGGCGCCCAGCGCATCCTTGGCCATCAACTGGCGCGCCACCTGTTCGGCCAGGTCGCGGTCCAGCCCGCGGCCGACATAGACCTCGGCGAGCTCGGCCAGCTCGAAGGCCGGGTTGTCCCGCAATTCGGCCCGCTCGCGCGCCAGGTCGGCCTGCTCGGTGTCCGATTGGGAGCTGACCGAGACATACTCTCCCGCCGCCATCGACATCGCGCCCGCCACCAGGCCGGCCACCCCGGCGATCAGGACGTCGCTGGGTGTCGCCGCGGCGGCGGCCACGCCCACGATCAGGCTGGCGGTGGAGACGATGCCGTCATTGGCGCCCAGCACCGCCGCGCGAAGCCAGCCGATGCGAGAGACCAGATGGGCTTCCGGGTGCCGTGTGACTGCGCGCATTGCCTGTTCCTTGGGGTTGCCTGCTGCGGCCGGTATAGACCGGGAATGCGTGCGCGCGGCGCGCCATCAAAGGCCCGCGCGCGCGAAAAGATGCACGGTGTGGCCGTCCCGCCGAATGCATCCCTGCCGCTCCAGCGTCGCCAGGGCGCGGTACACCGCCTCGCGCGTCAGCCCCAGCTCCTCCGCGACCAGCATCCAGGACCGCCGCACCGGCACCACGGGCGGATCGCCGGCGGCATGCAGGCGCAGCCATCCGAGCAGCCGCGCTGGGGCCGAGCGGATGTCGCGCAGCGCCAGCCTGGCGCGCAGGTTGCGCACATGGGTCGCCAGCACCATCGCCAGCGCGAGGCACTCGGCGGGCTCCCGCGCCAGCTTGGCCAGCAGGTCGGCTTTCGGCAGGGCCCAGACAATGGAGTCGGCCTCGGCCACGGCATCGCAGTGGTACTGCGACACCGACAGGGACGCCTCGGCGAAGCTGTCGCCGGATTCGGCCACCTGCAGGATCACCGCCGACCCGTCCGCCAGCATGCGCGCCAGCCGCACCCGGCCGGATTCGAGCAGGAACACGGCGGTGGCGGGGTCGCCCTGGCGGAACACGGCCTCGCCCTGGCCGATGCCGCGCCGCGCCGCGCGCGACGGCTCCCCGGCCGCCAGCAACTGCGCAGCCAGGGTGTTGGGTGGAAACGCGGACAGGTTCGGTGCCATATGATCGCGATCATAGGCGCCTGTGCCGCGTGACGCTACGAGGGGCGGGAACCCCACGTCAGGAGGCCCGGATGAAATCGCTGCGCATCGCCGCCACGGTACTCGTCATCGCCACGGGCGCCGCCACGGCCCACGCCCAGCCGGCCCCTCCCGGGATGCCGATGCACCATCCGATGGGCGCTGCCTCGATGGCCGGCATGCACGGCCAGGGCGCGATGCCCGGGATGGGGATGCCGGGCATGATGGGGCACCACGCCGGCCAGCAGGCGGCGATTCCGGTCGAGCCCGGTCAGGCCGCCTTCGGGGCGATCCTGGAGATCGTGGCGATGCTGCAGGCCGATCCGCAGACCGACTGGACGAAGGTGGACGTGGACGCGCTGCGCGAGCACCTGATCGACATGAACGAGGTGACGATGCGCGCGGCCGCCCGCAAGGAGCCGATCGAGGGCGGCCTGCGGATCGCCGTGACCGGCGGCGGCCGCACGCTTGAGGCCATCCGCCGCATGGTCCCGGCCCATGCCCAGGACATCGACGGCATGCATGGCTGGACGGTGCGGGCCACGGACCTCCCGGACGGGGTGGAACTGACGGTCACCGCCGCGTTACCCGCCGAGGCGCAGAAAATCCGCGCCCTGGGGTTCATGGGCATCATGGTGCAGGGCGGCCACCACCAGCCGCACCACCTCGCCATGGCCAAGGGCCAGCCGATGCACATGAAATAGCCGCCCCGGCCGCGCCGCTGGACGGGCCGCGTGCGCTGATCGAGGCGAACTGACGCGCCTCACCCTGCCAGGAATGCCAGCCCGGTCCCGTCCGCCCGTCGGCGGCCGGGGCGGGGTGACCTCCAGCCGTCCGTGCCGGCTAGGCAGGAGGTATTGGCTGGCGAGGCCCTGATGCAGTCATCGCCTCCGCCAGTGGCTTTCCGTATGCGATGTTCACGCTATAGATCTTCACATGCCTCGGTTGTGCATATGATTCAAAAGCTTGTCCCCGACGAAGGGGCGCGAATGACGCCAAGCATATGACCTAATCCTTTCAACCAAGCGGATTAGGTCAAAATTTTTTCCCCATTGAATCAATATGTTATTGGAAAGAGCCAGATTGACTAGGTCCAGATTCCAGCGTGCAAACATAGAAAATTTGTGGAAGGAATGCACTCCGCCGATGATACTGAATGCATCCTAACGCCGCAGGTCGAGGAACTGGATGATGAATTCCGATGGAATGTCGTGTCTCGACGTGATGCAACGGCTGTTTCGAGTCGATATTGCAAGAACAGCGGAAGATATTGCTGAAGCGCAGCGTCTGCGTTATCAGGTTTACTGTCGCGAGCACGATTTTCTTTCCGGGGAGGGCGGGTACGAATACGACGAGTACGACGGGCGATCGTTTCACGTCCTGCTGCGTCGCCGGACCGGAGAGGTGGTTGGAACCGTGCGGTTGGTGACGGCAATGCCGGGGCAGCCGGAGTCGAGCTTTCCAATGCAGCATGTTTGCCGCCCGAACCTGCTGGCTGGCCTGCCGATCGACAAGACCGGCGAGATCTCCAGGTTCGCGATTTCCCGGCAGCGGCGCGATATGGATAGCCGCACCGACATGTTGCTGCGGCTTGCCCTGATGCGCGGCGTTCTGGAAGCCAGCCTGGAGGCCGGAATTACGCACTGGTGCGCCGTGATGGAGAACAGCCTTCTCCGGCTGCTGCGCCAGGCCAGCGTGCGCTTCGACCCGATCGGGCCGGCAATCGAATACAAGGGTCTTCGCCAACCGGCCATCGCGAATATCGGCCAGATTCTCAGCCGGGGGGAAGTCGAACGTCCGGAGTTCTGGAGCTATGTCACCGATGGCGGGCGGCTGGCTGTGCCGGAACTGGGTTATCGGCGGCTGCTGCCGGCCCTGCAGGAGCCGGCCATGGAACGTCGCGCGGCATGACCCGGCCGTCGCCATCCGTGGGCGTGCCTCACGACGCTGGCCGGATATGATTGGGGCGGCACCCGAGAATGCCGCCCCAGCCAGGATATATCAGAAGCGAAGTCAGACAGGCCGACGCTTCCGGCTGAAGCCCAGCGCCAACAGGCCGGCGCCCAGCAGGGCGAGGGTCGTCGGTTCCGGGATCGGCTGGCCGATAATGGTCGCCGTCGCCGAAGAGCTCAGCGAGACGTTGTAGCTGCCAGCGGCCAGCGCAATGCTCTGAACACTCGCGTTGAAGGTGTTGCTCGTCGAGGAGTCGAGCGGACTCCCGTTCTGCGACGAGATCTGCTGGGTGATGGGGAAAGGCCCGTACGAGAACACCTGTTGTCCGGTGGTCTTGTTGGTGATCGAGAACGAGTTGGTGATCGACGCAGTCGCCGTATCGCCGACGTTGTCGGTATGCACGATCAGGTTGTACAGGTTCTGAAAGTCCAGCAGGACGCTCAGGCCGCTGGTCGCCAGAGTGATGGCGAAATTGATCGTCGCGGTATTGCCACCCGTCGCAACGCCGAGGGGGGTATAACCGTAGCCTTCCGCCACGTTGCTGACCGCCACGCCGCCGGTGCTGACTGCGCCCGCGCCGATGCTTGCATCGGAACGGATGCCCGTGAACGTGCCCATCGGGCCGGCCGGGTTGAACGTATTCTCCGCCGGCGCAACGCCGGGACCGCTGAATGCCTGGTTGACGTTGCTGGCCAACCCGGCGACGCCGGGTTGGAGAAACCCACTGTTAGCGTACGGCGTGAATTGCGCCGAATCACTCAGCTGCGTTGTCGCCCCAACGACGGCCCCATTAACGATCTGGACCGGAAACGGAGAAGTCGTCGTGCCGTCGGTGAGCTGCAGGGTGAGATGCTGGATCTGGTTGCCTGCGAAGGCGTACGGCACGGCGTGGGCAGCGGTGCTCAACATCAGCACGCCGGCCAATGTCGAGGTGCACCATAAAACCGACCGAGTCTTCATTTAACAATCTCCTGTTAGGTGGACGGCTAGGCTCATCCATTTGGACTAATGCATTTTCGGTGCCACGTGCTAATGCGTTGATTCCGTGTGCCCCCTCAGACAGATGGCCGTCTGAAGTGTAAAGTTGTCCGACAGCGGTGGCGTGTACTATCGCAGGCGCCAAGAATATTCCCGAGCGTTTCCAATTTCTTTCACGATCTTCGGCCGCGATTGGGGTGGCGAGGAGTGTAAAATCTACCGACTCCGCGCGAGCGGCCGGGGCAAATTCGCCAGGAGCGCGCAAGCCAGAAGGCAACGGAGCGCTCCATACAACATTGAAATTAACGGAAATTTTGTGAGACGGTCATGTGGCGGCATCTGCAAAGGAACGTGAACCGGCCGTCGTCGTGGGCCGCGGGCATTGGCCTGGGGCCGGGCGAGCAAAGCTCGGTCGGTAAGCCCGAACGTCGCCTGATGCATCCGCCGGAGGCCCCGATCGGCCTTTCGCGCGGCGAGCGGCAGCGGAGCAGCGTCGAAGGGCAGCTTGCCTGATATGGTTGCCGCTCCCCACCGCAGGAACCGCCATGACCCAGCCGTTCGCCGCCTTCGCCGCCGGGCTGCCGCCACAAGGCGCGCTGCGCGCCGCCATCGGTGCCGCCCATCGCCGGGCCGAGCCGGATTGCCTCGCCGCCCTGCTGCCGCGCGCCGCATTGCCGCCGGCGGCGCTGGCGCGGGCCCAGGCGCTGGCCGGCCGCCTGGTGGCGGCGTTGCGGGCGCGCGGCACGCGCGGCGCGGTGGACGGGCTGATCCGCGAATACGATCTCTCCAGCCAGGAGGGGGTGGCGCTGATGTGCCTGGCCGAGGCGCTGCTGCGCATCCCCGACCCCGCCACCCGCGACGCGCTGATCCGCGACAAGCTGGCCGAGGGCGACTGGCGCGCGCATGTGGGGCAATCCCCTTCGGTGTTCGTCAACGCCGCCACCTGGGGGCTGGTGGTGACCGGGCGGCTGGTGGCCACCGGCAGCGAGGCCGGGCTGGGGGCGGCGCTGACACGGCTGATCGGGCGCGGCGGCGAGCCGCTGCTGCGGCGCGGGGTGGACCTGGCGATGCGCATGCTGGGCGAGCAGTTCGTCACCGGCGAGACCATCGCCGAGGCGCTGGCGCGCAGCCGGCGGATGGAGTCGCGCGGGTTTCGCCATTCCTACGACATGCTGGGCGAGGCGGCGGCCACGGCGGGCGATGCCGGGCGCTACATGGCCTCGTACGAGGCGGCGATCCATGCCATCGGCGCGGCGGCGGCCGGGCGGGGCTTCCTGCACGGGCCGGGCATCTCGGTGAAGCTCTCGGCGCTGCATCCGCGCTATGTCCGCGCGCAGCGGGGGCGGGTGATGGCCGAGCTGCTGCCGAAGCTGGCGGCGCTGGCCGGGCTGGCGCGGCGCTACGACATCGGGCTGAACATCGATGCCGAGGAGGCCGACCGGCTGGACCTGTCGCTGGACCTGCTGGAGGCGCTGTGCCTGGACCGCGCGCTGGCCGGCTGGAACGGGCTGGGCTTCGTGGTGCAGGCCTACCAGAAGCGGGCGCCGTTCGTGCTGGATTTCGTGACCGACCTGGCGCGGCGCAGCGGCCACCGGCTGATGCTGCGGCTGGTGAAGGGCGCCTATTGGGACAGCGAGATCAAGCGCGCCCAGGTGGACGGGCTGAGCGATTTTCCGGTGTTCACCCGCAAGCTGCATACCGACGTGTCGTACCTGGCCTGCGCGCGGGCGCTGCTGGCGGCGCCGGACGCGGTGTTTCCGCAATTCGCCACCCACAACGCGATGACGCTGGCGGCGATCCATGAGATGGCGGGGCCGGATTTCCACCCCGGGCAGTACGAGTTCCAGTGCCTGCACGGCATGGGCGAGCCGCTGTACGAGGAGGTGGTGGGGCCGGCGAAGCTGGGCCGGCCGTGCCGCATCTACGCCCCGGTGGGCACCCACGAGACGCTGCTGGCTTATCTGGTGCGGCGGCTGCTGGAGAACGGGGCGAACAGCTCCTTCGTGAACCGGATCGCCGATCCGGCGGTGCCGGTGGCCGAACTGGTGGCCGATCCGGTGGGGCAGGTGGCGGCCAGCCTGCCGGTGGGGGCACCGCATCCGCGCATCGCGCCGCCACGGGCGCTGTTCGGGGCGGCGCGGACCAATTCCGCCGGGCTGGACCTGGCCAGCGAGATGGTGCTGGCGGGGTTGGCTTCCGCGTTATTGGCCAGCACGGCCGTACCGTGGCGGGCGACGCCGCTGCTCGCCGACCGGGTGGGGGAGGGCGCGGCACTGCCGGTGCGCAATCCGGCCGACTCCGCCGATCTGGTGGGCCAGGTGATGGAGGCGGGCGCGGCCGAGGTGGAGCGGGCGCTGTCGGCGGCGGTGCTGGCGGCGCCCGGCTGGGCGGCCACGCCCCCGGCGGCGCGGGCGGCCTGCCTGCTGCGCGCCGCCGACCTGCTGGAGGCGCGCATGCCGGCGCTGCTGGGGCTGATCGTGCGCGAGGCCGGCAAGACCCTGGCCAATGCGGTCGGCGAGGTGCGCGAGGCGGTGGATTTCCTGCGCTACTACGCCGCCGAGGCGCGCGACCGGCTGGGCGCGCATGCTCCGCTCGGCCCGGTGGCGTGCATCAGCCCGTGGAACTTCCCGCTGGCGATCTTCACCGGGCAGGTGGCGGCCGCCCTCGCCGCCGGCAACCCGGTGCTGGCCAAGCCGGCCGAGGAGACGCCGCTGATCGCCGCCCAGGCGGTGGCGATCCTGCGCGAGGCCGGGGTGCCGGCCGGGGTGGTGCAGTTGCTGCCGGGCCAGGGCGCGGTGGGTGCGCGCCTGGTGGCCGATGCCCGCACGCGCGGCGTGGTGTTCACCGGCTCGACCGAGGTGGCGCGGCTGATCCAGGCGGAACTGGCGCTGCGGCTGGACCCGGAGGGGCGGCCGGTGCCGCTGATCGCCGAGACCGGCGGGCAGAACGCCATGGTGGTGGATTCCTCGGCGCTGGCCGAGCAGGTGGTGGCCGACGTGCTGGTCTCCGCCTTCGACAGCGCCGGCCAGCGCTGCTCGGCGCTGCGGGTGCTGTGTGTGCAGGAGGACGTGGCCGGGCGTGTGCTGGGCATGCTGAAGGGCGCGCTGGCGGAACTGACGGTGGGCAATCCGGACGACCTCGCCACCGATATCGGCCCGGTGATCACCGCCGAGGCGGCGGCCGCCATCACCGCGCATGTGGCGACGATGCGCGCGGCCGGCTGCGCGGTGCATGCGGCGCCGCTGCCGGCGGGCTGCGCGGGCGGCAGCTTCGTGGCGCCGACCATCATCGAGATCGACGACCTGGCGATGCTGGGGCGCGAGGTGTTCGGGCCGGTGCTGCACGTGCTGCGCTACCGGCGCGAGGCGCTGGACGCGGTGCTGGCCGGGCTGCGCGCCACCGGCTACGCGCTGACCTTCGGGGTGCACAGCCGCATCGACGAGACCATCGCGCATGTGCTGGCGCGGGCGCCGGCGGGGAATTTCTACGTCAATCGCACGCTGATCGGCGCGGTGGTGGGGGTGCAGCCGTTCGGCGGGCACGGCCTGTCCGGCACCGGGCCGAAGGCGGGCGGACCGCTCTACCTGCGCCGGCTGCTGGCGCGGCATGCGCCGGAGGCCGGGGTGGCGGGGGAGGCGCCGGCGGTGGCGCGCGCCTGGGTGGCGTGGCTGGAGGCGCGAGGGGCCGATGCCGCCGCGTGCCGGGCGATGCTGGCGCTGACGCCGGTGGGGGCGGAGATGGAACTGCCCGGGCCGGTGGGCGAGCAGAACCTGTATTCGGTGGAGCCGCGCGGGGTGGTGCTGTGCGTGGCCCGGGAGGCGGCGGCGCTGCACGAGCAGGTCGGCGCGGCGCTGGCCACCGGCAACCGGGCGCTGGTGCCGGCACCGCCACCGGACCTGCCGCCGGCGCTGACGGCCTGGGTGGCGGGCGTGGCGGACCTGGACGGCGCGGCGTTCGACGCGGTGCTGTTCGACGGCCAGCCCGCCGCCCTGCTGGCGCTGGCGGCGCGCGTGGCGGCACGGCCGGGACCGATCGTGCCGATCCTGGCCCGCGCGCCCGACGCGGCCTATCCGCTGGACATGCTGGTGCGCGAGCGGGCGGTCAGCACCAACACCACCGCGGCGGGCGGCAATGCCAGCCTGATGATGCTAGGCTGAATGATGCCGGGCTGACCTACGCCGCCGGCACGGTGCCGCAGCAGGCCGGCGCGGGCGCGCAGCAGGAACTGGCGGGCGCGGCCGGCGTGGCGGAGCAGACGCCGGTTTCCGGCAGGTCCAGCTCCACCCGCCGCGCCGCCATCCAGTCGCCGGCCAGGGCGGCGGCGATGCTGCGCACCTGTTCGTGGCCGGTCGCCAGCAGGAAGGTCGGGGCGCGGCCGTAGCTTTTCATGCCGGCGATCCAGAAATTCGCCTCCGGATGGCGCAATTCGGCCTCTCCATGCGGGCGAACGGTGCCGCAGGAGTGCAGATTGGGGTCGATCAGCGGCGCCAGCGCGAGGGTGCTCTGCACCGCCGGGTCCAGGCCGAGGCGCAGCTCGCGCAGAAAGGACAGGTCTGGCCGGAAGCCGGCGGCGACCACGATGCGGTCCACCTCGACCCGGCGCCCGTCGCGGGCGGTCACTGCCACGCGCCCGTCCGGCAACGGCTGCATGGCGGCGATGGCGAAGGGTGCGAGCACGGTGACCTCGCCGGTGGCCGCCAACTGGTGGGCGCGCGCGCCGAGGCTGCCGCGCTCGGCCAGCGCATCGGCGGCTCCGCCGCCGAAATTCACCGCCTCCAGCGGGCGCCGGAAGGCCCAGAGGATGCGCGTGCCCGGCGCATGGCGGGCCAGGGCGGCGAGGTCGAGCACGGCATTCATGGCGGAATGTCCGGCGCCGACCACCAGCACCGTGCGGCCGGCGTGGTCGGCGCGGTCGCGGCCCAGCATGTCGGGGATGCCATAGGCGATGCGGCCGGCGGCCTGGGCCTCGCCGGGGACGGGCAGGCCGTGCGCGCCGACGGGATTCGGGCTGGCCCAGGTGCCCGAGCAGTCCAGCACGGCGGATGCCTCGATTTCGGTGACCCTGCCGGACAGATCGGCGAGCTGGAGCACGAAGGGGGCCGAGTCGCGGGCACCGTCGCGCATCAGGTCGTGGTCGCGGCGGGTGACGCCGACCACGCGGGTGCCGGTGCGCAGGGCGCGGGCGAGCGGCGGCAGGGCGGCCAGGGGGGCGAGGTAACGGGCGACCAACTCGGCGCCGGTGGGGTGGGCGTCCGGGTCCGGGGCCTGCCAGCCGGCGGCTTCCAGCAAGGCGCGGGCGGCGGGGTCGATATTGTAGCGCCAGGGGGAGAACATGCGCACATGCCCCCAGGCGCGCACGCTGGCGGCGACCTCCCCGGCCTCCAGGATCAGCGGCGACAGCCCGCGCGCCAGCAGGTGCGCGGCGGCGGCGAGGCCGGTGGGGCCGGCGCCGATGATGGCGACGGGCAGGCTGCCGGTGGGAGGGGCGGGACCATCCTGGGGCATGCGAACCTCGTGGGCGGAGAATGGGATCAGGCGGCGGTGGCGAGTGGGCGGGCGACGTCGGCCACCGCCTGGAGCTGGGCGGCAAGGGCGGCGAAGCGGCCGGGATCGACGGTGTAGAACATCCAGCGCCCCCGCTTCTCGGCGCTGACCAGGCCGGCGCGGGTGAGGATCTGCATGTGATGGCTCACGGTCGGCTGGGCGAGGTCGAGCATGGCGACGATGTCGCAAGCGCAGACCCGGCCGGGGCTGGCGCAGCACATGCCGCCCTGGTCCAGCAGGAAGCGCAGGATGCGCAGCCGGACGGGGTCTCCCAGGGCGCGAAAGCCTTCGGTGTCGATCTGCATGCGGGCATCATATAGATAGATCGATGTATGTCAATATATGGGGCGTTGACGCGGAGCCGCGGGTCCACGACAGTCGGGAGCGTATTGTTTTGTCCATGTTGCTGCCGAGGAGGATTGCGTCATGTCGCGCCGCTGGATCACTGCCGCCACCTTGCTGCTGTCGCTGGCCGCGACCGCCGCGCGGGCGGACACGCTGGTTGTCTGCACGGAGGCCAGCCCGGATGCGCTCAACGCCGCGCTGAGCACCGCCAACACCAGCTTCGACGTGACCGAGCAGATCGCCGACCGGCTGGTGGAGATGAAGGTCGGCGGTTCGGAAGTGGTGCCGGGGCTGGCCGAATCCTGGACCATCTCGCCGGACGGGCTGCGCTACACCTTCAAGCTGCGGCATGGGGTGAAATGGCAGTCCAACGCCGCCTTCAAGCCGACGCGCGACTTCAATGCCGACGACGTGGTGTTCAGCTTCAACCGCATGCTGGACAAGGAGAACCCGTACTACAAGGTCGGCGGCGGCAACTACCCGATGTTCGCGGCCCTGGTGCAGCCGAACCTGAAATCGGTGACCAAGACCGGGGCGGACACGGTGGTGTTCGAGCTGAAGTCGCCGCTGGCGCCGCTGCTGAGCACGCTGTCGGTGCAGCCGTTCTCGATCTCCTCGGCCGAGTATGCGGACGCGATGCTGAAGAAGGGCACGCCCGACCAGCTCGACCTGAACCCGGTCGGCACCGGGCCGTTCCAGCTTGTGCAGTACCAGAAGGACAGCCTGATCCGCTTCCGCGCCTTCAAGCAGTCCTGGGTGGTGAAGGGGATGCCGGAGCGGGCGCCGCGGGTGGACAACCTGGTGTTCTCGATCACCCGCGACCCCTCGGTGCGGTTCGCGCGGCTGCAGGCCAATGAGTGCCAGGTGGCGCGCTACCCGAACCCGGCCGACGTGCCGGCGATGCGCAAGGCCAAGGGGGTGAAGCTGGCGGAGAGCACCATCGCCTCGGTGAGCTACCTGGCGCTGCGCACCGACAAGAAGCCGTTCGACGATGTGCGGGTGCGGCGCGCGCTGGCCATGGCGATCGACCTCAAGAGCCTGGTGGACGCGGTCTACCAGGGCACCGGCACGCCGGCCGCCGCCCTGGTGTCGCCGGCGCTGTGGAGCCACAACGACTCGCTGAAGCCGCGCGCCTACGACCCCGCGGGGGCAAAGAAGCTGCTGGCCGAGGCCGGCTATGCCGACGGGTTCTCGACCGATCTGTGGTACATCCCGGTGGCGCGCGCCTACATGCCGAACGGCCAGCGGGCCGCCGAGATGATCCAGGCGGACTGGGCGAAGATCGGCGTGAAGGCCAAGCTGGTGACCTTCGAGTGGGGCGAATACCTGCGTCGGGTGCGCCTGGGCGAGCCGGACGTGGCGATGAGCGGCGGCACCTGGGACTATCCCGACCCCAGCCAGATGATGCTCGGCCTGACCTGCGAGATGGTGAACGCCGGCCGCAACGTGCCGCACTGGTGCAACAAGGAGTTCAGCGCGCTGGTGCAGAAGGCCAACGTGGTGACCGACCCGAAGGAGCGCGCCAAGCTGTACTACGACGCGCAGCAGGTGTTCTACGACCAGGTGCCCGGCATCAACTTCGCCGACGCCCGCGCCTATGTTGGCATGCGCGACACCGTGCAGGGCTTCAAGCTGCATTTCTTTGGCGGGCAGCCGTTTGGCGGGGTTAGCCTGACCAAGTGAGGGAAGTCTTCTTTTTGTGAACAAAAAGAAGCAAAAAACTTTGTCCGCTGGAGACCCGGCCCAGGCCGGGGAGACTCCAGCGGATAAAAGTTTTTTGGTTCTTTTTTCCAAAAAAGAACGTCTTCCTTTTTTCTGTCACTGACTCACTGGGAGCTTCGGCATGCAACTGGCACTTTCGACCTGGCAGGAGGTCGAGGACTACCTGCGCACCCAATCCGGCGTGATCGTGCCGATCGGCTCGGTGGAGCAGCACGGGCCGAACGGGCTGATCGGCACCGACCATCTCTGCGCCGAGGTCGTGGCCAAGGGGGTGGGCGACCGCATCGGCTGCGCCGTGGCGCCGACGCTGGCCTATGGCATGAGCCAGCATCACCTGGGCTTCACCGGCTCGGCCACGCTGCGCCCCAGCACGCTGATGCTGGTGGTGCGCGACGTGGTGCAGTCGCTGGCGGTGCACGGGTTCCGCCGGTTCTTCTTCATCAACGGCCACGGCGGCAATGTCGCCACGGTGACGGCGGCGTTCGACGAGATCTATGCCGAGATGTCGCTGGGCCGCAGCGAGGTGCCGGTGCGCTGCCGGATGACGTTCTGGTCGTCCGGGCCGCGCGGCAAAGTGCTGGCCGAGGAGCTCTATGCCGGGGTGAACGGCCACCACGCCACCGCGTCGGAGGTGTCGCTGGCGCAGTACTACCAGCCGGGCGCCATCAAGCACGCCCAGATGACCCCCAAGGTGGCGCCCACCGCGCCGCAGTTCTTCGAGGCCGCCGATTATCGTGCGCGCTTCGCGGATGGACGCATCGGCTCCGACCCGTCGCTGTCCTCGCCCGAGCACGGCAAGCGGCTGTATGACGCGGCGGTGGACGACATGGTGGAGGCCTACCAGGCGTTCATGGCGTATTGAACGCCGGCCTGGCCGCTGAAAAGGGGACTTTCCGCCTGTGCTGCGATACCTGCTCCGGCGCCTGGCGCTGATCGTTCCGACCTTCGTGGGCGTGACGCTGCTCAGCTTCATGCTGATCCATCTGGTGCCGGGCGACCCGATCGAGATCCGCTTCGGCGAGCAGGCGGTGACCCAGGAGCAGCTGGACGCGCTGCGCCACCAGTACGGCTACGACCAGCCGCTGTGGCGGCAGTTCCTGCGCTACGAGGGCGAGGTGATGCGCGGTGACCTCGGCAAGTCCGTGGTCACCCGCGACACCGTATGGAGCGAATTCGTCACCCTGTTCCCGGCGACCATCGAGCTGTCGGTCTGCGCGCTGCTGTTCGCGGTGCTGCTGGGCATGCCGATGGGGGTGGTGGCGGCGGTGCGACGCGGCTCGGCGTTCGATTACGGGCTGATGGGAACGGCGGTCACCGGCGCCTCCATGCCGATCTTCTGGTGGGGGCTGATGATGATCCTGGTGTTCTCGGTCGGGCTGGGGTGGACCCCGGTCTCCGGGCGCATCGGCGATGCGTTCTATGTGGAGCCGTGGTCGGGCTTCATGCTGGTCGACTGCCATTTCTCCGACGATGCCGGGGCCTGCGCCTCGGCCTGGAGCCATCTGGTGCTGCCGACCATCGTGCTGGGGACCGTGCCGCTGGCCACCATCGCGCGCATCACCCGCTCCTCCATGCTGGATGTGCTGAACGAGGACTATATCCGCACCGCGCGGGCCAAGGGGCTGGCGACGCCGCGCGTGGTGGTGGTGCATGCGCTACGCAACGCGCTGATCCCGGTGGTGACGGTGCTGGGCTTGCAGGTCGGCGCGCTGATGGGCGGCGCCATCCTGACCGAGACGATCTTTTCCTGGCCGGGCATCGGGCACTGGCTGATCGACAGCATCCAGCGGCGCGACTACCCGGTGCTGCAGGGCGGCACGCTGCTGATCGCGGTGCTGGTGATCGGGGTGAACCTGGGGGTGGATGTGCTGTACGGCTTCCTCAATCCGCGGATACGGCGATGAAGATGAGGAAGGAAGGCCTTCTTTTTGTGAACAAAAAGAAGCAAAAAAACTTTTCCCATTGGCATTGCCTTGCGGCCGGCGCGTGCGAAGCACCGAACGAAGTTTTTTGGTTCTTTTTTTCAAAAAGGAACCCTTTCCTTGCTTGCTCCGGACCCGCCCGATGACCGGCCGTCTGGCGGCATTCTGGCGCAGCTTCGCCGAGAACCGCGGCGCGGTGCTGGGCCTGGGCGTGATGGGCGTGCTGATCGTGCTGGCGGTGCTGGCCGACGTGCTGGCGCTGCATTCGCCGATCGAGCAGTTCCGCAGCAATTTCCTCACCCCCCCGGCGTGGCAGGCGGGCGGCGACTGGGCCTTCCCGCTCGGCACCGACGATGTGGGGCGGGACATCCTTTCGCGGCTGATCCACGGGGCGCGGCTGTCGCTGGTGATCGGGTTTTCCGTGGTGGCGCTGTCGCTGGCCACCGGCACCGTGCTGGGCCTGACGGCGGCGTTCGCCGGGGGCGTGGTGGACGTGGCCATCATGCGGCTGATGGACATCGTGCTGGTGTTCCCCTCGCTGCTGCTGGCGATCGTGATCGTGGCGATCCTGGGGCCGGGCATGTTCAACGCCATGCTGGCCGTCGCCATCGTGACGCTGCCCGGCTACACGCGGCTGTCGCGCGCCTCGGCGCTGTCGGAACTGGCGCGCGACTACGTGACCGCCACGCGCGCCGCCGGCGCCTCCACGCGGCGGCTGATGTTCGACACGGTGCTGCCGAATTGCCTGGCGCCGCTGATCGTGCAGGCCTCGCTGGGCTTCTCCACCGCCATCCTGGACGCGGCGGCGCTGGGCTTCCTCGGGCTGGGGGCGCAGCCGCCAACGCCGGAATGGGGCACCATGCTGGCCGGCGCGCTGCAATACTACCAGCGCGCCTGGTGGGTGCTGGCGTTTCCGGGCTTCGCCATCCTGGCCACCGTGCTGGCGTTCAACCTGTTCGGCGACGGGTTGCGCGACGCGCTCGACCCGAAGTTGAAACGCTGATGCCGCTGCTGGAAATCCGCAACCTGGCCGTGGAGTTCGCCACCGCGCGCGGCCGTTTCCGCGCCGTGGACGGGGTGGATGTGAGCATCGATGCCGGCGAGATCCTGTGCATCGTGGGCGAATCCGGCTCGGGCAAAAGCGTGTCGATGCTGGCGGTGATGGGGCTGATCGCCTGGCCCGGCCGGGTGAGCGCGGACGTGCTGCGCTTCGACGGGATCGACCTGCTGGGCCTGTCCGCCCGCCAGCGCCGCAAGCTGGTCGGGCGCGACGTGGCGATGGTGTTCCAGGAGCCGACCACCTCGCTGAACCCATGCTACCCGGTGGGCTGGCAGATCGCCGAGGCGTTGCGCGCCCACAACGCGGTGCCGCGCGCGCGGCGGCGCGACCGGGTGGTGGAACTGCTGGACCAGGTGGGCATCCCCGATCCGGCGAGCCGGCTGGGCGCCTTTCCGCACCAGTTGTCCGGCGGCATGAACCAGCGGGTGATGATCGCCATGGCGATCGCCTGCAACCCGCGCCTGCTGATCGCCGACGAACCGACGACGGCGCTGGACGTGACCATCCAGAAGCAGATTCTGGACCTGCTGATCGACCTGCAGCGCCGGCACGGCATGGCGCTGGCGCTGATCACCCACGACATGGGCGTGGTGGCCGAGACCGCGCAGCGGGTGCAGGTGATGTATGCCGGCCAGATGGTGGAGGAACAGGCGACCGAGGCATTGTTCGCCACCCCCCGCCATCCCTATACCGCCGCCCTGCTGGCCGCCTTGCCGGAGCGCGCGATGGGCCGCGCGCGACTGCCCACCATCCCGGGCGTGGTGCCGGGCATCGACGACCGGCCGGATGGCTGCCTGTTTAATCCGCGCTGCGGCTTCGCCACCGAACTATGCGCCCATACACCGCCGGCGCTGCTGGGCGTGCCCGGCGGGCGGGCGCGCTGCCACACGCCGCTCGACGACGCGGGCGCCCCGATAGCGCGGGGGCCGGCGTGAGCACCGTCATGCAGGCGCGCGAGGTGCGCCGCCACTACCCGGTGGGCGGCGGCCTGCTGGGGCGGCGCGGCGTGGTGAAGGCGGTGGACGGCGTGTCGTTCACCCTGGCGCGCGGCACCACGCTGGCGGTGGTCGGCGAATCCGGCTGTGGCAAGTCCACCCTGGCGCGGATGGCCGCCCTTCTGGAACCGCCCAGCGACGGCGACCTGCTGCTGGGCGGCCAGCCGACCGCGACCGTCACCGACGCCGAGCGGCGGCGGATGCGGCTGGGCGTGCAGATGGTGTTCCAGAACCCGTACGGCTCGCTCAACCCGCGCAAGACCATCGGCGCCATCCTGGAGGAGCCGCTGCTGATCAACGCCCACGGCACGCCGGCCGAACGCCGGGCCGCGGTGCGCGCGATGATGGACCGGGTGGGCCTGCGGCAGGACCAGTTCGACCGCTATCCGCACATGTTCTCCGGCGGCCAGCGCCAGCGCATCGCCATCGCCCGCGCGCTGATGCTCAACCCCGGCGTGGTGGTGGCCGACGAGCCGGTCTCGGCGCTGGACGTGTCGATCCAGGCCCAGGTGCTGAACCTGATGATGGACCTGCAGGACGAGTTCTACCTCGCCTACCTATTCATCAGCCACGACCTCTCGGTGGTGCGCCACATCGCCGCCGAGGTGATGGTGATGTATTGCGGCCGCCCGGTGGAGCACGGCCCGAAAGCCGGCATATTCGCCGCGCCGCGCCATCCGTACACGCGCATGCTGCTGGCCGCCACGCCCTCGGTGGACCCGGCCCGGCGCAAGCTGGCGGTGAGCATCAAGGGCGAGCTGCCCTCGCCGCTGAACCCGCCTCCCGGCTGCGCCTTCGCCAGCCGCTGCCCGCATGCGACCGCCCGCTGCACCGCGGAGCGGCCGGAGCCGCGCCCGGTGGGAGGCCATCTGGTCGCCTGCCACCATGCCGAGGCGATCTGACCGGGCATTCCCGCGTTTCCTGAACCTTCCGACGGCACGACGGCGCCGCGCCGGTTCGTCACTTGCGTTCGTCCATTCATAAAGATATCCTTATGCGGTGATGGCCCCGCGCAAGCGGGTGAAAAGGGAATGCCGTGCGCCCCGGCTGGATGCCGTTCCGGGGGCAAGTCGGCGGCTGCCCCCGCAACTGTAAGCGGTGAGCCGTCGGTCCATCTGCCGCGCTGCCGGTCCCGGCGCGCGGCAGGCCACTGAACCGTCCGCGGTTCGGGAAGGTGGGGCCGGCGGCCGCGACCCGCGAGCCAGGAGACCTGCCATCGGCACCGAACCAACAGCCGCCGGGCGGGGTGCACCGGGGGTCGGAGACACGACCATGACGATCGCCAGCAATCTCGGCTTCCCGCGCATCGGCGCCCGGCGCGAGCTGAAATTCGCCCTGGAGCGGCACTGGTCCGGCGAGCTCGATGCCGCCGGCCTGCTGGCCCAGGCGCAGGCCCTGCGCGCCCATCACTGGCGGCTGCAGCAGAGCCTCGGCATCAGCCACATCCCGAGCAACGATTTCGCGCTCTATGACCATGTGCTGGACACCGCCTGCATGCTCGGCGTCATCCCGGAGGGCTATGGCTGGCAGGGCGGGCCGGTGTCGCTGGCGACCAGCTTCGCCCTGGCGCGCGGCGCGCGCGGCACCGAGGCGGAGCGCGCGGCCGGCATCGCCGGGCGGCGTCCGGCGCTGGAGATGACCAAGTGGTTCGACACCAACTACCACTACCTGGTGCCCCGCGTGACCGCCGCCCAGCGCTTCCAGCTCACCGAGAACCGCCCGCTCGCCGCCTTCCGCGAGGCCGAGGCGCTGGGGCTGCGCACGCGCCCGGTGCTGCTGGGGCCGGTCAGCTTCCTGCTGCTGTGCAAGGCCGATGACGGCGCCGACCCGCTCGGCCGGCTGGACCAGCTGCTGCCGCTCTATGCCGAGATCCTGCGGCAACTGGCCGAGGCCGGCGCCGCCTGGGTGCAGATCGACGAGCCGGCGCTGGCGCTCGACCTGCCTGAGGCGGCGCGGGCCGCCTTCACCCGCGCCTACGCCGTGCTGGCGCGGGGCCCGTCGCCCCGGCGCCTGGTCGCCAGCTATTTCGGCGCCCTGCGGGAGACGCTCGCCACCGTGCTGCGCCTGCCGATCGACGGGCTGCATCTCGACCTGCTGCGCGGTGGCGCGGATCTCGACGCCGTGCTGGCCTCGGCGCCGCCGGAGCTGTGGCTGTCGCTGGGCGTGGTGGACGGGCGCAACGTCTGGCGCACCGACCTGCGGGCCACGCTGGCGCGGCTGCGCCCGGTGGCGGCGGCGCGGGGCACCCAGCGGCTGATGCTGGCGCCCTCATGCAGCCTGCTGCACGTCCCGGTGGACCGCCAGCAGGAGGCCGGGCTGGACCCGGAGCTGAAGCGCTGGCTCGCCTTCGCGGTGCAGAAGCTGGAGGAGGTCGCCCTGCTCGCGCGCGGCCTGGAGGAAGGCGACGCCGCCATCGCCGCCCGGCTGGAGGAGAGCGATCAGGCGGTGCGCGCCCGCCAGACCAGCACCCGGGTGCACGATGCCGGCGTGGCCGCGCGGGTCGGCGCGGTGACGGCGGCGATGGAGCGGCGGGCCAGCCCGTTCCCGGCCCGGCGCCAGCAGCAGCGGGGCCGCCTCGGCCTGCCGCTGTTTCCCACCACCACCATCGGCTCCTTCCCGCAAACCCCGGCCGTCCGCCAGGCGCGCGCCGCGCTCGCCCGCGGCGCCATGCCGCAGGACAGCTACGACCAGGCGATCGCCGGCTGGATCGACGAGGCGGTGGCCTGGCAGGAGGCGGTGGGGCTCGACGTGCTGGTGCATGGCGAGTTCGAGCGCAACGACATGGTGAAGTATTTCGGCGAGCGCCTGTCCGGCTTCGCGTTCACCAGGCATGGCTGGGTGCAGTCCTATGGCAGCCGCTGCGTCGCGCCGCCGATCATCTGGGGCGACGTGTCGCGCCCGGCGCCGATGACGGTGGCCTGGACCGCCTATGCCCAGTCCCGCACCAGCCGCCCGATGAAGGGCATGCTGACCGGGCCGGTCACCCTGCTGCAATGGTCGTTCGTGCGCGACGACCAGCCGCGCGAGACGGTATGCCGGCAGCTCGCTCTGGCGATCCGCGACGAGGTGGCGGACCTGGAGGCCGCCGGCATCGCCGTCATCCAGATCGACGAGCCGGCCTTCCGCGAGGGGCTGCCGCTGCGCCACCGCGACTGGCCCGGCTACCTGCGCTGGGCGGCGGCCTGCTTCCGGCTGAGCTGCTCTGGCCTGCGCGACGAGACGCAGGTGCATACCCACATGTGCTACAGCGCGTTCAACGACATCATGCCGGCGATCGCGTCGATGGACGCGGACGTGATCAGCATCGAGACCACGCGCAGCCAGATGGAGCTGCTGGATGCCTTCTCCGACGCCGGCTACCCGAACGAGATCGGGCCGGGCATCTGGGACATCCACAGTCCGCGCGTTCCGGACGCCGACGAGATGGCCGCCCTGCTGCGGCGCGCCCGGCAGCGGCTGGAGGATTGGCAGATCTGGGTCAATCCCGATTGCGGCCTGAAGACCCGCGGCTGGGAGGAGGTTCGCCCGTCCATCGCCAGCATGGTCGATGCCGCCCGGACGCTGCGGGCCGAGGCGGCAACGCCGGCCTGACGCCGCCACCCGTCGCGCAACCCATCTCGCGCGCATGCCCGGGGCGATGGAAGCCCCAGACATGCGCCGGGATTTTACGGCTTGGCGGGCGCCGCGGCGGGCGGCTCCGGCCGCTTCTTGCCCGGCTCATCCGGGTTCGCGGCCGGCGGCGCGGCCCCCGGGTGTGGCGCCATCGGGCCGGCGGGCGGCGTCGCGTGCGGCGCGGCGGCTGGTGCCGGCGGCTTCGCCACCGGGTGCTCGGCCGGCTTGGGTACAACCGGGCTTGTCGCGGCCGGCGACGTGGCCGCCGGGTGTGGCGCCATCGGGCCGGCAGGCGGTGTCGCGTGCGGCGCGGCGGCCGGCGCCGGCGGTTTCGCCACCGGACGCTCGGCCGGCTTGGGCACAACCGGAGCTGCCACGGCCGGCGGCGTGGTCGCCGGGTGCGGCGCCATCGGGCCGGTGGGCGGCGTCGCGTGCGGCGCGGCGGCGGGTGCCGGCGGTTTCGCCGCCGGGCGTTCGGCTGGCTTGGGCACAACCGGACCTGTCACGGCCGGCGGTGTGGTTGCCGGGTGTGGCGCCATCGGGCCGGTGGGCGGCGTCGCGCGCGGCGCGGCGGCGGGTGCGGCCGGCTGCCCGCTGGGCTTGGGCGCGGCCGGACCGGTCACGGCCGGCGGTGCGGTCGCCGGGCGCGGCGCCGCCGTCGCGGGGCCGGGCGTGGGGGCGGGGGCAGGCCGGCCGGGTGCGGCGGCCGGCGGCGTGCCGGGCACGCCGGCCGACGGAACCGGCACGGTCGGGGTCACCGGCTTGGCAGGGGGGATGGCGCCGACCGCGGTGCCGCCCGCCTTCGGGTGGGGGGGCGTGATCGGGGTGGCCGGACGCAGCACCGGCAGCGCGGCCGCGGCCGGCAGCCCGGCGGCCGGACGCGCGGGCGCGCCGGGGCGTGTGGCAGCCCCGGGCCGCGCGGGCGTGCCGGCCGGCGGCGTCCCCGCTCCCGGCACGGCCTTGCCTGCGCCGCCGGGCGGAACCATTGCCGGCGTGGTGGAGGCGGGAGCGACGGCGGCGGGCGGCGGCAGGGCCGGCCCGGGTGCCACGCGGCGCTGCTGCGGCGCGGTGGCCGAGGCGGGCGCCGGCGCCAGGTTCAGCCGCTTCGCCACCGTGGGCGTCACGCCGACCGTCGCGACGGTCGGCTGCACCGGCGCCGCGCGCTGCGGGCGGGACGCCGCCAGCTCCCGCGCGGTGACCGGCTGGACCCGCGCGGCGACCTGCTGCGACGCCGCCACCGCGGCCGCCGGCACCACCGTCACCGCCGAGCGGTTGATGTAGTTGTTCACCGTGGTGACGTTCGTCACATTGGTGATCGTGCGCACATTGGTCACGTTGGTGACATTGACGGCGCGCACATAACGCTCGCTGGCATGGTACGGCGGCACATAGGCCTCGCGCGGCCCCAGCGGAATCCAGCCGACCGAGCCATGTTCGCCGTCGCGGCCGTTGCGGGCTGTCCCTGGCGCCAGCGCGGCGCCGATGGCGATGCCGATGCCCACGAAGGTGACCAGCGCCGGCGCATAGACGGGCATCGCGCGCAACTGCTGCGGCGGCGCGCCCGGCTCGGCCGGAATCCAGCCCCAGCGCGGCCCGTCCTGCACCCAGCGGCCGTAATGGAAGGGCGCGAAGCCCCATTCCGCGTCGTCGATCCAGGTCCAGCCCCAGGGCGCCACATAGCCCCAATGGCCATTGCGGTACGGCACCCACGAGGCTTGCACCGGCGGGTACCAGATATGGCCATAGCGCGGGCTGCTCGCCCACACGCCGACGCTGTCCAGCACCGCGCCGCCGGTCATCTGGGCCACCATCGGCGGCGGGGCGACGCGCGCCACCACCACAGGTCGGGCGGCCTGCTGCTCCTGGGCCAGCCTGGCCGCCAGGAACGGGTCGCTGATCACCGGCCCCACGCTGATGGCGAAGGTGCTGCTGCCGTCGATCCGCCCGCTCTGCCGCGCCCCGAGCGAGAGCGAGGCGCTGGGGCTGTCGATGCGGGCGGCGCCCTCCACCACGTTCACGATGGTCGGGTGGTCGTCGTCGCCGGCGACCACCTCATAGGCGCCGGCCTGGCCGATCACCACCACGCCGCGCGGGGTGGTGATGCGGTAGCTGTCACCCGGCGGCACGCTGCGCAGGCGCAGGAACAGCGCGCCCTGGGGCTGGGTCGCCTCCAGCGTGTGGTCGTCCAGCACGTCGATGTCGAGCTCGGTGGACTGGTCGAGCGCCAGGTGCGTCGGCCCCACCTCGATCTCGGCGCCCGAACTCGGCTCGGTCCAGAACGCATTGCCGGAGGTGACCGGGTAGTTCAGCATCGCCGCCTGCCAACTGCCCTCGTCGGCGGTGTGGAACGACACGGTGCCGAGCAGCCGCGCCAGCCGGCCGACCCGCGCGGGCGGATCGACGGTGTCCTGCGCCACGATCTGGGCATGCGCCACGTTCACGCCGGGAAACCCGCCCCCGAACGTCAGGGCCAGGGCAAGCGTCACGGTCACGGCGGGGCGGAAAATGCCAGCGCGGAAAGCAGCGGAGCAGGTTGGCATGACAACGTCCTTGTCCTGCTGGGAAAAGCGCCAGCGCAGCACAGTTGCCGCCAACAATGTGGCGTAACGACGGTAGACATGGCGCACTATCGCCCCGCCAGCTGCCGGCAGGCGGCCCGGCGTCAGGCGTAGACGAACGCCGAGTCGTCCAGGTCGATGGCGGGAAAGGCGTCCTTTTCGGCCCAGTAGTCCTGGGTATGCTGCCAGTCGGGCTTGTCGAGCCGCTGCGGCAGCAGGTGCATGCCGCGCATCAGGTAGCCGGGATTGAAGTTCTCCGGGTCGATCCACGGCAGGCGGGGCATGTTGTGCTCCTCCGGCCGCAACGCGGGCGTCACCTGCCGCACACCCTTTTCCTTCATGTGGGTGAGCAGCCGGCAGACGAAATCCCCCACCAAATCGGCCCGCAGCGTCCAGCTGGCGCGGAAATAGCCGAACACCCACACCATGTTCGGCACGCCGGTGAACATCATGCCGCGATAGGTCACGGTGTCGGCGAAGTCCAGCGGCGCGTCGTCGATGCGGAAATCGATGTCGCCCAGCACGTTGAGGTTGAAGCCGGTGGCCGTCACGATGATGTCGGCCTCCAGCATCCGGCCGGATTTCAGGCGGATGCCCCCCGGCGTGAAGCGGTCGATCTCGTCGGTCACCACCGAGGCCTTGCCGGAACTGATCCCCTGGAACAGGTCGCCGTCCGGGATGAAGGCGATGCGCTGCCGCCACGGGCGATAGCTCGGGGTGAAATGCGTCGCCACGTCGTAGTCGGGGCCCAGATAGCCGCGCACCCCGGCCAGCAGCTCCTGCTTCACCGTCTCCGGCTCGGTGAAGGTGCGGCGGGTGAACACGTCCTGGTCGTAGAGGATCTTCTTGCGGACGATCTCATGGATCCAGGTCTCGTCGATGGCCAGCGCCCGCAGCTCGTCGGCGATTTGCACCGCGTTGCGGCCGGTGCGAAAAAAGGTCGGCGAGCGCTGCAGCAGGGTGACATGACCGACCTCGGCGGCGATCGCCGGCACCACCGTCGCCGCGGTGGCGCCGGAGCCGATGACGACGACGCGCTTGCCCTTGTAGTCCAGGTCCTCCGGCCAGGTCTGCGGGTGGACGATCCGGCCCTGGAAGTCCTGCATCCCCTCCCATTCCGGCGTGTAGCCCTCGGAATGCCGGTAGTAGCCCTGGCACATCCACAGGAAATTGGCGGTGATGCGAACCGGCTCGCCGGTATCCGTCCGCGTCGCCTCGATGGTCCAGAGCTTGTCGCGGCTCGACCACGCGGCCGAGGCGATGCGGTGGCGGTAGCGGATGTGCCGGGCGAGGTCGTTCTCGGCGATCACCTCGCCCATGTAGCGCAGGATCTCGGCGGCGGTGGCGATCGGCGCGCCGGTCCAGGGCTTGAAGCGGTAGCCGAACGTGTACAGGTCGCTGTCGGAGCGGATGCCGGGATAGCGGTGGGTCAGCCAGGTGCCGCCGAAGCTCTCCTGCGACTCGAGCACGGCGAAGCTGGTGCCGGGGCATTGCGTGCTCAGGTGATAGGCGCCGCCGACCCCCGAAATACCGGCACCCACGATCAGCACATCGACATGCTCGCTGGCCGCATGCTTGCTGGCCAGTGGCGACGCGGCGTTGGAACCGTCGGGGCTGAAGGCTGCGGGGCTGGAAGCTGCGAGGCTGTTCATGGATCGGGTGTTCTCTGCTTGGGCCGACGGCCAGGGTCGGGGCCGGGGGCATGTTGGCGTACAAGCTGTCGCCTGAGGAGCCGAAAACCGCCTTTTCGGGGGTGTTTTGTCGGCTTTTCCGGCAAAAATCCGGCCAGGTAACCGGCAAAGTGAAGCGATTTTCGCCGCGATGGTGCTATAATCCGGCCTCGTATTCAAACGCCTCCGACAGGTAAGGAACAACGTGGGACACATCACGCCAGTCAGATGGTTGCGTCTGAGCATTTCGATGGTGGCCGTGGCCGGGCTGCTCACCGGCTGCGCACAGGGCGCGCTGTCCACCCGCGAGTCGCGGATCGGGCCGGATGACGGCACCGATGCCTGCCGGGCGCAGTTGGTGGCGCTTGATTCGACTGGCAATTTCTTCGGCGCGCAGATCCTCACCGGCGCCGCGATCGGCGCCGCCGGCGGTGCGCTGGCCGGCGGGCTGATCGGGCGCGACCTGAAGGGGGCGCTGATCGGCGCGGTGGCCGGCGGCGTGCTCGGCGCGGCCGGCGGCTACTGGTCGGCGGTGCAGCAGCAGCGCAGCGACCAGGCCGGCATGTTCGCCCAGGTCGGCGGCGACCTCTCCCGCGAGAACGCTCAGATCGACCGCACCCAGCTCGCCTTCGACCAGTTGATGGATTGCCGGTTCCGCCAGGCCGAGGCGATCCGGCACGACTACGCGGCGCACCGGATCGACCGCACGCTGGCGGTGGCACGGATGAACACGGTGAAGCAGCGGGCGGAGCGCGACCTGGCGCTGGCCAGGCAGATCAACCAGCAGATCGCCGATCGCGGCGCGCAGTTCGTGGTCGCGGCCGATAACCTGGCCCCCGGCGCCAAGACCGCCATTGCCGCCCAGGCGCCGCCGCCCAGGCCGGCCACGGTGCGCCGCCCGGCCGCGCTGAAGCTGCGCCCGGACCCGGCCGCCCCCAGCATCGGCAGCGTGCAGGCGCACGACAAGGTCACCGTCACCCCCGGCCGCGGCGGTTATGCGCTGGTGGAGACGGCCAGCGGCCAGCGCGGCTATGCCCCGGTCGCCGATGTCCAGGGCGCCAGCAGCCGCAGCCTACCGCCGGCCTCCGCCCCCGCCGGCGCCGCCGTCACGCCCGACGAGGTGCGCACCCTGGCCGGCAGCAACGCCGCCCGGCGCGACAGTTTCGCGCAGAGCGTCGCGGTGTCCGAACAGGCGGCGGGCGGGTTCGAGTTGTCCAGTTGATTCTGGGCCGCATAATCCTGGGCCGCATAATCCTGGGCCGCTTCATTCGGGGCCGCGCCGCCGCGGCGCTGCTCGCCGTGCTGCTGGTTGTCGTGCCGGGCCTCGGCCCGGCCGGCGCGGCGGAACCGCCGGCGCAGCCCTTCCTGCGCATCGAGGCGGGCGGGCACACCAGCGCCATCGCCCATCTGGCGGTGGACGAGTCCGGCCGGCTGCTGGCCACCGCCAGCTACGACAAGACGGTGCGGCTGTGGTCGCTGCCGGACGGGCGGCAGCGGGCCGTGCTGCGCCCGCCGATCGGCACCTTGCAGGAGGGCGAGCTCTACGCCGTCGCCGTCAGCCCGGACGGCAGCCGCGTGTTCGCCGCCGGCGCCACCGGCGGGCAGTGGGACGGCACCTTTTCTATCTATGTGTTCGACGCCGAGCACGCGACCCTGGTCGGCCGGCTGCCCGGCCTGCCCGCGCCGGTGAACGACCTGGCGGTCTCGGCCGACGGCACCCGCCTCGCCGCCGGGCTGGCGCAGGGCGGGGTGCGGGTGTGGGACGCCGCCACCGGCAAGCCGATCTTCGAGGACCAGGCCTATGCCGGCGCGGTCCGCTCGATCGCGCTGGACCGCGCGGGCAGGCTGTTCGCGGCCGCGGCGGACGGCAAGCTGCGCGCCTATGACCCCGCTGGCCGCAAGCTGGCCGAGGCGCCGCCGCCCTCGCACCTGCGCCCCTGGGGCCTGGCGCTGTCGCCCGACGGCGACCTGCTGGCGGTGACCAGCGAGACCGCCGGGCGGGACGGCAAGCTGCGGGTGGACGTGGTCTCCGCCCGCACCCTGGCGCCGGTGTTCACGCCCGACACCAGCGGGTTGCGCGGCGAGGGGCTGCTGGCGGTGGCCTGGGCCGGCGACGCCAAGGGCGGGGTGCAACTGCTGGCCGGGGGCTATGCCCACGCCGCCGGGGGCTACGTGATCCGCCGCTGGAGCGATTTCGGCCTGGGCGGCTACACCGACCTGCCAGCCGCGCACGACACCATCCGCCACATCCTGCCGCTGCCCGGCGGCGGCGCGGCCTTCGCCGCCGAGGACCCGGGCTGGGGCCGCATCGGCCCGGATGGCCGGCTGCTGCGCCGCCCCACCCCGCCGCTGGCCGATCTGCGCCCCTCGCGCGAGCAGCGGCTGGCGGTTTCGCCGGATGGCACCACGATCGAGTTCGCCACCGATGCCGGCCTGCAGCATTTCGAGGTGAAGGCGCGAACCCTGGCGGCGGCGAATGCCCCCGCCGCCGGGCTGACCGCCGCGCGCACCGAGGCGCCGGGCCTGGCGCTGGCCGGCTGGCGCGATAGCAGCGCGCCGCGGCTGAACGGCCGGGCGCTGGCGATGGATGCCGGCGAAATCGCCCGCAGCGCCGCCGTGCTGCCCGACAATTCCGGCGTGCTGCTGGGCACCGACACGCATCTGCGCCTGTACGGGCGCGACGGCCGCCAGACCGGCGCGGTGGACACCCCGGCCGCCGCCTGGGCGGTGACGGTCGCGGCCGGCGGCCATGTGGCGGTGGCGGCCCTGCTGGATGGCTCGCTGCGCTGGTACGGGCTGGATGGCGGATTGCAGGAGCGCGCGGCCCTGTTCGCTCCCGCCGACGGCATCCGGTGGGTGCTGTTCACCCCCGAGGGCTTCTTCGACCACGCCGACCGGGGCGGCAACGAGCTGGTGGGCGTGCACCTCAACCGGGCGCGCAACCAGCAGCCGGAATGGGTCAGCTTCAGCCAGGCCTATCGCGTGCTGTACGCCCCCGCCGTGGTGCGCGCCCGGCTGACCGGCGACGCGGCGCCGGCCCAGGCGCGGCTGGCCGAGCTGGGCGACATCCGCGCCCGCCTGGCGCGCCAGCCGCTGGTGGAGGTGAAGGACGCCTGCCTGCCGCAGCCCGACCTTACCTGCCGGCTGCTGGACGTGAGGCCCGGCGAGAAGCTGGCGCTGCCGGCCGGCGCCACCAGCGTGCGGCTGACCGCGGTGGTGACCGAGCGCGGCATGCCGGCCGGCCCGCTCGACCTGTTCGTGAACGACCGCAATGTCGGGCGCGGCACCGCGCCCTCCGGCGGCGGGCCGGTGATCGTGGATGCGCCGCTGGACCCGGGTGACAACACCGTGCAGTTCCGGCTGTACGACCAGGGTGGCGCCATCTTCAGCCAGGCGGCGCCGCTGCTGCTGACCCGCACCGGGGCGGCCGACCCGGCCGGGCGCGGGCGGCTGTTCGTGCTGGCGATCGGGGTGGACCACTATGCCAACCCCAGCCTGACCCTGCGCTTCGCCGTGGCCGACGCGCGCAGCTTCACCGCCGACATCCGGCGCGCCGCCGCGCCGCTGTACAGCTCCGTGGAGATCACCGAGTTGCTCGATGCCCAGGCGACCAAGGCCGGCATCATGGCGGCGTTCGACCGGCTGTCGCGGCAGGTGCGGCCGAGCGACACCTTCCTGTTCTACGTCGCCACCCATGGCGTGCTGGACGAGGAGACCAACCGCTTCCTGCTGGTGCCGCAGGACATGTCCGACGTGTCGTCGTGGCAGGCGATGGCGCGCCAGTCGATCGACGAGGGCACGCTGGTCGGCGCGCTGTCGCGCATCGAGGCGCGCGACGCGCTGCTGTTCCTGGACACCTGCCATGCCGGCCAGGTGACCGCCGACAACCTCGCCAATGTCGGCCACGAGACCGGCCGCTACCTGCTCGCCGCCAGCAGCTCGGTGCAGGAGGCGCTGGACAGCTACGACAACCGCAACGGCGTGTTCGTCTACGCCATACGCGAGGCGCTGGCCGGCCGCGCCGGCGAGGACGCCGACGGCAACCTGGGGGCGCTGACCCTGGGCGAATACGTCTCGCGCCGGGTGGGCCAACTTGCGCGCCAGAAGCACCACGACCAGGACGCGGTGTTCCGCACCGCGCAGCAGCAGCTCCGCTCCTTCCCGGTGGCCCGCGTCGCCCGCTGAGGGGGCGGGCGGGCCATACGCTCCACCCCGGGGCCAGCTGGCATCTCGGCTTGAGATCTCACCCCGATCTGGCTTTTGAAAACGGAGGTTCTCCAATGGCTGATGCCCGATGCAGTTGCGGCGCTCTCACACTGACGCTTCCGGGGCCATCAAAATTGGTTATTGCCTGCCACTGTCTCGACTGCCAGCGGAGAACCGGCGCGCCATTTGGCGTAGGCGCCTTTTATCCGGTCGACGCCGTCGCCATTTCCGGACCTTCGAAGGAGTTCACCCGCGAGGCGGCAAGCGGCGGGAAGGTCCATACCTATTTCTGTCCAGACTGCGGGTCCTCGGTTTATTGGAAGGCCGACAATGTGCCGTCGATGGTCGGTGTTGCGGTCGGCGCGCTGGCGGACCCGCAATACGCCGCCCCCGTCCGATCGATATTTGAGCGGTCGAAGCATGCCTGGGTTCGCATTGATGGTGCCGTCCAGCACTTCCTGCAAAGCAGTCTGGCGAAAAATCCAGGCTGAGACACCGCCGGGGGCTCGGGTGCGTGAACGGCTCGGGGTGCTTGACACGGCGTTGCGGGGCCACTTAACCTTAGAGCTAAATAACCGTGAGGTTTAGCCCCCCGTGCCGCCGGACAGCCTTGCCGCCACCTTCGCCGCCATCGCCGACCCGACGCGACGCGCCATTCTCGCCCGGCTGGCGAGCGGCGAGGTGTCGGTCACCGAACTGGCCCGGCCGTTCGACATGAGCCTTCCGGCGGTGTCCAAGCACCTGAAGGTGTTGGAGCGGGCCGGACTGGTGGTGCGCGGACGGGATGCGCAGTGGCGGCCCTGCCGGCTGGATGCCGCGCCGTTGCAGGCCGCGGCGGCGTGGCTGGAGGGGTATCGGAGCTTCTGGGAGCAGAGCCTGGATCGGCTGGAGACGCATCTGCGCGACCTGCAGGAGACGGAGGCGCCGCATGGCCCCCGCACCTGATCTCGCCGCGCCGCCCGAACTGGTGCTGACTCGCGTGATCGCGGCACCGCGCGCGCTGGTGTTCCGCGCCTGGACGGATGCCGCCCACGCCGCCCGCTGGTGGGGGCCGCAGGGCTTCACCACGCTTTCCTGCGCGATCGATGCCCGCCCGGGCGGGCGGTTCCGCGTCGGCATGCGCTCGCCCGCCGGCACCAGCCACTGGAAGCAGGGCACCTACCGCGAGGTGGTGGCGCCGGAGCGGCTGGTGTTCACCTATGCCTGGGAGGACGCGGCCGGCCGGCCCGGCCACCAGATGCTGGTCACCATCACCTTCGCCGAGCAGGACGGCCGGACGCGGCTGACCCTGCGCCAGACCGGGTTCGAGAGCGTGGAGTCCCGCGACGCGCACCAGGGCGGCTGGACAAGCTGCCTGGCGCGCTTCGCGGCCGATCTCGCGCCGGCCTGAGCGCCGCGCGTGGCTGCAACCGAGTCCGCACCAGGGAGGAATGCACGATGACCCGGAAGATCCTGATCCTGCTCGGCACCAAGAAGGGTGCCTTCATCGCCCAGAGCGATCCGGCGCGCCAGGCGTGGGAGCTGCGCGGCCCGTTCTGCGAGACCTGGCCGATGAACCATGTGACGGCCGACCCGGCCACCGGCACGCTGTATGGCGGCGGCGGCAACGAGTGGTTCGGCCCGGCGGTGTGGAAATCCACCGATCTCGGCGCGAGTTGGACGCATTCCAGCGAGGGGCTGGCCTATCCGCAAGGCCAGGACCCGGTGCGCTCGGTGTGGAGCCTGGCGGCCGGGCAGGGCAGCCTGTATGCGGGCGTGCAGCCGGCCGGGCTGTTCCGCAGCGACGATGGCGGCGAGTCGTGGCGGCATCTCGACGGGCTGCAGCGCCATCCGACACGGCCGCACTGGCAGCCGGGCGGGGCCGGGCTGATCCTGCATTCGCTGGTGCTGCACCCGGACGACGCGCGGCAGATCTGGGTGGGCATCTCCGCCGCCGGCGTGTTCCATACCGCCGATGGCGGCGAGACCTGGGAGCCGCGCAACCAGGGCACCCGCGCCGATTTCATGCCGGCCGGCCAGAACTACCCCGCGTTCGGCCAGTGCGTGCATTGCGTGGTGATGGCGCCCGGCGGGTCGGGTCGGTTGTACCAGCAGAACCATTGCGGCATGTATCGCAGCGACGACGGCGGCCGCAGCTGGGACAGCATCGAGGCCGGGCTGCCCTCCAGCTTCGGCTTTCCCGCCGCCGCCCATCCGCGTGACCCGGCGACGCTGTATCTGCTGCCGCTGAACGGCGACGTGGCCGGCCGCTACGTGCCCGACGGCAAGGCCGCCGTCTGGCGCACCCGCGACGGCGGCGCCAGCTGGCAGGCGCTGCGCCAGGGCCTACCGCAGAGCCAGGTGTTCTTCGGCGTGCTGCGGCAGGCGATGGCGACCGACCGGCTGGACCCGGCCGGGGTGTATTTCGGCACCAGCACCGGCTCGCTGTTCGCGAGCGCCGATGAGGGCGAGCACTGGGCCGCGATCGCCGAGCACCTGCCGCCGATCCTGTCGGTGGAGACGCTGGTGGTGGACGGCTAGTGCGCTGACCCATTTGGAGGATTCAGCATGAGTCAGCGCACTGGCTTGATTTGGTGGGCCGATTCAGCCAACGGGCTGAAGTGCCCGGTGGCATCGGACTACTAGACGATGGGCATGACCGATCCGCCCCTGGTGGTGGTCACGCTGCCGCCGGTGCTGATGCGCCTGTTCCCGGGCGCCGAGGCGGATGTGACCCTGCCTGCCGGAACCGTCGCCGAGGCGCTCGACGCGCTCGACGCGCGTTGGCCGGGCATGCGCGACCGCATCTGCGACTCGCGGCCGGCGATCCGGCAGCACATCAACGTGTTCGTCGAGGGGGAGCGGGCCAGCCTGCAGACGCGGCTGCGGCCCGGCGCCAGCGTGTTCATCATCACCGCCATCAGCGGCGGCTGACGGCGGATCAGGCCGGCGGGGCCGTCCGCCAGAAGGTCACCCGGGCGGCGCCGTGCACGCGCTCGGCCAGCAGCTCGCGCAGCACGCCATCGGGGGCCGGGACCGCCTCGTCGCGGCCGGTTTCGGCCACCACCAGGGCGCCGGGCGCCAGCCAGGCGGCCGCGTGCAGCGCCGCCAGCGCGGCGGGCACCAGGGCGAGGCCGTAAGGCGGATCGAGGAATATCAGGCCGCAGGGAAGGTTCGGCGGGTGGGGGGGCGGCGGGCGGGTGGCGTCGGCGGCCAGCACGGTGCAGCGCGCCTCGGCGCGGCAGGCGGCGATGTTGGCGCGCAGGGTGGCCAGGGCGGCGCGGTCGCGCTCGATGAAAACCGCGGTGGCGGCGCCGCGCGACAGCGCCTCCAGCCCCAGCGCGCCGGTGCCGGCGAAGGCGTCCAGCACGGCCGCGCCCTCGATCGCCTCGCGGCCGGCCCAGGGGGCGTGCAGCAGCATGTCGAACACCGCCTGGCGCATCCGGTCGGCGGTGGGGCGGGTGGCCGCGCCGGCGGGGGCGGCCAGGCTGCGCCCGCGCCACGCGCCGGCGACGATGCGCACCCCGCCTACGCCTCGGCCGGCAACTGCTCGCGCAGCACCTTGGCCGGCACCTCGTCGACCATGCCGCGCGGCAGGTGGCCGAGCTGGAACGGGCCGTAGGCGACGCGGATCAGCCGGGTGACGTGGAAGCCCAGATGCTGCATCACCCGGCGGATTTCGCGGTTGCGGCCCTCGCGCAGGCTGATGGTCAGCCAGCAATTGTCGCCCTTGCGGCTGTCCAGCCCGGCCTCGATCGAGTCGTAGCGGACGCCGTCGATGGTGATGCCCTTGGCCAGCGCGGCCAGCGTCGCCGGCTCCACCATGCCGAACACGCGCACCCGGTAGCGGCGGATCCAGCCATTGGCCGGCAGCTCCAGCCGGCGGGCCAGCGCGCCGTCGTTAGTGAGCAGCAGCAGCCCCTCGCTGTTCAGGTCCAGCCGGCCGACGCTGACCACGCGCGGCATGGTGGGGGGCAGGGCCTGGAACACGGTGGGCCGGCCCTCGGGGTCGCGATGGGTGGTCACCAGCCCGTCCGGCTTGTGGTAGCGCCACAGGCGGGTGCGCTCCGGCGCGTCGATCAGCTTGCCGGCCACCACCACCAAGTCGCCGGGGCTGACAAAGGTGGCGGGGTGGGTGATGACGGCGTTGTTGAGGCGCACCTTGCCCTCGGCCAGCAGCTTCTCGGCGTCGCGTCGGCTGGCGACGCCGGCGCGGGCCAGCCATTTGGCGATGCGCTCGCCGCGCGGGGGGGCGGCTTCGGCGGGTTCGTCGCTCATGTGACGGCGCCGATCAGGGCGTCGAAGATGCGGCGGTCGCCTGGGTCGATGTGGAATTCCGGGTGCCACTGCACGCCCAGGCAGAAGCGGCGGCGCGGGTCCTCGATGCCTTCGACCACGCCGTCGGGGGCGGTGGCGTTCACCACCGCGTGCGGGCCGGGCGCGCGCACCGCCTGGTGGTGCGCCGAGTTCACCCGCATCTGCGTCGCCCCCACGATGCGGTGCAGCAGCGTGCCAGGCACCACCGCGACTGGGTGGCCGGCCTCGTGGCGCGGGTTCGGCTGCTCGTGCGCCAGGGCATCCGGGAAGCTGTCGGGGATGTGCTGGACCAGCGTGCCGCCGAGGGCCACGGCCAGCAGCTGCTCGCCGCCGCAGATGCCCAGCACCGGCATGCCCCGCGCCAGCGCGCCCTGGACCAGGGCCAGCTCGGCCTGGGTGCGGCCGGCCTTGAGGGTGACGGTGCCATGCCGCTCGCCCTCGCCATACAGCGACGGATCGACATCGAAGGCGCCCCCGGTCACCACCAGCGCGTCCAGTCGGTCCAGATAGGCATCCGCCAGCGCCGGCAGATGCGGCAGCGCGACCGGCAGCCCGCCGGCGGCGGCCACGGCATCGCAGTAATTGGCGCGCAGGGCGTACCAGGGGTATTTGGAAAAGCGCTTCTGCGCGCCGTCGCCCTGCTCGCTGTCCAGCGTGACGCCGACGACCGGGATAGAGTGTGTGTTCATGCGCGGTTGCTACGCCTCGTATGGCCATTGCGGCAAGGAGGCATGATGGACCCGATGGCGATCGCGCTGGAAGAGGCGCATCTGGCCGGCGCGCGCGGCGAGGTGCCGGTGGGCGCGGTGGTGCTCGGGCCGGACGGGGCGGTGCTGGCGCGGGCCGGCAACGCGGTGGAGGCGGCCTGCGACGCCTCCGCCCATGCCGAGCTGCTGGCGCTGCGGGCGGCGGCGCACCGGCTGGGCACGCCGCGGCTGATCGGCTGCGACCTGGTGGTGACGCTGGAGCCGTGCCCGATGTGCGCCGCGGCGCTGAGCCATTTCCGCATCCGCCGGCTGGTGTTCGGCGCCTACGACCCCAAGGGCGGCGGGGTGGAGCACGGCGCGCGGCTGTTCAGCCTCCCGAGTTGCCTGCATCGCCCCGAGGTGGTGGGCGGCGTCCGCGAGACCGAGGCGGCGGCGCTGCTGCGTGACTTCTTCCGCGCGCGGCGCTGAGGCGGGGCGGGGCCCAGCCGCGCCCGTTCCGGCGAACGGCATCACCAGCGGCGATGCACCTCCTCCGCCCAGCCGAACACCTGCTCCACCGCGAAGCGGCGCCCGGATTCGTCGATGATGTGCCCGTTGAAGCTGCCGAAGCACTGGTGCTCGCGGCTGAGCACCACCACCCGGTCGAACGAGGACTGGCGGTCGTAGATCGGCGTGAACACCAGGTCGACCCGGTCGCCTTTGATGGTCCAGGGGCGCAGCCAGTCGGTGCGGTCGTAGGTCCACTCCAGTTCCTGGCTGATCTTCTGCACCCGCCCGTCGATGCGCAGGGCGTTCTCGGTCGATGGCGTGCCGTCGGTCCATTTGGCGCCGAACTGTAGCCCGATCTCGTGGCCGGCGCTGCGCCCGCTGCCGGCGGCCCAGTTCCACAGGATGGAATACGGCCAGCGGCCGCGCCCGTGGTCCAGCGTCGCATAGGCGGTGGCCGGATCGACCAGGTATTCCACCCGGTCGGCCACGATGCGGCCGCGCACCGGCAGGCAGTTGTCCTTGCGGGTGTACTGGAACCGCTTGCTGTCCCACGGCACCACCACGCCCATGCTTTCGTGGCCCGGAGGCTCGATCACGTCCAGCGCCACGGTCAGCCGGGCGGTGGCGGCGCGCAGCGTGGTGCCGGTGCTGGTGGGCAGCATCTCGATCAGCATCCGGTCCCCGCGCCCCACCACCTTGCCGCTGCCGGACAGCTCCGGCATGACATCCACCCGGCCGCGCGGCAGCCAGTGGATCTCGGCCTCCGAGAAGCCCTCGCGCGTGCTGCGGTTGAGAAAGAAGGTCGCCAGCGTCACCCGGTAGTCGCTGTGCGACACGTTCAGCGCCACCGCCAGCTCGGGCGTGGTGATGCACCAGTATTCGAACCGCTTGTTGCGCCCCCAGCCGCGCAGGTTGGCGCGGTGCAACGGCCGGCGCGACCAGCCGACGGCGGCCGGGTTGAGGGTGCCGTCGGGCAGGCAGAGATCCACCGGCTCGGTGATCTCGCGCTCGGTCTTGTCGGGCATCGGCGTCATGGCACGGGCCTGTCGGCTGGAGAGGATGAGGCGCGGGACTGGCTGAGGCCGGCGATCAGCGCCATGCCGGCAACCCGTTCGTGCTCGATGAGCAGCGCCGCCGCGCGGGCGAAGTCGTGCGCGCCGATCGCCGCCCGGATCGCCCGGTGCTCGGCCAGCGACTCCCGCAGCCGGCCGGGAACCGCCTCGAACCCCCGCCGCGCCGCCGAGGTCTGCGCCCACAGGGTGGTCAGCAGCTTCAGCGTCCACAGCGTGTTCGGCGTGTCGCTCAGCAGCAGGTGGAAGGCGCGGTTCAGCCGGGCGTACTGGGTGGTGTCGTCGGCCTCCACCGCGGCCTGCGACTCCGCCAGGTTGGCGTCGATCTCGGCCAGCTGGGCGGCCGTGTAGCAGGCGCCGCCGAGCTGGATCGCGAGTGCCCCCAGCGCGCCGCGAATGGCGTAGACCTCGACGATATGCTCGCTGCGGACCGAGGCGACGACCACGCCGAGATGGGCGTTGAAATCCAGCCAGCCCTCGGCGGCCAGCCCGCGGATGGCCTCGCGGATCGGCGTCTCGCTCATGCCCAGCGCCTCGGAGACCTCGCGCGCGGTGATCCGCGCGCCGGCCCGCGCGCTGCCCGACAGGATCATCTCCTGGATATGCTGGCGCGCCACGTCGGACTTGGTCTGGTAGCTGGATGTCCCCTGCACCCGGCCGGGCGCCGGCGCCCCGCCCCCGTCAGCCCTTGGTGGCGCCATCGGCGAGCCCCTTGATCAGCCATTTCTGCACAAGCAACGCGAAGGCCACCACCGGCACCACCGTCAGCGTGCCGACCGCGGTCAGCGCGCCCCAGTTGGCGCCGTTCACGGAATCGCCCGCGATGCCGGCAATGGCGACCGGGATGGTGGTGGCGACGCGGTTGGTCAGCACCAGCGCGAACAGCAGCTCCTCCCAGGCCAGGATGACGCTGAAGATCAGCGTGGACAGCAGCCCCGGCAGCGAGATCGGCACGATGATGCGGAAGAACGCGCCGAACCGCGAGCAGCCGTCCAGCTTCGCCGCCTCCTCCAGCTCCTCCGGCAGCGCCTTGAAGAAGCCGCGCATCAGCCACATCACGTAGGGGATCAGGAAGGTGCAATAGGCCAGGATCAGCGTGATGTGCCGGTCCAGCAGCCCCAGCTTGCGCGCCACCAGGAACATCGGCACCGCCAGCGCGATCGGCGGCACCCCGCGCGAGAGCATGATCACCGCGCCGATCGTCGCCGCCCCGCGCAGTGGCACCCGGGCCAGCGCGTAGCCGGCCATGGCGCCGGCCACCAGCGAGACCGCGCCCGCGCCGGCCGCCACGATCACCGTGTTCAGCATGCGGTGCAGCACGTCGGCCCGGCCCATGTAGGAGACATAGGTCTCGATGGTCGGCGTGAAGAAGAAGGTCGGCGGCGTGGTGAAGATGTCCTTCGGCTGCTTGAACGAGGTCAGCACCATCCAGAACACCGGGAACAGGAACAGCGCGCAGGTGAACACGCCGCCGCCCACCCGCAGCCGGTGGCCCAGCAGCCGGCGCCGCCGGTGCCTGGCCCGCACACCCAATGCCGATGCGCCGCTCAATGCCGCTCCTCCAGCATCCGGCTGCCGCGCAGGAAGACCGCGGTCAACAGCATGGTCCCCACCAGCACGATCACCGCCATGGCGGCCGCGCCGGCGAAGTTCAGCGAGCGGAACGCCTCCTCGTAGATGAACAGGTTGATCACGTTGGTGGCCCGGCCGGGCCCGCCATTGGTCGCCGCAAGCGCGATGTCGAACATCTTCACCGCCCCCAGCCAGCGCACGATGAAGGTGGCCGCGATCACCGGCACCAGCAGCGGCAGGGTGATGAACCAGAACTTCGTCCACCAGTTCGCGCCGTCGATCTCCGCCGCCTCGAACACGTCGCCCGGCAGCGCCAGCAGCGCCGCGGTGGCGATCAGCGTCACGAACGGCGTCCAGCGCCAGGTGTCGACGATGACGATGGTGGCCATCGCCCAGGCCGGGTCGCCCAGCCAGTCGATCGGGCCGAGCCCGACCAGCCCGATCAGCGCGTTGGCCAGCCCCCAGAGCGGGTCGAGCATCATCCGCCACACGCCGCCGGCCACGATCGGCGCCACCACCATCGGGATCAGGAACAGCGCCCGCACCGCGCCGCGCCCGCGCCACTCGGCGTTCACCAGGAAGGCGATGCCGAAGCCGAGCACCATCTGCAACGGCAGCGCCAGGGCGAGGTACACGCCCGTCACCCGCAGCGCGTTCCAGAACCGGTCGTCGCGCAGCACGTCGATGTAGTTGTCCCAGCCCACCCATTCGCCGGGGCTGAAGGTCGACAGGTCCAGCTCGGAGAAGCTGATGCGGATCGTGTAGAAAATCGGATAGGCGAGGGTGGCGACCAGCAGCACGGCCGCCGGGGACATGAACCCCCAGCGGCCGGCCAGATCGGTGAGCCGCACCACGCGCCGCGAACGGGCCTTCGGGTGCCGGGGCGTGGGCGATGCCATGTCCTACCTGCTCCAGCGGTCCGATGCCAACGGGCGCTTCGGCCCGTTGGCTGCATCGGCCCGCCAAATCAGGCGAGTGCACTGACTCATGCTGAATCTTCCGAAGGTGTCAGTGTGCTAGAGCCGCATCCGCCCGATCTTCTGCGCGGCGCTGGCCAGCGCATCGGCGGCACTCGCCTCGCCGGACATCGCGCGGCTGGTCTCGTCGGCCAGGACCTGCTGCACGGCGTCCGATTTCGGCGAGCGCGGCCGCCACATCTGCCCCGCATCGGCCGCGTCGTAGGCCTGTTGCAGCGCCGCGTAGACGGGCACCAGCCAGGCGCTCTCGGGCGGCGTCGCCAGGGTGGATTTGCGGGCCGGGAAGGCGCCCAGCACGTTGGCGTGCCACAGCTCGCCCTGCTTGGAGCTCAGCCATTGCAGCAGCGCCCAGGCGGCCTGCGGATGCGCGCTCTTCTTCGCCACCGTGCCGTTCCAGATACCGCGATGCGTGCCCGGCAGCTTGCTGCCCACCGGCATCACCTGGATGCCGACCTCGTCCGGCTTCAGCGTGGTGGTCTTCGGGTCCACCGCGGTCGCCTTGAACACGCTGCCCCACATGAACATCGTCGCCGTCTGGCCCTGGCGGAACGCCTGCAGCGACTCGTTGAAGCCATGGCTCTTGGCGCCGGGCGGGGCGTATTTCAGCAGGTCGATATGGGTCTGCAGCGCCGCCACGCCGGTTGGGGTGTTGAAGGCGGGCTTGTTGTCCTTGTCCAGCAACGCGCCGCCGTTGGAATTCAGGATCGCCTGCCAGATGGTCGGCGTGAGCGAATCGCGGGTGAAATAGGTGTCGATCGCCCAGGCATCCACCTTGCCGTCGCCATTGGTGTCCTGCACCAGCTTCGGCGCCTGCGCCAGGTATTCGGTCCAGGTCAGCTTCGGCGTCGGCGCCGGCAGGCCTGCTTTCTTGTACAGCGTCTTGTTGGTGAACATCAGCAGCATGTTGGAGCGCAGCGGCACGCCATACTGCTTGCCGCGCCAGGCGCTGGCGGCCAGCGGGGCGGCGTTGAAGTCTTCCCAGTCGAAATCCGGGGCGGTCCATGCCTTGGCGTCGGCCTTCAGGTCCAGCAGCGCGCCGGCCTGCGCCAGTTGCGGCACCCAGGGGTCGTCGGCGACGATGATGTCGTAGGTCGGGTTGGCGCCGGTCGAATCCAGCAGGCTCTTGGCCAGCAACTCGGGATACGGCACGCCGTCGATCTTCACCCGCACATGCGGGAAGCTCTTGTTGAACTCCGGCACCATGTTGGCTTGCCACTGGTTGGCGAAGGCCTCGTTGGCGATCATCCGGATCTCGACCGGGGCTGCGGCGGTGCCCAGCCCGCCGCCCGAGGCGGTCTGGGCGCGCGGCGTGGCCGGCAGGGCCAGCACCGGCAGGGCCGAGAGGCCGGCGGCCACCACGCCCCTGCGGGACAGCAGGCGGCGATTCCTGGGTTCGTGCGTCATCAGGCGGGTTCCTCCCTTGTTCAGGCGCCTGCGCGCGGCTGCGGCGCGCTTGAGCGGCGTCACGCCGGCCGGGTGGGTCCCCGTCGTCGCTTTCTACATTCTATAGAATATCGAATGGCGGTCCAGTCATGGCTCCACTGCGCTGCTGTCATGCAAGGCAAGCGGGCGCCGCCCCGCGCCCCCCCAACCAGGGGCGCGGGGCGGCACCCGGCCTTCAGTATTGGGACCAGCGCCCCGATCGTCAGATCGGGCAGACGCCGCTTTCGCAGCGCAGGTGCTCCAGGTCGATCGCCTCCTCGGCTGCGTCCTCGGTGATCGCGGCGACGATGGCGGCGAAGGCCTCCTGCGTCACCTCTTCTTCCGGCAGGTATTCATAGCCCAAACTCTGCTCCGGCCGGCTCGGCAGGATGGCGCAGCAGCGCACCCGCGGCTGCTCGGCCAGCACGATGTCGCGGAACGCCGCCAGGTCGTGCCGGTCGGTGAAGATCTTGAGCGTGTAGCTGATCTGGTTGCCCTGCTCGGCGCCGATCCAGTGCCGCTCCAGCAGGCGCAGCCACTGGTACTGCTCGGCCGGGCTCGCCTCGTGCGCGGTCACCCCGGCCGGCCCGATGCCCAGCCGCTCGATCAGCGGCACGGTCGGGAAGCCGACGATGGTCATGCCGGGGAAGCTGGTCAGCGCCCGCAGCGGGTAGCCGCGCGCCGCGTAATCGGCCAGCAGCGGGTCGGACCCCGGCTCCCAGGCGCCGCTGGCGTCGCGCGTGCCCTTGAACTGCACCCAGCGCAGGTAGTGCCGCCGCGCCGGCAGGTGCGCGCCCTCGGTCAGGCCGAACAGCTTGCTGGTGGTGCCGGCGGGCTTGACGGTTGTGACGGTGGTCGGCCGGCGCTGGCCGAGCGAGGCGGCATAGGCGGCGGCCTCCTGCTTGGCGGCGGCGGAAAGGCGGTCGAGCATCGCCCAGAACGGCGCCGCCCGGTCGCGCGCCGGCGAGGCATCGTCCAGCAGGTCGCGGAAGGCCAGGCCGAAGCGCATCCAGGCCCATTCGTGCAGGCCGGTGGGGCCGATGCCGATGCGGTTGGTGCGCACCACCTCCTCGCCGTACAGCGCGTCCATCCGGTTGGCGCGCAGCAGGAAGCGCACGCCCAGCCGCACCGCATCCTCCACCCGCGCATCCCACAGCACGGCCGCGGCCTCGGGCGCGCCGCCGGGGGCGAAGGCGTCCAGCGGCAGCGGGCAGGCCAGCAGCGGCGCGAAATCGGCGATCACGCAATAGCCGCCGGTCACGTGCAGGGCGATCTCGCCGCACGGGTTGGTGGTCACCGGATAGCGCGCGGCGGCGGCGCGGCGGGAGAGTTCGGCCAGCAGCGGGGCGGCGTGCGCGGCCTGGTAGCGGGCGCTGCGGAAATCCCGCCCGTCGGCATGCACCGGCTTGTCCCAGGCGGCGCCGGTGCGGTGGTCCTCCAGCCGGTCGGCGTTGATGAAGCCCGGTTCGCCGTTGATCCAGGCGCATTCGGTGGCCTGCTGGAACACCGCGACCGCCGCGGCCTCGCCCGCCCGCACCGCCGCCCAGAACTCGGCATCGACCATCACCGAGTTGTTGGCCGTCCACTGCCCGCCCTCGGACTTGGCGCGGATGAAGCGCAGGATGCCGGGGTCGCGCCAGGATTTGGTGGCCATGCGGGCGGCGCGGCGGGCGCCGCCGACCTGCACTTCCACCGACAGATGGTGGTCCACCAGCATCGCCTGCTCCCACAGCGCCAGCGCCGGGCCGGCCTGGGCAGCGGCGATCACGTCGCGGATGCGGGCGAAGGCGCGCAGCAGCGAGAGCGGGCCGGAGGCGGGGCGGCCCTGCATGCCGCGAATCGGGCTGCCGGCGGGCCGGATGGCGGAGAAGTCGAGCGCCACGGCGGCCTCGGCGGCCCCCGCGAAGGCCATCGATTCCACCAGTTCCACGGCGGCGGCCCAGCCCTCGCGGCTGTCGTCGATGCGGTGCGCGATGGCGCCGGGCGGGGCAGGGGCCAGCAGCACCTCGGCCGGCTGGCCGCAGGCGGCGGCGAGGTCGGGGAAGTCCGGGTGGGTGCTGTCGAGGTGGAAATACAGGCGCGGCGCGCGCGCCCAGTCCACCGCCATCAGCGCGTCGTCATAGGCGCGGCCGACGCCGGCGCCGTTCAGCAGCAGATAGAACTTGGCGAAGCTGGCGATCGCGGTGGCGCAGTTGGTGAATACCTCCATGTTGCGGTCGGCCTGCAGCGCGTCGCCATGCTGGAGGTGCCGCCCGGAGGTCAGCAGCGCCCCGGTGGCGATGGCATTGCGCAGCCGCGTCCGCTCCAGCCGCTCCGCCGGCCCCTCGGCGCGGCCGAGCAGCGCCATGTTGCCCGCCGCCACCCGGTCGGCCACGCGGCCGAAATCCTCCTGGTCGCCGGGGCGGAACACGGTGCGGCGGGCCACCGCCAGACCCATCCCGGCATCCAGCCGACGCGCCGGCAGCGGCACCGCGCCAAAGGCGGCGCCGGGCGGCGGGGCATTGGAAGCCGATGGAAAGCCTGGGTCCATGGTGAAGCTGTCCATCCGGAGTCTCCCGCTGTCCTGACCATATATAGCGATATGATGGCGGACAATCCACCAGATATGGTTGAGCGGTCATGGATTCTGCGTATGCCAGCCCGGCCAAAACATCGCTCCGCGCGGCGCGTGGGCGGCGCGCAGCCTCGCCGGCCCTTGCATAATGGCGCCGGGGGATCCAATTATTATTGCGCCATTGGGTGTCCGGCTGGGTTTCCAGCGGGCGGCTCAGCAGGAGAACGGCCATGACGACAGCCACGCTTTTGATCGGTGCGATCGCCGCCTCCGTCATCGCGACGGCGTTGGCTGCCTGGGCGGCCCGGCCGGCCCCGGCCCCCATCCCGGTGCGGGCCAGCCGCCCGGCGCCCCGCCGGCGGTAAGTCTCCGCCGCGTCGCGGCTAGTTGAGCGTCTTTGCGGCGGCCATCACTTCGGCCGCGTGGCCTTCCACCTTCACCTTGCGCCAGGCCCGCGCCACCTTCCCCGTGCCGTCGATCAGGAAGCTGCTGCGCTCGATGCCCATGTATTTGCGGCCGTACATGGATTTCTCCACCCACACCCCATACGCTTCCGCCGCCGCCTTGCCCTCGTCCGAGGCGAGCGGGAAGGTGAGGTTGTATTTGGCGGCGAATTTCTCGATCGGCTTCATCGGGTCGGGCGACACGCCGACCACCTCCAGCCCCAGTTTGCCGAGCTGCGGCAGCGCCTCCTGGAAGGCGCAGGCCTCCTTGGTGCAGCCGGAGGTGTCGGCCTTCGGGTAGAAATACAGCAGGAACGGCCGGCCCCTCATGGCCGCGAGGCTGACCGTGCGGCCGCCGCTGGCGGGCAGGCTGAAATCGGGCGCGGCGTCGCCCTGGTCGATGGTCATGGAACGATGTCTCCCACATGGCGGATGAAGCAGGCGCGCACTTCCTGCGCGATCTGGTCCAACGTGGCGCGCAATCCGGCCACGTCAACATCCGCCAGCCCGGCCTGGGCGCAGACGCGCAGCAGCGCGGCGGCCGGCGCCTCGGAGAGTTTTTCGGTGCGGGCGCGGCCATAGGTGATGCGCAGCATGCCCTGCACGGTGCGCCAGGCGTGGTCGGCGCGGATCAGCGCCGCGGCATCCGCCTCGGGCAGCAGGCCGGTGTCGCGCAGCCGGGCCAGCGCCTCGCGGGTGGTGGGGTGGCAGATGTCGGGGTGGCCAGGGGCATAGGCCAGTTGCAGAGTCTGGGCGATGAATTCCACCTCGATCTGCCCGCCGGGGCGCAGTTTCACGTCCCAGGGGCCGGCCGGCGGCAGGTCGCGCAGCAGGCGGGCGCGCATGGCCGCCGCGTCGGCGCGGATCTGCGCCGGCGGGCCGGCCTCCGTCAGCGCGGCGCGGATCGCCGCCTCCACGCGCTTGCGCAGGGCGGGTGGGCCGGCGATCACCCGGGCGCGGGTCAGCGCCATGCGCTCCCAGGTCCAGGCGCCCTCGCCCTGGCTGCGCGGCGCGTGGTAGCGCTCGAACCCGGCCAGCGAGACGGCGACCGGGCCCTTGTTGCCCGAGGGGCGCAGCCGCATGTCCACGGCGAACATCGGGCCTTCGGCGTCCGGCGCGGTGATGGCGGCGACGAAGGCGTGCACGGCGCGGATGAACCACTGGCTGGAGGCCAGGTGTTTCAGCCCCTTGCCGCTGCTTTCAAGGGCCGATTCGGGATGATCATAGATCAGCATCAGATCGAGGTCGGAACCAGCCATCATCTCCCGCCCGCCGGCCTTGCCCAGCACCACCAGCGCCAGCCCGCCGCCGCGCACCCGGCCGAAACGGGCGGCGAAATCGGCCAGCACCGGGGGCAGCAGGCAGGAAAGCGCCGCGTCGGCCAGCCCGGCGCGGGCCAGCCCGGCGGCGTCGGCATCCAGCCGCCCCTCCATGGTGGCGACCGAGAGGGCGAACTCCTCCTCACGCACGCCGGCGCGGATGATGGCGATGGCGTCCTCCAGCGTGCGCGCGTCGCCGAGGCGGGCGCGCAGGGTGCGGGCGTAGTCGGGCGGCGCGGTGGGGGTTAGCAGGCCCTCCAGCGCCGAGGGGGTGCGCGCCAGGTGGTCGGCCAGCGAGGGGGCGGCGCCGAGCACGGCGGCGATGCGGTCCAGCAGCGCCGGGTTGCGCTGGAACAGCGACAGCAGCTGCACCCCGGCCGGCAGGCTGGCCAGCAGCGCATCGAACCGGGCGAAGGCGGCGTCGGGCTGGGCCTGGCGGGCGAGGGCGCGCAGCAGGGCCGGCAGCAACTGGGTCATCAGGTGCTGCGAGCGTTCCGAGCGCAGCGCCCGCACTCGCCCGGCCTGCCAGCCGCGCACGGCGGCGACGATGGCGCCGGAATTGTTATATCCCATAACATTCAATGCCTGAAGCGTCCGCGCGGGCGGGTCGCCGGCGCCACGGAAATCCAGCTCGGGCGCGGTGGCGCCGCCGGCATCGGGCATTACCGCGAACACCGCCGCATAGCCGCTGGCCACCCGGCGCTGGTGGCGGCGCAGTTCGGCGGCGAAGGTGCCGGCATCAGGGAAGCCCATGAACAGCGCGAAGGCGTCCAGCTGCTCGGCGCGCTCGGGCAGGGTGTGGGTCTGCCGGTCCGCCACCATCTGCAGGCGATGTTCCACGCTGCGCAGGAAGCGGTAGGCGCCGGACAGCGCCGGCACGGTGCGTGCCGGGATGTGGCCGGCGCGGGCCAGCAGGCGCAGCGCCTCCAGCGTGCGCGGGCTGCGCAGCACGGGGTCGCGGCCGCCCCAGACCAGTTGCAGCGACTGGGCCAGGAACTCGATCTCGCGGATGCCGCCCTCGCCCAGCTTCACGTTCAGCCCGGCGATGCGCGCGACCGGGTCGGCATGGGTGCGCGGGCCGGTGCCCTTGTGCGCGTCGATGCGCTGCTTCATCGCCTGGATGTCGGCGACGGCGGCGAAATCCAGGTGGCGGCGCCAGACGAAGGGGCGGATGGCGTCGAGGAAGGCGTGGCCGAGGGCGAGGTCGCCGGCCACCGGGCGGGCCTTCAGCATGGCCGCGCGCTCCCAGTTCTGGCCCATGCTCTCGTAATAGGCGATGGCGGCAGGCAGGGCGATGCAGGGCGGGGTGGCGGCCGGGTCGGGGCGCAGGCGCAAATCGGTGCGGAACACATATCCGTCAGCGTCGCGCGCATCCATCAAAGTGACAAGATTGCGCGCCAAGCGGGTATAGAAGGCCCGTGGCTCCTCGCCCGGGTAGACTCCGGATTCGGGGTCCTGCAGGAGCACGAGGTCGACATCGCTGGAATAGTTCAACTCGCGCGCGCCCAGCTTGCCCATGCCGAGCACGGTGAAGCCGCTCTCCCGCGCCGGATCGTCTGGGTGCGGCAGGCGCAGTTCGCCCGCGTCGTGGGCGGCGCGCAGCAGGTGGGCAACGGCGAGCGAAAGGGTGGCCTCGGCGAGGTCGGACAGCGCGGCGGTGACGCGGTCCAGCGCCCAGAGGCCACCGATATCGGCCACCGCGACGGCCAGCGCCACGCGGCGCTTGGCCTGGCGCAGGGCGGCGGCGAGGCGGGGGCGCGCGGCGGTGGCGGGGGTGGCGGCCAGTTCGGCCATGGCGGCGTCCACCACCGCATCCGGCCCGGCCTGCACCAGCCGGCGCAGGCTGGCGGCTTCGCGCAGCGCGAGGTCGGCCAGGTAGGGTGCGTTGCCGCCCAGGCAGCGCAGCATGGCGGCCACCGCCGGCTTGCGCGCCAGGGCCGCTTCCGGGCGTCCGAGTTCGGCGAAACGGTCCAGCAGGCGCTCGGCACCCCCGGGGTCGGCGGGGGCGGGCCAGGTGGCGGGCAGGCGGAACGCGGTGGGCTGTGCGGCGTGCGACATGATGCGCAAGGCTGGCCATGAGGGCCGCCGCCGGTCAAGGGATGCGCCATGCCGGGCGGCTGCTGCACCGGCTGCTGCAGGTGGCGCTGGCGCTGGTGGTGCTGGCGGCGGCCGGGCTGGCCGGGCTGTCGTGGCGGCTGTCGCAAGGGCCGCTGGAACTGCCCTGGCTGGTGCCCCGGCTCGCGGCGGCGGTGGAAGGCAGCGGCTACCGGCTGACCGTGGGCGGCGCCGCGCTGGCCTGGGAGGGGCTGGGCGAGCGGGTGGACCGGCCGGTGGACATCCAGCTGCGCGACGTGACGCTGCTGGATTCCAACGGCGGGCGCATCCTGCGCGCGCCGTCGCTGGATGTGTCGCTGTCGTTCCTGGCGCTGCTGCGCGGGCAGCTCCGGCCGCGCGCGATCGATATCGACGGGTTGCAGCTGCGCGCCTGGCGGCGGGCCGATGGTTCGGCGGCGCTGGATCTGGCCAGCCAGGCGGCGCCGGCGGGCGCCGGGGAGGGGGCGGGGGCGGCGCTGCTGGCCGAGGTGCTGGCGGAGATGGCGCGGCCGGTGGACCGGTTGGGCCTGGGCGCCTCGGTGCTGAGCGCGCTGCGCCGGGTGCGGCTGCGCGAGGCGGCGATCCGGCTGGTGGACCGCCAGTTCGATGTCGTCTGGCACATGCCGCGCGCGGCGCTGGACCTGCGGCGGCGGCCGGGCGGCGGCATGGACGGCACGGCGGCGGTCGATCTCGACCTGGGCGGGCAGGTGCTGAAATTCACCGCGACCGCCACGTTGCCGCCTGCTGAGGCCGGGGCGCCGCGGACGGCGCTGCCGCGCATCAGCTTCCACGCCGCGCTGCCGCCGATGGTGCCGGCGGCGCTGGCGCGGGCGGTGCCAAGCCTGGCGCCGCTGGCGGCGCTGGACGCGCTGCTGACGCTGGACCTGTCGGGCGACATCGACACCACGCTGGCCGCGCCACGGGTGCAACTGACCGCCGAGATCGGGCCGGGCACGGTGCATGTCGGCGCGGGGGTGATGCCGTTGCGCGGCGCCACGCTGGTGGGCGAGGGCTCGCTGGCGGAGTTCGACCTGCGCATCCTGCGGCTGGACGTGTCACCGGCGCTCGACCGGCCGCGCACGCGGGTGACCGGCTGGCTGCATGTGCGCCGCGCCGGCGGGCAGGTGGACGCGGCGGTGTCGCTGGCGCTGGACCATGTGGATTTCACCGACCTGCCGGCGCTGTGGCCGGTGGGCGTGGGCGGACCGGGCACGCGGCCGTGGATCAGCGAGAACATCACCGCGGGCCAAGTCAGCAATCTGCACGTCGGCCTGGCTCTGCGCGCGCCGGAGGATTTCTCCACCGCGACGGTGACCTATATCGAGGGCGGCGCCGTGGGGCGGGACGTGACGGTGCATTGGCTGCGCCCGGTGCCGCCGGTGGAGCATGCCGAGGCGCGGCTGAGCGTGCTGTCCCCGGATGCGCTGCGCATCGACGTGCTGTCGGGCCGGCAGGCCGGCGGCGCCCTGGCGGTGACCGGCGCGCAGGTGGTGCTGAGCGGGCTGTCCGGCGACCACCAGTTCGCCGATATCGATGGCGAGATCGCCGGCCCGGTGTCCGACCTGCTGGCGGTGCTGAGCCATCCGCGCATCCAGCTGCTGAGCCGCCGGCCGATCCCGATGCGCGACCCGTCGGGGCAGGTGGCCGGGCGGATCAGCGTGATGGCGCTGCCGCTGAAGGACGACCTGAGCCTGGACGAGCTGCGCATCCACGCCCAGGGGCGGCTGACCGACCTGCATCTGGGCGGGGTGGCGGCCGGGCACGACCTGGACCACGGCATGCTGGACCTGGACGCGGGCAATGACGGGTTGACCATCCAGGGCACCGGGGTGCTGGGCGGCATCGCCTCGCAGCTGCGCGTGGAAATGGATTTCCGCGACGGCGGGCCGGCGCAGGTGATCCAGACCGTCGCCGTCTCCGGCACCGCCGACGCCGCCCAGCTCGAGCAGCTGGGGCTGGCGGTGCCGGACGTGCTGACCGGCGCGGTGGGGGTACAGGCGACGTTGACCGACCGCCGCGACGGGGCGGAGACGCTGGCGGTGGCCGGCGACCTGGCGGCGGCCGAGCTGGACCTGGGGCGGCTGCACTGGACCAAGCCGGCGGGGCAGTCGGCGCGGGTGGAGGCGCGGGTGCTGCTGCGCCAGGGCCGGATAACCGCCGTGGAGGGGCTGCGCGCCCAGGGCTCGGGGCTGGACCTGCAGGGGCGGCTGGATTTCGCCGGCGGCAAGCCGCGCCGGCTGCAATTGCAGCGCCTGGCGCTGGGGCCACCGGGGGGCGCGTCGGTGACCGATGCTAGCGGCGAGGTCGCCTGGCCGGCGCAGCCGGGCGCGCCCTGGGTGGCGACGCTCGCCGGGCCGAGCCTGGACGCCGCCGGCGCGTTCGGCCGTGCTGCCCGCCAATCCGCGCCGGACGACGGCAAGGTGGGGCCGGCCTGGAAGGTGGATGCCCGCTTCGCGCGGGTGCTGTTCGGCGATGGCGGCGTGCTGACCGGCGTGGCGGCGCAGGGCGAGAGCGACGGCCGCGTGTTGCGCCAGGGCCGGGTGACCGGCAGCACCCTGCCGGTGGCCGGCGTGCCGGGCGGGCCGTTCAGCCTGACCATCACGCCGGGCGCCGGCGGCACGGCAAGCGGGGGGCGGGTGCTGGCTGGCACGGCGGCGGATGCCGGCGGCCTGCTGCGCGCGCTGGTGGGGCTGCCGGACATGGTGGGCGGGCGGATGACGCTGTCCGGCACCTATGACGACACGCGGGCGGACCATCCGCTGTCCGGCGTGGCGCACATCACCGACTACCGCCTGCACGACGCGCCGGTGGTGGCCAAGCTGCTGCAGGCGCTGTCGGTGTACGGCATCGTGGCGGCGCTGGAGGGCCGCGACATGGCGTTCGCCGAACTGGTGGCGCCGTTCCGGCTGACCGGCGACACGCTGGAGCTGATGCAGGCACGCACCTATAATTCCTCGCTGGGCCTGACCGCCAAGGGGCGGCTGGACACGGCGCGCCAGACGGCCGATGTGACGGGCACCGTGGTGCCGGCGTATTTCCTGAACTCCCTGCTGGGCCGGCTGCCGCTGATCGGCCCGTTGCTGAGCCCGGAACGCGGTGGCGGGCTGTTCGCGCTGAGCTACTGGGTGAACGGGCCGTTCGCTGACCCCTCGGTGGGGGTCAACCCGCTCTCGGCGGTCACGCCGGGATTCCTGCGCGGGTTGTTCGGCATTTTCGACGCGGCACCCGCCCGCCCGCCGGCCGCCAGCCCCGCGCCCGCCAAGCCGCCCACGACCGACCCGTCGGCGACCAAACCGCCCGCCGCCAAACCGCCCGCCGCCAGCCCACCGGCTGCCAAGCCACCACCGGCCTGGGGCAGCGGGACGAACGGGTGAGCGCCGCAGCATCCCCCATATGACCGACTTGTGCGCGACGGGCCATTCACGCAAAACTGACGGGATGCAAAACAGCCTCGACGGCGTGAAGGCCATTCTGTTCGACACCTTCGGCAGCGTGGTCGACTGGCGCACCAGCCTAATCGCCGACCTCTCGGCCTGGGCGGCCGGGCGCGGCATCGTGGCGGACTGGGTGAGGTTGGTCGACGCCTGGCGGGCCGCCTACGCCCCCTCGATGGACGAAGTACGGCGCGGCGAGCGGCCGTGGACGAAGCTGGACGACCTGCATCGCGCCACGCTGGCGCGGCTGGTGGCGCAATTCGGCATCGCCGGGTTGTCAGAGGCCGATCTCGACCATATCAACCTGGGCTGGCACCGGCTGCGGCCCTGGCCGGATTCCGTGGCCGGGCTGACCCGGCTGAAGGCCCGCTACGTGATCGCGCCGCTGTCCAACGGCAACGTGGCGCTGCTGGTGAACATGGCCAAGGCGGCGGGGCTGCCGTGGGACATGGTGTGCGCGGCCGAATTGTTCCGCCATTACAAGCCGGACCCCGAGACCTATCTGGGCGCCGCCGCCCTGCTGGGGCTGCGCCCGGAGCAGGTGATGATGGCCGCCGCCCATAACGGCGACCTGCGCGCGGCCCGCGCCTGCGGGCTGAAGACGGCGTTCTTCGCCCGGCCGACCGAATACGGGCCACACCAGACGCGCGACTTCCGGGCCGAGGAGGCCTGGGACGTGGTGGCCGAGGACATCATCGACCTAGCCGCCCGCATGGGCTGCTGAGCACGCCGTGCTTGACAAGGGCGATACGCTCGGGGCTGCTATGGTGTCGGGCGCCGAGGGAGATTCGCGCATGCTTGCCGGCGGCCCAGCGACCCCGCCATTGAGCGCCGACCAGCGGTTTGGCCGCCGGATCATGCCCGTGGGCCTGCTGGTGCTGGCGATGGCCGCGCTGGCGATCGCGCTGACGGTGTGGCAGTTGCGCATGGACGCGCTGGCGGATGCGCGGATGAACGCCGGCAACCTGGGCAACGCGCTGGCCGGGCAGGTGGCGCGCACGGTGCAGGCGGTGGACAACACGCTGCATGAGTTGCAGGAGCGGGTCTCGGCGCCGGGTATCGGCGATCCGCTGAGCCTGGATCCGGCGAGCCTGGGTTCGCGGGCGCTGCACGACCTGCTGGTGGAGCGTGCCCGCCGGCTGCCGCAGGTGGATACACTGACCGTGGTGGGCGCCGATGGGCGGTTGCTGAATTTCTCGCGCTCCTGGCCGGTGCCGACGATCGGGCTGGCCGACCGCGACTATTTCATCCATCTGTCGACCACGCCCGAGCATGCGTTGTTCATCAGCCGGCCGGTGGCCAACCGCGCCAACGGAACGTGGGAGATATTCCTGGCGCGGCGGCTGGAGCAGCCGGACGGCAGCTTTGCCGGCGTGCTGATGGCCGGTGTGCCGCTGCAGTCGTTCCGGAAGATGATGGATTCGGTGCTGCTGCCGGCGGGCGGCTCGTTCCTGCTGTTGCGCAGCGACGGCATCGTGCTGACGCGCTACCCGGACACCACGGCGCGGGCCGGGCTGGTGATGCCGGCGGGGTCGCCGTGGTACCGACAGGTGGCGGCCGGCGGTGGCTTCTACCGCTCGGATGGGGTGTTCGACAAAGTGACGCGCCATGTCGCGGTGCGCCCGGTGGGCGAGTATCCGCTGGTGGTCGATCTGGCGATGACGGAGGCGACCATACTGGCGCGCTGGCAGCAGCAGGCCAGCATGATCGCCGGCGTGACCGCGGTGCTGCTGCTGGCGGGCGTGGTGTTGCTGCTGGCGCTGCGCCGGCAGGTGGCCCGCCAGGACGAGGCGCGTGCCACGTTGCTGCGCGCCAATGCGGAGCTGGAGGCCGGGCGGCAGGCGCTGGCCGGGCAGAGGAAGGTGCTGGAGACCATCCTGAACAGCATGGACCAGGGCCTGATGATGATCGACGCGGACCGGCGGGTGGCGGTGTGCAACCGCCAGGCGATGGAGGTTCTGGAACTGCCGCCCGAGTTGCTGGCTCGCCAGCCGCTGTTCGAGGAGGTGCTGGAATACCAGTGGCGCACCGGCGAGTTCGCCCGTGCCGACATGGAGTTGCAGACGTTCATCCGCGCCGCGGCGCTGCTGGACGGGCCGCCCGTCTATGAGCGGCGGCGCCCGGACGGGCGGGTGATCGAGGTGCGCACCGTCCCCCAGGAAGGCGGCGGCGTGGTGCGCACCTATACGGACATCACCAGCCGGCGCAACGCCGAGGACCGCATCCGCCATGTCGCCCACCATGACGACCTGACGCAACTGGCCAACCGGGTGGCGTTCAACCAGATCCTGCATCGGGCGCTGACGGAGGCGGCACGCGACGGGCTGGGGGTGGCGCTGCTGTATCTGGACCTGGACTACTTCAAGCAGGTGAACGACGCGCACGGCCACGCGGTGGGCGACGCGCTACTGGCCGAGGTGGCGCAGCGGATGCGCGCGGTGGTGCGCGAGAGCGATACGGTGGCGCGCATGGGCGGCGACGAATTCGCCATCATCCAGCCCGCCGCCGACGGGCAGGCCGGCACGCTGGCGCTGGCGCGGCGGCTGCTGGAGGTGATCACCGTCCCGTTTCAGGTCGGGGGCCTGCCGGCGGCGGTGGGGGTGTCGATCGGTATCGCCTGGTACCCCACTGACGGGCTGGACGCCGAGACGCTGCTGCGCCATGCCGACGCGGCGCTGTATGCGGCCAAGCGCGAGGGCCGCAACACCTTCCGCTGCTACGAGCCGGCGCCGGCGCCGACGCCCGCCCTGCCCTGACGGGCGGAGTCCGGCCTTGCTTGCCTTGAGGCCGGACCGCCGGTGTCAGCTTCGGCGGCGCCAGGCGCTCATCTGCTCGGCGGAACTGTGCACATGCACCACCACCGGGCGGTCTGGCACGGCGAAGGCACGGGCGATCACCGGGGCGACATCGGCCTCGCTACGGATGGTCAGGCCCTCGGCGCCGAAGGATTGCGCCCACAGCGCGAAATCGGGGTTCTGCAGGCGCGTCGCCGCCTCATAGGGGCGGCCGGGATAGCGCATGACGTGGTGCATGCTGATGGTGCCATAGGTGCGGTTGTCCGAAATGATGACGATCGGGGTGGCGCCGAACAGCCGCGCGGTGGCCAGCTCATTGCCGGTCATCAGCGCGCCGCCGTCGCCCAGGAACGCCACCGCCTGCCGGCCCGGGCGGCGCAGCCCGGCGGCGACCGCCATCGGCACCGCGGCGCCCATCGCGCCGACCACCGAGGAGAGGAACACCTGGCCGGGGCCGAACGGCAGGTAGCGGTGCACGAAGCTGCTGAAATTGCCGGCGTCGGAGGTGATGGCGGCGTCCGGCGCCAGGTGCCTGGCCACCTCGCACACCACCGCGGCGAAGTTCACGCCGTCGGTGGTGGGTTCCCAGCTTGGCGCCATCAGGCCGCTGTGGATGGCGTGCAGGCCGGCCACCCAGCCTTGCCGCCGCGCCGCCCCGGCCGGCGCGCCGCGAGCCAGCAGGGCGCGCACCACCGCATGCGGGTCGGCGGCGATGCCGAGATCCGGGCGGAACACCCGGCCCACCTCGTCGGCGTCCGGCCAGACATGCACCAGCTTCAGTTGCGGCTGCGGCGCGGTGGGGAAGCTGTAGGACTGGCTGACGCTGTCGGTCAGCCGTTCGCCCAGGCAGACCAGCAGGTCGGCGCGCTTCATCTCGACGATCTGCGGGGCGGGGATGCGGATGCCGAGGTAGCCGCCGTAATTGGGATGGGTGCTGTCGAACAGATGCGGCCGGCGGTGGGTGGGACTGACCGGCAGCATCCACTGCTCGGCCAGCGTGCGCAGATCAGCCAGGGCGGCCGGGTCGTGCAGCGCGGCGTTGGCCATGGCGCCGCCGACCCAGACCAGCGGACGCTCGGCGGCGTCCAGCATCGCGGCCAGCCGGTCGAGATCCTCGGCGACCGGGCCGGAGCGGGCGCGCGGGCGAGGGGCATCGACCGGGAGGGCGACCGGCTCGTTGAACAGGTCCTCCGGCAGGATGACGGCGACCGGGCCGGGGGTGCCGCTTTCGGCCAGGTGGAAGGCGCGGGCCAGGGCCTCGGAAGCCATTTCCGGCTCGCCCACCTCGATCACCGCCTTGGTGACGTCCGACAGCAGGCGGGAATAGTTCTGTTCCTGCAAGGCCATGCGACCGATGTCGCGCCGCTCCACCTGGCCGACCAGCAGCACCATCGGTGTCGCGTCGTGGAAGGCGGTGTGCAGCCCGACCATGGCGTTGGACAGGCCGGGGCCGCGCGACACCACGCAGACGCCGGCGCGGCCGCGCATGCGCCCGTCGGCCACCGCCATGAAGGCGGCCCCGCCCTCGTGGCGGCAGACGATCAGACGGATGGTGTTCATGTCCGACAGCGCGTCGGTCAGGCCCAGATAGCTCTCGCCGGGGACGCAATAGATCAGGTCGATGTCGTGCGCTTCCAGGCTCTCGGCGAGCAGGCGGGCGACGGTGCGGGCCATTCGGGGGCTCCTTGGATGCGGCGGACGTTGCGGGGCAGGGTAGGCCGGCGTTTCGCGGGCTGGCAATGCGGGGGCGCGGCGGAGTAATGTGGGCGAAGATGAAGAACCCATACGAAGTGCTAGGCCTGGAGCCCACCGCCACCGCAGAGGCGATACGCAGCGCCTATCGGCGGCTGGCCAAGCGCCACCATCCCGACCTGAACCCCGGCAAACCGGAGGCGGCGGAGACGTTCAAGGCGATCAGCGCCGCCAACGAGATATTGTCGGACCCGGAGAAGCGGGCCCGGTTCGACCGCGGCGAGATCGACGCGGCCGGCAACGAGGCGCCGCCGCAGCGCGGCTTCTATCGCGATTTCCAGGACCAGCCCGGCCATGCCCGCTATGGCGGCGATGGCGCGTTCGCGACCGAGGATCTTGAGGAGCTGCTGGGCGCGGCATTCCGTGCCCGCCAGGGCGGTGGGCGCCAGGCCGGTATGCGCATGCGCGGGGCGGACGCGCATTACACGCTGACCGTGTCGTTCCTCGATGCCGCCAAGGGCGCGGTGCGCCGGCTAAACCTGCCGGACGGGCGGACGCTGGACGTGACCATCCCTCCCGGCCACCGCGACGGCCAGGTGTTGCGGTTGCGCGGCCAGGGCATGCCGGGCCTGGGCGGCGGGCCGGCCGGGGACGCGTTGATCGAGGTGGGGGTGGCGCTGCACAAGCTGTTCCGCCGCGAGGGCGACGACGTGGTGCTGGACCTGCCGGTAACATTGCAGGAGGCGGTGCTGGGCGCCAGCGTGCCGGTGCCGACGATCAGCGGGCCGATCAACCTGAAGATCCCGCCCGGCGCGCGCAGCGGCACGCGGTTGCGGTTGAAGGGGCGTGGCATCGGCGAGGGGCATCAATACGTTGTGTTGCAGGTGGTGCTGCCGCCGGAGCCGGAGTCCGAGCTGGCGGCGTTCCTGCAGGACTGGAAGCCGCAACACCCGTTTGATCCGCGCAAGGACATGGTGCCGTGATGCGGCTGGAGGCGGTCTGCCTGCTGTTCACCGACCTCGATCCGGTGGAACTCGCCGATTGGGTGGCGCAGGGTTGGGTGCGCGCCGAACCGGATGGGGACGCGTTGGTATTCCAGGCGATCGATGTGGCGCGGGTACGGCTGGTGCATGATTTGCGGCGGGCGATGGCTGTGGATGCCGAAACCGTCGGGCTGGTGCTGGCGCTGCTGGACCAGGTGTATGCGCTGCGCGGGCGGTTGGGGGCGCTGTCCGCCGCGCTGGCCGATCAGCCGGAGATGGTGCGCGCGGCGGTGCTGGATGCGATGGCCCGGCGCGGCGGCTGATCGGGGGTTCCCGGCCATGCGGTGCCGGGCTATACGGGGGCGGTTGTCCGCGTAGCTCAGCAGGATAGAGCACAGGATTCCTTGTTGCAGAACTGGGCGCCGCGCACGGAAACGACGCGGTGGATCCGCTCAAAGTCGGGGAACGCTACGGTGCACTCGCGCCTTGCCGATCCCGAGCCAAGCCCCGGCCGAAAGGCGGGGAAGGTGTAGAGACTGGATGGGCGGCACCTAACGGCTTCGGCCCATGGTGAAGGGACAGTCCAGACCACGAACGCCCAGCCGGGATCGCCTGGCGGGCGGCGGCGAAAGCCGAAGTGGGATGAATCCTGGGGCCGTGGGTTCGAATCCCGCCGCGGACACCATTAGCTTTCTGGGGAACCGCTCTCCCCTCGGGGAGGCGGGCGTGGGAGGCGCAGGTTTCCTGCGACTTTGGGGGGATGACCTGGGGCTGCGGAATTGCAACGAGCGGCGGAATCTCTCTCCGAAGGGTCGATTCTCTCCGCGACCTGGGACTACGGTACTTTTGGTCCCAGGTCGGAGTGCATTGAAATAGAACGCTTTAATGGTGCGCTTTCGCACACTGAGTTGGAGTTCCGATTGCTTGGGCATCGGGGGAAGCGAGTGAATTTTTTGGTTCCAACAGCCCGTTGTCTTTTAGATGTTGAAGAAACCTGCGCCCGAGGTAGCCATTGTCTCAACTAGCAACGCCCGATCGAGATGCAGGTTTCGCGCCTCGCAACTCGTTTCCGCGACCAACAGACAGCCGTGGCATGCCGCTCCATGCAGAGCTCGATCGTCGATCCGGCGTGTTGGGTCGTGATCGGCGCAAACGGGATCCCCGGAGCAGACGAGCAGTTTGGTGAGGGCGGCACGGAGCACGTGTGTGAACCGGCCAGATACCTCGACCAGGCCGCCGAGGGTCCCCTGACTGCCTGCGGTGGCTGTATAGATTAGGATGCCGACGCGGCCGGATGGATCGGCACCGACGGACGGCAGGGCGTAGATCCGTTCACTCAGGGCGCTGGCGGGATAGCCGCAATCCAACGCGATTTCGGTCATCAGCACGTGCGCCAAGCTATGGGCGAGCAGATACTGGCCGCCGTGGCGTGTGCCGATGTTCCTCTTGGTCTCAGCAATCCAGTGTGCCGCCCCGACTTGCAAGGTGGCCAGGCGGAGGCGAGTCGCCGGACGCTCCAGCCATTCAGAGAGGGCCGTAGGATCAATTCGGAGAAACAATCCCTCGCCAAATCGCTCGATCGCCGGCAGCCAATCGTTGTTGATGCCGAGTGGCGCACCTTCGACGGCAAGCCCCACATCCTCAAGATCATCCTCGACCAACGGTGCCGGCTCAAAGCGGGTGAAGCCGTAAAGGCAGGAGACTTCGCGTAGCCGATGCACAGCAATCAGCGAGGCGATGCCGGCACATAGCGGATCCCCTTCAGGGTCCCAGACGTCTCGATCCAATGTCTCGGCGTGCAACCGAGCGCTGCTGCTGTTCTCGCCAATGAGCTGCCGACCACTCGCCAGCAGTTCGAATTCTGCCACTCGTGGATCCTTGGACGCAGCAGCTGTTGCACCATCGCGGAGCTGCTGTAATCGGGCGAACGCTTCCTCGTCACTGTAGCCCCTGAGGTTCTCGGCAATTTGGGGATTTGCAGTACGGAGGATTGCAATGATCGCCGGACTGGTGGCAGCCGTCATGAATCCCATCACCTCGGACACCCGCCGTGTAAGCTCATCCTCGGCGACAGGTAGCGAGATGACCGTGGCAACCTGCGGAAAATAGGTGTTGGTTGCGCTCCGCGTCAGCAATCGGAGCAACTCGGTACAGCCGTCGTCTCGGTCGCCGATCCATGGACGGAACCCGCGGCAGCTCCCCAAGCGCCCCTTGATAAACAATTCGTCGAGCGTAATGGACTTGTTGCACCCGCACCGTATGCGCGCGTCTCGGGCCTCGGCGCTGGTGCCACTCTCCTCCAGCCACATCGGTTCAGCGCAGATAGTGGCGCCATGTATTACTTGTTTCCACTCAATATCCTGAAGATGTCCTTTCTTGCATCCGCAAACGAAGCGAATTGGCGTCGCCTGTTGGCGTTTACCAGCGTCATCCTGCCAGTGCATCCGCCGCTGGGGGTCGAGCTCTGTCCATCGGACCATTCGCCGGCGGCGGGCGTCTTGGGGGCTGGGGTCGTCGCACGTCAGCCAGGCCGGAAACGCTCGCACCTGGATTTGCGGCGAGGACTGACGTGGATCAGTGCTGCCGATCGGCGGTGTGCGCAGGTTCAGCGCGCGCCCCTCGATCCACCGTCCATCCGCCGTCAAACGCTCACGCAGCATGTCAGACAAGCGTGGCTCGTCAATCGTGCGGAAAGCATTCGGCCCTCGCATGGCCCAATCGTCGACCGAGGACACGATCACCGAACGCTCTGGAAGATCGAGCATTGCCCCAGGCCCGAACAGGCCGACGATCTGGCTCTGGCGTAAAAGGTCCTTGGCCATAGAAGGCTCCCTCAAGTCCGGTTCAGCGGAGCGCCATTCGGCTGGCGGATATCGAGCGGCACGGTGGCTTCTACGTCACGCATGGATCTTCCGGCGACAAACAACCTGTACATCGGATCGAGGTTGCTCAACTTCGGGTCGAGTGGGTCGTGCAGCAGCGCATGGGTCGCAGGCCCGTAGTAGAAGTCGCCACCCGTCGCCGTCTGCTCCTGAGCCATCTCGATCCAACCGGCAAGCAACCGATCCACCGCCGCGCCGAGAGCCGCTTTGCGGCCTGCAACTCCATGCTCTGGCGCACGATCCAGAATTGTCTGACGCACCTTTGCCTGTAGGTCCGGATGATCCGCGAGGTGCCGCACCGCGGCGCCATGCGTCATCTCCGGCAGCATGTGTCGGGCCAACGAGACCACTACCGCGGCCAGCGCACGATCGAGCGCCCGGGCTGCCCAAGGTGTCACACTGGTCGCCTCAACCGCTCGATAGAAACAGGAATGGAACTGCCGGAACCGCTCGTAGTGCAACCGGTCGCGCGGCTTGTGAATGTTGAGGACCGCCAGAACCAGCCCGGGCTTGTCCTTGTCACGACCGACGCGGCTGGTCGCCTGGATGTATTCCGCCGCCGTCTTCGGTTGCCCTTGCACCAGCATCAGGCCCAGCCGTGTGATGTCCAACCCGACCGAGATCATGTTGGTTGCCAGCGCCACATCAACGCCGATCGCCACGCCGTCGCACGCCTGTTCCAAGGCGGCTTTCGCCACAGCCACCTGGTCCGTGGACACGCGCGAGGTTAGTTCGATGATACTGTCCTCGGCACGCAGCCGCCGGTCTGCAAACGGCGCATCGGCTGGATCAAGCCGCCGTCGCTTGCTGCCATATTCCCGTAGCCTGGTACGCACCTCGTCCTCAACGATGCGCCTAGCGCCACCGAGTTCGCGCAGCGCGTTGAAATAGCAGACCGCTGTCATATACGGGTCCGCCGCCACGCCCGCCTCGCCCTGCGCCGCCATGCCGGCGGCCAGCAGTGTCGTCAACGCACGAAGGAAGATAAGTTTCGGCCCCTTCCCCTGCGCTGCCAGGCCCACATACCAGCGCGCAGGTGACTGCTCCGGCGGCTCGGTGATAGCGAAGAAGCTGTCACGCCGATCCGGGCCTGGCGCCGGGAAAACCTGCGTCGCCTGCCGGTCGAACAGCGCCTTGATCTGCGTATCGGCACGCCGGACCGTCGCCGTCGATGCCACGATCTTCGGGCGCAGTCGTTTTCCCGCGAAGGTCCGCGTCGCCAGTTGATCGAGCGCCGTTTCGTACAGCCCTGCCACGGTGCCAAGCGGGCCGCTAATCAGGTGCAACTCGTCCTGGACGATGAGGTCCGGCGGATCGAGCACCGCCCCATTCCACAACCTCTGCCCGTCCGAGCGCGCATCGTTGGCCCCATAGAATCCCCATTCGTCGGCGCGGTTCACATGGCCGAAGAACGCCCCCGCCTCGCCGAGCCATGGCAACCCGGCGAACTTGTCCACCGTCGCGATCAGGAAGGCCGGCAGGCGCCGATAGATCGCCTCGTCCACTGTCAGCACTGGCAGCGGGCGGTCGCCCGTAAAGTCGCAACTTGCATTGGCGCAACGTATCTCGAGGTTCTTCGGCGCCATGTCATTGGGCGTGCAGGCGAAGCTGTTACGGTCGAACGGCGTGGCACACCACGGACAGGCTTTCAGAGGTGCCGGCGCTTCCCTGCCGTCTTTCTTGAACCGCCGCACCCGTACTACCGCGGTATCGGGATTGGGGTTGCCCTTTCCGCCCAGCCGGTTGGGACTCGCCGCCGAGCCGACCCACAAGCCAATCTCGATCGGCCAATCACCCAACAGCCGCTTGCCACCCCCCTGCCAGGCAGCCTCGCCACGCATCAACTCGAGAGCGCACACCACACCGGCCGCGCGGGCGAGCTGGTCGAGCGTCAGAAGACGTAGTGTGTAGCGCATCAGCACCGCCACTCCGGCACCGAGCAGGCCGCCAGTCGTCAGACGGCGATGGGCGATGCTGTAGGCGGCGAGGCCCAGGTAGGCCTCCGTCTTGCCGCCGCCGGTGGGGAAGAACAGCAGATCCACCACCTCGCGATCATCGTGCGCCTTGTCGGTCAGGCCATCCAGGTTGAGTAGGATGAACGCCAGCTGGAATGGTCGCCATGCTGGCGCAGGTTGGGCTGCTGGATCGCCAGTTGGTCCGGCATTGCGCCGCCGTGCCGCGCGCGCGACGGCTTCGTTCATCGCAGCGAAGGCCCTTCGCGCCACGGGATCGCGGTTCAGCAGGGCGATGCCGGCAGCAATCCGATCGCGCACGACCGACATCCGAGTGATCAGTATCTCGGCCACCTCTTGCCGGCGCGCGCCAGCGATGGAGGGGATCGTAACGCTCTGCTCCGCGATCCAGGCCGCGTAACTCTCGGGCAGCTCCACTAGCGCCGCCTGCAACACTTCGGCATCCACGGCGGCTTCGGCGAGCGCCTCCATGCTCCACACCACGCTGCCGATCCCGGTATTTGGGGCGATGCGCTCCACTTCTGACATCGGAAGCGGGTCGGTCCAGGCCCGGTGCACCGCGTTGCCCGCCTCCCAACCCGCCGAGGTCGTATGTCCGACGGCGTATTCCACCACATCGCGGTACTGCAGATCGGCCAGCCGCCGGTCAAAATCGTCGTCGTCCACCGCCGACAAATCCGCACGCGGCAGTAGCCCGGCCTCACAGCCGACATCGAGTCGCACTTGGAACGCCGCAGTCAGGTCGGTGGCACGATTGCCGAGCAACGGCCGGCGGTTGACGAGCAGCACTGTGACGACCCGCATCTCGATAGTCCCGCCATCAGGCTGCTTCACCTTGTAGGGTCGTGCGACTGCCTCCAGCATCAACCCGCCGCCCGCTCGACCTGGCGCCGCACTGTCCGGCACCAGTATTCCGGCGCTGCGCCCCTGCAACGGGTGTCAATCGGCACGCAAAAGGGACCCCG
>MKWE01000010.1 GCA_001899585.1 Rhodospirillales bacterium 70-18
TGCATCACGGCGTTCGCCTGATCGGGGTGGGCATGCAGCCAGGCCCGGATGGTCTGAAGCGAAACGTCCTCTTTCTTCAGTGCGCCCCTCTCAATCAGTGTGCGCCCGATCGCGGTGTAAGGGCGACCGTTCTTCGCCGCATAAACCGCGCGCGCTTTGCTGCCGTCGTCGAAGACGAGGCGGCCCGACCCCTGCACCTGCAGAAAAAACAGCGCCACCGGATCTTTGACATAGAACAGAGGCCGGGCTTCCTTCAGACCATGCGTTTCGATTTCCGCGCGGCCGGCATAAGGCAGCAGGCGCCCTTTCACCACGCGGCCCGCGATCTGTTCGCCCTTCAGGGCCGGATTGAATAAACCGAGATCGGCCCGGACGAGATCGTCCGGCATGCCATAGGCCGGTGTCTGATACGGGCCGTGGCGCGTGCGGCTGGCGGCGATTTCCGGTTCGTAATAGCCGGTGAAAAGCCCCGGCCCTGCATCAGGTGCCACCGCCTGTGGCCGGAAATGGCGTTCGAAAAACATGCGCGCGTCTTCCGCCGTGGCCGCCCGTTGCGGTGCTTCGGCACAAATGCCGGCCAGCGCCGTTTCCATCGCATCGCGCTCTGCCGCCTCTCCCGCCAGCAAGGCGGTGCAGGATTGGCGGAATGCCGTAAAAGCGGGCCTTGGGTCGCCATCGGTCCAGTGGGACAATTGCGCGAAGGTGAGTGGTGCGTTTGCCAGTTGTGCATTTGCCAGCGGCCCGTTTGCGGCCGGCACTTTGGCGGGTGGTATTTCGGGCTGTAGTGCGCAGCTCTGGAGAACGGACAGGCCGGCGAGCAGCGTCAGCGCAGCCAGCGGCCGGAGACTCCGCCGACGGGAAGCTTTGTCAGGCGATGGCGTTTTGCCGGACCGCGCCATCCCCCGTGACAACCCGGTTCAGGATTCTTCGCCCGTGGTGGCGATCAGCGTCCAGTTGGGATCGCGCGAACCGAGATCGCGCCCGAAGGTCCAGACATCGGTGACATCGCGCACGGCCGAGGGATCGCCCTCCACCACATCGCCGTCCTTCTGGCTGGTGGCGGAAACATATTTGGCGTCGAACGACACCGTGATCTCGGCGCTGCGGCCCTTGCAGACGGCGCCGACAACACGGCTGCTGGTGAACCCGACAAAGGTGAATTCCACCTTCTCGTTCCGCTCTTCCCGGCCGCGGATCACGCCATCGAAAGCGTCGTAGACATCGTTGCTCAGAAGCCCGCGCAAGGTATCGCGGTCGCCCTTGGCGAAGGCCGTCACGATCATCTCATAAGCCGCGCGCGCGCCTTCCACGAAATGATCGGTCTCGAATTTGCGGTCGGCCAGCTTGATGTCGAGAAGCCCGCGCGCCACCGGGTCGGCGGGGCGTTCGCCCGCTGCGTCGGCGCGTTTGGCAATGCGCTCAGGCAGCGACACCACGGTATCGGAACTGGCCGCGGTGCGTTCGCCGGTATTGCCGGACAGCCGGTATTGTTCGCGCGGCGGGGATTCATGCCCGGTGCGGCGGCCAAGAACGGAATAAAGCCGGAAGAGAATGACCCCGGCGATAACCGCGAAAAACAGAATCTCGATCAACTGCGGTCCGGCATGTTGCAAACGACGCCCCTGCACCATCGCAGAGGTTCTTTAACCTACGCCGACACACCCTTTTGGGTCCAGCGCAAGCACGGCGTTGCCTATAATATGGGATCAAATGTGAATTCTTTGAGGCCCGATGACCGGCCGGTGACGCCCCGATGACCGAATGTCGCGGCTTGTCAGCGCGCCGCAATCCATGGTAGCGCGCGGGCCCCCACAAGGACGAGAACAGCATGAGCGATCAGGGATTTGCCGGCAATCCGGGCGGCAACGGCCACAGCAACGGCAATGGCGACGGTGCCGATCCGCAGGCGCCCCGGGTTCAGGTGGTGGCGCAGTTCGTCCGCGACCTGTCGTTCGAAAATCCCGGCGCACCGGGCAACGCACCCGGCCGCCCGCAGATCGATTTCGGCGTCGACCTTCAGGCCAAGCGGCTCGAAGGCGAGCATTACGAGGTGGAACTGAAGCTGCGCGTCTCGGCCAAGGTCGAAGAAAAGCCCATGTTCCTGCTGGAACTGGTCTATGCCGGGCTGTTCCTGATCCAGAATGTGCCCGAAGACGTGATCCAGCGCGTGCTGCTGATCGACGGGCCGCACCTGCTGTTCCCGTTTGCGCGGCGCATTGTCGCTGATGCGGTGCGCGATGGCGGCATGCCGCCCCTGATGATCGAACCGATCGACTTCGCCGGCCTCTACCGCGCCAAGCAGCTCGAACTCCAGCAGCAGCAGGCGAGCGGCCAGACCGTCGTCTGAATCAGCCGCAGGCGTCTGAATCGGTTTCGGGTTGACCTTGAATCAGTGTCCCCACGGGCCGGGAATCCCGGTTCATTTCAGGCGCTGGACATGGGCTGCGAGCTGGTCGATGACGGTGCCCCAGCCTTCGTGAAAGCCCAGTTCTTCGTGCTTCCGGCTATCGGCGGGCGTTTTGTGCAGCACGCGGGCCGCATACCGGGTGCCCTGTCCCTCCGCCTCGAATGTGATGATCGCCGTCAGCGCCATCCAGGGCTCGATCGGTTGCCAGCCCTCCGCCAGGGTGGTGGTCCATACCATCCGGCGCTCCGGCACCACGTCAAGAAAACAGGCTTCGACATGCGGCTGGAATTCCCCGCCGCCTTCCCGCATCAGCGTCTCGAAACCGCCGCCGGGCCGCAGGTCCAGTTTGATGACCTTGCATTCAACAGGCGCGGGTATCCACCATTTCGCAAGATGTTCGGGCCTGCTCCATGCTTTCCAGACGGTCGCCGGCGGGGCGTTGATAATGCGCGAGATGGTCAGTTCGGAACTCTCAGCCGCCATTTTCGTCTCCTGACATTCGGGTTTCGACGTAATCGGCAAGGCGATCCGTCCTCGCCTGCCACAGCGCGTGTTGCTCGGACAGCCAGGATCGGGCCTCTGTCAGGCGCTCGATCCTGACCCGGCAGGTGCGGATGCGGCCGGTTTTCTCCGTCGCAATCAGCCCGCTATCCTCAAGCACCCGCAGATGTTTCAGAAAAGCCGGAAGGCCCATACGGAAAGGTTCAGCCAGTTCCTTGACGGGGGCGGGGCTCGTCATCAGGCGGTTGATGACTGCCCGTCTGGTCGGGTCCGCCAGAGCGTGAAAGGCCGCGTCGAGTGACGGCAAACAGGTTTCCATGTGGCAAACCATACAGCAAAGTTCACCACTTGGAAAACCAATTAACGAGTGCCGGTCAAGCCAGCCGATTGCGTGCCCGTATCTGCTAGCGCGCCGCCCACAGGGCGCTATCGCCGAGTTCCTTGGCGACAAAAGCCTCGTGCCGGGCAAGCTCTGCCTCGCTCAGGCGGGGGGGCAGCGCTT
>MKWE01000011.1 GCA_001899585.1 Rhodospirillales bacterium 70-18
CCAAAGGGCTGCCCATCGGGGCCGCAGGAGAAAAGGGCGCATCATGGCGGAACCACTGTGCCAAGAATTGCCATCCGGGGCCAGAAGATAAGCGGATCTCTACGAACCGGTCTAAAGATAAGGCAGGAAAAGGCGCGCGGCACTGTCGCGAAGCTGCATCCATTTCGGCCGTGCCAGCAGGCTTTCGGGATCGAGTGCGTGGCTTCTGGCGAGCCGTTCGTCGATCAGCGCATCGAGCCTCGCGGTAAAATCCGCGTCATAGCATTCGAGATCGAATTCGAAATTCAGCCTGAGGCTGCGCACATCCCAGTTCGAGCTGCCGATCAGGCTCCATTGCCCGTCCACCGTCATCAGCTTGGCATGGTCGAATGGCGGCGGTGAAAAATGGAAAGCGATATTGGCGTTGCGCAGGAATTGCAGATGCGCGCGCATCGCCCAATCCATGAAGGCGAAATCGCATTTGCCGGGGATCAGGATTGTCACCTCCACCCCGCGCAGGCGCGCCTGCACCAATGCGAATTGCAGACGCTGATCGGGCAGGAAATAGGGCGTCACGATGCGCACGCGCCGCCGCGCCTGCGCCAGTGCCGCGCCCAGCAAGGCTTCGAGCTTGTAAAGATCGGCATCGGGGCCGGAGGGTATGCCGCGTGCGAACACGCTGCCTGCCTCCGTCAGCCGCGGCCACCAGATGGACTGGTCGAGCGCCTCGCCCGTGGTGAAGCCCCAGTCGCGGGCAAATGTGCCCATCAATTGCTGCACCGCGGGGCCCTCCAGGCGGACATGCACATCATCGACCTTGCCGGGTTTCTGTTTTTCGCAGGTTGGGTCGAGACGATATTCGCTGCCGATGTTCAGGCCGCCGGTGAAGGCGTGGGCACCATCCACGATCAGCAGCTTTTTGTGGTTGCGCATGTTCAGGAACGGCATCCGCCAAGGCACCCAGGTGTGGAGGAAGCGTTCGGCCGGCACGCCGGCGGCAAGCATGCGGCGCAACGGTGCGGGCAGGATGTAGCCGCTGCCGATGCCGTCCAGCAGCACGCGCACGGCAACGCCGCGTTTGTGTGCCGCGATCAGCGCCGTGGTGAAGGCGCTGCCGGTATCGTCATCGCGGAAGATGTAGGAGGCGAGCGCGATGCTTTTCTTCGCCCCATCGATCGCGGCCAGCATCCGGGGAAAGGCTTCACGCCCGCCGCGCAGCAGTTCGACGTTGTTGCCGGGCAGAAGCGGACCGTCCGCGATGCGCCCGCCGATCTGGGCCAGGGTTGCGATGTTGGAAGATACCGGCGGCGTGGCCGTTGCGCCGGGTGGAATGGCGCGCTGGCGTTCCAGCCGGCCGATGCGGACCGCGCGCCGCTCCACCCGGTTGATGCCGAACAGGAAATAGAGAAGGGCGCCGGCCCCCGGCGACAGCCAGGCCAGCGCGATCCAGCCGAGTGCGGCACGGGAGTCATATTTGCGCAGCAGCGCGTGGGCGGTGACAGTTCCCGCGATGGCGATGTGGATGAGGGCGAGCACACCCTCAACCCACCCCGACGGCCACACAAAAGACACCATTGCCCACCCGGCCAGTCATGCGTTCCCATTCTCCACTATAGACAGAGGCGTGTTGCCGCGCTGCCTTGATCGCGCGGACCAAAAGCCTAAATAAGTGTCTATGCAGCCGTTCGCGCGGCGGGAATCCGGAGACGGATGATTTGAAGGTCATTAGCTGGAATTTGCTGCGTCTGGTCGGTGCAGGGGTGCCCGATGTCGCACGCCTGATCGCGCGCCATCGTCCCGACCTGCTTCTGATGCAGGAGGCGACGAAGGAGATCGCGAGCCTGCCCGATCTGGTGGACGGTTATGTCCAGCGCGTGCCGATGGATGGCCGGGTCTATGGCCTGGCGGCGTGGAGCCCGCATCGGCTGGCGCCGACACCGGCGCTCAGGCTTCCGGTTTCCACCATGCCGGGCCGGGTGCCGCCGCGCATTGCCCAGATCGTCCGTTTCGGGGATGTCGAATTCGCCAACGTCCATCTGTCACACGGGCAGGTGCTGAACCGCCTGCAATTGCTGCGCATCGCGCGCACGCTGGAAGGTCCCGCCGCGGTGATCGGCGATTACAATGCGGTCGGGCCCATTGTGATGGACGGGTTCCGCGATATCGGCCCGCGCGAAACCACGCACCGGGCGCACAACATCATTTCTTTCCGGCTGGACCGCTGCATGGCGCGCGGGCTGCGTTGCAACGATGCGCAGGTGTTGGCGCGCGGACCGTCGGATCACCACCCGATCAGTCTGGAGTTGGATGTCGCCTCCAACCGTGTCGCGCTCGAACGAGGCAGCGGCGACAGCGTACTGGACCGCATTGCCGCGCTGCGCCATGCCCCGCTTGGCGAAAACGTCGAGGATCTGTTGCGCGCGCTCAGCCATGCGCGGGCCCGTGTGGCGATACCCCACAAGGTTTCGGAGTTGCGTGCGCGCAGAAGAAAGCGGCGCGTGGCGGCGGGCAACGAAAACCATCACCTGTCACACTAACGGCAAGCCGCGTGACGGCTTACACCTTCAGGTGAAGCAGGGCGGCAATGCCGTTCCACAGAATTTCAATGCCGATGCACAACAGGATGAAGGCTGAAAGCCGCATCACCACATTGGTGCCGGCCTCACCCAGAAACGCGACAATGCGGTTGGCGAAGCGGTAACAGAGATAGATCGACACCGCGATGGCGAGAATGCCCGCCAGCGCCGCGCCGCCCATCAGGATAAGGTCGCTCCAGCCGGCGTAACCGGGGCGCTGGCTGCCGAGCGTGATCGCCACCGAGATCGAGCCGGGGCCGACCGTCAGCGGCATGGTCAGCGGATAGAACGCATCGACGCCGTTTTTCTCACTGGCGTCGCCGTCCGGCGTATTGCCCGCATTCAGCATCGTCCATGCAAAGGCGGTGACGACAAGGCCGCCCGCGATCCGTACCACCGGCAGGCTGATGCCGAAGAACACCAGAAGGTGCGAACCGACCAGCAGCGAGCCGAGCAGAAGGAAGGTGCTGTTGACCGCAACGCGCCGGGCAAGCTGGGCGCGGGTGCTATCGCTCTGCCACCTTGTCATGCTCAGGAACAGCGGCGCATTGCCGATCGGGTTCACGATCGGAAACAGGCCGGCATAGATCAGCAGGAAGGTGTTGATGAAGACCGACATGGTGTGGTCCGGTGGCGTGAATCGCCATGCCAAACTAGAACGTGACGGCGCCAAAGGCCAAGGAGACGAAATGAGCGGAACCATCCATGTCGCGCGCGAAGGCCGCCATATCGTGGTGCTGGAGATCGACAATCCGCCTCTGAACGTGATGGGGGCCCAGATGCGGAAGGTGTTTCTCGAAACCCTGGCCGGGCTGGAAGACGATCATGAAATCCGCGCCCTGGTGCTGACCGGGCGGGGCCGGGCCTTCTGCAGCGGCGAC
>MKWE01000012.1 GCA_001899585.1 Rhodospirillales bacterium 70-18
AGCGATGAGGCCTTGGTTCTCACGCTACCCCCTGTGACGTGGATGGCGCCAGTGAGCATGCCGCTAGACGCCGAGACCCCCGAGGTGGATGACGATGACCCGAGCGACGATGAAGAAGTCGAGGAGTTCGAAGAAGAGGGGCTCAACGCGCCGTCGGACGCGGAAGACGACGAGCCGTAGGATATTCGAGCCGCGTCTCACCTATCTGCCCGAACCGCAGCTTGAATTTCGGTTCGGGCAGCGGCTCGCCTATCCGCGCGACGGGCTCTTCCTTTACGGTCCTGTGGGCGACACGAATCAAGTGAAATCGATCCGCTATGGCGTGATCGGGACGAGTGATGGCGTGCGTCGGTTTCGCGCCTGGTCTGCGAAGCTCAAGGGCTTCATCGACGTTCCAACGCCCGGTCCACGGTCTCGTGCGGTCGAGCCGCAGCATGTGCCGTTCCCCGGATTCGCGGAAGCATTTCATGCTGATTGGCCGATTGAGCCCGTCGCTGAGGTGGCAGATTTAGATCCGGCCGCAATTGATCGGGCACTACATCTCGCCAATCGCCATGAGGCTGTGCGCTCGACTGTCGACCTGTTTGTCACGCGGCTCATCAGCGAGAACAACCGGCTTGAAAACCCTCCATCGGTTTGGTTCGTGATTATTCCCGAAGCCGTGTATGAACTCGGCCGGCCTCAGTCATCGGTTAGGAAAAGCGAGCGCGTCGAAGGCATAGTGACGATCAGCCAACGGCGGGCACGACAGCTTCAGGTGCAGCCAACGCTGTTTGGCGAGGATGAACGCGAAGCTGAAGTCTACAAATATGCGACGCATTTCCGGCGTCAACTTAAAGCCAGACTGCTCAAGGAGAAGATCGTCACGCAGATCGTGCGTGAGACCACTCTGACGCCTGACGAGTTCCGGCGAGAAAATGGCATGCCAGTCCGCCGCATTGAAGATGCAGCCACCATCGCCTGGAAACTCGGAACGGGCGCGTACTACAAGGCCGGCGGAAAGCCCTGGCAATTGGCCGATGTCCGCCCTGGCGTTTGCTACGTCGGGCTTGTCTACAAGCGAAGTGAATTGACCAGCGACAAGCGACACGCTTGTTGCGCCGCGCAGATGTTTCTTTCGGATGGCGAGGGAGTTGTGTTCCGGGGCGCGCTCGGCCCCTGGTTCCAGACGGATACGAAGCAATTCCATCTCGATCAGGAAGCCGCCAAATCTCTCATCGAGATGGTGGTCGGCGAGTATAAGCGGTTGCATGACGTTGCGCCGCGCGAACTTTTCATACACGCCAAGTCGGCCTTCACGGACGCGGAATGGGCCGGGTTCAGCGCCGGCTGCGGCGAAGGGACCAATCTCGTCGGCGTTCAAATTGCCGAGGCGCGGGACGATCTAAAGCTGTTCCGTCCGGGTGAATACCCGGTGATCCGCGGGACGGCGCTGCAAGTCGGAGAGCGGCATGCATTCCTGTGGACCGCAGGCTATGCGCCGCGCCTTGACACTTATATGGGCCCGGAAACACCGAATCCGATTTCCGTAAAAGTGTTGAGGGGAGACTGTCCGCTTGAGACCGTGCTGAGCGATGTCCTTGGGCTGACGAAGATCAACTTCAATTCGTGCCTTCACAACGATCGTCTGCCAGTGACGATACGGTTTGCAAATGCGGTCGGCGACGTTCTCATATCGGCCCCAATGGACAGCGAACCGAAGCTGCCCTTCAAGTTCTACATCTGAGATGTCGTCGTCTGGCTTGATGAGATGCTGAGGGGACGGTGCTGCGGGCCGGACTCGAAACCGGCTAGTGGATGGGCTTAGTGCACCGAGCCATTACGCCGCTGCCTTCTCGTCACCATCTCGGACCTTTGCTGGCCATGTGTCCTTCCACACCGCCGCAGCCAGAGGCGTCTGTCTATCTGCTCGCCCGCCGCCCATCAAGCTCAGTGAGTCGTCTGAGGCGGGAAGAGAGGCAGTGAGCATAGCGCGCTCGAACGCGTTGTGCTAAGAACGCTGACGGTCTTTCCTTTGTATCGGCGCATAGCGCGCTACAAAGTCGACGGCGTAGAAAATCGACCGATCGTTGTCGATAGACGTTGAAACGTCGCTGAATTCGAAGCGCGCGAATTTTCCTTTGAAATCATAAGCGAAAAATTTTGACGGCTCGATGGTCGGGCTTTGACCGTCAGAAGAAATATTTTGCGCTTAAAAATCAGCGCGTTACGATGCATTGAGAGAATCGAGTGGGAGTGATGGTGGGCAGGCCAGCGGATACGCTGGGATA
>MKWE01000013.1 GCA_001899585.1 Rhodospirillales bacterium 70-18
AGGATCATCTGGCGCACCGCCACAATGCGCTCCTGCTCGAAGAACATGTGTTCGGTCCGGCACAGGCCAATGCCTTCGGCGCCGAATTTGCGCGCGGTCTCCGCGTCCGACGGTGTATCGGCATTGGTACGGATTTTCAGTGTACGGATTGAATCCGCCCACCCCATCAGCGTGCCGAAATCACCCGTCAGTTCGGGCTGGCGCATCGCCACCTTGCCGCGGAACACTTCGCCCACGGCCCCGTCGATGGTGATGACATCGCCGCGGCGGACGGTTGTGCCGCCTGCCGTCATCACGCCTTGCGCCACATCGATCTTGAGCGTGCCGGCGCCCGAAACGCAGGGCCGCCCCATGCCGCGCGCCACAACGGCGGCATGGCTCGTCATGCCCCCGCGCGCGGTCAGAATGCCTTTCGCGGCGTGCATGCCGTGAATATCTTCGGGGCTGGTTTCGGTGCGCACCAAAATCACATCGCGTCCGTCGGCGGCCAGTTTCTCCGCCTCGTCTGCCGTGAACGCCACTTCGCCCGTGGCCGCGCCGGGTGAGGCCGCAAGCCCGGTCGCGATCAGATCGCGCGGCGCATCTGGGTCCAGCGTCGGGTGCAGCAATTGGTCGAGTGCCGCCGGATCGACACGGGCCACCGCAATGTCCTTGCCGATCAGCCCTTCCTTCACCATGTCGACCGCGACTTTCAGCGCCGCTTCCGCCGTGCGCTTGCCGTTGCGGGTCTGCAGCATGAACAGCTTGCCTTCCTGCACGGTGAATTCCACGTCCTGCATGTCGCGGTAATGCGCTTCCAGCGTTTCGCCGATGCGTTTCAGCGTGGCGAACGCATCCGGCATCGCTTCTTCCATCGACGGCAGCTTGCCGCCCTGGCGTTCGCGCACTTCTTTGGTGATCGGCTGCGGCGTGCGAATGCCGGCCACCACGTCCTCGCCTTGCGCATTGATCAGAAATTCGCCGTAAAGCAGGTTCTCACCGGTGGAGGGATTGCGCGTGAACGCAACGCCGGTGGCCGATGTCTCGCCGCGATTGCCGAACACCATGGCCTGCACATTGACCGCGGTGCCCCAGTTCTCCGGAATGTGATGCAGACGGCGATAGGTGTTGGCGCGCGAACTCTGCCACGATCCGAACACCGCCCCGATCGCACCCCACAATTGCGCTTCCACATCATCGGGGAACGGCGAGCCCAGATCCTTCTGCACCCGATCCTTATAGGCTTGCGCGATACGCTTCAGATCGGCGGCATCCAGTTCGGTGTCGAGTTCGATGCCCTTCTCTTCCTTGATGGTGTCGAGAATTTCCTCGAACAGCGCGTGCTCCACGCCCAGTACCACGTTCGAATACATCTGAATGAAACGGCGATAACTGTCATAGGCGAAACGCGCATCGCCGGTCAGCCTGGCAAGGCCTTCGGTCGTCTCCTTCGTCAGGCCGAGGTTCAGCACCGTGTCCATCATGCCGGGCATCGAAACCCGCGCGCCGGATCGCACCGAAACCAGCAGCGGCTTCTGCGCATCGCCGAATTTGGTGCCGGTCAGTTCGCCGACCTTCGCCACCGCCTTCTCCACCGCCGCCTTCAGTTCGGCGGGATAGCTTTGGCCGTTGGCATAATAATGGGTGCAGACTTCGGTGGTGATGGTGAAGCCGGGCGGCACGGGCAGGCCCAGATTGCTCATCTCGGCCAGGTTCGCCCCCTTGCCGCCGAGCAGATTCTTCATCCCGGCCTCGCCTTCCGCGGCGCCGTCACCAAACGAATAGACCCATTTGCTCATATCAAATTCGCTCCATATGCCCGGCTTCTCGCCGGCGCACACTGTTTCATGTTGCAGTGCAGCCGGGTCAAGCCTCCCATGTTATTTGCGTAAACTTAAGGGATTTCCTATCGTACCGCCTGCGGCATAGGCACAGAGCGGGAAAATCACCATGGCACTGCGGAAATTCATCATCGAACGCGACATCCCTGCGGTCGGCACCCTGGAGCGTGAGGAGCTTCGCGCCGCCGCCGCCAAATCGAACGAGGCGCTGCGCACCATCGGCCCGGACATCCAGTGGCAGGAGAGCTATGTGGCGGAGAACAAGACCTTCTGCGTCTATCTGGCGAAGGACGAGGCGACCATCCGCAAACATGCGGAGCTGAGCGGCTTCCCCGCCACCAAGGTCACCGAGGTGCGCAAGATGATCGACCCCACCACCGAACGCACCGGCTGATCGTTTATCCTCCCCCGTCGTTACGGGGGAGGTGCGACCCCGGACTTGATCCGGGGGAAGCGGAGGGGGCCCCCGCATTGCCCCGCGCGCCCGCCGCGTGACATGCTTTCCCGTCACCACGGGCGGGAACACGCATGAACTCCGAAATGATCCTTGCGCCGATGGGCGCGCTCGCCGGGCTCACATTCTTTGTGCTGCTGTTCGTACCGGCGCGGCGCATGACGCGGCGGCCCAGCCCGCAGGACAGCGCCACCGGCGATATCCCCGGCGGCCTCTCCAACCCGAACTACGCCGACCTCCTGGAAATGCCGGTGCTGTTCTACGTCATCTGCCTGATACTGCTGGTGACGAACCGCGTCGACGACACCTTCCTCTACCTCGCCTGGATTTATGTCGCCTTGCGCGCGGTGCACAGCGCCGTGCACCTCACCTATGACAAGCTCAGCCACCGCATGACGCTGTTCGCACTCTCGAACCTCACAGTCTTCGCGATGTGGCTGTTCTTCTTCCTGCCGC
>MKWE01000014.1:0-131876 GCA_001899585.1 Rhodospirillales bacterium 70-18
GTCCGCCTCATGCTCCGAAGGCTCTGCAAAACAAGAATATGATCTTGGACCGACTCTAAGTGTTGTAGTGGACGCACCATTTATCGAAGTCGGTCAACCGGCTGGTGAGCATGTCCGCGTCCCAGGCGGCGAAACGAGCCTGCCGTAGACCAACATGGGCGCGCAGTGGGTGCCGCAGCGACAAATCGCTGCGCCCGCTCCCACTCAAAGCTGAGGATCAGAGCAAAACATCGGGTTCCAAGGGCCCGGCCCTTGGCGGGGCGCGGGGCAGAGCCCCGCCCTTCCCTTCCTACGCCGCCTTCACATCCGCGATGAACCCGTTGACCTCGGTGCTGAGTTGTTCGGCCTGTTCGGAGAGTTCGGACGAGGCGCTGAGCACCTGGGCGGCGGCGGAGCCGGTTTCGGTGGCGCCCTGGCTGACGCCGGCGACGTTGGCGCCGACGGATTGGGTGCCGGCGGCGGCCTGCTGGACGTTGCGGGCGATTTCCTGGGTGGCGGCGCCTTGCTGCTCCATGGCGGCGGCGATGGCGGCGGCGATGTGGTTGACTTCGCCGATGGTGGTGGCGATGGCGCCGATGGCGTCCACCGCCTCGCGGGTGGCGGACTGGATCTGGCCGATCTGGCGGCCGATGTCCTCGGTGGCGCGGGCGGTTTGCTGGGCGAGGCTTTTGACCTCGCTGGCGACGACGGCGAAGCCCTTGCCGGCGTCGCCGGCGCGGGCGGCCTCGATGGTGGCGTTCAGGGCGAGCAGGTTGGTCTGGCCGGCGATGCTGCTGATGAGGCCGACGACGTCGCCGATTTTCTGCGCGCCCTCGGCCAGGGCGCGGACGATGGCGTCGGTGCGGGTGGCGTCGTCGGCGGCGCGGCCGGCGATGCGGGCGGATTCGCCGACCTGGCGGGTGATCTCGGCGATGGAGGCGGCGAGTTCCTCGGCGGCGGCGGCGACGGTCTGGACGTTGGCGCTGGCTTCCTCGGCGGCGGCGGCGACGGTGGCGGTCTGGCTGTTGGTGGTCTCGGCGATGCCGGCCATGCCCTGGGCGGTGGATTGCAGCTCGGTGGCGGCGGCGGCGACGAGGCCGACGAGCTGGCCGGCCTTGCCCTCGAAGCGGGCGGTGAGGCTGGCGAGGCGTTCGGCGCGCTCCGCCTTGGCCTGGCGCTCGGTGTCCTGGGCGGCGGCGAGGCGGTCGGCCTCGATGCCGGCGTCGCGCAGGGCGACCACGGCCTGGGCCATGGCGCCGAGTTCGTCGCTGCGGGCGGTGCCGGGGATATGGGTGGTCCAGTCGCGCCCGGCGAGGCCGCGCATGGCCTGGTTGAGGCGGAAGATGGGGCGGACGACGCCGGAGAGCGCGATCCAGAGGCCCATGGCGAGCGTGACCAGGATGGCGACGGCCAGCACGACGAGCGAAATCACCCGGGTGGTGGCGGTGTCGTGGGTCAGCACGACGGAGCGGCGCTCCATCTCGGTGTTGAGGCGGGCGCTGAGGTCGGAGACGGCCTTGCGGGCGGATTGGGCGAGCGGGGTGAATTTCTCGTCCATGGTGGTCATGGCGTCGGATTTGCGGCCGATCTGGCTGAACTGCGCGGCCTCCGACGCGGCGGCGAACATGCCATCCACGTCCTGGTTGAGCTTGGCCAGCACCGGCTGGTCGGTGGGCGCGCGCAGGCGGGCGGCGAGTTCGGCGGCGCGGCTGGTGTAGTCGGCGCGGATGGCCTTGAGCTGGGCGAGCGCGGTGGCGATGCGGCGGCTGTTGGTCTCGGCGATGACCCGGTAGGTTTGCAGTTCAAGCTCGATGACGGCGACGTTGGCGCGGGTGGCCCAGTAGGAGCCGGCGCCCTCGTGGCGGACCAGGGCGGCGTATTCAGTGTTGACGCGCCGGGTGCCGGCGGCGGTGAAGAGCGCGACCGCGACGGTGGCGGCGGCAAGCAGGATGAGCGGCAGCACCGCCTTCTGCCACAGGCGCAGATTGGCGATACGCAGATGGGCGATGGTTTTCGACATGGGGCCTCCCCGTGCGACGTTTCGCTCCCCGGCCTTCGAGCGTGGTCGGAGTGTCCGGGGAAATGGTGGATGGCGGTTTAACGGCGGGGATCAGAGGTCCGGCGGGGCGGCGGCCAGCAAGGCGGCGGTGTAGGGGTGCTCGGGGACGGCGAAGACGCGGGCGGTGGGGCCCTGCTCGACGATGACGCCGCGGTGCATCACCAGGACGCGCTCGCAGAGGTGGCGGACGACGGAGAGGTCGTGGGAGATGAAGACCACGGCGATGTCCAGCTCCGCGCGCAGGCGTTGCAGCAGGGTGAGGAGCTGGGCCTGGACCGAAACGTCGAGGCCGGAGACGATCTCGTCGGCGACCAGCAGGCGGGGGACGCGGCAGAGGGCGCGGGCGATGTTGACGCGCTGGCGCTGGCCGCCGGAGAGCTGGGCGGGGGTGCGGGTGGCGGCCTCGGGCGGGAGGCCCATCTCGGCCAGGAGTTCGCGGGCGCGGCGGTGGCGCTCGGCGGCGGGGGCGCCGGCGGCCTCCAGCGCCTGGGTGACGATGCTGGCGACGCGGCGGCGGGGGTTGAGGGCCGATTGCGGGTCCTGGAAGACCATCTGGGCGGTGCTGATGCGGTGGCGGCGGGCGGCCTCGGTGGGGGGCGTCACGTCCTGGCCGGCGAGGAGGATGCGGCCGGCGGTGGGGCGTTCCAGGCCCATGAGCAGGCGGCCGAGGGTGGTCTTGCCGCTGCCGCTCTCGCCGACGACGGCGAGGAATTCGCCGGGGGCGAGGGTAAAGCTGGCGCTGGCCACGGCGAGGGTGGCGGGGGCGCGGGAGAAGATGCCGGCGGTGAAGCGCTTGGTGAGGTCGGTCACCTCCAGCAGCGGGACGGCGGTGGCGGGGGGCGGCGGCGGCGGGGGGGCGGCGGTGACGCGGATGGGCGGCGTGGCGGCGCTACGCAGACAGGCAGCCTCGTGCGGGCGGGGGGGGAGCGCGGGGTCGGTGTGGCGGCAGGCGTCCTCGGCCAGCGGGCAGCGGGGGGCGAAGCGGCAGCCCTGCATGGTGGCGAGCGCGCGCAGGCCGGGCATCTGGTCGGGCAGCGCGTAGAGGGCGCGGGGCGGGCCGGAGAGCGGCGGGTTGGCCAGTTGCAGGCAGCGCGTGTAGGGGTGGCGGGGGTCGGCGAGCACGGCGCGGGCGGGGCCGCGCTCCACCACGGCACCGGCGTAGAGCACCGCGATGTCGTCGCAGACGCCGGCGGCGAGGCGGAGGTCGTGGGTGATGAACAGCACCGCGGTGCCGTGCCGGGCGCGGAGTTCGGCCATCAGCGCCATGATGCGGGCCTGGATGGTGACGTCGAGCGCGGTGGTGGGCTCGTCGGCGATGACCAGGCGGGGGCGGCTGGCGAAGGCCATGGCGATCAGCACGCGCTGGCACATGCCGCCGGAGAGTTGGTGGGGGTAGCGGGACAGCAGGGCGGCGGGGTTGGGCAGGTGCACGGCCTCCAGCGCCGCCAGCGCCTGCGCGCGGCGGGCAGCGCGGGGGGTGCCGATATGGGCCAGGTGCTCGGCGAACTGGGCGCCGATGGTCAGCACCGGGTTGAGCGCGGAGAGCGGCTCCTGCGGGATGAAGGCGATGTCGCGGCCGAGCAGGGCGCGGCGGGCGGCGGGGGCCATGGCGACGAGGTCGGCGCCGCCGAAGGCGAGGCTGCCGGCGGTGACGGCGAAGTGGCGGGGCAGGAGCTGGGCGATGGCGCGGCCGAGCATCGACTTGCCGGCGCCGGATTCGCCGACCAGGCCGAGCACGCGGCCGGGGGCCAGTTCGAGGTCGAGATCGCGCAGCACCGGCACGGCCGCGCCGTTCAGCCGGCCGGAGACGGTGAGGCCGCGTGCCTGGAGCAGGGTCATTCGCGGCCTTCGACCATGCGCACGTCCAGCGTGCGGCGCAGGCCGTCGCCGAGCAGGTTGAAGCCGGCGACGGTGATGAAGATGGCGGCGACCGGGGCGAGCAGGCTGTAGGGGGCCTGGTAGATCGCCTCCCGCCCGTCGGCGATGGCCTGGCCCCAGGCGATCTGGTCTGGGCGGACGCCGAGGCCGACGAAGGAGAGGATCGCCTCCACCACCACGGCGATGCCCATCTCCAGCGAGAGCAGGGTGACCAGCAGCGGGATGGTGGCGGGGACCACCTCGCGGGTGATGGTGCGCCAGTGCGAGAAGCCGACGAGGCGGGCGGCGGCCACGTAGTCGCGCCGGGCGACCACCAGCACCTCGGCGCGCAGCACGCGGCAGAAGCGGGTCCAGTCCACCAGGATGATGGCGAGGATGACGTTCTGCTCGCCGGTGCCGAGGCCGGTCATCAGGATCAGCGAGAGGATGACCGGCGGGAAGGACATCCAGACATCGACGGCGCGGCCGATCAGCCAGTCCGTCCAACCGCCGAGATAGCCGGCGAGCCAGGCCAGGGCGGCGCCGATCAGCATGGCGCCGAACGAGGCGGTGAGCGCCACCGTCATCGCCACGCGGGCGCCGAACAGCAGGCGGGAGAGCACGTCGCGCCCCAGGCTGTCGGTGCCCAGCCAGTAGGCGGGGTCGCCGCCATCCTGCCATGAGGCGGGCAGCAGGGTGGACAGCAGGTTCTGCTCGTCCGGGTCGTGCGGCGCCAGCAGCGGGGCCAGCAGCGCGCAGGCGAGGATAAGCCCCACCACCAGCAGGCCGGCGATGACGCGCCCGGAGCGCAGCCAGCGGGGCAGCCGGCTCATCGGGCGCGCAGCCGCGGGTTGAGCACGAGATAGAGCCCGTCCACCACCGAATTGATCGCCAGCACCACCACGCAATAGGTGAGGCCGACCGCCTGGATCACCGGCAGGTCGGCGTTGCGCACGGCATCGACCATGAGGTTGCCCATGCCGGGGTAGGAGTAGATCACCTCGACCAGCAGCGAGCCGCCGAACAGGAAGCCGAATTGCACGCCCATCAGGGTGAGCGTGGGCAGGGCGGCGTTGCGCAGCGCGTGGGCGAGCAGGACGCGGGCGGGCGAGAGGCCGCGCAGGCGGGCCTGGGTGATGTAGTCCTCGTGATAGACATCCAGCAGCGAGGCGCGCAGCACGCGCATGATCGGCGGCGCGAAGGCGATGCCCAGGGCCGTGGCCGGCAGCACCATGTGTTGCAAGGCGCTGACCAGGATGTCCGGCCGGCCGACCAGCAGCGCATCCAGCAGCAGGAAGCCGGTGACCAGCGGCAGGCGCAGCGCGGGATCGATCCGCCCGGTGAAGGGCATCGCCTGCAACAGCACGCCGAAGACGAAGATGAACAGCAGCGCCCAGAGGAATTCCGGGATCGACATCAGCAGCGTGGTGCCGGTTTCGGCCACCGCCTCCATGGCGCGGTCGCGCAGGGCGAACAGCAGCAGGCCGCCGGCCAGGCCCAGCACGCCGGCCACCAGCATGGCGCAGGCGGCCAGCTCGATGGTGGCGGGCAGGCTCTCGCCGATCAACTCGGTGACCGGGCGGCGCAGATGGATGGAGCGGCCGAAATCGCCGCGCAGCACATGGCCGAGCCAGATGCCGTACTGCTCGGGCAGCGGCCGGTCCAGGCCCATCTGGCGGCGCGCGACCTCGATTTCCGCCTTGGTGGCGTTGGGCGGCACGGACATCGCGGCCGGATCGACCGGCAGAATGCGCAGGGCGGTGAACAGCAGCATCGACACCACCGCCAGGATCGGCACGACCACCAGCAGGCGCCGGCCCAGCGCGGTCAGCAGCGGCATCAGCGCCGCCTAGCTCCAGCGCATCGTCTGCGGCAGCACCCAGCCATTGCCGTAGCGGGTGTAGTCCAGCGCCTTCTTGCGGACCAGCGTCTGCACGCTTTGCAGCAGCGGCATGCAGGCGCCGATCTCCACCGCCTCCTTGTTCAGCGCGCGCCAGCCGGCGATGCGGGCCTTTTCGTCGGCGACGTTGAACAGGGCGATCACCTTCTCGCCGAATACCGGGTCTTTCCAGGGCGAGAAGGGCAGCTTGGGGTTGAGCAGGTAGCCGGCGTAGATCTCCGGGTCGCCGGTGGCGTTGTCGAAGCTGTAGAGGGTGGATTCCGGCAGCTTGTTGCCGCGGTTCAGCTCGAAATACTTGGCGTATTCGATCACTTCCAGCTCGGCCTCGATGCCCACCTTCTTCCACATCTGCACGATGGCGCGCGCGATGTCGTAGTCGCTGGCGAAGGTGCCGTTGGTGGTGGCCATGCGGATCCTGGCCGGCTTTTTCGGGCCGTAGCCGGACTTGGCGAGCAGCTGCATCGCCAGCTTGGGGTCGTAGGCGAAGTGGAAATCCTCAAGGTAGCCGGGCGAGCCGGGCACGCCGGGCACCGAGAGCGGCACCGCGGCGCCGGCGTAGAAGGCGCGCGACAGGGCGGCCTTGTCGATGGCGTGGTGGGCCGCGAGGCGGATATTGGGATCCGCGAAGCCCATGTCGTTGCGCACCTGCAGCAGGATGATGCGGGTGATCGGGTTCAGCTCCCCGGCCAGCCCGGCCAGCTTGCCCAGCCGGGTCGTCTCGCGCACCGGCACGCCGGCGGTGAGGTCCACCTGGCCGGACTGTACGGCGGCGACGCGGGCGGTCTGGTCCTTGATGACCTCGATGGTGATGCGCTTCAGCGGGGCCTTGGGGCCCCAGTACTGCTCATTGCGTTCCAGGATGATGCGGGCGTTCATCTGGTATTCGACAAGCTTGTAGGGGCCGGAGCCGACCGGCTTGGCGTTGAAGCCCTCCAGCCCGACCTTCTCCATATAGGCTTTCGGCACCATGTAGCTGCCGAGGAAGGCGAGCCAGGCCGGCGCGGTGGGAGCCGGGCTGTTGAAGCGCATCACCGCCTTGGTGGCCGAGGGTGTCTCGATATCGGTGACCTTGCGCCAGGACTGCGCGATGTCGATCTTGTGGCCGGCCTTGATGCGCTCGAAGAAGGTCCAGCGGAAATCGGCCGAGGTCATCTTGTCGCCGTTGTGGAAGGCCACGTCGTCGCGCAGTTCCACCGCCAGGCTGAGGCCGTCCGGCGCCAGCGCCCAGGTTTTGATGAGGTGCGGCACCAGCTTCAGCTTTGGGTCCTGGTCCAGCGGCTGGTCATAGACCGCCTTGAAGATGGATTGCGCGTCGGGCACGAAGCGCTGGTTGGGGTCCCAGGACGGCACGTCGGTGTTCCAGCCGATGGTGGCGCTGTCCGTGGCGGCGCGGACCACCGAGGGGGCGGCCAGCGTGGCCGCTCCCAAGCCGGCGGCCGCCGATGTCAGCAACGTCCTGCGCGATAGCCCGGCCATGACATCCCCCTTGTGCGTGCCCTGCGGGAGAAACTTTAGGCTTAAAAAATCCAGGGCGAAAAGAGGGAATCGCGTGGCGCCCGCATCGCTTGCATAAGCTGCCCCATCGCTTGCGTAAGCTGCCCCACGACTTGCGTAAGCTGATTGACGCGGAAACCTTTCAGGCTTCAACTATTCCGACCGCTCGCGGCTGGAGGATGCCATGGCTGAACGTTCATTTGCGCGCGAGGTGCAGGATCTGCGCCTGGGCGAAGGGCAGGAATTCCGCGGCGAGGGCATCCTGGCGGTGACCAAGGCGCTGCTGCAATCGGGCGTGTCGTACGTGGCGGGCTACCAGGGCGCGCCGATCTCCCACCTGATGGATGTGCTGGCCGACGCGCAGGGCATACTGGGCGAGCTCGGCGTGCATTTCGAGACCTCAGCCAGCGAGGCGGCGGCGGCCTCCACGCTGGCGGCCTCGGTGATGTATCCGGTCCGCGGGGCGGTGACCTGGAAGTCCACCGCCGGGACCAACGTGGCGTGCGACGCGCTCTCCAACCTGGCCTCCGGCGGCGTGACCGGCGGCGCGCTGGTCGTGATCGGCGAGGATTACGGCGAAGGCTCCTCCATCATGCAGGAGCGGACCCACGCCTTCGCCATGAAATCGCAGATCTGGCTGCTGGACCCGCGGCCGAACCTGCCCTGCATCGTCAAGGCGGTGGAGGACGGGTTCGCGCTGTCCGAGGCAAGCAACACGCCGGTGATGCTGCAGATGCGCATCCGCGCCTGCCATGTGCATGGCAGCTTCATCGCCCGCGACAACCAGCGGCCGAAATTCACCCTGAAGGAGGCGGTGGAGAACCCGGTACGCGACGTGAGCCGCATCGTGCTGCCGCCGGCCTCGTTCCTGCACGAACAGGAAAAGATCCGCACCCGCTGGCCGGCGGCGGTGAAGTTCATCAAAGAGCATGGGCTGAACGAGGTGATGCCGGGCGATATCGGCGAGGTCGGCATCATCACCCAGGGCGGCATGTACAACGGGGTGATGCGGGCGCTGGCCGCCTTCGGGCTGGCCGATGTGTGGGGGGCGACGCGCATCCCGATCTACGTGATGAACGTGACCTATCCGCTGGTGGACGACGAGCTGGTGGCGTTCTGCGCCGGCAAGCGCGCGGTGCTGATGGTGGAGGAGGGCCAGCCGGATTTCCTGGAGCAGGCGCTGCACGCCATCCTGCGCAAGGCGGATGTGGCCACACGACTGCACGGCAAGGACGTGCTGCCGATGGGCGGCGAATACACGCCGCTGGTGCTGACCGACGGGCTGCGCAAGTTCCTGGCGGCGGCGATGCCGGGCGTGCTGGACGGCGCGGTCACGCCGCCCGACCCGCGCCCGGTGCTGGCCGACCCGCGCGTGCAGGCGCTGGCGACCGCCCTGCCCGCCCGGCCGCCGAGCTTCTGCACCGGCTGCCCGGAACGCCCGATCTTCTCGGCGATGACGCTGGTGCAGCAGGAGCTCGGCCAGCACCACGTGGCCGGCGACATCGGCTGCCACCTGTTCGCGCTGAACGAGCCGTTCAACATCGGCGCCACCACCATGGGCTACGGGTTGGGGCCGTCCTCGGCGGCGGCGTTGCAGGTGGCGGCGGACAAGCGGCCGATCGCGGTGATGGGCGATGGCGGGTTCTGGCACAACGGGCTGCTGAGCGGCGTGGGCAACGCGGTGTTCAACAAGCATGACGGCGTGGTGGTGGTGGTGGACAACCACTACTCGGCGGCGACCGGCGGGCAGGACATCCTGTCCTCGCGGGCGGAGAACCCCTCGCGCAGCACCAACCACCCGATCGAGGACGCGGTGCGCGGCGTCGGCGCCAAATGGGTGCGGCGGATCGACCGCACCTACGACGTGGGCAAGCTGCGCGACATGTTCCGCGAGGCGCTGACCACCAGGGAGAGCGGGCCGAAATTCATCATCGCCTCCTCCGAGTGCATGCTGAACCGGCAGCGGCGGGAGAAGCCGCTGTTCAACTCGGCGGTGAAGCGCGGCGAGCGGATGGTGCGGCCGCGTTTCGGGGTGGACGAGGATGTGTGCACTGGCGACCACGCCTGCATCCGGCTGTCCGGCTGCCCCTCGCTGTCGGTGAAGAAGTCGGCCGATCCGCTGAAGGAGGACCCGGTGGCGGCGATCGACACTTCCTGCGTCGGCTGCGGCAATTGCGGCGAGGTGGCGGAGGCCGCCGTGCTATGCCCCTCGTTCTACCGCGCCGACATCGTGCTGAACCCGACGCGGTGGGACCGGGCGGTGGCATGGCTGCGCCAGGCGGTGATCGGGCGGCTGCAGCGGCGGCGGGCCGGCCGGCGCATGGCGGCCGCCTGATGGACGTGGCGGCTGCCACCGACCGGCCGATCGCGATCGCCATCATGGCGATGGGCGGCCAGGGCGGCGGCGTGCTGGCGGACTGGATCGTGGCGCTGGCCGAGGCGCAGGGCTGGGTGGCGCAGGCGACCTCGGTGCCCGGGGTGGCGCAGCGGACCGGGGCGACGATCTACTACGTCGAGATCATCCGCGCCGTGGCGGGGCGGCAGCCGGTGCTGTCGCTGATGCCGGTGCCGGGCGATGTGGACGTGGTGATCGCCGCCGAGCTGATGGAGGCCGGGCGGGCGGTGCAGCGCGGGCTGGTGACGCCGGACCGCACCGTGCTGCTGGCCTCCTCGCACCGCTCGCTGGCGATGGTGGAGAAGATCAAGCCCGGCGACGGCATCGCCGACCCGGCGCCGGTGCTGGCGGCGGCGGGCGCGGCGGCGAAGCGCTTCGTGCATGCGGACATGCAGGCGCTGGCCGAGCGGGCGGGCAGCGTGATCTCGGCGGCGCTGTTCGGGGCGCTGGCGGCGTCCGGCGCGCTGCCCTTCGCGCGGGCGGCGTTCGAGGAGACCATCCGCGCGGCCGGCGTGGGCGTAGCGGCGAGCCTGGCGGCCTTCGCGCTCGGGTACGACGCGGTGCGGTCGCCGGTGGCGGCGGCAGCCCCTGCTCCTGTTGAGGCCGTCGCGGTGAGCGGCGGCACCGCGGCGGAACAGGCGGCATTCGCCCGCGCCCTGCAGCGCGTCGCGGCCTTTCCGGAGCCGGCGCGGGCGATGCTCGGGCACGGGCTGCGGCGCGTGGTGGATTACCAGGATGTCGCCTACGGGCACGAATACCTCGACATCATGGACCGGCTGCTGGCGCTGGACAGCGCCGCCGAGAACTTCGCGCTGACCGCCGAGGCGGCGCGGCAGGTGGCCGTGGCGCTGGCCTATGACGACGTGATCCGCGTGGCCGACCTCAAGACCCGCGCCAGCCGGTTCGCCCGCGTGCGCGGCGAGGTGGTGGCGGGCGCCGGCGAGATCGTGGAGACCACCGAGTTCATGCACCCGCGCATGGCCGAGCTGTGCGCCACCATGCCGGCGCGCTGGGGACTGGCGGTGGAGCGTTCGCGCCTGCTGACCGCGGCGCTGCGCTGGGCGTTCGAGCGCAGGCGGCGGGTGCGCACGACGACGGTGCTGGGCTTCGTGCCGCTCTACCTGGTGGCTGGGCTGCGGCCGCGCCGGCGCACGCTGCTGCGCCACCAGCGGGAGATGGCGCATGTGCGGGCCTGGCTGGCGCTGGTGGAACGGCACGCGCCCGGCGACTGCCGGTTGGCGGTGGAGTTGCTGAAGTGCCGCCGGCTGGTGAAGGGCTACAGCGACACCCACGCGCGCGGCGCCAGCAAGTTCGACCGGGTGACCGGCGCCGTGGCGCTGCTGGCCGGGCGCGACGACGCGGCGGACTGGATCCGCCGGCTGCGCGATGCCGCGTTGGCCGACGCCGAGGGCAAGCTGCTCGACGGCGCGCTGGCGACGATCCGAACGCTGTAGGGAGGCGAGCATGTACCGCGACGATCCCGCCGCGCTGCGCGCCCTGGTCCGCGAGGGCGAGGTGCATCGCGACGTGTATACCAGCGACGAGGTGTTCGCGCTGGAGATGGAGCGGCTGTTCGCCACCACCTGGGTCTATGTCGGGCATGCGAGCCAGGTGGCCAATATCGGGGATTTCTTCACCACCACCATCGGCACCGCGCCGGTGGTGATGGTGCGCCACACCGACGGCTCCATCCGCGTGCTGCACAACCGCTGCCCGCACAAGGGCACGCGGGTGGCCAACGAGATGTGCGGCAATGTCGGGCGGTTCTTCCGCTGCCCCTACCACGCCTGGAGCTTCCGCACCGACGGCAGCATCGCCGCGATCCCGCTGCCGGGCGGCTACGAACAGACCGACTTCAAGGGCTCGGCGGCGACGGGCGGCATGACGCCGGTGGCCGGCGTGCACGACTACCGGGGCTTCGTGTTCGCGCGGCTCCGGCCAGGCGGGCCGGATTTCGCGGAATATTTCGGCGAAAGCCTGTCCAGCCTGGACAACATGATCGACCGCTCGCCGGAAGGCCGGCTGGAGGTGGCCGGCGGCGTGCTGCGCTACATGCACCGCTGCAACTGGAAAATGCTGGTCGAGAACCTGACCGACACCTGCCACCCGATGGTGGCACATGAAAGCTCGGCCGGCACCGCGGTGGCGATCGGCCGGCAGATGCCGCAGGGCGCGCCGAAGCATCCGGCGGTGGAAATCTACGCGCCCTTCGTCTCGCCCTATGCGTTCTACGAGGGCATGGGCATCCGCGTCTGGCCGTACGGGCACGGGCATACCGGGGTTTCGCACTCCATCCACTCCGATTATTCGGCGATTCCAGGCTATTTCGAGCAGATGGCGGCGGCTTATGGCGAGGATCGCGCCCGCGCCATCCTGGGCGAGAACCGGCACAACACGGTGTATTTCCCCAACATGACCATGAAGGGGCCGATCCAGGCGCTGCGCATCTTCAAGCCGATCGCCGCCGACCGCACGCTGGTGGAGTCCTGGACCTTCCGCCTCGTCGGCGCGCCGGACCGGCTGCTGGAGCGCACGCTGATGTACAGCCGGCTGATCAACGCGCCCACCTCGCCGGTGGGGCATGACGACCTGGAGATGTACGAGCGCGCCCAGGACTCGCTGCACTCGGACGCCAACCCCTGGGTGAACATGCAGCGCCTGGCCGAGCCGGGCGAGAGCCTGCGCGACACGGCGGTGGCCAACGGCACCACGGAGCGGCAGATGCGCAACCAGTTCCGCGCCTGGACGCATTTCATGACGCTGGGTGTGCCATGATCACCGAGGCGGACCTGATCGGCTTCGTGCGCCACGAGGCGCGGCTGATCGACGAGCAGCACTTCGACGAGTGGCTGGCGCTGTTCACCCCGGACGGGCGCTACTGGATGCCGCTGGAGATGGGGCAGGCCGATCCGCTGCTGCACAACTCGCTGTTCTACGACGACCTGGTGCTGCTGCGCATCCGGGTGGAGCGGCTGAAGGGCGCAAAGACCTACAGCCAGAAGCCGAAAAGCCGCTGCCACCACCTGTTGCAGACGCCCACGGTGGAAATCGCCGACCACGCCGCCGGGCGGTTCGAGACCTGGACGCCGTTCCACTACGTGGAAACCCGGCTGGACGAACAGACCCTGTTCGCCGGCTGGAGCCGCCATTCGCTGGTGCTGATCGAGGGCGCGCTGCGCATCCGGCTGAAGCGGGTGGACCTGGTGAACTGCGACAGCGCCTTCGGCAACATCCAGCTGTTCATGTGAGCATGACCGAGTCCCTCACCGTCCACGCCGCGTTCCGCGCCACGGCCGCACGCTGGCCGGCGCATCCGTTCCTGCAGGTGCTGCCCGAGACCGCCGCCGTCTATGGTATCGAGGCCGGCGAGATCACCTACGCGGCGGCGGCGGCGCGGGTGGCGGCACTGGCCGCGCGCTACCGCGCCGCCGGCTATGGCGCCGGGCACCGGGTGGGGCTGCTGTTGGAGAACCGGCCGGATTACCTGTTGCACTGGTTCGCGCTGAACGCGCTCGGCGCCTCGGTGGTGCCGATCAACCCCGACCTGCGCTCGGCCGAACTGGAATACCTGATCGGCCATTCGCAGATCGTACTGGCGGTGGCGATCGCGCCGCGACAGGCCGAACTCCGCGCCGCCTCCGGCAGCGGGCTCGCCGTGGTCGGCCCGGACGAAGTGCCGCCGGCCGCCCCACGTCCCGCCGGGCCGGCGCAGGACGATCCGGCGCGGGAATGCGCGCTGCTCTACACCTCCGGCACCACCGGCCTGCCGAAAGGCTGCGTGCTGTCCAACACCTACTTCCTCGAATGCGGCCGCTGGTACCACCGCATGGGCGGGCTGTGCGCGCTGCGCCCCGGCATGGAGCGGATGCTGACGCCGCTGCCGCTGTTCCACATGAACGCCATGGGCGCCTCGGCGATGGCGATGCTGCTCGGCGGCGGCTGCCTGACCGTGCTGGACCGCTTCCACCCGGCAAGCTGGTGGAACAGCGTCGCCGCCGCCCGCGCCACCATCATCCACTACCTCGGCGTGATGCCGGCGATCCTGATGGCCGCCCCGCCCGGCCCTGCCGAGCGCGCCCACGCCGTCCGCTTCGGCTTTGGCGCCGGCATCGACCGCCGCCTGCACGCCCCCGCCGAGGCCCGCTTCGGCTTCCCGCTCATCGAGGGCTGGGCGATGACCGAAACCGGCGCCGGCGCCACCATCCAGGCTAATCTGGAACCGCGCATGGTCGGCCAGAGCTGCTTCGGCCGGCCCGACGCGCATGTGCAGGCGCGCGTGGTCCGCGACGACGGCACGGAGGCCGCCCCTGACGAGCCCGGCGAATTGCTGGTGCGCCATGCCGGCCCCGACCCCAGGCACGGCTTCTTCAGCTTCTACCTCAAGGACCCCGAAGCCACCGAGGCCGGCTGGGCCGGCGGGTGGTGGCACACCGGCGACCTGGTGCGCCGGGACGAAGGTGGCTCGCTGTATTTCCTCGACCGCAAGAAGAACGTCATCCGCCGCAGCGGAGAGAACATCTCCGCCGTGGAGGTGGAAGGCGTGCTGCAGCAGCACCCCCTGGTCAAGACCGCCGCGATCGCCGCCGTGCCGGATGCGTTGCGCGGCGACGAGGTGTTCGCCTGCCTCATCCCCCACGCCCCGGTGGCCGACCCGGCGGCGGCGGCGGCGGAGATCGCCGCTTGGTGCCTTGGCCGCCTCGCCTACTACAAGGCGCCCGGCTATGTCCGCTTCGTCGATGCGGTGCCGCTCACCTCCACCAACAAGATCCAGCGCGGCGCCCTGAAGGAGCTGGCCCGGCGCCTGCTGGACGACCCCGCCCGCATCGACACCCGCGCGCTCAAGAAGCGCACGCCGTGATCCGCCACGGCTACGAGGGCGTGGTGCTGGCCGCCCCGGTCACCATCCCCTACCAGCGCCACTCCATCCACGGCGCCGCCTGGTGGATCGGCCGGGCGCTGGCCGAGGCCCTGCGCGCCGCCGGGCTGCGGCCCGCCGATATCGACGGGTTCTGCTGCTCCAGCTTCTCGCTCGGCGCCGACACCGCCGTCGGCCTCACCCAGCATTTCGGCCTGTCGCCGCGCTGGCTCGACCATATCCCGATGGGCGGCGCCTGCGGCGTGGTGGCGCTGCGGCGGGCGGCGCGGGCGGTGCAGGCCGGCGATGCCGACATCGTCGCCTGCGTCGCCGGCGACACCAGCACGCCGGATTCCTTCCGCCAGCAGTTGCAATCCTTCAGCCGCTTCGCCACCGACGCCACCTGGCCCTATGGCGGCGGCGGCCCCAACGCCAGCTTCGCGCTGCTGACCGACGCCTATATGCGGGCATACGGCGCCACGCGGGAGGATTTCGGCCGCATCTGCGTCGCCCAGCGCCAGAACGCCCTCGCCTTCCCGCACGCCCTGATGAAGCGCCCGCTCGACCTCGCGCACTACCTCGCCGCCCGCCCGGTCGCCGACCCGATCGCGCTGTTCGACTGCGTGATGCCCTGCGCCGGAGCCGAAGCCTTCCTGGTGATGCGCGAGGAGACCGCCCGCGCCCTCAGCCTTCCGGCCGCCCACCTGCGCGGCGCGATCGAGCGGCATCACGCCTTCCCGGACGACCCCATCCAGCTGCGCGGCGGCTGGGCGATGGACCGCGACGAGCTCTACGCCATGGCCGCCACCACCCCCGCCGGCATCGACCTGCTGCAAACCTACGACGACTACCCGGTGATCGTGATGATGCAGTTCGAGGATCTCGGCTTCTGCGCCAAGGGCGAGGCCCCGGCCTTCGTGCGCGCCCACGACCTCACCGCCGCCGGCAGCTTCCCGCACAACAGTTCCGGCGGGCAACTGTCGGTGGGCCAGGCCGGGGCGGCCGGCGGCTATCTGGGGCTGGTGGAGGCGATCCGCCAACTCACCGGCCAGGCGATCGGCGCCGTGGTGCCCGGCGCGCGCACCGCGCTGGTGAGCGGCTTCGGCATGATCAACTACGACCGCGGCCTGTGCTCGGCCGCCGCCATCCTGGCCGCGCCATGACCGCGAAGCTGCCGCCCCCCGCGCCCGCCAACCCGCTGGCGGTGCCGCGCGCGCCGCTGCTGCCGCCGACCACGCGCAGCCGCGCCGCCCTCGGGCTGGCCAGCGCGGCGGCCGAGCGGCGCTTCGCCCTGCAGGTCTGCGCCGCCTGCGCCGCCGTGCAATACCCGCCGCGCGAGGTCTGCCTCGCCTGCCTCGGCCACCACCTGCCCTGGCGCGACGTGCCGCGCGAGGGCCGGGTGCTCGCCACCACCACCATCCGCATCAGTGCCGACCCGTATTTCCGTACCCGCACCCCCTGGCGCATCGGCACGGTGCGGCTGGCCTGCGGCCCGGTGGTGGTCGCCCACCTGCATGGCGACGTGGCCCCCGGGGCGTCGGTGCGCATGACCTTGCGGCTCGACAAGTCCGGCCAGGGCGTCATGCTGGCGATGCCGGCGGAGGACAGCGCGAACATGCAGGACGACCCCCAGTTGCGCGAGATGACCTGCGACCCGCGCGGCCGCCGCGTGCTGGTGACCGACGGGCGAAGCGCCGCCGGCCAGGCCATCGCCGCCGCCCTGCAAGCCGCCGGCGCGCGCGAGGTGTTCCTGGGCGTGGCCGAGCCCTGGCGCCCCCTGCCCGGCCGCGACCGGCTGGCCGGCAGTGCGGTCGACCTCGATTGCACCGACGAGGACAGTGTCCGCCGCTGCGCCGCCAGCCTCGGCGGGCGGGTGGAAATCCTGGTCAACACCGCCCTGCATGTCCGCCCGGGCGGCATCAGCGCCGGCACCAGCATGGCCACCGCGCGGGCGGAGATGGAATGCGCCTATTTCGGCCCGCTCCGGCTGGCCCGGCATTTCGGCCCGGCGCTGCGGGCGCGGGCGGCGGACGGCACGCACCCTGCCTGCGCCTGGGTCGGGCTCGCCTCGGTCTACGGCCTCGCCGCCAACCCGGCGTTCGGCGGCTTCTCGGCCGCCCAGGCGGCGGCGCTCTCGCTGCTGCAAAGCCTGCGCGCCGAACTCCGCCCGATCCGCGTGCTGCGCGTGCTGACCGGCCCGGTCGATGACGAATGGCACCAGGCGAACCCGCCGCCCAAGGTCTCCCCCGCCGCCCTCGCCGCCGCCGTGGTGGGCGCCCTGCGCGACGGGCTGGAGCAGGTGGCGGTGGGCGACGTGGCGCAGGATTTCCTCGCCCGTTTCCGCGACAATCCGGATACGCTGGCCCGCGAACTCGCCGGCTGACATGGCAACCCAGGGAGACCGACGCAGATGACCAGCCTCGCCGCCTTCGCCGCCGACCTCGCCGCCGGGCGCATCAGGGTGGTGGACCTCACCCAGACCCTCTCGCCGGACTTCCCCACCATCGTGCTGCCGCCGCAATTCGGCCAGTGCGCGCCGTTCCGCATGGAGCAGATCTCGCGCTACGACGCCGACGGCCCGGGCTGGTACTGGAACAACATCACCGTGGGCGAGCACACCGGCACGCATTTCGACGCCCCCGTCCACTGGGTCACCGGCAAGGACCTGCCCAACAACACGACGGACACGCTGCCGGCCCAGAACCTGGTCGCCCCCGCCTGCGTCATCGACTGCTCGGCCGAGGCCGCCGACAACGGCGATTACCTGCTCACCGTCCCGGTGCTGGAGGCGTGGGAGGCGGCGCACGGCCGCATCCCGGCCGGCGCCTGGATCCTGTTCCGCACCGACTGGTCCAAGCGCAGCGGCGCCGCCTACGCCAACATGCGGGACGACGGCGCGCACACCCCGGGGCCGGACCCGCACGCGGTGCGCTGGATGGTCGGCCGCGGCGCGCTCGGCTTCGGGGTGGAGACCATCGGCACCGATGCCGGGCAGGCGCACCTGATGGACCCGATGTACCCCGCCCACAGCATGATGCACGGCGCCGGCCGCTACGGCCTGCAATGCCTGTGCAACCTCGACCAGCTGCCGCCCACCGGCGCCATCGTCATCGCCCCGCCGCTGAAGATTCAGGGCGGCTCCGGCAGCCCGCTGCGGGTGCTGGCGCTGGTGCCGGCCTGACCATGCCGCAGGTCGCCGTCGTCACCGGCGGCGCCGGCGGCATCGGCGCCTCGATCAGCCGGCATCTGCTGGCCGCCGGTACCCATGTCGTCTGCCTCGACCTCGCGGCGCCGGGCTGGGCGCACCCCAACCTGCACGCCCTGACGGTGGACCTCGCCGACCCGCAGGCCACGCGGGCGGCGGCGGCCAACATCGCCGCCCGCTTCGCCGTCACCCACCTGATCCACAACGCCGGCGCCATCCGCCCGGCGCTGCTGGAGGAGGCGCGTATCGAGGACCTGCACGCGCTGACCGACCTGCATCTGGCCGCCCCGCTGCTGCTGGCCCAGGCGGTGCTGCCCGGCATGCGAGCGCGCCGCTTCGGCCGCATCGTGCTGCTCTCCTCCCGCGCCGCCCTGGGGCTGGCCACCCGCAGCGCCTATGCCGCCACCAAGGCAGGCCTGATCGCGCTGGCCCGCACCTGGGCGCTGGAACTGGCCGGCGACGGCATCACGGTGAACGCGGTGGCCCCCGGCCCGATCGCCGGCACCGCGATGTTCCACGCCGTGGTCCCCGCCGGCAGCCCCCGCGAGGCCGCCCTGGCCGCCAGCATCCCGGTGGGGCGGCTCGGCCAGCCGGACGACGTGGCCCGCGCCGTACTGTTCTTCGCCGACCCGGCCAACGGCTTCGTCACCGGCCAGACGCTGTTCGTGTGCGGCGGCGCCAGCGTGGGAACGCTCACGGTTTAGGCGGGCGCGCCCCCTCACTCGTACCGGAGCGCCTCGATGGGGTCGAGCCGCGCCGCCTTGCGCGCCGGGTAGTAGCCGAAAAAGATGCCCACCGCCGCCGAGAACAGGAACCCGCCGGCGATCGCGGTCGGCGACACCGGCGCCGGCCAGCCCGCGAGCAGCGAGATGCCCTCGGACAGCGCCACCCCGATCACGATGCCGACGACCCCGCCGCTGACGCTGATCAGCACCGCCTCCACCAGGAATTGCAGCAGCACGTGCAGCCGTCGCGCCCCGATCGCCATGCGCAGCCCGATCTCGCGGGTGCGCTCGGTCACCGACACCAGCAGGATGTTCATGATGCCGATGCCACCCACCAGCAGCGAGACCGACGCCACCGCGGCCAGCAGAAGCGCCATGATCCGGCTGCTGCCCTCGGCGGTCTCGGCGATCTGGCTCAGGTTGCGCACCGAGAAATCGGCGGTCTCCCCGGGCCGGATGCGATGGCGGCGGCGCAGCGTCTCGGTCACCTGCCGGATCGCCGGCTGCACGGCATCGGCGCGGGCCGCCTGGATGTATATCTGGTTGACGAAGCCGAGCAGCCGCGCCTGCAAACCGTAGGGGTTGGGCGGCGCCAGGTAGGCCCAGTTCAACGGCGCCTGCTGCGCGCTCGGCGCCGCGACGCCGAGCACCTTGCGCTCGGCGGTGCTGAACGGAACCATCACCACGTCGTCCTGGTCCTGGCCGAACGCCGTCTGCCCTTTGGCCGCCAGCAGGCCCACCACCCGCAGCGGCACACCCCTGACATGGACCAGCGCGCCGACCGGGTTCTCGCCGCCACCGAATAACTGCTGGGCGACCGTGCGGCCGAGCAGCACGACCAGCGCCGCCCTGTCGTCGTCGTCGGGCGTGATCGCCCGGCCGGCCTCGATCTGCCAGTTGGTCACCGGCGGGTAATTGGCGCTGACGCCCTGGATGGAGGTGGACCAGTTGCGGTTGCCATACTGCACCTGCCCGCCCTGGCGGATCAGGTAGCTGACGCTGGCCACCGCCGGGTCCTCGCGCCGGATCGCCTGTGCATCGCCGACCGTGATCGTCGAGGCACTGCCGGACCCGCCGCGCGCCCCGCCCGCCGTGGCCGCGCCCGGCACCACCACCAGCAGGTTGGTGCCGAGGCTCTCGATCTGCCTGCGCACCGCCTCGTTGGCGCCCTGGCCGACCGCGACCATCACGATCAGCGCCGCCACCCCGATGAACACGCCCAGCATGGTCAGCGCCGAGCGCATCCGGTTACGCCCGATCGCCTGCATGGCGGCGGCCAGGATCATCAGCCCGAACGCCCACACCGCCCCCACGCCGCGGGCCGTGGCCGCCGCGGTATCGCCGGGCGCGGCCGCACGCGTGGCCACCGGCGGCCGCGCCGGCCACGCCGCCCGCACGTCCGAGGCGATCTCGCCGTCGCGCATGGTCACCACGCGGTCGGCATAGGCCGCGATGTCGGCCTCATGGGTGACCACGACGATGGTCACCCCGCGCTCGCGGTTCAGCGACACCAGCGTGTCCATGATCTCGTGCGACGTGCGCGAGTCGAGGTTGCCGGTCGGCTCGTCGGCCAGCAGCAGGCTGGGCGTGTTGATCAGCGCGCGGGCGATGGCGACGCGCTGCTGCTGGCCGCCGGAAAGCTGGCCCGGCGTGTTGCGCTCACGCGCCGTGAGGCCGAGCAGGGCCAGCGCCGCGCGGGCACGCGCCAGCCGTGGCCCGCGCCGCACCGGACCGGCGCTGGCATAGAACAGCGGCAGGGCGACGTTCTCCAGCGCGCTGGTGCGCGCCAGCAGGTTGAAGCTCTGGAACACGAAGCCCAACCGGTCGCTGCGGATGCGCGCCAACTCCGGCTCGCCCAGCCCCGCCACGTCCATCCCCTCGAACAGGTAGCGGCCGCTGCCGGGCCGGTCGAGGCAGCCGAGCAGCGCCATCAGCGTCGATTTGCCGGAGCCCGACGCCCCCATGATGGCGACGAACTCGCCGCGCCGGATCTCCAGGCTGACATTGTTCAGGGCGTGCACATCCACGCCGCCGACATGGTACGTCCTGCTGGCGTTCTCGACGCGGATGACCGGATCTGGCCGGGTGACATCCCGCCGGGCGGTGGGGTCTGGCATCGCCCGGCGCAGGCTACAGCCGCGGCGAGGGCAGCGCGGCGCGTGTGCCGGAGGCGGCGCCGCGCTGCTCGGACATGATCGCCTGGTCGCCTGGCTTCACCTCGCCCGACACCAGCTCGGTGTAGCGGTCGTCGTCGAGGCCGAGCACCACCGGCACCGCCACCGCCCGCCCGTTGCGCAGCAGCCACAGCCGCGCCTGCGCCTGCGTGCCGTTCGCGGCGGCGGGGCCGGCCGCCGCCACGCCGCCCGGGGCGTAGCGCAGCGCCTGGTCGGGCACGCGCACCACGTCCGTCCGCTCGTCAATGACGATCTGGGTGGAGGCCGTCATGCCCGGCTTCAGCGCGAGGTCGGCGTTGGCCACGCCCACCACCACATCGTAGGTGACCACGTTTTGAACCGTCTGCGGCGACTGGCGGACCTGCACCACCTTCCCCGCGAACACGCGCCCGGGATAGGCATCCACGGTGAACATCGCCCGGCCGCCTTCCTTGACGGCCCCGATGTCGCTCTCGCTGACATTGGTGTCCACCTGCATCCGGGTGAGGTCCGTGGCGATCAGGAACAGCGTCGGCGTCTGGAAGGTCGCCGCGACCGTCTGCCCCATGGTGACGTTGCGCGACACCACGGTGCCGTCCACCGGCGAGACGATGTCGGTGTAGCCGAGGTTGACCTTCGCCGCGTCGAGCAGCGCCTGCCGCAGCTCGATGGTCGCCTGGTCGAGCGCGATCTGCGCCTGCGCCTGCTCATACAGGCTTCTGGCGCTGTCGGCCGCGTCCTGGGAGGTGTAACTGCGGGCGGCGAGCGAGGCGTTGCGGTCGGTGGTGAGCTTCGTATAGGCGAGCGTCGCCTTGTCCTTGTCGAGCTGCGCCAGCGCGATATCCAGGTTGGCCTTGTTCTGGTCGACCACGGACTGATAGGGGCGCGGGTCGATCTTGGCGCAGATCTGGCCCTTCCTCACCTGGGTGTTGTAGTCGCAGAACAGCTGCTGAATGACGCCGGAAATATACGAGCCGACGATGATGGTCAGCACCGGGTTCACGGTCCCGGTCGCGGTGACGGTCTGGGTCACCGCGCCGCGCGTGATCGGCGCGGTGGTGTAGCTCACCGCCGCCGGCCCACGGGTCGCCCACCAGGCGACCGGCGCCATCGCGAGCGCCAGCAGCAGCGCCGCCCCGGCGGCCCAGCGGCGGCGGGCGCGGCGGCGGATCGCCAGTTCCGGTGACGGGTCCGCAGGCGGCGCCGCCTGGCTTGCGTTCTGCTGCATCACCGCACCTGCTCGTCCCCGATGGGCGTGCACCAGTAATGAACCGCGCCCCGCCCTGGCGCAATGTCGGTGCCTGCCACGTGGACAGGCCCCACTTGAACAGGTCCCACGTGGACAGGCCCCACTTGGACAGGTCCCGCGTGGACAGGCCCCGCGTGGACAGGCTTCGGGCCATCGCCTAGCGTTTCCGGCGAAAACAGGCACGGGGGACGCCATGGCCGAGACATTTCCGCACACCGGCCGCTCCCGCGCGGAGATCGAGGCCGCCCTGGCCAGCATGCACGCGGGCGATGCCGACTGGCGCGGCGGGCGGGTGCCGCTCTATGTGTTCGGCGCCACCGCCGAGGTGGCCGAAATCGGCCGCGACGCCTTCATGGCCTATTTCACCGAGAACGCGCTGGGCGCCAAACGCGCCTTCACCAGCCTGAAGCGGATGGAGGAGGCGGTGGTGGCCATGTGCCTCGACCTGTTCCACGGCCCGGCCGGCTCGGTCGGCAACATGACCTCCGGCGGCACCGAGAGCATCGTGATGGCGGTGAAGGCGTGCCGCGACTGGTCGCGCGCGCGGCGCGGCGATCCGGCCCATCGCGGCAACCTGGTGCTGCCGGTCACCGCCCACCCGGCCTTCGACAAGGCGGCCCGGCTGATGGACCTGGAGGTGCGCCGGGTGCCGGTCGCGGCCGACCTGCGCGCCGACCCGGCGGCGATGGCGGCGGCGATGGACGAGGACACCATCCTGCTGGTCGGCTCCGTCCCCTGCTTCCCCTACGGCGTGGTGGACCCGCTGCCGGCGCTGTCGGAACTGGCGCTGTCGCGCGGCGTGTGGCTGCATGTGGATGCCTGCGTCGGCGGCTATTTCGCCCCGTTCGCCCGCGCCCTCGGCCGGCCGATCCCGGAATTCGACTTCGCGCTGCCGGGCGTCGCCTCGCTGTCGGCCGATCTGCACAAATTCGGCTTCTGCCCGAAACCCGCCTCCACCGTGTTCTACCGCGATGCCGGGCGGGCGGCGGCCCAGGTGTTCGACCTGGATGTCTGGCCGAACGGCCGCTTCACCACCGCCACCCTGGTCGGCACCCGGCCGGGCGGGGCGGTGGCGGCGGCCTGGGCGGTGCTGACCTTCCTGGGGCGCGAGGGCTACATGGCGATCGCCGAGCGGATGCTGGCGATGCGCGACGCCTATGTCGCGGGCATCGAGGCGATCCCCGGACTGCGCCTCCACAGCCCTCCTGACCTGTCGATTCTGGCCTTCGGAACCCCGGAAAAGGACATGAACAGCGTCGCAAACGGCATGCAGGCGCGCGGCTGGGTGCCCGGCATGACGCGCGAGCCGCCGGGGCTGCACCTGATGATGTCGCTGCTGCACGAACCGGCCCGCCCGGCCTATCTGCGCGACCTCGCCGCGGCGGTGGCGGAAGCCGCGCCGGCGCGCGGGGCGGCCGTGCGGGCGGTGTACTGAGGCGTTCGGCAGGCGTCGAGAAGCGGACGAGGGCCTGAGCGCCGCCCGCACCCGCCGAGGGCCAAGCCTCCGGCGGGGTGCGGGCGGTATTCAGGCCGCCGGCATCAGGCGAAGATGCGCTTGAAGATGTTCGGCTTGCTGAACTTGATGGTCGGGCGGAACTGGATGCGCCCCTCGCTGGCCCGGCCGAGTTCCACGCCCCCCAGCCCGCGCGCGTATTTGTGCTTGCCGGCGGAGCCGTCCTTGGCGAAGGAATCCACCGCCCCGAGATAGCCGTAGAAGGTGCAGAACTTGTAGCCGCGGGTGTACATCTCGTCGGCGATCAGCCGCGCGAAGGGCGGCCCCTCCACCTCCGGGTCGCTGCCGACCACGCCGGTCTCGGCGCTGTGGCAGTTGAAGCACTTGATCTTGCCGGCGAAGGTCTTGCGCAGGCCGCTGGCGATGATGCGGTCCACCACGGTGTGGTAATCCACCCGCTCGCCGCCGCGCCCGCCCTCGATGGAGCGGAAGCCGGGCATGCCATGGCCACGGATATACACCTGCCCCTCGCTCAGCCCGGCCAGGAACGGCGCCTTCTTGCCGTCGTACCAGACCTCGACGGCCATGTTGCCCTTCTCGATCTCGCGGTCGATCTCGATCTGGTTCTTTTTCATGCTGCCCTGCATGTTGCCGTATTCCATCTGGGCAAACAGCGCCTGCGGACCGTTCACGTCGAACGGCATGTAGAAAACCTTGTCAGTCATGATGCTTCCTGAGCCCGGTGTGGAGGATTCCGCACCTGTTTCGTACCGGCACAGGTGTCACAGGATATTACCGCGCCGCTAAACAATGGGAAGGCCCAGCAGACCGCTGGCGCTCACATCGCCGCGACATCGGCCGCCGCCAGCAGCCGGCGGACGGCATGCAGGTCGTCCGCCACGGCGACGCACAGCGCGCCGATCTCGGCGTCGGCCGGCACGATGTCGGGCACCATCACCGTCATCATCCCGGCGGCATGGGCGGCCCGCACGCCGTTATGCGAATCCTCCACCGCCAGGCAGTCCGCCGCGCCCACGCCCAGCCCCTCGGCGGCGCGCAGGAACAAATCCGGGCGTGGCTTGGAATGCGCCACATCCTCGCGCGTCAGCACCACGCCGAAGCGCGGGCGCAGGCCGGTGCGGGCCAGGTGCTCCTCGGCATGCGCGCGGGTGGCCGCCGTCGCGATGGCCAGCGGCAGGCGGCGCGCGGCGATGGCGTCCAGCAGTTCCACCGCCCCGGGCTTGAGCGGCACCCCGGCGGCCAGCCGCTCGCCGCGCCGCGCCACATAGGCGGCGCGGTGGGCGTCATAGGGAAAATCCGGGCCCAGCCGGGCGCGCAGCCTGGCCTGGAAATCGTCGCGGGTGCCGCCGATCAGGCCGTGCAGGAAGCTTTCGGGGAGGTCGTGGCCGAACTCGGCCATGGTCTCCACATAGGTGCGGACATAGATGACCTCGGTGTCCAGCAGCGTGCCGTCCATGTCCAGCACCACCGCCCGCACCGGGCGGGGAAACACGCGCGCGCCAGCATCCATGCACAGCCCTCCGCGGTTATCCTAGGGCGACCGCCGGGGGGCCGCAACGCCGCGCCTGCTTCAGCTCCCCGGCGATCAGGAAGGCCAGTTCCAGCGCCTGCGCCCCGTTCAGCCGGGGGTCGCACTGGGTGTGGTAGCGCGCGCCCAGATCCGCCTCGGCGATGGCGCGCGCGCCGCCGGTGCACTCGGTGACATCCTTGCCGGTCATCTCCAGGTGGACGCCGCCGGCATGGGTGCCCTCGGTCCGGTGGGCGGCGAAAAACCCGCGCAATTCGGCCAGAATCCGGTCGAAATCGCGGGTTTTATGGCCGGTGGAGGCCTTGATCGTGTTGCCGTGCATGGGATCGCAGGACCACAGCACCGCCCTGCCCTCCCGCTTCACCGCGCGCAGCAGCGGCGGCAGCACCGTTTCCACCTTGTCCGCGCCGGTGCGCACGATCAGCGTCAGGCGGCCGGGTTCGTTGGCCGGGTTGAGCAGGTCGATCAGGCGCAGCAGTTCGTCCGGCGTCATGGTGGGGCCGCATTTCACCCCGATCGGGTTGGCCACGCCCTTCAGGAAGGCGACATGCGCGCCGTCTGGCTGGCGGGTGCGCTCGCCGATCCAGAGCAGGTGGGCGGAGCAGTCATAGGCGGTGCCGGTGAGGCTGTCCGTGCGGGTCAGCGCCTCCTCGTACGGCAGAAGCAGCGCCTCGTGGCTGGTCCAGAAGGCGGTCTCGGTCATTTGCGGGCTGGTCGCGGGGGTGATGCCGACGGCCTGCATGAAGGCCAGGCTTTCGTCGATGCGCTGGGAAATCTCGGCGTAGCGCGGGCCGAGCGGCGAGTCGGCCACGAAGCTGCGGTTCCAGTCATGCACCCGGCGCAGATCGGCGAAGCCGCCCTGGGCGAAGGCGCGCAGCAGGTTCAGGGTGACGGCGCTCTGGTAATAGGCATCGAGCATGCGGCGCGGGTCGGGGGTGCGGTCGGCCTCAGTGAAGCCGGGGCCGTTGACGATGTCGCCGCGATAGATCGGCAGGGTGACGCCGCCGATCGTCTCGGTGGGGGCGGTGCGCGGCTTGGCGAACTGGCCGGCCATGCGGCCGACCTTCACCACCGGCATGCCGGCGCCGAAGGTGAGCACCACCGCCATCTGCAGCAGCACGCGGAAGCTGTCGCGGATCAGGTTGGCGTGGAACTCGTCGAAGGATTCCGCGCAGTCGCCCCCTTGCAGCAGGAAGGCCTCGCCGGTGGTGGCGCGGGCCAGCGCCGCCTTCAGCCGCCGCGCCTCCCCAGCGAAGACCAAAGGCGGGCATTGGCGCAGCCGTGCCTCGGTGGCGGCCAGTGCCGCCGGGTCCGGGTAGACCGGCGCCTGCTCGATGGGGTGGGCGCGCCAGCGGTCGGGCGTCCATGCCGGGGCGGAAGCGGCGTCCTGCGGGGCCATGGCGTTCAGCCCTTGTGTCGGTCGGTGGGGCGCGGCCCGGCCGGCGCGGGCGCGGCGGGGGTGGAGGGTCCGGTGAGGACATCGAAATCGTCGTGTGCCATGGGCTGTCTTCCTGGGTGGGAAGCCGGCTCACCGATGGCGGGATTTCGTGGAGTAGCGAGAGGGCAGAAACACAAAAGCCGCCAGGGTGAGGCGGCTTCGGGTGATCTGCTGTGTGTGCGTGACCCTAGACCGCCGGATTATACCAGCGGTACCAAAATCGTGTCGTGACGGGTCGCGGCGGGTTGCGCATGGCGGGAAGATGGCGCGAACGCGGGCGCAGTGCAAGAGGCAATCCCGCACCGCGCCCCCGCTTCAGCGCCCCCGCTTCAGCGCCCCGGCTTCAGCGTTCGGCTTCCACGGCGGCGGCGTCGATGGCCGCCGCGATGGCGCGCACCCGCTCCTGCGGGATCGGGCCGCCCGAGAGGCGCAGGCGCAGCGCGAGCCGGAGGTTGCCCATGGCGCGCAGCAGCGGCGCGACCGAGCCGCCCTCCTCCGTGGCGCCGCCGCCGAAGCGGGCGAAGATGGCATCGAGCTGGGCGCGGTTGGCGTCCAGTTCAGCCAGGCCCTCCGGCGTCGCCGTGTACTGCTTCTTGCCCTCGCCGGCGGTGACCGCGGTGAAGCCGAGCTCCTCCAGCATGGTCAGGGTCGGGTAGATCACACCGGGGCTGGGGCTGTAGGCGCCGCCTGTGAGCTCCTCGATCGCCTTGATCAGCTCGTAGCCGTGCCTGGGCTTCTCGGCGACCAGGCGGAGCAGGACGAAGCGCAGGTCCCCCTGCTCCAGCATCCGCCCGCCGCCGCCGTGCCGGCGGCCGAAATGGCGTCCGTGCATGCCGCGCATGTGGCGGCGGCCGTGGCCGTGCTGCCCGCAGCCTTCGTTTTGCATCATGTGTCCGAACATTCTCTGTCTCCACGGCGCCACCATGGCGCCTGGATCAGATATGGCTTCGATATATCGATCTTCAAGATATATCTAAGATGGATTTTTAAAGGCGCCGCGAAAGGGGCTGCGTGAGGTGGCCGGCAAGCAGCCCAGCCTGGCCTAGGGCCTTGATCCGCTGGCAGTTTTCACGGCACATGCCTTGACATGCGGCGGGGCGTTTCGTTGACTCCGCCGCACCAAACCGTTGCAGGTGAGACAGTGAGAACAGATCAACACGCACTGGGTTTCGGCCGCCGCGAACTGGCGGCCCGGGCCACGACGTTGCTCGGCGGCGCCGCCGCGAGCGTCGCGCTGGCCGGCCCCGCAGCGGCGCAGCAGGCCGCCGCGAAGGCGGAGGCCCCGCCCTTGCCGGTCGCCTCCGGCCTCACCTACCAGCATATCGGCCGTTGGGACGTGGCGCGGCTGAACAAGATCCTGACCGTCGATATGCCCGCCTTCACCGGGTTCAAGGTTGACTACAAGCCGGCGCAGAATGCGGTGAACCTGTACCGCGTGGCGTATCCGTCGGTGATTCCCGAGCAGAACAACCGGCCGACGATGACCTCGGGCCTGATCGCCATCCCCGAGACCGGCGACAAGGCCATGCCGATGGTCTCGTACCAGCACGGGACCGTCTATCTGAAGGAGCAGGCCCCCTCCTTCCCCGAGAAATCGCCGGAAACGCAGCTGATGATCGCCCAGTTCGCGGGGCGCGGGGACGTGGTGGTGGGGGCCGATTATTTCGGCCTGGGGCTCTCCACCGAGCCGGAAGGCTATATCGTGATGGGCAGCCACCAGCAGGCCACCGCCGACATGATCCGTGCCGGCCGGGCGATTCTGGCGGCGCGCGGGATCGGGGTGACCAGGCTGTGCATCGCCGGGTGGTCGCAGGGCGGGCTGGTGACCATGGCGCTGCTGAAGCGCCTGGAGGAAGACGGTGTGGCGGTGAAGGCGGCGGCGACGGCCTCCGCCCCGGTCGACCCGTTCGTGGCGTTGAATGGCTACCTGAATTTCCCCCGCCCCAACGCGGCGAGCTGGATCAACTCGCTCTTTATCCTGTCGGCATTTTCGTATGAGAATTATTATGGCGTTCCCGGCCTCGCCGAGGCGCTGATCAACCCGGCCTACCTGGATATCTGCCGGCAATTCTACGAAAAGAAACCGATCGACTACAACGCCGTGCCGACCGACCTGCACAAGCTCATCCGGCCGGAGTACTTCAACTCACAATACTTCGCCCGCTCGGAGTATGGCCGGCTGATGAAGGAGGCCCAGGGCTATCGCTGGGTGATCCAGACGCCGACGCGCAACTATTTCGGCGGCTCCGACGAGGCCGTCAGCCCCGGGCTGGCCAAGCTGGTGGTGGATTATCAGCAGGCGATCGGAAGCGACAAGGTGACGGCCGTCTCCGCCGGCGACGATGCCAACCATCGCGGCACCTATGCGCGGGCGGCGCTGGACTGGAAAACCTGGTTCGACACGCTCGCCGGCTGAGCGGCCGGCCCGGCCATCGCGCCCATGTCTGCCCGGTGCATCTTCTCGCACCGGGCAGACATGGGCCTCCGCTTCGTCCATGTCATCGCGGTGCGGAATACTTGGAAATCGCATCGAATTTCCGGATTTTTATGAACAGAAGCGGTTCATATTAAATATTCGCCTCCGCTTGCATTCGCCGCCTCCGGTGGCCACGTGAGTCTTCGTTCAGGGAGGCGAAAATGGTGGGCAGGCAGGGTGTCGGCGCGCGGTGGGAGGCTTATCGGCCGTCCAAGGCGCTGTGGTTCTGGTCTTGCGCGGGGTGTGCCGTCGCCACCATCGTGGTCGGGTTCGCCTGGGGCGGCTGGGTCACCGGCGGCACGGCGGCGCGCATGGCCAGCGATGCGGCGGATGGCGCGCGGACGCAATTGGCGGCCGCGGTATGCGTCAGCCGCTTCGACAGCGGCCCGGACGCGGCGGCGCAACTGGCCGCGCTGAAGAAGGCCGACAGCTACAGCCGCAGCAGCCTGATCGAGAAGGACGGCTGGGCGACGCTGCCCGGCGGCAAGAACCCGGTGGACGGGGCGGCCGATCTGTGCGCTCGGCGGCTGGTGAGCGCGGGGACGACGGGGGCGGCGAAGGGGTAGGCGCGCCCATCGCCCCGTCCGCGGGCGGAGCGAGGAAGGAAGGCCACAAAGAGACGTAGAGGCGATGAGAAGGCAGATGGGGCTGGCTCGCCCGCTTCTCGCTGCCTCTACGTTTCTTTGTGAATACTTCCTTGGGGCGGCTGAAGTGGCGGATTGCGTCCGCCCTATGGTGGCGGGTCAGGCTCCCACCTCCTTCGCCATCGCCTCCCGCATCAGGAACTTCTGCATCTTCCCCGTCACCGTCATCGGAAACTCCTGCACGAAGCGCACGTGGCGGGGGATTTTGTAGTGGGCGATCTGGCCTTGGCAGAAGGCGCGCAGATCGGCCTCGGTGAGGCTGGCGCCCTCGCGCAGTTTCACCCAGGCGCAGATTTCCTCGCCGTATTTCTGGTCCGGGATGCCGAACACCTGGACATCGGCGATGGCGGGGTGGCGGTAGAGGAATTCCTCGATCTCGCGCGGATAGACGTTCTCGCCGCCGCGGATGACCATGTCCTTGATGCGGCCGACGATGGCGCAGTAGCCCTCGGCGTCGATGGTGGCCAGGTCGCCGGTGTGCATCCAGCCGGCGCGGTCGATCGCCTCGGCGGTGCGGGCGTCGTCGTCCCAGTAGCCGAGCATCACCGAATAGCCGCGGGTGCAGAGCTCGCCCGGGGTGCCGGCCGGGACCACGCGGCCCTCGGTGTCGATCACCTTGCATTCCAGGTGCGGATGCACGCGCCCGACGGTGGCGACGCGGCGTTCCACCGGGTCGTCGAGCGCGGTCTGGAAGCTGACCGGGCTGGTCTCGGTCATGCCGTAGGCGATGGTGATGTCGCGCAGGTGCATCTTGTCCATTGCGCGGCGCATCACCTCGATGGGGCATGGCGAGCCGGCCATGATGCCGGTGCGCAGGGACGAGATGTCGAATTTCGCGAAGTCCGGATGGTCCATCTGGGCAATGAACATGGTGGGCACGCCATACAGGCCGGTGCAGCGCTCGGCCTCCACGGTTTGCAGCGTGGCCAGCGGGTCGAACCCCTCGCCGGGGTAGACCATGGCGGCGCCGTGGGTGAGGCAGCCGAGATTGCCCATCACCATGCCGAAGCAGTGGTAGAGCGGCACCGGGATGCACAGCCGGTCCTCATGCGTGAGGCCCATCGCCTCGGCGGTGAAATAGCCGTTGTTGAGGATGTTGTGGTGGGTGAGCGTCGCGCCTTTCGGCATGCCCGTCGTGCCGGAGGTGAACTGGATGTTGATCGGGTCGTCGAATTGCAGCGTCTCGGCCAGGCCGGCGAGCACGGCGCGCTCGGCCGCTCCGCCCATGCCGGGGATGTCGGCGAAGGCGAAAGCGCCCGGAATGGTGGCGGCGCCGATCTGGATGACATGCTGCAGCTTCGGCGCCCTGGCGGCGCGCAACTGGCCGGGGATGCAGGTGGCCAGTTCCGGCAGCAGCGTGGTCAGCATGCCGGCATAGTCGCTGGTCTTGAAGCTGGTGGCGGTCACCAGGGCGCGGCAGCCGACCTTGGTCAGCGCGTATTCCAGCTCTGACAGACGGTAGGCGGGATTGATGTTGACGAGGATCAGCCCGGCCTTGGCGGTGGCGAACTGGGTGATGGTCCATTCGGCGCTGTTGGGCGACCAGATGCCGACGCGCTCGCCCGGTTGCAGGCCGAGGGCGACCAGGCCGGCGGCGAAGGCGTCCACCCGCTCGGCCAGTTCGCGCCAGGTCCAGCGGATGGCGTGCTGGCGCACCACCAGGCCGAGTCGGTCGCCCCAGCGGGTCACCGTCTTGTCGAAATGCCGGCCGATCGTCTCGCCGATCAGCGGGCCGCCGCCGCTGCCGCTGACGTAGCTCGTTGCTTGCTGGGTCATCCGCCCCTCCCGTTCGGCGCGCTGCTGACGGCCGCGCCGTATGGTTAGCGCGTCGGATGGGGCGGCGGGAAGAGCGCTGCTCAGGCGGGGGCGGACAGGGTCGCCAGGAAGCGGCGGACGGTGTCGGTGCGCACCGGCTTGCTGGCGGTCTGCAGGGCGCGCAGGCCGTGCGCGCGGCCTAGGGTGGCGCCCATGCGCAGCCAGGTCTCGCCATAGCCGGTGACCAACAGCACCGGCAGGCCGGGGTTGAAGGCGGCGATCTCCTTCAGCGCCTCGTAGCCGTCCTGGTCGGGCATCATCACGTCGATGATAAGGGCAGCGGGGCTGAGACGCTCAAGCTGGGTGCGGATGTCGCTGCCCTCCTCGCCCACGACGGCGGCGAAGCCCAGGGTGCGGCAGAGTTCGGCCAGGGTGGCTGCCACATCCTTGCGATCGTCCACGACCAGGATCGTGGGAGGGGCCGCCGATGACATCGTCTGAATACGCCTGTGTTGAGTCCTGATTCGCGCGGCAATGACGCCGTTCTGATGATAGTGACACGGTGCGATTTATCCGTATCGCTAGATCGCCGTTCAATTTTCGTGAACGGGCATATCGCGCGCCGACGGCGCGCCTGCCGAGACGCGGACGCAGGATTGACACGCTCCCTGCCCGGTGCTGGCGTCAGCGCAACAATGGGAGGACCCAACGATGTCGATGATCCCGAACCCGACCCTGGCCCGGCTGCGGCAGGGCAAGCTGGCGCTGGGGTTCTGCGTATACCATCTGCGCACCGCCGCCTCGGCCATGCTGGCGCACGCCACCGGGTACGACTGGCTGTTCATCGACGCCGAGCACGGCGCCTTCACCACCCAGGAGGCCTCGCAGATGTGCCTGGCGGCGCTGCCGCTGGGGATCACGCCGATCGTGCGGGTGTGCGCGGATGCGCTGGACGAGGGCACGCGGGCGCTGGACAACGGCGCGATGGGGCTGATCATCCCGCATGTGGATACCGAGGCGCAGGCCAGGCGGGTGGCGCAGGCCTTCCGCTTCCCGCCGATCGGCATGCGCAGCTGGGGCGCGCCGCCGGCCGCGTTCAACTATGGCGGCCCGTCGCTGGGCGAGGCGCAGGCGGTGCTGAACCGCGAGGTGATGATCTGCGCCATGATCGAGACCGAGGAGGCGGTGGCCAATGTAGACGCGATCGCCGCGGTGGAGGGCATCGACCTGCTGATGATCGGCACCACCGACCTGACCACCACCATGGGCATCCCGGGCCAGTGGGGCCACGCCAAGGTGAAAGCCGCCTATGAGCGCGTCGGCGCCGCCTGCACGAAGCACGGCAAGCTGCTGGGCACCGGCGGCATCGGCGACAACGACTGGGCCGCGTACTACCTCACCCGTGGCGCGCGCATGATCCTGGCCGCCTCCGACCACGGCATGATCATGCAGGCCGGCACCCAGCGCGCCGGCGAGCTGCGAGCGCTGGAGGGGCGCGCGGCGGTGGCCGAGCCGGACTGATCCCGGCGGCTTGACGGGCGGATGGGCAAGCGGCACGCAGCACCGGCACAGGAGGCGCGCATGTCCATCCGACTCGGCATCAACCCGATCACCTGGTCCAACGACGACATGCCGGCGCTGGGTGGGGATATTCCGCTGGCCACCTGCCTCGCCGAGACGCGCCAGGCCGGGTTCGCCGGCACCGAACTGGGCGGCAAATTCCCGCGCGAGGCCGTCGCCCTGCGCCCGCTGCTGGACGCGCAGGGCCTGGCGCTGGTGTCCGGCTGGTTCGATGGGCGGGCCCTGCTGCGTGACCCGGCCGCCGAGTGGGCGGCGGTGCTGCCGCATCTCACCCTATTGCGTGACATGGGCTGCGCCGTGGTGGTCTATGCCGACACCTCGCGCCGCAACGAGGGCGATATCTTCCGCCCGCTCTCCGGCCGGCCGGTGCTGGACACGGCCGACTGGCCCGCCTATGGCCGCCGGCTGACCGGACTGGCCGAGCGGATGGCCGATTTCGGCGTGCGCATGGCGTTCCACCACCACATGGGCACCATCGTGCAGACCGGCGCGGAGATCGACCGGCTGATGGCCCATACCGGCGAGGCGGTCGGCCTGCTGTTCGACAGCGGGCATTGCCTGTTCGCCGGCGCCGACCCGGCCGCCGTGCTGGCCCGCCATATCGCGCGGGTGGCGCATGTCCACTGCAAGGATGTCCGGCGCACCGTGCTGGACCAGGCACTGGCCGGCGACCTGAGCTTCATGGACGCGATCCTGGCCGGCGTGTTCACCGTGCCCGGCGACGGCTGCATCCCCTTCCCCGCCCTGCTGGCGCAATTGCGGGCGCGCGGCTACGCCGGCTGGCTGGTGGTGGAGGCCGAACAGGACCCGCGCATCGCCGACCCGCTCACCTATGCCCGGATGGGACACGACAATCTGGCCACGATGGCGCGGGCGGCCGGGTTCACGATCGCATGATGCCAGCCGGCTGAGGGGTCGGCTGTTACCCGGCGCTGTCCGCGAGCGGGGAAGCCCGCTCGAGTCCGGCCGCGATCCGTGCCGCGAGATCATCCACGGCCCGGGTCATCGCCGCCACCACGGCGCCATCCCCGGCGCCGGTGAGCGGCTCCACCAGCGACACCTGCTGCGCGACCAGCGTCTTGCCGCCGCCATCCGTGAGCACCCAGCGCGCGACCAGCACCACCCGCCCGTCCCCTTGAGACTCGAAGCTGGCCAGATCGACGCGAACCTCGCGCGCCGGCCGCCCGACTGGGGATGCCGCGGTCACCACCAGGCCCGGCAACCGGGTGGAGAGTGCCGCAACGAGGCTCCGCGTGACCCCCACCGAGAGGCGCTCGGCCCACCGCCCGGTCGGGCTCGAGACCACCACGCCCCCCTTGCGCATCACCAGGTCGGTCGTATCGAGGTAATCGGGCAGCAGGACACGCCTTACGACGACCACCGGCATGCTCGTCTGCGGAACCGTTGACGGTGTCGCGGCGGGGGCGGCTCCAAGCACATAGTCGGTGGGGGCTGGCCCGGAGAGGCCGCATGCCGCAAGACAGAGCGACAGGACCGCGAAAAGAACCGCCCGCATCGGCGCCCCGGCGCGCGAACGGATGAAGGTGGCGCGCCTCATTGGCCGCCCCCCCGCCCCACCAGGAGCGCGTTCGGGTTCCGTTCGACCGTCTTGACGAAATTGCGCAGCGAACTCGCGCTGGCGGCGAGGTCCCGCACCGCCGCTTCCAGGTCGCCGCGAACCGGCGAATTCGGCTCCGTCAGGGCATTGAGGGAGTCGAGAAGGGCCTGCGCCCGGCGCGTCGCCGCGCCCGCCGTGGCGAGCGTGCGGCTGAGTTCGCCGCCGCGCGCATTGAGCTGATGCCGGGCATCGACGAGCAGGGCATCCAGGTCGCGCAGCGAGGTGGAGGCCTCCCCCTGGACCTGGCGGATTGCATCGTTGGTCGTCTGCAAGGTTTTCACGGCGGCATCGGCGGTGCGGTGCGCGGTTGCGGCCAGAGGGGTGAGCGCCTGATCGACGTGTTCCGTCAGGCGCTCAAGCGAGACAAGCGAGCGCTGCGCGGTAACGACGAGCTCGCGCAGCGACAATTGCGTGATCTGGTCGCGCAGCTCGGCGAACTCCGAGGGCACCGCCGGAATCTCCGGAACGCCCGGCACCGCGCCGACCAATACCGCCGGCTTGTCCGGCCGGAAATCCAGATCGACGCGAAGCAAGCCGGTCACGATGCTCTGCTGCGCCAGTTGCGCCCGCAGCCCGGCCTTGATCAGCCGTTCATAATCGCCCGATGCGTTCAATTGCTTGTCCTCCCAGGTAATCCGGCTGGCGTCGAGTTCCAGGAAGACGGGAACGCGCGCGGTCATGGTATCGGCCGAGAAGCGAATGGCGATACTTTGCACCGAACCAACCTGCACGCCATGGAAGGTGACCGGCGCGCCGACCGACAGCCCCGCCACCGACTCGTCGAAAAACACGACAGCGCGCGTGGTCGTGGCAAAAAACCGCATCCCGCCAAAGAGCAGGATCGCGGCGACGCCGAGGGCGAGCGCGCCAAGGATGAATCCGCCAACGATGGTGGGTCTGGCGCTCATCGCGGTCTTTCCTGGCGGGCGCCGGCTGGCCTGGCAGGCCCCGGCGGCAGTTCCCCGCGCTGCATGAAGGCGCGGACGGTCGGGTGGTCGCAATCGTCGCGCATCGCCCGCGGCGAGCCATGGGCGATGGCCGTTCGCGTCTCCGCATCGAGAAAGACGCCATCGTCGCAAATGGCGAACAGGCTCGGCAGTTCGTGGCTGACGATGACCACGGTGGCGCCGAGGCCGGCGCGCAGCTCCAGGATCAGGTCGTCGAGCAGCTTGGAGGTGATCGGGTCCAGCCCGGCCGACGGCTCGTCGAAAAACAGGACCTGCGGGTCAAGTGCCAGCGCCCGCGCCAGCGCCGCCCGCTTGCGCATGCCGCCGGAGAGTTCGGCGGGCATCTTGCCGGCAGCCGCGGCCATGCCCACGAAGGAGAGCTTCAGGTCCACCAGGACGGCGATCGCTTCGGCGCTCAGCTTGGTGAACATCTGCAGCGGCAACGCCACGTTCTCAGCCACCGTCATCGAACTCCACAGCGCGCCGCTCTGGAACAGCACGCCGAAGCGCCGGCCGATGGCGACCCGCTGCGCCTCGGTGGCGGCCCAGTAGTCCTGGCCGTCCACCATCACCGTGCCGGCCGCCGGGCGCAGCAGGCCCACCATCGCCTTCAGCACGGTGCTCTTGCCGCAGCCGCTGCCGCCCATGATCGCGAAGATGGAACCCTGCCGAACCGAAAAGCTCAGCTTCCGCTGGATCACCCGCGGGCCGAACGCCACGGTCAGGTCCCGCACCTGCAGCAGCGCCCGGGGGGCCGGCGGCGTCATGCTTCAGATCCCGAGCGCATTGGCGCAGACGGCGAACACGGCATCGAGGGCGATGATGCCCACGATCCCGGCCACGACGGCGGCGGTGGCGGCGCGGCCGACATCGGCGGCGCTGCGGCCGGCGTTCAGCCCGATGCGGCACCCCGCCAACGCGACCAGGGCGCCGAAGGCGACGCTCTTGACCAGGCCGATCTCGAACTGCGTGCCGGTGACGGCGCCGCGCAACTGCTCAAGGAAGCTCACCGATGTGAGGTCCAGCGTCGCGATGCTGACGATGAAGCCGCCGAGCAGCCCGAACGCGCAGCCATAGAGGTAGAGCAGCGGCATCATCGCGACGAGCGCCGTCACGCGCGGCAGCACCAGGAAGTCGAAGACCGGAATCCCCAGCACGTTCAGCGCGTCGATCTCCTCGTTGCCCTGCATGGTGGCCAGATGGGCGGCATAGGCGCCGCCGGTGCGTCCCGCCATGACGATGGCGGTCACGATCGCCGCCATCTCGCGCACCACGGCGATGCCGACCAGGTTGGCGACGTAGATCCCGGCGCCGAAACGCTCCAGCTGCACCGCGCCGACGAACGCCAGGATGGCGCCGACCAGCCCGTTGACGATGGCGACGATGCCGAGCGCGCCGGCCCCGGCCTCATGCACAAGCTGGAAAACGTCGACGGCGCGCGTGCGTGTGCGCCCGCCCAGGGCCGCTCCGCCACGCAGCGCGGTCAGCCCGACAAGCTCGGCGGCCTCCACCACAGTTGCCCAGGCATCGAACGCCCGCCCGCCCACCTTCGTGGCGAGCGACGAACGGGGCTTCGCGGGGCCGGCGGCCGTGGCGCCCCCCGCGGGGGCGGCCAGGGCGAGCAGCCGCGCGGCCGTCGCAGAAAGGCCGGCATCGTCGATCCGGATTGGCGGCGTCCGGCTGGAGGCGGCGCCGCCGAGCATCTTCAGGAACGCGATCAGCGCGCTGTCCCACCCGCCCAGGCGGCTCATATCGATGCGCAATGTCCCGCCCTCGGCGGCGTCGAGGATGGCGTGGACCTCGCCGGCGCTGCGCACTCCGGTCTCCCAGGCGATCCAATCCCCCGTCAGCTCCAGTGCGACCACGCCGCCTTGCCGGTCCATATGCCAGCCCGGCGGCTGCAGACCGACCGCGGCCATGGCGCGGCCCGGCCCACCGGGAACGCCCCCCTCGTGCCGCCGAGGCGCCTCGCCCGGGCCTGTTGCGCGCCCGGGCCCGGGACCTTCGGCTGAGTGACCTGTCATGCCACGACCGACCTCGTTGACGCTGGCATTCACACCGGCCGAGAGAATCCACCCGAACGCGGACCAGCCGGTTTCTTCATCCGAGGGAGGAAGCGCATTGCGTGGTGCATCTCCTGGGCGGGGGCCATCGCCATGATGGCGGGTATTCGGCGGCGTTCCCTATAGCACGGGAAACCCGGCCACGGACGCCAAAGCGCCACCCGCACCGGGTATGCCGGAGGTGGCGCTTCGGGCCGCCCTCGTCGCCAGCCGTGGGATCGACGCCCAGGCCGGCTGGCGCGATCGATAGGCTACCCGTTCAGCGCGCCGCGCAGGCGTTGCAGGATCGCCGCGCGGGCGGCGTCGTTGGGGGCGGCTTCCAGCCGGTCGGACAGTTCCAGGATCAGCCGCGAGCGCTCGTTGTGCCAGTCCAGCCCGCCGACCTGCCCGGGCGCCAGCCGGCGCTCCCGCCCGCCGGCCGGGCGCGGGCCGTCCGGCAGCAGGGTGTAGCGGTCGTCCAGCGCCGGCACGGTCACCGCGAGTTGCGGCAACGCCTCGTGCAGGCGTGTGGCCAGCGCCGCCAGCGCGGCTCCCTCGCCGTGGGTCAGGAACACGCCGGCGCCCACGGGCTGGCGCGCGGCCACCCATGCGGCCAGTTCCGGCCCGTCGGCATGGCCGGAATAATCGTCCATGAAGGCGATGCGCGCCCGCACCGACACCTCGTCACCCTGGATGCGCACCTCGCGCGCGCCGTCCAGCATCAGCCGGCCCAGCGTGCCCTGCGCCTGGAAGCCGGTCAGCAGCACGGTGGTGTCGGGCTGCCAGAGGTAGCGCTTCAGGTGGTGGCGAATGCGCCCGGCATCGCACATGCCGCTGCCGGCCAGGATGATCTTGAAGCCGGGCGTCTCGGCGATAGCCTGGCTTTCCTCGGCCGTCTCGGTGAAGCGCAGATGCGGTGAGCGCATGATCCGCGCCAGATCGCCGCCGCCGCGCAGGTCGCGGGCGTTGTGTACGAATATTTCGGTGGCGCGGATGGCCAGCGGCGAGTCGATGAAGATGGGGGCGGCCGGGATGGCGCCGGACTCCATCAGCCGGATCAGGTCCACGATCAGTTCCTGCGTGCGCTCCACCGCGAAGGCGGGCATCAGCAGGGTGCCGGGGGCGGCGGCCGTCACCATGTCGGCCAGGTGCTGGCGGCGGTCGGCCGGGGTGATGTGCGGGCGGTCGGTGGCGCCATAGGTGGACTCGCAGAACAGGTAGTCCACCCCACCCGGCGGGGCCTGCGCCGGCGCCTGCAGCGCCTTCTGCCGCGGCCCCAGGTCGCCGGACATCAGCACCCGCAACGGCGCCCCCTCCCGGCCTTCGCTGGCGAATTCCAGCTCCACCGAGGCCGAGCCGAGGATGTGGCCGGCGTTCCAGAACCGGGCCCGCACCCCCTCCGCCGGGGCGAACCAGTCCTGGTATTTCACCGCCCGCAGCGATTTCAGCGCCGCCTGGGCATCGGCCTGGGTGTAGATCGGCTCCACCTCCGCGCGGCCCCGGCGGGCGTTGCGGCGGTTCAGGTGGAACACCTCCAGCTCCTGGATATGCCCGGAATCCGGCAGCATCACCGAGCAGAGGTCCTTGGTGCCGCGGGTGCCGTACACCGGGCCGGCGAAGCCGTCGCGGATCAGCTTGGGCAGCAGGCCGCTATGGTCGATATGGGCATGCGTCAGCAGCACCGCGTCCAGCCGCGACGGCTGGAACGGGAACGGCTGGTAGTTCAGCGCCTTCAGCGTCTTGGAGCCCTGGAACATGCCGCAATCGAGCAGCACCCGCGCCTGCGCCGTCTCGAACAGGAAGCACGAGCCGGTGACGGTGCCGGCGGCGCCGAGGATGGCGAGCGAGACGGTCATGCGGCACCTATTTCATAGCCGTTGTCGCGTTCGGCCGCGGCGCCGGCAAATTCGAACTCGAACGGCTCGCTGGCATAAAGCCGGTACAGCGGCTCGCCGCGCGCCACCCGGTCGCCGATGCGGCGGAACAGCTCGATCCCGGCGCCCTTGGCCACCGGCGCGCCGGCCAGCCGGGCCAGGCGGTTGAGGCGCAGGTTGTCGATGCCGGCCACCACGCCCTCGTGCGGCGCCACCACCTCGCGGGTCAGCCGGCCCAGCGTGGCCTGGGCGGGCGGCGGGCCCTGGGCGTCGATGATGCGCTGCATCGCGGCCATCGCGGCGCCGCTGTCCAGCAGTTCGGCGGCGCGCGCGTAGCCGGCGCCGCCGCGCAGCATCGGGTCGTTCTCCAGCACCCGGCCGGCCAGGCGCAGCGATTTCTCGCGCAGGTCGGCCGGCGCGTCCGGGGCGCGCGCCAGCACCGCCATCACGTCGCGTGCCTCCAGCACCGGGCCGATGCCGCGCCCGATCGGCTGGCGCCCGTCGGTGACGGCGACATCGATGGCCAGGTTCAGCCGGTCGCCCAGGAACTCGAACAGCTTGCGCAGACGCATGGCGTCGTGGCCGTCGCGCACCTTGGCGTGCGGGCCCACCGGAATGTCGATCAGCAGGTGGGTGGAGCCGGCGGCCAGCTTCTTGGAGAGGATGGAGGCCACCATCAGCTCGCGCGTGTCGATGCCCAGCGGCCGCTCCACGCCGATCAGCACGTCGTCGGCCGGCGACAGCCGCACATGCCCGCCCCAGACCAGGCAGGCGTTGCAGGTCTCCACCACCCGCCGCATGTCGCCGATATCCAGGTCGACGCGGGCCAGCACCTCCATGGTGTCCGCCGTGCCGGCCGGCGAGGTGATGGCGCGCGACGAGGTTTTCGGCATCACCAGCCCATGCGCGGCGACGATCGGCACCACGATCATCGAGGTGCGGTTGCCCGGGATGCCGCCGATGCAGTGCTTGTCCACCACCATCAGCCGCTCCCAGTGCAGCCGGGTGCCGGCATCGGCCATGGCGCGGGTCAGCGACAGCAGCTCCTCGCTGGACAGGAAGCCGGCGGCACCGACCAGGAAGGCGGTCACCTCGATGTCGGAATAGCGATAGGCCGCCAGGTCGCCGATGATGGCGCCCAGCTCGTCGGGCCGCAGGGTCTGGCCGGCGATCTTGCGGCGCACCGCATCCAGGCTTTCGGGCGGCACGGCCGGCGCCAGCGAGACCTGCGCGCCCTCCGGCCGGCCGAACCGGCGGAATGCCGGCTCACCCAGGCCAAGCTCGTCCGGCTCCAGGATGTCGCCATGGTCCATGGTGGCCAGCGAGGCGATCAGGGTGGCGGCGCCGTCGCTGATCGCCACCCGGCTGAAGCCGCGGAACACCTCCGGCCGCAGCGCCTGGCACCGCGCGGACAGGAACGCCACGTTCTCGCGCCCGGTGTCCAGCGGCAGCCGCCGGACCCGCAGCAGGGCGCCGCCGGTCATGCCGATGGCAGAGCGAGCCGGTAAAACCGCGCGGCGGTGCCGGCGAACATGTCGGCCTTCTCCGCCGCGCTGGCGCCGGCGGCCAGCTTCTTGCAGGCGTTCCAGAACACGCCGTAGCTGTAGGAGCCCTTGTCGACCGGAAAATTGCTCTCAAACATGCACCGCGAGGGGCCAAAAGCGGCGATTGTGGTGTCCATATACGGCTTCCAGGCCGCCGCCAGCGCGTCCGAGCCCGGTGGATCGGGATGGTCCTCGAAGCCGAAGCCGTTGATGCGCATCCCCAGCCCGCCGAGTTTGGCGAACACGTTCGGGCAGGCCGCGAGCTTGCGGATGGAGGCCGCCCATTCGGGGAACAGCGCCTCCCGCCGGCCCTGGTAGGCGCCGATGCCGAGCGGGCCGCCGAAATGGTTCAGCACGATGCGGGTCTCGGGGAAGGCGCGCGCGAGGTCAGTCAGCTCGTCGAGCTGCGCCTGATACAGCCAGGCGTCGAACGACAGGCCCAGCGGCGCCAGGCACGCGAAGCCCTCGCGGAAGGCGCGGTCGGCCAGCAGGCCGGCGGGGGCCGGGTTGCCGGGGTTGAGCACCACCGGGTCGGCATCCCAGGCGACGATGTGGCGGATGCCGCGGAAGCGGTCGCCGGCGGCGCGCATATGGGCCTGCAGCACCTCGGACGCCGCCGCCCCCAGCCGCAGGTCCACATGGCCGACGATGCCGGCGCAGACGCGGGCGGGGCCGTAGACGCCGCTGGCGCTCATCGCCGCCACGCCGTTGACGAACTCGGTCTCGCCCAGCGGGCGCAGCGCCTCCGGCCCGTCGGCGCGGTGGAAGGCGCGCGCCTGGACGAACACGGTGGCCACGACGTTGTGGCCGGTCGCCAGATCGGCCAGCAGGTCGGGCAGCAGGTAGCGCCAGCCCGGCCGGTCCCACAGATGGTGGTGCGGATCGATGATCGGCAGGGCGGGCTCCAGCGCCGGCTCGTGCACGCGGTCCAGCCAGTCCTGGCGGACCGCCAGGTAGGGGTTGGCGGGGGCGGTGTTCATGGCGGTCACTCCGTGCCCAGCAGGGCCATGCGGAAGCGGGTGCGCACCACCGCGGGGCTGAGCGAGCGCTTCACCTTCAGCGCCGGCCCCTCCTTCACCCGCAGCAGGATGAAGCACAGCCCGCCTTCGCGCAGCAGGCGGCGGCCTTCGGGCAGGTCGTCCTCGGTGTTGATGGTGAACACCACCGGGAAGCCGCAGCCGGTGGCCACCGTGTCCAGCCGCACGCCCATGCCGGTATGGCTGTCCTGGTTGCCGGTCTCGCCGTAATGGCCGTTGTCCACGCAGATCACCGCGAGGTTCTTCGGCGCCATCAGCGCGATGGTGGCCAGGGCGGACAGGTTCATCAGCAATTCGCCGTCGCCGGTGGCCACCAGCACGCGGCGCCCCGGCTGGGCGAGCGCCAGGCCCAGGCCCATCATCGGCGCCGCGCCCATGGCGCCGCCGAGGCCGAACACCGCGGGGCCGTCATTGGTCATCGCCGTCAGTTCCTGCGCGGCGCCGGCCAGGCCGCCGACCATCAGGAAGTCCTCGGGGTGCTCGATCAGCGCCGGCACCGCCTGCCGGCGGTCCAGCACGGCGGCCGGCAGGTTGGAGGTGGAGAGCTTGTTCAGCTGTGCCATGGTGCGTTCCCCCGCTAGAATTGCTTGGCGCCGATGAGGCGCTGGCCCAGCAGCACGGCGACCGCCTCGCCGGACTGGAAGACCATGGTCAGCGCCGCCGAGACGGTTGGGATCACCTCCTCCGGCTGGTCGGCGCGCAGCACGATCACGCCCATCGCCTCCAGCACTTTGGGGGTCGCCTGCCCCATCGGGAACTGCCAGGGATTGCCCTCGCCGAACTCGCCGCGCATGGAAACCAGGGTCAGCAGCGGGAAGCGCCCGCCCCGGGTGAGCGAGAGCATGTTGATGCAGTTGCCCACGCCGCTGCTCTGCATCAGCAGCACGCCGCGGCCGCCGCCCAGGTCGGCGCCGGCCAGCAGGGCCACGCCCTCCTCCTCGGTGGTCAGCGCCACCGAATGCGCGTCGGGGTCGGCCAGCGAGCGGTTGATCAGGACCTTGTGCCCGGCATCGGGGACATAGGCGAATTGGGTGACCCCGCGCGCCCGCAGCAGCTCGTACAGCGCGTCCGGCCAGGCCGCCGCGTCCTTGTCCTGATCCGCCATGCCTTGATCCTCCCCGCCCGGTTTGGTCTTGGCGCCACTGTTGCCCGCGTCCGGGTGCTTGGCAACCGGGTGCGGGCAACGGGCCAGGCAACGGGTCGGGCAACGGGTCGGGCAACGGGTCGGAAGGTCAGTAGCCGAGCGGGTCCGGCAGGGCCGCCACCCATTGGCCGCCCTTCACCTCGGCCAGGAAGGACTCGTTGGAGCCCTGCCGCCGCTTCGGGCCATAGGTCATCGGCGGCGAGCCGAAGATGTCCTTGTAGTCTTTGATGCTTTCCATGCCGGCGATGAAGCTGTCGAGATCGAGGTTGCGCCCGGCCTTCTTCAGCCCCTCGATCAGCAACTGCGCGCCGGTATAGCCGATCTGGGCGGCGAAATTCGGCTCCTTGCCGTAGCGGTCCATGTAGTGCTTGCGGAAGGCCTGCACCGCCGGGCGCGGGTCGTCCGGCTTGATGAACAGCACCGAGGTCATGCAGTAATACCCGTCGCTGACGCCCCCCGGCACCTCGGCCACCGCGGAATCATAGCTCGCCACCTGGCCGAGCATGTCCACCTTCCAGCCGGTCTTGCGCACCGCCGAGATGGCCTGCACCGTGTCGCGCACGATGGTGCCGAGCATGATGAGATCGCAATTGGCGTCGCGCAGTTTGGCGACCGAGGCGGTGAAGTCGGTGTCGGTCGGCTTGTGCGCGGTCTCGGCGGCCAGCTTGAGGTGCATCGCCTTCAACTGGTCGCGCACCCCGTCCATCACGTCGCGGCCGAAATCGGTGTCCTGGTACATCGCGCACAGCGTTTTCTTGCCGCGCTTTTCCACGAAGTATTTCAGCCCGGCGCGCATCTGGTCGTAGTACGACGAGGCCAGGCCGAATTTCAGCCGGTTGAACGGCTCGTACATCGACCGGGCCGAGGTCAGCGGGAACATGTTCGGCACGCCTTTGGCGAGCTGGTCGGGCATCACCGCGTTGTTCATCGGCGTGCCGCCATTGGCCACCAGCAGGAACACGCCGTCGCGGTTGATCAGCTTGTTGGCCGCCTGGATGGAACGCGGCACCTGGTACTGGTTGTCCTCGACGATGTAGCGGATCTTGCGGCCGTTGATGCCGCCGGCCGCGTTTACCTCGTCGAAGGCCATGCGATAGGCGTTGGAGTTGTTGACCCCCCACGCCACCGTCACCCCCGACAGGTCGGTATAGGTGCCGATGATGATCTCGGTGTCGGTCACCCCGCGCACGGCGGCGGCCGAAGCCGGCCCCGCCCACGCACCGGCGGCCAGCGCGAGCACCCCCGCCGCGACCCCGAACACCTGACGCAAGAGCATATGACGCATCCGTCCCTCCTCCTTCGCGCCGATCTGTGTTCGGGGATGCGCATCCCCATTCCGCGTGCCCGTCGGCGGTCAGGCGGCGCGGTATATGTCGTCGATCAGGTCGCCGTACTGGCCGAGCACGACGTGGCGCTTCAGCTTCATCAGCGGCGTCAGCTCGGGGTCTTCGGGTTCCAGCTTGCGGTCGATCAGGCGGATGGCGGCGATGGCGCCGGGGCCGGCGAGGCGCGCCACCTCGCGCCCGATCAGCGCGCGCACCGCCTCGGCGGCGACCAGGCTGGCGAAGCCAGTGAAGGCCACGTTGTTGCCCTGCGCCCAGGCCTCCACGGTGTCGTGCTCGATCATCACCAGGCAGGACAGGCTGGTCCGGCCGTCACCGACCACCACCGCATCGGCGATATAGGGGCTGAGCGTCAGCCGGTTCTCGATGGCGGCCGGGGCGACCCTGGCGCCGCCGGCGGTGACCAGCACCTCGCCGGTGCGGCCGTGCAGGTACAGCCAGCCATCGGCCATCTCGCCCAGGTCGCCGGTGTGCAGCCAGCCGTCGCGCAGCGCGGCCGCCGTCAGGTCGGGGCGGTTCCAGTAGCCGAGGCAGACCTGCGGGCCGCGCAGGAGTATCTCGCCCGCCTCGGACAGCCGCACCTCGCCCGGCGGCACCACCCGCCCGACGCTGCCCGGGCGCGCGGACCCGGCCGGCATCGCGCTCAGCAGCCCGCCGCATTCGGTCAGGCCGTAGACCTGGAGCAGCTCGATGCCGAGCGCGCGATACCAGCGGATCAGCTCCGGCGACACCGGAGCGGCGCCGACATGGGCGTGCCGCAGCCGGTCCAGCCCCATCGCCGCCCGCACCCGGCCCAGCACCAGGCGGCGGGCCAGCCAGCCGCAAGCGGCGACCCAGGGCGGGGCGCGCCGCCCGGCCAGCGCCGCATCCGCCGCGCGCAGCCCGGCCGCCAGGGCGATGCGGTACAGCGCGCCCTGCACCGGGGTGGCGCCGGCGGCGGCGATCGCCACCCCGGAATGCAGCTTCGCCCAGATGCGCGGGAAGGCCATCATCGCGGTCGGCCGCACCTCGCGCAGGTTCTCCGGCACGGTTTCCGCGCTCTCGACCAGGTTGGTCACGGTGCCGCTGTACAGCGCCTGGTAGTGGCCGAAGATGCGCTCGGCCATGTGGCACAGCGGCAGGAAGGCCAGCCGCTCGTCGCCCGGCCCCTGCCCGGTCAGCGCGGCGGCGGCGCGCACCACGGCGAGCACGTTGCGGTGGCTCAGCATCACGCCCTTCGGCGCGCCGGTGGCGCCGGCGGTATAGGCCAGCAGCGCCAGGTCGTCGGCACCGATGGCGGCCAGCCCCTGCTCCCAGTCATCCGCCCGCGCGTCGCCGGTGGCGGCGAACACCTCCAGGCTGTCGCACATCGGGTCGGCGAAGTCGCGCAGGCCCTTCATGTCGAAGACCACGATCCGCCGCAGCGCCGGGCAGGCATCGCGGACCTGCAGCGCCTTGTCGAGCTGCTCCTCGTTCTCGACGAACAGCAGCACGGCGCCGCTGTCGCGCAGCACGCCGGCCACGGTCGCGGCCGGATCGGTGGGATACAGCCCGACCGACACGCCGCCCGCGCCCAATATGCCCAGGTCGGCGCAGATCCAGTCCACCCCGGCCTCGGCCAGCACCGCCGCGCGCTCGCCGGGGCGCAGCCCGGCCTGCTTCAGCGCCATGCCGATGCGCCGGGCGCGGGCGCCCAGCTCCGCCCAGCTCACCGCGCCCCAGATGCCGCGGTCCTTCTTGCGCAGCGCGGTCTGCGGCCCGCGCGCCCGCACGCGCTGCCAGACCATCGCCGGGATGCTGGCGGCCTCGGGATGCGCGTTCACCGCCACAGCTTCTTCTTCTTCCAGCGGCGCTGGCCGCGCACGCCCTCGTCCTTCTGGCCGAGGTAGAATTCCTTGATGTCGTCCTTTTCCATCAGCCGGGCGCAGCTATCCTCCATCACGATGCGGCCAACCTCCAGCACGTAGCCGTAATCGGCGGTCTTGAGCGCGATATGCGCGTTCTGCTCCACCAGCAGGATGGCCACGCCGCGCTCGCGGTTGATGCGTTTGACGATCTCGAAGATCTGGGTCACCAGCAGCGGCGACAGGCCGAGCGACGGCTCGTCGAGCAGCAGCAGCTTCGGCCGCCCCATCAGCGCCCGGCTGATCGCCAGCATCTGCTGCTCGCCGCCCGACAATTGGCCGGCGCGCTGGCCGGCACGCTCCTTCAGGCGGGGGAAATAGCCGAAGCACATCTCCAGGTCGCGCGCCACCTCGTCCTTGTCGTGGCGGGTGAAGGCGCCCATCAGCAGGTTCTCGGCGACGCTGAGGAAGGGAAATATCTCCCGCCCTTCCGGCGCGTGGCAGATGCCCAGCCGCATCACCCGGTCCGGGCTCAGGCCGCCGATTTCGCGGCCGCCGAACGCCACCTGGCCACGCTCGGCGTCCAGCACGCCGGAGATGGTGCGCAGGATGGTGGTCTTGCCCGCCCCGTTGGCGCCCAGCACGGTGACGATGCGGCCCTCCGGCACCTCCAGCGTGACGCCGCGGATCGCCTGGATGGGGCCGTAGAACGTCTCGATATTGGCCACGCGCAGCAGCGGCCCGCTCATGGCTCGCCCCCGATATAGGCGCGGATCACCTCGGGGTCGCCCTGCACCTCCGCCGAGGTGCCGAGCGCCAGCACCCGGCCCTGGTTCAGCGCCATCACCCGGTCCGACACCGCGTGCACCAGCTTCATGTCGTGCTCCACCATGATGATGGTGATGCCGAGGTCCTTCTTGATGTCCTCGATCCAGAACGCCATCTCCTCGGTCTCCTCGACATTGAGGCCGGAGGACGGCTCGTCCAGCAGCAGCAGCTTCGGCTCGGTGCACAGCGCGCGGCCGAGCTCGATCACCTTGCGCACGCCGTAGGGCAGGTTGGCGATCAGCTGGTCGCGGTGGCGTTGCAGGCCGAGGAAGGCGATCACGTCCTCCACCCGCGCCCGGTGCTCGATCTCGGCGCGGCGGACCGAGGGCAGGAAGCCGAGCTGCGCCAGCATGCCCACCCGCGCATGGCGGTGCCGGCCGATCAGCAGGTTCTGCAGCACCGAGGCATTGGCGAACAGCTCAATGTTCTGGAAGGTGCGCGCGATGCCGAGCCCGGCCACGCGATGCGCCGGCACGCGGGTGATGTCCTGGCCGTCGAAATGCAGACTGCCCTGGCTCGGCTGGTAGATGCGGCTGATCAGGTTGAAGATGGTGGTCTTGCCGGCGCCGTTCGGGCCGATGATGCTGAACACCTCGCCCTGCCGCACGTCGAAACTGACCCCCTCCACGGCGCGGATGCCGCCGAAGCGGATGCCGATGTCGCTGGCCGCGAACAGGCTCACCGCAGGCGCTCCGACCTGGCGTAGCTTTTCTGCCGCCGGAAGCCGACGCGGCGATGCAGCGGGAACTCGCCGACATAGCGCTTCAGCTTCAGCCAGCGGCCGTTGATGCCGGTCGGTTCGAACAGGATCACCAGCACCAGGATCAGGCCGAACAGCGACGGCTCCAGCCCCGGCATGCGGCCCAGCCCGAATGGCAGGTCGTCGCGTACCAGGGCGATCGCCTGCGGCAGCAGCCGCATGAACATCGCCCCGAAAATCGCCCCGTGCAGCGAGCCGAGGCCGCCGATGAACACGATCGTCACCAACTGGATCGACAGCAGGATGTCGAACGAATCGGGCGCCAGGTAGCGCACGTAATGCGCGAACAGCGCGCCCGCCAGCCCGGTGATGCCGGCGCTGAGCCCGAAGGCGATGGCCTTGTACAGCGCCAGATGGATGCCCATGCTCTGCGCCGAGATCTCGCTGTCGCGGATAGCGACGAAGGCCCGGCCCATCGGCGCACGCAGCAGGTTCATCACCAGCCACAGCACGAACACCAGCACCACGAGCGACAGATAATAGGTGCCGGTGGCGCCGGCGATCTCCACGCCGAGGATGCTCGGCGTCTTCACCGCGAAACCGTCGAACCCGCCGGTGACCGAATCCCATTTCTGCAGCACGGTGCCGACGATGCTGCCGAACGCCAGCGTGGCGATCGCCAGGTACAGCCCGCTCATCCGCAATGTGGGCACCCCGATCGCCACCCCGGCCAGCCCGGCCAGCAGCCCCGCCGCTGGCAGGGTGAGCACGAACGGCACGCCGCGCGCCAGCAGGATGGCGTTGGTGTAGGCGCCGATGCCCAGGAACGCCGCGTGACCCAGGCTGATCAGCCCAGTATAGCCGGTCAGCAGCATCAGCCCGACGCCGGCGATGGCGAACACGAACAGCCCGGCCAGTTCGCCCACGTAGAATTCGCCCAGCACCGCCGGGACCAGCAGCAGCGCCGCCAGCAGCAGCGCGTAGCACAGCGCGCCGGCCGGGCTGCGCCACAGGGTGAGGTCCTGCTCGTAGCGGGTCTTGAAGATGGCGCGCATGTCCGTCACACCCGCTTGCGGATCGTCTGGCCGAACAAGCCCTGCGGCCGCAGGATCAGCACCGCCAGCAGCACGATGTTGGAGGTGACCTCCTGGAACCCGGCCGGCAGGAAATAGCCGGAAAGCTGCTCCACGATGCCCACCACCACGCCGCCGACCAGCGCGCCGGGAATGCTGCCGAAGCCGCCGAGCACCGCCGCCGCGAAGGCTTTGAAGCCGAGCATCCCCATGTTCACGTCGATCATCGACACCGGCGACAGCAGCACGGCGGCCACCGCCGCCACTCCCGCGCTGATCGCCCAGATCAGCGAGAATACCCGGCGCACCGGAATGCCCATGTAGTAGGCCGCCAACTGGTTCTGCGAGGCGGCCTGCATGGCGATGCCCAGGCGGGTGCGGCTGAAGAACACGTACAGCACGCCGCACAGCAGCACCGTACCGACGATGATGGACAGATTGTCCATCCCCAGCACCATCCGGCCCGAGCCGACCACCTTGTTGGTGAACGGGGTGGCGAACCCCACCGCGTCATAACCCCAGGTATAGCCGGCCACCGCGCGGAATATGAACGCCAGCCCCAGGGTCAGCATCACCACCGCGAATTGCGGCTGGCCGATCACCCGGCGCAGGATCAGCGCATCCAGCAGGAAGCCAAACGCCGCGGTGATGGCGACGGTCAGCACGAAGCCGACCCAGTAATTCATGCCGAGCTTGACGATCATCGTATAGGCGATGAAGCCGCCGATCATCATGATTTCGCCCTGGGCGAAGTTCACCATCTCGGTGGCCTTGTAGATCAGCACGAAACCGAGCGCGATCAACCCGTAGATACAGCCGGCGGCCGTACCGTTGATGACGAGTTGCAGCAGCCGAACGGCATCGTCCATCCGCAGCCGGCCTCCCCCGCACCTGGCCTTTCGGCGGCCGGGCGTTATGCTTATTTATTTCCAAACTGTGGCGGTCGATACGCGCTCCGTCAATCAGGGATTTCAACCATGGCGTTCAACGCACCGTGGCGGCAATTCGTTGCAGATGATGGGCGCTGTCACCGAAGCTGTGCTCGAACACCATGGCGCGGCGGAAGTAATGGCCGACGGCGTATTCCTCGGTCATGCCGATGCCGCCGTGCAGTTGCACCGCGTTCTGGCTGACGAAGCGCGCCGCCTGCCCGACCGCGAGCTTCACCATCGAGATCGCGCGCGCCCGCTCGGCATCGTCCGGCTCGTCCAGCGTCATCGCCGCCAGCATCGCCATGCTGCGCGCCTGCTCCAGTTCCACCAGCATCTCGGCCAGGCGGTGCTGCACCACCTGGTTGCTGCCGATCGGCTTGCCGAATTGCTGGCGCGTCTTGGCGTAGTCCAGCGTCATGGCGTGCATCGCCTCCATGGCGCCCACCATCTCGGCCGCCATCGCGGCGATGCCCGCCTCGGTGATCCGCTCCACCAGCGCCAGCCCGCCATCCACCGGCCCAAGCACCGCATCGGCGCCCACCCGCACGCCGGACAGGGAAATCTCGGCCGCCCTCATGCCATCATGCAGCGCATAGCCGCGCCGCGCCACGCCCGCCGCCGCCGCGTCGACCAGGAACAGGGTGATGCCCCCGGCGTCGCAGCGATCCCCGGCGGTGCGCGCGCTGACCACCAGCCGGTCGGCGCAATCGCCATGGAACACCACGCTCTTGGCGCCTTCCAGCACCCAGCCGGCGCCGTCGCGCGCCGCCGTGGTCAGCACGTCGGACAGGTCGTAGCGCGCCTGCCGCTCGCCATGCGCGAACGCCAGCTTCAGGCTGCCGTCGATCACCCGCGGCAACAGCTCCGCCTGCTGCGCGGCCGTGCCGCCGTGGCGCAGCGCGGCACCCCCCAGCACCACGCTGGCCAGGAACGGCTCCAGCACCAGCGACCGGCCGAACGCCTCCATCACCATCATCACGTCCACCGCGCCGCCGCCGAAGCCGCCATGCGCCTCGGCGAACGGCACCCCGAGCAGACCAAGCTCGGCGTACTGCTCCCACAGCGCGGCACTCCAGCCGGAGCCCTCCTTCAAATAGAGGCGGCGCGCGTCGAAGGTGTAGCGGTCGGACAGCAGCCGCGCCACGCTGTCGGCCAGCATGCGCTGGTCGTCGGAATATTCGAAATCCATCAGAGCCCCAGCACCGCTTTGGTGAGAATATTCTTCTGGATCTCGTTCGATCCGCCATAGATCGAGGCCGCCCGCAGGAACAGGTATGGCACTGCCGCCCGCGCCGCCCAGTCCGGCCCCGGCACCGGCTCGTTGGGCGGCGGCTCGCCCCCCAGCGCTGCCAGTTCGCGCGCCCAGGCCGGCATGGCCAGCGGCCCCGCCGCGTCCATAACCAGTTCGGTCGCCGCCTGCTGTAATTCGGTGCCCTTGATCTTCAGGATCGAGGAGAACGGGTCCGGCTTGCCATCGGCGCGCTTGCCGCCGGCCGAGACCACGCGAAGCTGCGTCAGTTCCAGCGCCTTGATCTCGGTTTCCAGCCGCGCCACGCGCTGGCGGAACCCCTCGTCCTCGATCAGCGCCCGCCCGCCGGCGCGCGTCTCGCGGGCGATCTGCTTGGCGAAATCCACCCGCTCGCGCGACTTGCCCAGCCGCGCGATGCCGGTGCGCTCGTTGCCGAGCAGGAACTTGGCCACGTCCCAGCCGCGGTTCTCCTCGCCTACCCGCTGCTCCACCGGCACGCGCACGTCGTCGAAGAACACCTCGTTCAGATGGTGGCTGCCGTCGATCGAGATGATCGGCCGCACCGTGATGCCGGGCGTTTTCATGTCGATCAGCAGGAACGATATCCCCTCCTGCCGCTTGGCCGCCTGCGGGTTGGTGCGCACCAGGGCGAAGATCCAGTCGGCGTTATGCGCCGTCGAGGTCCAGATCTTCTGCCCGTTCACCACATATTCGTCGCCCTCGCGCTTCGCCGAGGTCTTCAGCGAGGCCAAGTCCGAGCCCGCCCCCGGCTCCGAGAAGCCCTGGCACCACCAGTCGTCCAGGTTGGCGGCGCGCGCCAGGAACCGCGCCTTCTGCGCCGGCGTGCCGAACTGGATCAGCACCGGCCCGATCATGGTGATGTTGAAGCTGAGCAGTTCCGGCGCCGGCGCCAGCAGGTTCTCCTCCAGGAAGATCATCCGCTGCACCGCGCTCCAGCCCGGCCCGCCGTGCTCCTTCGGCCAGGAATACGCGGCCCAGCCCTTCGCGTTCAGGATGCGCTGCCAGGCGACGGTGTCCTCCTTGCGCGGCGCATGGCCCAGACGCAGCCGCTCGCGCGTGTCGGCCGGCAGCCTGTCGCGGATGAAGGCGCGCACCTCCTCGCGGAACGCGGCTTCCGCATCGGTGAAGCGCAGGTCCATGGCGGTCCTCCTGGCTGGGCGCGCTGATGGCCGCGCCTCATGGTTGGTTGCAGTATGTTGCGCCCGCACCCGCCCGACAAGGCGAAACGACCGGCTGGCGGCAGGGCGCGCGCCTGGCTAGGCTGGTGAGATGTCGCAGACCCACCTTGCCATCGCGGCCGAGCGCTTCCTCCTGAACGGCGTGCCGACCCACGCCGGGCGCCGCTTTCGGGCCCGCGCCCTGGACGGGATGCTGTTCGTCTCGCGCATGGCCAACGCCATCGCCGACGACCACAATCCGGCCACCGCCGGCGCCTGGGCCTATGCCGACGGGCCGTGGAGCGCGGCCCGCAACACCCGCGAATTCATCGCCGCCCTGCCCTCCTATCGGCGCTGCGGGCTGGACGCGGTGGCGATCAACCTGCAAGGCGGCAGCCCGCAGGGCTATAGCTGGCACCAGCCATGGCAACTCTCCGGCTTCATGGCTGACGGCACTCCCCGGCCCGACACACTCGGCCGGCTCGCCGATGTGCTGGCCGCCGCCGACACGCTCGGCATGGTGGTCAACCTGGGCCTGTTCTACGGCCGCGCCACGCAGGACCTGGCTGGCGAGGCGGCCGTGCTGCGGGCCGCCGCGGAAACCGCCGATTGGCTCGCCGCCCGCAACGTCGACAACGTCATCCTCGAGATCGGCAACGAGATCGACAACGCCGCCTTCACCCACGCCGTCCTCCAGCCGCCGCGCGTGCGCACGCTGATCGACCTGATCCGCACCCGCACCGCCGGGCACATCCCCATCAGCACCAGCTTCAACGGCGGCGTGGTGCCGCCCGACCACCTGCTCGCCGCCTGCGACTATGTGCTGCTGCACGGCAACAACGTCGACCACCCGGACGGCATTCGCGCCCAGGTCGCCGCCGTGCGCGCCAGCGCCGCCTGGCGCGGCACGCCGATCCTGTACAACGAGGACGATCATTACGATTTCGACGCCGCCGACAACAACATGTTCGCGGCCATCGAAAGCGGCGCCGGCTGGGGCTTCTTCGACTATCGCCGCATCCGCGAACGCTTTACCGACGGCTTCCAGAGCCTGCCGGTCGACTGGACCATCGCCTCGCCCCGCAAGCGTGGCTTCTTTACCCGCCTGGCCGAGGTCACCGGCGCCACTCCGCCCCCCTGATCGGGATGGCCCGCGCCTTGCCCGCCGGCGGCGCTTGGCTATGCTACCGATGACCCACAAGGAGAGCGGCGATGGGCCTGCGCCTGCGCAAAAGCATCAGATTGCTGCCCGGCCTGCGGGTGAACCTCAGCAAGTCCGGGGCCTCGGTCAGCGTCGGCGGGCGCGGCTTCACCACCAATTTCGGCCGGAACGGCGCGCGCACCACGATCGGCCTGCCCGGCAGCGGCGTCAGCTACACCACCCCCACCTCACCCTGGGGAGCGCCCGCGCCACGCCGCGGCGGCGTCACCCTCGGCATCGTGGTCTCGGTGGCCGCCGCCGTGCTGGCCCTGCTGCTGTTCGCGCGATGATCGACCAGGCGATCCTGGATCGCGCCGAGTCCCTGCTCGCCGCCTGCCGCACCGCCGGCCTGACGCTCGCCACCGCCGAAAGCTGCACCGGCGGCCTGATCGCCGCGACGCTGACCGCCATCGCCGGCAGTTCGGACGTGGTCGATCGCGGTTTCGTCACCTATTCCAACGCCGCCAAGACCGACCTGCTCGGCGTCCCTCCCGCCCTCATCACCGCGAACGGCGCGGTCAGCGAGCCGGTCGCCCGCGCCATGGCCGAGGGCGCGCTGGCCCGCTCGCCGGCCGACATCACCGTCGCGGTCACCGGCGTCGCCGGCCCGGGCGGCGGCAGCGTGGAAAAGCCGGTGGGGCTGGTATGGTTCGGCTGCGCCCGCAAAGGCAGGCCAACTGTCACGGAAAGTCATATCTTCCCCGGCAACCGAACGGACATTCGCCGCGCCACCGTGGCGCGGGCATTACAACTGGTTGCCGCCGCGATTTGAGTCGAGACCCAGCGTTGACCCGCCGGCCACCGATCGATTAGAGAAGAATGCGCAAGGAGTTTTGATCCAAAATTAACGGCACCTTCACCTACGCGCCCACACTTCGGAGCCTGGAATTCTGATAACCTCCTATTGAGCCGACGTCGTCCGCTATCCCATCCCCTCGCCTCCTGGCGGCGGTTTCAGCGGCACCGGCGCGAGCGTCGTTACGTCGCTAGCGTAATTGCTCGACATACCCAGCCAAGCCAGCTTCACCACGCTCGACCATGGCAGCCTCCGCGGGCCGGTGAATGCCGGCGACAACACCACGATCTTCGTGATCGGCACCCTCACCGGCACCATCCCGGCCGCCGCGCTGAGCGCCAGCGGCACCGGGCTGCTGAGCTTCCAGGGCGACGTGCTGGTGAGCGCGGTGCAGGTGAGCGGCGGCAACATCGTCACCACCGGCACGCTCACGCTGGATGCGGCGAGCGGGCTTGGCGCCAGCGCCTCGGCGCTGGCGTTCACTGGCTCAGGGTTGACCGATCCGGGAGTCACCGATCCGACGGCCGCGCACGTGTCGTCGCGAGCGGGTTAGTGAACGACGGGCTGCTCACGGTCGGCGTGGGCGATGCCGTGTATCTCTCGGGCAATTACAGCGGCGCCGGCACCATCGCCATGGCCGGCAATGCGACGCTGGACATGGTTTCCGTCAGCGGCGGCACCATCGCGCTTGCCGGCGGCGGCAACATGATCTCGCTCACCCCGCCCGCCACCGGCCTCACGCTCGACGGCCTGGCCACGGGCGACATGCTGATGCTGTACAACACCACCCCGCTCACCTCGGCCCGCTACGCCGCCGGCCATCTCTATCTCTACAGCAACGGCCAGCAGGCCAGCGACATCGCCACCAGCAGCGACCTGACCGCCGACACGCTGCTGATCGTCCCGACTGTCACCGGCGGCGCCCTCACCGTTGCCGCTGCCGGGCCGCTCGACACCGCCGCCCTGCCCGCCCTGCAACCCGCCGAGCGCCTCATCATCGGCACCAGCGATGTCACCAACGCCGGCACCCTGCACATCGCCGATGTCGGCGCCGTCGAGTTCCAGGGCACGGTCGCCCAGGCCGGCACCATCGCCTTCGACGGCACTCATGGCAGCCTCATCCTCGACCACCCCCCCGGCTTCCACGCCACGCTCGCCAACATGCAACCCGGCGACACCATCACCCTGGCGCCCGGCACCGGCTATGCCCTCGGCTACGCCGGCTCCGCCCTGGAGGTGCTGCAGAACGGCATCCTGGCCGCCAGCTTCACGCTGGACAGCGGCTACGATCTGACCAATTTCAGCCTCGACCCCAGCGGCCTCGCCCCCTCGATCGGCCTCACCGCCGCCCCGACCCAGACCTTCAGCTACGCCGACAACACCAGCCAGGTCACCGCGGCCAGCCACGGCGAAGCCTATACCGGCCCAGCCGCCGGCCTTGCCGGCCAGTTCATCCACATCACGCCCGACAACGTGAATGTCGCGACCGCCGCCCCCAGCGTCTTCATCCGCACCGGCGCCGGCGACGACGCAGTGCAGGTCACCAGCGGCGACAACGTGATCGACGCCTCCACCGGCTCCAACTTCCTGGTTGGCGGCACCGGGCACGACACCTTCTTCGTCGACACCACCGGCGGGCAGACGCTGTGGGACAGCATCGTGAACTTCCACGCCGGCGACGCGCTGACCATCTGGGGCTATTCGCCGGGCGTCTCCAGCCATGGCTGGGCCGACGGCCTGGGCGCGGCCGGCTATACCGGCCTCACCCTGCAGATCAAGCCGACCGGCGCCCTCGTCGCCGCCCAGGCCACCCTGGTCGGCCTGACCAGCGCCGACCTGTCGAGCCTGATGGTGCAGACCGGCGAGGTCGGCGGCAACAGCTACCTCAGCATCATCCACACCTCAGCGGCCTCAGAACCGCTCCTCGCCCCGCTTGCGCGCCGCATCGGGAAAGTCCCGCGTCAGCGCGAACACCGGGTTGGCCACCAGCGAATTGACGCCGTGGTGGAACCCCTCCACCGGCTCGTCCCGCCCGGCCACGTGCTGGAACGCCGCCTCAAGCTGGGCCAGGTCGCGCACCTCGATCATGATGTGCCAGTCGCCCATGCCGCGCAGCCCGAAGCCCAGCTTGGCCCGCGTGATCCGCCAGCCATGCACCAGCCCGCGCTCGCGCAGATGCCCCATATAGGCATCCAGCTTCTCGCAGAACACTAGGTCCCGGACCCCGGGCCTGAGGTCGCAATAGACGTGGTAGATATCCATCTCAGGCCTCCGCCCGCCCTTCCTGCACAGCGTGGCAGGCCACCTCGACCTCGCCCACCCGCACATGCGCCGGCTTTTCCACCCGGCAGCGGTCGTTGGCCAACTTGCAGCGCGGGTGGAACGGGCAGCCCGGTGGCGGGTTGATCGGGCTCGGCACCTCGCCGCCCACCGGCGTGCGCGCCACGCCGACCATGTCCAGGTCCGGGATCGCCTCCAGCAGCATCCGCGTATAGGGGTGGCGCGGATTGCGGAACACCTCCTCGCCCGGCCCCATCTCCACGATCCGGCCCAGGTACATCACCCCCAGCCGGTCCGCCATGTGCCGCACCACCGCCAGGTTGTGGCTGATGAACAGGTAGGTCAGCCCCAGCCGCTGCTGCAGCTCCTTCATCAAATTGAGGATCTGCGCCTGCACCGACACATCCAGCGCCGAGGTCGGCTCGTCGCACACCAGGAAATCCGGCTCGCTGGACAGCGCCCGTGCGATCGAGATGCGCTGCCGCTGGCCGCCCGAGAATTCATGCGGATATTTCTCCCCGTCGGCCGCCGCCAGCCCCACCTGGGTCAGCAGCTCACCCACCCGCGCATCGATCTCCGCCGCCGAGGACAGCAGCCGGAAGGCGCGGATCGGCTCGGCCACGATGTCGCGCACCCGCCAGCGCGGGTTCAGCGAGGCATACGGGTCCTGGAAGATCATGTTCATCCGCCGCCGCAGCGCCGCCTGCGACCGCGCCGCCGAGAGCGCCTGCCCCTCGAAGCGGATATCGCCCGAACTCGGCCCGTACAGCCCCACCGCCAGCCGCGCCACCGTGGACTTGCCGCAGCCGCTCTCGCCCACCAGCGCCAGCGTGGTGCCGCGCGGGATGGCGAAGCTCACATCGTCCACCGCGCGCAGATGCCGCCGCTTCTCGCCCACCAGCACCCGCTGCAGCCACGGGCGGGACACGTCGAACAGCCTGGTGACGCCGGTCGCCTCCAGCACAACCGCCGAGGTCTCAGACATGCGCATTCTCCGCGGCATACAGCCAGCAGGCGGCGCGCGACCGCCCCGCCTCCATCAGGTCCGGCCGCTCCACCCGGCAGCGGTCGAACACCTTCTCGCAGCGCGGATTGAACGCGCAGCCCTGCGGGATCGCGGTCAGCCGCGGCATCGCCCCGTCGATCTGCCGCAGCCGCTCCACCCGGTGCGTCAGGCTCGGGATGCTGCCCATCAGCCCCTCGGAATACGGATGCGCCGGGTGCTTCACCACCTCGCGCACCGGCCCGATCTCGGCGATCCGCCCGGCATACATCACCGCCACCCGGTCGGCGGTCTCGGCGATCACCCCCATGTCGTGCGTCACCAGCATCACCGAGGTGCCGTGCTCGCGCGCCAGGTTCTTCAGCAGCGCGATGATCTGCGCCTGGATCGACACGTCCAGCGCCGTGGTCGGCTCATCGGCGATCACCAGCCGCGGCTCGGCGCACAGGGCGAGCGCGATCACCACGCGCTGACGCATGCCGCCGGAGAACTCGTGCGGATAGGCGTCGATCCGCTCGCGCGCCGCCGGAATCCCCACATCCTCCAGCCACTTCACCGCCCGCGCCCGCGCGTCGCGGTCCGACAGGCGCAGATGCGTCTGGATCGTCTCCACCAGTTGCCGGCCGATCGAATACAGCGGGTTGAGCGTGGTCAGCGGGTCCTGGAAGATCGCGCCGATCTGCTTGCCGCGGATCGCCCGCATGCGGTCGGCCGGCAGGTCGTCGATGCGCGCGCCGTCCAGCAGGATGCGCCCGCCGGCCACCCGCCCGGGCGGTTCCAGCAGCCCGATGATGGCCGCCCCGGTCAGCGACTTGCCCGCCCCGCTCTCGCCCACCACGCCCAGCACCTCGCCGGCCTCGATGGAAAACGACACCCCGTCCAGCGCCCGCAGCACGCCGCGCCGGGTGGGAAACTCGACCGTCAGGTCCTGCACATCCAGCAAACTCATCGGTGCAGCCCTCTCATCGCAATCTCGGATTCAGCGCATCGCGCAGCCAGTCGCCCAGCAGGTTGATGGACAGCACCATCACCGCCAGCATCACCCCGGGGAAGATCGTCACCCACCACTCGCCCGAGAACAGGAAGTCGTTCCCGATACGGATCAGCGTCCCCAGCGAGGGCTGGGTCGGCGGCAGGCCGACGCCCAGGAACGACAGCGTCGCCTCGTCCAGGATCGCCAGCCCCAGGTTCAGTGTGGCGATCACCAGCACCGGCCCCAGCACGTTGGGCAGGATGTGGCTGGCCATGATGCGTGGCGAGGACAGCCCGATCACCTTCGCCGCCATCACGTATTCCCGCCCGCGCTCCACCAGCGTGGAGCCGCGCACCGTGCGGGCGAATTGCGGCCAGCGGGCGATGCCGATGGCGAACACCAGCACATAGATCTGCATCCGGTCATGGAAGTCGCGCGGCAGCACCGCGCGCGCCACCCCGTCCACCAGCAGCGCGATCAGGATCGACGGGAAGGTGAGCTGCACGTCGGTCACCCGCATCAGCAGCGCGTCCACCGCGCCGCCCATGTAGCCGGCCACCAGCCCCACGGTGATGCCCACCACCAGCGCGAAGATGATCGCCAGGAAGCCGATCATCAGGCTGATCTGGGTGCCGTACATGATGGCCGAGAGCACGTCGCGCCCCTGGTCGTCGGTGCCCAGCAGGTGGGCCGCCGTGCCGTCGGCCATGAACACCGGCGGCTGCAGGCTGTCCATCAGGCTCAGGCTGGCCAGGTCGAACGGGTTATGCGGCGCCAGCCACGGCGCCCCCACCGCGCCGACCACGCAGGCCAGCACCACCAGGGTCGACACCACCGCCACCGGCGAGCGCCGGAAGCTGTAGACGAAATCGCTGTCGAGGAAGCGCGCGAGCATGTCAGTGCCCCCCCGTCGCACGGCCGCGATCCATGCGCAGCCTCGGGTCCACGGCGTAGTACAACAGGTCCACGATCAGGTTGATGCACACGAACACCACCGCGATCAACTGCAGGTAGGCCGCCATCACCGGAATATCCGCCACGCCGATCGACTGCACCAGCAGCAGCCCCATGCCGGGCCACTGGAACACCGTCTCGGTCACGATCGAGAACGCCACCAGCCCGCCGATCTGCAACCCGATGATGGTGATCACCGGCACCAGCGTGTTCTTCAGCGCATGCCCGAAATTGATCGCCCGCTGCGACAGGCCGCGGGCGCGGGCAAACTTGATGTAGTCGCTGCGCAGCACCTCCAGCATCTCGGCGCGCACCAGGCGCATGATCAGCGTCATCTGGAACAGCCCCAGCGTGATCGCCGGTAGGATCAGCGATTTCAGCCCCAGCGGCGTCAGGAACCCGGTGCTCCAATGCGCGAAATGCACCACGTCGCCCCGCCCGAAGCTCGGCAGCCAGCCCAGCACCACCGAGAACAGCAGGATCAGCAGGATGCCGATCAGGAAGGTCGGCAGCGACACCCCCAGCAACGAGAATATCATGAAGATGCGCGACACCACGGCGTTGCGCCGGATGCCGGTGTAGACGCCCATCGGCACCCCCACCAGCACCGCCAGCACCGCCGAGGTCAGCGACAGTTCCAGCGTCGCCGGCAGCCGCTCGGCGATCAGGTCGCCCACCGGGCGCGCCATGCGGTAGCTGATGCCGAAATTGCCGTGCAGCGCCGCCCACATGTACTTGGCGTACTGCACGAAAAACGGCTGGTCCAGCCCCAGCTGGTGCACCAGCGCCACGCGCTGCGCCTCGGTATAGTCCTGGCCCAGCATGATGGTCACCGGGTCACCGACGAAGGCGAACATGGCATAGGAGATGAAGCCGACCACCAGCAGCACGGGAACCGCCTGCAGGATACGCGATAGTATGAACGCGAACATTGACGATCAGAATCCTTGGCCGCTGGCGTCACGGGGTGAATGGGTGGTGTGGATCGGCGTGCCGGTTCCCTGCCGCGCCGCGCGAAACGCCCCGGCCGTCCAGGGCGGCGCATTCTTATGGCAGGCGTCGCCCCCTTGCAAAGCCCGCCCCCGGCCCGCCGACCCGCTCAATCGGCAACGGTGCCCGCCTCTGGCTGCGTCAGCGGGCCGCGCCCGCCGCCGGTCCACTCGCTGACCAGCGTGAACCCCACCCCCAGCAGCACCGGCCCCACGAACACGCCCAGCAGCCCGAACGCCAGCGCGCCGCCCAGCACCCCCAGCATGGTCAGCAGGAACGGCAGCTGCGCCCCGCGCGCGATGAAATACGGCCGGATCACCGAATCCGCCCCGCTCACCGCGATGATCCCGTACAGGAACAGCACGATGCCCCAGGCGCTGTGCCCGCTGGCCAGCAGCCACAGCGAGGCCGGAATCCACACCGCCGGCGCGCCGATCGGCAGCACCGACATACCGCCCGCCAGCACCCCCAGCAGGAACGGCCGCGGCACCCCGGACAGCCACAGGCCGAACGTGGTCAGGATGCCCTGCACCACCGCGGTGCCCAATATGCCGTAGACCACGCCGCGCACCGTCGCCCCGGTCACCGCGATCAGCCGGTCCGCCCGCGCCCCGGCGATGCGCCGCGTCAGCACGGTCAGCCGGCTGGCCAGCACCTCCCCCGAGGCATACAGGAAAAACGCCACCACCAGCGCCAGCACGAACTCCAGCACGCCGTTGGCCAGCCCCAGCAGCAGCCGCAGCCCGAACTCGGCCGCGATGCCGAAATACGGCCGGAAGAACGCCACCATCACCGTCAGGTCGGCGGCCCAGCTGTTCCAGAACAGCGACACCGTCGGCCCCACCACCGGCACCTGCTCCACCCAGGGCGGCGCCCCCGGCAGGCCCGCGGCCATCGCCTCCTGGATCGTCTTCTGCAACTGCGCCACGTCCCCGGCGCCGCCCGGGGCCGCCAGCGCCAGCGGCAACACCACCACCACGGCGGTGATCACCACCATCACCACGGCCGCCACCGTCCGCCCCAGTCGCAGCCGCAGGCGCAGCCACTCGAACACCGGCCAGGTGGTGAAGGTCAGGATCGCCGCCCACAGGATCGCCGAGAAAAACGGGTACAGCACCACCGTGCAGCCCACCGCGATGCCGCCCAGCAGCAGCCCCATCAGCACGCGTTCCGCCACCATGACCGTCTGCGCCCCTCGACTTCGCGCGCAGATATCCGCCATGCCGCCGCGAACTTCAATGCATCCCGCGCGGCGGCGCATGATAGCGATATCCAAACCCGATCTGGTCAAGCGTTCCCCCTGCCGCTAGCTTCGCGCCAACGCCGAGGAGGAACCGCAATGCCGCGTCTGGCCGCCAACCTGTCGATGATGTTCAACGAAGTGCCGTTCCTCGACCGCTTCGACGCCGCGGCCAAGGCCGGCTTCACCGCCGTCGAGTTCCTGTTCCCCTATGAGTGGCCGGCCGCCGAGCTGAAGCGCCGGCTGGACGCCAACGGCCTGCGCCAGGTGCTGTTCAACATGCCCCCGGGCGACTGGGCCGCCGGCGAGCGCGGCCTTGCCAGCCTGCCCGGCCGGCAGGCCGAATTCCGCGCCAATGTCGGCCGCGCGCTGGACTATGCGGCGGCGCTGGACTGCGAGCTGGTGCACTGCATGGCCGGCATCCCGCCCGCCGGCACGCCCCCGGTCACCGCCGCCGCGCTGTTCGCCGCCAACGTCGCCTGGGCCGCCGAGCAGGCCCTCGCCGCCGGCGTGAAGCTGGCGCTGGAGCCGATCAACCACCGCGACATGCCCGGCTACCACCTCAACACCATGCAGCAGGGCGCCGACGTCATCGCCGCCATCGGCGCCGACCGCGTCGGCCTGCAATTCGACCTTTACCACTGCCAGACCACCGAGGGCGACATCACCAAGCGCATGGAAAAGCTCATGCCGGTGATCGCGCACATGCAGCTCGCCGACGTGCCCGACCGGCACGAGCCCGGCACCGGCGAGATCGGCTGGGACTACGTGCTGCGCCGGATCGACGCGCTGGGCTACCAGGGCTGGATCGGTTGCGAATACCGCCCCGCCGGCGACACCGTGGCCGGGCTGGCATGGCGCACCCGCTTCGGCGTCTGACGCATTCAGTTTAAAGGAGACTCACCATGAAAATCGGATTCATCGGCCTCGGCATCATGGGCACCCCCATGGCCATGAACCTGCGCGCCGCCGGCCACGAGATCATCGTCCCCGACCGCCGCAGCCTGACCCAGGAGATGCGCGCCGCCGCCCAGGTGGTGGCCGACCCCGCCGCGGTGGCCGAGGCCGCCGAGACCATCATCCTGATGGTGCCCGACACCCCCGACGTGGAGGCCGTGCTGTTCGGCGCCCACGGCGTCGCCGAGGGCCTGTCCGCCGGCAAGCTTGTCATCGACATGTCCTCGATCAGCCCGATCGCCACCAAGGACTACGCCGCCCGCGTCAACGCCATGGGCTGCGACTATCTCGACGCCCCGGTCTCCGGCGGCGAGGTCGGCGCCAGGCAGGCCACGCTCACCATCATGGTCGGCGGGCCGGACGCCGCCTTCGCCCGCGCCCAGCCGCTGTTCCAGCTCCTGGGCAAGAACATCACCCATGTCGGCGCGGAAAACGGCGCCGGCCAGACCTGCAAGGTCTGCAACCAGATCATCGTGGCGCTGAACATCCAGGCGGTGGCCGAGGCGCTCACCTTCGCCCGCAAGGCCGGCGCCGACCCGGCGAAGGTCCGCCAGGCCCTGATGGGCGGCTTCGCCTCCTCGCGCATCCTGGAGGTGCATGCCGAGCGCATGATCAACCGCACCTTCGCCCCCGGCTTCCGCATCCGCCTGCACCAGAAAGACCTCAACCTCGCCCTCACCGCGGCGCGCGCGATGGACATGGCGCTGCCCAACACCGCCATCGCCCAGCAGATGTTCTCGGTGGTGGCGGCGCGCGAAGGCGGCGCGGAACAGGATCATTCCGCCCTCGTCCAGGCGATCGAGACGATGGCGGCGGTGAATCCCTAACACGCGACAATTCCCGCCCATGTGACGTCGCTTCCTTATTGAATTCACGGCTTCGTGAGGATATGCCTGTCCGGCGCCTCGATTCTGAGACACCGGACGGCAAACCGTCCCGTGTCTCACTTCTGCCGAGGCCACGGGGGTAGGACAGGCATGCGCTTCACCGAAATCGGCCAGCAATTGCGGGCCTACCGCCTCGAATCCGGCCTGCGTGCCGAGGAGATCGCCGCCCGCCTCGGCGTCTCCCGCGCGGCGCTCTACCGCTACGAAAAAGGCGAGGTAATCAAGCTCGACACCATCAACCGCCTCGCCGAACTGCTGAAAATCTCCCCGCTTTCGCTGCTCGGCATCGGCGTGGAATATTACAGCCGCCCGGTCGGCTACCAGGAACGCATCCGCCAGATCGAGGAAACCGCCGACCAGATCCTCCAGGTGGACGGCCCGCTCTGCTACCTCACCACCTCGGACGCCTACGACCGCGCCCTCGCCACGGCCTTCGAGGAGGCCGCCAGCCAGGCCGCCGAACCCACCGTCGCCCGCGCCACCGCCGAGCAGGTGCTGGGCATCCTGGCCGCCCGCAAGCGCATGTTCGGCATCCGCAAGCCCGGCATCATCGCCATCGTCTCGCTGCACCGCCTGCACGCCTTCCTCGCTGGCGGCATCGCCGCCGGCATGGCCCTGTCCGAGCGCACCATCCGCCTGTGCCGCGAGGTCGCCGCCGCCGAGGTGGCGCATATCGCCGCCCTGATGGAGGCCGAGCCGATGGGCCTGCAATTCGGCCTGCTTCTGGCCACCGAGCCGACCGCCCGCTTCAAGATCCTGCGCGCCCGCGACCGCGCCAGCCTGGCCGCCAATCCCTTCCCCACCGACACCCCGCCCGGCGCCGCCCCCGGCGTCGCCATGATCACCGCCGCCGACGAGGCCATCGCCGTTCACCAGCGCGCCGCCGAAACCTTGTGGCGCGAGGCCATCAAGGGCCCCGCCGCCGCCGCCCGCGTCCGCCAGGCCCTCGCCGCCGCCCAACCCGCCTGACCGCGTTCGTCCCCCGGGGTGGGCATCCGCCCGCCGCTGCCCTAGGCTGCCCGCACGCAGCAGAGGACCGCGCATGACCGAACGCCTGTTTCTCGACGCCCCCCGGCAGGACCGCGCCACCGCCACCGTGCAGAGCGCCGACCCGACCGGCATCGTGCTCGACCGCACCGTCTTCTACGCCCGCTCCGGCGGCCAGCCTGGCGATGTCGGCGCCCTGCGCTGGCAAGGCGGCGAATGCGCCATCGCCGACACGCTGAAGGGCGAGGGCGAGGCCATCCTCCACGTCCCCGCCGAGGGCGCCGCCCTCCCCCCCGTCGGCGCCACCGTCGAGGCGGTGCTGGACTGGCCCGCCCGCCAGCGCCTCATGCGCATGCACTCCGCCCTGCACCTGCTCTGCGCCGTCCTCCCGGGTGCCGCCGTCACCGGCGGCCAGATCGGCGCCGACCGCTCGCGGCTGGACTTCAACCTCTCCGAATCGCCCGACAAGCAGGCGATCGAGGACAGCCTCAACGCCCTCATCGCGGCCGACCACCCCATCACCACCGAATGGGTGGACGAATCGGTGCTCGACACCAACCCCGACCTGGTCCGCACCCTCTCGGTCAAGCCCCCGCGCGGCACCGGCCGCCTGCGCCTGGTGCGCATCGGCGCCGGCCCCACCCCGGTGGACCTGCAGCCCTGCGGTGGCACCCACGTCGCCCGCACTGGCGAGATCGGCCGCATGGCCGTCGCCAAGATCGAGAACAAGGGCAAGATGAACCGCCGCATCGTCCTCGTCCCCGCCTGAAGGAGCGCGCCATGCCCCCCTCCCCGCTCGTCTCCACCGCCTGGCTCGCCGACCACCTGGGCGACCCCGGCATCGTCGTGTTCGACACCACCAAATACCTGCCCAACGAACCGAAGGACGGCCTCGGCGAATTCCGCGCCGCCCACATCCCCGGCGCCCGCTTCTTCGACATCGACGACGTCGCCGACCCCGAGACCGACCTGCCGCATATGGTCCCCACCCCCGGCCGCTTCGCCGCGAAAATGGCCGCCCTCGGCGTCTCCAACGCCAGTTTCTGCGTGTTCTACGACCAGAAGGGCCTGTCCTCGGCCGCCCGCGGCTGGTGGATGATGGGCCTGTTCGGCCACGACGCCGCCGCCATCCTGGACGGCGGCCTGCCGAAATGGCGCGCCGAGGGCCGCCCCACCGCCGAAGGCGACCCCGCCCCCGCCACGCCCGCCACCTTCCGCCCGGACTGGCGCCCCACCCGCGTGCGCGGCGTCGGCGACATCCTCGCCAACCTCGCCACCGGCGCCGAACTGGTGCTGGACGCCCGCGCCGCCGCCCGCTTCCGCGCCCAGGCCCCCGAGCCGCGCGCCGGCATGCGCGCCGGCCATATCCCCGGCAGCGCCAACCTGCCCTATACCGAACTGCTCGCCCCCGACCAGACCCTGCTGCCGCCCGACCAGCTCCGCGCCCGCCTCGCCGCCGCCGGCGTGGACGGCAGCCGCCCGGTCGTCACCTCCTGCGGCACCGGCGTCACCGCCACCATCCTCACCCTCGCCATGACCCTCGCCGGCCTGCCCGCCGGCGCGGTCTACGACGGCTCGTGGACCGAATGGGGCGGCCGCCCCGACACCCCTGTGGAGACCTGATTCCAATGGCCGACGACACTTCGCAACCCCACGCCAAGATGGGCTTCTACACCCGCCTGTCCCACGCCGGACGCGCCGGCACCAACGTGCGCGGCTTCGTCAACCCTGCGGTCCACCGCGGCTCCACCATGCTCTATGCCAAAATGGCCGACCGCGTCGCCGCGGCCAGCGAGCGCCTGGAACAGAAGCCCCATTACGGCACCGGCGGCGGCCCCACCCACTGGCCGCTGGAAAACGTCATCGCCGAGATCGAGGGCGGCACGCGCTGCCAGATCGTCTCCACCGGGCTGGCCGCCGTCACCGTCCCCCTCCAGGCCTACCTGAAGGCCGGCGACCACGTGCTGATGCCCGACAGCGTCTACGGCCCCGCCCGCAATTTCTGCGACAACTTCCTCTCCCGCTTCGGCGTGCAGACCACCTACTACAACCCCTGCATCACCGCCGCCGAGATCGAGCCGCTGTTCCAGCCCAACACCACCGTGCTCTACACCGAGAGCCCCGGCAGCCACACCTTCGAGGTCCAGGACATCCCCGCCCTCGCCGCCGTCGCCCACGCCAAGGGGGCGAAGGTGCTGATGGACAACACCTGGGGCATCCATTTCTTCCAGCCCTTCCGGCACGGCGTCGATGTCTCCATCCAGGCGCTGACCAAATACGTGGTCGGCCACTCGGATGTCCTGCTCGGCAGCATCACCGTGAACTCGAATGAGGACTGGGCGCGCGTGCGCGGCACCGCCAGCGTGCTCGGCCAATACGCCAGCCCCGACGATTGCTGGCTGGCGCTGCGCGGCGTCCGCACCATGGCCGTCCGCCTCGACCGCCAGATGGCCTCCGCCCTGGAAGTCGCCCGCTGGCTCGCCGCCCGGCACGAAATCGCCCAGGTGCTCCACCCGGCCCTACCCGGCGCCCCCGGCCACGCCATCTGGAAACGCGACTTCACCGGCGCCTGCTCGCTGTTCGGCATCGTCTTCAAACCCGGCATCACCCAGCCGCAGGTCCACGCCATGGCCGACGCCCTGCAACTCTTCGGCAAGGGCGCCTCCTGGGGCGGCTACGAAAGCCTGGCTTTGCCCACCAGCGGCTTCATCACCCGAACCGCCAACAGCGGCGACTTCGGCGGCCAGATGATGCGCCTGCATATCGGCCTGGAAGACCCGACCGACCTGATCGCCGACCTCGCGCAGGGGTTGGACGTTCTGCGGGCCACGAAGCCGTAAGAAAGAAAGGCGAGTGCGGGGCGCTGCCCCGCCTCGCCGCCCACCCTCGCGCGCCCGCCGCCCTACCCCACCCCATGCGTGCGCGAATACCCGCTCGCCGGCGCCGGCCGCCACCCCGGCAGGCTGCCGGCGGCCGGCTGGAACACCTCCACCTTCAATGGGAAGCACGCCGCCGCGTCGCTTGAATGCGTCGTCCCGCAATCCCCGCCCGGGCAGGCCGACAGCGCCCCCAGCAGGTCGATTTCCGCGAAGAACTCGATGAAGTCGCCAGGCCGCACCGGGCTGGCCTTCATGAAATACTGGTGGGTGTCGCGGGTGAAGCCGGTGCACATGAACACGTTCAGCACGTCGTGCACCAGCAGTTCGGCCTCGCGCACCGGCATCCCCCGCGCCGCCGCCAGCGCGCGCGAAAGGTTGGAGTGGCAGCAATGATGGTATTCGCCGCCGGACAGCAGCCGGTGCGTATAGGGGTCGCAGCGGGTGCCGATCACGTCGTGCACCCCCGCGCCGTCGGCGTCCCAGCCGTACCACCCCAGCGTGTCCCAGGTGATCGTGGCCATCGGCCGCAACTGCGGCAGCGTGCTCCACAGCCGGTCGCCCTTGCCCAGATGGGTCGCGTGCAGCGCACGGGTCTTGCCGCTGAAGAACCGCTCCGTCAGGTCGGCGGCGTTCCATAGATTGAGGTCGCCCACCTGCGCCCCCTCGATGCTGGTGATGCGGAAAAAGCACCCCGCCGGCACCGAAAACGCCCGCGCATCGCGCGGCGGCACGATCACCTCGGAAACCTTGGCGAGCGCGTCCCGCGCCGCCTCCAGCATCGCCATGTCGGCCCCCGGCAGGCTCCCCACTGGATAGACCACCACCGGCGGCCGGCCACGCCGCCCGGCGGCGTCAGGCGGCTCTGGCATCATCGATGCGGCCCGGCGACCCGGCCCCCGCTGTTCGGGATTTGGGCGGGCTCCGGGGCCGCGCCCCGCCTGCCCTCCTTCTGGCAGGCCCGGCAGACCCCCACCGCCTCGATCGTCGCCTCCGCCACCGCGAACCCCACCCGCGCCGCCGCCGCCGCCAGGGCATGGGCCAGTTCGTGGTCCTCGATTTCCGTCACCTGGCCGCAGCCGCGGCAGATCAGGAACTGCGCGGCATGCCGGTGCCCATGCTCCTCCACGCAGCCCACGAACGCCGCAAGGCTTTGAATACGGTGCACAAGTCCTTGTTCCTGCAAGAAATCGAGCGCCCGGTAGACGGTCGGCGGCGCCGCCGTGCCGCGGCGGGCGCGCAGCCGGTCCAGCAGGTCGTAGGCCCCGGTGGGGCCGGGCGCATCGAGGATCAGCCCCAGCACCTCGCGCCGCAACTCGGTCAGCTTGGCGCCGCGCGCGTCGCAGGTGGCCTCGGCCTGCGCCAGCAGGGTTGCGGTGTGTGCGGAGAACGCTTCGCTCATCGCCATGCTATTCTGTGCCCGGTCATCTTCTCAGGATAGCATCATGGACGCCCGGCACATACTCGCCGCCATCGCCTTCGACGAGCGCGGCCTCGTCCCCGCCATCGCCCAGCAGCACGACACCGGCGAGGTGCTGATGATGGCCTGGATGAACCGCGAGGCGGTGGAGGAAACGCTGGCCACCGGCCGCGTCTGCTATTTCTCCCGCAGCCGCAACAAGTTGTGGCGCAAGGGTGAGACATCGGGTCAGCAACAGACCCTGCACGAACTGCGCGTGGACTGCGACGGCGACACCTTGCTGCTGCTGGTGGACCAACAGGGCGTGGCCTGCCACACCGGCCGGCGAGACTGCTTCTTCCGTGCCGCCCGCGACGGCCAACTGGTTGAAATCGCGGCCCCCCTCATCGACCCCGAGAAACTCTACGGCCACACGCATGGCTGATCCCGTCGCCGTCACGCTGCTCACCGGTTTCCTCGGCGCCGGCAAGACCACGCTGCTGAATGCCCTGCTGAAGCGCACGGAGATGGCCGGCACGGCGGTGCTGGTCAACGAATTCGGCGAGATCGGGCTGGACCACCTGCTGGTGGACGCCATCCGCGACGAATCGCCCGACACCGTGCTCCTCCCCTCCGGCTGCCTGTGCTGCGCCGTGCGCGGCGATCTGGTGCGGGCGCTGCGCGATCTGGTGCCGCGCGTGCTGGCCGGCGAGGTCCGCCGCGTGGTGGTGGAGACCACCGGCCTGGCCGACCCCGCCCCGGTGATCCAGTCGCTGATGGGCGACCTGTCGATCGTCCGCCATTTCCGCCTGGACGGCCTGGTGACCGTGGTCGACGCCGTCCACGCGGCCGCCACGCTGGACGCGCACGAGGCAGCGCGCCGGCAGGTGGCGATGGCCGACCGGATAGTTATGACCAAGACAGATCTCGCACCCGGAACATTGCCGCTTATCGCGAAAATCCGCCTGCTGAACCCCGCCGCCCCCATCCTGGAAGCCGTGCGCGGGGCGCTCGATCCCGAAAAAATCCTCGATTGCGGCCTTTTTGACCCCTCAGGGAAGCTTTCCGACGTGCAAAACTGGCTCGATTCGGCGGCTTTCGGGGGCGATTCCACCCGCCACCAGGGCATCGAATCCTTCTGCCTCACCTACGACCAGCCCCTCCACTGGCAGGGCGTCGGCACCTGCCTGGAAATGCTGATCGGCACCCGCGGCGAAAGCCTGTTGCGGGTGAAGGGCATCCTGAACCTGGTCGGCCAGGACCGTCCGGTGGCCATCCACGGCGTGCAGCACATGTTCCACGAGCCCGTCCTGCTCCCCGCCTGGCCCGCGGGCGACCCGCGCACCAGCCGCATCGTGTTCATCACCATCGGCCTGGACCGCGCCACAATCGAACAGGGCCTGGCCGCTTTCGAGGCCGCGGCGGCGAACATATGACCCTCAGTTAATTCATATTTTCGCCACGGGAGGGACGGCACGCTAGGCGCGAAGTGAAGCGATGAGACAGCCGAGGGGGCTCCACCATGTGCGCCGACACCAACGACCTGACCTACGAGGCCATGCTGACCGACCCTCTCATCCGCCTGATGATGGCAAGCGACGGCGTGACCGAGGAACAACTGGTCGCCGTGCTGCGCGAAGCCGCCGCCGCCGTGGAGGCCCGTGCCGAGTTGCTGCCGATGAAGCCGCCGCCGCCCCGCCTCACCCTGGTCCATTCCGCCCCGGCCCAACCCATCGCCTGCACGCCGGCGCCGGCCTCGGTGGTGCGGAGCCTGCGCTGCACCGGCACCTGATTGCGCCAGCGGCAGGCGCCGCCTATCAGGGGGGATGGTCGCGCCCCTCATCTATGTCGTCGCCGGCGAGCAGAGTGGCGACGTGCTAGGCGCCCGGCTGATCGCCGCCCTGCGCGCCGCCCGGCCGGAGCTGGACTTCGCCGGCATCGGCGGCCCGCGCATGGCCGAGCAGGGCGTGGAAAGCCTGTTCCCTATCAATGAATTGGCGGTGATGGGGTTGCTGGAGGTGCTGCCGCGCCTCTGGTGGCTGCGCCGCCTGCTGCACGCCGCCGCGGCCGATATCCGCGCTCGCCGCCCGGCCGTGCTGGTCACCATCGACAGCCCCGGCTTCACGCTGCGCCTGCTGCGCCTGGCCGGCGGCGGGGTGAAGCGGGTGCAGTACGTGGCGCCGCAGGTCTGGGCCTGGCGGGAGCGGCGGGTGCGCCACTTTCCCGGCCTGTGGGACCGGCTGCTGTGCCTGCTGCCGTTCGAGCCGGCGTTTTTCGCCCGGCACGGGCTGGCGGCCAGCTTCGTCGGCCATCCGGTGCTGGAATCCGGCGCCGATACCGGCGATGCCGCCCGCTTCCGCGCCGCCCATGGCATCGCGCCCGGGGCGCCGGTGCTGGTCCTGATGCCTGGCAGCCGGCGCAGCGAGGTGGGGCGGCTGCTGCCGGTGCTCGGCCGCACGCTGGCGCTGCTGGCCGCGCGGGTGCCGGGGCTGGTGGCGGTGGTGCCGGTGGCCTCGGCGGTGGCGGCCACGGTGCGCGCGCAGACCGCCGCTTGGCCGGTCCGCCCGGTGGTGGTGACCGAGCTGGCCGACAAGCACGACGCCTTCGCCGCCGCCGGGGCGGCGCTGACCAAATCGGGCACCTCCACGCTGGAACTGGCGCTGGCCGGGGTGCCGATGGTGGTGACCTACCGGGTGAACCCGCTGACGGCGGCGATCGCGCGGCGGCTGATCAAGGTGCCCTATGCCGCCATGGTCAACCTGCTGGCCGGGCGGGAGGTGGTGCCGGAGCTCCTGCAGCAGGACAGCACGCCCGAAAAGCTCGCCGAGGCAATGCTGCGCCTGCTGGCCGACCCGCAGGCGGCGGCCCGCCAGCGCGCCGCCCTACGCGAGGTGATCGCCAGCCTCGCCCCGCCGCGCGGCCTGCCCTCCGAGGCGGCGGCGGCCGAGGTGCTGGCGCTGCTGGGCACGCCATAGAGCTGGATGCCGGGAGCGGGGAACCGGCCCCGTCTTCAAGCCTGGATCAGGCCGGACGCCTTGGCCTTGGCGCGCGAATCGGCCAGCGCCGCCATCACCGCCAGAGCGGCCGCCAGCGCCCGCCGGCCGGCGGCGGCGTCCACCGCTACCGGCGCGCCATCCAGCACGGCGGCGACGAAGGCGGCATGCTCGGCGGCCAGGGCATCGTGGTCGGTCCACGACACCTCCTCCATCACCGCGCCCGGCATGCCCGGCACCGGCATGCCGGCGCCCGGCTCGCGGCCGATCATGGTCAGGCGGCGGGTGGTGAAATCCACCGTCATGTAGCCCTCCTGGCTGAACAGCCGCATCTTGCGCTCGGTGCGCAGCGAGATCCGGCTGGCGGTGATGCTGACCACGCAGCCGTTGCGAAAGCGCAGGCGGGCATTGGCGATGTCGTCCAGCGGGCTGGCCACCGCCATGCCCATGGCGTCCACCCCGTCCAGCTCGCTGTCGACCAGCAGCAGCGCCAGGTCGAGGTCGTGGATCATCAGGTCCAGGATCACCGAGACATCGGTGCCGCGCGGCTTGAACGGGGCGATGCGCACGCATTCGATATAGACGGGCCGGCGCATGCGCGCGGTGATCGCCTGGTACTCGGCGGTGTAGCGCAGCAGGTGGCCCACCTGCAGCACCCGCCCGGCGGCGGCGGCGCGGGCGGCCAGGCGGTCGGCTTGGTCGAGCGTGGCGGCGATCGGCTTTTCCACCAGCACGTGGCGGCCGGCGGCCAGGGCGGCGTCGGCAAGCTCGAAATGCGCTTCCGCCGGGGCGGCCACCACGATGGCGTCGCTGGCGGCCAGCAGCGCCTGCCACCCCAGCGCCGGGGCGCCGGCCTCCTGCGCCAGCGCGGCGGCGCGGGCCGGATCGGGGTCGGTGATGCCGGACAGCACGGCGCGCGGCGAGGCCGCCACCTTCAGGGCGTGGAAGCGGCCGAAATACCCGGCGCCGGCGACGCCGATGCGCAAGCGCGCTGCTGTCATGGACGATGGTCCTCCTGGCCCGCAGATAGCAGCCGCGCACCGTTTCGGCCACAGGCACGCGCGGCACGGGCATGGACGGATGCGACATGAACGCGAGAGTCTGTTGCGTCGCGTGGGGGGCTGTGGTCAATCTCCGCGCCGTTCGCAACCCCGGCCACGCCCCTGTGGCCGGCGCGCGCGGCCTCGCCGCCGTGCAGGATGGAGCCGCGCCTTTTTCATGATGTGCCCGACATGATGTATTTCAGCCGCCTCAAGACCTGGTTGGTGCTGGGCGCCTGCGCGCTGGGCGTGCTGTTCAGCCTGCCCAACCTGATGCCCGCGCCGGCGCCGTGGATGCCGTGGCGCACCATCCATCTGGGCCTGGACCTGAAGGGCGGCAGCTACCTGCTGATGGAGGTCGATATGGCCGCCGTCATCAAGGAGCGGCTGGGCAGCCTGGCCGACTCGGCGCGCCAGGCGCTGCGCCGCGGGGGCGTGGAGCGCTTCGTGGTGACCGCCCAGCCGGCCGACAACCGGCTGCTGGTGCGCCTGGGCGACGCCACCCAGCAGGACAAGGCCGATGCCGCGCTGAACGGGCTGATCACCAGCGAGGCCGGCACCGCAGGCAAGCCGGACCTGGAGCTGGGGCGTAGCGCCGACGGGCAGACCAGCGTCACGCTGTCGCCGGTGGCGCTGAAGGAGCGCGCGTCGCTGGCGGTGCAGCAATCCATCGAGATCGTCCGCCGCCGCATCGACGAGACCGGCGTGGTGGACCCGCTGATCACCCGCCAGGGCGACAACCGCATCGTGGTTCAGCTGCCGGGCGTGGAAGACCCCAACCGGATCAAGCAGTTGCTGGGCAAGACCGCCCGCATGACCTTCCGGCTGACCGATGAGAACGCCAACCTGGGCGCCACCGTGCCGCCGCCGGGCGTGGATTTCCTGCCGCTGGAGGGCCACCCCGGCCAGAAGGTGGCGGTGCGCCGGCGCATCGAGGTGGACGGCGCCAACCTGACCGACGCGCGCGCCGGGCAGAACCCGCAGACCGGGGAATGGGTGGTGAACTTCACCTTCGATTCCATCGGCACCCGCCGCTTCGCCGAGATCAGCCGCGCCAATGTGGGCCACCCCTTCGCCATCGTGCTGGACGACAAGGTGATCAGCGCGCCGGTGATCCGCGAGGCGATCACCGCCGGGCGTGGCCAGATCAGCGGCAATTTCACCGCCCAGAGCGCGCAGGACCTGGCGGTGCTGCTGCGCGCCGGCGCGCTGCCGGCGCCGCTGACGGTGGTGGAGGAGCGCAGCGTGGGACCCGAGCTGGGGGCGGACGCGATCCGCGCCGGGGCGATCGCGCTGGCCGCCGGCTTCGTGCTGGTGATCGCCTTCATGGGCACGTTCTACGGACTGTTCGGCTGGTTCGCGAACATCGCGCTGGTGTTCAACCTGATATTGATGATGGCCATCCTGTCGCTGCTGGAGGCGACGCTGACGCTGCCGGGCATGGCCGGCATCCTGCTGACGCTCGGTATGGCGGTGGACTACAACATCCTGATCAACGAGCGCATCCGCGAGGAGGTGCAGAACGGCCGCACGCCGCTGAACGCCATGGAGACGGGGGTGAAGCGCGCCTACGCCACCATCATCGACAGCAGCGCCACCGGCTTCCTGGCGCATGTGATGCTGTTCGCCTTCGGCGCCGGGCCTGTGCGGGGCTTCGCGGTGACCATCACCGTGGGCATCGTCACCTCGCTGTTCACCGCCACCATGCTGGCGCGGCTGTTCATGGTGCGCTGGTATGCGCGCACCCGGCCCGCGGCACTCCCGGTTTAGGATTCGGCCGATGTTCTACCGCCCGCTGTTCCGCCTGGTGCCCGACGGCACGCGCATCAACTTCATGCGCGGCCGCTTCATGGGGCTGATCGTCTCGGCCGTGCTGTCCACCGCCTCGATAGCGCTGTTCTTCCACCCCGGCCTGACCCTCGGGATCGACTTCAAGGGCGGGCTGGTGATGGAGGCGCGCACGCCGCAGCCGGCCGACTTCGCCAAGATCCGCGCCGCCATGGCCAGCCAGGGGGTGCGCGAGGCGGGCGTGCAGCGCTTCGGCGCCGATGACAGCGTGCTGATCAAGCTGGACGCCCAGCCGAACCAGGACGCCACCCAGCAGATGGTGGGCCATGTGCGCGCCGCGCTGGAGGCGGCGCAGCCGGGGACGAAGATATTGCGCACCGACGCGGTGGGCGCCTCGGTCTCCGCCGAACTGTTCCGCAACGGCATGTTGGCGCTGGGCATCAGCCTGCTGATGATCCTGGTGTATATCTGGTTCCGCTTCGAGTGGCAGTTCGCGGTGGGCGCGGTGGCGACCCTGGTGCTGGACCTGACCAAGGCGATCGGCTTCCTGGTGCTGACGCATCTGGAGTTCGACCTGGTGATGGTCGGCGCGATCCTGACCATCCTGGGCTACTCCACCAACGACAAGGTGGTGGTGTACGACCGGATGCGTGAGAATTTGCGCAAATACAAGACGATGCCGCTGCGCCAGCTGATCGACCTGTCGATCAACGAGACACTGAACCGCACGCTCGGCACCTCGGTGACGCTGTTCCTGGCGGCGCTGCCGCTGGCGCTGTGGGGTGGGGCGACCCTGTCGGCGTTCGCCTGGGTGATGCTGTTCGGCATCGTGGTCGGCACCTCGTCCTCGATCTTCATCGCGGCGCCGATCCTGCTGTTCCTGGGCGAGAACCGGCTGCGGCGGGACAGCCAGGCGCCGGCCGCCGCGAAGCCGGCCGTGGCCCAGCCGGGTGCAGGCAAGCCGGGTACGGGCAAGCCGGCCGCCGGCGCCCAATGAGCGCCGCGTGACCGCGTCGTGAGCACGGGCGGCTCGCGGCGGCGTCTGTTGGCCGCCGGGTTGGCGGGTTGCGGGCTGGCGCTGGCCGGCGGGCGGCGCGCCCAGGCCAGGCAGACCCAGGCCAGGCAGCCCCAGGCCAGGCAGACAGTAACGCTGGTGGTGGGGGCGGCGGCCGGCAGCGGCGCCGACCAGCATGCCCGGGCCTTCGTGCCGTTCCTCGAACGGCATCTGCCGCATGCCAACCTGACGGTGGAGAACCTGCCGGGCGAGGCCGGGCTGGCGGCGCTGCGCCGGCTGGCCGATGCGCAGGGCGATGGCAGCGTGCTGGGCTGGGTGGCGACGCCCGCCCTGCCCGCCCGCGCGGTGGACACCGTGGGCGCCGGCGCGTTGCTGAAGCGGCTGGTGCTGGTCGGCGCGATGCAGCAGGAGCCGCTGGTGTTCACCGCGGCACCGCCGGATGCCCCCGCTTCGATCGGCGCCGTGCTGCGCCGCACCGTCGCCGACGGCGCCGCGCGGGCGCTCGGCACGCCGCCGGCCGGCAGCCCGGCGCATCTGACGGCGCTGCAATTGCAGGCGCAGGCGGGGATGCGGCTGAACATCGTGGCGTTCCCCTCGGCGGCGGCGGCGCGGCAGGCGGCGCTGGACGGCACGCTGGGCGCGGCGGTACTGGGCCTCGGCGACGTGCTGGCGGCATTGCGGGTGGACGAGTTGGCCGGGTTCGCGCTGGCGGCGCCCGGCCAGGACATGGCAGAGCCAGGCGGGATGCCGCCGGTGGTGCATGCGCCTGGGCTCGCGCTGTCGGCGGCGGTGCATCGCGGGCTGGCGGTGCCGGCCTCCGCCGGGGCGGCGCTGGTGGAACGGTTGCAGGCGGCGCTGCGCGCGGTGGTGGCCGACCCGGAATGCCACGACCAGGCCGCCGCCGACGGCTTCCTGCCGCGCTACCTCGACGGGCCGGACTGGCGCGCGCTGGCGAGCGGGCAGCGCGCGGCGCTGGCGCGCCTGTGGCTCGCCACGCCCTGGCGCGGCACCGGAATCGGCTGAACCGAGGTTGGCGGGTCAGAAGTTGGCGGACCAGGGTTGGCGGGGCGGCAGGATGCGCGTTAATTACCGTTTTATTTGCGGGTGTTCGGCATCCTCGATGATTAGATTACCGCGATCGTAACCTGAGGTCTCGCATGGCCGCGCCTGCCCTCGCTCCACCGAACCTGGAAGCTCACATCATCCTGGTGTGCGCGGACGAGTCGTGGGCCGCGGCAGTGCGGCAGGAAGCGGCACGGGACGACGCCCGGGTGGCCGGCCTGGTGGTGACCACCTCGCCGCAGGAGGCGATGGCCAGGCTCGCGGCCGGCACCCCGGCATTCTCCCATCTCCTGCTCCAGGCCGAGGCGGCCGGTGGCCTGCTCGGCGAGTTGGTCAGTCTGAGCAGCGGCGAGGCCGGGCCGGCCAGCGCGCTGGTGCTGCTGGGCGCTGCCGGGCTGCCACCGGCAATGGCCGCGCGGGTGGCGGTGACGGTGGCCGCCCCTGTGCCAGGCTGGCTGGCCCGCGCGCTGCGGCCCCGCACGGCCGCACGGCCGGGAGCACATTCGCTGACCACCGAGGACGAGTTGCGCCGCGCGCTGGCGGGCGGGGCGGTGCGGGTGCTCTATCAGCCGGTGGTGCGGCTGTCCGACCGCCGGCCGGTCGGCATGGAGGCGCTGGCGCGAATCGAGCATCCGGTGTGGGGCACGCTGCCGCCGGAGGCGTTCCTGCCCGGGATGGAAGCCGCCGGGCTGCTGCGCGAACTGACCATCGCGGTGACCGAGCAGGCCCTGGCCGACTGGAATGGCGACCGGCTGGCAGAGCTGGACTTGCGGCTCGGCCTGAACCTGCCGCTGGACATCCTGTCGCTGAGCTGCCTGCCGGACTGGCTTGACGCGCAATGCGCCGCCGCCGATGTGCCGCCGGCGCGGGTGGTGCTGGAACTGACGGAGACGCAGGAGGTGACCGATCCGGCGGCGCTGGGGCGGGCCGCCGGGGTGCTGCGGGCGCGCGGCTACCGGCTGGCGATCGACGATGCCGGACCGGCGCAGCGGGACCCGACGGAGCTGATCAACCTGCCATTCAGCGTGCTGAAGCTGGACAAGTCGGTGGTGCGCGAGGCCGCCGACAACGCGGGCGCCCGTGCCTTCCTGCGTCGCAGCATCGCCGATGCGCACGCCGCCGGGCTGACTGTGGTGGCCGAGGGCGTGGAGGATGCGGAAATCTGGGCACGCATGCGTTGCCTGGGCGCCGACCACGGTCAGGGCTACTGTATCGCCCGCCCGCTACCGGCCGCCGCGGTGCCGCTGTGGCACCGGGCCTGGTGCGCCGGCATCCCCGACGCGCCGCCCCTGGACGCGCCGCATGGGGCGATGCAGCGCGCCTCCCTCGGGTCAGGAACCTAGGCGGCTGACCTGCACGCGGCGGTTGATCGCCGCGTCGGGTGCGGCGGCATTATACAAATGCGTGCTGCCGAAGCCGACCGCGGTCAGCCGCGACGCCTCGATGCCGGCGTGGCTCACCAGATAGTTCAGCGCCGCCTCGGCCCGCTGCTGGGACAGCACCATGTTGTGCTCGGCCGTGCCGGTCGCATCGGTGTGGCCACCGATCTGGAAGCGCGCGCCGGACAGGGCGGGGTCGTTCAGGGCGCTGGCCAACGCATCCAGCGCGGCGCGGCCGGGGACGGTGAGGGCAGCGGAATCCAGGTCGAACGGCACCAGCAGGTTCACGGTGGGCATCTGCGTCTCGGCGGCGGCGGCCGGCGGCTGGGTGGTGCCGGATTTCGCGGGCGCGCGGATGCCGCGGGTGGCGCCGGCCAGGCCGTCAGGCTTGAGGCAGTCCACGATGCGGGCGGCGGCCAGCCCGCCGGCGCAGGGGTCGGCAGCGCGTGCGGCGGGGGCGGCGGCAAGAACGGTCAGGGCCGACGCGGCGGCCATCAGCATGTGCATGCGGCGCATGGCACTCTCCTGTATATTCAGGAAGGTAGTGGTCCATAACCGACGCTGCCGCGCAAGTACCGACTGCGTGGGCCGGGCCGGGCCAGTGTCACAACTCTGCGACTCCGTGGCCCTGGCGGCGCCGATTCTTCGAGCGTTCGGCGGATGAACTCCGCTAGCATCCCCGCCAAGGCGCCGGGCGCCCCGCGGTCGAGCGCCATCGCAGGGGGGAACGTGATGTCGGCTGTATCTCCGCAAGACCCGCAAAACCGGGCCGGCCACCGCTCCGTGGCGCTGGTCGGGCCATATGGCAGCGGCAAATCCACCTTGTTCGAGGCACTCCTGGCCGCCGCCGGCCAGCCGGTCCGCCGCGCCGCCGACCCCCGTGCGCGCCGCGCCGGCAGCGAATTGCGGCTGGCCCATTGCAGCTACCTGGACGATCCATGGTCGCTGGTGGATTGCCCCGGCTCGGTGGAATTCGCCTACGAGGCGCAGTGCGCGCTGGCGGTGGTGGATGCGGCGGTGGTGGTGTGCGACCCCGATCCGGCGCGGGCGCTGACGGTGGCGCCGATCCTGCGGCTGCTGGAAACAATGCAGGTGCCGCATCTCGTCTTCGTCAACCGCATCGACACGCTGGCCGGGCGGGTGCGCGACACGCTGGCGGCGCTGCAGGCATATTCGCGCGCGCCGCTGGTGCTGCGCCAGGTGCCGATCCGCAGCGGCGAGACCGTGAGCGGCTATGTCGATGTGGTCAGCGAGCGGGCCTATCGCTACCGGCGCGGCCAGGAATCCGAGATGATCCAGCTTCCCGCCGCCATGCGCGACCGCGAGGTGGAGGCGCGCGACGTGCTGCTGGAGGTGCTGGCCGACCACGACGACGCCTTGATGGAAAAGATCCTGGAGGACATCGCCCCCAGCACCGCCGAAATCTACGCCCAGTTGCGCCGCGACCTCGCCGAGGACCGGGTGGTGGAGGTGCTGCTGGGCGCGGCCGAGCACGCGCACGGGGTACGTCGGCTGTGGAAGGCGCTGCGCCACGACGTGCCGGCCGCGGCCGCCACCGCCGCCCGGCACGGCATCGCGCCGGAGGGCGAGGCGCTGGGCCAGGTGTTCAAGTCCAGCCATGTCGGCCATGCCGGCAAGCAGTCGCTGGCGCGGGTCTGGCGCGGCACGCTCACCGACGGCATGACGCTGAACGGCACGCGGCTCGGCGGCATCCTGCGGCTGCCCGGCGGCGAGCCGGCCAAGGCGGCCCAGGCGGAGGCCGGCGAACTGGTGGCGCTGGGCCGGCTGGACGGCGTGCCGACCGGCGCCACGCTCTCGGCCAGCGGGGCCGCCCCTGCCCTGCCCTGGCCGATGCCGCCCGCGCCCGTGCACGCGCTGGCGATCGCCACCGAGCAGCGCAGCGACGACGTGAAGCTGTCCGGCGCGCTGCAGAAGCTGCTGGAGGAAGACCCCGCCCTGGCCCTGACCCACGACGCGCAGACCGGCGAGACGGTGCTGCACGGCCAGGGCGAAATGCACCTCAACGCCGCCGTGGAGCGGCTGACCCGCGGCTACGCCCTCAAGCTGGCCACCGCCCGCCCGGCGGTGCCGTTCAAGGAGACCATCCGCCAGAAGGTGCAGCAGCACGCCCGCCTGAAGCGGCAGACCGGCGGCCACGGCCAGTTCGCCGACGTGACGCTGGACATCGCGCCGCGCGCCCGTGGCGAGGGCTTCCTGTTCACCGACCGCATCACCGGCGGCGTGGTGCCCAAGCAGTATATCCCGGCCGTCGGCGAGGCGGCCGAGGAGGCGGCGCGCAAGGGGCCGCTGGGCAACCCGGTGGTGGATATCGTGGTGACGCTGGTGGACGGCACCTTCCACAGCGTCGACAGTTCCGACATGGCCTTCCGCACCGCCGCCCGCATGGCCATGCAGGAGGGGCTGGCGCGCGCCGAGCCGGTGCTGCTGGAGCCGGTCGACCATGTGACCGTGACGGTGCCGAACGCCTACACCGCCAGCGCCCAACGCCTGCTCTCCGGCCGGCGCGGGCGCATCCTGGGCTATGCCGAGAACCCGGCCGCCCCCGGCTGGGACGACGTGGAGGCGCAGGTGCCGCAGGCCGAGTTGCAGGACCTGATCATCGAGCTGCGATCGCAGACCATGGGGCTGGGCAGCTATCGGCGGCGGTTCGACCATCTGGCGGAGTCGAATGGGCGGGCCAAGGGATAAGGAAGTCTTCTTTTTGTGAACAAAAAGAAGAAAAAAACTTTTATTCGCTGGAGTCCCACCACCGAGACTCCAGCGAATAAAAGTTTTTTGGTTCTTTTTTCAAAAAAGAACCCTTGCTCCCTTACCTCTCCAAATCGCCCAGAAACCGCCGCGCCCAGTCCGCCGCGGTATTGCCCAGCACGGCGGCGTTCATCCGCTGCCACCCGCGGATGCGTTCGGCCGCCCCCATGGTCAGCGCCAGATGCAGCGCCTCGGCGATCTCGTCGGGGTCGTAGGGGTTGATCAGGATCGCGTCGGAAAGCTCCTGCGCCGCGCCGGCGAAGCGGGAGAGCACCAGCGCGCCGGGGTTTTCCGGGTCCTGCGCCGCCACGTATTCCTTGGCCACCAGGTTCATGCCGTCGCGCAGCGGCGTCACCAGCCCGACGCGGGCCAGCCGCAGATAGCCGGCCAGCGTGGCGCGGCTGACCGTGCGGGTGAGGAAGCGCAGCGGCATCCAGTCCACATCGGCGTGCTCGCCGTTGATCCGCCCGGCCATCTCGTACAGCTCGCGCCGCAGCGTGCGGTATTGCGATACGTCGCCGCGCGAGACCGGGGCGATCTGCAGCATGGTCACCCGGGCGTGGTGCTCGGGAAAGCGGCGCAGCAGGCGCTCATAGCCGGCCAGCCGCTCGGGCAGGCCCTTGGAATAGTCCAGCCGGTCCACGCCGAGGATCAGGGCCCGCCCCGCCAGGCTGTCAAGCAGGCGCCGCGCCTCCGGCCCCGCGGCGGCGCGGCGGGCGGCGGCGGCGAATGCGACCGGATCGATGCCGATCGGGTAGGCGCGCGCCCGCACGGCGACGCCCTGGGCCGACAGCATGGCGTTGAGATTGTCCGCGTCGGTCTGCGTCTGCATGCCGATCACGTCGTAGCAGCCGAGATCGGCCAGCAATTCGCCGGCCTGCGGCAGGCAGTCGAACAGTTGCGGCGCCGGGAACGGCACATGCAGGAAAAACCCGATGCGCCGCGTCACCCCCCGGTCGCGCAGCATGCGGCCGAGCGGGATGAGCTGGTAGTCGTGCACCCAGATGGTGTCGTCCGGCCGCAGCAGCCCCACCAGCGCATCGGCGAACTGGGCGTTGACGGCGCGATAGGCGGCCTGGTCCTCGCGGCGGAACAGCGTCAGCCCGACGCGCGAATGCAGCAGCGGCCACAGCGTGCTGTTGGAATAGCCCTCGTAATAGCCCCGGAAGGCGGTGGCCGGGATGTCGATGGTGGCGAAGGTGACGTTGCCCTGGGTGACGACCTGCGGCCCCGGCCCGGCCGCCCCGTCATGCGCGCCGGACCAGCCGAACCACATGGTCTCGCGGGTGCGAATGGCCTCGTTGAGGGCGATGGCCAGGCCGCCGGCCGGCTGGGTGCGTTCGCGCGGCCTGGGAACTCGGTTCGATACGATAATCAATCGCGACATGATACAGGATCGCCCGTGACGAAAGTCTACAGGGGCACTACGCGCCAACGCGGCGCATAATGCGGCGAAGCTTGTATCATATCATGGCGCGGCGTGGTTTGGCCAATACACGCGGTTTGGCGAGGGTTCCGCCGTGGATGTCTAGCCGCCCGCCTGCCAGCCGCCGCCCAATGCCTTGTACAGCGCCACCATGTTGGTGGAGACGGTGGTGGTGCTGTCGGTCAGGTCCTGCTCGGCCGCCAGCAAGGCGCGCTGGGCGGTCAGCACCTGCAGGAAGTCGGTCACCCCCTGCGCGTAGCGGTCGCGCGCCAGGGCCAGCGCGCGGCGGTTCTGCTGCACCGCGATTTCCAGCTGCGCGCGCCGGCGCTGCTCCGCGCCATAGGCGGTCAGCGCGTTGTCCACTTCGTGCAGCGCGCCCAGCACGGTGCGCTGGTACAGGATCGCCGCCTCCTGCTGCTGCGCCTCGCGCAGTTCCAGCGTGCGGGTGCGCCGCCCGCCGTCGAAGATCGGCAGGCTGACGGTGGGCCCGATCGAGTAGGCCAGCGCCGCCCACTGGCCGAGATTCGCCACCTGCAACCCCTGGATCATGCCGTTGCCGCCCAGCGTGATGCGCGGATAGAAATCCGCAGTGGCGACGCCGATGCCGGCGGTGGCGGCATGCAGCACCGCCTCGGCGCGGCGGATGTCGGGGCGGCGGCGGGCCAGTTCGCTGGGCACGCCCACCGGCACGCGCGGCGGCACTGGCGGCACCGCGCGGGGGGCCGCCAGTTCCACCGTCAGCGCCTGCGGCGCCTCGCCCAGCAGCAGCCCCAGCGCGTTGCCGAACTCGCTCTGCTGCTGCTCCAGCCCCGGGATCTCGGCCTGGATGGTGGCCACCTGCGCGGCGGCGTTGGCCACGTCCAGGTCGGTGGTCAGGCCGCCGGCGGCGCGCGCCTGGGTGAGTTGCAGGCTCTGGCGCGAGCTTTCCAGGTTCTGGCGGGTGATCTGCAGCTTGCGCTGCACGCCGCGCAGCCGGACATAGGCGCGCGCTAGCTCGGCCTCGGCGGTGACCATCACATCGCGGCCGGATTCCTCGGTGGCGGTCAGCTGCGCCGCCGACTGCTCCACGCCGCGGCGCACATGGCCCCAGAAATCCAGCTCCCAGGTGGCGTCGAAGCCGTACTGGAACAGGTCGTACGGCTCGCGCAGCCGGGTGGGCGAGGTCAGCGACTGGGTGCCCTTGCGGCTCTGCTGCACGCGCGCGTAGCTGGCGTCGGCATTCACCGCCGGCAGCCCGCCCGCCTGGGTCACGCCGAGTTCGGCCCGCGCCTCGGTCACCCGCAGCGCGGCGACGCGCACATCCAGGTTCGCCTTGGCCAGCCGCTCCTCCATCGCGGTCAGCAGCGGGTCGCCCAGCAGCTTCCACCATTGCGGATCGACCGGCTCGGCCACCGTCACGCTGGGCTGGGCGGGTGCCGCCTCGGTGAAGGATTTCGGCGACCACCAGGCGGTGGGGGAGGTGAAATTCGGTCCCAGCGCGGCGCAGCCGGACAGCAGGATGGCCAGGAGCGGAACGGGCAGCAGCGCGGTGGCGCGACGGACGGGGCGGGGCAAGGTCACGCCTGGAACTCCTCGGATGCGACTCCAGCCTAGCGTAGCCCGCATCGGCGGGGGGTCAACGCGCGGCGGCGCGGCCGGGGGCGGCCATGCAGTCAGCGCAGGGATACAACTGGAGGTTTTGTGCTACGTCCGACGTGTCGTAAATTCGATCCTATGTAGGATAAATTCGAATTTTCGACTCAATGGAGCAAACTTAATACGTTGGTACGTATTTTCCGCTAGCTGGACACCATGAGCACCACGCATCGCCGTCCCACGCCTCCGTCGCGCCGCATCGCGGCCCCTCCCGCCCGCCCGGAGCGGCTGACGTGACCGGCTGCACCCCGATACCGCCGGTCCTGCACGCGGCCGCGCCAGTGGTGCGGCAGGCGGCACGCAGGCACGTGCATTATGCGGTGAGCCACCGGGCCGGCGCGGTGGCCGGGCATCACCCGGTCACCGGCCATGCCGTGCCGCATGTGCCGGTGGCGCGGCGGTTCCACCCCAGGCCGCATGCCCCCGCCCACCCGGCGGTCGATACCGGCGGCTGCCCCGTCAACACGGCGACCAGCCAGTTGCGCGCCGCCCCCGCCGGCCTGCCCGACGCGCCGGGAACCACCTCGCCCCCGCTCGAAACCAGCCAATTGGGGACCAATGCGCTAGGGCCCACCGCGCTGGGGCCGGGCGGCACGCGGCTGGCGGTGCTCGGGTTGGGCGGCGCCGGGGTCGGGGTGGCGTTCGCAACGGCGCTCGGCACGTCCCATCCCGGCCCGTCCCATCCCGGCTCGTCCCATCCCGGCTCGTCCCATCCCGGCTCATCCGTCCCCGGCTCCTTCACGCCCGGCGAGCTCGACCCCGGCGGCCCCTATCCCGGCAGCGGGGGGCCAGGGGGCGGGGGGCCAGGCGGTGGCGCACCAACGCTGGTGGTCAACGACCAGCCTCCCGGCCAGGTCAGGGTGCCGGAACCCTCGGCCATGCTGGTGCTGGCGACCGCCCTGCTCGCCCTGGCGCTGGCCCGCTGGCGCGCCCGCCGGCGGGGCTGACCGCCCCCGCGATTGCGCCGGCGCCCCGGAGCGGCTGAAATAGCCGCCTGGAGGGCCACACATGTCCGACGAGCTGATCCGGCTGACCGCCACCGAGGCGGTGGCCCGCCTGAAACGCGGCGAGATCTCGCCGCTGGAGCTGGTCGAGGCCGCGGCCGCGCGGATCGCCGCCGTCGACGGCGCGGTGAACGCCCTGCCGACCTTGTGCCTGGACCGCGCCCGCGCCCATGCGCGCGAGCTGATGGCCGGGCGGCGGCGGGAGGCCGAGGGCGAGCCCGGCTGGCTCGCCGGCCTGCCGGTAGCGATCAAGGACCTGGCCGACGTGGCCGGCGTGCGCACCACCTACGGCTCGCCGATCTTCCGCGACCATGTGCCGGAGCGCTCGCACCCGCTGGTGGAGCGGATCGAGCGCAAGGGCGGCATCGTCATCGGCAAGTCCAACACGCCGGAATTCGGCGCCGGCGGCAATACCTTCAATGAGGTGTTCGGCCGCACCCTCAACCCCTGGAACACCGCGCTCACCTGCGGCGGCAGCACCGGCGGCGGCGCGGTGGCGCTGGCCACCGGGCAGGTTTGGCTGGCGCATGGCTCGGACCACGGCGGCAGCCTGCGCGGGCCGGCGACGCTCTGCTCGGTGGTGGGCCTGCGCGCCTCGCCGGGGCGGGTGACGCGCGGCACCAGCAACAACCTGTTCTCGCCGCTGTCGGTGCAGGGGCCGATGGCGCGCACCATCCCCGACCTCGCGCTGGCGCTGGACACCATGGCCGGCCACGACCCGCTCGACCCGCTGACCTTCGACGCACCGGCCCAGAGCTTCACCCAGGCGGTGGCGCAGGCGCGCGGCGGGCTGCGGGTGGCGTTCACCGCCAATTATGGCGGCCGCCTGCCGGTGGACCGCGAGACGCGCGAGATCTGCGCCCGCGAGGTGCGCAGGTTCGAGGCCGCCGGCTGCACGGTGACCGAGGATTTCCCCGAGCTGGGGCCGGTGGAGGACGTGTTCCTGGCCCTGCGCAGCCAGCATTTCGTGGTCGATCGCGAATTGCAGATCCAGGCCCATCGCGCGCAGTTCAAGCCGGACATCATCTGGAACACCGAGCAGGGGCTGGCGCAGTCCGCCAGCCGGCTGGCCTGGGCGGAGCGCGAGCGGGCCGCGCTGTACCGGCGCTTCGCGGCCTTCTTCCAGCGCTACGACGTGCTGGTGACGCCCGGCTCCGCCACCCCCGCGTGGGACGTGGCGCTGCGGGCGCGCGACGTGGTGGACGGGGTGAAGCTCACCAACTATATCGCCGGCAGCGCGCTGACCTCGGCGATCACGCTGACATCCTGCCCGGCCGTGGCGGTGCCCTGCGGGTTCGACCGGTTCGGCCGGCCGGTGGGGCTGCAGATCGTCGCCCCGGCGCGCGGCGAGGCGGCGGCGCTGGCGGCGGCGGCGCTGTTCGAACAGGCGATCGGGCTGGACCGGCTGCTGCCGATCGACCCGCGCGCGGGGGAGGTTCCACCCGAATGAGCACGATCCGGCGGCAATTGGCGGCGCTTTACAAGGATGTGGCGGCGCGCGGGCTGAACGAGGGCTCGTCGGGCAATGTCAGCGCCCGCGCCGGGCGCGGCATGCTGATCACCCCCACCGGCTGCACCGCCGCGACGGTCACGCCGAAATCGCTGGTGACGATGGGGCTGGACGGCACGTTCAAGGGACGGACCCGCCCCTCTTCGGAATGGGAGATGCACGCGGCGATCTACCGGGCGGCGCCGGAGGCGATGGTTATAGTGCATACGCATTCCGACCACGCAACAGCCCTGGCCTGCCTGAACCAGCCCCTGCCCGCCTTCCATTACGCCGTGCTGGCATTCGGCGGCGCCGAGGTGCGGGTGGCGCCCTACGTCACCTTCGGCACCGCGGCCCTGGCCGAGGCGGCGACCGAGGCGATCGCCGGGCGCACCGCCTGCCTGCTGGCCAATCACGGCATGATCTGCCATGGACGCAACGTCGCCGGGGCGCTGGCGGCCGCCCTGCTGCTGGAGACGCTGGCGCGGCAATACCTGATCGCGCGCGCCGCCGGCACGCCCCGGCTGTTGAGCGAGGACGAGATGGCGCAGGCTCGCCTGCGCTTTCGCAGCTACGGGCAGCAGCCCGAACGAGACAGGAAGAACGATGAACAAGACTGAGCAGGTGCTGGCCCATCTCGATGCCGGCTTCCCGGCCGCGCAGGCGCGCTGGATGGACTGGCTGCGCATTCCCAGCATCAGCGCCCAGCCGGCGCATGCGCCCGATTGCCGGCGCGCCGCCGAGCATGTGCGCGCCGAGCTGGAATCGCTCGGCTTCACCGCCACGCTGCGCGAGACGGCCGGGCATCCGGCGGTGGTGGCGCATCACCCGGGGCCGGGCGGCAACGCGCCGCACCTGCTGTATTATGGGCACTATGACGTCCAACCGGCTGATCCTGTTGAATTGTGGACGCACCCCCCGTTCGAGCCGACCGAGGTGGACGGCCCGCATGGCAAGCGCGTCTATGCGCGCGGCGCGGTGGACGACAAGGGCCAGGTATCGATGTGGCTGACCGCCTTCCGCGCCTGGGTGGAACAGGCCGGCACCCTGCCCTGCCGCGTGAGCGTGGTGATCGAGGGCGAGGAGGAGACCGGCAGCGTCAACTTCAAGCCCTTCGTGGTGGCCAACCGCGACGAGCTGCGCGCCGATGCCTGCATCATCTCCGACACCGGCATGTGGGACATCGACACCCCGGCGATCAGCGCCAGCCTGCGCGGCATGACCTACATGGAAGTGACGCTGAAGGCCGCCAGCCGGGACCTGCATTCGGGCATGTACGGCGGCTCGGCGCTGAACCCGATCAACGCGCTCACCCGCGCGCTGGGGCAGTTGAAGGACGACCAGGGCCGCATCCAGGTGCCGGGCTTCTACGACGGGGTGCAGGACATCGCCGCCGGCAAGGCCAACCAATGGGCCAGCCTGGGCTTCGACGAAAGCCGCTACCTGGGCGATATCGGCCTCTCGGTGCCCTCCGGCGAGGCCGGGCGCGGCCCGCTGGAGCGGCTATGGGCGCGGCCGACCGCCGATATCTGCGGCATCTGGGGCGGCTATACCGGGCCGGGCACCAAGACGGTGATCGCCGCCGAGGCCTCGGCCAAGGTGTCGTTCCGGCTGGTGCCGGGGCAGGACCCCGATGCCGTGGCCGAGGGGTTCAAGGCCTTCATGGCCGCCCGCGTGCCGGCCGACGCCAAGCTGGAATTCACCCTGTTCGGCGCCAGCCCGGGGCTGGAAATGGCCACCGACAGCCCGTTCATGCGCGCGGCCCAGGCGGCGCTGGCCGAGGAATACGGCAAGCCGGCGGTGCTGATCGGTTGCGGCGGGTCGATCCCGGTGGTGGACACCATCCGCAACGAGCTGGGCATGGACTGCGTGCTGATGGGCTTCGGCCTCGATGACGACCAGGTGCACAGCCCGAACGAGAAGTTCGAGGTGCGCTGCTTCCACCAGGGGGCCCGCAGCCACGCGCGGCTGCTGGGCAAGCTCGGCGGCGGGTGAGCGAACCCCGGCTCCGGCTGGAGGGGCTGCGCAGCCGGCTGGTCGGGCCGTTCAGCCTCGCGGCCGGCGCCGGGGAGTGCATCGCCATCACCGGCGCCTCCGGCTCCGGCAAGAGCCTGTTCCTGCGGCTGGTCGCCGACCTCGACCCCGGCGAGGGCCGGGCCTGGCTGGACGGCCAGCCGCGCGAGGCGATGCCCGCCCCGGCCTGGCGGCGGCAGGTGGCCTATGTGCCCGCCGAGTCCGGCTGGTGGGGCGAGACTGTGGCCGAGCACTTCCCTGACCTGCCGGCCGCGCGCGCCCTGGCGGCGCGGCTGGGCCTGAAGGCGGAGGTGCTGGACGGCGCGGTGCTGCGCCTGTCCACCGGCGAGCGGCAGCGGCTGGCGCTGGCGCGCACGCTGCTGGGGGCGCCGCCGGTGCTGCTGCTGGACGAGCCCACCGGGGCGCTGGACGGCGCCGCCGAGCAGATGGTGGAGGCGGTGCTGCGCGAGCGGCTGGCCGCCGGCACGGCGATGCTGCTGGTCACGCACGACCCGGCGCAGGCGACCCGGCTGGGCGGGCGCCACATGGTGATGGCGGCCGGGCGCCTGGCCCCGGTGGAGGACCCGCCCGGATGACGCCCACCATCGTCCTCGCCCCCGGCGACCTGGCGATCGCCGCCTTCCTGATCGTGCTGGATGCCGTGCTCTCGGTGGTGCTGCGGCTGCGGCTGCACTGGCAGCTGGGCGTGGCGGCCGCGCGCATGGTGGCGCAGCTGCTGCTGATCGGCGTGGTGCTGCGCGCGGTATTCGCGCTGGCCTCGCCCTGGGTGACGCTGCTGCTGGTGCTGCTGATGGTCGGCGTGGCCGGGCGGGAGGTGGGGGCACGGCCGGAGCAGCGACTGATCCGGCTGGGCAATTTCGCCGTGGGCGGCATCGCGGTTGCCTTCGCCACCGGGCTCACCAGCGTGCTGGCGCTGACCACCGCCCTGCGGCCGGACCCGTGGTTCGATGCGCATTACGCCATCCCGCTGGTCGGCATCGTGCTGGGCAACGTGCTGAACGCGGCGAGCCTGTCGCTGGACGCGCTGCTCGGCGGCGTGGTGCGCGAGCGCGCGGCGATCGAGGCGCGGCTGTGCCTGGGCGCGACCAGCCGGCAGGCGATGGCCGGGCTGGTGCGCGCGGCGATCCGGCGCGGCATGCTGCCGGTGATCAACCAGATGTCGGCGGCCGGGCTGGTGACGCTGCCAGGCATCATGACCGGGCAGATTCTGGCCGGAATCGACCCGATGGAGGCGGTAAAATACCAGATTCTGCTGATGTTCCTGCTGTCCGGCGGCGCCGGGCTGGCGGCGGCGGGGGTGGTGTTCCTGGCGGCGCGGCGGCTGACCGATCCGCGCCACCGGCTGCGGCTGGACCGGCTGGCGGCGAAGTAGCCAGCGCAGCGAACGGATGGCGGCGCCGGCCGCCGGCATGGCTGATGGCGGCCTCACACCCGGAGCCGCCGCCATGCCGATATCTCCCCTCCCCCTCGCGATCCGCCGCCTCGCCTGGTCCAACCTCGCCGCCCAGAGCGCCGAGCAGGTGGCGCTGGCCGCCGCCCCCATCCTGGCGGTGACGGCGCTTGGCGCCGGGCCGGGGGAGACCGGGCTGCTGGCGATGGCGCAGACCCTGCCCTTCCTGCTGCTGTCCATGCCGGCGGGGCTGCTGGCCGACCGGGTGGCGCGGCGGCGGCTGATGGTGCTGGCCGAATTGCTGCGCGCCGGCGGGCTGGCGGCGCTGCCGCTGCTGCTGGCGGCGGGGCTGCTGGCGACGCCGGCCACCGGGCTGGCGCTGCTGGGGCTGGTCGGCGCGCTGGCGGCCACCGGCACGGTGGTGTTTAGCGTGGCCGCTCCCGCGCTGGTGCCGGGGCTGGTGGCGCGGGCCGATCTGGCGCGGGCCAACACCCGGCTGGAACTGGTGCGCAGCCTGGCCTTCGCGGCCGGGCCGGCGCTGGCGGGGGCGGTGGTGGCGGTCTCGGGCGGCGGGCCGGCCTTCGCGCTGGCGGCCGGGCTGTCGGTGCTGGCGGCGGCGCTGCTGGGCGGGCTGCCGGAGGCGCCGCGCGCCCCGGTGGCACATCGGCGGGTGCTGGCCGACGTGGCGGCCGGGCTGCGCTTCGTGTCCGACCACGCGCTGCTGCGGCCGATCATGCTGACGGGGATCGGCTGGAGCACCGGCTGGTTCGTGCTGCAGGCGGCCTTCGTGCCCTATGCGGTGCACCATCTGGGCTTGGGCGCCGGGGCGGTGGGGGCGACCCTGGCGTGCTACGGCGCCGGCATGATGACGGGCGCGCTGCTGGCGCCGGCGGTGGGGCGGCGGGTGCGCTTCGGCATGGTGATCGCGCTCGGGCCGCTCTCCTCGGTGCTGGCGGCCGGGTGCATGCTGGCCAGCCTGAGCACCGCCGGGGCGGCGCTGCCGGCATGCGGCTTTTTCCTGTTCGGCGCCGGGCCGATCCTGTGGACGATCGGCCAGACCACGTTGCGCCAGGCGGTGACGCCGGCCGCCATGCTGGGGCGGGTGTCGGCGCTGACCATGATGGCCACCGCCGGGGCGCGGCCGCTGGGGGCGGCGATCGGCGGGCTGGTGGGCACGCTGGCCGGCACGCAGGCGGCGATCGTGGTGGCGGCGCTGCTGTTCGTGGTGCAGGCGGCCGTGATCATGGCCAGCCCGGTGCCGCGGCTGGTCGCGATCCCGGTGGAGGCCTGAACCCGCCGGTGGAAGCCTGAGCGCGCCTGGGGCTGAGCGCGGTTGACGGCCGGGCGGGCGGCGGGCGAGGCTGGCGGCAGGGAGAGCCGCCATGTCGCACACCGCCACGCTTGCCGCCCAACTGACCGACGACGCGCCGGGGATCGACCTGCGCAACCTCGGCTGGGTCGCGCTGTCGTTCGCGGTGCTGGCCGGAGCGGTGTGGGTGGACAACATCTGGCTGCTGAACTTCATCCACGTGATGGCCGGGGTGCTGTGGACCGGCATCGACCTGTTCATGGGCTTCGTGATGGGGCCGATCATGCGCCGGCTGCCCCTGCCCGCCCGCCGCGCGGTGGTGCTGCGGCTGATGCCCAGGACGCTGTTCCTGTTGCCGACGCTCTCGGTGCTGACCGGCGTGGCGGGATGGTACCACGCCCGCCAGCTCGGCTTCCTGGACATGCCCTGGCCGGCCTATGGCTGGGTGCTGGCCGCGCTGGTGATCGTGACCATCCTGACCATCCAGGGCCTGGGCGTGCTGCTGCCGACCAACCTGCTGGTCTATCTGGAAATGCGCAAGGCGCAGCCGGACGGCGCGCGGATCGGCCGGCTGATGCGCCGCTACGTCTACGCCGTGGGCTTCCAGGGCGTGCTGCAGATGGCCATCATCGTGGTGATGGCCCGCTTCGTGACCGGGTTCTAGAGCAACATCCGATCAAACGGAATCGTTTGATCGGATAAAGTTGCTCGCCAAAACAATGAGCTAGAGCATTCTCCGCGCGCCTTTCAGCGCGGAAAATGCTCTAGCGCCGCCTGCCGCCACCACGCTCCGGCTCAGCGCGGCTTTCCGGCCTTCGCCCCCGCGTCCTGCACCCTCGCCCACGTGTCGCGCAGGCCGACGGTGCGGTTGAACACCAACCGGTCGGGGCGCGACTCCGGGTCGGCGCAGAAATAGCCGGTGCGCTCGAACTGCACGGTCTCGCCGGGCTCGGCCAGGGCCAGCGCCGGCTCCACCAGGCAGCCGGTCAGCACCTCCAGCGAGTCCGGGTTGAGGTCGGCCATCACGTCGCCCTCCGCCCCCGGGTCGGGGCGGGTGAACAGCGGGTTGTAGAAGCGGATCTCGGCGGGGCAGGCATCGGCGGCGCTGACCCAGTGCAGCGTGGCCTGCACCCGCCGCCCGTCCGGCGCGTTGCCGCCGCGCGAGGCCGGGTCGTAGGTGCAGCGCAGTTCCACCACCTCGCCGGCCGCGTCCTTCACCACCTGGGTGCAGGTGATGAAATAGCCGTAGCGCAGGCGCACCTCCCGGCCCGGCGACAGGCGGAAGAACTTCTTCGGCGGCTCCTCCATGAAATCCTCGCGCTCCACGTACAGCACGCGCCCGAAGGTGATGGTGCGGGTGCCGGCATCCGGGTCGTCGGGATGGTTGGCGGCGGTGAGGATCTCGGTATCGCCCTCGGGATAGTTCTCGATCACCACGCGCAGCGGGTGCAGCACCGCCAGCCGGCGCGGCGCGACCGGGTTCAGGGTCTCGCGCACGGCATGGTCGAGCATCGCCATGTCCACCACGCTGTAGGCGCGGGCCACGCCGATGCGGCGGACGAACTCGCGCAGCGCGGCGGCCGGCACGCCGCGGCGGCGCATGCCGGCCAGCGTGGGCATGCGCGGGTCGTCCCAGCCCCGCACATGGCCCTGCTGCACCAGCTGCGTCAGCACGCGCTTGGACAGCACGGTATAGGCCAGGTTCAGCCGGGCGAACTCGTACTGGCGCGGTCGGGCGCGCGCCGGGTCCGCCGGCAGGCTGTCCAGCAGCCATTCGTAGAGCGGGCGATGGTCCTCGAACTCCAGCGTGCACAGCGAGTGGGTGACGCCCTCGATGGCGTCGGACTGGCCATGCGCGAAGTCGTAGGTGGGGTAGATGCACCAGGCGTCGCCGGTGCGCGGATGGGTGGCGTGCAGGATGCGGTACAGCACCGGGTCGCGCAGGTTGATGTTGCCGGCCGCCATGTCGATGCGCGCACGCAGCACGCGGGCGCCGTTGGGGAACTCGCCGGCCCGCATGCGGCGGAACAGGTCGAGGTTCTCGGCCACGCCGCGGCCACGGAACGGGCTGTCCTGCCCCGGCTCGGTCAGCGTGCCGCGCATCGCGCGCATCTGCTCGGGGGTCAGGTCGTCCACATAGGCGCGGCCGGTGGCGATGAGGTGCTCGGCCCAGGCGTAGAGCTGCTCGAAATAATCCGAGGCATGGTACAGATGCTCCCCCCAGTCGAAGCCGAGCCAGCGGACATCGCGCTGGATGGCGTCGATGAAGGCCTGCTCCTCCTTGATCGGGTTGGTGTCGTCGAAGCGCAGGTGGCAGCGGCCGGCGAACTCTTGCGCGGCGCCGAAATTGAGGCAGATCGACTTGGCGTGGCCGATATGCAGGAAGCCGTTCGGCTCGGGTGGGAAACGGGTGACGACGCCCTGGCAGCGCCCGGCGGCGATGTCCTCGCGGATGATCTCGCGGATGAAGTCACGCCCCGCCTCTGCCGTCTCGGTATCCGCCATATGCCTCGGTTCCGTGAAAATCGGTGGATGCGGCGGCGCAGCACGCCGCCGCATCAGCGCGTTTAGCGCGCCGGGGGCCGCACCGCAAAGGGCGCGGCCGCATGGCAGGCGTGGGAGGCTCAGGCGAGCAGGCGGCGGGCCTCCTCCCACAACCGGCGCACCGCCTCGCCGGCCGGCTCGGCGCGGCCCAGCGCGGCCGCCTGCCCGGCCCAGGCCTGCATGCGTTGCAGGTCGCCCGCCTGCTGGCCGGCCGCGCGCATGGCGGCGGTCAGGCCCCGCTGCACCGGGTAGGGCGCGGGGGCGGGCCCGGCGGCGGCGGCCTCGGTATAGACCGTGGCGATGCTGCGGCCGGCCCGGCCGCTGAAGGCGCGGGTCACCACCGTGTCCTCCGGCCGCGCGGCAGCGAGGGCATCGGCCCAGGCGGGGTGGGTGCCGGCCTCGGGCGCGCGCAGCAGGCCGCTGCCGATCTGCGCCGCGCTGGCGCCCAGCAGCAATGCCGCGGCCACCCCGCGCCCGTCGGCGATGCCCCCGGTGGCCACCACCGGCACGCGCACCGCGTCGGCCACCGCCGGCAGCAAGGCGAACAGGCCGACCGACCGGCGCTCGGCCGCCGCGGCATCGAAGGCGCCGCGATGGCCGCCGGCCTCGCTGCCCTGGGCGACGATCACATCCGCCCCCGCCGCCTCGGCGGCCAGCGCCTCGGCCACGGTGGAGACGGTGGCGAACCAGGCGATGCCCCGTTCCTTCAGCCGGGCGACGAAGCCGGGCGGGTAGACGCCCATGATGGAGGAGACCACCGCCGGCCCGGCGGCCAGCAGCGCCTCGCACTGGGCGGCGAAATCAGGCGGCGCGGCGTCGGCGGCGTTCTCCGCCACGGCGGGGCCCCACTGGCCGAGGAAGCCGCGCAACTCGGCCTCGTGCGCGGCGTCGCGGGCGGGCGGCGGATCGGGGATCCACAGGTTGAGCTGGAAGGCGCCGTTGCTGTGCGTGCGCACCTGGCTGGCCCAGGCGGCGATGGCGTCCGGCTGCATCAGCAGCGCGCCGCAGGCCCCCATGCCGCCCGCCCCGGCCACCGCGATGGACAGCGCCGGCGGGCAGGCGCCGGCCATGGGCGCCAGCAGGATGGGCAGCCGCAGGCCGAAGCGGCGGCAGAACTGGTCGGCGCGGTCGAGCGGGGTGGTCATGTGCGGGGCCTCCGGCTGGCGCGGTGCCGGTCTACCGCGCCGGGCCGAAGGGCGCCACTCACCCCCCTCAGGCCGCCGCCTCGGCCGGCAGGTCGGCATGGAACAGGCGGCCGGCGGTGGTTTCCTGCACATGCTCGGCGCGGATCACGAAATCGCCGAAACGCTCGCCCGGGGCGCGGCCGGCGGCATAGGCGTCGAACAGCCCGCCGAGCACCGCCACGATGGCGTCGTGCCCCAGGTCGCGGCGGTACAGCTTGTTCAGCCGCGTGCCCTGGAAGGCGCCGCCGAGGTAGAGGTTGTAGGTGCCGGGGGCGCGGCCGACCAACGCGATCTCGGCCAGGTAGGGCCGGGCGCAGCCGTTCGGGCAGCCGGTCATGCGGATGGTGATCTCGTCCTCCGCCAGCCCGGCCCGCACCATACGCGCCTCCAGCGCGGTGACCAGCTCGGGCAGATAGCGCTCGCTCTCGGCCAGCGCCAGGCCGCAGGTCGGCAGCGCGACGCAGGCGATGGCGTTGCGGCGCAGCGGGCCGGCCGGGGTGTCCAGTCCGTGCGCGGCCAGCAGCGCGGCCACCGTCGCCCGGCGCCCGGGCGGGATGTCGGCGATCACCAGGTTCTGGTTGGGGGTGAGCACGAAGCGGCCGATGCCGAGGCCGGCGACCGCCTCCAGCCCGGCCAGCACGGCGCGGCCGGGGCGGTCGACCAGCCGGCCGTTCTCGATGAACAGGGTGACATGGGCGGTGCCGTCCGGCTCCGCCGCCCAGCCCGGCCGGTCGCCGGTGGCGGTGAAAACGTAGGGCCGGGCCGGCGCGAGCGGGGTGGCGAGGCGGGCGTTCAGCAGGGCGCGAACATGATCCAGGCCCAGCCGCTCGACGGTGTATTTCAGCCGCGCATGCTTGCGGCTGGCGCGATCGCCGTGGTCGCGCTGCAGGATCACCACCTGCTCGGCCACCGCTACCGCCTGCCCGGGCGGGCAGAAGCCGATCACGTCGCCGGCGCGCGGGAAGGTGTCGGGCTCGCCATGGGTCATCCCCATGCCGCCGCCGATGACAACGTTGTAGCCGGCGATCCGCCCGTCCTCGACGATGCCGATGAAACCGAGGTCGTGGGCGAACACATCCACGTCGTTGTGCGGCGGCAGGGCGATGGCGATCTTGAACTTGCGCGGCAGGTAGGTGCGGCCATAGATCGGCTCGGGCTCCGGCTCCGCCGCATGCAGGGGCGCGCCGTCGATCCATATCTCGTGCCAGGCGCGGCTGGCCGGCAGCAGGTGGCTGGCGATGGCGTCGGCCAGGGCGGCGGCCTCGGCGTGCAGCGCGCGCCGCCACGGGTCGGCGGTGGCGATGACGTTGCGGTTCACGTCGCCGCAGGCCGCGATGCTGTCCAGCAGCTCGGCATGCAGCGCCTGCAACGCCGGGCGCAGATTGCCCTTCAGGATGCCATGGAACTGGATGGTCTGGCGGGTGGTCAGGCGCAGCGTGCCGTTGGCGCGCTGGCGGCCCACCCGCGCCGCGGCCAGGAACTGCGCTGGCGTCAGCACCCCGCCCGGCACGCGCAGCCGGGCCATGAAGCTGAACGCCTTCTCCATCTTCTGCCGGCCGCGCTCGGCGCGCAGGTCGCGGTCGTCCTGCTGGTAGATGCCGTGGAACTTGGTGAGCTGGGTGTCGTCCTCGGCCAGCGCGCCGGTCTCGGGCCGGCGCAGGCCCTCGGCGATGCCGCCGCGCAGGGCACGGCTGTTGGCCTTGATGGTCTCGTTCGGGTGCGGCTTGGTCATGGCGTCGGGCTCCCAGGGGGGGTGGGCGTGTGGGCGCGGGTGTGGATGCCGCCTTCGGTCTTGCCCGTGCCCGCCCAGCGGCCGGCGCGCGGCGGCGCTCCGGCGGCGATGGCGTGGGTGCGGGGGGCGCAGCCGATCGAGCGGTAGCCGCGCGCCATCAGCGGATGGCGCGCCGCCTCGGCCGGCATCAGTAGACATCCCGCTTGTAGCGGCCGTCGCGGCGCAGGCCGGCCAGCGCGGCGGCGGCGGCGGCCTCGTCCAGCCCGCCCTGGTCGGCCAGGATGCGCAGCAGCGTGGCGTGCACGTCGCGGGCCATCGCGGTGGCGTCGCCGCACACGTACAGCGCCGCGCCGTCCTGCAGCCAGGCGTAGAGGTCGCGCCTTGCGTCCCACAGGCTATGCTGCACGTAGCGCCTGTCCGGCTGGTCGCGCGAGAAGGCGACATCCAGCCGGCTGAGCGTGCCGGCGCGCAGCAGGTCCTGCCATTCCAGTTGGTAGAGGAAGTCGTGGGTGTAGGCGCGATGGCCGAACACCAGCCAGGAGCGGCCGCGCGCGCCGGTGGCCTCGCGCTCCTGCATGAAGGCGCGGAACGGGGCGACGCCGGTGCCGGGGCCGATCATCACCACCGGGCGGTCGGGGTCGGCCGGCAGGCGAAAATGCGGGTTGGGCTTGAGGAACACCCCCACCCGCCCGCCCGCCCGGCGCCGCTGCGTGAGGTCCACCGAGGCGACGCCCTGGCGGTCGCGGCCATGCGCGGTGTAGCGCAGGGCGGCCACCAGCAGATGCGCCGCCTCGCCCACCGCCTTGCGGCTGGAGGCGATGGAGTAGCTGCGCGGCGGCAGCGGGCGGAGCAGGGCGGTGAGCTGCCCGGCGTCCAGCCGGGCGGGGGCGGCTTCCAGCAGGTCGAGCAGGTGGCGGCCGGGGGCGGCCTCCAGCACCGGGGCGTCGCGGCCCAGCAGGGCGGCGTGGCGGGCGGCCTGCGGCGGCGTGAGGGTGGTGATGTCGTAGCGGCCGATCAGCGCCTCCCGCAGGGCAGCGTCGCCGGACAGGCCGGCGGCGGCCAGCACGGCGTCGGCCAGCGCCGGGTCGTTCTCCGGCAGCACCGACAGCGCGTCGCCCGGCTCGTAGGCGATGGCCGCGCCCTCCAGGTCCAGCTCCAGATGCCAGGTGTCGGCGGTGGAGCGGCTGCCGCTGAGGCGCTGGCGGGTGGCGATGGCGGCGGCGAAGGGCTGCTCGCGGCTCCAGGCGGCCGGCGCGTCGGCGGCCGGGTCCGGCTGGGCGAAGGCGAGATGCACCGCCGGGGCGGCCTCCTCGGCGGCGCGGGCAGCCAGGGTGGCCAGGGCGGCCTCGGTCCAGGCGGCGGCGGGGGCGGCGTAGTCCAGGTCGCACTCGGCGCGCTCGGCCACCTGCGTCGCGCCCAGTTCGGCCAGCCGCGCGTCGATGCGCCGCCCGGTCTCGCAGAACCTCGCGTAGGCGCGGTCCCCGAGGGCCAGCACGCTGTAGCGCAGCTCCGGCAGGCGGGGGGCGTCGGCAGCGAACAGCGCGGCGTAGAAATCCGCCGCCCGCTGCGGCGGGTCGCCCTCGCCCCAGGTGCTGGCGATCACCAGCAGGTTGCGCAGGCCGGCAAGCTGGGCCGGGGTGGTGTCGGCCATGTCGCGCAGCTCCGGTGCGAAGCCGAGGCGGGCGGCGGCCTTGCGGGTCTGCATCGCCAGCGCCTCGGCATTGCCGGATTCGGTGGCGAACAGGATCGTCAACGGCACCCGCCGGCCCGGCGGGGCGGCCGGCGCCGCGGCGGGGGCGTTGGCGACCTGGTAGCCGGCGAGGAAGCCGGACAGCCATGCGCGCTGTTCGGCGCTGCTGGCGGCGATCACGCTGTTCAGGGCGGCGATCTCCCCGGCGGCGAAGGGGGCGGTGCTGGGCAGCACGGACAGGCTTGGCATGGCGGATTCCTTCAGGCCGTGGCGAGGCTGGGGACGGCGGCGGCGTGCGCGGGGGGGGCCTGCTGCCAGGCGGCGATGCAGGGGCGCAGCGCCACCACCTCGCCGATCACGATCAGCGTCGGGCTGGCGGCCGGGATGGCGGCGGCGATGCGCTCGGCCTCCTCCAGCGTGCCGGTGCGCACGCGCTGGCGCGGCGTGGTGGCGTCGCTGATGAAGGCGAGCCTGGTGCCGGCCGGGCGGCCGGCGGCGCGCAGCCGGGCGGCGATGGCGCCGATCTGGCGCAGGCCCATGTAGAGCACCAGCACGTCCGCCCCGCGCGACAGCGCCTGCCAGTCCACGCTGTCCGGCAGCCCACCCGTCGAGTCGTGGCCGGTGACGAAGGCGACGCTGCGGGCGAGGCCGCGATGGGTCAGCGGGATGCCGGCTGCGGCGGTGCCGCCGATGCCGGCGCTGATGCCGGGCACGATGCGCAGCGCGATGCCGGCGGCGGCCAGGGCCAGCGCCTCCTCCGAGCCACGGCCGAACACCAGCGGGTCGCCCCCCTTCAGCCGCACCACCCGCAGCCCGGCGCGGGCGAGCTGCACCAGGCGCTCGTTGATGCGCATCTGCGCGGTCCGCCGGCCGCCGGCACGCTTGCCCACCGGCTCCAGCCGGGCGCCGGCGGCCAGCGCCAGGATCTCGGGCGAGACCAGCGCGTCGTGCAGCACCACGTCGGCGCGGGCCAGGGCGTGGGCGGCGTGCAGGGTCAGCAGGCCGGGGTCGCCGGGGCCGGCGCCGACCAGCCAGACAGTGCCGGGGTCGAAGCCGGGCGGCTGGAATGCGGCGGTCATGCGAGCCATCCCTGGGTTTCCAACAATTCGTCGGTCAACCGCGCCAGCGTGCCGAGGTCGCGGGTGCCCCGGCGCCAGGCGTCGCGGCTGGCGGCGAGCAGGGCAAGGCGTCCGGCCCATTCCGGCCCGTATTCGGCCGCCAGCCGCCCGCGGATGCGCTGCGCCAGGCCCGGGCTGGCGCCGCCGGTGGAGACGGTGAGCAGCAGGTCGCCGCGCCGCAGCTCGGCCACGCTGTGGAAGGCGCAGAGGCTGCGGCGGTCTTCCACGTTGACCAGCACGCGGGCGGATTCGGCCGCTTCGGCCAGCGTCGCGGCATGGGCGTCGGGCAGGCCGGTGATCCAGAGGACGCGCAGGGCGGCGAGGTCGGCCGCGTCCGGCAGGCGGTTTCGCAGGGCGGCTGTGGCCATTTCAAGGGTCGGATTCGGACAGAAAAGCAGCGCGTTTCGGGCTCCGGCGGCCCGCAAAGCCTGGAATCTGCGCCAGGCGAGCGGCCCCTGCCCCGCCACCGCGACCGCCAGCCTGGTGGGGTCCAGCGCGATCGGGATCATCGGCGGGGGCTGTGGCGGGATGGGTTGCGGCGGGTGGGCATGTGGGCGCTCCGGCAATGTGCGAATGATGATGCGCATTACATACTTTAAACGCAAGAAGACGGTATTAATTTAATTAAACACATTTTTGAATCGTGTTTTGGCGGCGACAGGCCGCCTGCTATGCAGGCCCCCCCCGGAACCGGGCGCAAAACGGAGTGCGTGGATGCCACGACCCGAGACGAACGCGGCGGACCATGCGATGGGCGCCGACCTGATCGCCGTCGTGGTCGCGGTGACGGCGGGGGAGCCGCGCGTGCTGACCGTGGCGGACGGCAATACCGGGCTGCCCTCGGGGCCGTTCGAGCTGGGCCACCGCTCGCTGCAATCCGGGCTGCGCGCCTGGGTGGAGCGGCAGACCCACCATCCGCTGGGCTATGTGGAACAGCTCTACACCTTCGCCGACCGCGACCGGACCGGCGGCGAAAGCGGGCGAAACATCATTTCCATCAGCTATCTGGGCCTGACGCGCGAGGTGCGGGCGCCGGGCGGGCAGGAGGTGGCGGGGTGGCAGGGCTGGTACCGCTACCTGCCGTGGGAGGACCGGCGCGGCGGCGTGCCGGCGCTGATCGACGGTGCGATCGCCCCGCGCCTGCGCGCCTGGGCGGAGGCCGCAGCGGAGCGGGGGGAGCGGGGGGAGCGGCGCGACCGGCTGCACCGGGCGGCGATCACCTTCGGGCTGGACGGCCAGGCGTGGAACGACGAGCTGGTGCTGCAACGCTACGAGCTGCTGTTCGAGGCCGGGCTGGTGGCCGAGGCGCGGCGCGGCGCGGCTTGCGACATGCCGCCGACCGGCGTGCCGATGCGCCACGACCATCGCCGCATCCTGGCCACCGGCATCGCCCGGTTGCGCGCCAAGATACGCTATCGCCCGGTGGTATTCGAGCTGATGCCGCCAGGCTTCACCCTGTTGCAGTTGCAGCGCGCGGTGGAGGCGCTGGCCGGGCAGCTTGTCCATAAGCAGAATTTCCGCCGCCTGGTGGAGCAGCAGGACCTGGTGGAGGAGACCGGGCGGATGACGGCCGAGACCGGCGGGCGGCCGGCCAAGCTGTTCCGCTTCCGCCGCGCCGTGTTGCAGGAGCGCGCGGTGGCCGGCACCAAGCCGCCGGTGGCGCGAGGCCCGGCGGCCGGGTCGTGACTGGGCCGGGTCGTGACTGGGCCGGGTCGTGACTGGGCCGGGTCGTGACTGGGCCGGGTCGTGACTGGGCGGGCGGATTGACTCCACCTTATACTCAGATTTAGCATTTCCGGTGAGGGCGCCGGCCCTCTTTCGCGGGCCGGTGAAATGCTCAATTTGGGTATAAGGAAACACCCCATGATCGCCGCCGACATCCAGGCCCGCACGGCGCCGCTGTACGAGCGCGTGCGCCGCGTTATCCCGCCGGTTGAATGGCCCGCCTTCGCCGAGGACATCGACGCCATCCTGACGCTGAAGCGCGAGCGTCGCGCGGTGATCCTGGCGCATAACTACCAGACGCCGGAGATATTCCACTGCGTGGCCGACATCGTGGGCGACAGCCTCGCTTTGGCGCGGCAGGCGATGGCGGTGGAGGCGGAGGTGATCGTGCTGGCCGGCGTACACTTCATGGCCGAGACCGCCAAGCTGCTGAACCCGGAGAAGACCGTGCTGATCCCGGACACCGCGGCCGGCTGCTCGCTCGCCGCCTCGATCACCGCGGCCGACGTGCGGGCGTTGCGGCGGCGCCATCCGGGGGTGCCGGTGATGACCTATGTGAACACCTCGGCGGCGGTGAAGGCTGAGTCCGACATCTGCTGCACTTCGGGCAATGCGCGCAAGGTGGTGGAATCGCTCGGCGTGCCGCGGGTGATCATGCTTCCCGACGAATACCTGGCGCGCAACGTGGCGGCCGAGACCCAGGTGGAAATCATCCCCTGGACCGGCCGCTGCGAGGTGCATGAGCGGTTCAGCCCGGGCGACCTGCGCCAGTTGCGCGCGGACCATCCCGGCGTGGTGGTGCTGGCGCATCCGGAATGCCCGCCGGAGGTGGTGGCCGAGGCGGATTACGCCGGCTCGACCGCCGACATGTCGGCCTATGTGGCCCGGCATGCGCCGCCGCGCGTGGCGCTGCTGACCGAGTGCTCGATGAGCGACAACGTGGCCATGCAGCACCCGGCGCTGGAGTTCATCCGGCCGTGCAACCTGTGCCCGCACATGAAGCGGATCACGCTGGGCAATATCCGCACGGCGCTGGAGCGGATGCGCCACGCGGTGGAGATCGACCCCGCCATCGCCGCCCCGGCGCGGCGCGCGGTTGAGCGGATGCTGGCAGTATGAGCGCGGCTGCGACCCCTCCCCCGCCTTCGGTGATGCCCCCGCCTTCCGTAATGCCCCCGCCTTCCGTAATGCCCCTGCCTTCGGTAATTATCGAGCCGCTGGTGCGGGCGGCGCTGCTGGAGGATCTCGGCCGCGCCGGCGACATCACCACCGATGCCATCGTGCCGGCCGGGCTGGTGGCCGAGACGGCGCTGGTGGCGCGCCAGGCCGGGGTGGTGGCGGGGCTGGACCTCGCGGCGATGGCGTTCCGGCTGATCGACCCGGCCATCGTGGTGGAGGTGGCGCGCCCGGACGGCAGCCGGCTGGCCCCGGGCGACGTGATCGCCACCCTGCGCGGGCCGGCGCGCGGGCTGCTGACGGCGGAGCGGACGGCGCTGAACTTCCTGTGCCACCTGAGCGGCATCGCCTCGGCCACCGCCGCCGTGGTGGCTGCGGTGCGCGGGCACCGGGCGCGGATCACCTGCACGCGCAAGACCATGCCGGGGCTGCGGGCGGTGGAGAAATACGCGCTGCGGGTGGGCGGTGGCAGCAACCACCGCTTCGGGCTGGATGACGCGGTGCTGATCAAGGACAACCATGTCGCCATCGCCGGCGGCGTGCGCGCGGCGCTGGAGCGGGCCCGCGCGGGCGTCGGCCACCTGGTGAAGATCGAGCTTGAGGTGGACACGCTGGCGCAGCTTGAGGAGGCGCTGGCGCTGGGGGTGGACGCGGTGCTGCTGGACAACATGACGCCGGCGCAACTGGCCGAGGCGGTGGCCATGGTCGGCGGGCGGGCGATCACCGAGGCGTCCGGCCGGATCACGCCTGCGACCGCGCCCGCGGTGGCAGCCAGCGGGGTGGACCTGATTTCAATCGGCTGGCTGACCCATAGCGTGGCGGTGCTGGATATCGGGCTGGATTACCGCGGATAAGCGGAACGGATCGGCGGGGGGTGGTGGGTTGCGTGGCGGCGCTTTCCACTCCTACGCTCCCACCCTTGCCAGTTCGCAGAGGGGCGTTGCCAGCCATGTCCGACCCATCCCGCATTGCCGCCCCGATGACCCTGGATGCCTTGAAGTGGCGCTGCATCGGCCCCTCACGCGGCGGCCGCGTGGTAGCCGTGGCGGGCGACGCCAACGACCCGATGGTGGCCTATTTCGGCGCCTGCGCGGGCGGGGTGTGGAAGACGATCGATGGCGGGGTGTACTGGCGCTGCGTGAGCGACGGGTTCTTCAACACCGCCGCCGTGGGCGCGATCGCGGTGGCGCGGTCTGACTCGAACGTCGTCTATGCCGGGATGGGCGAGACGACGATCCGGCTGGACGTGTCGTATGGCGACGGCGTCTACAAATCGACCGATGCCGGGCTGACCTGGGCGCATATGGGGCTGGGCGAGACCAGGCATATCGGGCGCATCCTGGTGCACCCGGCCAACCCCGACCTGGTCTATGTCGCGGCGCTGGGCGACATCTTCGGGCCGAACGAAGCGCGCGGCGTGTACCGCTCGCGCGACGGCGGGGCAAACTGGGAGAAGGTGCTGCACCGCGACGCCGACACCGGGGCGGTGGAACTGTCGATGGATGCCGCCAACCCGCGCATCCTGTTCGCCAGCTTCTGGCAGACGCGGCGCAATTTCTGGAACATCTCCAGCGGCGGGCCGGGCAGCGGGCTGTTCCGCTCCACCGATGGCGGCGACACCTGGCAGGAGATCTCGCGCAATCCCGGCCTGCCGGACGGCATGCTGGGCAAGATCGGCGTCGCCGTTTCGCCGGTGCGGGCCGGGCGGGTGTGGGCGCTGGTGGAGGCCGAGGGGGAGAAGACCGGGCTGTACCGCTCGGAGGATTACGGGGCGCGCTGGGTGCAGGTGTCCTCGCACCGCGACCTGATGCACCGGCCCTGGTACTACACGCATGTGTTCGCCGATACCGGCCATGCCGACACGGTCTACGTGACCAACCTGGGCATGTGGAAGTCCACCGACGGCGGCAGCAGCTTCACTGAGATCATGACGCCGCATGGCGACAACCACGACCTGTGGATCGACCCCGCCAACCCGAAGCGGATGGTGGAGGGCAATGACGGCGGCGCCTGCGTGACGTTCAACGGCGGCGAAACCTGGTCGTCGATCTACAACCAACTGACCGGGCAGTTCTACCGGATCGACATCGACGACGAGTATCCGTACCGCGTCTATGGCACGCAGCAGGACAACACGGCGATCTGCACGCCCAGCGCCGGGGTGTGGGGCGCGATCTCGCTGGGGGATTGCAGCTATCCGGGCACCGGCGAGAGCGGCTTCATCGCGGTGCATCCGGAGAATTCCAACATCGTCTATTGCGGCGCCGTGGGCTCCAGCCCCGGCGGCGCGGGCGCGTTGCAGCGCTATGACCGGCGGACCGACCAGATTCAGCTGGTGAATGTCTGGCCGGAAGAATCCACCGGCGTGGCGCCGAAGGACCTGAAATACCGCTTCGCCTGGACCTATCCGATCGTGTTCTCGCCGCATGACAGCGGCGTGCTCTACGCCGGCGGCAACCACGTGTTCCGCACCCGCGACGAGGGCATGAGCTGGGAGGAGATATCGCCGGACCTCAGCCTGAACGACATCTCGCGGCAGGGGCATTCCGGCGGCGACATCACCCGCGAGAGCGCCGGGGCGGAGGTGCACGCGAGCTGCGCCTGCGTGGTGGAATCGCCGCATCGCAAGGGCGAGATCTGGGCCTCCACCGATGACGGGCTGGTGCATGTGACGCGCGACGACGGCGGCAGCTGGCAGAACGTGACGCCGCCGGGCATGCCGGAACTGGCCTATGTCGGCTGCGTCGAGGTTTCGGCCCACGATGCCGATACGGTGTATGTGGCCGCGACGCGCTACAAGCTTTCCGACTACAAGCCGTATCTGTTCCGCACCAGGGATGGCGGGCGGAGCTGGCAGGCGATCAACGGCGACCTGCCGGGCGGGGAGATCACCCGCGTGGTGCGGGCCGATCCGGCGGCGGCCGGGCTGTTGTTCGTGGGGACGGAAACCGGCATCTTCTTCAGCCTGGACGACGGCGCGCACTGGGCGCGGATGCCGGGCGGGCTGCCGGTGGTGCCGGTGTACGACATGAAGATCAAGGGCAGCGACCTGGTGGCGGGCACGCATGGGCGCGCCTTCTGGGTGCTGGACGACATCACTCCGCTGCGCGCGCTGGCGGCCGGGGGCGGCGGCACGCGGCTGTTCGCGGCGCGGACCGCCGTGCGCGGCAAGCTGCATTTCAGCGCGCTGCGCGGGCTGAAGCCGGGCACCTCCTTCGCCATCGCCTTCGGCATCGCCGGCGGCATCCGCACGGTGGAACTGGCAGACGGCACGAAGAAGCGCGAGCACCTGGATGTCGGCGAGAACCCGCCGGCCGGGGCGATCATCCATTACTGGCTCGACGGTGCCGAGGTGGGGCCGGTGACGCTGACCTTCCGCGATGCCGCGGGCGCCGAGCTGGCGAGCTTCACCAGCGGCAATGGCGCCGGGGGGCCGACCGCGCGGCCGGGGCTCAACCGGTTCGTGTGGGACATGAAGGTGAAGGCGCCGGCGAAGCTGGATGCCTCGCTGGCGGTGCTGAAGAACAAGCCGCTGGTCGGCGATGGCGACGCGCAGCCGGGGCCGACGGTGGTGCCGGGGGCCTACCAGGTGGAGTTCTCGGCCGGCGCCACGCGCCAGACGGCGCCGCTGTCGATCGTCAGGGACAAGCGGCTGGGCACGACGGCGGAGGATTACGCGCGGCAGTTCGGGCTGCTCAGCGAGCTTTCGGACTCGCTGTCGGCGCTCAACCTCGCGGTGAACCGCATCCGGCGGATGAAGCGGCAGCTGGCGGTGCTGGGCGAGCGGGATGCCGGACTGGCGGGCAAGGCCGCCGACTGCGCCGGCATGCTCGCGGCGATCGAGGCGGTGCTGGTGGACGTGAACCGCCAGTCCTCGCGCGACGTGCTGCGCAACCCGGCCGGGCTGAACGACACGCTGGTGGACCTGATCAACACCGTGTCGATCTCCGACACGGCGCCGACCGCCCAGGCCGAGGCGGTGTCGCGCGCGTTGATGGCGGCGGTGGCGAGCCAGCTTGCCCGGCTGGATGCGGTGGTGGCCGGCGAGGTGGCGGAGGTGAACCGCCTGGCGGCGCCGGTGGCCAGCGTGGTGGGGTAATCGGCCCGGGCAGCCGGGGGTGTTGCCCGGCTGCCTATCCGCGCAGGTGGCAGGAGACGAAGTGGCCGGGCGTGCCCTGCTTCAGCGTCGGCGTTTCGACCGAGCAGCGGGGCTCGGCGATCGGGCATCGCGTGTGGAAATGGCAGCCCGAGGGCGGGTGGATCGGGTTGGGCACGTCGCCCTGCAGCACGATGCGGGTGCGCTTGAGCTTCGGGTCCGGGATGGGCACGGCGGAGAGCAGCGCCTCGGTATAGGGGTGCTGGGGGTTGTCGTAGAGCGCGCGGGCCGGGGCGATTTCCACCACGCGGCCGAGATACATCACCGCCACGCGGTCGCTGATGTGTTCGACCACCGACAGGTCGTGGGCGATGAACAGGTAGGTGAGGTTGAACTTCTCCTGCAGATCCTCCAGCAGGTTGATGACCTGCGCCTGGATCGACACGTCGAGCGCCGAGACTGGCTCGTCGCAGACGATCAGCTTCGGCTGCACCGCCAGGGCCCGCGCGATGCCGATGCGCTGGCGCTGGCCGCCGGAGAATTCATGCGGGAAGCGGCGCATGTGGTCGGGCCGCAGGCCGACGGTCTCCAGCAGGTCGGTCACGCGCGCTTCCAGGTCTCGGCGGTTCTTGGCGAGGCCGTGGATCACCAGGGCCTCGCCGATGATGCCGCCGACGGTGTGGCGGGGGTTCAGCGACGCGAAGGGGTCCTGGAAGATGATCTGCATGTCCCGCCGCAGGGCGCGCAGTTCCTCGCCTTCCAGCCGGGTGACGTCGCGGCCCTCGAACCAGATCTCGCCGGAACTCGGCTCGATCAGCCGCATGATGCAGCGGCCGGTGGTGGATTTGCCGCAGCCGGATTCGCCGACCACGCCGAGGGTTTCGCCGGCGGCGACATCGAGGCTGACGCCGTCCACCGCGTAGACGCGGTCTACCTCGCGGCCCAGCAGGCCGCCTTTCACCGAGAAATGCTTCTTGAGGCCACGAACGCTCAGCAGGGGGGTGGGATCGGTCACAGGATGCACGCCATCTTGTGGCCAGGGGCGACTTCGCGCAGCGCCGGCTCGGCCGTGAGGCAGGATTGGGTGACGAAGTCGCAGCGCGCGGCGAAGCGACAGCCCTCGGGTGGATGCAGCAGGTTGGGCACGGTGCCCGGGATCTGCGCCAGGCGAACGCGGCCGTGCGCCTGGGCGTCCACCCGCGGGATGGAGCGGATCAGCCCCTGCGTGTAGGGATGGCGGGGATTGGCGAACAGCTCCTCCACCGGCGCCTCCTCGACCACCTTGCCGGCGTACATGACCACCACGCGCTGGGCGTTCTCGGCCACCACCCCCATGTCGTGGGTGATAAGCATGATGGCCATGCCCAGGCGGGACTTCATCTCGGCGAGCAGCTCCAGGATCTGCGCCTGGATGGTGACGTCGAGCGCGGTGGTGGGCTCGTCGGCGATCAGCAGTTGCGGCTTGCAGGCCAGCGCCATGGCGATCATCGCGCGCTGGCGCATGCCGCCGGAGAACTGGTGCGGATAGTCGTGCACGCGGCGCTCGGGGTTGGGGATCTGCACCAGGCGCAGCATCGCCGCCGCCTCGTCCATCGCCGCCTTGCGCGACATTTTCTGGTGGGTGCGCAGCGACTCCGCGATCTGCTCGCCCACCGTGTAGACCGGGTTGAGCGAGGTCATCGGCTCCTGGAAGACCATCGCGATCTCGCGGGCGCGGATCTGGTCCATCTCGGCGGCCGGCAGCGGAATCAGGTCGCGGCCCCGCCAGAGGATGCTGCCGCCGGCGAAGAGGCCGGGGGGCATGTCGATCAGCTTGAGCACGCTGCGGGCGGTGACGGTTTTGCCGCAGCCGGACTCGCCCACCACCGCCAGCGTCTCGCCGGCGCCGATCGACATGCTGACGCCGTCCACCGCCCGCACGGTGCCGTCATCGGTGCGGAACCAGGTCTTCAGATCACGGATTTCGAGAAGCGTCTCGGACATTCCCGCTCCGGGTCTACAGCACGCGGCGCGGGTCGAGCGCGTCGCGCAGGCCGTCGCCGATGAAATTGATGGTCAGCACCGCCAGGAAGATCGCGCCGCCGGGGAACAGCGCCCAATGTGGCGCGGTGTCGAGCTGGTCCTTGGCGTCGAACAGCACCCGGCCCCAGGTGGGAATGTCGGGCGGAAAGCCGAGGCCGAGGAAAGACAGGGTGGATTCGGCGATGATCGCGTTGGCAACCTCGATGGTGCCGGCGACGATCACCGGCCCCAGGGCGTTCGGCAGGATGTGCCGCACCACCAGGCGCATCCGCGAGGCGCCGAGCGCGCGTGCCGCCTCGACGAACTCCTTTTCGCGCAGCGACAGAAACTGCGCCCGCACCAACCGGGCGACCGGCATCCAGCGCAGTCCGCCGATCACCACCACGATGAGCACGAACACGCCGCCCTCCGGCCCCAGCGCGGATTTCAGCCCCTCGCGGAACAGGTAGATCACCAGCAGCAGCAGCGGCAATTGCGGCAGCGACAGGAACAGGTCGGTCACCCACATCAAGGCGGCGTCCACCCGCCCGCTGGCCATGCCGGATATCGCGCCGATGGTGACGCCGACCACCACGGCGACGAACATCGCCGCCAGGCCGACGGCCAGCGAGATGCGCCCGCCATAGATCATCCGCGCGAGGATATCCTGCCCGAGGTCGTCGGTGCCGAACGGGTGGGCCATGCTCGGGCCCTGCAGCATCGAGCTGAAGTCGATATCGTTGATTGCGAGCGGCCAGAACAGCGTGCCGAACGCCACGCAGAAAACAATCAGCGTCAACACCACGAGGCTGGCCACCGCCAGCTTGTGTTTGCGGAACCGCCGCCACGCCTCGCGCGAGGGCGAGAGCGGGGGAGCGGCGGCGAGCGCCGCCGGCGGCTTCCCGTCAGCGGAAAGCGATGCGGGGGTCGAGGAAACCATACAGGAGATCTGCAATCAGGTTGAAGAGGATGACGAGGCCGGCGAAGACGAAGGTGACACCCATCACGACCGGCGTGTCATTGGACAGGATCGACGAGATCAGCAGGGAGCCGATGCCAGGCACGCGGAAGATCTGCTCGGTGATGATGGCGCCGCCGAACACTACCGGCATCTGCAATGCCACCAGCGTCACCACCGGGATCAGCGCGTTGCGCACCACGTGGCGCACCAGCACCCGGCGCTCGCCGATGCCCTTGGAGCGGGCGGTGGTGACATAGTCCAGCCGGATCACGTCCAGCACTGCCGATCGCACGAAACGCACCAGCGAGGCGCCCTGGAACAGGCCGAGCACCGCGATCGGCATGATCGATTGCCGGATTTCGTCCACCCACCATTGCCATCCGGTCGAACTGAGGTCGCTCTGAAACACGAAAGGCAGCCACTCGAGCCGGATGCTGAACACCATGATGAGCAGCAGACCGGTGAAGAAGGTCGGCAGCGAGAAGCCGATGAAGGCCAGGGTGTTGGCGATTTGGTCGAACAACGAATAGGGCCGCGCCGCGCCGAGCACGCCAACCGGGATCGCCACCAGGACCGCCAGCAACTGCGAGGCGCCGATCACAGCAAGGGTCACCGGCAGGCGCTGCATGATGAGGATGTCCACATTCATGCGGCTGACGAAGGAGAACCCCCAGTCGCCGTGCAGCATCGCCATGAGCCAATGGACGTATCGGATGTAGACGGGATCATCGAGGCCGAACTTCGCCCGCAGCGCCAACTGCACCGAGGCGGGCACGTTCGGGTTGGTCATCAACTCGCCGAACGGGTCCCCGGGCGCCAGAGCGAGCACGGTGAACAGCACCACGCTGATGCCGAACAGGCTCGGAATGGCCAGGAGAATGCGTCGCAGCACATAGGCTGGGGACATGGGCGGTTCCGGAACAGCGGGGCCGCCACCGGGGGCGGCGCAGTGCCGCGCCCCGGTGGCAGGAAATATGGACGCGCCGCGCTATCAGGCGGTGTGCCACTCTCGCAGGTTCGCCGTGTCGCTGTCCCAGCCGCTCAGCGTCACGTTCAGATTCTTCGCGGCGGCCGACACGCTCATGCGGAACAACTCGGGGATCACCACGTTATTTTTGATCACCAGGTCGTTGAGCTTGATCAGCAGCGCGACGCGCTTCACCGGGTCCATCTCGTTCTCCGAGGCGTTCCAGGTGTCGTCGTATTCCTTGTTCTGCCAGCGGGTGATGTTACGCCCCTGCCATTTATTGGACTTCTGCGACACCTCCTCGGACAGGAAGGAGCGCATCCACTGGGCCGGGTCGGGGCGGCCTGGCCCGGTCGTATACATCTGCAGGTCGGCATAGAAATGCGGATAGGTATCCGGGTTGGCCACATCGGACGAGAAATACACCGACGCCACCACCGACTTGATCTCGATCCCGATGCCGGCCTTCTCGCAGGACTGCTTGACAATCGCCTGGTTCTTCTGGCGCGGCTGGTTGATCGAGGTCTGGAACAGGTATTTCAGCTTTACGTCCCCCTTGGCACGGATGCCGTCCGGGCCGGGCTTCCAGCCTGCCTTGTCGAGAAGGTCGATCGCCTTCTTGATGTTGAACTCGTACGACGTGTTCTTCGACACCATCCGCGGCGGGCCGTTCACGTAATTCGAGGTCGCCTTGGCGGTGCGGCCATAGATGTAGTCCTGCACCGCCTTGCGGTCGATCAACAGCGCCAGCGCCTCGCGCACCGCCGGGTCGCTGAGCGACGGATGCTTGGTCTTGATGCTGGAGCGCTCGCCGTCCACTTCCTTGTTCGGGTCGGTGTTGTTGAGCTGGATATGCTCGATATTGGCGCCGGGGGTCAGGTTGACCTTGCCCTTGCCAGAAGCTTCCAGCTTCTTGAGGATCTCATCCTCGACCTGCAGGTTCCAGGCATAGTGGTATTCGCCGGTCTGCAGCACCGCCCGCGCGGCCGATACCGCATCGCCGCCGCCCTTCATCTCCACGGCGTCGAAGAAAGGCTGGTTGGCGACGTGGTAGTCCGCATTGATCTCGCCGGTCACCAGGTCGCCCGGGTTGAACGACTTGAACTTGAACGGCCCTGTGCCCACCGGTTTCAGGTTGGTCGGAGCGTCGCGCGACTTGCTGCCGCTGTACTCCCCGAACAGGTGCTTGGGAATGATCATGCCGTTGAAGCCGACGAAGGCATCCGCCCAGAACGGTGTCGGCTTGGCGAAGATCACCTTGATGGTATGGTCGTCGATCTTCTCGACCTTGACGTTGATATAGCTGCCGGAGGTGACCGCGGCGGTCGCGGGATCCTTGCAGTATTCCCAGTTGAACACGAGATCGTCGGCCGTGAGCGGCTGGCCGTCGTGGAACTTCACTCCCTGCTTGATCTTCCAGGTCACCGAGGTGCCATCGGCCGCCAGGCCGCCGTTCTCAACGGACGGGATCTCGGCGGCCAGCACCGGCACTAGGTTTCCCTCCTGGTTCCAATTCGCCAGTGGCTCGTAGAAAACACGCGAGCCGTCCTGGTCCTTGGTGCCGGTGGCGAAATGCGGGTTGAGCAGCGTCGGCGCCTGCCACCACAGCAGCTTCAACGTGCCGCCGCCGCCACGCTTTGTGGCAGCGTACGCGCGCGGCGCGGCGGCGATCGACACCCCGCCGATCGCCAGGACCTGCGCCGCCATCGGCACGGTCAGCCCCGCCGCCACCATGCGCTGTACGAAGCCGCGCCGCGACAAGCCCCCTCGCCTCACCCGGTCGATCATACCCTGAAGGTCACGTGCATCCATTTTTTAGCCCCCTGCGGCAGTATTAGGCGCGTCCTGGTTCATTCGGATCGCTGCCTGAAGTCCTTGACTGGATGCAACGCGAACACATCCCCGCGTTGCCGTCAATGCTCATGTGCGTACAGAACAACGCCTTTGCAACGGTCGCGCGCCGGTTCGTTAATGGTTTGGTCGCGATGGCGCGGCCGGGCGCAAGGGTCGACGGCGGCGCTGGACACTTCGCGCCCGCGCGGCGACACTCTACCGGCGGCACGCAGCCATTGCCGTCAATTTCCCGAATCGGGCGCTGTCAAGAAGCTGAGGAGACTGGGATGGATTTCATCGAGAGCTGGTTCGGCGTCTCGCCGGATGGTGGCGATGGCTCGCTGGAGATCATGTGGCTCGCCGCCATCGTGGTGGTCGTGGCAGCCATCACCTTCCGCCGCCGCATCGGCGCCTGGCTGTCGTCACGCTCGTCCGATCAGCGCTGAGCCGGACAGCCGCGCCAATCCGGACGGCCGGATGCAGGCTCAGCGGGGTTCGATTCCCCGCCGGCAGCCCGGAGGCCATTGAAAGGAAACGCGCCCTGGTGGACTCGAACCACCGACCGACAGCTTAGAAGGCTGTCAGTTTTTTAACATAACTAATTGATTTATCTTACTTCATGGAAATTTTTATCCCGCCTTTGTCCCGCTGGCGACCCCGGAGGGACTCGAACCCCCAACCAACGGAGTAGAAATCCGTTGCTCTATCCAGTTGAGCTACGGGGCCTGCGGTCGATATATGCCATGGCTACGTGGTTAGCGAAAAGCGGGAGACAGTCTGGCCTTGCCTCGATTGACCGGCAGAGTCGCAAAAATGAAAGAGGCGACCGAAGTCGCCCCTTGGACTCGACACCATGAGTATGGGTCAAAGTTTGATGATGGTCGCCAGTGCGGCCACCCCGATGGCTACGATGCCGCCGAGGCGGACAGTAAGCCGGAGCGTTTGCCGGTCGATCGCAGACTCCGTGTCGCGGCGCGCCGCGGCGATTGAGGTGTCCAACTCGCGACGTGTGGTATCGAGGTCGCCGCGCACGGCAGCGATCGAAGTGTCCAGCTCGCGCCGGACAACCTCCAGGTCATGCCTCGTCACCAACTCACCCATCACGAAGTCCCGTGCCGATTCGGCGTGAGCTTCCGCCTGCTTGGCATCCACGCCTGCATCCCGCAGGCGCTTAGCATACGCCAAACTGTCGAACGCGTAGACCATTCTTAGCCTGCCTTCCCGGTCCTACCCTTGAGGGAAGCGGAGCGCTTCTTCTGAAGGTCGCCAATCACGCCATCCATCTCGCCGCCCGCGATGCTTGCTTTCACGGCATCGTAGAACGCCTGAAGCTCCGCGGCGGTGCCAATGAGAAGCCCCGGCGCATCTCCGATCGGGATGGGGAGTTGCCCATAACGAATGCCCGTCCAGTACCCCTCCCCTGTCTTCGTGAACCAGGTCGAGACACCCTTCTTCCCGCCCTTGGTCTTCGGCAGCGCGTCGCCCTTCTCGAACGCAGAGAGGTAACCCTTCTGCTGGTCGAGCGCCTTCAGAATCGCGGTCTTCGCGATTGCAAGCGGATCACCGGTCCTGGTGCTGCCCTTGGAGGGCAGTTCACCCGACTTCTTGACCAGCTTCATGAATGAGAACGTCACGTGCGGAGCCTCCGTTGCAGAAGGCTTAGTGCTAGCAGGTTTTGCCACTTCGAGATACTCCTTCAAGGTTTCTCATACATCCTCCTAGAGGATACCACGGCAATGCGCAATTTAACTTATAAGCCGTTTGGCCTCACACCTACTTCTTAAATTGATGATCAAACGCCTGGTGAAGCTTCACCTGCTTGCCGCTCTCTGCTGCCATCTTCTCCGCTAAAGCACGGGCTTTTGACCGAACTGATCTCCGCACTCGCACGGATACAAATGGGTCTTTTGTCATGCGCTGATAGTAGCACACCTACTGTCGCAGTGCGGCGAGTTATCCACACCGTCACGTTTGCAGCACTGCTGCACCTAAGCTATGATAAAGACAGAGGACAGGAGCGGAACAGCGACTTCTCGGCCGAGATTTCTCAGAGCCCTGAGCTTGGCGGGGAATATCGCCAGACCGCTCCGCAGCGTCCTTGTAAGTCCCAAGATGGTTCGTTGAGAGGGGGAGAAAACGCCGAGTAGCGAAGTGTTAACCAGTAGCGAAACCGCCTGAGTATCTCCCACTCCCAGCGAACCATCGCATTATTAGCTAACCTAACACCCTCATGGAATACAAAACCATCGACGGAGTGACCTACTACAGGCTCTCCAGCAGGAAGTCGCACACGTCGGTCGTCTGGCTCGTTGTTCTCTTTATCGCGTTCGGACTGATTGCCACCGTTGTAGGTTCGGCATTCGGATACGCAGCGCTCGGGTAATTTATCAAGGTTCAATAACTCACGCCTCTCGTTCTGCCGGTGCTCGTGAGTGCCGGCGGAGCCAGGGGAAACTCAAATGCAACAACCATCAGAGAAACTTCGATTAGTAGCACTCCTCCTTGCCATTCTGTTCGGAGGTTTCGGCGTCCACCGCTTCTATGTCGGCAAGGTCGGCACCGGCATCGTCCAGCTCCTGCTGACATGCTCTGTGGTCGGCATCCTCATCAATATGTGGTGGGTGCTGATCGACTGGATCATGATCGCCGCCGGCAGCTTTGAGGACAAGCAGGGCAACCCGCTCACGGTATGGACGCGGTAGCCGTTGCTCGGAAGCTTGGCTGGCCCCTCACAGCACAGGACATTATCCAAGAGAGGGTAGAGTTCGAAGACCGCATCCTGCACCGGCACATCGCCGTCGAGTGCGATCCGGACGTGATGCGTAAGGAGTTGCCACCGCAGACATGGTCCCCGGCAGCAAGCCACGCCTTCGGAAACGGAATTATGAGGTTCGCTATATCCCTGCTGCCATAGGCAGCGACAAGCAACATATGAAAAAAATCATTCGAGATGTCGACACAAAGAGAGGAATTCTCCAAGTAACCTGCTCCGATGAGCGCTGGTATCTAAAGGCCACCACTGATCCGACAACCGAACTACCCATCTACAAAGCGGTCCCATCTGCCACCTGGATCGCCGGACATTATCCAAAGGGGATCGAGTTCTACAAATGGCTTGCAAACACCGGCTGGGACGAAAGCCAAGCCATCAAAGAGGCCGCGGGTGACAAGGGTTCCAAGGTCCACCTTGCCATCGAGATGATCTTGAAGGGCGAGGAGTTCCGGATTGACACGCCGGTCTACGACAGGATGAAGAGCAGCGAAGCTGAGACCGCTTTCAGCGAGTTGAACTTTGAAGAGCTGTTATGCGTCAAATCATTCATCGACTGGCGGGCGGAGTTCGAACAGGACTACATCGTCGAGACCCTAGCAAACGAGACGACGGTCTTCTCTGATATTCACGACTTTGCCGGCACGGTTGACTGGGTCGTCCGGCTTACTCCAAAGCCGGAGGGCAAGAACCCGCTCAAGCTGTCCGGTCCCACGCCGTTCGTCATCGACTTCAAAACCAGCAAATACATCTGGCGCGAGTATGAGCTACAGGTCAGTTCGTATCGCACCGCTTTGGAGAACGGCGAAAACCCGATCATGGAGCTAAATGCCAACGGCACCGAGACGGGTAAGGTGGTCGATCTCTCGGGGCTGAAAACCGCCATCCTCCAAGTAGGGTACACCCGCAACAAGGCGGGGTGGAAGTTCACCGAGATAGAGGATGCCTTCCCTCTCTTCCTGGTCGCGAAGCAGATATGGCAGCGCGAGGCCGGTACCCAGGAAATCAAGCAGTACCAGTTCCCGATCGTGCTTTCTGCCGGAAACCCAAAGGTGACGGGCGAGGAGGTCTCGGTTGAAGAGGCCATGCCGGCGCCGTCTGAGGCGGTCGAACCCGAGGCGACGGCCGCGGAGGAACAGCCCGAATTACCAACTAAAAAGCGCAACAGAAAATATGCAAACGAGTAGGGAAATCATGAACAAGGCAGGGCTTCTCCCCAAGCTCCGCCTCGGGATCAAGAATGGCGGGCGCGTCACGCCTACCGGTCCACACAAGGTCAAGATCGTGGAGGACAAGCTCGTCAAAAAACTCAACACCGAGGGCGTCGAGGAGTTCTTCGTCCGCTACGTGTTCGAGGAAAACGGCCAACGCATGCAGTACGACTGCCACATGAAGGCGAAGGTCGGCAACGATCCCCACTACCTGGTCCAGGCACTGGCCGAGGTCGAACCGGGCGAAGAACTCATTTTGGAGATGAAGAAGGCGGGCGTGAAATCCTACATCGAAGTCACGCGCGTTGCTCTTGGGCAGAAAGAGACTGTTGAGGCCGATGATGACGGCTCACCCGGCGAGATGACGTTCCAGGACGAGCCTAACCTAGAATAGCGCATGGAGACGAAACCGAACCCAGGTTCCAAAGACGCAGTCAACCGCCTCAAGCAATATCGCCCAGCTTTCCTACGTGGCGCACTGCTATCGTCTGATGCCTTGGAGCCTCGCTTCTGCCGGAAATGCCCCACCCGGCTCCCACCGAATGTGAAGTACTATTGCTGCGGGGACCACCTGCTGATGGCGAAGCTTGACGGCTCCTACGGAAACGAGGAGGCCACTCCCCTCTAAAGATATGGAATTCCTCGGACGCATCAAACCAGGCGGGGGCCTCGACTTCGGGGAGCGCAATAGCGTCATTTTCAAACGCTACCTTGTCGAGAACCCCGGCATTGTGCTGCGAATCACACCGGTGCTGCCGGAAAGTGCCAAGCAGCGTCGCTACCTGGAAGGCGCGGTCATTCCGCTGATCACCTACTATCAGGATGGGATGGATCACCACAGTGCGGACGATCGGCAGAGAGTCCGGGAGTGGCTCAAGCAGGAGTTCAACAGCGAGACGGTGATTATCGGCGGGGAAGTGCGCCGGGTGCCCAAGTCCACCAAGGGCAGGGACGCGCTCCAGCCCTTCCTTGAGCGCGTCATGGACTGGCTCACAGAGAACTATCAGCCTCCAGCCGAGGCGTTGGACCCCAAAGGGTTCAAGGTTTGGCAAGACACGGTGTTTCCGAACGGCGGGCCTGACTCGTATATCGACTGGCTGCGTGAGACGCGCGCGCTGCGATAGCAAGGCGACCGCTTCGCGGCTGAGGCGCTGGTGCAGCTACCCAATCCGGCCGATGCGGGGTATTTCGTTGGACAAGAGTGTCAAAAGCTGGGAGGCGATTATGCCCTTCTCAGATCGTCATGACCGTGCAAGAATTTTGATAAAGGAGATACCGATGGACAATGCGGAAAAGGCCCAACTGCTACTAAGCCTGGCAGCACTCATTGAGAGTGGCAACAGGGGTACTGTCATCGGCAGCAGCGTCAGTTTGGACATCTCCGGTCCTGTCCACGGCACAGTCATAGGCGAACAGGTGTCAGTGTCAGTAGGGCCTGGCTTCCAAGGAGGTACGGTGATTGGTAAAAGCGTATCAGTCTCAGTTGGCGGCCCAGAAGAAGTGTCTTTGATTGCAGAGTTACGCGAAGCTGCGCAACTAGCTACTGAAGGTAAAGCCCCTGAAAGTTGGGTCAGAGGGCTCCTTGCCAAGGCAGGCAACCTTGGTGGCGACATATTGAAGGCGGCAGCAGTTGCCGCAGCGACGAACTACTTCAAATAGTTATCAACACCCTGCAACCGTTACCCGAACAAGTGATGGGTGTATGATTGTGGTATGTCCAAACTACGAACCACTCTGCGCGTAACTCCGTGTTATACTCAGTATGGTTTGGACACCGTAGAAGCCCTCGCTGTAACAGGCGGGGGTTTTCTGCGTTCGAAATCTCAGTAAAAGGCTTGGTAGATTGCCGTTTGAAAGTTTGCGGACTGCTGGGACAGAGGGCTTGGTTAGCCCGCTCATATACTTAATATGAGCAAAACTGGTTCGATTCCACCGCGGTGTCCCAGCCGCCCGCAAATTTTCCACGAGCGTTATCCCTGAAACCTATTCGTGTCCTCTCAGGAAGTCCTGCTCTGTCCGCCCCCCTGACAACAGGCAACCCCATGAGGACGTGAGTGCGAGGTAGCGGTTCTGGTAGCCAGGAGACTATGCAGCGCCGCCAACTCTACTGACCACACAACCGACAGCGTGCTCCAACGGAAGGGTTGGGGGAGAAGAGGGGGGAGGTGTGGCCGGTGTTAAGGATTAGGTGGAGCGCAAGACAACTTGCTCGTCGAAGCCCGGTTGCTGGACGACTATTTCCCATTTGAGGGCGTAGGCTCCGGTTCCCGGCGGCCGATTGAAATGTACGTTCCCGTTTGAAGCCTCGATCCAGCATTCTATGGCGCGCACGGAATGGACAAAACTCGCACGAAAATACGGCTTATCGTCCACCATTAGAATGCTGGACACTTCGATTACTGGCGCCTGTGAACTCCAATGTTCCGGCTTTGTAGGCAATTTAAGAACGTAGTTCTTCCCGAATTTAATAGCCGTTGCGGCACTTTCCAAAAATAACCTCGGCAAAGGTTCCGGGTCGTTCGGAACCTTCGGGCCAAGCACGAGCATCATGCGCTCGCCGCCTTGTGCGGGGTCGAAGCTCAGGAGCGCAACGCACTGCTTGCCACCGTCGACGAGGATAAACAAGTCACCCGGCTCAAGCTTCGCTACCCTGTCGATGTTTACCTGTGGAAATACCTGCATGTGTCTGGTTGTCCCGGCGATTTATTGTTCTAGCGAGGATGAGAAGCGGCGCCAAAGATATTCGCCCGCCTCCTCTATGGTCAGTCGATTCAGGTCCATACCGCCTTGAGAACGGCCAACCATAGCGCCCATTGTCGTATGCAACCGAAGCTCGCCGTCAACCTCTATTGGACTCAGGGAGTCATTAAGACTGTTGGAGATGAAGCTCGTACTTCCCTCGGCATAAGCGATATCGTCACGGCCCATCATGCCGCCGATCCATATTTTGCAGTTCGCGCGACGTTTGCCTGAGACAAATACCTCCGCGGTGAATTTTGTCGCGTCGATCTTTTCGAAGTCAATTTCGATGGTAGTGCTTTGTTGTTTCAACTCCGCCAGAGACCGTTCAAACCTCTCCTGAATTTGGGCGAACGCGCTCCGAGTGAAACGCCTGCGATCGGCGTCAGTGATCGTTCCTTTGATTCGGGGCATAAATCGCTCGAGCGCGCCTGCCTCCCGAGTCGCAGAAGACGCAGGCGGAGCTGGTCTAGGTGAAACAGCGCCGGGAAATGACGGCGGGGTTTTAGGCTTGCGGCGCTCTCCCTTTACGTAATCTAGGAGACGCTCCTTCGCTTCCATCGGCTCCAGGCCAACAAGGTCAACATAGACGATGCTCTTAAGCAGCCCGTCAGCTGTGCATTTCTCGATGCGCACGGGAATCAGGGTACGCGACAGTCCATCGGGGTCCTTAGCGAACGCCGCAGCCCATTCGGCGGCACCGAAACGCGATGAGTCCAGGTATGCCTGCGATAAAACGGCGATGGTCCGCCTAGCGGTCGCGGCGGCCCGCTGCATCTCGATAACAAAATTGCTGCCGGCAGCAAAATCCCACTTCTGAAGGACAACTTTGAAGCCCGCCTCCTCAAGTGTCCAACTGATCCACTCTGCCCACTGCTCATCTGCTTCGGTATAGCTTATGAAAAAATCCGGCATCTTATATCAACCAGTTGGAACGTGTTACATATGGCGATATATCACACGTGGTCACCGTGTTCAAAGGAGCCAAGGCCACAACCTACAAGCGACGGCCGCCCCCCTGTCGCTACCGGACCAAAAAGGGAGAGGTGTATCTATTGGTCGGTGTCGTCTTCTTCCTGGTGGTAAGATTCGTCGTTGAGCCATTCCTCGTATGAGGATTCGTGCAGGATGCGCTCGCGTTCTTCTTCCTCGCTTAGGGGAGGCTGTGGATCGGCCTGCTCGTCTGGTCCATCGCGGAAATAGGACTCAAGGTCCAGAAATGCCTTGGCGCGGTCACTTAACGAGACATAGAGAACGTGCCCTTCCACCTCGCCGCTGCCATCTTGAATTTCTTCCGCGTAATAGTAAGTCAACCAAGGGAAATATCCGTGCATGATCGCGTGTACGGAAGTTCGCACGGCAACTATGTCAAACTCCAGGTCCGCCTCAGGTTTGTCTGGATCATCGTAATACGCCGCTACTCTTCGAATATTGATACTCTTATTTACCCAGTCTTCGATCACTATGTATACATCTTTGTCCTTCCACTCCTCCATGAGAGCCTGGTCTGACGCGAAACGGAATCTTCTAATTGCCTCGACATCAGATGCTATGCCAGCCTCGAAGTAATCCTTGTGGCGAGCATCCAACGTATTCTCGGTGGGAATCGGGATCGACCACCTGTGGCCTCTTATTGTAACTAGTCGCCGTTCGATCCGCTGCCAGAGCGTTTCACCGGTATCTGGGTTGTGCAAAATAAGAAACACTGGCAAGGAGTGATTGGTCCAGTAGTTCAGGTGTCTTATTTCTCCATAGTAAATATATTCTTCTCCTTTCCGACGAAAATACGACGGACCTGATTTAACCTGAAGGGCAATTAACTTGCCGGTAGGCATATTCTTTTCATCAAGCACTTCCACCTGGGCGTCTATTCCAAAATCTTTCTCGTGCTGCTCACGAAAAAACCACCCGAAATCGCGGGAGAAAATTAGACCGACCGCGTGAATACCTACACGGTCTGTGGTTGGCTCTTCTGCCATCGAACTCTCCAGTCAGCACGACGATAGCCACTCATCGATCGACCATCAAGGAAGCGAACCGCTACTTAGCAACGCCTTCCGCCTACCCCCACTCTCCACCGGACAGATACAGGGACGCGTCCCGTAAGGTTGCTGCGTTCCCTGCTCGGCCGTCGATAGCATCCCCTCACTCGGCGGAGAACAACGCACAGGGGCATCGTCCCTTTATGCCGCTTTGGAACGTCTCGCCGGGGTCGATACCGTGAGACGCGGCATGCACTCGGGCCGTCGTCACTCGTGGGCCGGGGTGCAATGTGTTGCTCGCCTGCGAGCGAGGGCATGTCGGAGAGCTATTGCTGCGCTGCGGCAGGGTGTGCCCATCGGCCGAGGTAGATTTTGCGGATCAACCCAAATACGCCTTGACCGGCTCCCCACACGATGAGGACGCCATAGGCGATGGTGCCGATAAGGTCCGCGGCGTCGTTCAACCACGACAGGTCACCAAAGGCGCACGCGACGCCGAAGGAGCAAGCCAGGACGCCTATGTAGATGATCTTCGCGATGACGATCTTGAGCACGCCCTTGAGCGTGGCCGACGTCTTCGCCGGGTCGGCGGAAGAGGTTGTGAGCCACGTCAGTAAGTTTCTGATATTCATAGGTTTAGTATACCGCACGCCACCGGAGCAACGCCGGATATCAACACCTACTGCTGGCTGAGGTCTGGGAGCGCCGCCAACTCCTGTGAGAGGGCGGCGCGGGTTGCAGGGCCGGCAAAGCCGACAGGGGCCAAGCTCTTTGCCACCTGGTAGCCCACGAGAGCCGCCATGGTCATCAAACCGAAGTAACCGGTGCAATCGGCCTTAAGAAGCCCGTAGCGCCTCAAAATGCGCTGTAAGACGTAGACGTCATACCCAGATGTACCTGTCCCCAGTAGGCGATTGAACACCGGCAGGGTTGGGTCCACGCAACCATGAAACCCGTTTAGGTAGTTCCATACCTCGTAGTAGTTGCCCTGTGGGTCACGGTAAGAGCCGCTGGCATCGCTGACGGACGAAAGGCCGTACAACGGCAGCTTGGTCACCGGGTGGACTGGACGCTTCTGGTAGTGCCGGTGGTGGCCGCGCTGGTCACCCGCCGCCTGCATGGCGAGCGTTATCTCGATGTTGCCGGAGTAGACGGTGCCGTGGTTGGCTTCGTAGCCGATAAGATCACCCTTCTGCACTCGCTGGCCTGCCGTCACCGTTGGATCGCAGTGTCCCACCAGCCATTCGAAGCACTCAAATCCGTCATCTACGAGCATAAACACGCCAGTAAAGCCGGAGCCGTCGTTTGATGGCTGTTTGGCAGTCAGAACCTTATACACGAGGCCGTCATAGTGGTTGTAGATGGGCGATTGCCAACCGCAGCCCCAATCTTGCCCTGTGTGACCAACCAGACTAGCGGTTTTGTATGATGGGTTAGCGTTCTCGCTAAAGCCCTGACCTTCGGAGCATGTGTTCATATGCTTATTTAAAAAATACTTGTAATAGCACCTCCCCAAGGCCCAACAGAAGAATCGCAACCGACCCCCACGTCCTAACTACGGTGATACCCTTTTCCGTATCCCGCATGCGGGTCTCGTGATCATCGAATTGTCTCCGGCTAACCGAGTTCGATTCTAAGTTGAGCACTCGCGCCGTCAGGCCGGTGCGCATGTCCGACAGATCAGAACGAATACCGCGCATTTCTGTGCGTAGTTCTATAAGAAGGTCGTGGTCGTTGAATGTGTCGGGCATGTTGGTTCATTAAAGCACCCACACGCGGACCTCTCCGCGCGCACCGCCGCCGCCTGTTATTTCACCACCGCCCCCACCACCACCCGGTGCAGTGCCCGCGACTCCTGTTGTTATGGTCGCGGCACCTCCGGCACCACCAAGAGCTGAACTACCACCTCCGCCAACGCCCCAAGAAGCACTTGAGCCTCCACCGCCTCCGCCGCCGAACGTAGAGGCACCACCGTCACTACCGCCCGAACCCGTCGTACCACCGCCGCCGCCGCCTCCGCCGCCCTGAATCGCTGTACCGCCGCCAGTTGGTGTAGCGCCTCCGGTACCACCACCACCGCCGCCGAAAGTGGAATCCCCACCCGCGGAGGCACCACCAATCGGTGTGCCACCCACCCCTCCCGTATTCGACGCAACGTCTGCTCCCTTCCCAGAGTGGCCGCCGCCACCACCACCTCCGCCCCCAGTGGCTCGGCCACCTCCGTAGGCTGTCTTCCACGACCCGAAGGAGGTGTTGTTTCCTGTGGTTTCCGCAGCAGTTGCTGCTCCAACAACCACCGCCTCTGTGGCTCCAAGAAGGCCCACTCTTATAAAGAGTTCAACAAACGCACCTCCACCACCACCACCGGAACCCGAACCACTGCCGCCTCCTGCACCACTTCCCCAAAGTTGAATAACTGCCAACTCATTCCCGGAAAGTCCGGTCGGCTTCGTCCAGGTGCCGTTTGCTGTGAAGGCTTGGTAGTCCCGGTACGAAAATCCGTTCGGAATTTTGCCCTGAGCATCGAGTTTGGCGACTTTTCCACTGTCCCCAGCGCCGCTCGGTGTGTCGACGAAGTCAGAGGCGAGGATATTTGATCCAGCAGCGATACTCATATTAGACAGCGCTAAAGTTAATTTGCACCGACACGGTCATGCCTTCTAGCGATGACTTCACCCATCCTCCGGTAAGCGCACGGTTAAACATGAGCCCGGTATCGGCCGAGGCAGTTCCGTCGATGAAAAGGGCAAACTCTTCGAACGTACCACTCGCGCTCGCCTTGTTGAAATAGAAGTCGACGTTGATCTGATCGCCTGTCTGCGTCGCGGTTGCGACCTGGACCCGTGCGGCCTCGGTGTCGAGCACCGTGTCCGTGTCGGCTACAGCGGTCGAACCGGTCCCGATCGCCCCATAATTGACCGTTCCAGTAAAAGCCTGGGTGCCGATCAGGCGCTTGGCCATTTCACTACGCGCGGCGAGGACCACGCGGTTGTGCACGACAAGCTCGCGCGTGGTGCAGGAGCGGCGCAGCTCCGCGATCCACTCGTCATACTCTTCTCTGGCCATGTTAGGGGTGGCACGCAGGTACTCGTCGATCGCTCGGGCGCGGTTTGTAGAAAGGACGAAGTTTGTGAACGTGACGATCCCGGTGACGAGGCTGGCCTCCCGGAATTTTCTGTCAACAGTCATATCCTCAAGTATATATCAGGACCATTCAGAAAGGCCCCACACTCCTTGTGGAGAACCCGCGGGGCCATATTGAAATGGTGGGGTGAAGTTGGCATGGGTCGGTGTATCGTCGACCACGGCGGCCGCATCGGCTATTTGCTTCAGGGTGAGTATCTGAGTCACGTCTTGCACCTCGCTCGTCTCCGATGCCAGGGACTCAAGGAACTCCCGAACGCCGGTCAGCTTCCCGCCAAAGCGCACCTGGTAGATGTATTCGGTGGCTCCGCTGTTCTCCTCCAAGGTGACGTTCACCTCCTGGATCAGGAAGGCCGAGTCAGTGTCGATGTCGTAGGTGGGTAGGTTTACCGTCAGATATTGGCCGGCCATGAAGATGGAGCCGCCAGACAGCAACGACGTGCGAGTGGTGAATTGCCCGTTCACCAAGGGCATGGAAAACTCGTCCAACTCCTGCACGGCACGCACAGCGGCCGAGGCTTTGGAGGTTACCGAGGTTTCCTTGACCGTATACTGGTACACCCCGTCACCGCCGTCCTTCGCGGCAAAGAACGCGATGCTCGCAGCATCTTCGCTCTGAGCGATGATCGGGATGCGGGGATAGTAGGTGATGACGACAGTGTCGCTGCCTGTCGGCGTCGGCTGAGCGTCGGTGAGCCGGAGGCTTGATCCACTGAATGAGTAGACGAACACGTCGGTATCCCGCTCGTTCACGTCGAGCGAAAACTGTTTCGTCACACCGTTGAGCTGGATGGATAGGACGCTCGATGGCTTGTCGTTCAGTTCCCAAGCGCGAGTTTCGCCATCTCCTGTAAATGTTTCAGCCACCGTGGTTGCGGATTGCTCGCCGTCGTCCGAGCCGATGACCGTCACCGAATTGCGAACCTGGGATGTATCGTAGGCGATGGAAATATCTTGGAAATTCGCGCTGCTGTCGGTGATCTGCTCGGGCGCGGCGTCGGCGCTGGGGAGTTGAAAGTAGAGGTTCTTTTGGTAATCGACGAGCCACACATAGCCGGTGAGCTTTTGCAATTTCTCCAGGCATTTCCGGATACTGATGTGGTCAAAGGTGATCGAGTCGATCATGGGACCAGTTGCCACGTTGGTTACAGTGAAGCCGTAGCTGGCGTCGACGTATGTGCCCATAAGGTCTGCCACGATGTAGGCGAGCGTCTGATTGGTGTAGGCGCGGGCGGCAACCTTGTTGTTAAAGATGTAGCTGTAGTCGGACGCCTCGATCGCGTAGATAAATAACTGCCCCTCGCCGACTTCCTCGGGCTGGATACGCGAGATGTACCCGCCGAAAAGGAAGCGTGAGCCGTCTTTGAAGATGATCTCCGAACCCTCACGGGGTGTATTTTGACCTGGCTTCACCGTGAAGTTCAAGTTCATCACATTGGATTTGTTCTGTACGGTCTCGCGGATGCGGGCTGAGCCAGTCTGGTACTGCGGTAGGAAATCCGACCCCGCCACTGTGAGGATTTTCGCCATGGCTAAATAGTTGCGAGCTTATGTCCCCGAGATACGTCGCGGAGGGCTTCCTCGATCTCCTGCCGGAGTATGTCGATATCAGCCCGGCTACGGACCTGTGGGTTGCTGATATTGATCGTGTATGAAATGTCACCGCCCCCCGAGCTGGCCGCGCCAGCGGGCATGACGGTCTCCTGGCCGTGAGCGATGATCGGCACCGCGGTGCCAACCGCGCCGGGGACAACGCCTCCCTGTTCGAAGTGGGGCAGACTAGAGAGGGCGTTGGAGACGAAGTTGCCGACGCTGGACGCGGCGTTGGTCACAATCTTGATAGGCTTCGAGACGATCTCGACCATGCGGTTATACGCGTCAATCACGGCCTGAATCTTCGCCATCACAAAGTCTTCGATGCCCTGAAATGCTCCCTGGATCGTGGAGGTAATTGCACCCCACACGGCTGCCGCCTTCGCCTTCAGCATGTCCCAGTTTTGCACGATCCACACAATGCCGGCGACGATGCCGCCGATGATCGCACCGCCAATGATAAAGGGTGCCAAGGTGACCATGAGAGCACCGAACGCGACTACGGCGGCCCATATCGCAGGGACCAGGGCGCCAACGATCGCACCGGCGACGATGTAGATGGCGGCCTGGTGCCGGTCAAAGAAGTCGATGAGCTGCGATACGCGGTCTACCCACGCAGGCAGCACGTTTTGGACTACGTAAATTGCCGCTTCAGTGAACTTCTTCGCCCATTCGAGCAGCTTCTGCCCCTCCCCGGTCAGGAAGATGTTCCAGGCATCCTGCAAGTTGGACAGCATCCCCTCCAGGGTGTGCGATTGCTTCTCCATGAGGTTGTTGAAGCGTCCCCCCTCACCGGACAAGCTCGCCAAAGCGGCCTGCACGGCAGGGAAGCCGACCTCCCCCTTGCTGATCATGTCCTGCAAGTCAGCGACGGAGACGTGGAGCTGCTTGGAAAGCGCATCCAGAAGCGGGACACCGGCCTCGGTAAACTGGCGCAGCTCCATGCCAGTCAAGTGGGTCGCGGCTTTGACCTGGCCGAATGCCAGGATGAGGTTCGGCAGCTTGTCCATGCCTACACCGGCCGCGATGTTGCCGAGGGCGGTCAGGTTGGGGATGACCTCCTCTTGGGCAAATCCATAGGCCAGAAGCTGCTTGGATGCCTGCTCCAGGCCCACCAAGGTAAACGGTGTCGTCTTTGCAAATTGGATGAGCTGCTGGATGAATTGCTGGGCCTTTTCTCCCGAGCCAAGCATGGTCGTAAACGCCACGCTCGTCTGCTCCATGTCGCCTGCTGCTTTAAGCGCCGCATAGCCGAGCCCGCCGGCCGCCGTGGCCGCCACTCCAAGGCCGATGGCGAATTTTTGCGACGCTGCGGCGGTGTCGGCAAAGCTCCTCTGCTGTCGCTCCACCGCCTGTTGCACAGATTTGAAAACGCCGGTCGCCTGGTCGACGGCTTTGATTATGATTTGGAGAGTAGAATCGCCGCCTAGCATGTTTGTATTCTACATCAGCTTCCTGTCGAGCGTTTAGCCTCCTGTGCATCCACTTCGAACTTGCGCATCAAAAGGCGGATGAACCACAGCGGCTGGTTCAGGTAGGTGTGGTAGTCCCAGCCCATCCGCTCGCATATCGCCGCTATCACCATTTCATCGCGTACCACACCCGCGATGTAGCCGGTGACGGCGGCTAGGATTTTCCCTCCGGTGCGATGAGGTTCTCCACCTCCTTGGCAATGGCTGTGTAGTCAGGGAATGGCAGATCAAGGATGCGGTTAAGCAAGTCATCCTCCGAACCGTCGAGCGTGCGAAGCACGAGGAGCATGGTCTGATTGCCCGCGTCGATTTTTGCGGTGTTATCCCCAGCTCCACCCTTTTTCGCTATATCCTGCATCTCTCGGGCGGTGATGTAGTCGTACATGATAACTGCGTGCCCGCCTGGGGTCTCAAAGGATTTGGTGGTTCGTTCATTCATAGGCTATGCGTAGGTGGCGGTCGTGTTGACGCCGATTACGGTAATGAGGCCATCGGTTGGGTCGTGCTCGACCGAGAATTCCTGCTTAAGGATCACGAGACCATCAAGGTTGTATTCCTTAGGCGGGGACGTGAGTATCAGCTTACCTAGCTTAATCTGAAGATTCTGCGTAGACGAAGCCCCGATCAGTGCGCCAGTAAATGTCACTATCAGTGCGTTTTTGGTATTCGCCTTGTATTTGTCCAGCTCCGTTGTGCCATCGAAGTGCAGGGTGTACGAACCAGATATCTGAAGTCGACCCCCGACGAACCCACCGGCTACGGGAGTGACTGCGCCGGACAAAAATGCCTCGTCGACAAGGATGTTGTTGTTGATGTTTAACGTGAAACCTTTCAGCGGCGTCGCGCTCGCACTGCCTGCGGCGGAGAAGGAAGTGCCGAATTTTGCTGTGTAGTCGGAGTAAGCAAATTCAGTCTGTTGGGCGAATGACTCTGAGAGCGTGGAGGTGTCCGGATATGCGCCGATTAGCCCCGCAGTGAGCTTCGCGTAGTCGTCGCTGACTTCAAGATTGAGCGAGTCACAAACGACGTTCGCAAATCGCTCAGTTACCTCCGATCCCTGCTCGACGATCATGGTTGCCGTCTTCATCGACGCGTTGGCGTCCTGCACGGTGACGGTGTGGGTGTATGCGCTGTCGGCGACGCTCGATGACGAGAGGCTACCGAGAGCGAGATAGAAAAGCGGGACCGAGTTGACGTTGTTCGGGATAACCGCGAGCGATCCTTTGGAGTATTGCCTGCGGATGCGGCTGTCCGAGCTGGCGGCGCGGTTTCCGCGTGCCGACTTGAGCATCGTCTTTTCCGAGACGCCCTGCATCGAAAGCTCTGCCCACTTGGGGAAGACTGTTGCAGCGACCGCGGTGCCGGCTGTCGCTTCGAGCCCTAAACCTACATTGACCTGGGTTCCGCCGATTTTACTCACGATAGTTTTTTTATTAAATGGGTAATCAATCCTCCGAGCGAGCCTGTTTCTCCTTCTTAGGCTTCACCTCTGAGATATCTGGATTGGATAAAATCTGCTTCCGCGCTTCTTCATTGTCAGGAAGTTCGCGGACTTCTCCGGCATTGATACCCCAACCCAATTTCGGGAAGTCGACGGACGTTTTAGTGGTAACCTGCATGCTCCCATTCTAACTCACTTCGCCAGCGTCCCTAGCTGCGAGGTGTGCATAAGCTACCGGGTCTGGATGAAGTGACAGGTGAAATCCAACCGCGCTTCGATCGTCCAGGAGTCCTTCTCCCGATCTCGCAAAGTTGTCCCGTAATCCACGCGGGTTGCGGTGGAGAGGTCGGTGCGGAGGTTACGGGAGGTGTCGACGTTGATGTTGCCGCGGAGGATATCGAGGACCGAGGTGGACTTGAGGGTGTAATCCGCGTTGCGCCCCTCCAGGATGTCATACAGCGAGCGGACGCCCTCAACGATCTTGGCCTGGCTCTCGTCGCTTGAGAGGTCTTGGCGCACGTCGGTGATGACCGTGATGCGCAGGCTGATAGAATGTTGATCGTCCGCGTTGTCGATAGGCTGCACGCTGGTGGAGGTCTTGGAGATGATGCAGCAGGGGAGATTGGATTGGGCGATACGCAAAGGCTCCCCTTGGTAATACGTCTTTATCGTGCCGTTCCCAGCTTTCAAAATGTCGATATATTTGGTGATGATAGAGTCAACGTAAGGCATAGCGTTTAGGGTTCAAATGATGCTTTCCCTGCTGCACTTCGGATGTAATCCTGAAAGAACCTCACGATCTCGGCCTTCGTACTCTGCGAGAGTTTCATCATAACACGGCGCGGCAGTCGTGTTCGGGGCTCGCCCGACTGGTGATAGGGAAAGTACGGCGCGGTGTTGCGCACCACCGCCTGATCAGTGGACACGATGCTCTCGAAGGAGCGCTGCATCCGTCCAGTCCGGACAAGCGGGCCGCCTGAAAAGCCAAGGCGCGCCTTCTGCGCGACGGTGTATGGGGAGAGGCGCTTCCATTTCTCCCCGATAACCGCACCCTGGGTGGCAAACACATCCTTCGAGAATTGCCGCACAAGCATGTCGGCCGATTGGCGGAAAGGCGTCCGGTAGTCCTTCAGCTTGCTTTCCAGGCCAATGAGCGTGCGGGATAGCTCCGTTGCGCCCTCGATGGTCCATTGCAACTGGAAGTCGTCCATACATGCTCAATAGCGATCGTCCATGCTGAATTGGGCCGCATCGGTGTCTGTGGCGTTGGGGTAGCCGTTGAGCACGCCGGTTGTGCCCTGGCGGGCCAATTCAGTGCCATCTGCGCCGATAAGCACCTGGGTGCCCTTTTGGATTGATTTGAGCAGCGCCCTGCCTTCACCGAGCCATTTGACGCCCTCGCCGTCCTTACCAAACTCCTCGTAGTCGATGTAGCCGGCCGCTAGCAGCTCGCATATTTGGGAAAGCAGGCCCGGCACCTCTGCGAGAGGCAGGGTGTATCGGGAGAAGATGGCGCTGTTGATCTCGTTCTCGGCCTGGCTGCGCTTCGTTTCCAGACGGAGATCGGAATAGAGGGGATTGCCGGCCAGCCCGGCGTGCTTTCGAATGTTCCACAGGGAGGCGTAGCGCTTGCTCTCGTCGCCATCTGCGGCGCTAGCGTCATCGATGTCCGTCTCCTCGATCGTCTGCGAATTGTAGTAGGTAGCTTTAAAAAAGCTGTAGGTCGTGCCGGTATATTCCAAGACCGTGCCCTGGGGGTCGTCCACCTGAATGTCCTTCGGCGAGCCGTCCCCCGTCAGCTCGACGTACACGTCGTCTGCTGTAGCGCAGCCGTAGAATTTCCGCTGGTTGTAGCGGTACTTCGTCACCGGCTCACCAGCCAGGTGGTTGAATTTCAGCGTGGCGACGCGCACCCCGGTTCCCGCGGTGACAGCCTGGTTGATCTGCTCCAGCTCAGCCAGCTCGCTGCCTTCATATCCAATGACAATGAAATCGGCATTGACGAGTCCGTCGTTGTCCTCCAGGGTGAGAGACACGCTCGAACCAGCAGTAGCGTCAGCAGCGAGCACTGTGCGCTCAACCTTGATGAAATCCTCTGTTGCTGCTTCGAGTTTTCTCATACCAGAATTGTATCACGGGCGGCTTCGCTGGTTAGCACGGCCCCGGCACGCCGCGTCGTAACCATCACGGGACTGAGTTGCAGGTCACCTGTCCTACTGGCGAGCAAGACCGAAGAGCGCCGGGTTGTAATCACGATAGGGCTGAGCCGCTGATTGCTCAGTATGACGGCCGCCACGCCGCTGTTGATACGCGTAGGACCCGCCGCGGCCGGATTTGCCTGGGTGATGCCGCCGTAGGTGGCGCTTGCATATGTGCCGCCGTAAATCATGGTCCTATATCTGCTTAATTCTCCTTGCTGAGTGCTGCATTAAGCCCGTCGAGCTTCGCCTGCGCGTCGTCTACGGCAGCTTGTGCCACGTCGATGTTGTTCTGTGCTGCGGCAAGGTCAGTGTCGTACTGCGTCTGTATGTCAGCAAGATTTTGCTGCGCGGCTGCAACACGATTTTGCGCCGTTGCAAGTGTTGCCTGTAGGTCTTCCAGAGGTATCGTCGTCTCGGATGTCTGGGTGATAATAACTGCCTTATTTTGCGTGTCGTATGTTGTTGTTTCCATAAGTTTTATTTTATCAAATAAATCGCTCGTACGCTGGACACCCCTGTCCGATGGAACCAAACCAGCAGCATTGCTCGGACTACCTACGTCGACGGACTGTCAAGGCGACATTCCAAGCGATCAACAGGCCCATCGCTCCCCATTGCCAGTTCTCCTCCGCGCTGCGCCCGGCGTATGCCACTATGGTCGCCTTGCCATCGATCTCGCGTTGCAATTCCTGCACTTTCGCAATCAGCGGTGCAATCAGCCCCTCATAGCGGACCATCAGCGTTCCGTCCGGCGTCTCCGGCGTGGGGCTGCCCCTTGTGACAAGGTTTGGATACACCCTCGCCACATCCTGGGCTAAGAGGCCAAATTGCTCTTCCGTGCCGCGAGCTTGGTCTCTGTAGAAGAAGGAGACCGGCTTCAACTCGTCAACTCCGTTGGCCGACAGAGGCACGATGTTCATTTTGAGTCTCTGGTCGGAGGTGGTGCAGCCCACCGTGCCGTTTGCATCGGTTATCAGGGCGGTGCAGTTCGCGTAGGTGACGGTGTTGAAGGTGATGGGGCCAGCGTTGCCAACCGAGAAAAGGGTCGTCGTGGCGCTTGCAGTCGAGGAGGCAATGGCGAAAAGCTTCGTGTTCGTGTCGGTTGCGCCTGCGTTAACGGAGAGCTTTGCCATCGGAGAGGTAGTGCCGATACCTACGTTACCAGCGTTATCAATGACCATCTTTGTCGTAACTGCGTTGTAGCCAGTGCCGAAAGCAAGACCAGTTGCAGCACCGCCAAAGGTGTACCCACGGATATCAGCAGTTTCAATCCCAGAATTTGCGCCATTGTTGGTGAAAACGATACGACCACCACTACCAA
>MKWE01000014.1:131905-133929 GCA_001899585.1 Rhodospirillales bacterium 70-18
TTCAGTACATTCTGTCCACTGGCGCTTGCGGCGGAAGAATTATATACGTCTAGTTTGGTATCTGGCGTTGTCGTGCCTAAACCAACATTCCCCGCGAAGTAGTTGTTCGCGGTAGATTGATTATAAATGCCATAGTTTAACGTTGCGGACGCACCACCAGCGCCCGTTATAAACAAGCCGTAGTTGTTGTTGGTGCCCGTGCCAGACCCACCATCTAGCTGCGCATAAAATCCATAGTTATTTATGGTGCCACCAGACGCTGCCGATGAACTTCCGCCCGATGTGCGAAAATGGTAGTTATTTATGGTGCCTGTCGTTGTGCCTGTTCCGTTAACAAGGAAACCACCGCTGTATTGGTAAAGATTTGTTACTGGATTTGCGCCAAGGATACTCGGGGAACCTGCACTAAACATATAGCCATTTGTAATGGTGCCTGTGTACCCTGCTCCCGTATCGAGGCGGGCGAACAGTCCAGTGGCGTTTGTCACTGGTGCGCCGCTGTTGTCGTGCTTGTTTATGAAGAGGATACCATAGTCGTTCGATAGAGACGCGCCTGTTGGTTGAAATGTAGCAGATGCGTTGATGCCGACCTGCTGTGCGGTATTGCTACCGTTAATCGTTGGGGTAAGGGTCACAGCGCTGCCACCCGTTCCAGTTACCGTGCCCGTGTTAGAAAATATACTCCCCGTATATGTACCAGCAATATTGAGCGCGTTACCGGAGTTGTTTGCTGTTCCAATGGATATAACGCTGTCTGTGTGTATCGCACCTGTAGCGGACAACGAGCCTGCCGTTGTGTTTACGGAGCCAATACCAATGCCGCCAGTAAAATATCCATCGCCCGTTACGGAAAGCTCCTGGGAAGGTGAGGTCGAGCTGATACCAAACTTTCCACCGTATGTAGCTGTAAGAAGTGGTGTTTGTGCTGCGTTTGCTAGCTGGAAATTACTCGTATTATTTACCCCACCGTTATCTGTGACCCCCATAAAAAATGAGTCCGCCCCCAACTGTGAATTGTTGTATGCCATGCGAGTGGCAAGCGCCGTACTCGCAGGGGTAAAAACCGCAGGCCCGCCGTTCACTTGAAATAGGTTTGCTGGAGCAGATATACCGATACCCACGCGGCCAGAGAAGTATGCGGAATAGATGCTGTCGTCTCCCACCGATAACGCGCGCGAAGGGCTAGTCGTAGCGATACCGACACTTCCACTGCTGTTCCAGATACCGCTTGGAAAGTGGGTGTTCCCCGTGAAAGTTGATGATGCGGTAGAGAGGAGTCCGTTTAGGAAGCCAATGGTGGTGGAGGTGGCGTTGCCGTAGGAGACTGGGGTGAAGGGGAAGGCAGGGGCGACGGTGCCATTTGACGCAGCCGTGATTAGTCCCTTGCCGTTTACGGTGATGCTCGCATTGGTGAAGCTGCCGATATTTGCGTTGACCGTGGCGAGTGTAGCCGCCGCAGAGCCAGGCCCGCTCGCGGTCACGTCGCCCGTGAGCGCGGTGACGTAGTTTCCGGCCGACTGCTTTCCGTTGAACGTCGTCCAATCCGCGGCGGTGAGGCAACCAAAGACAGAGCCACTCGCCGTGTTGCAGTTGAATGAGTTGCCCGAGTAGGTCAGTCCCGTCCCTGCGGTTGTCGTCGCGCCGCTCGTCACGAGTCCGCCATAGACCGCGAGGCTACCGTTGGACAAGGAGCTGAGGTGTAGGGGACCGCTAAACGTCGATGACGCGGTCGCGAATAGCCCACTCAGGAAGCCGATAGTGGTTGAGGTCGCGCCTCCGTACGCGGTTGGAGTGAATGGGTATGAAAAAGACGGATATTGCGGGACATTGAGCGTTGCGCCGTTGAATGTCGCCGAACCGCTGGTGCCTGTCGTGGTGAGCGTGATGGGACCTTGGTAGTCGACGCCCGGCACGGCCGTCTGCACCGGGTTGGTGCCGGCTCCCTTCAAGATGCCGGTGAGCGTGGACGACGCGGTACAACCGCTGAAGACCTGGCACACCGTTGTTGCCGCCCTGGTCGGTAT
>MKWE01000015.1:0-9639 GCA_001899585.1 Rhodospirillales bacterium 70-18
GCAAGAAGACCGTTGGCCGCAAACGATGGATCGTTGAACGCACACTGGGCTGGATCAGCCACCACCGCAGGCTGCCGCGCGACTATGAACGCCACATTCGCACCGCCGCCGCGTTCGCCCGCCTCGCCATGATCCGCATCATGCTCCGCAGGCAGGCAAGATACTCAACGTAGATTCAAACTTTCCGGATCGGCTCTTAGGTATTCACCACGAGGGTCCTTGTGGTGTGTCATGTCATCGAGGGCGCCAAGGCCAGAGATTCTTCGTACCCGGTTCCTATCCCTGCCCGCGCGCCACCCGGCCTTCCAGCGGATAGGCGGGGTCGTTATAGCCCGGCGTGGATGGGTGGCCGGGTGGGACCAGCCGGTCCACCAGCGCCTCGTCCTCGGCGCTGAGGCGGCAGGACAGCGCGCCGACATAGTCCTCCCAGTGCGCCTCCGTCCGCGGGCCGGCGATGGCGCCGGTGACCAGGCGGTTGTTCAGCACCCAGGCAAGGGCGAACTGGCCGGGAGTGACGCCCCTGGCGGTGGCGCGCTCGGCCAACTCGTGGGCGATGTGCAGGCTCTCTGAGCGCCATTCGGTTTCCATCATCCGGCGGTCCTGGCGGCCGGCGCGGGTGCCGGGCGGGGGCGGCACGTCCGGCTGGTATTTGCCGGTCAGCACGCCGCGGGCGAGCGGCGAATAGGCGAACACCCCCGTGCCAAAATAGGCGCAGGCGGGCAGGTGCTCCACCTCCACCATGCGGTTCAGGGCATTGTAGAGCGGCTGGCTGACCACCGGCCGGTCGATGCCCTCGGCGTCGCACAGCCGGCAGATCTCGGCCAGCCGCCAGGCGCGGTAGTTGGAGACGCCGAAATGGCGGAGCTTGCCGGCCCGGACGAGGTCGGCCAGCGCGTGGACGGTCTCCGACAAGGGGGTGGCGTGGTCCTCCTTGTGGAGGAAGAGGACGTCGATCCAGTCGGTGGCGAGGCGCTTCAGGCTGGCCTCGACCTCGGCGATGATGTGGCGGCGGGAGATGCCACGGGCGTTGGGGCCGGGCCCCATGGGGTTGGCCAGCTTGGTGGCCAGCACCCACCAGTCCCGTCGGGGGGCGATGGCGCGGCCGACCACCTCCTCGGATCGCCCCTCGTTATACGCGTCGGCGGTGTCGATGAAGTTCACCCCCTGCTCGTGGGCGCGCGCGACGATGCGCCGGGCGGTGGCCTCGTCGGTGGGGCCGCCGAACATCATCGTGCCGAGGGCGAGCGGGGAGACCTTCAGGCCGCTGCGGCCGAGGTTGCGGTATTCCATCCGGGCATTCCTCCGTGACGATTGCCGCTTTGCAGCATAGCGCGGCGGGTCTTTGATGATGGCATGGAACCTGAGCCGGTCGCGCCGAGTCTACCTGTCCCCGGGGCTGCCCCCGGGACCGCCCCCGGTGCTGGCCCCGGTGCCGCCCCCGGTGCCGACTCCCGGTTCTCGTCGCGGCAGGTGCCGTCGCTGGTGACGCTGGCCTGGGTGTTCATGCTGATCGGCATGCAGAGCTTCGGCGGCGGCTTGTCGGCCTGGATGCGCCTGGCGGTGGTGCAGCGCCACGGCTGGATGTCCGAGCGGCAATTCGCCAGCGGCATGGCGCTGTGCCAGATCTCGCCGGGGCCGAACGCGGTGAATCTTTCGGTGTTCGTGGGCACCACGCTGCGCGGCCGGTCGGGCGCACTGGCCGCGCTGGTGGGCATGCTGCTGGTGCCGGTGCTGGTGGTACTGACACTGGGTGGGGTGTTCGCCCGGATGCGGGGGCTGCCCTGGGTAGACCCGGCGATGGCCGGGCTGGGCGCCGGGGCGATCGGCATGAACCTGGCGATGGGAGTCCGGATGACCCGTGCCAACATCCGCGGCGCCATCGCGGCCGGCATCGCCGCGGCGACGGCGATTGGCATCGGCGTATTCGGCCTGCCGCTGCTGCCGGTGCTGGCTGTGATGCTGCCGCTCAGCCTGTGGCTGGCCGGGCCGGGCCAGTGAGCGGGGTGCTGCTGAAGCTGGCCGGGCTGTTCGCCACGCTGTCGCTGCTGGCGTTCGGTAGCGCCAACTCGGTGGTGCCGGACATGCAGCGCGCCGTGGTCGCCACCTACGGCTGGATGACCGAGCGCGACTTCCTGGAACTGTTCGCCATTTCGCGCATCGCGCCTGGCCCCGGTTCGCTGATCGTGGCGCTGGTGGGCCAGAGGGTGGCCGGGCTGGCGGGTGCTGCGGTGGCGACGCTGGCGATGTTCGGTCCGTCCTGCCTGCTGGTGCATCTGGCCGCCGGCATGTGGCACCGCACGCGCGAAGCGGCCTGGCGCGGGCGGGTGGAGCGCGGGCTGGCGCCGGTGGCGGTGGGGCTAATATTCGCCAGTGGATTCGCGCTGATGCGCGGCACCGAGCACAGCCTAGTGGCCCTCGCGCTCACCCTCGGTGCCGCGGCGGTGCTGGCGGCAACCGAGTTGCATCCCCTTGCCGTGCTCGCGGTGGCAGGCGTGCTGGGGTGGCTGGCCGGCATCTAGCCTGCATACCCCTGTAAGTTTCGAAGACCGATCAAAGGGTTGTGACTAGTCCCTTGGGTCGTGTCGAAACACGCGCAGATTGTCTCATTATTTGTATATTTATATGAACTTGACGACGAACTGATACGTGCCGTTATCTCATCGTTAAGGGAGCTATCGGTGCGGCGTCATGCTGGCCTTGCGACCAAAAAATGACGATTTTGCAGCGCGAGAGCACACCGGTTATGTCATACAAATCATGGGTGGTCGGTGTTGTCCTGGCAGGCGCGGCGCTGCTGGGGGTTACGGCACCGGCGCAGGCCACCGTGTTGACGCTGGATCAGGTATCCAACCCCTCCTACACGGCGCCGAGCGACCCCACCCTGCAGGTCGGCGACCTGTTGTTCACCCTCGATTATTGCTCCGGCGTATGCACCAGCAACGTGCAGGTCGTCGGGGTGCCGGCATCGCCCTCGACCGGGCCGGGCGGCGGCATCGCGCTCGTGCCGGTGAGCGGGCAATCGATCCTGTCCGGTGCCGCGAACGAAATCTCGTTGACCTGGTGGGTTGATGTGGTCGGTGGCGCGAACAAGATCACCGGCGTGTCCGGTAGCGTGGCTGGCACCGGCTCCGCGGCCGGTGGCGGAGTCAACATCAACGTCGGCGGCACCGCGACCCATTTGGGCACCGTGACGGTCAGCCTGGGCGACCCGGCGGCTCTGACCCTGGCGGCGTTGCAGAACGCCCTCGATTTCAGCGGCGATTTCACAATCGGCACCGGCTCCACCATGGGGCAGGCAACGGTATTCGTTTCCGAACTGTCGGACAACACGAACTCGTCCGACGTGCCGGAGCCGGCCAGCGTCGCCGTGGTCCTGATGGGCGTGTTGGGCCTGGCCGGCGCGCGCCGCCGCGCTGCCTCATAGGCCCACGCCCCGGAGGGCAGGGGCACAGTCATGTGTGGATGATGGTGATGGTCTTGCTGGATGCGGCCATGGCGCAGCGGACCATGGCGGCCGGTGGAAGTTCATAACTGAGGCGATATTGAAATGTCACTTATCCGAAATTTCTCCGATGCGTCGTATGGCGGCCTGACCTTCTCGAATATTTCCGTATCGGAAGACGATGTCGGGACGGTGAACTCGTTCGTTGACAGCAGCCTGCTGTCCATGCGGGTAAGCAACGTTCCCAGTTCCCGGGTTTCGACCTACCAGGGGCCGACCTGGTCGTCATTTTCCTCGGGCGCGCTGGCGCCGGGGTCTTCCACCACACTCACTTTTTCCTATGATGTCAGCGCCACAACGGCGGGAATGGGCGTCAACGGCCTGCAGCAGGCGTTTACCGTCGACACTCAGACGGGCGCCGGCATCTCGCTGGTTGGCGTGGAGTATGTCTACGACGCCAACAACAATCTGGTCGGCCAGTCCACCATCAACCTGGCGACGCCATCGGCCACCGGCCCGGTGGCGCCCGGGGATTTCGCGCCGTACGCCGCGTTCACCTCGCTGCATGTGCAGCTCGTGGTCGCCGCCGCGGTGGATGCCAACGCGGTGGCGCCGGCGGCGGTCAATTTCAGCATCATCGAGCAGGGTTTCCACCAGACCGCGCTGTCGGCCCAGGCCGCGCTGGGCGACACGGTGTGGGAGGACGCCAACGACAACGGCGTGCAGGATGGCGGCGAGACCGGCGTGTCCGGCGTGACCGTCAGGCTGCTGGACGGCACCGGGCATTTCACCGGGCTGACCACGACCACCGATGCCAACGGCCATTACGCCTTCAGCAACCTCAATGTCGGCACCTACGAGGTGCAGTTCGTCCAGCCGGGCGGCTACAGCTTCAGCCCGACCGGGCAGGGCACCGCCGCCACCGACTCGAACCCGAATGTGGCCACCGGCGTGACCGGCCCGATCACCCTGGTTGCCGGGCAGAACGACATCACCATCGACGCCGGGCTGTATCGACCGGCCGCGCTGGGCGATTACGTGTTCGCCGACACCAACAACAACGGCGTGCAGGATTCCGGCGAGACCGGCATCGCCGGCGTGACCGTCAACCTGCTCAGCGCCGACGGCAGCACCACGCTCGGCACCACGACGACGAATTCCTGGGGCCTGTACAGCTTCGTCAACCTGACGCCCGGCGCCTACGAGGTGCAGTTCGTCCAGCCCATCGGCTACAATTTCAGCCCGACCGGGGCCGGCACACCGGCCACGGATTCCAATCCGGACCAGACCACCGGCATCACCGCCCCGGTCACCCTGGTGTCGGGCCAGAATGATATCACCATCGATGCCGGGCTGGTGGCGCAGGGTGGCTCGCATGGCTCCACCACCGCCGCGCTGGGCGACTATGTGTTCGAGGATGTGAACGACAACGGCGTGCAGGATGCCGGAGACACCGGCATCGCCGGCGTGACCGTGAACCTGCTGGATGCCAGCGGCGCCACCGTGCTGGGCACCACCGTTACCGACGGCAGCGGCCTCTACAGCTTCACCAGCCTCGCGGCCGGCACCTATGAAGTCGCCTTCCTCCAGCCTGCCGGCTACGCATTCAGCCCCACCGGCGCCGGCACGCCCGACACCGATTCGAACCCCAACCAGGGCACCGGCGTCACCGGCCCGATCTCCCTGGCCGACGGGCAGGTGGACAACAGCATCGATGCCGGGCTGTACCGTCCCGCCGCGCTGGGCGACTATGTGTTCGAGGACGCCAACGCCAACGGCGTGCAGGATGCCGGAGACACCGGCATCGCCGGCGTGACCGTGAACCTGTTGGATGCCAGCGGCGGCACCGTGCTGGGCACCACCACCACCGACGGCGTCGGCCACTACGCCTTCACCGACCTGGCGCCGGGCAGCTACGAGGTCGCCTTCGCCAACCCGGGCGGCTACAGCTTCAGCCCGACCGGAGCCGGCACGCCGGCCACCGACTCCAACCCCGACCGGACCACCGGCATCACCACCCCGGTCACCCTGGTGTCGGGCCAGAACGACACCACGATTGACGCCGGGCTCTACCGCCTCGCGGCGCTGGGCGACTACGTGTTCAACGACCTCAACGCCAACGGCATCCAGGACAGCGGCGATACCGGCGTCTCCGGCATCACCGTCAACCTGCTCGACGCCACTGGCGCCACAGTGCTGGGCACCACGACCACCAACGCCACGGGCTATTACAGCTTCACCAGCCTGACGCCCGGCGCCTACGAGGTGCAGTTCGTCAAGCCGCTTCTGGCGACGTTCAGCCCGACCGGGGCCGGCACCCCGGCCACCGACTCCAACCCCGACCAGACCACCGGCATCACAGCCCCGGTCACCCTGGTATCGGGCCAGAACGACATCACCATTGATGCCGGGCTGGTGTTGCCGCCGCCGACCCCGCCGCCCAGCGGCTCGATCGGTGACTACGTCTGGAACGACTGCAACTGGAACGGCATCCAGGACGGCTGCGAGGTCGGTATCTCCGGCGTCACCGTGAACCTGCTCAGCGGGTCCGGCTCCTCGGTGCTGGCCACCACCACGACGGACGCGACCGGCCATTACCAGTTCAGCGGGCTGGCTGTCGGCACCTACAGCGTCCAGTTCGTTGCCCCGGCCGGCACGACTTTCAGCGCCGGGTTGCAGGGGACCGATGTCACCCTCGACTCGAACGTCATCTCCATCGTCGGGGCAAGCGGCACCAGCAGCCCGGTCACCCTGGCCGCCGGCCAGGCGATCACGACGATCGATGCCGGCCTGCACACCGATGTCGGCCTGCATGAGGTCTCGGTATTCCAGAGCATCACCGCACCCCTGACCACCGGGCAGCTTCAGGACCTGAACGGCTGCGGCGCCACATACGGCCCGTCTGCGCCGGCGCATTTCACCGAGCCGGGTCCGATCATCACCAACAGCGGCACCGCCACCCCGCTCTATACCGGCCCCAGCGGCGGGCAAGTGGATTCGCTGGTGTTCGTGCTGAGCGCCACCCCCGTTCTGGACCCCTCGGCGCTGATCACCCTGAGCTTCGGTTCCTCGGTGGTCGTCTTTCACGCGATGGATTTCGCGTCGTCGCTGGCCGACGGGTTCCCCAGCAACATCTCCGGCATCGCCAACGGCGCCGTGAACGGCATCAAATTCACCAACGCCGTCCACACCGCGGTCGAGGTGACATTCAACGCGCCGCTGACCTCGTTCGGCGGTAAGGACTCGGTGATCGGCAACCTGAGCATCAACTCGTCGGTGGACCTGCGGGTCGACATCTTCGGCGTGCATAACGGCGTCATCGTCAGCAACGCGGCCAACAGCGGCGCCATCGGGGTGAACGGCGATTCCAGCTTCGGGGATTGCTGCTCCGGAGGCGGCGGCACCAGCACCGCCTCGCTCGGCGACCTAGTGTTCTCCGACTGCAACGGCAACGGGGTGCAGGATGCCGGTGAAAGCGGCGTGTCCGGCGTGACCGTGCAATTGCTGAACGCCGCCGGCACTTCGGTCCTCAGCACGACCACGACCGACTCTTCCGGCCATTACCTGTTCAGCGGTCTGGCTGCCGGCACCTACACGGCGCAGTTCGTCGCCCCCGGCGGCTCGCAGTTCACCGCCGCGCTGCAGGGCACCGACACCGCCAAGGACTCCAACCCCGACGCCACCGGCCGCACCGGTCAGGTCACGCTTACCGCCGGGCAGAGCGACCTCACCATCGATGCCGGCATCTACAAGCCGGCCTGCCTGGGCGATCTGGTGTTCTGGGACAGCAACGGCAACGGCGTGCGCGACTGGTGCGAAGGCGGTGTGTCCGGCGTGACCGTGAAGCTGCTCGACGCCACCGGCACGACGGTGCTCGCCACCACCACCACCAATGCCAGCGGCCTGTATTCGTTCAACAACCTCACCCCCGGCGTCTACGAGGTGCAGTTCATCGCGCCGACCGGCAAGACCTTCACCGCCGCGTTGCAGGGCTGCAACACCAGCACCGACTCTAACCCCAACCCGGCCACCGGCATCACCGGCCCGATCACCCTGACCTGCGGCGAGTGCAACACCACCATCGACGCCGGTTTGGTCACCGCGCCGACCACCGCCAAGCTGGGCGACCTGGTGTTCGACGACTGCAATGCCAATGGCATCCAGGATGCCGGCGAAAGCGGCGTGTCCTGCGTCACCGTCAAGCTGCTGAACGCCGCCGGAACCTCGGTGCTGCGAACCACCACAACCGACTCCAGCGGCCATTATCTGTTCAACAACCTGGCCCCAGGCACCTATACGGTGCAGTTCGTCGCGCCGGGCGGCTCGCTGTTCAGCCCGTCCCTGCAGGGCAGCGACACCGCCAAGGACTCCAACCCGAACGCCGCCGGCAAGACTGGCCAGATCACCCTCACCGCCGGGCAAAGCGACCTGAGCATCGATGCCGGCGTCTATCAGGCGGCCAGCCTCGGCAACGTGGTGTTCTGGGACGGCAACGGCAACGGGGTGCGCGACTGGTGCGACAGCGGCGTGTCCGGCGTGACGGTTAAGCTGCTCGACAGCACCGGCAACACGGTGCTGAGCATCACCACCACCAACAGTTCGGGCCTGTATTCATTCACCGGCCTCACCCCCGGCAGCTATCGCGTCCAGTTCGTGGCGCCGGCCGGCAAGGGCTTCACCGCCCAGAACCAGGGCGGCAACGACTCGATCGACTCGGATGCCAATACCACCACCGGCAAGACGGGCGTGATCAGCCTGACCTGCGGCGAGGTGGACAATTCGGTCGATGCCGGCTTGGTCGCCAACCAGACCACGGGCGCCATCGGTGATTTCGTGTTCAACGATGCCAACCATAACGGCATCCAGGATGCTGGCGAATCCGGCATCAGCGGCGTCACAGTGAAGCTGCTGAACGCCAGCAACAGCTCGGTGCTGACGAGCACCACCACCAATTCCTCCGGCCACTACCTGTTCAGCGGCCTCAACGCCGGCTCCTACGTGGTGCAGTTCGTCGCGCCCAGTGGCTATACCGCCAGCCCCTCGCTGCGCGGCTCCGACAGCACGAAGGACTCCGACGCCAGCACCACCACCGGCAAGAGCGGCACCATCTCGCTCAGCGCCGGCCAGACGAACCTGACCATCGATGCCGGGCTGTACCGCACCGCTTCCAACGGTGGCTGCGGCGGCTGGACCTACTACAAAGACGACAGCCATGGCGGCTACTGCTCGGGCGCCACGAGTTGGTCGTCGTCGGATGACCATTCCGGCGGCCAGTACGGCGGTGGCGGCAACTGGGGCTGCGCGGGCTGGAACGGCAATGGCTGGACCGACGGCTGGAGCAACCTCTACTCCGGCCCCGGCGAGATGGAATCGGTCTGCGGCAGCGTGAAGCAGGTGGAGTTCACCTACCAGCACAGCGACTGCGTCGGCAACGACGCGCTCTGGTCGGGCATCGGTAATTCCAGCGGCCATAACGGCCAGTCGATGTGCTTCATCCAGATCACCGACAAATCCGGCGATCACTCCTGGGGCAGCCGCGTGCTGGGCCAGGGGACGGTCAGCGACGGCGACAAGATCTGCACCGACTCCTCGGTCGACCTGACCAGCTGCGGCGGCAAGCTCTTCGCCCATGTCTACGCCTCCGCGGCCGACTGCGCCGCCGGCCGCTCCGCCATCCAGGAAATCTCGTTCGACGTGTCGGGCGGGCACAACATCTACCTGGGCAGCCAGGTCGGCAGCCTGTGCCTGACCGGCTATAGCGGCACGCACGGCTCGGCCTTGACCAACTGGTGAGGTGATCGCGTGCCACAGGGCGCCATGGCCGAGCGGCCATGGCGCCCTGTGCATGTACGGCGGGCGCAGCCATAGGGGGGCACTTACGTCACCGAACGATTGCGGTATGATATTCGCAGGGAACGTTCGGGAGACAGAAAATGCCCCACGCAATCACGCGGCGCGGTCTGGGCGCCATGATGGGCGCGGTGGTCGCCGTGCCGGTCATCGGCCGCACCGCCGCCGCGGCCGATACCACCGCACTGGAAGCCGCCGCCCGCAAGGAAGGCTCGCTGACCTGGTATACCGCGCACACTGATGGCGAAACCGCCGAGCAGGTCGGCCGCGCCTTCACCGCCCGCTATCCCGGCATCACCGTCAACGTGATCCGCACCACGGCGCAGGTCGCCTATCAGCGCCTGCTG
>MKWE01000015.1:9645-131066 GCA_001899585.1 Rhodospirillales bacterium 70-18
ATGAAGGCGCGCAAGCTGCTCGCCCATTACGTGCCGCTGGCCGCCAGCGTGGTCAGCGAGCCGTTCCGCGGCGTGGATCCGGACGGCTTCTACTACGCCACCTCCGCCGGTCTGGTGCTGATCACCTACAACACCTCCAAGCTCAGGGCCGAGGACGTACCGAAGAACTGGCCCGACCTGCTGCTGCCGAAATACAAGGATCAGGTCTCGGTCGGCCACCCCGCCTTCTCCGGCTATGTCGGCACCTGGGTGCTGGCGATGCGCAAGCTGTACGGCTGGGAATATTTCGAGAAGCTGGAGAAGAACAAGCCGCAGATCGGCCGCTCGGTGAACGACACCGTCACCATGCTGAACTCCGGCGAGCGCCTGGTCGCCGCCGGCCCCTCCGGCACCACGCTCTCCAGCGCCGACAAGGGCAACCCGCTCGCCCTGGTCTACCCCACCGACGGCGCCGTGCTGCTGGTTTCGCCCTCGGCGATCATGGCCAACGCGCCGCACCCCAACGCCGCCCGCCTGTTCATGGAGTTCATGCTCGGCGAGGAGCACGCGAAGATCTCCGTTGAAAAACGCAACGAGTCGCTGCGCCCGGAGGTCAAGCCGCTCGCGGGCGCCAAGCCGCTGGAGGAGGCCAAGGTGATCCGCCTCTCCGTCGCCGAAATCTCCAAGGGCATCCCCGAGGTGATCGAGCAGTGGCGGGACACGTTCGGCACCTGACCCCGATGCCCCTCCACCCCGCCCGGCGAGGCGGCGCATGAAGCGCCGCTTCGACCCGCTGATCCTGCTCTGGATCGTCCTCGCCGCCGCCCTGACGTTCCTGGTGGTCAACCCGCTGCTGCGGCTGATCATCACCAGCCTGGAGGCCGCGGACACCGGCGCCTGGACGCTGGCCAACTACGTCAGCGCCTATGGCCGGCCGCGCTACCTGCAGGCGCTGTACAACTCGCTGATGCTGGGTGGCGCGGTCACCGTGCTGTGCCTGGTGTTCGCCCTGCCGATCGCGTGGGCGGTCTCGCGCACCGACATGCCGGGCAAGGGCGCCATCCGCCTGCTTGTGCTCGGCGCCTTCATCACGCCCCCCTATCTGGGCGCCATCGGCTGGATTTTGCTCGCCGGCCCCAATGCCGGCTGGCTCAACCGGGCGTGGATGGGCCTGACCGGCGCCACCGAGGGCCTGTTCGACATCTATTCCTTCGCCGGCCTCACCTTCATCATCGCCATCTACTCCTTCCCCTACCTTTTCATCTTCACCTCCTCCGCGCTCGACGTGGTGAGTTCCGAGATGGAGGACGCCGCCAACATCCTCGGCGCCGGCACCATCCGCACCATGGCCCGCATCACCCTCCCGATGGTGCTGCCGGCCATCATCGGCGGCGCCATCGTGACCTTCCTGGAGACCATCGCCCTGTTCGGCTCGCCGGCGCTGATCGCCATCCCGGCGCGCTTCAACGTCGTCACCACCCAGTTGCTGCAATTCTTCAGCCCGCCCGTGCGCACCGAGGTCGCGGCCGCCTTCGCCATCCCGCTGCTGCTCATCACCGTGCTGCTGTTCGCGCTGCAACGCCGGCTGATCTCCCGCAAGGGCTTCGTCGCCGTCACCGGCAAGGGCGGCGAGCGCCGGCTGATCGAGCTCGGTCCCTGGCGCTGGGTGATGCTCGGCTACGCCTTCCTGGTGCTGTCCATGTCGGTGCTGCTGCCCTACGCGGCGCTGTCGCAGGCGGCCCTGTCGCGCGCCTGGGGCCGCGGCTGGCGGCTGGACAACCTGACGTTGCACAATTTCTCCTACCTGCTGTTCGAGCACGCCACCGCCGGCCGCTCGGTGCTCAACAGCTTCGTCTACGCCTTCAGCGCCGCCTGCCTGGCCATCTTCCTGTCGCTGGCCATCGCCTACATCGTCGCCCGCCGGCTGCTGCCGTTCGCCGGCGTGCTCGGCTTCCTGGCCATGGCGCCCTTCGTGGTCCCCGGCATCGTGCTGGCCATCGCCTTCTATGCCGCCTACGCCCCGCCGCCGCTGGCCCTGTACGGCACCGGCCTTATCCTGATCCTGGCCTTCACCACCCGCTTCCTGCCGATCGGCTTTGCCAACGCCTCGGCCGCCATCCGCGGAATCAACCCCGAGATGGAGGAGGCGGTGCGCATCCTCGGCGGCGGCCGCCTGCTGGCCGTGCGCCGCGTGCTGGCGCCGCTCATGAAGCGCAGCATGATCGGCGCCTGGCTGCTGGTATTCATCCCCGCCACGCGCGAGCTGAGCACCGCCATGTTCCTCTACGGCCCGAACACCCGCACCATGTCGGTGATGCTGATGGACCTCAGCGAAGAGGGCAATTTCGAGAACCTGGCCGCCCTCGGCTTCATGCTGCTGGCCGCCACCATCGTCATCGTGGGCGTCGGTTCGCGCCTCGTCGGAGGGGATTTCATGATGCGGCGGGACCGGTCTTGAGCAAATTGTCGCTGCACGGCCTGGGCAAGACCTTCGGCAGGTCGGTCGCCGTCGCGGATGTGGACCTGGCGCTGGCGCCGGGCGAATTCGTCTCCCTGCTCGGCCCGTCCGGCTGCGGCAAGACCACCACCTTGCGCATGATCGCCGGCTTCATGAAGCCAACCGCCGGGCGAATCGCCATGAACGGCGGCACCATTTCCGACCCGTCGGACATGGTGCCGCCCGAAAAGCGCGGCATGTCGATGATCTTCCAGAGCTATGCCATCTGGCCGAACATGACGGTGGGCGAGAACGTCGCCTTCGGCCTCAAGCTGCGCAAGCTCCCGACCGCCGAGGTCAAGCGCCGGCTGGACAAGATCCTCGCCGTCGTCCGCCTGGATCATCTGGTCGACCGCTACCCCGCCGAACTGTCCGGCGGCCAGCAGCAGCGCGTGGCGCTCGCCCGCGCCATCGTCATCGAGCCGGAGGTGCTGCTGCTCGACGAGCCGCTGTCCAACCTCGACGCCAGCCTGCGCGAGGAGATGCGCTCGGAAATCCGGCGCCTGCACGACGAGTTCCGCATCACCACCGTCTACGTCACCCATGACCAGTCCGAGGCGATGGTCACCTCGGACCGCATCGTGGTGATGAACCATGGCCGCATCGAGCAGGTGGCCGACCCGGTCAGCCTCTACAACCGCCCGCGCACCCGCTTCGTCGCCGGCTTCATCGGCCGCACCAATTTCCTCGACGGCCGGCTCCAGGGCGACACGCTGGTCTTCCCCGGCTTCACCGTCCCGGCCGCGCGGGTGCCCGACGCCGCCGCGCTGCCGGCCGAGGTCAGCTTCTCGCTGCGCCCGCACGACGTGCACCTGCACCGCGCGCCGCCCGCCGGCGACCACGCCGCCTGGCGCCTGCCCGGCCGGGTGGTGGAGCGCGCTTTCCTCGGCGAGCACTGGGACTACGTGGTGCAGCCCGACGGCTCCAGCCTGCGCCTGCGCACCACCACCGCGCCGCGCGACGTGCATGAGGCCGGCGCCCCGGTTACCATCGAGATCGACCCCACCCGCCTGGTCGCGGTGACCGGCTCCGCGGAGTAACCCCATGCCCACCCACCCGCTGTTCGACCCTGCCGCCTTCCGCATCCCCGCCGGCGTCGCCCATGTCTGCGCCGCCGGCGAAACCCCCTTCCTGCACCGCCACGACGCCGCGCTGGCCCAGTACGCGCACGACAAAAGCCAGGGCATGCCCGGCCGCACCGCGCAAGAGACGATGGTGGAACTGGCCCGCGAGCGCATCGCCCGGCTCTGGCACGCCACGCCGGGCGATATCGGCTTCGTCAGCAGCGTCGCCGACGGCGTGGCCCTGGTCGCCGACAGCCTGGACTGGCGCGAGGGCGACAACCTGGTCATCGACACCAACGAATACCCCTCGGTGGTCGCCCCTTTCGCCCTGCGCCGCCATCCCAAGGTGGAGCTGCGCGTGGCCACCGGCACCGCGCCCGACCGGCTGGCCGCCCGCGTGGACGCCAGCACGCGGGTGATCGGGGTTAGTTATGTTTCATACCTGACTGGCGAGCGGTTCGATCTCGCGGCGGTGCGAACCCTCGCCGACTCGGTCGGCGCGCTGCTGGTGGTGGATTTCACCCAGGCCGCCGGCTACCTACCCATCCATGCCGGCCTCGCCGATTTCGCCTTCTCGGCCTGCTACAAGTGGCTGCTGGGCATGACCGGCGTGGCGGTCGCCTACTGGAACCGCGCCCGCCAGCCCGGCTGGCAGCCCGCCACCGGCGGCTGGCACTCGCTGGCCCCGGTGGCGCGGCCCGACTATGTCGCCGGCATCGGCCTGCGCGCCGACGCCATGCGCTTCACCCGCGGCAACCCCGCGCACGGCCCGGTCTATGTGCTGGCCGGCGCGCTGGACTACCTGATGCAGCACGACCAGGACGACCTCGCCCGCCACGTCACCGGCCTCACCGCCGACCTGCTGGCCCGGCTGGCCGAGGCCGGCATCCCCACCACCACCCCGGCCGACCCCGCCCGCCACGGCGGCAATGTCTGCATCGACAGCCCGCGCGCCCAGGCGATCGTGGACAGCCTGTACCGCCAGGGCGTCTACGCCTGGAACGGCCACGGCCGCGCCCGCTTCAGCTTCCACGGCTACAACAGCACCACCGACGTGGACCGGATCATGACGGGGCTGAAGCAGCTCTGGGAGTAGGGGCCAAGGCAAGCGGAGGGCTCCGCCCCGAACCCCGCCCGTGTCTTGAAGTATTGGGGGCCGAGCCCCTGGACCTCATGATTTAAGAAACGAGGTTCACGGGCGTGGTCGCCATCGTTTGAGGATCGGACGGGGCTCGGGGAGGAGCCTCGTTTTGCTTCTCCCCGCTTTCCCGTCTCCATGTGGATCTTCTTTCTCTCCGCCCTCGTCAGGCCGGATCGGCCACGAACGGGAACGGCCCCGGGTAGCGCTCCACGAAGCCGGTATGGGTCACGATGCCTTGCCCCTCCACCCAGCAATGCGCCAGGAAGCAGGCGGGCTCCAGGTTCCACATGCCGGGGTTCTTGCTGAACAGGTCCAGGTCCACGATATGCGCCACCCCCGGCCCGATGATCGCCGTGGCATGGGCCACCCGCGTGGTGATCTGGCGGTGATGGTGCCCGGTCAGGATCAGCTGCACCTGCGGGTGCCGCGCGATCACTGCGGTGAAGGCCGCCGGGTCGCGCAGGATGATGCCGTCCATGTGCCCGATCCCGCACACGAAGCTCGGATGGTGCATCACCACGATGGTCGGCTTGTCCGGCTGTGCCGCCAGCGTCGCGTCCAGCCAGGCCAGGCGCCTCGGGCATAGCTCGCCGTCCGTCTTGCCCTGGATCAGCGTATCCAGCATCACCAGCCGCACCTTCAGGTCGTCCACCGCGTACTGCACGAAATCCGGGTCGGCGGTAACCCCGGGCAGATGCGCCAACTCCGCGCGCATGGTCACGCGATGGTCGTGGTTGCCGGGAATGACGTAGACCGGAATATCGATCAACCGGCGCAGCATCTCGGCGACGCAACGGTATTCCTCGGCGAGGCCGTTGCTCGTCAGGTCGCCCGAGATCACCAGCGCATCCGCGCGCGGCCGGAAATCGCGCACCGCGCGCAACGCGCGCTCGGTCAGCATGTTGGTCTCGGCGGTCCGCATCGCGGCCAGGCCGCGCGGCCGGCAATGCAGGTCGGTCAGGTGCAGGATGATCATGTCCGGGTCCAATGTGGCGGTGTCCAATGTAGCAGTGGGGCGGCCTTGTGTCCGCCCGCCCCCTACTTCGGCAGATCATCCCCCCCTCGGTCAACCGCACCCATGGCCAGCGGGGGAGGGGGGATTGCGTAGTTTCCGAACCTGTCGGGCAACGGTTTTTCTGGTTTAGCGTAGTGCCAGTAAGAGCAATACGTCCGAAACTTTGCCTGGGCGCTGTTTGAAAGCAGCGGTCTGAATCATGCGAAGAACAAGAAAATAACAAATGGACAGAACTGTTTACCTACCAATTGCTAATGTGCAATCTGTCAGGAGGAAGTAATATGGAAAATTCCAACGGCGCACAGTCCATGAGGTTGCTCCTGGCCGGCTCGCACGGGGCACTCGCGGCGGTGGCCGCCGGACTGCTCGATCCCCGTCGTTTTAGAATCGAGCGAATGATTACTGGCGAGGAGACGTTGCGGCGCATTGACCGTGAGCCATTCGATATGGTTGCGTTCGACGTTGCGCTGCCGGACATGCCCGGCCTGGCCTTCCTCCGTCGGCTGCGTATCGCGCACCAGCCGATTCCGGTCATGGCGCTGGTGCGTAGCGGCGCGGAATGGCACGACCCAGTGCCCCTGCTCGACGCCGGCGCCGACGACGTGGTGACCCTGCCGTGCAACCACGAGGAATTCGCCGCCCGCGTCGCCGCGGTCGCCCGCCGCTCGCGCCGGGTTCCGCCGGCCTCGCTGCGCTGCGGCGACATCGAGCTGTACGTCGCCAGCCGCCATGTCCTGGTGAACGGGCGGGACCTGCGGCTCTCGCCCGCGGAGTTCTGGGTGCTGCATCAGTTGCTGGTGAGCGCCAGCGCCCCGCCGCCCACGCTGCCGGTTCCGCGCGCGGCGCTGATGGAGGCGCTGTACGACGACCCGGACGCGGCCAAGGCGAAGGCCTTCGCGGTGATGCTGCACCGCCTGCGCCGCCGGCTCGCCGCCGCCGGCGCCAATGTGCGCATCAACACCGTATGGGGCCTCGGCTACACCATCGCCGAGACGCCGCGGCCGCTGGCCCTGACGGGATGGCCCGGCCAACCCATGGGCGTGGCGGCTCGCCCGCGCTGATATCAGCGCGCTCTGTACAAGGGGGCCAATCTCAGCGCGTTCTGGGGGCGGGGAAGCGGTCCAGCCCCCAGAACGCGCCCATGAGGCCGGCGGCGCCGACGCCGGCATCCACCACTCACGCCCCTGCGTGCCCTCCCGGCTGGCCCCGGGCCGCCGCGCCGGCATCCACCGGGAACCCGTGGCCCATGTCCTCGATGGTCCAAAGGTCCACCGCGGCCGGCCCGCCCGCCCCAAGTTCCGCCGACGAACCCCGTCCGCCGCATGGTCTCCTGGTCAGGCACCGCGCCATGGCCATGCAGCGCGCTCCACTGCGCCGCCAGCGCCTCGGCATTGCCGGGTCCACGGTGTACCGACCGGGGTGCGCGGCCTGCTGCGGGCGCCGTGATGCCGGGCCAGCGCCTCATGCGTCCGGCCTCAAGGCGAGGGAGTCTTCGTGGTCCACGGGTGCCGCACGGCTGGGCTCTCGCCTTGATAATATCGACTTTGCAATAATATATTGCAGTGCAGCGCGATACCAGATCAGGCGGCCGGACCGCGTCCCCCGGAAACTACCCTCGCCGCTCTAGGTGGAAAGCGCCGCCACCCCGGGCAGGGTCTTGCCTTCCAGCCATTCCAGGAACGCCCCGCCAGCGCTGGAGACATAGGTCATCCGCTCCATCATCCCGGCATGGCGCAGGGCGGCGACGGTATCGCCGCCGCCGGCCACGCTGCGCAGCGTCCCGGCCGTGGTGGCATCGGCCACCGCATGGGCCAGCACCGTGGTCGCGGCGTCGAAGGGCGGGGTCTCGAAGGCGCCCAGCGGGCCGTTCCACACCAGCGTCTTCAGCCCGGGCAGCCGCGCGACCAGGGCGGCCACGCTGGCCGGCCCCACATCCAGGATCATCGCATCGTCCGGCACCGCGGCGATGGCGACCGTGCGGGTCGGCGGGTTGGCGCGGAACTCGGTGGCGGTCACCGCGTCCACTGGCAGCACCACCTCGCAGCCCGCCGCCTTCGCGGTGGCCAGGATGGCCAATGCCTCCGGATGCATGCCGGCTTCCTGCAGTGACTTGCCGACGCCGACGCCCTGCGCGGCCAGGAAGGTGTTGGCCATGGCACCGCCGATCACCAGCACCTCCACGCGCCCCACCAGATTGCCCAGCAGGTCCAGCTTGGTGGACACCTTGGCGCCGCCGACGATCGCCGCCACCGGCCGCTCGGGCCGTTCCAGCGCCGCCTCCAGCGCCTCCAGCTCCGCCTGCATCAGCCGCCCGGCATACGAGGGCAGCAGGTGCGCCACGCCCTCGGTGCTGGCATGGGCGCGGTGGGCGGCAGAGAAGGCGTCGTTGACGAAAATATCCGCCAAAACGGCCAGTTCAGCGGCGAATTTCGGGTCATTCGCCTCCTCTCCGGGGTGAAAACGGGTGTTTTCCAGCACCACCACGTCGCCGTCGCGCATCGTATCGATCGCCTGGCTGGCCATGACGCCGATGCAGTCATCCGCGAACCGCACATGCCGCCCCAGCACCCGGCCCAGCGCCAGGGCCACCGGCGCCAGCGACATGGCGGGCACGCGCTTGCCCTTCGGCCGGTCGAAATGGCTGCACACGATCACCCGCGCGCCCTTTTCGGACAATTCGCGGATGGTCGGGCACAGCCGCTCGATGCGGGTGAGGTCGCTGATGGCGCCGTCATGCACCGGCACGTTCAGGTCGGCGCGCAGCAGCACCCGCTTGCCCGCGACGGCGAGCCCGTCCAGCGTGCGGACGCTCATCGTTACAGGCTGCCGAACAGGGCGGCCGTGTCGGACATGCGGTTGGAGAAGCCCCACTCGTTGTCGTACCAGCTCATCACCCGCACCAGCCCGCCATCGACCACCGCGGTCTGGGTGGCGTCGAAGGTGGAGGAGTGCGAGTCGTGGTTGAAGTCGATGCTGACCAGCGGCGCGGTGTTGTAGCCCAGGATGCCCTTCAGCGGGCCGGACTCGCTGGCCGCCTTCATCGCCGCGTTGATCGCCTCCTTGGTCGGCGTGGTCTTCATCACCACGTCCAGCGACACTAGCGAGACGTTCGGCGTCGGGATGCGGATGGCGGTGCCGTCCAGCTTGCCCTTCAGCTCCGGCATCACCAGGCCCACCGCGCGGGCGGCGCCGGTGGAGGTGGGGATGGCCGAGACGGCGGCGGCGCGGGCGCGGTGCAGGTCCTTGTGCAGCGTGTCCACGGTGTTCTGGTCGCCGGTATAGGCGTGGATGGTGACCATGTAGCCGCGCTCGATGCCCCAGTTGTCGTGCAGCACCTTGGCGATCGGCGCCAGGCAGTTGGTGGTGCATGAGGCGTTGGAGATCACCGTCATGTCCTTGGTCAGGATCTGGTGGTTCACACCGTAGACGATGGTGGCGTCCACCTCGTCGCCCGGCGCCGAGATCACCACCTTGCGCGCGCCGGCGGCCAGCAGCGCCGAGGCCTTGGCTTTGCTGGTGAAGATGCCGGTGCATTCCAGCGCCACGTCCACGCCCTGGTAGGGCACCTTGGAGGGGTCGCGCTCGGCCGAAACGGTGATCGGGCCGTAGGTGCGCCCGTTATGGCGGATGGTGATGGTCTGCCCGTCCACCTCGACCTCGGCGGGGAAGCGCCCGTGCACGCTGTCGTAGCGGAGCAGGTGGGCGTTGGCCTCCACGCTGCCCAGGTCGTTGATCGCCACCGGCACCACGTCGGTGCGCCCGCTCTCGACGATGGCGCGCAGCACCAGGCGCCCGATCCGCCCGAATCCGTTGATGGCAACCTTCACGGCCATGGCTTCGTTCCTTCTTGCGTTTGTTCCGCCGCAGATAGCCCAGCGATCGCGGCAAATCCAGGGCGGGTCAGCCGGCGATACGCTTTTTCACGGCCGCCACGGCGGCTTCGGCGGTGATGCCGAAATGGCGGTAGAGCACGTCGGCGGGCGCCGAGGCGCCGAAGTCGGTCATGCCGATGAACACCCCGTCCGGCCCCAGCCAGCGCTCCCAGCCGAATTCCACCCCGGCCTCGATGCCGATGCGCGGCGCGCCGCCCAGCACCTGGGCGCGCCAGGACTCGTCCTGTTGGGCGAACAGCTCCCAGCACGGCAGGGAGACCACGGCGACCTTGATGCCGTCCTCGGCCAGGGCGGCGCGGGCCTCCATGGCGATGGCGACCTCGCTGCCGGTGGCGATCAGCGTGGCCTGGCGCGGCCCCTCGGCCTCAGCCAGCACGTAGCCGCCGCGGGCGCAGCGGTTCTCGCCGGTATCGGTGCGCAGGGCCGGCAGGCCCTGGCGGGACAGGGCGAGCAGGCTCGGCCCGTCGGCGCGGCGGATCGCCAGCTCCCAGCACTCGGCGGTTTCCATCGCGTCGGCCGGGCGGAACATGTGCACGTTCGGCATGGCGCGCAGGCTGGCCAGGTGCTCCACCGGCTGGTGGGTGGGGCCGTCCTCGCCCAGGCCGATGCTGTCATGCGTCAGCACATGGATCACCCGCTGGCGCATCAGGGCGGCCAGCCGCAGGGCGGGGCGCATGTAGTCCGTGAACACGAAGAACGTGCCGCCATAGGGGATCAGCCCGCCATGCAGGGCGATGCCGTTCATCGCCGCGGCCATGCCGTGCTCGCGGATGCCGTAATGGATGTAGCGCCCGGCGTAGTTGCCCGGGGTGACGAAGCCCATGCCCTTGGCCAGCGTGAGGTTGGAGCCGGTGAGGTCGGCCGAGCCGCCGACCAGCTCCGGCACCGCCGGCACCAGCGCCTCCAGCGCCTTCTGGCTGGACTGGCGGGTGGCCAGCTTGGGCCTGGTCTCGGCGATGTCGGCGCGGAGTGCCGCCACCGTCTCGTGGAAATTCTCCGGCAGCCGGCCGGCCATCACGCGCTCGAACTCGGCGCGCATCGGGTGGCGGGCCAGCCGCTTCAGCCAGGAGCGGCGCTGCGGCGCACCGCGGGCCCCGGCCTCGCGCCACTGCGCGGCCAGGCCCTCCGGCACCTCGAACGGCGGATGGTTCCAGCCCAGCGCGGCCTTGGCGGCCTGCGCCTCCTCCGTGCCGAGCGGCGCGCCGTGCACGCCGGCGGTGCCGGCCTTATGCGGGGCGCCGAGGCCGATGATGGTCTTGCAGGCGATCAGGGTGGGCTTTTTGGAGCGCATCGCCATCGACAGGGCGGCGGTAACCGCGGCGGCGTCATGCCCGTCCACCCGTTTCACCGCCCAGCCGCTGGCGACGAAGCGCTTCAACTGGTCGTCGGAGGTGGAGAGGCTGGTGGCGCCATCGATCGATATCGAGTTATCGTCCCACAGAACGGTCAGCTTCTCCAGGCGGAGATGCCCGGCGAGGCTGATCGCCTCCTGGCTGACGCCCTCCATCAGGCAGCCGTCGCCGGAGATCACCCAGGTGCGGTGATCGACCAGGCTGCGGCCGAAGCGGGCGGCCAGCATGCGCTCGGCCAGCGCCATGCCGACGGCGTTGGCCAGCCCCTGGCCCAGCGGGCCGGTGGTGGTCTCGATGCCCGGATGCTCGCCGAACTCGGGATGGCCGGCGGCCGGCGAGTGTAACTGGCGGAAATTTTGCAGGTCCTCGATGGTCATGCCGGCCTGCCCGGTGAGGTGCAGCAGGGCGTAGAGCAGCATCGAGCCATGGCCGGCCGAGAGCACGAAGCGGTCGCGGTCAGGCCAGCGCGGGTCGGCGGCGTCGAATTTCAGCGCCCGGGTCCACAGCGCGGTGGCGGCGTCGGCCATGCCCATGGGCATGCCGGGATGGCCGGATTTGGCCTTTTCCACCGCGTCGATGGCCAGCGCGCGGATGGCGTCGGCCATGCGGCGTTCCGGCGTGACGGGGCGGGCCAGGATGGCGGCCTGCACCGCCAGGGCGGGATTCTGGTCGGAAACCTCGGCGATCGAAGCCATGGATACCTCCTGCGTGCGGGGGCTATTACGAGTGCGTCGCGGCGGCGGCAAGGGCCGGGGCGGCTGTTCAGGGTTGCATCTGGGCTGTCAGCGCCAGCGCTGCCATGCCGTGATGGCGCCGTTCCAGGCCACGCAGATGGCCAGCGCCAGCAGCAGCGCGGGCGTCGAGCCGAGCGGCACGGCGGTGAGGTGCAGCACCGCGACGGCCACGGAATTGCCCAGCATGCCGGGCAGCGTGTTGGCCAGCACGGCCGCCGCGCCGGCGCCGCCGAGGCGAGGATACAGCAGGATGCCGAGGCTGGTCATCACCACCGGGGCCAGCGCCGCCAGCCCCGCCGCGCGCGGGCCCAGCAGCCGGCCGATCACCAGCACCAGCGCCACCAGCGCCATCGCCGCGGCGGCGCGAATCGGGATGTCCCACCGGCTGGGCGGACGGCGCGGCGCGAGCGGCGCGCGCCGCCAGTCGCGCACCAGGAACTGCCCGGCCAGGAACAGCGCGAGATTGAGCGTGGCCGCCGCCGGCAGCCCCAGCGCCAGGGCGCGCAGCCCGGCCGCGACGGCGAGCCACGCCAGCACCGCCGCGCCGATGCTGGCCGCCAGCCCATGGTCGCGCGCCAGCCAGGCATAGACGGTGACGAACACGCTGGTGGCTGCCAGCGCCGCCATGCTGGCCAGCGCGCTGTCGGCGATGAAGCCCGGCCCGTGTTCCATCGCCAGGAAGGCATAGGCGGGGCCTGCCGAGACCGGCAGCGTGGCGATCATGGCGCCCACCACCGGCCCGGTGCGCTCCACCACTAGGCAGGCCAGCACCACCACGCCGGCGGTGGTCGCCATCTTCAACGCCAAGGCCACCAGCATCGCCTATCCCTTCGTTGCCGCCGCCCAAGGTGCCGGCAGCGGACGGGTTTGCCTCGTCGCAACGTTGCGCATAGGCTGCAACCCAGCCGCGCGTCTTGCGCGGTGATGGAACGCACAGGAACGAGAACCATGATGAAACGCACCCTGCTTGCTGGCGCGATTTCGCTGGCCAGCGTGCTGGCGCTGGGGGCGGCGGCCCCGGCGCAGGCGCAGATCCGCATCGGCACCGCCGGCCCGATCACCGGCGAGTATGCGAGCTTCGGCGCGCAGCTGAAGGCCGGGGCCGAGCAGGCCGTGGCCGACATCAACGCCAAGGGCGGCGTGCTGGACCAGAAGCTGGTGCTGGAGGTGGGCGACGACGCCTGCGACCCGAAGCAGGCGGTCTCCGTGGCCAACCAGATGGCCAGCCGCGGCATCAAGATGATGGCCGGGCATTTCTGCTCGTCCAGCTCGATCCCGGCCAGCAAGGTCTACCAGGACGAGGGCATCCTGCAGATCACCCCCGCCTCCACCAACCCGGCCTATACCGACAAGGGCGGCTGGAACACCTTCCGCACCTGCGGGCGCGACGACCAGCAGGGCGCCGTGGCCGGCGCCTACCTGGCCAAGGAGTTCAAGGGCCGCAAGGTCGCGATCCTGCATGACAACACCGCCTACGGCAAAGGCCTGGCCGACGAGACCAAGAAGGCGATGAACGCCGCCGGCATGAAGGAGACGCTGTACACCGCCTATGTGCCGGGCGAGAAGGACTACTCCGCCCTGGTGTCGCGCCTGAAGGAGGCCGGCATCGACGTGATCTATGTCGGCGGCTACCACACCGAGACCGGGCTGATCGTGCGCCAGGCGCATGAGCAGGGCATGCACCCGACGATGATCGGCGGCGACGCGCTGGTGACCAAGGAATACTGGCAGATCGCCGGCGACAACGGCGACGGCACCATCATGACCTTCCCGTCCGACCCGCGCCGCCGCGCCTCGGCGGCCTCGGTGGTGGCGGAGTTCAAGGCCAAGGGCATCGATCCCGAGGGCTACGTGCTGTATACCTATGCCGCCATCCAGGAATGGGCCCAGGCCGCGGCCAAGGCCGGCACCACCGACCCGCGCAAGGTCGCCGAGGTGCTGCGCGCCGGCACCTGGGACACGGTGCTGGGCAAGATCAGCTATGACAAGAAGGGCGACGTGACGCAGTCCGACTACGTGTTCTACATCTGGCATTCCGGCAACTACGCCGAGATGTGATGCAAGGGGCCGCCGTGCGGATTCGCGCGGCGGCCGGTCGCGAAAGGCAGAACCACACGTAGGTGGGTAGGCGGGGAGAAGAATCTCCGTCCTGCTTCTCCCCGTCTCCCTCTGGCTCTGTGGCTCTGCCTGCCCGCTTCCGGCCTACGGCGCCGCCACCTTGTGGTAGCCGCGGCCGAAATAGATCAGCCCGGCGCCGCCCTCGGCGCTGCGGACCGCCTCCACCTCGCAGAAGAACACGCTGTGGGTGCCGATCTCGGTCCATTCCGTCACCCGGCAATCGAACGAGACCAGCGCGCCCTGCAGCACCGGGGCGCCGGTGGCCAGCGTGCTCCAGTTCGCGGTGGCGAAGCGGGCGTCGTAGTCGCCCTCGGTCATGCCGGCGAATACCGGCGACAGGCCCTGCTGGTCGGCGGCCAGCGTGTTCACGCACAGCACCCGGTTTTCCTTCAGCGCCAGGTTCGAGTCGCTGGTGCGGTTGAGGCAGACCAGCAGCGTGGGCGGGCTGTCGGTGACGCTGCAGACCGCCGAGGCGGTGAAGCCGCGCTTGCCGCCCGGGCCGATGGTGGTGATGACGTTCACCGCCGCACCGAGCCGCGCCATCGCCTCGCGGTAGGTTTTCTGGTCGACCAACTCCGGTTCCTCCGCCGCCTGCCACATGGCATGGATTAGCGGAGATCTTATGCCAGGGCGGTTGCCGCCGCCACCGGCCTCCCGCATGCTGCGGGCCGGACGTGGCAGCGGGGGGGCGTGCGACATGGATGACGGCCAGGCCAACATCTACGCGGCGGGGGCAGCCTATGTGCAGGGGCGCTTCGTGCCGATCGGGCAGGCCTGCATCTCGGTGCTGGACTGGGGGTTCACCCGCTCGGACGTGACCTATGACGTGGTGCACGTGACCGGGGATGCCTTCTTCCGGCTGGACGACCACCTGGACCGGTTCGGCCGCTCGATGGCGCGGCGGCGGCTGGCGCCGGCGGAGGACCGGGCGCGGATGACCGATATCCTGCACCGGGTGGTCTCGCTGACCGGGCTGCGCGACGCCTACGTGGCGATGCTGGCGCTGCGCGGGCGGCCGCGCATCGGCGGTTCGCGCCGGCCGATGGACTGCGACAACCATTTCATCGCCTACGCGCTGCCGTGGATCGACGTGGTGCCGCCGGACGTGCAGGCGCGCGGGGCGCATCTGTGGATCGGCAGCATGCCGCGCGTGCCGGACGCCTCGTTCGACCCGACGGTGAAGAACTACATGTGGGGCGACCTCAACGCCGGGCTGATGGAGGCGCATGACCACGGCTACGACACCTCGGTGCTGTGCGACGCGCAGGGGCGGGTGACCGAGGGGCCGGGGTTCAACATCTTCGTGGTCAAGGATGGCCGCGTGCTGACGCCGGCCCATGGCAGCCTGCAAGGGATCACCCGGCGGAGCGTGCTGGAACTGTGCGACGAGCTGGGGCTGCCCTGCGCGGTGGCCGACATCCCGCGCGCCGTGCTGGAGGAGGCGGACGAGGTGTTCCTGGCCACCACCGCCGGCGGCGTGATGCCGGTCTCGCGGGTGGGGCCGGTGGCCGGCGTCCAGCGGATCATGGGCAACGACCGGCCGGGGGCGATCTCGGCGCGCATCAAGGAGCTGTACTGGGCCAGGCATCGCGCCGGCTGGCATGCGACGCCGGTGCGCCACGACGTGACGGCCTGACACGTGCGGACGACGACAGCGGGAGAACCATGATGAGCTTCCTGGCGGAAACCGAGGCGATGATCGCCGCCTGGCACGGCATCGCGCCGCCCAACGCCGCGGCCCGGGTGATGGCGGCCGACCTGGTCGCCACCATCCGCGCCTTCGAGGCGGTGCGCGGCCAGATGCGTTTCGAGGACGAACCGGCCAGCTTCGAGGCGGCGTTGCAGGAGACGAAAGAGTGAGCGAGCCCTGCGACCTGGGCCTGGTGGAGGCCGCCGATGCGGTGGCGCGCCGGGAAGTGACCTCCGCCGCGCTGCTGGAATCCTGCCTCGCCCGGCTGGATGCAGTGAACCCGAAGATCAATGCCGCCATCTGGGTGGACCGCGAGGGCGCGCGCGCGGCTGCGGCTGCGGCCGATGCGGCGTTGGCCAGTGGGACGCGGGCCAGTGGGACGCGGGCCAATGGGACGCAGGCGGGCGGGGCGTTGGCCGGCAAGCTGTTCGGCGTGCCGCTGGCGCACAAGGACATGTACTACCAGGCCGGCAAGCCCTGCACCTGCGGCTCGGCGATCCGGCGGGATTTCGTGCCGGATTACACCTGCACGGTGGTGGAGCGGCTGGGCGCGGCCGGCGCCTATTCCTTCGCCGGGCTGAACATGGCGGAGTTCGCGCAGAACCCCACCGGGCACAACCGCGCCTTCGGGCATTGCCACAACCCGTGGGGGCTGGACCACATCACCGGCGGCTCCTCCTCCGGCTCGGGCGCGCTGGTGGCCAGCGGCGGCACCTTCGCCTCGCTGGGGTCGGACACCGGCGGCTCCATCCGGCTGCCCGCCTCGGCCTGCGGGGTGACCGGGATCAAGCCGACGCAGACGCGGGTGTCGCGCTACGGGGTGATGCCGCTGTCCTTCTCGGCGGACAATGTGGGGCCGCTGGCGCGCAGCGCGCGGGATTGCGCCCGGGTGCTGTCGGTGATCGCCGGGCATGATCCGCGCGACCCGACCAGTGCCGCCAACCCGGTGCCCGACTACGAGGCGGCGCTGGACGGCGACCTGCGCGGCCAGCGCATCGGCGTGCCCACCAACGCCTTCGTGCTCGGCGCCGACCCGGCGGTGCTGGCGGCGTTCGAGGCGGCGCTGGCGGTGCTGGCGGCGCGCGGGGCCAGCATCGTGCGGCTGGAACTGCCGCTGATGCCGGCGATCGCGGCCTATGGCGGGGTCGTGTCGCGGGTGGAGGGGGCGACCATCCATGCCAGATGGATGCGCGAGCGGCCGCAGGACTACGCGGTGCACCTGTCCGGGCGGATGTATCCGGGCTTCGCGGTGCCCGGCACCTATTACGTGGAGGCGCTGGCGCGGCGCGGGCCGATCCTGAAGGCGTTCGCCGCCGAGGTGTTCGCCAAGGTGGACCTGCTGGCCACGCCCACCATCCCGACCGCGCTGCCGACGCTGGCCGAGACCGATATCGACGCCGCCGAGGCTAGCGGACCGGCCGAGACGATCGCCCGCTTCCTGGCGGTGAGCGTGAACACGCGGCCGTTCAACTACCTGGGCCTGCCGGCGGTGAGCCTGCCCTGCGGGTTCGACGGCAACGGCCTGCCGGTGGGGCTGCAACTGGCCGGCCGGCCATTCGCCGAGGCGCGGGTGCTGAAGGTGGCGGACGGGTATCAGCGGGAGACGGACTGGCATCGGCGGAAGCCGGCGGGGATATAGGAAGAAAGGGTTCTTTTTTGGAAAAAAGAACCAAAAAACGTCTGTTCGCTGGGGTGTACACGGCCAACGAATAAAGTTTTTTTGCTTCTTTTTGTTCACAAAAAGAAGTCTTCCTTCCTTACCCCTGCGGATACGCGATCGCCACGATCTCCACCTCCTCCCACCCCCGCGGCGTCTGCATCCGCACCGCGTCGCCCACCCGCGCGCGCAGCAGGGCGCGGGCGATGGGGGAGTGCAGGCTGACCTCGCCGCGGGTGATGTCGGCCTCGTCCACGCCCAGGATGGTGACGGTGCGCTCCTCGTCGCGCTCAGTGGCGTAGGTGACGGTGGCGCCGAAGAACACCTGGCCGCGGTTGGGCTGGGCCGCCGGGTCCACCACCGCGGCGATCTCCAGCCGCTTGCCCAGGAAGCGGGCGCGGCGGTCGATCTCGCGCAGGCGCTTCTTGCCATAAAGGTAGTCGCCATTCTCCGAGCGGTCGCCGTTGCCGGCGGCCCAGGAGACGATTTCCACCACCTTCGGCCGCTCGACCCGCATCAGCGCGTGCAACTCGGCGCGCAGCCGGGCGTGGCCGGCCGGCGTCATGTAGTTGCGCATGCCGGGCGGCAGGGCAGGGGCGTCGCCTTCGTCGTCGTCGTCAGGGGGGAGCGTGCTCATGGCAAGGGATATAGCCCGCGATGCGCGCGGTTTCACCACGCCGCGGTTGACGCCAGAACAAAACCGGTTCACGGCGTAAGCTATGTTCAGCTGGTTCGAGAATCTGCTGCGCCCCACCGCCATGGCCCCCGGGTCGCCGCCGCCGGCGCTGGGCTCGCGCTGGGGGCTGATGCGCTTCTACTGGCATTTCGTGCGCCAGGCGCGCGGGCTGGTGGCGATGCTGTTCGTCGCCGGGCTGACGGTGGCGCTGCTGGACGCCACCATCCCGGTGTTCATCGGCCGCGTCGTCTCCCTGGTGTCGGCGAGTTCGCCGCAGGCGCTGCTGGCGGAGCACTGGCCGCAACTGCTCGGCATGGCCGCCGTGCTGCTGATCGGCCGGCCCTGCGCGCTGCTGCTGCAGAACCTGATCACCAGCCAGGCGATCGCCGCCGGCCTGACCAACATGATCCGCTGGCAGAGCCATTGGCACGTGGTGCGGCAGAGCTGGACGTTCTTCCAGAACGACTTCGCCGGCCGTGTCGCCAACCGGGTGATGCAGACCGGCCCGGCGCTGCGCGAGAGCGTGGTGAGCTCCATCAACGCCGTCTGGTACATCCTGGTCTACGGCACCTCGGCGCTGCTGCTGATGGGCAGCGTGGATGCGCGGCTGGCCATCCCGATGGTGCTGTGGTTCATCGCCTACGGCGCCATGCTGCACTACTTCGTGCCCCGGCTGCGCGACCGCTCGCAGGCGATGTCGGCGGTGCGCTCGGCGCTGACCGGGCGGATCGTGGACAGCTACACCAACATCCTGACCGTCAAGCTGTTCGCCCGCGCCCGCGACGAGGACGAATTCGTGCGCGAGACGGTGGACGAACACACCGCGGCCTTCCACCGCCAGTTGCGCATGACCACCAGGTTCTCGCTGACCCTGGCGCTGATGAACGCCAGCCTGATCGTCGGCACCGGCAGCATGGCGGTCTGGCTGTGGACGCAGGGCACGGTGGAGGTGGGCACGGTAGCGATGGCGCTGCCGCTGTCCTGGCAGATCGCCAACATGGCCGGCTGGGTGGCGCAAAACATCACCCAGATCTTCGAGAATGTCGGCATCGTGCAGGAGGGCATGCGCTCCATCGCGGTGCCGCGGCAGATGCCCGATGCCCCGGGTGCCGCCGAATTGCAGGTGACCGCCGGGGCCATCCGCTTCGAGCATGTGCGCTTCGGCTACGGCACCGCGCGCGGCGTGCTGCACGACCTGTCGCTGGACATCGCGCCCGGCGAGCGGGTGGGGCTGGTCGGCCATTCCGGCGCCGGCAAGTCCACCCTGGTGAACCTGCTGCTGCATTTCTACGCCCCCGAGTCCGGCCGCATCCTGATCGACGGCCAGGACATCGCGGGCGTGACGCAGGAGAGCCTGCGCACCCAGATCGCCATGGTCACGCAGGACACCTCGCTGCTGCACCGCACCATCCGCGACAACATCCGCTATGGCCGCCCCTGGGCCAGCGAGGCCGAGATCGTCGCCGCCGCCCGCCAGGCCGAGGCGCTGGACTTCATCACCACGCTGGAGGACTGGGACGGCCGCACCGGCATGGACGCGCATGTGGGCGAGCGCGGCGTGAAGCTCTCCGGCGGGCAGCGCCAGCGCGTCGCCATCGCCCGCGTCATCCTCAAGAACGCCCCCATCCTGGTGCTGGACGAAGCCACCTCGGCGCTCGACTCGGAGGTGGAGGCGGCGATCCAGGGCCAGCTTGAAACCCTGATGCGCGGCCGCACGGTGATCGCCATCGCCCACCGGCTCTCGACCATCGCGCAGATGGACCGGCTGCTGGTGATGGAGCACGGCCGCATCGTCGAACAGGGCAGCCACGCCGAGCTGCTGGCGCATGATGGCGCCTATGCGCGGATGTGGAAGCGGCAGTCGGGCGGGTTCGCGGAGGCGGCGGAGTAAGGAAGTCTTCTTTTTGTGAACAAAAAGAAGCAAAGAAACTTCGTTCGTTTGGAGCGGTGGTGCGAACGATGCCACCGCTCCGCATCGAATCGAATAAAAGTTTTTTGGTTCTTTTTTCCAAAAAAGAACCCTTGTCTTCACGTCCCCCGATAAACCGGCGACCGCTTCTCCAGGAACGCCGCCACCGCCTCGGCATGGTCCTCGGTCTGGTGGCACATGCCCTGCACCATCGCCGCCAGCTCCAGGTGCTCGGCCAGTTCCATCTTCTGCGCCGATTTCAGCAGCCGCTTGGTCAGCCGTACCGAGCGCGGCGGCTTGGCGGCGAAGCCGGCGGCCATCTCGCGGGCCCGGGCCAGCAGTTCGTCGGGCTCCACCACCTCCAGGAACAGCCCGATCGCCTTGGCCTCGGCGGCGTCGAGCAGCCGGCCGGAGAAGCTCATCTCGGCGGCGCGCTGGTAGCCCACCAGGCGCTGCAGGAACCAGCCGCCGCCATCGCCGGGGATGATGCCGAGGTTCACGAAGGTCTCGCCGATGCGCGCCGTGGTGGCGGCCAGCCGCACGTCGCACATACAGGCCAGGTCGCAGCCGGCGCCCACGGCGGCGCCGTTCACCGCGGCGATGGCCGGCACCTCCAGCCGGTGCATGGCCAGCGCCATGCGCTGGATGCCGGCGCGGTAGCGGTTCTGCACCGTGTACACGTCCCCGGCGAAGCTGCCCGAGTCGCGGTTCTGCATGTGCTTGACGTTGCCGCCGGCCGAGAACGCCGCCCCGGTGCCGGTGAGCACCAGCGCGGAAATCCCCTCATGCGCGTTGATCCAGTCCACCACCGCCACGATCTCGTCGGCGAGATGCGTGCCGGTCAGCTCGTTGCGCACGTCGTTGCGGTTGAGTGTGAGAATGGCGATGCGGCCGTCCAGCTCAAGCTGCGAATCGACCAGGTCGGGCGGTGTCATCCGTTTCTTCTCCCACGTCTTCGATGCGGCCCAGCCTTACAGCAAACCGCGGCATATCCACAGTGGGGGCCGCGCCGTCGCGCCGGCGCCGGCGTGGTGGCGGCTTGCGCACCACGCAGGTCCAGCCGGTGTAGCCTTCAACGAACGCGGTGAACGCCGTGGTGCATGCCTCCAGCTCCGCGTCGCTGGCGATCAGGGCGACGGCCGGGCGGTGGAAGGTGATGACGATGGTGCCGTCCCGCTCCAGCCGCGCGCCCAGGAACAGCACGGCGGCCCCCAGGTGCCGGGCCAGATGGAACAGGCTCGGCGACAGGCCCATCACCCGCGCGCCGCGCCCGCGCCCGGCCAGAATGTAGTCGGCATAGCAGACCACCGCGGTGCCGCCGGCGATCAGCGGCCGGGCGCGCAGCAGCACGCCGGGGCCTTCCTGCAACACGTTGATGCGGCTGGTGAGGCTCCAGTGCCAGCCATCCCAGCCGCCGGCGCGGTCGGCGATCATCGCCATCGGCACGCCGAGGTCGGCCATCACCCGGGCGCTCGCCAGCGTCATGCCGAAATGCGCGGTGGCCAGCACCACCCGCCCGGTTTCCCGCCGTGCCGCCAGCAGTGCCTCGCCACCCTCCACCCGCAACCGCAGGTCGAAGCCCGGGCGCTGGCGCGTCATCACCGAGAGCGCCCGTTGCAGCACCAGCGCCCGCCAGTCCCGCCGGCGATTGGGCGGGCAGACCAGGCCGTAGGGCAGCGCGAAGACCGGGTAGGCGATCATCAGGATGCGCCAGGTGACGGCGTAGGCCAGCCGGGGCGGCGTGAGCCAAACGATGACGAACGCCACCGCCCCAACCATGGCATGGGCTGACCAGCGCGCGCAGGCGAACAACATTCCGGCGCCCCCCGATCCGAGCCGACCCCCGATCGACTCGGTTCCGGATCATGCCATGGTATGTGCCGGGTCTGCTAGTGCACCGATATTTTCGTTAGGCGGCGATGCCGTCAGACGCCCGCCACCGCCGCGTCCACCGCATCGCCCAGCCGGGCCACGATGGCGTCGATATCGGCCGCCGTGGCGATGTAGGGCGGCGCCACGATGACATGGTCGCCCTGCTTGCCGTCGATGGTGCCGCCCATCGGGTAGATCGCCAGGCCGCGGTCGTAGGCCTGCTGCTTCACCCGGTCGTTCACCTTCAGCGCCGGGTCGAACACCGCCTTGGTGGCGCGGTCCCGCACCAGCTCGATCGCCCAGAACAGCCCGCGGCCGCGGATGTCGCCGACATGGCGGTGGTTGCCCAGGCGCTCGGTGAGGCCGGCGGCCAGCACCTCGCCCATGGCGCGCACATTGTCGATCAGCTTGTCGTCACGGATCACCTGCTGCACCGCCAGCGCGGCCGCACAGGCCACCGGATGGGCCTGGTAGGTGTGGCCGTGCATGAAGCTGCCGGAGCCGGCGCGGAACGCCTCGATGATCCGCCCGCCGATCAGGATGCCGCCGATTGGCTGGTAGCCGCCGCCCAGGCCCTTGGCGATCACCTGGACGTCCGGGGTGATGCCCTCCTGCTCCCAGGCGTGCTGCGTGCCGGTGCGGCCCATGCCGCACATCACCTCGTCCAGGATCAGCAGCGCCCCGTGGCGGTCGCAGATCTCGCGCACGCGGCGGAAATAGCCGGCCGGGGCGGCCACGCAGCCGGTGGTGGCGCCCACCACCGGCTCGGCGATGAAGGCGATCACGTTCTGCGGGCCCAGGCGCTGGAACTCGGCCTCCAGCTCGTCGCCCAGGCGCTGGGTGTACTGCGCCTCGGTCTCGTCGTCGCGCTGGAAGCGGTAGGCGAAGGCGGGGCTGACATGGCTGAACGCGTCCGACAGCAGCGGCGCGTAGGGGGCGCGGCGCATCATGTTGCCGCCGGCCGCCAGCGCCCCCAGCGTGTTGCCGTGGTAGCTGCCGCGCCGGGCGATGAAGCGGGTGCGCTGCGGCTGCCCGGCCTCCAGGAAGTACTGCCGCGCCAGCTTCAGCGCGGCCTCGGTGCCCTCGGAGCCGGACGAGACGAAATAGGCATGGGTCAGCCCGCCCGGCGCATGGCCCACCAGCAGGTCCGCCAACTCCTCGGCGGCGGCGTTGCTGAACAGCGCGGTGTGGACATAGGCGACCTTGCCGAGCTGGGCGGCGATGGCGGCGTTGACGCGGGCGTTGCCATGGCCCAGGCAGGCCACCGCGGCGCCGCCGGAGCCGTCGATCACCTCATGCCCGTCGGCGGTGCGGACATGGATGCCGCTGCCGCTGACGGCGATCGGCGGGTCGGCGAACAGGGTGCGGTGCAGCAGGCGGCTCATCGGGCGGCTCCTTGCGAGGCATGAAAGGCCGGGCATCGGACGATTCCCTGGCCCGCGCAGGCAGTTCGCTGCCGCATCGCGCCCGAACCGTTCTTGACACACCCGCAACCCGACTGTAGCAAGCCGACGCTTTCCGGCAAGGCAGCTTGCCAGGGATCGAACGCATGAGTGGAACGCAGGGCGGCGGCTCCTCGGAGAAGAAATCCTTCGACGAGCGATTGTCAGCCGCCCGACGCAGGCAGGGGCTCGAAGCCCCGCCACCGCCGCCTGGCGGTGGTCCGCAGGGCAACGCCCTGGGGGTGGGCCTGCGGGTGGGTGTGGAGATGGTGTCCGCACTGGTGGTGGCCGTGGCCATCGGCTGGTGGCTGGACAGGTGGCTCCACACGAAGCCGTTTCTGCTGGCGCTGTTCGTCCTGCTGGGGGGCGCCGCCGGGGTGGCGAATGTCTGGCGCCTGATCGCGCCGGCCCGCCCGCCCGAGAAGGAGCGCGGCGGACGTGACTGAGCTGAGGATAAGGGGCCGCGAACGGCGGGGCCCCACTGGACGAAGGACGTGACCGTGGCGGCCGAAGCACATACGATCGACGCGCTCGGGCAGTTCAAGCTGGAGACCGCGCTGGGCCCGCTCGGTGCCTCGGTCAACTTCACCCAGGCCAATCTATGGATGGTGATCGGCGGGCTGCTGGTGCTGACCATGCTGTACCTGGGCGCCCGTCCGCGCGCCGTGGTGCCTGGCCGGCTGCAGGCGCTGGCCGAGATGTCCTACGACTTCGTCCACTCGATGTGCGTGGACCAGATCGGCGAGGAGGGGAAGCGCTTCTTCCCGTTCATCTTCACGCTGTTCTTCTTCGTACTGATGGGCAACCTGCTCGGCCTGCTGCCGCTGAACTTCTTCTACACCGACCATTTCGGCGTGGGCCTGGCGTTCACCTACACCAGCCATATCGCGGTGACCTTCTCGCTGGCCGCCCTGGTGATCGTGCTGGTCACCATCGTGGCGCTGCGTATCCACGGGTTGCACTTCTTCACATATTTCTTCCCCGCCGGCGCGCCGAAGCTGCTGGCGCCGTTGATCATCCCGGTCGAGATCATCTCCTACCTCTCGCGGCCGGTCAGCCTCAGCATTCGTCTGTTCGCCAACATGGTCGCCGGCCACGTGATGTTCGAGGTGTTCGCCTCGTTCATCGTGATGATGGCCGCCGCCGGCACCATCGGCACCGTGGCCGCCGTCGGCCCGCTGGCCGTGAACGTCGCCCTGATGGGCTTCGAACTGCTGGTCGCCTTCCTGCAGGCCTATGTGTTCGCCATCCTGACCTGCATCTACCTGCACGACGCGGTGCATCTGCACTGATCCGCCGCCGCGCCGCACAGACCCCTCCCTCACCACCAACGTACTGCCAACCAGAAGGATTGTTCCCATGGACGTCGCCGCCGCGAAGGCTCTCGGAGCCGGTATTGCCGTGATCGCACTTGCCGGCGTCGGCATCGGTATCGGCAACATCTTCTCCGCCCTGGTCACCAGCGTCGCCCGCAACCCGTCGGCCCGCGACCAGGTGTTCGGCCTTGGCATTCTGGGCTTCGCGCTGACGGAAGCCGTCGCGCTGTTCGCCCTGCTGATCGCCTTCCTGATCCTGTTCACCTGATACCGGAGGGCGCGGACATGCGTCCGATCGCCAGGTTCGCGACAACCGGGCTGGCCTTCACCCTCCTCAGCTCCGCCGCCTTCGCGGCCGAGAAGAAGGAGGGGATGCCCCAGCTCGACTTCGCCAATCCGCTGACGATCAGCCAGGTCGTCTGGCTGGCGCTGATCTTCATCGCCCTCTACCTGCTGCTGTCGCGCTGGGCGCTGCCGCAGGTGGGCGCGGTGCTGGAGATGCGCGCGGCACGGATCGGCGAAGACCTGGACGTGGCCCGCACCGCCAAGGCCGGCGCGGACAAGGCGGTGGCCGAGCTGACGGCCGCCACCCGCACGGCGCAGGCATCCGCGCAGGCCGAGATCGCCGGCGCGGTGGCCAAGGCGAAGCAGGAGGCGGCCGCCGAGGCCGCCACCCTGAACGCCAGGCTGGACGAGAGTCTGGCCGCCGCCGAGCAGCGCATCGGCGCCGCCCGCACGGCGGCCCTGGGCGCGCTGCGTCAGGTGGCGACGGATACCGCCACCGCCGTGGTCGCCCGCCTGACCGGCGCCGCCCCGGACGCGGCGGCGGTGGATCGGGCGGTCGGCGCCTCGCTCGCCGCCCGCGGCCAGTAAGGAGAGCGCGATGCACGAGACCTTCTTCACCGATCCGCGCTCGTGGGTCGCCATCGCCTTCGTCATCTTCGTGCTGGTGTTCGGCCGGAAGATCTGGGCGGCGCTGGCGGCGATGCTGGACAAGCGGGCCGAGACCATCCGCGCCGAACTGGCCGAGGCCCAGCGCCTGCGCCAGGAGGCCGAGGCGATGCTGAAGGACGCCAGCACCCGCCGCGAGGCGGCGCTCGCCGACGCCACCGCCCTGCTGGCAGGCGCCAAGACCGAGGCCGCCCGTCTGGCCGCCGCCGCCGCCGCCGAGGCGCAGGCATCGGCCGCGCGGCGCGAACAGATGGCGATGAGCCGCATCGCCGCCGCCGAGAAGGCCGCGGTGGACGATGTGCGCATCGCCGCCGCCGAGGTGGCCGCCGCCGCCGCGCGCACGGTGATCAGCGAGGGCCTGACCGCACAGGCCGACGGCGTGCTGGTGGACCAGGCCATCAACGGCCTGCCGGCCGCCCTGGCGGGACGCCGGGCCGCCTGAATTCGCGGCGCGAATCGACGTGAAAAGGCGGCCTTCGGGCCGCCTTTTTCGTGCCGATCGGGTGGTTTTTGGCCCCTTATCCGCCGGTATTGATGCGCCGGATGGTGTTGCTGGTGCTGTGGCCCTCCTCCAGCGGGATCAGCACCACCCGCCCGCCATGCGCATGCACGATGTCCGCCCCCACCACCTGGGCCACCGTGTAGTCGGCGCCCTTGATCAGCACGTCCGGCAGGATCGCCTGGATCAGCCGCTCGGGCGTGTCCTCCTCGAACAGCATCACCAGGTCGGCGGAGGCCATCGAGGCCATGACGGTGGCGCGCGCCATCTCGTTCTGCACCGGCCGGTCGGGCCCTTTCAGGCGACGCACCGAGGCATCGCTGTTCAGCGCCACCACCAGCCGGTCGCAGGCGGCGCGGGCGTGGGCGAGCAGGCGGACATGGCCGGGGTGGATCAGGTCGAAACAGCCATTGGTGAAGCCGATGCGCAGGCCGGCGCGCCGCCAGCCGGCGATGCGGGCCAGGGCGGTCTCCAGGTCGGCCACTTTCTCGTCGATCGCCAGCCACTCGTTGCGGTGCAGCGCGGCGGCGAGTTCGGCATGCGCGACCGCCGCGGTGCCTGGCTTGGCCACCGCGATGCCGGCCGCCGCGTTGGCCAGGGCCGCCGCCTCCGGCAGGGGGGCGCCGCAGGCCAGGCCGATCGCCAGCGCCGCGGCCATGGTGTCGCCGGCGCCGGACACGTCGGCCACCGCCTGGGCACGGGCGGGGACGTGCAGGGGGGCGGTGCCTGGCCGCACCAGCGTCATGCCGCGCTCCGAACGGGTGACCAGCACGGCGCCGGCGCCCGACTGCGCCAGCGCTCGCGCGCCGGCCGCCGCCGCCCCGGCGTCGCTGGCCGCCGCGATGCCGGTGGCGGCGGCGACTTCCAGCACGTTGGGGGTCAGCAGGGTGACGCCGCGATAGGCGGCGAAGCTGGGCCGCTTGGGATCGGCGACCACCGGCACGCCGGCCCGCGCCGCCGCGTCGATGACGGCGCGCAGCACGCGGTCGGTCAGCACGCCCTTGCCGTAGTCGGACAGCACGACCGCGCCGGTGCCGGGCAGGGCGGCCGTGAAGGCGGCGAGGATGACGTCTTCCAGCGCGGCATCCAGCGGTTCCGCCACCTCCTCGTCCAGCCGCAGCAGCTGGTAGGTGCCGGACATGAAGCGGGTCTTGACCGTGGTCGGCCGCGTGGCCGAGCGCGCCAGATGCGCGGTGATGGCAGGTGCTGCCGCCAGCAGCGCGTCGCATTCCGCTGCGGCGTCGTCCTCTCCGAGCAGGCCTACCAGCGTGGCGGCGGCGCCCAGGCTGGCGACATTGGCGGCCACGTTGCCGGCGCCGCCCAGCACGCTGCGGCGCTGCTGGGCACGCAGCACCGGAATCGGCGCCTCCGGCGAGATCCGCCGAACCTCGCCGCTCACGTAGCGGTCCAGCATCAGGTCGCCCAGCACCAGCACGCGGCAGCCGGCGAAGGCGGCCAGCCAGCGCGCGGCGTCGGATTCCTGGCCGGCGTCGGCGATCTCGGTCGGCTTGGTCACGCGCGGCTCCGTCGGCTTGGTGGATGACGGTGCCAGATATAGACGCCCCGCCGGCCGTGCCATAGGGGCGCGGCTGGCGGGGCAGCCAGGGGGCAGAAGCCTAGAAGCGGTAGCCGATGCCGACGCCGACCACGGTCGGGTTCAGCGCCGTCTTGGCCTTGATGGCGCCGCCGTTGACCTTGGCGGTGGTGTTCAGGAAGAACTGCTTCACGTCCACGTTCAGGAAGGTGTGGCCGGTGATGTTGTAGTCGAGACCGGCCTGCAGCACGCCGCCGACATTGTTCTCGAACGCCAACTTGGTGACGGCGCCGCCGGCCGGCTTGGCGTTGTAGAACACGGTGTAGTTCAGCCCGGCGCCGACATAGGGGCTGAACTGGCTTTTCGGCATGAAGTGGTATTGCAGCGTCAGCGCTGGCGGCAGCACCCACACCTTGCCCACCGAGACGTCGCCGAGCGCGCTGCCCTTCACCTTGACCGAGTGGCGGGAGGTCGCGGCGATCAGTTCCAGGGCGATGTTGTCGGTGAGGAAATACGAGAAATCCAGCTCCGGGGTGATCGCCGAACCGGCCGCTACCTTGCCGCCGATCCCCGAGACCGAGCTGGTGCTGTTCAGCGGGATCACGTCCAGCAGGCGCGCTCGCACCATGAAGGTGCCGGCCTGCTTGCCGGCCGGCGGTTCGGCGGCCCGCGCCGTGCCGGCCAGCGCCAGCGCCCCGAGGCACGCGCCGGCGACCAGCCACGTCGCCCGGCTGCCGATCCCGCGGGCCGCGTTCCTGTCGATTGCCATGATCCTGCTCGCCACCTGCGTGGCGCCTTTCCGAGTGCCGTTCAGAGACGGCAGATCATTCCGGAGGTCGTTGCGCCGCCTTGATCGAGATCAACCGTCGTGAAGCGGTTCTTTTGATTTAAATCAAGGAGATCGACGGCGCCTGGGCGCAGTTTTCGCCAATGGACACAGCCGCCCTCATCGCCCGCTACGATGGCCCCGTGCCGCGCTACACCAGCTACCCCACCGCGCCGCATTTCGGCCCGGCGGTGGATGGGGCGGTGTATGCCGGTTGGCTGGCGGCGCTGCCGCCGGAGGCCGCGCTGTCGCTGTACCTGCATGTGCCGTTCTGCGCGGAACTCTGCTGGTTCTGCGGCTGCCACACCACGGCGACCAGCAGCCGCGCGGCGCTGGAGACCTATGCCGATACGCTGCTGGCCGAGATCGCGCTGGTGAGCGCGGCGCTGGACCGGCCGATGCGGGTGGCGCACGTGCATTGGGGCGGCGGCACCCCCACCGCGCTGCCGCCGGCGCGGCTGGTGCAGGTGATGGGGGCCCTGCGCACGCATTTCGCGCTGGACGCCGATGCCGAGGTGGCGGTGGAGGTGGACCCCCGCACCGCCACGCCCGAGGCGATCGCCGCCCTGGGCGAGATGGGCTGCACCCGCGCCAGCCTTGGGGTGCAGGATTTCGCGCCGGAGGTGCAGCAAGCCGTCAATCGCCACCAGTCCTTCGAGCAGACCCGTGACTGCGCCGACGCCCTGCGTGCGGCCGGCGTCGCCTCGATCAACCTCGACCTAATGTACGGCCTGCCGTTCCAGACCGAGGCGGGCGTGGCGGCGACCGTCAGCCGGGCGCTGGACATCCTGCCGGACCGCATCGCGGTGTTCGGCTACGCGCATGTGCCGTGGATGAAGAAGCACCAGGCGCTGCTGCCCGAGGCGGAACTGCCCGATGCCGCCGCCCGCTTCGCCCAGCGCGCCACCGCCGAGGCGGTGATACTGGGCCGGGGCTGGCAGGCGATCGGGCTGGACCATTATGCGCGCCCGGACGATGCGCTGGCGCGGGCCGCGGACGAGGGCGCGCTGCGCCGCAATTTTCAGGGCTACACCACCGATGCGGCACCGGTGCTGCTGGGGCTCGGCGCCTCCTCGATCGGGTCGCTGCCGCAAGGCTATGCGCAGAACGAGCCATCCGTGCCGGCCTGGCGGGACGCGGTGCGCGCCGGCCGCCTGCCGGTTCGCCGCGGCATCGCGCTCAGCGACGATGACCGGCTGCGCCGCGCGGTGATCGAACGCATCATGTGCGACGGTGCGGTGGACCTCGACGCGGTGGCCGCCGCCCAGGGCGCCGACCCGGCCGCGCTGCGCGCCGCCGCGCGGACGCTGGCGCTGATGGCGCAGGACGGGCTGCTGGCCTGGGACGGGCGGCATATCCGGCTGACCGAGGCGGGCCGGCCGTTCGTGCGCAACGTGGCGGCGGCGTTCGACGCCTATCTCCGCCCGCAGGAAGGCCGCCACGCCCGCGCTGTGTGACCTCGGCCCACGACCGGCGCACGGAAAGCAAGTGTCACAAGGAGACGTAGAGGCGACGAGAAGCTGGGGAGCGGGCGTTGCGCCGCCTCGCCTATGCCGCCGCTTGGCCTTTGCCTGGGCGTGAAGCGCTTGCCTTGAGGGTGCGGCTCCGCGACGCGCCGCGTGCGATCAGCTTCGGCCGGCGGCGTGTGGAGTGTCCTCAGCCTTCGGCACGACCTTCCACAGCATCTCGCCTTCGTGCCGATGGCCGGCCGCGTGCAGGCGGGTGATCGCCAGGGCGCCCTGGCCCGGCACCACGGTACGGATGGCGGTGCAGCCCAGGCGGCGGGCCAGCAGATCCAGTTCCGCCACCAGCGCGGCCATCACGGGAGCCGGGTCGAGGAGGTCAACCGCCACGAAATGTTCCGCTATCAAAATCTCGCCATGCACCAGATCGTGCTCACACCGCCAGGTGAACACGCCGCACGGGAGCGGGCGCGGCCGGCGATGCACCACGATGATGCCGCTTTGACCCGGGCGGCGAGGCTGCGCGATGCGGTGAGCGAAGCGCAGCCACGTTTTCAGGTCAAGGCCAGGCAACGCCTCGCGGATCAAGGGGAAGACCGTTGCTGCCTGCTCCGGCTGGAGCGGCTGACAGATAAAACCCGACATTGCCTATGTCACTCCAATCGCTTGAAGTTTGGGCGGTTTTCCACGTGTGCGCCTTGACGCAGATCAAGAGTGCATGCCGCGCGGGAATATTTGTTGTTCACGGCGGGGGCAAATTCGGATAAGAAATCTCTGTGGTTCAAAGGCGGTGGGCAACACCCAACCGAAACCGAGCATGGCCATTACAGACACATCCTCCTTCGTGGCCGAGCGCCCGTCGTCGGTGCCGGCCCGGCGCCGGCCATTGGTGCTGGAGCCGCTGCATGCGGCACAGACCTGCGCCACCTGCTCGGCGCGCGCCACCAGCGTGTGCAACGCGATTGAGGACAAGGACCTGGACCGGCTGGCCTCTACCGCGGTGTCCATCATCGTGCAGCCCGGTCATGGCTTCATTGAGGAAGGCGACACTGCCGAGCATTTCTTTAACGTCACGTCCGGCACGGTGAAGCTGTTCAAGCTGCTGCCGGATGGGCGGCGGCAGATCACCGGTTTCGCCGGGATCGGGCATTTTCTCGGACTGGCGGTCTCCACCAGCTATTCCTTTAGCGCCGAGGCGGTGGACCCGGTGCGCATCTGCCGCTTCTCGCGCAGCAAGCTGCGGGTGCTGCTGGACGATTTCCCGGCGATGGAGAAGCGGCTGCTGGAAGTGGCGTCCAACGAGCTGGTGGCGGCGCAGGAGCAGATGCTGCTGCTCGGCCGCAAGACGGCGCGCGAGCGGCTGGCCTCGTTCCTGATGGCCCGCGCCGGCATGCAGACGCATTGCGGGGCGGAGACCAAGCCGGCCCTGCGCGAGCCTGTGTCCCTGCCGATGACGCGCGGGGATATCGCCGACTACCTCGGCCTCACCATCGAGACGGTGAGCCGCACGCTGACCCGGTTGAAGGCCGAGCGGTTGATCGACGTGCCGAATACCACGGACGTGATGCTGCTGGACCCGCGGGGGCTGCAAAGCCTGGCGACCGGCCTGGATTGACGGCCGGGCGGGATTGACGGCCGAGCGGGGGTCAGGCTTCGGGCCAGCCCAATAGCTGCCGCACGTCGCGCGCGATCATCAGGTTCTCGTCGGTCGGGATCACCCAGGCCGAGGGCGTGCGGCCCGGCGGCGAGATGCGCGGACCATGCGCGTTGTTGGCCGCCTCGTCCACCGCCAGCCCCAGCCAGCCCGCCTGGCGCAGCACCGCCTCGCGCACCGGCGCCGCGCGCTCGCCGATGCCGGCGGTGAACACCAGCGCGTCCAGCCCGCCCAATGTGGCGGCGAGCGAGCCCAGTTCGCGGGCGATGCGATAGGCGAACAGCGCCACCGCCTCCGCCGCCTCCGGCCGGTCGCTGGCCAGCAGGGTGCGCATGTCGCCGGAGAGGCCGGAGACGCCGAGCAGGCCGGAGTCGTGGTACAGCATGTGTTCCACCTGCCCGGCGCTCATGCCGCGCTGCTGCATCAGGTGCAGCACCAGCCCAGGGTCCAGCACGCCGCTGCGGGTGCCCATCGGCAAGCCCTCCAGCGCGGTGAAGCCCATGGTGCTGGCCACGCTGCGCCCGGCGCGCATGGCGCACATGCTGGCGCCGTTGCCCAGATGCGCCACCACCACGCGGCCCTGGGCGATCTCGACCGGCAGTACCGAGGCGATATAGGCATAGCTTATGCCGTGAAACCCATAGCGCCGCAGCCCGGCGTCGCTGAGGGCGCGGGGTAGGGCGTAGAGCTGCTCCAACCGCGCCTGGCCGTGGTGGAAGGCGGTGTCGAAACAGGCGACCTGCGGCACGCCGGGGGCGGCCTCGGCGGCGGCGCGAATGGCGGCGAGCGCGTGCGGCTGATGCAGCGGCGCCAGCGGCACCAGGGCATCCAGCCCGGCCAGCACGTCGCCGTCGAGCAGCACCGGCCGGTCATACGTGGCGCCGCCATGCACCACGCGGTGGCCGATCGCCGCCACGTCATGCGCGCCGGCGTTGTGGGCGGTGAGCCAGTTGGTGATCACCTGGATGGCGCCGCGATGGCCGGGGAAGGCGGCGGCGTCGATCGGCGAGTCGCGCTGGCTGCCATCCGGCAGGCCGGTCACCTTCAGGCGAGGCGCGGTGCCGATACCCTCCACCTGGCCGTGCGGGCCGGGCGCGAGGCCGGCGCCGTAGACCGCGAACTTGATCGAGGAGGAGCCGGCGTTCAGCACCAGGATCATGCGGGCCATGGGGGCTAATCCGCCGCCAGCACCGGGCGTTGCAGCCGGGTGTGGCTGTACAGCGCCGCCACCGCGCAACTGGCCAGGCGCGCATGCACGCTGTCGGCCCGGCTGGTCAGGATCACCGGCACGCGGGCGCCCAGCACCAGCCCGCCGGCATCGGCGCGGCCCAGGAAGGTGAGCGTCTTGGCCAGCATGTTGCCGGCCTCCAGGTCGGGCACCAGCAGGATGTCGGCATCGCCCGCGACCGGCGAGACGATGCCCTTGGTGCGCGCCGCCTCCAGGTTGATGGCGTTGTCGAAGGCCAGCGGGCCGTCGAGGATGCCGCCGGTGATCTGGCCGCGCTCGCTCATCTTGCACAGTGCGGCGGCATCGATGGTGGAGGGTATCTTGGCGCTCACCGTCTCCACCGCGGACAGGATGGCGACCTTCGGCGCCGGGATGCCCAGCGCCTGCGCCAGCTCGATCGCGTTGGCGGCGATGTCGACCTTGTCGTCCAGCGTGGGGAAGATGTTCACCGCGGCGTCGGTGATGAAAAGCAGCTTGCCGTAGGTCGGCACGTCCATCACGTAGACATGGCTGATCCGCCGCGCGGTGCGGATGCCGGTGTCGCGGGCGACCACGGCGCCCATCAGCTCGTCGGTGTGCAGGCTGCCCTTCATCAGCGCCTGCGCGGCGCCGGCGCGCACCAGGGCGACACCGGCGTCGGCGCTGGCGTGGGAATGCGGCGTATCCTCCAGCCGGATGCCGGCGAGTTCCAGCCCGGCCTCCGCCGCCACCTTGCGAATGCGCGCGACCGGGCCGACCAGGATGGGGACGATGAGGCCGGCGCTGGCCGCCTGCAGCGCGCCGGTGAGCGAGGGCGGATCGCAGGGGTGCACCACGGCGGTGGCGACGGCCGGAATGCCGGCGCAGGCCGCGACCAGGGCGGCGAGTTTCTCGTGCGGCGGGGCCTGCTCATTCATGCGGGGCACCATACCGCGGTGCAGCATGGAACGGAATGGCGGTTATTGCCCGCCGCCGGAGGTGGCCGCGCGGGCGGCGATGGCGGCGGCGCGGGTCAGCAGGCGCTCGGCCCGACGGACGATCGGCACGTCCACCATCCGCCCGTCCAGCGCCACCGCGCCCAGGCCCTGCGCCGCCGCCTGGTGGTCAGCCTCGATCACGCGGGCGGCGTAGGCGATCTCGTCGGCGGTGGGGGTGAAGGCCTCGTTCAGCGGCGCTACCTGGGCCGGATTGATGCAGGAGGCGCCGTCGAACCCCATGGCGCGGGAGCGTTGGGCCATGGCGCGGAAGGCATCGATGTCGCCGAAGCCGGCCAGCGTGCCGGTGAGGCCGAGCGCCATCAGCCCGGCGGCGCGGGCGGCGTGCAGCAGCAGCGCCTTGGGCACGGCAAGCGCCACCTCGGTGGGCTCGGCGCCGATCGCGAGCGCGAAATCCTCCGCCCCCAGGCTCATCGCCACGGCGCGCCGGCTGGCCCGGCCGATCGCCTCGGCCTGGGGCAGCGCCTCGGGGGTTTCGACCAGCAGGTAGAACCAGGTGTGCCCGTCCGGCAGACCGGCGCGCTGCTCGCATTCGCTGACCAGCTCATCCAGCAGGCGGATATGGTCGGGGCCGCGCGCCTTGGTGACGATCAGCCCGTCCACATCCGGCCCGACCGCGGCCTGGATGTCCGCCACCGCGAGCGAGAGCGGGCTGTTGATGCGTACCAGCACGTCGTTCGGCCCGCGCCGCACCCGCGCCGCCGCGGCCGCCACGCCGGCCCGGGCACGGGCCTTCTCGGCCAGCGGCACGCTGTCTTCCAGGTCGAGCTGGATGCAGTCGGCGCCTCGGGTGTGGGCGCGATCGACGAAGCGTTCCACATGGGCGGGGACGTAAAGGAGCGAGCGCCAGACGGGGCGCGGGCGGGTCATTGGGTGGCAGCGTCAGCCTGAGGGGCGGGCAGGGAGACGATAGGCCTGGCATGCGGAAGCGTGAAGATGAAGCGCTCCGCCTGGATGTGCAGCACCACGTCCGGCCGCTCCCGCGCGAGCACCTCCTCGATAACATGCCCGCCGTGCCAGATGGCGACGGTGCGCGAGAAATGCTCAGCTAGGTATTCGAGAAAATATTGGGATGTCGAGTCGCGGAAGATAACGCAGCGCGGCAGGTCCTGATTTGAATTATTCCATACGAACGCCTCACGGGTCGCTGTGAGATGCGCGTATTCCGCGTCCACTGGAGCAGGTTTGGCGGCCCGGCTTTGCTCTTTCAGTCCAACCCGGACGTTGTGCTCGCAGGTCGCCTCGGTTCCGATGATGGAGAACAATTCCGGCCGGTCGGCAAAGAAGGTTTCCGAGAGTTGCGCATAGAGATCGCCGCGATATGCCCCGGCGGCGAATGACAGATCATTGATTGTCAGGGGGGGAGACAAGGCGACCAAGCGGGAAACAGCCGCGTGAATGGCGCGATAGATGAGGAACGAACCAACCCAGCTCGGATGCGAGTCGCCCCTGAAATAGACCTGTGAAATCTTCTTGAACTGCTGGATCGACTGCAGAAGGTAGTACGCTTGGTTATCCGGGCTGCTATGCAGCGCTGTGGCGGGCCTGCCATCGTATGCAGGTATGTGTTTCAGGACACCAGGCAGGTATTCAGAGTACGCTGCGCTTTTCTCAGGAATGACAAAAAAGAAGTAATCCCCGTTGCGCTCCTTAATCTGCTTAACGCGGCTCTTCAAGGCAGCATTAGCTTTGTCCAACTGCGCCTGGTCCCAGCGCTTTATGCCGAACTGCCAGCGTAGATAGTCGCTGGTATCCTTGGCCAGAAATGTCCACCCATCCTGCGACGCAATGGATTTTCCCGGCAACCCGTCCTCGTGCCGGCTGATGCACAGTTCCAGGTCGGCCAGCAATTCCGCCTCAGGCGGTATGGCGATGCCGCCGTTTGGCTTGGCTGTCATGATTGTCCCGTCCATGCCCGCAAATATCGTCACGCACGCTGCCGTTCAGGTGACCGGCAGGCGGTCGGGCAGGCGGACCAAATCAAGATAGAGTTGCTTTATCTGCTGCGAGTCACGCGATTCGTGCTTGCGCAATTTCGCCACGAAAGGTGCCGAGCCGCCATCCACGCCGGTCGAGGCTTCGACGTAGGAGCGCAATGCCTCATAGAAGGCCGGCATATCGCGGGTCATGTCTTCGTAGAATGCTTCAAAATACGACAGGCCCTGCATTTCAAGAAAATATCCAAGGCGCATATCCGCCACATGCATAAACTGATGGGCCTGCGCAATTTCCCGCACGGTCTGGTCGCCGCCCCAGAACGCCTTGAAACTCAACGGGGACGGCTGTGACGCGGAACTGTCCTCAAAGAATATTCCGCTCTTCAGTGCCCTGATATAGGAGATTGCCTGCGCCAGTTTGTCCCGCCGGCGCGCCCAGATGAAGCTACTGTTCTGGAGGGCGCCGTCGAACAGGCCGGCATGGCTGAGGTAGAACAACGCATCCCAGCCGATCTTGAAGAACGCCGTCCCGTTTTTGCGATAAGCCTCGATCCGCCCGGCCAGGTAATGCTCGATACTGGTATATCCGTGTTTTTCGATTTGGTCTTTCATCACGTCGACCAGGAACGGCTCATGCGTTACGCCGCCGCCGATCCCCATGTGACTGAGCATATCGGTGATAACGTTCGAGCCGGAGCGGTTGGTGAACAGAATGAACACCAGCTTGGTGTTCTCCAACACCCTCGCCATGAACCGGGACCCAACTTCGGAGCGCACCGGTATCACGCCGTCGATACTGCGCTTCAGCAAGGATTCGAACAGGAACAACTCAGGATTCTTGCGGATGGCCTGGCCCAGTGTGCCATCGGTCGGGGTGTAAAACACCTCGCGCTCGGGATTCTCAAACGTGAAATCAACGCCGACCGCTTCCAGGCGCACCGTATTATAGCCAGGCTGTAGAAACGGTCCGACCTCGAGTCGAAACCCATGATCGCCTGTGCCGAGCCGCTCGACCAGGTCAGGCCGAAGAATATTTGCAACTGATTCGGTAATTTTCGTGCCGTTGATCGTGACCTTCACGGCGATATGATCAGAAAGACCGTCTGTATTTGCGACCCAACCAACTACACAGGTTTCGTCGACACGCTCCAGCTGGCCTAAGAACATCACACCCGCACGTAAAACAGGTCCGGCACGATGCCGAACAGATATTAGATTTTGCGCACGCCATCAAGAATTGTCAAGGTTGGGGGGTTATCCCCCCATGTTGCGGAACCCGCCCACGCCCCGCTCGATTTCCGTCACATGCCGCGGTGCGAAGCCGGCGGCGTTGGGCAGGCCGCAGGAATGGGCGATGATCTCCACCTCCTCGCGCACCCGGTTGGCGTAGCGCATCACCCGCACCGCCTTGTCGGCGGGGTCCAGCCCGCGGATCAGCCGCGGATCGACCGCCGTCACCCCGGTGGGGCACTGGCCGCTGCCGCATTTCATCGCCTGGATGCAGCCCAGCGAGAACATGAAGCCGCGCGCGGATGAGACGAAATCGGCCCCCATGCACAGGGCCCAGGCCACCTTGTCCGGCGTCACCAGCTTGCCGGAGGCGACGATGCGGATGCGCTCTCGCAGGCCGTGCCGCTCGCGCGCGGCGGCGATCAGCGGCAGCGCCTGGGTGATCGGCAGGCCCACATAGTCGGCCAGCGGCGCCGGCGCCGCCCCGGTGCCGCCCTCGCCGCCGTCGATCTGCACGTAATCCGGGCAATGCGCGGGGTTGGCGGCGCAGTCGGCGAACCAATCCTCCAGGAACGCCTCCTGGCCGGCCACCAGCTTCACCCCCACCGGCTTGCCGGTCACCCGGCGTACCCGGTCCACGAAGGCGCCCAGCTCGGCGATGTTGCCGATATCGGTGTGGCGGTTCGGGCTGAGGCTGTCCTGTCCCTCGGGGATGCCGCGGATGGCGGCGATCTCGGCGTTCACCTTGGCGCCGGGCAGGATGCCGCCCTTGCCGGGCTTGGCGCCCTGGGCCAGCTTCACCTCGAACATGCGCACCTGCGGATGGGCGGCGATCTCGCGCAGCCGCGCCTCCGAGAGGTTGCCGTGGGCGTCGCGCACGCCGTATTTGGCGGTGCCGATCTGCATCACCACGTCGCAGCCGCCCTCCAGGTGGTATTTCGCCAGCCCGCCCTCGCCGGTGGCCATCCAGATGCCGGCCTGCTTCGCCCCGCGCGACAGGGCGCTGACCGCGGCGTGGCTGAGCGCGCCGTAGCTCATGCCGGAGATGTTGAAGAAGCTCGGCGCGAGGTATGGCTCGCGGCTCGCGCCCGGCCCCTCGGCGATGCCGATCTGCCGCGCCGGCCAGGCGGTGCGCTCCTCGTCCAGCACCGGGAAGGGGGCATTGCGGAAGGCGAATTGCGGCGCCGCCTCGCTGCCGAAGCTGACCAGGTTGGAGACGCCCTTGGCGCTGCGATAGATCCAGGAGCGTTCCAGCCGGTTGAACGGCCGCTCCACCCAGTCCGGCAGGTATTGGTACTGCCGCATGTACTCGCCGAAACTCTCCGAAAAATAGCGGAAATGCCCCAGCACCGGAAAATTGCGCAGGATGGTGTGCTGAGTCTGGCGGGTGTCGTGCAGGTAGACGGCCGCCACGAAGATGGCGGCGAGCAGCAGCAGCACGACGAGCGTGATCATGGCGGTTCCCTCCGGCCGCGCCGATGGCGGCGTGCGGTGGAGACTAGCAGCGAAATCCTGTGTTACAGGTAAAGTTGCTTACGGCGTGGCGCCTTGGCGGCCCACCCGCCACGGATTGGCGAGGTGGGCCCAACTGGTGCGCTACTGGTACGCCTTCGCCTGGGCCTCCACCGCCGCCGCGTCGAACTGGTTGATCTCGGCCACCAGATCGTTGCTGATCAGTTCGGCCGCGTTGGCCTTTACCTTCAGCAGGCCGTTGGCGTGCAGGAAGTCCAGGTAGTCCTGGTAGTTCTTCTCCTTGCTCTCGCCCCACTGGGTCACGCCTCCGGCCGACAGCTTCCACGAGCGGGCGCGCGCCTCCAGCGTCTTCACGTCGTCGCGCAGCGCGGTGGCCTCGTCCTTGCCGGTGGAGCGGGTCTGCGGGAACACCTCCCACAGGATCTTGATCGCCGCCTGCGGATTGGCCATGGCGAACACCGTGCCCATGGCGTAGCCGCGCGCCAGCGCCACCGCCTCGGCCCGGTGGTCGCGCAGGCGCGATTCCAGCGCCACGAAGCCGTTGGCCGGGAAGTAGGAGATCGACGAGGTGTCCAGGTAGTCCAGCTTCATCCCGGCGTTCTCCACCAGCGCGTACTGGGTGTCGAACTGGCTGAGCGCGTCCACCTGGCCGCTGCGCAGCAGGGCGGCGGTCTGCGCGCCCTCGCCGGCGACCACGATGCGCATGTCGGTGTCCGGGTTCAGCCCGGCCGACTGCGCCAGCGCGCGCGCCACGATCACCCCCGCCGAGGCCATGGAGGTCACGCCGACGCGCTTGCCCTTCAGGTCGGCCAGAGTCTTGATCGGGCTGCCGGCGGGCACCGCGATGCCGTAGATATAGCCCTGGTAGGCGGTGTAGAAATTGCGCGCCGCCACCCCCTGCGGCCGGATGATCGCCAGCGGCTCGATCGAGGGCAGCGAGTAAGGCAGTTCGCCGGTGGCCACCAGCTTCACGCAATCGGTGCTGCCGGGCAGCGGCGCCAGGGTGACGGCGAGGCCAGCCTTGGCGTACCAGCCCATCTTGGTGGCGATGGCGAAGGGGGCCGCGGCCGAGCTGACGGTGCGGGCGCACCAGCCGACCCGCACCGGCGTCTGCGCCGCGGCATCGGCCGGCAGCGCCATGGCGGCCAGGGCCACGGCACACAGCCCCAGCGCCGCGCCCAGCAGGCCGGTCTTGCCAACGCGGCGTCGGGTGGGGAGTGTCTGCGCGTTCATCCTGGTTCCTTCCCTGGTGTTATGCGGCCACGTCCGCGCCTCGCCGGGCGCTATTTGCCGGGCGCTATTTCAGCGTGGCCTTCAGCCGCTCCAGCTCCGCCTCAAGCTGCGGGTTGCCGGGCATCAGTTCCTGCATGTGCTGCAGCACCGCCACCGCCTCGGGGGTGCGGCCGAGCGCGGCCAGTGCCGCCGCCTTGCCTTGCAGCAGCATCGGCATGTCTGGCCTGCTGCCCAGCAGCGCCTCGAACGCCGCCAGCGCATCCTGCGGCCGCTTCAGCGCCAGCAGCGTCCAGGCACGCAGCAGCATCGCCGTGCCGTTGCTGGGGCTCACCCGCAGCGCCGCCTCGGTGGCGGCCAGCGCCTCGTCGTTGCGGTTGAGCTGCTGCAGCGCGCGGGCCTGGGCGATCAGCGCCGGCACCCGGTCCGGGTGCAGCTTCAGCTCGCTGTCGAACAGCCCCAGCGCCAGGTCGGGCCGTCGCGCCGCCATCAGCGCATTGCCCAGCGCCTCCTGCACGCCCGGCTGGGCGGGGAAGCGCTGCACCGCCTGGCGGGCCACCTCCACCGCCTCGGGAACCCGCTTCAGCGCGATCAGTCCCGCGCTCTCCAGGATCGCCGCCGCGCCGTCGTCCGGGGCGATCCGGCGGGCCGCGCGGGCCTGCTGGTAGGCCTCGTTGAAGCGCCCAATGCTGAGATAGAACCGCGCCGCGCTGGCGTGCGCCCAGGCCTGGCCGGGCGCCAGCGCCAGCACCCGGTCCTCGGCGTCGTTGGCGCCTTTCATGTCGCCCATGTCGAGCAGCGCCAGCGCCCGCACCGCCGCTGCCGGCGCATACAGGTTGCCCGCCGTGCCCAGCCCCTCGATCGTCGCCAGCGCGCCACGCGAGTCGCCGGCGCGCACTTCGGCGCGGGCCAGCAGCACCGTCACCGCCTGGCGGGCCGCCGGGTCGGTGAGTGTCCGCCCGGTGGTGGGGTCCTTCAGCAGCGCCTGCAATATCGCCAGTACCTTGGCCGGGCGTTGCTCGGTGCCGACGATGTACCAGGCGTACAGCGTCGGCGCGGCGACCCGCCACACCTGGCCGGCCACCGCCGCCAGATTGGCATCGATGTCGGCGGGCGCGATGCCGTCCCGGGCGGCGATCTCGCCGGCGCCGGTCATGTGCAGCCGCAGCGACAGCTTGCCGTCCGGGCGCTGCACGATGTCGCCGCTGACCCGCTCCACCGGCGCGCCGAACAGGTCGCGCAGGCGCGCGGCGATGCCCTGGCGGGACCAGGCCGGCGGCGGCAGCTGCACGCGGGGCAACGGGGTGGCGAAGGCGTCGTCCGGCCGGTCGGTCCGGTCGGCCAGGGTCAGCCGGCGCACCTGGTCCACCTGGTCGGCCAGCTGGCGTGCCAACACCTCGGGGGTGCGCCCGGAGTCGGCCAACACCGCCGGCACGGACAGCGGCATCATGATGACGCCGATATGGCGCATCTCGCGCAATACCAGCGCGCCGACCACCACCACCACGGCGACGGGGGCGACGTAGAACAGCCCGAACCGCCCGGCGCGGGCCAGGCGCGGCCGCCAGATGGCCCCGCGCGCCCGCAAGGCGCGCATCGGCGACCAGCGCGGCCGCTTCGGTGCGGGCGAAGGCGGCGGCTCCGGCTGGCGGGCGCGCCGCGCCGCGGGGGCGGCCTGCTCCAGCGCGCGCACCAGCGCGGCGGCGGTCTCCCGCCCCTCCTTGCCTGCTTCGCGCGTGCGGGCGCGGGCGGCGGCCGAGGGGCCCTGCACGCTGCCGGGCGGCAGTGGCATGCTGGCCGGTCCGAACACCCGCTTGGGCGGCGCAATCGGTGCCGCGGCCGGCGCGGTGCGTGACTGGATGTAGCCCGGCGGCAGCGGCATGCTGCCAGTCGATCTATGCTTGCGCCGGGGCGGCGGCGGTGCCGGCGGCAGCGGCGGCTGGGCGTAGATCCGCCGTCCCCGCCGGCGGCGGATGCCCACCAGGCGCAGCAGCAGGTCAATCATGGTGCAAGTCCTGCCGCGATGGCCCGCATCCTGTCCGTCTTCCTTCGCCGGCCTGTCAGTTCCGCCCGCCCGGCCGCGCGGCGGCGGCATCGCGCGTGGGGGTGTCCCAGTAGACCACGCGACGGCGCACCAGCGCCACGACCGAGTTCAGCGCCAGCCCGATCAGCGACAGGATGAACAGCACCGAGAACTGCCCGGCCACGTCCAGCGAGAAGTTCATGCTCTGGATCAGCACCCCGAGCCCCGCCTGCGCGCCGACGAATTCGGCCACGATGGCGCCGATCAGGGCGAAGATCATGGCGATCTCCAGCCCCGCGAAGATCGACGGCAGCGCCCCCGGCAGGCGGAGCATCCAGAATATCTGCGCCGGCGTGGCCGACAGCGAGCGCATCAGCGACACCCGGTCCTCGTCGGCCGAGCGCAGGCCCGCGATGGTGTTGACCATCAGCGGAAAGAAGCACACCAGCCCGGCATTGATCACCTTGCTGGTCAGGTCCAGCCCGAACCACACGATGATCAGCGGCGCCAGCGCCACCTTCGGCATCGCCTGGAACATCACGATGATCGGATACAGGAAATACTCGAACCGCCGGCTGAGCGCCACGAACGTGCCCAGCAGGAAGCCGGCGAGCCCTCCGAACAGGAAGCCCAGCAGCGTCTCCAGCATGGTGATCCAGATGTTTTCCCCATACAGCCCGCTGCTGATGCCGCGGTACAGCGCCACCCCGATGGCGCTCGGCGGCGGCACCAGATAGCCGGGCACCTGCAGCAGGCGCACCAGCGCCTCCCACACCGCCAGCAGGCCGGCCATCAGCAGCAGGCGCAGGGCGGGGTTCACGGCTGCCATCACTCCAGCCCTCCCACCGCGTTCAGGGCGGCGCGGATGCGCGCCACATGCACCCCGAACGCCTCGGTGTTCATCACCGAAAGCGGCCGCGGCCGCGGGAAATCCACCTCCAGCACATCGACGATCCGCCCCGGCCGGGGCGACATCACCACCACCCGGTCGGCCAGGAACACCGCCTCGCCCACCGAATGGGTCACGAACACCACGGTCTTGCGCTGCCCGGTCGCCTCGGCCAGCCAGATGCGCTGCAATTCCAGATTCATCTGCTCGCGCGTCATCGCATCCAGCGCGCCGAACGGCTCGTCCATCAGCAGCACGCGCGGGTCGTGCACCAGGGCGCGCACCAGCGCCACACGCTGCTGCATGCCGCCCGAGAGCTGGCGCGGCAGGCGCCCCTCGAAGCCCTCCAGCCCGACCATCCGCAGCAGGTCCATGGCATGCGCCCGCATCCGCTCGCGCCCCAGCCGCTGCACGTCCACCGGCAGCATCGCGTTATCGAGCACCGTCCGCCACGGGAACAGCACCGGCGTCTGGAACACCACCCCCACGTCGCGGCGCGGCCCGTCGATCCGCCCGCCATCCACCGCCGCCTCGCCGGAGGTCGCCGGCATCAGCCCGGCCAGGATGCGCAGCAGCGTGGACTTGCCGCAGCCCGACGGCCCGACGATGGCGACGAACGCCCCCTCGGGCACTGCCAACTCGATATCCTCCAGCGCCACCACGTCGCCATCGGCGGTGCCGTAGCGCTTGGTGAGGTGGCGAACCGCGATCATGTCGCGCCCGCCAGGAGGCCGGGATGCGGGGTGCGATGCGGGCAGGTGCGCTGCCTCGGGGGCTTGCTGGACGTTCATGCGGCCGATCTAGGCAGCGGCCGCGCCGCCGGTCAATCCGGTTGCGTCACCTTTAGGGCGTTACTTTGACCAGGATCAAAGCGCCCGCCGCCGAAAGCGCGCAGGGTTCCCCCGTTGGCGTGGCCGTCTCGGTCCTGCCAGACGATCCCCCGGGCGTCCGGCCGCGTGCTGCGGCGCCCAGACTGCGCGGCACCAGCATGTGCCCGGCCCGGCGGCAAATCCGCCGGGTTTTTTTTGCCGCGGCGGCCGGGCCGCGAGGCCGCCAGCGGCGGGCCGATCCGTTACTTCACCTTATCCCGCAGAATTGACGCAATACTCACTGTTGCTGAGCGCCTGGCAATGCCACCCTCTCACTTCGTGACAGGAGAACGAATGGACCATGGCGGCCCCCGCATTGGCAACTGCCAGTCCTATCCAAGGCGGCCCTACCCAAGGCGCCCCTGTTCAAAGCGGCCCTCTTCAAGGCGGCGCCAATCGCCGGCCTGCGCCCGAGCCGGCGCGGTCGCGCCGCCTGCTCGGCCTCATCGCGCCGGGCTTCGGCCGGCTGTGGATCGCCTCCGTGCTGCTGCCGCTGGTCTGCCTGGTCGCCGCCGGGTGGTGGACCTCCAACAACGTGCTGGCCTCCGCGCGCGGCGAAATGGCCCGCACGGTGGACATGGTGCACGAGCAGGTGCTCCGCTCGCTGGAAACCCAGGACGCGGTGCTGGCCGGCATGGAGGCCTTCGTCGCCGGCATGAGCTGGCAGGAGATGCGCGCCACCCCCGCCGCGCATGATTTCGCCAACCGCATCGACCGCGCCACCCCCACCGTCGAGACACTGGGGGTGATCGACCCCACCGGCCGGCTGGCGGTGGCTAGCGAAACCCCCAACCCGCCGCAACAGCTCGTGCTGGCCGACCGCGACTATGTGCGCGCCTGGCCGGCCGGCCGGCGCACCGAGGGCACGTTCATCAGCCCGGTGGTGATCAGCCGGGTCGACGGGCGGGTGCAGGTGCATGCCTCCCGCCCGCGCATCGGTGCCGACGGCCTGTCCGACGGCGGCGTCATCGCCTCCTCCTTCGCGCCGGCCTATTTCGAGAAGTTCTTCAGCGACATCGCCGAAACCCGCCAGACCGGCTTCACCATCATCCGCGACGACGGCTCGCTGCTGGCCGACTTCCCCACCCCGGTCACCAAGGAGGGCGAGACCCTGCCGCCGGGCGACCTGGCGCTGGAGGCGCTGCGCGGCATGGTGCCGACGCAGCAGGCCGGGCTGGGGCGGGGGGTGCGCTTCGCCTCTTCCGGCTCGCTGCTCGCCGGGCTGCACCTGGTCGCCATCCGGCCGGTGCGCAACTACCGCATGACCATCATCCACCGCATGGACCCGGCGGTGGTCACCGCCAGCTGGCTGCGCCAGATGCTGTCGCCGACCATCGGCGCGGCGGCGGCGATGGCGCTGCTGCTGATCCTGACCGCCCGCGCCCAGGCCACCACCATGCGCGAGCAGGTGGAGCTGCGCAGTCGCACCGCGGTGGCCGAGGCCGGGCAGGCGCAGGCGATGGAGCGCGCCGAGCTGGAGGCGCGGCTGCGCCAGACCGAGAAGGTCGCCGCCCTCGGCCAGCTCGCCGCCGGGGTCGCGCATGATTTCAACAACCTGCTGCAAACGGTGATCCTCAACGCCGAGCTGCTGGAAGGTGCCGCGCCGGAGGGCTCGCCCGGCCGGCGCAGCGCCGGGCTGATCATCACCGCCAGCGAGCGCGGCATCGCGCTCACACGGCGCATGCTGGACCATACCCGCCGCGAGTCCAGCCCGGCGCCTGGCACGCCGCCGAGCCTGGAGGTGCCGGCCGCGCTGCGCGCCGTGCAGGACCTGCTGGCCGGCCCGCTGGGCGCGCAGTACCACCTGCGCCTGACCATCCCCCCCGGCCTGCCGCCGGTGCGCGGCGAGGCGGCGGGGTTCGAATCGGCGCTCATCAACCTGGTGGTCAACGCCCGCGACGCCATGCCATCCGGCGGCAACATCGCCATCGAGGCCGCCGAACGGCAGGTCGCCGAAGGCGAGCGGAACGATCTGCTTCCGGGCCGCTACGTCCGTGTATCGGTGCACGACAGCGGCATCGGCATGGACGCGGCGACCCTGGCGCGGGCCGGCGAGGCGTTTTTCACCACCAAGGGGCCGGGGCGTGGCACCGGGCTCGGCCTGTCGATGGCCCGCGGCTTCGCCCGCCGCCACGAGGGCGCGCTGGACCTGGCCAGCGTCACCGGCGTCGGTTCAACCGTTGCGATCTGGCTGCCGGCGGTCTGACGCCGGCCGCTCCGGTCGCGGGGCATTCGCGATAACCTGGCAATCGGGGCACCCGGCTCGCGCCGCGCGCCGGCGGCTTCTATGATGCGCCGCCCGTTGGCCGAGACCCTGCCCCGCATGACCGTGCCGCCGCACCGCTTCCCCCCCACCGCCGCCGCCGCCGCCGCGCGCTTCGGCGCCGCCCCGGCGACGGCCGGCGCCGGTTTCGCGGCCGGCACGCCGATCGACACGCCGGACGGCCCGGTGGCAGTGGAGCGCCTGCGCCCCGGCGACCGGGTGAGCGCCGTGCGGGGCGCCGCGCTGGTGCTGCGGCGGGTCGTGGCCGTGCCGCCCGGCACGGCGGCGGCCATCCGGGTTGCCGCCGGGGCGTTCGGGCCGGGGCGGCCCCGGCAGGCGCTGCTGCTGGGCCCGCGGCAGGCGGTGTGGCTGGACGGGCAGAAGCTGGCCGCCGCCGCGCTGGCCGTTGGCGGGGCCGTCGACGCCGCCGCGGCGGTGGCGCTGCATGTGCTGGTCGCCGACCGCCCCGGCGTGCTGCTGGCCGCCGGCCTGCCCTGCGCGCTGCGTCCGCCGGTCCGTCCGGAGCGGGATCCGCAGGCCGGCGCCGCCCTGGCACGCGCCCGCCTGAGCCTGCACGGCGACCCGCCGGCCCGGGCGGCGCCCCCGGCCGCTCCTGTGCCATTGGGCGCACCGCCATCGGGTGCGGTGGAGCTGGCGGGTGCGGTGGAGCTGGGCGCGGATGGCGTGCTGACCGGCTGGGCGCTCGACCGCGACGCGCCCGGCGTGGCGGTGCTGCTGGAAGCGCTGCTGGACGATGTCACCATCGGCTTCGCCCTGGCCGACGAGGCCCGGCCGGATCTGGCGATGGCCGGCCTCGGCGGCGGTCGCTGCGGCTTCACGCTGAAGCTGGCCCTCCCGCCTGCCGCCGCGGCCCGCCTGCTGCGGCTGCACGTGGTGGGTTCCGGCGCCGCCTTGCCGGGAACGCCGCTGCTGCTGTTCGGCGGTGGGCCGGGCCAGCCCGGGCAATGGCGCGCGGTGGTGGGGGGCGCGGTGGCGGCGGCCGAAGCGCGAACCCTGGCCGACGGTCTGGGGCTGCTGCCTGGCACTGGCCGTACGACGACGACCCGCAACGAATAGGCACGGCACGACCGGCTGCCCGCAGATCCACGCCGGCCGGCATGCTTCACCTGAGGTCACAAAAATATCATTCACTTATTACAATTTTATTTCATTTCGGGCGAATTTTTCGCAGGATTTGACTGGATAAATTGCGCGTTAAAATCTAGGGTCGTCGTGACGATATCGTTAATTCGAGCGGCTGTCCGGTTTCGCGACCGGCCTCGCCACAGCGGGAAGGGGGAGTGCCAGTGTATTTGAATCGCGCCGCCTCCCTGCTCGGCGCCGCATTCCTGGCGTTTGCGATCGGCCTGGCATTTCCGGCCGGCGTCGCGAGCGCCGCCCTGCTGCAATCGGCTCCCGGTTTTTCAGCTCCCGGTTTTTCAGCTCCCGGTTTTGCAGCGCCAGGCCTTTCAGCCCCGCAGCTTGCAACGGGCGATTTTTCGGCCACGTTCGGCGCGCCCCCGTCTGCCTCGCTCCCCGGCATCGCCCCGCTTGCGGGCCCTGCCGGGGAGACGCCGGAGGTGTTCAGCCTGATCCGCCTGCCCGGCCCGTCGGCGTTCCGGCGGGCCGGGACGGTGGCGTTCACCCCCCCGCCGCCGCCGCCGCGCAGCCTGTTCGGCTACACCGCGGCCTATGCCGAGGAACTGCCCCACACCGCGCCGGCCGTGCCGGCGGGAGAATTGCTGTTCACGCACGCCGCGCTCGGGGTGGCGGTGGTGGAGGCCGTATCCGGGCCGGATCTGTCCGTGCGGGCGCCTGTCGGGGTGGTCCCGCGCGGCGGGGCCATGCAGCCGCCGCCCGCCATGCCCTCATCGCCGATGCCGTCGCCGATGTCGTCGCCGACTCCGTCGCCGCTGCCGATCCCGCTGCTGGTGCTGCTGGTAATCGTGCCGGCGGTGCTGGTGCTGGCACAGGCGTTGATCGGCGCCAGCCGGCCGACGCGCCGCGCCAAGGTCTCGCTCACCCGCCGCTGAGGCCGCTGCCGGCCCCGCCGGCAACCAACCTGCCGCAACCAACCTGCTGGCAACCAATCAGCAACCTTGCCATGCCAGAGTCGCCAGCATGAACGTCTCCGGCACCCCGGGACGCGGCAGCGGAGCGAGGATGGAGCAAGGTGTGAACGGCGATGCCCCCGCCGCCCCGATAGCCGCCATCCCGTCGCCATACGTCGCCGGATCGGGCGTCGCCGGATCGGGCGCCGCCGGGTCGGGCATGCGCCTGCTGGCGATGCTGTGCGGTGGCCGGGCCGGGTTGCTGGGCGCGGCCGGCCTGGCGGCGCTGATGGCGGCCATCCGGCCGGGCGGGGGCGCCAGCCCGTGGTGGCTGGGTGCCGGGGGGCTGGCCGCGGCGGCGGCCGGGCTGGCCGGCCTCGGCCTGCTGCGCCGCCTGGGGAGCCGCCTCGGCGTGCTGGCCGCCTGCGCCGCCAGTGTCGCCCGCCATGCCGCCCTGCCCCCCGAATCGGATCGCCCCGGCGGGCGGGACGAGGTGGATGTCGTCGTCCTCGGCCTGGCCCGGCTGCGTGACGATCTGCGCGCCACCGGCCGGCGCGCGGCCACCCTGCAGGCCGTCAACCAGGATATGCTCGCCACCCAGCGCCGGCTGGAAACCGCCGTGCATGTTCGCGAAACGGCGCTGGACCATCTGGCGCTGGGGGTGCTGCTGCTCGGCCCCGACCATCGGCTGGTGGTCTGCAACCGCCGCTTCATCGAAATGTTCGGCCTGCGCGCGGAGGTGGTGCGCCCCGGCCTCGCGCTGCCGGCGCTGCTGGCCCATAGCCAGGCGGCCGGCAACCACGGCGATGCGGAGCCGGCGGCGGTGGAGGCCGAGATACGGCGCCTGCTGACGCCGGGGCAGTCGGGGTCGCTGCGCAGAACCATGCCGGACGGCCGCACCCTGGCGGCGCGCTGGGTGCCGGCGCGTGACGGCGGCTGGGCCTGCACCTGCGAGGACATCAGCGACCGCCGGGTGTCCGAGCATCGCATCGCCCACATGGCCCGCCACGACGCGCTGACCGACCTGCCCAACCGGGTCGCCTTCCAGGACGCGCTGCTGGGCGCGCTGGCGCGGGCGCGCGACGGGGCCCGGCTGTCGGTGCTGTGCCTGGACCTGGACCGCTTCAAGCAGGTCAACGACACGCTGGGCCACGGCGTCGGCGACGAGGTGCTGCGCGAGGTGGCCCGCCGCCTGCGCGCGGCAGTGCGCGAGGACGACGTGCTGGCCCGGCTGGGCAGCGACGAATTCGCCATTATCCAGTCCGACAGCGTGCAGCCCGACGCCGCCGCCACCCTGGCCCGCCGGCTGATCGAGGTGCTGGGCCACCCGCATCTGGTCGGCGGGCACAGCCTGGTGGTCAGCGCCACCGTCGGCATCGCCCCGGTGGACGCGCAGGAAACCGATGCCGACGCCCTGCTGCGCCGCGCCGACCTGGCGCTGTACCGCGCCAAGCAGGACGGCCGCGCCAACTGGCGCCTGTTCGACGCCGCCATGGACGCCGCCGCCCAGAGCCGCCGCGCGTTGGAGATGGACCTGCGCGAGGCGCTGCACCGCGACGAGTTCGAGCTGTACTACCAGCCCCTGATCTCCGTGCGCGACCGCCGGGTGGCGGCGCTGGAGGCGCTGATCCGCTGGCGCCACCCCACCCGCGGCCTGATCCCGCCCGACCGCTTCATCCCGCTGGCCGAGGAACTGGGGCTGATCGTGCCGATCGGCGAATGGGTGCTGCGCACCGCCTGCGCCACCGCCGTGCTGTGGCCGGCCTCGGTGCTGGTGGCGGTCAACCTTTCCTCGGTGCAGTTCGTCCGGCCCGGCCTGCTGGAAACCGTGCAGGCGGCGCTGACCGATACCGGGCTGCCGGCCGAGCGGCTGGAGCTGGAGATCACCGAAAGCGTGCTGCTGGCCGACAACGCGGCCACGCTGGCGGTGCTGCACGCGCTGCGCGCCATGGGGGTGCGCATCTCGATGGACGATTTCGGCACCGGCTATTCCTCGCTCAGCTACCTGCGCAGCTTCCCGTTCGACAAGCTGAAGATCGACAAGAGCTTCATCCAAGGGCTTGATGAATCGGAGGAAAGTGCCGTGATCGTGCGCGCCATCGCGGCCCTCGGCGCCAGTCTCGGCATCGCCACCACGGCGGAGGGGGTGGAAACCCTTGGCCAGCTCGAACGGCTGATCGCCGATGGCTGCACCGAGGTGCAGGGCTATTTCTTCAGCCCGCCATGCCCGGCCAGCGACATCCCGCGCCTGCTGGCCGACGTCGCCGCCCGCCAGCCCGCCGCCGCCTGACCGCGCCCATGCTTTGATGCTGGCCGCCGGCGCGCCTATATAGGCCACGGGGAAATTTGCCGCCGTCATCGCGGACCAGCGTCCGCAGGGGAGAGGCCAGATATGGACGATATCGTCATCGTTGCCGCGGCACGCACGCCGGTGGGCAGCTTCAACGGCGCCTTCGGCTCGGTGCCGGCACATGTGCTCGGCACCGCCGCCATCCAGGCCGCCATTGCCCGCGCCGGAATGGACGCCGGGGACGTGGACGAGGTGATCCTGGGCCAGGTGCTCACCGCCAACCAGGGCCAGAACCCGGCCCGCCAGGCCGCCCGCGCCGCCGGCATCCCGGACGGCAAGACCGCCTTCGGCATCAACCAGGTGTGCGGCAGCGGGCTGCGCGCGGTGGCATTGGCCGCCCAGCAGATCCGCACCGGCGAGAGCGCCATCGTGATCGCCGGCGGGCAGGAGAGCATGAGCATGTCCCAGCACGGCGCCTACCTGCGCGCCGGGGCCAAGATGGGCGACATGCAACTCGTTGATACCATGATAAAAGACGGGCTGTGGGACGCTTTCTTCGGCTACCATATGGGCACCACCGCCGAGAACGTGGCCCGCGCCTACCAGATCAGCCGCGACGAGCAGGACGCCTTCGCCCTGGCCAGCCAGCAGAAGGCGTCGGCGGCGCAAAAAGCGGGCAAATTCAAGGACGAAATCGCCGCCGTCACCATCAAGGGCCGCAAGGGCGACGTGGTGGTGGCCGATGACGAGTATATCCGCCACGATTCCAGCGCCGAGACCATGGCCCGCCTGCGCCCGGCCTTCAGCAAGGACGGCACGGTCACGGCCGGAAATGCCAGTGGAATCAACGACGGCGCCTGCGCCCTGGTGGTGATGTCGGCCGCCGAGGCGGCGCGGCGGGGGCTGGCGCCGCTGGCGCGCATCGCCAGCTTCGCCACCGCCGGGGTGGACCCCTCGGTGATGGGCACCGGGCCGATCCCGTCCAGCCGCAAGGCCCTGGCGCGGGCCGGGTGGAAGGCCGATGAGCTTGATTTGATTGAGGCAAACGAGGCCTTCGCGGCCCAGGCCTGCGCGGTCAACAAGGACATGGGCTGGGATACCTCCAAAGTGAACGTGAATGGCGGCGCGATCGCCATCGGCCATCCGATTGGCGCCTCCGGGGCGCGGATTCTGGTCACTTTGCTGCATGAAATGGGCAAACGAGACGCCAAAAAGGGCCTGGCAACGCTGTGCATCGGCGGCGGAATGGGTGTGGCGATGTGCGTTGAGAGGTAACGGGCTACCGCCAAATCGGCGGTAGTTATGAAGCATAATAGTTGACTTAGGCTGCGAATATGTTGACATGGGCACGCATTCCGAGGAGGCGTGCCCATGGACTATCTGGACCCCCGCATCGCCGCCGTCCGCCGCTTCAACCGCTTCTACACCCAGAAGCTGGGCGTGCTCGGCGAGGGCCTGCTCGATGGCCCGTTCTCGCTCACCGAAACCCGCATCCTGTACGAATTGGCGCACCGCGAGGGCCTGACCGCCGCCGGGCTGGCGCGCGAGCTGGGGCTGGACAGCGGCTATCTCAGCCGCATCCTGCGCGGGTTCGAGAAGGCCGGGCTGCTGGATCGCGGCGCCGACCCGGACGACGCGCGGCGCAGCGTGCTGCGGCTGACCGACAAGGGCCGCGCCGAGTTCGCCCCGGCCGAAACCCGCTCCAGCGAGCAGGCTGCGCGCTGGCTGGCCGGTCTGGCCGCGCCGGCGGCGGGCGAGGTGGTGGCGGCGATGCGCCGGATCGAGCGGGCGCTGGGCGGCGAGCCCTCGCGCGCCTGGGTGATGCGCCCGCCGCGGCCGGGCGACCTGGGCTGGGTGATCTCCCGCCATGGCGCCATCTATGCCGAGGAATTCGGCTGGGATGGCACGTTCGAGACGCTGGTGGCGGAGATCGGCGCCGGCATCATGAAAAACCTCGACCCGGCGCGCGAGGCCGGCTGGATCGCCGAACTGGACGGGCTGCCGGTCGGTTCGGTGTTCCTGGTGCGGGTGGACGACACTACCGCCAAGCTGCGGCTGCTGCTGGTGGAGCGGCAGGCGCGCGGACTGGGCATCGGGGCGCGGCTGGTGGAGGAGTGCGAGCGCTTCGCCCGGCGCGCCGGCTATCGCAGGATCACGCTGTGGACCCACTCCGTGCTGGTGGCCGCGCGCGCCATCTATGCCCGCGCCGGCTACCAGCTGGTGGCCGCCGAGCCGTTCCATGATTTCGGCCAGGAACTGACCAGCGAGACCTGGGAGCTGGCGCTGGACTGATCCATATCAATGCCCTCCACCCCGTCTGTTCTCATGACGCACACGTTCGGCAGTGCTAGGCTGAGCGAAACGGCCGTCACAGGGAGAGACGCGGATGAGCAGGGTTGCATTGGTTACCGGCGGCACGCGCGGCATTGGCGCCGAGATCAGCCGGGCGTTGAAGAACGCGGGCCGGACGGTGGTGGCCAGCTATGCCGGCAACGACGCCGCCGCGCTGGCCTTCTCCGCCGAGACCGGCATCAAGACGATGAAGTTCGACGCCGGCGACTATGACCAGTGCAAGGCAGCCATCGAGGCCATCCATGCCGAGATCGGGCCGGTGGAAATCCTGGTCAACAATGCCGGCATCACCCGCGACGGCACCATGTCCCGCCTGTCGCGCGACATGTGGGACGCGGTGATCGACACCAACCTGGGCTCCTGCTTCAACCTGTCCAAGCTGGTGTGGGAGGACATGCGCAAGGCCAAGTTCGGGCGCATCGTCAACATCGGCAGCATCAACGGCCAGGCCGGGCAGTATGGGCAGGTGAACTACGCCGCCGCCAAATCCGGCATCCACGGCTTCACCAAGGCGCTGGCGCAGGAGGGGGCGCGCTTCGGCATCACCGTGAACGCGGTGGCGCCGGGCTATGTGGACACCGACATGGTGCGCGCGGTGCCGCCGGACGTGCTGGAGAAGATCATCGCCCGCATCCCGATGGGGCGGCTGGGCCGGGCGCACGACATCGCGCGCGGGGTGGTGTTCCTGACCGCCGAGGATGGGGATTTCATCACCGGGTCCACGCTGTCGATCAATGGCGGGCAGCATATGTATTGAGGAAGGAAGGTCTTCTTTTTGTGAACAAAAAGAAGCAAAAAAACTTTATTCGTTGGGCTTATACCTAAACGGATAAAATTTTTTGGTTCTTTTGTTCACAAAAGAACACTTACTGTTCTGCCAAAGCCGCCGCGATACGCTGCGCCAGCCGCTTGGCGACCTCACCCTTGTCCAGCCGGGGCCAGTCCTCGATGCCCGCCTCGGTGACCAGGTGCACCTCGTTCTCGCCGCCGCCCATGATGCCGGTGGCCGGGTTCACGTCGTTGGCGACGATCCAGTCGGCGTTCTTGCGGCGGCGCTTGTCCTGGGCGTGGGTGCGCAGCTCGTGGGTTTCGGCGGCGAAGCCCACCACCAGGCGGGGGCGGCTGGGGCCGGGGGCGGCGAGGGTGGCCAGGATGTCGGGGTTGGGCACCAGGGCGAGGGTCGGGGGCGCGCCGTCCGGGGTTTTCTTGAGCTTCAGGTCGGATTCGTGGGCGATGCGCCAGTCCGCGACGGCGGCGGCGAAGATGGCGGCGTCGGCGGGCAGGGCGGCCTGGCAGGCGGCGAGCATCTCGCGGGCGGTCTCCACGCGGATGGTGGCGACGCCGGCCGGGTCGGGCTGGGTGGTGGGGCCGCTGACGAGGGTGACGCGGGCGCCCAGCGCGGCCAGGGCGGCGGCGATGGCGTGGCCCTGGCGGCCGGAGCTGCGGTTGGCGATGTAGCGCACCGGGTCGATCGGCTCATGCGTCGGGCCGCTGGTGACCAGCACGTGGCGGCCGGACAGGGGCCGTGGCGCGGGGGCGAGCAGGGCGGTGACGGCATCGAGGATGGCGTGCGGCTCGGCGAGTCGGCCGGGGCCGTATTCGTTGCAGGCCATGGCGCCCTCGTCCGGCCCGATGACGGCGATGCCGCGCGCCCGCAGCGTGGCCATGTTGGCCTGGGTGGCGGCGTGCAGCCACATCCGCACGTTCATTGCCGGGGCCACCAGCACCGGCTTGTCGGTGGCCAGCAGCACGGTGGAGGCCAGGTCGTCGGCGCGGCCGGTGGCCATGCGGGCCAGCAGGTCGGCGGTGGCCGGCGCCACCACCAGCAGGTCGGCGCCGCGGGAGAGCTGGATATGGCCCATCTCGCTCTCGTCGGTGAGGGAGAACAGGTCGGTGTAGACGCGGTCCTCGCTGAGCGCCTGCAAGGTGAGGGGGGTGACGAATTCGGCGGCGTTTTTGGTGAGCACGCAGCGCACGGCGCAGCCCTGCTTGCGCAGCAGGCGGACCAACTCGATGGATTTATACGCCGCGATGCCGCCGGCGATGATGAGCAGGACGCGCTTGCCGGAGAGGGTCATTCGGGGCCTCGTAAAGAAAGGAAGGATTCTTTTTTGAAAAAAAGAACCAAAAAACTTTTATTCGTTTAGGAAGTTCTAGATGCTGGGACTCCAGCGAGGAAAAAGTTTTTTTGCCTCTTTTTGTTCACAAGAAGAAGATCTTCCTTCACAACCGCCACCCCGAATGAATCGCCGCGATCCCCCCCGAGAGGATGCGCACCTGCACTCGCGACAGCCCCGCCGCGCGCATCATCCCGGCCAGGGTATCGGCGTCGGGGAACATGCGGATGCTTTCGGCGAGGTATTGGTAGCTGTCGGCGTCGCCGGCGAAGGCCTGGCCGAGGCGGGGCAGCACGCGGAAGGACCAGGCATCGTAGAGCGGCGCCAGGGCGGCGACCTGCACGCGGGAGAATTCCAGGCAGAGGAAGCGGCCGCCGGGGCGGAGCACGCGGTGGGCCTCGCGCAGCACGGCGTCCTTGTCGGTGCAGTTGCGCAGGCCGAAGGCCATGGAGACGGTGTCCATGCAGGCATCGGGCAGCGGCAGGCGCTCGGCGTCGGCGGTGAGGAAGGCGAGGTTGGCGGCGAAGCCCTTGGCCATCGCGCGGTCTCGCCCGACCGCGAGCATGGAGGGGTTGATGTCCGACAGGATGGCCGAGCCGCCGCCGCGCGCCAGCCAGCCGAAGCTGATATCCCCGGTGCCGCCGGCGAGGTCGAGCAGGGTGCGGTGGGGGCGCGGGTCCAGCGCGGTGGCGAAGACCTGCTTCCAGGCGCGGTGGATGCCGAGCGACATCAGGTCGTTCATCAGGTCGTAGCGCGGGGCCACGCTGTCGAACACCGCGCGGACCAGGGGTTTTTTGGCCTCCTTGGGCACCTGGCGGAAGCCGAAATCGATGACGTCCTGTGGTCCGGCATTGTCGCTCATGCGGGCACTCTATAGCGTGCCGGACCATGCCGGAACTCCCCGAAGTCGAAACCGTGATGCGTGGCCTGCAGGGCGTGCTGGAGGGGCGGGTGATCCGGCGCGCGGCGGTGCACCGGGCGGGGCTGCGCTGGCCGTTTCCGCCCGGGCTGGCCGAGCGGCTGACCGGGGCGCGGGTGCTGGGGTTCCGCCGGCGGGCCAAATACATGCTGATGCGCCTCGGGGGCGAGGACAGCGTGCTGATCCATCTGGGCATGTCCGGGCGGATGCTGATCGGCCCCGCCCTGCCCAACGCGGCGCCCGCGCATGAGCACATGACGCTGGAGACCGAGGAGGGGGTGCGGGTGGGCTTCATCGACCCGCGCCGGTTCGGCTCCGTGGACCTGATGCCGACGGAGATGGAGGACTCCCACCGCCTGCTGGCCGGGCTGGGGCCGGAGCCGCTGGGGGAGGGGTTCAACGCCGCGATGCTGTCAGCGGCGCTGGCCGGGCGGCGGACGCCGATCAAGGCGGCGCTGCTGGACCAGGGGACGGTGGCGGGGCTGGGCAATATATATGTGTGCGAGGCGCTGTTCCGGGCCGGGATCTCGCCGCGCCGGCTGGCCGGGAGCGTGGGCGGGGCGCGGGCGGCGCGGCTGGTGCGCGAGATCAAGGCGACGCTCACCGAGGCGATCGCGGCCGGCGGGTCCAGCCTGCGGGACTATGTGCAGCCGGACGGGGAGCTGGGGTATTTCCAGCACGCCTGGAAGGTGTATGGCCGCGAGGGCGAGCCCTGCGCGCATTGCCCGGGGCTGCCGGGCTGTGCCGGGGTGGCGCGGCTGGTGCAGGCGGGGCGCAGCACGTTCTATTGCCCGCGCACCCAGCGCTAGCTAGAACCGCCTCGCATTCTGAAGGAGCGCGAGATGCCGGACATGATCCTGGTTGAGACGCAGGGGGCGGTCGGCCTGATCCGGCTGAACCGGCCGCAGGCGCTGAACGCGCTGTGCGACCAGCTGATGGACGAGCTGGGCACGCAGCTGCTGGCGTTCGACGCCGATCCGGCGATCGCGGCCATCGTGCTGACCGGCTCGGAGAAGGCGTTCGCCGCCGGGGCGGACATCAAGGAGATGAAGGACCGCTCGTATCCCAATGTTTTCCTGCACGATTTCATCGGCGGGCGGTGGGAGACGGTGCTGCAGGTCAAAAAGCCGGTGATCGCCGCGGTGGCCGGCTTCGCGCTGGGCGGCGGCTGCGAGCTGGCGATGATGTGCGACATGATCATCGCCGCCGATACCGCGAAGTTCGGGCAGCCGGAGATCAACCTGGGGGTGATCCCGGGGGCAGGCGGCAGCCAGCGGCTGACCCGCGCGGTGGGCAAGTCCAAGGCGATGGAGATGGTGCTGACCGGGCGGATGATGGACGCGGCGGAGGCGGAGCGGGCCAACCTGGTGACGCGGGTGGTGCCGGCCGACATGCTGATCGCCGAGGCCGTGAAGATCGGCTCCAAGATCGCCGCACTGTCGTCGGTGGCGGTGGCGATGGGCAAGGAGGCGGTGAACCGCGCCTTCGAGAGCACGCTGGTGGAAGGCGTGCGGTTCGAGCGGCGGCTGTTCCTGTCGCTGTTCGGCACGCCGGACCAGCGCGAGGGCATGGCGGCCTTCGCCGAGAAGCGCAAGCCGAGCTTCGGACGGGGGTGACGCCCTCCGGCCCGTGGCGCGGGGGCGGGTTGCCCTGCGGCGGGGCCTGGTTTCTTGACTCCGCCGCGGCCTGTGCCTAGAACCGCCCCCTTGCCCGTATCGCCTGCCGGATGGTTTCTGTCCGGTCGGTTTTCCCCCTGTGTCTGAAGAGATCCAATGGCCAATACTGCTTCGGCGCGTAAGCGCATCCGCCAGAACGAGCGCCGCAACGAGCGCAACACCGCCCGCCGGTCCCGCGTGCGCACCTTCGTGAAGAAGGTCGAGGAAGCGATCGCCGGTGGCGACAAGGCGGCCGCGGCCGAGGCGCTGCGGGTGGCGCAGCCGGAGATGCAGCGTGGCACCACGAAGGGTGTGACGCACAAGAACACGGTGGCGCGCAAGCTGTCGCGTCTTTCGGCCCGAATCAAGGCGCTGGCCGTCAACTGAGGCCCGGCCCGGGGGTGCGACGCCGCCCCCGGCCTGGTTCCTGCTTCCCGCGATGTTGTGGGGATCGGGCCGGTCGGGGCAGTTCGACGCACCTTTCAGGCACATACGCGGCGATGTTCATGCGCGATGTGGTCGCGCGCAAGTAAGCATGAATGATTACTTGGTTTGTCGCGCCGCGGTATAGGTAGTATTGCGAGGCATCGATTTTCGATTGCCTCGCCACCTGAATCCCCCTAATCATTACTGGCCGGCGACCCGCTGGGTTCCTGGTTCCGTCCAATATCTTCGTCCGCCCGCATGAAGGGTGGGGCCTGAAACTGCGCGCCGACGGCACCCGCCGGCGCGATGGGGTGAGTGTATCGTGGTTAATGGCGGGGTCGAGCGGGAGGCGGGCATGATGGCGGAACAGGCAGTTCCTGCGGAGCCGCAGCTTGCCGCCCAGTGGGCCCGCGTGCGCGGCCGCCTGCAGCAGGAGGTCGGCGACGTCGAATACCGCACCTGGCTGCGGCAGATGACGCTGGTGGGGCTGCATGGCGACGAGATCACCGTGACGCTGCCGTCGCGCTTCCTGCGCGACTGGGTGCGTAGCCATTACGGCGACCGGCTGAGCACGCTGTGGCAGGCGGAGAACCGGCGGGTGCGCCGGGTGGAGTTGCGGTTCGGCGGCCTGACGCTGGTGGGCAGCCAGCCGCCGGCCGAGGAGGCGGCGAACGGCCCGGCGCTGGCGGAATCCGCGAGCCCCCCGGCGCCGGTTGCCGAAGTGGCGCGCGGCGAAGTGGCGCGGGGTGAGGCGGGCCGGGGCGAGGAGCGGGCCGAGCGGGCGGTGGATGGCGGGCTGCTGGATCCGCGCTTCTCGTTCGACAGCTTTGTGGTCGGCAAGCCGAACGAATTCGCCTATGCCTGCGCCCGCCGGGTGGCCGATGCGCCGGCCAGCCATGGCTTCAACCCGCTGTTCCTGTATGGCGGCGTCGGCCTGGGCAAGACCCACCTGATGAACGCCATCGCCTGGGACCTGACCGACAGCGCCCGGCCGGGCGGGCCGGTCAGCGTGGCCTATATGTCGGCCGAGAAGTTCATGTACCGCTTCATCGCGGCGATCCGCAGCAAGTCCACCATGGAGTTCAAGGAGGAGCTGCGCAGCGTCGATGTGCTGATGATCGACGACCTGCAGTTCCTGATCGGGAAGGATACGACCCAGGAGGAGTTCTTCCACACCTTCAACGCGCTGGTCGATGCCGGCAAGCAGATCGTGGTGTCGGCCGACAAGTCGCCCTCCGATCTGAGCGGGCTTGAGGAGCGGGTGCGCACGCGGCTGGGCTGCGGCATGGTGGCCGATCTGCACGCGACCACGTACGAGCTGCGCATCTCCATCCTGGAGGCCAAGGCGGCGCGCGCCGGGGTGCCGGTGCCGCAGAAGGTGCTGGAGTTCCTGGCGCACAAGATCACCAGCAACGTGCGTGAGCTGGAAGGCGCGCTGAACCGGCTGATCGCGCATGCCAACCTGTTCGGCCGCGCGGTGACGCTGGAGGCCACCCAGGAGGTGCTGCACGACATCCTCAAGGCGCATGACCGGCGGGTGACGATCGAGGAGATCCAGCGCCGGGTGTCCGAGCACTGGAACATCCGGCTGACCGACATGTCCTCCGCCCGGCGGGCGCGCGCGGTGGCCCGGCCGCGGCAGGTGGCGATGTACCTGGCCAAGCAACTCACCAGCCGCTCCCTGCCCGAGATCGGCCGCAAGTTCGGCAACCGCGACCACACCACGGTGATGCATGCGGTGAGCCGGGTGGCCGAACTGATGGCGGTGGACAGTTCCTTCGCCGAGGATGTGGAGTTGCTGCGCCGGATGCTTGAATCCTAGGCGAATCCCGGCTTTGCGGCGTATCACCGGGTTGCTACAGTGGACGACCGATTCGCTGGCGCGGGGGCTCGCCTGTCCAGCTTACCCAGAGGCCGGTCCAAGAGGATGACCCGATGAAGTTCAAGGCCGACCGCGCGACCCTTCTGCGGGCGCTTGCCCATGTGCAGAGCGTGGTGGAGAAGCGCAACACCATCCCCATCCTCGCCAACGTCATGATCGCCGTGCGCGACGGCAAGCTGACCCTGACCGCCACCGACATGGAAATCGCCGTCGTCGAGGACGTGGCCGCCGCCACCAGCCGCAACGGCGCCTGCACCGCGCCGGCCTCCACGCTGTACGAGATCGTGCGCAAGCTGCCCGACGGCGCGGAGGTGGAGCTGGACTGCCCGGGCGGGGACGCGCAGCTCGCGCTGCGGGCCGGGCGCTATGCGACCAGCCTGGTGGTGCTGCCGACCGAGGATTTTCCCTCGATGACCGCCGGCACGCTGCCGCATAAATTCGCCTTGCCGGCGCATACGCTGCGCGCGCTGATCGATCGCACGCGCTTCGCCATCAGCACCGAGGAAACCCGCTACTACCTCAACGGCATCTACTTGCATGCCGGCGAGAGCGACGGCGTGCCGGTGCTGCGCGCGGTGGCCACCGACGGCCACCGGCTGGCCCGGGTGGAGGAGCCGCTGCCGGAGGGCGCGGCCTCGATGCCCGGCGTGATCGTGCCGCGCAAGACCATCAACGAACTGCGCAAGCTGCTGGACGAGGTGACCTCGGATGTGGAGGTGGCGCTGTCGGACACCCGCATCCAGTTCCGCGTCGGCGCCATCACGCTGACCAGCAAGCTGATCGACGGCACCTTCCCGGAATACGAGCGGGTGATCCCGCGCGACAACGACAAGGTGCTGCGCGTCGGCAAGAAGGACTTCTCCGACGCGGTGGCGCGCGTGGCGGCGATTTCGTCGGAGCGTTCGCGCCCGGTGAAGCTGTCGCTGGCGCGCGACCTGCTGGTGCTGTCCGCCTCCAGCCCCGAGCAGGGGACGGCGACCGAGGAACTGGACGGCGACCGGGTGAAATACGAGTCCGGCCCGCTGGAGATCGGCTTCCAGGCGCGCTACCTCAACGACATCACCGACCAGATCACCGACCAGGTGGAGTTCCGCTTCGCCGACGGCGCCGCCCCCACCGTGGTGCAGGATGCCGCGGACAGCAGCGCGCTGTATGTGCTGATGCCGATGAGGGTCTGACGACGGCGGGCCAGACTCGCCCGCCCGCCGTGCCCGCGCTGCGCCTGCTGCGCCTCAGCCTCAGCCAGTTCCGCAGCTATGCGAGGCTGACCTGGCAGCCGGCCGGGCGGATCGTGGTGATCGCCGGCGCCAATGGCAGCGGCAAGACCAACCTGCTGGAGGCGATCTCGCTGCTGGTGCCCGGCCGTGGGCTGCGCGGCGCGCGGATCGGCGACCTGGTGCGCCGTGGCGCCACTGCCTGGGCCGTGAACGGCCGCTTCGCCACGCCCGAGGGGCCGGTGGAGATCGCCACCGGCACCCCGCCCGATGGGCCGGCCGACCGGCGGGTGTTCCGGCTCGATGGGGTGGCGCCGCGCAGCCAGGCGGAGTTGGCCGCCCATGCCGCCGCGGTGTGGCTGACGCCGCAGATGGACCGGCTGTTCCAGGAGGGGCCTTCCGGCCGGCGGCGCTTCCTTGACCGGCTGACCTTTGCGCTGGAGCCCGGCCATGCCCGCGAGGTGGCGGCGTTCGACACCGCGATGGCGCAGCGCAACCGCCTGCTGGCGGAGCGGCGGGACGACCGGGCCTGGCTGGCCGGGCTGGAGGAGTCCATGGCGCGCCACGCGGTGGCTGCGACCGCCGCGCGCATGGGGCTGGTGGCGCGGCTGAACGCGACGCCGGCCGGTGCTTTTCCGCAGGCCCGGATGGCGCTGCTGTGCCCGATCGCGGCGCGGCTGGCCGAGCGCCCGGCGCTGGAGGTGGAGGACTGGCTGCGCGGCGCCCTGGAGGCCGGGCGCGGGGCGGATGCGGCCAGCGGTTCCTCCGCCCTGGGCGCGCACCGCGCCGATATGGGCCTGGAGGATGCCGCCAGCGGCCTGCCGGCGGCACTGGCCAGCACTGGCCAGCAGAAAGCGCTGCTGATCGGCGTGGTGCTGGCCCATGCCGCGTTGCTGGCCGAGGCGCGCGGGGCGGCGCCGCTGCTGCTGCTGGACGAGCCGGTGGTGCATCTGGACGCGGGCCGCCGCGCCGCCCTGTTCGCGGCCCTCGTCGCCGGGCCGGCGCAGTGTTTCATGACCGGTACGGACAGCGATGTGTTCGCGCCGTTGCGTGGGGTCGCGGAGGGGGTGCGCACCGGGGACGAGGGGCTGGATGCCGATCCGGCGTTTCCGGCGCCAGGGGCCTGAGCGGCGCTGCCCCGCGCCCCGCCCATATATGAAGTATCGGGGGCCGAGCCCCTGGACCTCGATATTTTAAGCCATGATATCTCAAAGGGTTGAGGTCCAGGGGCTCGGCCCCTGGCGGGTCCGGGCAGAGCCCGGCGCCTGCCTTTGCCTTGCCGCCCTCCGTCCCCGCCGCATCCGGCGACGGAGGTGGCTAAATCCGCGCATCTGCTCTATAATTCCGGCTTTCCCGATACACTCTGGAGCACCAAGCCGGCATGAGTGACACCGCCGCGCCGACCCCCGATTCCGACCCCTCGATTCCCGATGCGTACGACGCCTCCTCCATCTCCGTGCTGCGCGGGCTGGATGCGGTTCGCAAGCGGCCGGGGATGTATATCGGCGATACCGATGACGGTTCCGGCCTGCACCACATGGCCTTCGAGATCATCGACAACGCCGTGGACGAGGCGCAGGCGGGCTTCGCCGACCAGGTCTCGCTGGTGCTGAACGGCGACGGCAGCGTGACCGTGCGCGACAACGGCCGCGGCATCCCCACCGACATCCATTCCGAGGAGGGCGTGTCCGCCGCCGAGGTGGTGCTGACGCGACTGCATGCCGGCGGCAAGTTCAACCAGAACTCCTACAAGGTCTCGGGCGGCCTGCACGGCGTGGGCGCCGCGGTGGTGAACGCGCTGTCGGAATGGATGGAGGTGCGCATCTGGCGAAACGGGGTGGAGCATTTCATCCGCTTCCGCCACGGCGATGCCGAGGCGCCGCTCTGCGTGGTGGGGCCGTCCGACGGGCCGACCGGCACCGAGGTGACCTTCAAGCCCAGCACCGGCACCTTCACCAAGGTGGAGTTCGATTTCGCGGTGCTGGAGCGCCGGCTGCGCGAGCTGGCCTTCCTAAATTCCGGGCTGACCATCGTGCTGCGCGACGAGCGGCACGCGCCGGCGGTGGAGACGACGTTCTTCTACGAGGGCGGGCTGGTCGCCTTCGTCGCCTGGCTGGACCGCGCCAAGACGCCGGTGATCAACGCCCCGATCAGCGTGACCGCGCGCGAGGGCGCGCCGGGCGTGAACATGGCCGATATCCGCGTGGAGTTCGCGCTGTCGTGGAACGACAGCTTCCACGAGACGATGCTGTGCTTCACCAACAACATCCCGCAGCGCGACGGCGGCACCCATCTGGCCGGATTTCGCCAGGCGCTGACCCGCGTGGTGACCAAATACGCCGAGGGCATGGGCAAGAAGGACAGCCTCGCCCTGGTCGGCGACGACATGCGCGAGGGCATGACGGCGGTGCTGTCGGTGAAGGTGCCGGACCCGAAATTCTCCAGCCAGACCAAGGACAAGCTGGTTTCCTCCGAGGTGCAGCCTGTGGTGCAGGCCGCCGTGGCCGATGCCGTGTCGCACTGGTTCGAGACGCATCCGCGCGAGGCCAAGAGCATCATCCAGAAGGTGATGGACGCCGCCTCGGCGCGCGAGGCGGCCCGCAAGGCGCGCGAGCTGACGCGGCGCAAGGGCGTGCTGGACGTCTCCACCCTGCCGGGCAAGCTGGCCGACTGCCAGGAGCGCGACCCGGCGAAATGCGAGATCTTCATCGTCGAGGGCGACAGCGCCGGCGGCTCGGCCAAGCAGGGGCGGGACCGCAAGTTCCAGGCGATCCTGCCGCTGAAGGGCAAGATCCTGAACGTGGAGCGCGCGCGCTTCGACCGCATGCTGGGCAGCGCCGAGATCGGCACGCTGATCACCGCGCTGGGCACCGGCATCGGGCGCGGCGAGCCGGAGCAGGGCGGCTTCGACATCACCAAGCTGCGCTACCACCGCATCGTCATCATGACCGACGCCGATGTGGACGGCTCGCATATCCGCACGCTGCTGCTGACGTTCTTCTTCCGCCAGATGCCGGAGCTGCTGGAGCGCGGGCACCTGTATATCGCCCAGCCGCCGCTGTACCGCGCCAAGCGCGGCAATGACGAACGCTATCTGAAGGACGACGCGGCGCTGGAGCGCTTCCTGCTGGACAAGGTGCTGGCCGAGGCGCGGCTGACCTATGCCAATGGCGACGTGTTCGCCGGCCCGGAACTGGATGCCGAGGCGGCCTGGCTGCGCGAGGCCGGGCAACGGCTGCGCCGGCTGTCCACGCTGGTGCCGGTGGCGCTGCTGGAGCAGGCGGCGATCGCCGGGGCGCTGACGCCGGATGCCGGGCGGGTCACCGAGGTGTCGGCGGTGTTGCAGGCACGGCTGAACGCGATCTCGCTGCCCGCCGAGCGGAGCTGGGTGGTGGCGCCGCTGGCCGGGGGGCTGACGATGCGCCGCATGGTGCGCGGCGTGGCGGAGGCGCACACGCTGGACGCCGCGACCCTGCGCAGCGCCGAGGCACGTTGGCTGAACGAGCGCGCGGGCGAACTGGCCCGCCGGTTCGCCGAGCCCGCCCGGCTGAAGCTGGACAGCGCCGAGGCGGTGGCGCACGGCCCGGCCAGCGCGTTCGACCGCATCATCGCTCAGGGCCGCCGCGGCCTGACCATCCAGCGCTTCAAGGGGCTGGGCGAGATGAACCCGGACCAGCTGTGGAAGACGACGCTGGACCCGGCGGTGCGCACGCTGCTGCAGGTGGAGGTCGGCGACAAGGACGACGCCGAGGGGGTGTTCTCCACCCTGATGGGCGACGTGGTGGAACCCCGGCGCGACTTCATTGTCGGCAACGCGCTGAAGGTGGCCAACCTGGACGTCTGAGCCGCGGCCCGGGGGCGGGTGCTCCTTGCCTCGGAATGCGGCATTATGGCCCGGCGCGATGACGGCGGACGCGGCCGATGGCTCGGTGAGCACGTCCGACGGACTTCCTTCGCCACACGGCCGTCGCGGGCGATACCACGCGCGGCCGCGGCGGCACGAACTGCCGGCGATGCGGTATCAGCCTGGGCAGGGGGCTGGCGAGGGGCTTGGCGCAGCTCGGCGGATTTTTTCGTCCTTTTCCGTGCCCTATTTTGGCGACCGGGCCGGATGCAGCACCAGCTTCTCGATCTCGACGGCGATGAACACGATGCTGGACAGCGCGAAGCAGCCTGCCAATTCGATCACCGAAAGCGGCTCGGTGCCGAAGATGGCGTTCAGGGGCGGCGCATAGACCACCGCCATCTGCAGCGCGACCGTCACGAGCACGGCCAGCAGCATTGGCTTGTTGGTCATCACCCCCTGGCGGAACAATGAGTCGCGTTCGGAGCGGATCGCCAGCACGTGGCCCAGCTGCGAGAGGGTGAGCACGGTGAACACCATCGTCTGCCAGTGCGCGGGTCCTTGGCCCATGGCGACGACCTGGGTCAGCAGGGCGATGCCGGCCATGAGCAGGCCGACCCAGATGATGTGCCGCCCCATGCCGCGTGCGAACATGCTCTCCTGCGCCGGGCGGGGCGGGCGCTGCATCGTCAGCCGCTCGGCGGGCTCGGCGGCCAGGGCGAGGCCCGGCAGGCCATCGGTGACAAGGTTGATCCACAGGATCTGGATCGGCAGCAGCGGCACCGGCAGGCCCAGGAAGGGGGCGAGGAAGATGGTCCAGATCTCGGCCGAGTTGCAGGTGACGGCGTAGCGCACGAACTTGCGGATGTTGTCGTAGATGCGCCGGCCCTCGTGCACGGCTACGACGATGGTGGCGAAGTTGTCGTCCAGGAGGACCAGGCTGGCCGCGTCGCGCGCCACGTCGGTGCCGCCGCGCCCCATCGCGACGCCGATATCCGCCCGCGCCAGGGCCGGCGCGTCGTTGACCCCGTCGCCGGTCATCGCCACCAGCGCACCGCCGTGCTGGAGCGCCGCGACGATGCGGATCTTCTGCGCGGGATCGACGCGGGCATAGACACGCAGGCCCGCCACCTTGCGAGCCAGTTCGTCGTCCGGCATGGCGGCGAGCGCACTGCCGGTGGTCGCGTGGTCGGTCGGCCCGGCGATGCCGAGCGCGCGGGCAACGGCGAGCGCGGTGGCGGGGTGGTCGCCGGTGATCATGACCGGCACGATCCCGGCGGCATTGCAGGTGGCAACCGCGGCGCGGGCCTCCGGGCGCGGCGGGTCGATGAGGCCGATCAGGCCGAGCAGCGTCAGGTCCTGTTCAGCCTCGGCGTCGTCGGCGGCGGGCAGGCTGTCCCAGTGGCGGAAGGCGAAGGCCAGCACGCGCAGCCCGTCGTCGGCCATGCGATGCGCGGCCTGCAGCATCTGGGCAGGGTCGCAGGGCGCGGTGCGATCGACGGTGGCAACGCGGGCGCAGCGCGCCAGCACGACCTCGGGCGCGCCCTTGGTGTAGGCCACCAGGCCAGCGGGCGCCCGGTGGAACGTGGTCATGCGCATGCGCTCCGAGTCGAACGGCATCTCCATCACGCGTGGCGTAGCGGCCGCCAGCACCGTTCCGTCATGCCCGGCGGCCCGGGCTGCCTGCCACAGCGCGAGTTCCGTGGGGTCGCCGTTCGGCGCGCCATCCCTGCCGGGTGCCACGTCGCTGCACAGCGCCATCGCCTCCAGCAGACGCGCATCCGGCATCCGCGCCCCGTCCAGCGCCGCGACCTCCTGGCGCCCCGACCACAGCACTGCCTCGGTCGCCTGCATCCGGTTCTCGGTCAGTGTGCCGGTCTTGTCCGAGCAGATGACGGAGACGGACCCCAGCGTCTCCACCGCCGGCAGGCGCCGGATCAGGGCGTTGGCCTGCACCATCCGCCGTGCGCCCAGCGCCAGCAGCACGGTCACCACCGCCGGCAGCGCCTCGGGGATCGCCGCCACCGCCAGGCTCAGCGCGGTCAGCAGCATGTGCAAGGGCGGTTCGCCGCGCAGGATGCCGATGGCCAGGATCACCACGCAGATCGCCACAGCGGCGAGAGCCAGATGGCGCCCGAGCACCGACAGGCGTCGCTGCAAAGGGGTCAGTGTCTCCGGCGTCTCGGCGAGCATGCCGGCGATGCGGCCAAGCTCCGTGGCCATCCCGGTCGCGACCACCACGCCGCGGCCGCGTCCGAACAGCACCGCCGTGCCCTTGTAGGCCATGTTCGTCCGGTCGCCGAGCGTCAGTTCGGTTTCGGCCAGCGGCCCGCTGCTCTTCTCGACCGGGACGGATTCGCCGGTGAGCGCCGCTTCCCCCAGTTTCAGGGCATGCACCTCGATCAGCCGAAGGTCGGCCGGGATTGCATTGCCGGCCTCCAGGAGCACGATGTCGCCGGGCACCAGCGCGGCGGCGGAAACGCTCTGCGCCACGCCGCCGCGCACCACCGTCGCCTGGCCGGCGGCCATGCGGCGCAGCGATGCGAGGGTATTGGCGGCACGGTATTCCTGGATGAAGCCGACCACCGCGTTCAGCGCCACGATGGCGACGATGGCGATCGTGTCGCCGGCCTCGCCGACCAGGCCGGCGACCAGCGCGGCGGCGATCAGTATCAGCGTCATGAAGTTGGTGAACTGGCCAAGCGCCATGCGCCACGGCCCGCGGGCGGTCCGTTCGCGGATGGCGTTCGGTCCGTGCTCCGCCAGAAGCCCCGCCGCGGCCGCCTCGGTGAGCCCCCGCGCCGTGTCCGCGCCGAGCTGGCGCAGCACCGCTGCCGCGCCCATCGCGTGCCATGGCGGCACCCTGGCGGGAGTGTCAGCCATGCAGGAACATCGCACGCATGGCGATGACATAGAACGGCGCGATGATCGCCGCACTGCCACCGACATGCCCGATCGGGAACGCCAAACCCTGGCCCCGCAGCAGGATGTTCATGCCGACGAACCCGATCAGCATGACGCCGAAGCCGGCCGACGGCACATGGCCAGGCCGACACGACGATACATGCTCTCCCCTCGCTGCGCGAAGTCCGCCACGGCCAGGATCAGCAGGTTGAACACACAGGACCCCAGCGCATCGCCAACGACAATGTCCACCGACCCGGTAAGCGTGACCGCGCTGGCCCCGGTCACGAGTTCCGGCAGCGACGTTGCAATGGCCAACAGAACCAGGCAGATCCAGTTGCCGGACAGGCCGGTCTTGTCGGAAATCACGTCGGCGCTGTGGCACAGTTGCGGCGCCGCCGCGGCGACAATGCCGAGGCAGGCCGCAAACCGCAACCAAGTCGTGACCAGCGCGTCCATGGGCTGCTGCACCTGAATCTGAGTGCCCATGGTCAAAGTCGATTCGGGGCTTCGAATCAAGCCCTGATTCACGGCAACATACGGCAGCCCATTGGCGAGATAAAATTTTTCGGTGCCTTCTCCTCCATGAGGCCACTCTGATTTGAGTTGCGCGGATCATTGCGATCCGGATCTTCATGGCGCAGCTGCCGGAACTGACCAACATGCCATCGCTGACCTATGTGATGGTCGCGCGCGGGCTTGCCGTCATCTAGCTGTTCCCGCGGCTGACCAAGGCGGTGCCCTCGCTGCTGATCCGCATTATCGTGCTGACCGCCATCTCGCTGCCGCTGAAGATGGACATCCGTAGTGTGGGCGACATGCGCCAACTGTCCTCCATCTTGCCGGTGTTCCTGCTGCCGCGGGTGCCGCGCACCCTGGCGACGCTGTGGCTGGTGCTGCCCTATGCGGCGCGTCGGTGGAGGTGCTGCACGTGCTCGGCCGGCGCGATGTGGCAATGGCGCTCGCCGATTTCAGCGGCACGCTGGGTGCGGAGGCGCGCGACACGCTGCCGGGTGAACTGGCCGGCCTGGACGAACAGAAATCCAAGTTCGCCCAGCGACGGGGCCGATTGCTGCTGGACGAGGCTCGCGCGCGCCTGGCAGCCGCTGGCGTGGTCGATGTCGCCACAAAGCCGCGCCACGGCGAGTTGGTGGAGACGGTGCGGGAATTCGAGATTGGCGCCGATATGATCGTGATCGGCAAGCGCGGCGAGGCGGCCGATTTCGCCACGCTGCCTGAAGGCAGTGGATCACGTCGCCAGAAGTCCGATCTTCGACGGGCTGGACTGTCGGCTGCTCACCGCGGGCGCGGATACACCCGAGACGCGCAGGCGCCTGGACGATGCCGTGTCCCTGTTGTGCGCCGCCGGCTATGTGGTGCAGGCCGATATCGTGCCCGGCCCGGCCGACGCCGCGATCGCCCGCCGGGTCGAAGCCGACGGCATCGATCTGCTGGTGATGGGCGCCTACGGCCATTCCCGTATCCGCAGCCTGGTGATCGGCTCCACCACCACCGAGTTGATCCGCTCGTGCAAAATCCCGGTGGCGCTGTTCCGCTAAGGCGGTCCGCTAAGGCGCCGACGATCGAGGCTTCGTGCTGCTGCCGTTGCCCCGCCCGGCGGGGGGCGGGTGATCTGCCGCATACTCCAATTGCAATTCACTCGCAATTGCGTTACCCATCGCCGTCAACGCATATCAACCGGCGATCGATCCGCCGGCAGACGGAGCCATCATGAATGACACCACCCCGGCGCCCGCCCAGGCGCCGCATCCCGGCACCGGCCCGCCCGCCATCAACAGCGCCGAATTGCTCGCCGGCACCCGCGAGGTGCTGATCCAGCACGGCGCCGAGACCTACCGCCTCAAGCTTACCAGCAGCAACAAGCTGATCCTGACCAAGTAGCCCGCCTTTCCGCCCAGCCAGCCCGTCCCGCCGAGCGCCTCGCGCCGCGGGCACCGCCAGCCAGGTCTTCCCCCTCGAAGGACGATCCCTGGCATGGCCTCCCGCCATCTGCTCACCGCTGCCCTGTTGACCCTGCCCGCCACCGCCCTGGCGCAGCAGCCGGACCCGCAAGGCGCCACCACCCTGCCGACGGTCGGCGTCACCGCCACCCGTGGCGCCAGGCCGATCGACCAGGTGCCCGCCACCGTCACCATCACCGACGACGTGCAGCTGGAGCGCCAGGGCGCCATCCGCCCGTCCGACGTGGTGCGCTACGAACCCGGCGTCACCGTCGGCAACCAGCCGGCCCGCGGCGGGCAGACCAACTACGTGATCCGCGGCATCGGCGGCAACCGCGTGCTGGTGCTGCAGGACGGGCTGCGCGTGCAGGACTTTCCCGGCACCAATACCGGCGCCGGCACCTATACCCGCGACTTCACCGACCTCGGCACCATCAAGCGCATCGAGATTCTGCGCGGCCCCGCCAGCGCCCTGTATGGGTCCGACGCGCTGGGTGGCGTCGTCAACTACATCCTGAAGGACCCGGCCGACTACCTCGACGCCACCGGCCGCGACCTCTATTTCAGCGGCAAGCTCGGCTATTCCGGCGCCGACAACTCGCTCGCCGAGACCCTCACCGGCGCCGCCCGCACCGGCAAGACCGAGTTCATGCTGCTCTACACCCGCCGCGACGGGCACGAGGTGCAGACCAACGGCGGCATCAAGGCCAATCCGCAGGTCTACCAGTCGAACGCGCTGCTGGCCCGCATGGTGGTCCACGCCACCGACGCCGACACCATCCGCCTCACCGGCGACTACACCCAGCGCCGCACCGCCACCGAGCTGCACACCGAGGAGGTCAACACCGCCCCCGCCGGCTTCACGCCCGGCAGCAACGTGCTGTCCTCGTATGGCCGCGACAGCACCTGGCGCGGCGGCCTGGCGCTGGACTGGACGCATGACGCCCCGGTGCTGTTCATCGACAGCGTCAGGCTGCGCGCCTCCTATTCGCGGCTGGACCGCGACGAGCAGACCGCGCTCGGCCGCGCCGTCTATGGCGGCGGCGCCGCGCCCACCACGCCCAACCGCCTGCGCCGATCGGATTTCGGCTTCACTCAGGACCTGTTCAGCGCCGACCTGCAGTCCAACACCGCCCGCACGCTATTCGGCGCCGAGCACGCCTTCACCTATGGCGCCAGCGTCGATGTCACCACCAGCAGCCGCCCGCGCATGCGCACCGAAACCAATCTCGTGACCGGCGTGGCCAGCAACATCGTCGCGGCCGAGACCTTCCCGAACAAGAACTTCCCCGACACCACTACCACCCAGGCCGGCATCTTCGTGCAGGACGAGATCAGGCTGGGCCGGCTGGAGATCACGCCCGCGCTGCGGCTGGACCTCTACGACCTGCGCCCGCACGGGGATGCCGATTTCATCCGCTCCAGCAGCGGCCTCAAGGTCCACCCGCTTTCCCAGGTCTCGGTGTCGCCCAAGCTCGGGCTGCTCTATCATCTCACCGAGCAATACTCCGTCTACGCGCAATACGCGCACGGCTTCCGTCCGCCGCCGTATGACAGCACCAATTTCGGCTTCACCAACGCCGCCTTTGGCTACCAGATACTGCCGAATGCCGGGCTGAAGAGCGAAACCTCGGACGGCGCGGAAATCGGGCTGCGCGGCAAGTACGACCGGGCCTCCTGGCAGGTCAGCACCTTCTACAACCAGTACGGCAACTTCATCGACACCCGCACCGTCGGCGTCTCGCCGGCCGGGCTGCTGCAATTCCAGTACACCAATCTGTCCAACGTGAAGATCTGGGGGATGGAGGCCAAGGGCGACGTGCGGATCACCCCGCAATGGACGCTGCGCGGCGCCTTCGCCTGGGCGCGCGGCGAGGATTCCGGCACCGGCAAGCCGATCGACTCGATCGACCCGGTCAAGCTGGTCGCCGGCCTGTCTTGGCAGAGCAGCGCCGGGCTGGGCGCCGATGCGGTGCTCACCGCCGCCCTGGCGCATGACCGGGTCAGCGACCCCAGCTACTACAAGGCCCCCGGCTACGCCACGCTGGACCTGATGGCGCATTACGAGGTGACCGCCAACCTCAAGCTCAATGCCGGCATCTTCAACGTGCTCGACGCCAAATACATCGTCTCGCAGGATGTGAACGGCCTGTCGCGCACCAGCGCGGTGCGCGACCTCTACACCCAGCGCGGCCGCTACTTCGCGGTCAACGCCACCGCGCGCTGGTAGCCACGGTGTCGGGCCTGGCCCTTCCGCGCCCCGGCGCGCGGCCCGCCGCGCGGCGCTGGCCGGCCCGGCCGGCAGCCGCGCGCGTCGCGCCCCGCCCGGCCGCATCGCCGGTCACGCTGGCGCGGCCGGAAGCGCCGCGCCGGCCGCCGGCTGCCGGGCGGCGGGGGGCAGGCGGACCACTGGCGGTTTCGCTACTGGGCCATGCCGCGCTGTTGGTCGCCGGCCTCGCCGCCACGCTGCTGCTGCCGGTCACGCCGCCGTCGCCGCCCGCCGTCAACCTGCCCGGCTTCAGCGTCGAACTCGCCATCGCACCCGCGGCGGCGTCCGCGCCGATTTCCGCACCGGCGCCGGCGCCGGTGGCGCTGGGCGGGGCGGTGCCCCTGCCGCCACCGCCCGCTGAGCCGGTGGTGCCCCCGGCCGCCGAGCTGGTCACCGAACTGGCCGCCGAGTTGGCCGCCATGCTCCCGGCCCCGGAAGCCCCGCCCGCCCCGGTGCTGGTGCCGGTGCCCAGCGCCGCCGCGTTGGCCGCCACCCTGGCCGACCCGGCAGCGCCGCCGCCGCCGACGCTGGCGCCGCCTCCCATCCCCACACCCCCGCCGATGCCGCCGCATGCCCGCGCCTTGCCGCAAGCTGCCCCCATCCCCGCTACGCCGACTCCAGCCAAGCCGGTTGCGGCCCGGCCAACCCCGGCCCGGCCAACCCCGGCCCGGCCAACCCCAGCCAGGCCGGCGCAGCCTCGGCGCGCCGCTGCCAAAGCCGCGCCCTCCCAACCCAGCCCTTCCCAACCCGCCGCCCCCGGCTCCGCCGCGCCCGCCGCCCAACCTCCGGCATCGCCACCCGCCGACGCCGCCCCCCTGCTCATCGCCAACCCCCGTTTCCGCCTGCCGCCGCGCCCGCCCGCCTATCCGCGCCGCGCGGTGGAACTGCGCGCCCAGGGCGAGGCGCTGATCGGCGCCCTGCTGGACCCCGCCGGCACCCCGCACGACCTGCGCGTGCTGCGCTCCTCCGGCCACCCCATGCTCGACCGCGCGGCGCTGGATGCCGTTGGCGGCTGGGCGTTCGAGCCGGGGCAGCGCGGCGGCCAGCCAGTGCCATCGCGTGTCGAAATCCCCGTCCGCTTCACCCTTCGTTGAACAGGAGCACCCCCATGCCCCGCCCATCCGACCTGGCCGACCGCCGCGCCACCCTGGCCGCCGCCGAGCCGCGCCTGTACCCGCGCGACCTCGCCGCCCGCCTCGGCGTCACCGAGGCCGATATCGTGGCGCCGGACGATGGCCACGCTGCCACCCGCCTGCGGCCGGACTGGCGCGCCCTGCTCGGCGGCCTGCACCGTCTCGGCCCGGTGATGGCGCTCACCCGCAACGCCGACGCGGTGCACGAGAAGCACGGCACCTATGGAGCGCTGCAAGGCGGCGGCCAGGTGGCGCTGTTCGTCGGCGAGGCGATCGACCTGCGCCTGTTCCTCGGCAATTGGTGCGCCGCCTGGGCGGTGGAGCAGAACGGCCGCCGCAGCCTGCAATGCTTCGCCGCCGACGGCACCGCCGTCCACAAGGTGTTCGCCACCGCCGAAACCGACGCGGATGCCTGGGCCAGCCTGGTCGCCACCCACGCCGAGCCCGGCCTGCCGCCCTTCGCCGCCGCCGCCCCCACACCGCCCGCCGCCTCGCGCGACGATGCCGCGATCGACATCGCCGGGCTGCGGGCCGCCTGGGACGCGCTGCGCGACACCCATGCGTTCCACGCCTTGCTCGGCCGCTTCGGTGTCGCCCGCACCCAGGCCCTGCGCCTGGCCGGCCCCGCCCGCGCCCGCCCGGTTGCGGCCACGGCCTTGCGCGCCGTGTTGCTGGCGGCCTCGGCCACGGCGATGCCGGTCATGGTCTTCGTCGGCAATCCCGGCTGCATCCAGATCCATTCCGGCCCGGTGCGGGCGCTGCGCGAGACCGGCCCCTGGTTCAACGTGCTCGATCCGGGGTTCAGCCTGCATCTGCGCGAAACCGCGATCGACACCGCCTGGGTGGTGACCAAGCCCACCGACGACGGCACGGTCACCTCGCTGGTACTGTTCGACGCCGCCGGCGCCACCATCGCCATGCTGTTCGGCGCCCGCAACCCGGGCCGGCCGGAACTGGCGGACTGGCGCGCCCTCTGCGCCGGGCTGCCGCCGCGATGAGGCGCCGCGCCCTGCTGTTGGCGCCCTTGCTGGCGGCCGCCGCCGCCCCTGAGCGCGTCCTCACCCTGGGTGGCGCGGTGACCGAGGCGGTGTTCGCCCTCGGCGCCGCCGACCGGCTGGTGGGCACCGACCTCACCAGCCGCTACCCGGAGGCCGCCGCGGCGCTGCCGAAAACCGGCTATCTGCGGGCGCTGGGGGCGGAAGGGGTGCTGTCGCTGCGCCCCAGCCTGGTCCTCGCCTCCGCCGATGCCGGCCCGCCCGCCGCCCTGCGTCAGGTCGCCGCCGCCGGGGTGCGCATCGTCACCCTGCCGGAAGCGCATGCGCCGACGGCGGCGCTGGACCGCATCGCCGCCATCGCCGCCGCCCTGCACCGCGACCCGTCGCCGCTGCTGGCCCGGCTGCGCGCCGACCTCGCGCAGGTGCAGGCCGATATCGCGACGCTTCCGGCCCGCCCGCGCGTGCTGTTCCTGCTCTCCGCCGGCCGTGGCGCCCCGCTGGCCGCCGGCGCCGACACCGCGGCCGACGCCATGCTCCGCCTGGCCGGCGCCCGCAACGCCATCGCCGGCCACGCCTACCGCCCGATCTCCGCCGAGGCGGTGCTGCTGGCGGCCCCCGAGCTGATCGTCACCACCGACGACACGCTGGCCGGACTCGGCGACGCCGGCGCCCTGCTGGCGCTGCCGGGCCTCGCCGCCACCCCGGCCGGGCGGGGGCGGCGGGTGGCGGCGTTCGATGCGCTCTATCTGCTCGGCTTCGGCCCCCGCCTGGCCGGCGCGCTGCGCCACTTGGCGCTGGCCGTGCATCCGGATGCCGCACTTCGCCCGCTGCCCTCCGCCGGGGCCCCGGCGGGATGATCGCCACCGCGATTCACCCCCCGAAAAACATGGTTTTTGCCGGTCTGGGAGGCATGTTTCTGCTCGCTTTGCTGCTGGAAACCCTGCTCGGCCCGGTGCCGATCGCCCCCGCGCGGCTGCTGCACCTGCTGCTCGGCGCGCCGGCCGACGCCACCGAGGCGGCGGTGCTGTGGCAGATCCGCCTTCCGCGCGCGCTGCTGGCGGTGGCGGTCGGCGCCGCCCTGGGGATGGCCGGGGCGGCGCAGCAGGGATTGTTCCGCAACCAGCTCGCCGACCCCGCGCTGATCGGCGTCTCCGCCGGGGCGGCGCTGGCGGCGGTTGCCGGCATCGTGTTCGCCGCGCCTTTGCAGGCGCTTGCCCCGGTGCCCCCCGGCCTGCTGGTGCCGCTGCTGGCATTCGGCGGCGGGCTGGCCGCCTCCTTGCTGGCGCTGCGGCTGGCGGGCGGGGATACCGCCGGGCTGCTGCTGGCCGGCATCGCGGTGAACGCCGCCTGCGGGGCGGCCACCGGCCTGCTGGTCACCCTGAGCGACGACCGGCAGCTGCGCGACATCACCTTCTGGACCATGGGCAGCCTGGCCGGCGGCGGCTGGCTCGGCGGCGGCATCGCGCTGCTGGCCAGCCTGATCGCGGCCGCGATGATCCTGCCGGCGGCGCCCGCGCTCGATGCCCTGCTGCTTGGCGAGCGCGAGGCGGGGTGGCTGGGGGTGCGGGTGGACCGGCTGCGGCTGCGCGTGGTGGTGGCGACCGCGCTGGCGGTGGGCGCGGCGGTGGCGGCGGCGGGGATCATCGGCTTCGTCGGGCTGGTGGTGCCGCACCTGCTGCGGCTGCTGGGCCAGCCGCGCCATGGCGTGCTGCTGCCGGGGGCGGCGCTGCTGGGCGCCGCGCTGCTGCTGCTGGCGGATACGCTGGCGCGCGGCGTGGCCGCACCGGCGGAATTGCCGGTGGGGCTGGTGACCTCGGCCCTCGGCGCGCCGTTCTTCATCGCGCTGCTGCTGCGGCGGCCGGCATGATCCGGGCGGTGGCCGCGGGCTATCGGGCCGGGCGCGCCAGATTGCTGGCGGATGCGTCGCTGCATCTGCGGCCGGGCACGCTGACGGCGGTGCTGGGCCGCAACGGCGCCGGCAAGACCACCTTGCTGCGGCTGCTGACCGGCGAGCTGGCGCCGGACACCGGGCGGGTGCTGCTGGACGGGGCGCCGATGGCCGCCCTGCCGGCGGTGGTGCTGGCGCGGCGGCGGGCGGTGCTGTCCCAGCACCATGCGCTGAGCTTCGGGCTGGCGGTGGCCGATGTGGTGGCGCTGGGCCGGCTGCCGCATCGCGGCACCGCGGCCGCCGCCGAGGACCGGGCGGCGCTGGCGGCGCTGCGGCTGGATTTCGGGCTGGAGGCGTTGTGGGGCCGGGCCTACCCTACCCTGTCCGGCGGCGAGCGGCAGCGGGTGCAGCTGGCCCGCGCCGCCGCGCAACTGTGGCGGCGGGGCGGCCGGGAGGGGCAGGCGCTGTTTCTCGACGAGCCGGCGGCGGCGCTGGACCTCGCGCAGCAAGGGGCGGCGCTGCGCTTCGCGTTCGCCATGGCGGGGCAGGGGGCGGCGGTGCTGGCGGTGCTGCACGACCCCAACCACGCCGCGCGGGCCGACCAGGTGGTGCTGCTGGAAGCTGGCAGGGTGCTGGCCGCCGGGCCGCCAAACGAGGTGCTGACGGCGGCCCGGCTGGGCGCCTGCCTCGGCGTCGCGCTGCGCGGCGCGGAAGGTCCGGACGGGCGGACGGTGTTTCTCGCCGCCTGAACGCCCGGTGAATTGACGTGGACGGCGGCCGGCGGTAGGGACCGCTACGGCCGGTGTGCCGGTGCGGTATTGAAGAAGACGTTAAGGAAGATGTTCTTTTTTGGAAAAAAGAACCAAAAAACTTTCATTCGTTGGAGTCTCGGATCGGATTCGGGGCTCCCGGGAATAAAACGTTTTTTTGCTTCTTTTTGTTCACAAAAAGAAGACCTTCTTCCCTTCGCCCTGATATTCGCGATCGTCGCCCTGGTCAGCCAGCTGAGCCTGGGCGCGATGGTGCTGCCGCAGGCCCAGCCGGCCGACCCGCTGGCCGCGCTGGCGCGGCTGAGCCTGTTGTGCAAGCCGGGCGAGACGCCAAGGCGCGCGCCGCCGCTGCCGGTGCCGGCGCTGCATGCGGTGCTGACGCTGCCGGCGATGGTGCCGGCGCCGATGGTGGCGCCGCCGCAGCCGGTGCGGCGCGTGGCGCTGGTGCCGCGGCTGGTGATGGAGACGCGGGCGCCGATATCGCGCGTGCCGATGGCGGCCTATCCGCGCGGGCCGCCAGGCCCGGGATGAGCGTTCGAGGCGGCTGCCGGATGCGGCGGCCGATCCGCTTTTCCAGATGACAGGACAAGATCATGACTCGTTGCGGCTTGTTTGCCGCGCTGGCGTTTGCCGGCGTGTGCGCGATCGGTTCCGCCTTCGCCCATGCCTACCCGCAAACCGCCACGCCGGCCGCCGGCAGCACCGTGCAGGCGGCGCCGCACGCGGTTTCCATCGTGTTCGACGACGAACTGGAGCCGAAATTCAGCGGCATCCAGGTGCTGAACGCCAAGGGCGCGCGCGTCGATGACGGGCATGCGGTGGTGGTCCCGGGCAATCCCCGGCAGATGTCGGTGGGGCTGAAGGCGCTCGCCGCCGGCACCTACAAGGTGATGTGGCACGCCACCGATACCGACACCCACAGGACCAAGGGCAGCTACAGCTTCATCGTGAAGCCGTAGCCGGTGCCGCTGCCGCCGTTTCCGTTGGAAGGCGGGGTTGCGCTGGCGCTGGCGCGTGGCCTGGCGGTGGCCGGGCTGTTCGCGGTGTTCGGCGGCGTGCTGGCGCGGGTGGCGGTGTTGCCGCCCGCGCTGGCGCGGCTGGAGGATGGGGCGGCTGGGCGGCTGCTGGCGCGCTGGCGGCGCCTGGTATGGGCCGGGCTGGCGGTGGCGGTGGCGGGGCTGCTGGCCTGGGCGTGGCTGGTGGCCGGCACGCTGGCCGATGCGCCGGGGCTGGCCGGCACGGCGGAGACGCTGCCGGTGCTGCTGGGCCAGACCGGGTTCGGCCATGCCCTGCTGGGGCAACTGGCCGCGCTGGCGCTGGCCGGGCTGTGTATGGCGCGGCTGTGTATGGCGCGGCTGTGCGGGGCGCGGCTGTGCGTGGCGGGGCGGCGGCGGTGGCTGGCGCTGGGGTTCGCGGCCCTCGCCGTGGGGTTGCAGGCGGGGCATGGCCATGGCTTCGCGTTGGCGCCGGGGCCGAGCCTGCTGCTGGCCTCCGACCTGGTGCACCTGCTGGCCGGGGCGGCCTGGCTGGGCGGGCTGCCGCCGCTGCTGCTGGTGGTGACGACCGCGCCGGAGGCGGCCTTGGCGGCCTGCCGGCGGTTCTCGCCGCTGGGTGTGGGCTGCGTGCTGGCGCTGGCGGCGACGGCGGGATGGCAGGGCTGGGCGCTGGTCGGCAGCCTGCCGGGGCTGATCGGCACCGGCTACGGCCTGATGGCGCTGCTGAAGCTGGGGCTGTTCGCGGCGCTGCTGGGGCTGGCGGCGCGGCATCGGCTCCGGCTGACGCCCGCCTTGGCGGCGGGCGATCCGCGGGCGGCGCGACGGCTGGCCCGCAGCATCGGGCTGGAGGCGGGGCTGGGGCTGGCGGTGGTGCTGGCGGCCGGCGTGCTCTCCGGCCTGCCGCCGGGGATGCATGTGCAGCCGCTCTGGCCGTTCGCCTGGCGGCCGAGCCTGGCGACGATCAACGAGGACGCGGATTTCCGGCGCGAGGTGGTCGCGGCCGGGCTGGCGTTGGCGGGCGCGGTGGCGCTGCTGGCGATGGCGGCGCTGCTGCGGCGGCGGGCGCGCTGGCTGGCGGCGGCGGTGGCGCTGGCGGTGGCGTGGCGGGCGGCGCCGCATCTGGGCCTGCTGCTGGTGGAAGCCTACCCCACCAGCTTCTATCGCTCGCCCACCGGCTTCGGGGCGATCGGCATCGTGGCGGGGGCGGCGACGTTCGCTGCGCGGTGCGCCGGTTGCCACGGCGCCTCCGGCCGGGGCAACGGGCCGGCGGCGGCCGGGCTGCCGGTGCCGCCGGCCGACCTGACGGCGGCGCATCTGTGGGGGCACAGCGACGGCACGCTGTACTGGTGGCTGTCGCACGGCATCGAGACGCCGGAGGGCGTGGTGGCGATGCCCGGCTTCGCGCGCCTGCTGTCGGCGCGGCAACGCTGGCAGGTGATCGACTATGTTCGCGCCCATAATGCCGGGCTGGCGCTGCAGAGCCGGGGGCGCTGGCCGGCGCCGGTGCAGGGGCCGGGCTTCCAGGCGCGTTGCGCCGAGGGGCGGGAGGTGGCGCTGGGCGACCTGCGCGGGCGGGTGGTGTGGGTGCTGATCGGCCGGCCGGCGCACAGGCCGGTGCCGCCGCCCGGCGTGGTCGCGGTCATCGTCAGCGGCAGCCCGGCGGTGCGGCCGGGGCCGGGCGTCTGCGTGGCCGCCGACCGGGCGGTGAAGCTGGCCTATGCCATCGCCGCCGGGCTGGCGAACGAGGCGCAGGGGGCGCAATTCCTGCTCGACGCCGGCGGCTGGCTGCGCGACATGCAGAGGGCGGATGCGACCGCGCGCTGGAGCGATGCCGCCGTGCTGGCGGCGGCGCTGCGAAAGATGCGCGCCCATGAACTGCCGGCGATGGATAATCCCCATGCCCATATGCACATGTAGGCCGAAGGGCCGGGACCGTCGGGCGCTGCTGGCCGCGTTTGGCGGCGTGGCCGGGCTGCTGCTGCTGAGCACGCTGTACCTGGCGTGGCTGGGGCCGGCGCCGCATGGCAGCGCCGCGGTCGGCGGGGCGTTCCGGCTGGCGGCGACGCAGGGCGGGGCGGTGGACGAGCGGAGTTTTCCGGGGCGCTATCGGCTGGTGTATTTCGGCTACACGCATTGCCCGGATGTGTGCCCGACCACGCTGGCGACGCTGGCCGAGGCGCTGCGGCGGTTGGGACCGCTGGCGGCGCGGGTGCAGCCGCTGTTCATCACGCTGGACCCGGCGCGGGACAGCCTGGCGGTGCTGCGGGCCTATCTGGCGGGGTTCTCCCCGCGCCTGATCGGGCTGACCGGCACGGCGGCGGAGCTGGCGGCGGTGGAGCGGGCGTTTCGGGTGACCAGCGTGGCGCATCCCGATGGGCCGGACCATTCCTCGGTGCTGTATCTGATGGCGCCGGACGGGCGGTTCGTGGCGCCGGTGGCGGCGGATGCGTCGGCGGCCGGGATGGCGCGCGCCATCTCGGCCGGGATGATGTAGGAAGGCGGCGGCTCTTTCTGATTTTGAAGAAAAAACCTTATCCGCTCACGCGGTCTCGCCTTCGGCGGCCACTAGGTCGGCGCCGGTTTCGGCGCTGACGGTCAGCACGATCTCGATGCCGCGTACGATGCAGTCCAGCGCCATCGAGGGGGCTTTCGGGTGGTTCGCCGCCTGCTCCGGCAGGTAGGGCAGGTGCATGAAGCCGCCGCGAAACCGCGCCTTTCGCATCGCCGCGTAATGCATCAGGCCGTAGAACACGTGGTTGCACACGAAGGTGCCGGCGCTGTTGGACACCGAGGCCGGCAGCCCCGCCTCGCGCATGGCATGCACGGCGGCCTTGATCGGCAGGGTGGTGAAATAGGCCGCCGGCCCGCCGGGCACCACCGCCACGTCGATCGGCTGGTCGCCCTCGTTGTCGCGGATGCGCGCGTCCTGCACGTTGATCGCCACCCGCTCGGGCGTGAGGTCGATGCGGCTGCCGGCCTCGCCGGTGCACAGCACGATGTCCGGGTCCTCGCGCGCGATGGCGGCGCGCAGCAGCCCCAGCGAGGGCGCGTAGGCGGCGGGCAGCAACTGGGTCGCGATGCGCAGCCCGCCGAGACGGGCCGGCAGGCGGTCGATGGCCGCCTGCGAGGGGTTGAGGCGCTCGCCGCCGAACGGCTCGAAGCCGGTGACCAGTATCTTCATCTCGGTCTCTCTGGTTGGGCGGCGACAACGCCGCGGCATTCGCCGAAGCCGATCGGCACGAAGCCCTCCCGCGCCGCCCGGGCACGGAAGATGACCTCGTCGCCATCGGCCAGGAAGCGCCTGGTTTCGCCGGAATCGAGCTGGACCGGCTGCCGGCCGCCGCGCGAAAGCTCCATCAGGCTGCCCCAGCCGGTCTCCTCCGGGGCGGAGATGGTGCCGCTGCCGAACAGGTCGCCGGGGTTGAGGTTGCAGCCGCCGCTGGTGTGGTGGGCCATCATCTGCGCCACCGTCCAGTACAGCTTGTCCGCCCCGGCGCGCGACAGGCGCTGTGGCGCCATGCCGCGGGCGCGCATCACCGGGGTCAGCAGATGCACCTCCAGCGCCAGGTTCAGCGCGCCGTGCGACTGGTCGTACTCGGCCAGCAGATGCGGCAGCGGCGCCGGGTCGCCGGCCGGCCGGGGCGGCTGCGGCAGGCGGAACGGCGCCATCGCCTCGGGCGTGATGACCCACGGGGAGATCGAGGTCTGGAAGCTCTTGGCCAGGAACGGGCCGAGCGGCTGATATTCCCACGACTGGATGTCGCGCGCCGACCAGTCGTTCAGCAGGCAGAACCCGGCGATATGGGCATGCGCCTCGGCGATCGGGATGGGGGTGCCGAGCGGGTTGCCCGGGCCGATCCAGATGCCGAGTTCCAGCTCGTAATCCAGGTTGCGGCACGGCCCGAAGCTGGGTGCGGCCTCCTCGGCCAGCTTGCGCTGCCCCTCCGGCCGCCGCACCGGCGTGCCGGACGGGCGGATGGAGGAGGCGCGGCCGTGATAGGCGACGGGGACGTATTTGTAGTTCGCCAGCAGCGGATTGTCCGGCCGGAACAGGCGCCCGCCGTTCAGGGCATGGTGGATTCCGGCGAAAAAATCCGTGTAATCGCCGATTTCGGCCGGAATATGCGGGGTGCAGGCCGCCGTTTCGCGTAAAATCCGTGGCCCCAGCGCCTGCACGGCGGGTGGCGCGTCGTCGGCCAGCAATTCGAACAGCCGCGTCCGCAGCGCCGCGCGCGGGCCGGCGCCGAGGGCGAATAGCGGGTTCAGGCTGCGGCCGGCGGCGGCCTCGGCGGCGAGGCCGGCCTCGCCCTTCAGCAGGCCGAGTTCGAGCGCGGCCGGCAGGTCCAGGATGTGGTCGCCGATCGCCACACCGCCGCGCGGGGTGTCGCCGTGGTGGCTGAAGATGCCCAGCGGCAGGTTCTGCAGCGGGAAATCCGGGTGGCCGCGGGCGCTGGCGACCCAGCTGCGGCGGGCGGCGTCGTGGGTGTGGTCGATCACGGTGCGAAGGTCTTTTCCAGGCCGTTCCAGCACGAATCGTAGTCCGCCTGGAGCGCCGCGCAAGCCATGGCGAACTGGGTGGCGTGCAGCACGCGCCCGGTTTCGAACATGAAGGCGAGCGTGCCGTCGATCTTGTGCGGCGCCAGGGGCGCGGCCATGGCGCGCGCGGTGGTGGCCTGGTCGGGGCCATGCGCGCTCATCAGCCCGTGCAGGCTGAGGCCGCCGGGCTGGAAGCCTTCGGCCTTGGCGTCGTAGACGCCGTGGACCAGGCCCATGCACTCGTTCATCACGTTGCGGTGGAACCAGGGCGGGCGGAACGTGTCCTCGGCGACCATCCAGCGCGGCGGGAAGATGGCGAAATCCATGTTGGCGCGGCCGGGGGCGTCGCCCGGCGCGGTCAGCACGGTGAAGATCGACGGGTCCGGGTGGTCGAAGCTCACGGTGCCGATGGTGTTGAAGCGGGCCAGGTCGTATTTGTATGGCGCGCAGGAGCCGTGCCAGGCAACCACGTCCAGCGGCGAGTGATCCAGCGTGGTGGCCCACAGCCCGCCCAGGTATTTCTGCACCACCTCGGTGGGAGCATCCACATCCTCGAACCAGGCGGTGGGGGTGAGGAAGTCGCGCGGGTTGGCGAGACCGTTGGCGCCGATCGGCCCCAGTTCCGGCAGGCGCAGCAGCGGGCCGTGGTTTTCCGCGATGTAGCCGCGCGCCTGCCCGTCCGGAAGTTCCACCCGCAGGCGCAGGCCGCGCGGGATGACGGCGATCTCGCCCGGGGCGAGGGGCAGGCGGCCCAGCTCGGTGGCGAGCAGCAGGCGGCCGAGCTGCGGGACGATCAGCAACTCGCCGTCGGCGTTCCAGAACACCCGGCGCATGGAGCGGTTGGCCCGGTAGACATGCACGCTGACCCCCTGCTCGGCCGCGCCGGGGGCGTTGGCCAGCATGGTCGCCATGCCGGCGACGAAATCGGTCGGCGCCTCGGGGATGGGCAGCGGGTCCCAGCGCAGCCGGTTGGGGTTGGGCTGGGCGAGCGGGCCGCCGATCGCGCCGCCGTCGATGCGGCGATAGGGCGGGTGGGCGGCGGAGGGGCGGATGCGGTACAGCCAGCTTCGCCGCGCCTCGTGCCGGGGCACGGTGAAGGCGGTGGCCGAGAGCTGCTCGGCATACAGGCCCAGCGGCGGGCGCTGCGGCGAGTTGCGGCCCTGCGGCAGCGCACCGGGCAGTGCCTCGGTGGCGAATTCGTTGCCGAAGCCCGAGAGCATCGGCGCGGCGTCGGTGGTGGTGTCCATCTCTGTCCCCTCCCCAGGTTCCGGGAATATAGTTTCAAACGAAACTTTATGGAAGAGGTGCTCAGCTCACCAGCGCGTGCAGCGCCGCCGGCGCGCGCAGCACCATGTAGCCCTCCTGCTGGTCCAGCACGCCGTCGCGCGTCCACAGGCGCAACTGCTTGTTAACGCTCTCGCGCGTGCTGGCGACCAGGGTGGCGAGGTCGCGCTGGGAGAGCTTGAGGTCGATGCGGGTGCCGCCCTCCACCGGGCGGCCGTAATCGGCGGCCAGCTTGACCAGCAGCCGCGCCAGGCGGACCGGCAGGTCGAACAGGGCGATTTCCTCCAGCGCCAGGCTGGTGCGGCGCAGGCGGTCGCACAGCACGATCAGCAGGCGTTCCACCAGGTCCTCGTGGCGCAGCAGGAAGGGCATGAAGTGCCGCCGCTCGATCACCATCAGCACGCTGTCCTCCAGCGCGGTGGCGTCGGCGCTGCGGGGCTTGCCGTCGAGCAGGGCGATCTCGCCGAAGATTTCGCCCTGGCCGATGACGTTCAGCGTCACCTCCTTGCCGTCGGGCGAGACATTGCCGATGCGCACCCGGCCGGCCAGCACCGCCATCATGCTGGCGCCGGGATCGCCCTTGCCGAAGATGCTGGCGCCCTTGGCCACGCGCAACTCGGTGGACAGCGCGAGGATGCCGTCCAGCTCCTCCGGGCGCATCGGCCGGAAGAACGGGCTGGTCAGCAGGGTGTCGCGCTTCATGCGCAGGTCGATGCGGCGGGGCGGCGCCATCGGGACGAACTCCGGGACGGGGGTGATCGTATGGGAGGATGGGGAAGGAAGCGGTTCTTTTTGGAAAAAAGAACCAAAAAACTTTTACCCGCTGGAGTCGCTCGCGGCGAGACTCCAGCGGATAACGTTTTTTTGTTTCTTTTTGTTCACAAAAAGAAGACCTTCCTTACTGCCCCGCTACAGCCTCCACCATCCGCCGCGCCTGGTCCAGGGCGGCCACGAAGCGGTTCTGCCCGCGCATCAGCTCCACCTGGGCGCAGCGGCGCAGGCGCTGGACCAGCGTGTCCATGCCGCGGTTCACGTCTTCCGGCCGCCAGCGCGGCATGGTGGAGAAGGTTTCCACCAGGGACCAGGGCATGTCGAGACTGACCTCGTCGATGAAGCGGCGCTCGGCCTCTGTGATCGGCATGGCAAACCCCTTTGTGCGGTGGCCAATCGCATCACCGATCGGCGGAACTGGCAAGACTCCCCCTTGAACCTTTCGGCATTGCCGCGTTGAATCCGCTGCAACACGAACAACAAGCGCGGGCTTTGCATATGAACCGGTTCTTGCTGGCCGTCGGCGTGACGGCGTTGTCCGGGTTCGCGGCGAATGCGCAGCCTGCCGGCGACCCGATCCGCCCGCTGACGCTGCTGACGCAGCCGCAGGCGGCCGCGCCGCAGGAGTTCCAGGCCGCCCAGATCATCGCCGCGGCGTGGCGCAAGCTGGGGCTGACGGTGAATGTGCGCCCGCTGCCGGGCCAGCAGTACAACCAGATCGTCTGGTAAGAGCGCCAGCGCTGGGATGCCACCACCTGGCAGATGGTCGGCCGGCCCGAGCGCAGCGACCCGGACGAGCTGACCTACGACCTGTTCCTGTCGGCCAACGCGGCCAACGGCTACGACTTCGTCGGCTACAACAACCCCGAATACGACAAGCTGGCGCAGGCGCAGCGCCAGGAGCTGGACCTGGACAAGCGGCGCGCGCTGATCATACAGGCGCAGGCGCTGATCAACCACGACCAGCCCGACGGCTTCGAGGTGCATCCCAAGAACGTCGTCGCCTATGACAAGACGGTGTGGGACCCCAAGAGCATGGTGTCGCAGGCGGGCATCGGCATCCGCAATTTCTGGACCTGGATCGGCATCACGCCGCTGGGCAAGCAGCAGGACGTGATCCTGAACTCGGTGGCGCCGCCGACCAACCTCAACCCGTTCAACATCCCGGCGGCCAGGGCTCCTGGGCCACCGAGATCGTGTGGGACCGGCTGATGCGCGTGGGCCCCGACGGGCTGCCCAAGCCGAGGGCGGCGGAGAAGGTGGAGCGGCCGGACGAGCTGACCGTGAACATCACCCTGCGCAAGGGCATGAAGTGGAGCGACGGCCAGCCGGTGACCATCGACGACGCGGTGTTCAGCCTGACCGCGCCGGGGATCGGCGACAAATCGCCGATGTACAAGCCCTTCGTGGCCAACATCGCCAGCGTGATGGCGACCGGGGCGGACACGCTGACCATCAAGCTGAAGAAGCCGGACGCGGCCTTCCTGGTCAGCTCGCTGGCCAAGCTGAACTTGGCGCCGAAGCATGAGTGGGAGCCGATCTTCAAGAAGCTGGAAGGCACGCCGCAGACCGCCGAGAGCATCGCGCTGGAGCACCCGGTAAGCTCCGGCCCGTTCCGCATCGTGCGCGCCGAGCTGAACCGCGAGATCGTGCTGGAGGCCAACCCCGACCACTGGACCCATCCGAAGGTGAAGCGCTGGATCATGCGCATCATGCCGAACGTGGAGGCCTCGCGGGGGGCGCTGAAGAACGGCGAGATCAACTTCCTGTCCGACTACACCGGCGACCCGCAACTGCTGACCGACCTCGCCAAGTCCGACCCGAAGATCGCGGTGTCGGAGGCGCTGGACCTGGGGTTCAAGTTCATCGCCTACAACCTGTGCCGGCCGCCGTTCAACAGCACGCCGTTCCGCCAGGCGATCGCGGCGGTGATCGACCGCAAGCTGCTGGCCGAGGATGCCTGGGGCGGGGCGGCCGAGCCGTCCAACTCCTGGATCTCGCCGGCGCTGGATTTCTGGCATGCCAAGGGGATCGTGGACCAGGTGCCGGGCGGCAACCTCGCCAGCGCGCAGAAGATACTGGGCGCGCAGAAGATACTGAAGGATGTCGGCTTCGTGCTGGTGGGGGGCAAGCTGCACTATCCCGCCGGCGTGAAGGAGACGACGGATGCGTTTCACTGAGCGCGGCCATCGAGTGCGGGCCATTGAGGGTGGGCCAGTGAACCGGTCGGGTGCGCGAGCGCGCCTGGGTGGATGGGATGTGACGGTGGATGCCTCGGGGGCGCTGCTGCTGCGGCGGGGGTAGAGCGTGATGACCGGAGGTGGAATCACCGGAGGTCTGAATCACGCGACAAAACAAAGTGCTGAAGCGTGGTGGCCGCTTCTTTCGGCGGTCATCGGACTCCGAGGGGCTACAATTCGTCCTGGCTGTTGCCGAACTCCACGTCTCGGTGGACATGGACGGACATCAGCACGCCGAAGCCGAGCATGACCGTGATCATCGCCGAGCCGCCATGGGAGACCAGCGGCAAGGGCACGCCGCCGACCGGGATGGCGCCCATCACCATGGCGATGTTCACGAACACGTAGAGGAAGAAGTTCATGCTGATGCCCAGCGCCACCAGCCGCCCGAACTGGTTGCGGCAGCGCAGCGCGATGGCCATGCCGCCCAGCACGATCACCCCCAACAGGCCCATCAGCGCCAGGCTGCCGACCAGGCCGAACTCCTCCGCCCAGACGGTGAAGATGAAGTCGGTCTGCTTTTCCGGCAGGAAGTTCAGGTGCGCCTGGGTGCCTTGCAGGAACCCCTTGCCCCAGACGCCGCCGGAACCGAGCGCGATCTTGGACTGGATGATGTTGTAGCCGGCGCCCAGCGGGTCGCTCTCGGGGTTCAGGAAGGTGTCGATGCGGGCGCGCTGGTAGTCGTGCAGGTGGTGGTAGGCGACCGGCACCGCCACCACGATGGCCGCGACCAGCAAGGCGAGCTTCCACCAGCGCAGGCCGGCACCGAGGAACAGCGTGCCCCCCAGCATGGCGGTGATCAGCGCGGTGCCGAGGTTGGGTTGCTTCAGGATCAGCCCCACCGGCACCAGCACCGCCAGCGCCGGGGGCACCAGGAACAGCAGGTTGCCCATCCGCTCCCACGACGCCTTATGGAACCAGGCGGCCAAGGCGAGGATGAGGCACAGCTTCATCAGTTCGCTGGGCTGCCACTGCATGCCGCCCAGCTCGATCCAGCGCTGCGCGCCCTTGCCCACATGGCCCATGCGCAGCACCAGCACCAGCAGCGCCACCCCCACGGCATAGGCCGGCCAGGCGAGGCGGGCGATGAAGCGGATGTCGATCATCGCGATGGCGACCATCATGCCCAGGCCGAAGGCGAAGCGCAGGGTCTGCTTGGCGGCATACGGCTCCGGCGAACCGCCGGCGGCGGAATACAGCGCGGCGTAGCCAACCCCGGCCAGGATGCACAGCAGCAGCGTATACAGCCAGCTGACCCGCAGCAGCTTGGCGGTGAAGTCGAACGAGGTGTCGCGGATCAGGCGGCGTTCCAGCAGGCTCATCGGTTCCCCCGAGTCAGCTTTTGGGCTTGCCGGCGTCGGCCACGCGCAGGCGGGCGGCGGGGTCGCGGGTCAGCACGTCGGTCATGATGGCGCGTGCGATCGGGGCCGCGGCCTCGGCCCCCGCGTTGCCGTGCTCCACCACCAGCGACAGCGCGTAACGCGGCGCATCGTAGGGGGCGTAGGCGACGAACAGGGCGTGCGGACGGAACTCCCAGGGCAGGTTTTCGGACTTGTAGCCGCGGTCGCGCTGCTCGCGGCTGACGTTGCGCACCTGCACGCTGCCGGTCTTGCCGGCCATCTGCACGCCGGGCAGCGCCAGCTTGGCCAGCGGCGCGGTACCATGCGGGTCGTTGACCACCGCCCACATGCCGTCGCGCACCACCTGCAGCGAGCGTTCCGGCAGGCCCATCGACGGCCATTCCTCCGGCTTGGCGCCCGGCTGGGTGGCGGCGCCGATGCTGCGCGTGAGATGCGGCTGCACCGCGCGGCCGGAGGCGATGCGCGCGGCCATGGTGGCCAGCGAGAGCGGCGTGAGCTGCAGGTAGCCCTGGCCGATGCCACTCACGATGGTATCGCCGATGTTCCAGGGGTGGCCTTGGGCGATGCGCCATTCGCGGGTGGGCACGAAGCCGGTACGGGTGCCCGGCAGCTCGATATCCAGTTTCACGCCGAGGCCGAAGCGCTTGGCCATGGCGGCGATGCGGTCCATGCCGGTGCGGCGGGCCACCTCGTAGAAATACACGTCGCAGCTGTTCTTCAGGCCGCCGCGCATGTCCAGGTGGCCATGGCCGCCGCGCTTCCAGCAATGGAAGCGCCGGTCGCCGAAATCCAGGTAGCCGGGGCAGAACACCGTCTCGGTGGGTGAGATCGACTTCGCCTCCAGCCCGGACAGGGCGACGACCATCTTGAAGGTGGAGCCGGGGGCGTACAGCCCGGCCACCGCCTTGTTGATCAGCGGCGCGCGGCGGTTGGAAGTCCATTCCACCCATTGCGCCTGGGACACGCCGGAATTGAACAGCGACGGGTCGAAGGACGGGTTGGTGGACATCGCCAGCACCTCGCCGTTGCGCACGTCCATCACCACGGCGCTGGCGCTCTCCTCACCCAGGTGGCCGAGCACCTGGCTCTGCAGGGTGGCGTCGATGGTCAGGGTCACGTCCTGTCCGGGCGTGCCCTCCTGGCGGTCCAGTTCGCGGATCACCCGTCCGACGGCGTTCACCTCCAGCTGCACCGCGCCGGCACGGCCGCGCAGCAGCGCCTCATCCACCTTCTCCATGCCGGAACGGCCGACGCGGATGCCGGGCAAGGCGAGGGTGGGGTCGTCGGCCACGTCCCGCTCGTTGGGCGGCGCCACGTAGCCGACGACATGCGCCAGCGTGGGGCCGAACGGGTAGACGCGGGTGGTGCCGACATCGACCAGGATGCCCGGCAGGTCGGGCGCGTTGACCTCGATGCGGGCCATGTCTTCCCAGGTGAGGAACTCACGCAGGGTGACCGGGATGAAGCGGCGGTGGCGGCGGATGTCGCGCTCGATGCGGGCGCGCTCATGGTCGGCCAGCGGCACGATGCGGGAGAAATTGTCCAGCGTGGCGCCCACGTTGTCGGTCTGCTCGGCGACGAGCAGGGCGCGCCAGTTGAGGCGGTTGCCGGCCACCACCACGCCGGCGCGGTCCAGCAGCCGGCCGCGCGGGGGGGCGATCAGGCGGGCGCTGATGCGGTTGGTTTCGGCCAAGGTGGCGTAGCGCTCGCCCTCGATCACCTGCACCTGGTAGAGTCGGGCCGCCAGCCCGCCGAGGGCGGCCACCTGGGCGCCGGCGATCAGCAGGGCGCGGCGGGTGAAGATGAAGCGGTCGCGGCCCTCGCGCTTAGGCATGGTCGGGCTCGGCCAGAGTCTGGTGGGCGCGGATCAGCGGCACCGCCAGCACCGGGTACAGCCCGGCCGCCAGCACGCCGAGGAAGATGGCCGGGCCGGGCGGCAGCAGGCGGAAGGTGAGGGCGGCGGTCAGCAGCCATTCCAGCAGTGCCGCGCCCAAAGCGAGGCCGGAGAACACCAGCCACACCACCAGGAAGCCCTGGCGCGCCAGCACCCGCCGCCAGCGCATCGCCATGCCGTGCAGCACCAGCAGCGTGAGCACTGCGACGCCGACCGGGGCGTCGCTCAGCAGATCGGCCAGCAGGCCGAGCAGGAACACCGCCATGGGCGGCATCGAGGCCGGACGGTAGAGCGACCAGAAGAACACGCAGGCCAGCCCCACCGCCGCCTGCAGCGCCGCCTGCCCGGTCAGGCCCAGCGGGGCGGCCATCATCAACAGCAGCAGCGCGGTGCTGGCCGCCGGGAAGGCGATCCGGGCCGAGACATCCAGCCGCCGCCACAGGCTGGGCCGCGGGCGGATGCCCGGGCGGCGGATGCCACGGCCGGCGTTGTCTATCCCGCGCTCGCTCATGCGGCCCCGCGCTCACTCATGCAGTCAGCGCCGCCGCTCGGGCGGGCGGAGCATGGTTGCCTCGGGCGGCAGCACGCCACGCAGCCCGTAGTCGAACAGCCGCACCACCTCCAGCCGGTCCAGCCGGGCGGCGGGCTGCACTTCCGGCACGTTGCTGGCGTTGTAGTGCACGGTGCCGACCAGCAGGCCGGGCGGGAAGGCGTCGGCCTCGGCGCTGGTCACCACGCGCTCGCCCTCGGCCGGCTGCACGCCCTCGGGCCAGTGCATCAGGCGCGGACGGGGGCCGTTGGTGCCCATCAGCATGGCGCGCGCCCGGCTGCCCTCCAGCGTGACCGGTACGCGGCTGTTGATGTCGGTGATCAGCAGCACGCGCACGCTGCGGGTGCCCACCTCGGTCACCCGGCCGACCAGGCCCCGATCGTCCAGCGCGATCTGCCCCTTGGTGATGTGGTGACTGGGGCCGGCAGCCAGCAGCACCGAGCGTGCGTAGACCCCACCGGCATCAGCCACCACGCGAGCGGTGACGTAGCTGGCCTGCGGGTCCGGAATCCAGTTCAGATTGGACTTCAGCGTCGCGTTCTCGGCATCCAGCGCCAGGGCGACGGCCTGCCAGTGGCGCAACCGCTCGTTCTCCTGGCGCAGGCGCGCATTGTCCTCGAACACGGTCAGCACGCGGCGCGCGTTGTCCAGCGCCTGATGGGCATGGTCGAGCGGGCGGGCCATCACCGCGTAGATCGGTGCCAGCGCGTCGGCCAGCGCCGTGCGGGCGTGCTCAGCCAGTAGCGTGTCGGCCTTGCCGAGCAGCATCAGCCCGAAGGCCGCCGCGATCAGCACCGGCAGGGTGAGCCTGGCCAGCGCCTGGCGCATCGGGATCGACAGCCGGATCACGATTCGTGTGCCCTCCTTGCCCGGGTCGTCCGGTTCGGACGTGTCCTATATGGACTCGCCACCGGGGGGGACCGCAAGCGCCGTGGCGCGGGGCGCCTCAGTACATCGATGTCAGCACGTTGCGCAGGCGCTTCATCTCCTCCAGCGCCCGGCCGGTGCCCAGCGCCACGCATTGCAGCGCGTCCTCGGCCACCACCACCGGCAGGCCGGTGGCATCGCGCAGCACCTGGTCCAGCCGGTTCAGCAGCGCGCCGCCGCCGGTGAGCACGATGCCCTTGTCCACGATGTCCGCCGCCAGCTCCGGCGGCGTGTTCTCCAGCGCCACCTTCACCGCCTCGACAATGGCGCTCACCGGCTCGGCAAGGCTTTCCGAGATCGCGCGCTGGCTGACCACGATCTCGCGCGGCACGCCGTTCATCAGGTCGCGGCCCTTCACCTCGCGGTACGGCCCCTCGTCGCCCTCGTAGGGGGTGGAGGCGGCGCCGATGTCCATCTTGATCCGCTCGGCCGAGCTTTCGCCGATCAGCAGGTTATGGTTTCGGCGGATGTAGCTGATGATCGCCTCGTCCATCTTGTCGCCACCGACACGCACGCTGCGGCTGTAGACGATGCCGCCCAGCGAGATCACCGCCACCTCGGTGGTGCCGCCGCCGATATCGACCACCATGCTGCCCGAGGGCTCGGTGACCGGCAGGCCGGCGCCGATGGCGGCGGCCATCGGCTCCTCGATCAGCAGCACCTTGCGGGCGCCGGCGCTCTCGGCACTTTCCTGGATGGCCCGCCGCTCGACGGCGGTGGAGCCGGAGGGCACGCAGACGATGATCAGCGGCGAGGCGAAGCCGCGGCGATTATGCACCTTGCGGATGAAATGCTTGATCATTTCCTCCGCCACCTCGAAATCGGCGATCACGCCGTCGCGCAGCGGGCGGATTGCCTGGATGTTGCCGGGCGTGCGGCCGAGCATCAGCTTGGCCTCCTCGCCCACGGCGAGCACCTGCTTTTTGCCGCGCACGTCCGCAATGGCCACCACGCTGGGTTCGTCCAGCACGATGCCGCGGCCCTTCACATAGACGAGCGTGTTTGCGGTGCCGAGGTCGATGGCCATGTCGGCTGACATGAAGCCAAGCAGTCGAGAGAACATGGAGGGGCCCTTCGTGTCCGCGCGGGAGGCGCAGGGCTTAGCCCCCCCGCGCCCGTGCGACAAGGGCAAGAAATCGGGGGCCAGGGCTTCCGCCCCGGCCCCGTTGCATTTCCGGTCAGGCCGACAGCGCGGCCGGTTCGGTGCGGGTTCGTTTGACCAGCAGCTTGTTCAGGGCGTGGATATAGGCGCGGGCAGAGGCCACGATGGTGTCGGTGTCCGACCCTTGGCCATCGACCATCTTGCCGCCCTCCTCCAGCCGCACGGTCACCTTCGCCTGGGCGTCGGTGCCCTCGGTGACCGCGCCGACCGAATACAGCCGCAGCGTCGCCTCGTGCGGGAACAGGGTGCGGATGGCGATGAAGGTGGCATCCACCGGGCCGTCGCCGGTCTCGGTGGCGCTCACCGCCTCGCCGTCGATCTCAAGCTCCATGGTGGCGGTGGGCTTGGTCTTGCTGCCCGAATGCACGTCCAGCGACACCAGCCGGATGCGGTCATGGCCGCGCACCACCTCGTCGTCCACCAGGGCGACGATGTCCTCGTCGTAGACCACCTTCTTGCGGTCGGCCAGATCCTTGAAGCGGCGGAAGGCGTCGTTCAACTGGTTGTCGCCAACCTCGCCATAGCCCAGGGCGCGCAGCTTGTCGCGGAAGGCGGCGCGGCCAGAATGCTTGCCCATCACCAGGTTGGTCTTGGTCCAGCCGACGCTCTCGGGCGTCATAATCTCGTAGGTGGCGGCATTTTTCAGCACGCCGTCCTGGTGGATGCCGCTCTCATGCGCGAAGGCGTTGCGCCCGACGATCGCCTTGTTGGGTTGCACGTCGAAGCCGGTGATGGTGGACAGCAGGCGCGAGGTCTTCAGGATGTTCTGCGTGACGATGTTGGGCTTGCAGGGCACCGCGTCCGGGCGGGTACGGATGGCCATCACCACCTCCTCCAGCGAGGCGTTGCCAGCGCGCTCGCCGATGCCGTTGATGGTGCACTCGATCTGGCGCACCCCGGCGGCGACGGCGGCCAGGGTGTTGGCCACCGCCAGGCCCAGGTCGTTGTGGTTGTGGGTGGACAGCACGATCTTGTCCGCCCCCGGCACCCGCTCCAGCACCATGGTGAAGATGCGCGCCATGTCGGCGGGCAGGGCGTAGCCCACGGTGTCGGGGATGTTGATGGTGGTGGCACCGGCGCGGATCGCCGCCTCCACGCAGCGGCACAGGAAATCAGGGTCGGTGCGGCTGCCATCCTCGGCCGACCACTCCACGTCGTCGGTGTACTGGCGGGCCAGGGTGACGCTGTCGGTGGTGGCCGCCAGCACGTCCTCCTCGCTCATGCGCAGCTTGTACTTCATGTGCAGCGCGCTGGTGCTGATGAAGGTGTGGATGCGCCGGCGCGCGGCCGGCGCGATGGCCTCGCCGGCACGGATGATGTCGGCGCGCCCGGTGCGGGCCAGGCCGCAGATGACCGGCCCCTTGATCGCCTTGGCGATTTCGAACACCGACTCGAAATCGCCGGGCGAGGCGATCGGGAAGCCGGCCTCCATCACGTCCACGCCCAGTTCGGCCAGCGCCTCGGCCATGCGCAGCTTTTCCTGCAGATTCATGGAGAAGCCGGGCGACTGCTCGCCGTCGCGCAGCGTGGTGTCGAAGATGATGACGCGGTCGTCGGCCAGTACGCCGAAATTCGGATGGTTGATGGTCATGGCGGTCCTCGGTGGCTTTTGAGTTCGACTTTTGTCTCGGTGGCCTGCTTGTCCCTTGCGTCCGCCTCCAAGAGCGACGAAGCCAGGGGCAGGACTCCAGCCTCAGGGTTCCCCCTGAGCGATGCCGCGGTCTAGCCGCGCGGCGTCACGCCCAGGGGCGGCTAAGTCGAAGGAGAAGGCCGAGCGCGCGCGCATCCGTCCGCGCGGGGGCACGGAAAAGCACGGCTGCGAAATGGGCGCCACGATCCATGGGCCGGAGGCTAGCCGGATCGGCCGGATGGTGCAAGCATCGCCCAACGCCACCCACCAGGGACCGGAAACACCCATGTACAAAGTCGTCCTCTGCCGCGCGCTGCACCCCACCGCCATGGCCATGCTGGCCGCGCGGACGGATATCGAGGTGCAGGTGCTGACCGACCAGTTCCGCGGGCCGCCCATGCAGAAGGAACTGGCCGCCAGCATCGCCGGCGCCGACGGCATCATGGTGGGGCTGGAGAAGGTTGGCGAGGACCTGCTGGTGCTGGGCGACAGGCTGCGCGTCATCAGCCGCTTCGGCGTGGGGTTCGACACGCTGGACATCTCCGCCTGCACCCGCCGCGGCGTGACCGTGGGGGTCGTGAACGGCGCCAACGACCTCTCGGTGGCCGAGCACGCGATGATGCTGATGCTGACCACCGCGCGCCGCACGCTGGAGATGGATGCCTCGGTGCGCGCCGGCACCTGGATGGTGCAGGCCGGGCGGCGGATGCACGAATTGTCCGAGCGCCGCGTGCTGGTGGTCGGCTACGGCCGCATCGGCACCCGCGTCGCCCGGCTGTGCGCGGCCTTCGGCATGACGGTGATGGTGCACGATCCGGCCTTCCCCACCCCGCGCATCGCCGCCGACGGCCATATCCCGGCGCCCGACCTGATGGCGGCGGTGGCGGAGGCGGACGTGGTCACCCTGCATTGCCCACTCTATGAGCAGACCCGCCACATGGTGGACGCCGTCTTCCTGGCGCGCATGAAGCCCACCGCCTGGCTGATCAACACCGCCCGCGGCGGCCTGGTGGACGAGGCGGCGCTGGCCGCGGCACTCGCCAACGGCACCATCGAGGCGGCCGGCGTGGACGTGCTGGTGACCGAGCCGCCGGTGCCGGACAACCCGCTGTTCAAGCTGCCCAACGTGGTGCTGAGCCCGCACAACGCCGCCGCGCCGCTGGAATGCTACGCCAAGATGTCGCGCCGGGCCGTGCTGAACCTGATCGAGTATTTCGACGGCAAGCTGGACCCCGGCTATACGGTCAACCCCGAGGCACTGGGGCGTAACGCCTGAGGGCCGCGGCTCGCGCCCGGCGCCGCCGCGTTACTCCGCCGGCGGCAGCGCCTGGCGTGCCAGCAACCGGCGCGGCAACCGGCCGATGGTGCGCAGCACCGCCCAGGGGCAGGCCAGAAGGTCGTACAGCAACCCCTTGTGGTTGTAGAAATTGTCGCTGACGTTGACCGTGGGGTTGACGGTCTGCCCGTCGTAGTAGGTGCCGAACAGCCGGTCCCAGATGATGAAGACGGACCCCATGTTCTTCTCGAAATGCTCGGGCATGTCGGAATGGTGGATGCGGTGGGTCACCGGCGACATCAGGACCCACCGGCCGACCCAGCCGAAATCCCAGTTGATCATTGAATGGGTCAGGCCCGAATGCATCGACAGCAGCAGCGACAGAAACAGGAACTGGTCGCCGGTGCCGCCCAGCAGCGCCGTCGGAACCGCCAGGAACACGATGCGCATGGCGCTGTCCAGCGGGTGGCCGCGCGTGGTGGTGATCACGTTGAACTCGGTCGCGGCGTGGTGGAACTTGTGCGCCTCCCACCAGAAGCCCCAGATATGCTGGAAATAATGCATCCAGTATTTCAGGAAATCGATCACAACGAAAATCACCACCGTCTGCAGGATGGGATTTTCCAGCACCAGCACGCCCTGCGGGGTGACGCGCCCGATCGCCTTCAGCGCCACGTCGGCCAGGCCGAGCGAGAAGATCGTCATGAACACGCCCGCGACCTTCAGGAAGTCGATCGCGAAGCAGAACACGTCCATCCAGGTGGACTGGGTCGGGTGCAGCAGGCGGTAGATGCTGCTCTGCCGGTAGCCGAGCACGAACACTTCCACCACCAGCACGATGCCGATGCCGCCAAGGTACACCCCGGCATAGGGCGAGATGACCGCATCCCACCGGGAGGCGGTGAACTTCATCAGCTTCACCGCGAAGGCGGACGGGCCGTACGCGGCCATCAGCGCCGCCACCACCGCGCCCACCAGCGCCACCGCCAGCAGCATGATGGTCCGGCTGCCTATCCCGCCGGCCAACGGCGCGTTGCTCGGCTCGGCGGCCGCCGCTCTGATGTCCATCGGCCCTCTCCGGCTGGCTGCATGCGCCAGCGTGACATGCCCGTTGCGATAGCGGGAAAATAGCATACCACGCCGCACCGCGCCAACGACTTGCAGCGCCCTCCCGGACATAGTTGGGGCCGGAGGATTCGCACCCTCCGGCCCCGCAGGCGTTACGCCGGCGCCCTTAGTTGCGGGCCTTGTCCACCAGCTTGTTCTTGGCGATCCACGGCATCATCGCGCGCAGCTTCTCGCCCACATCCTCGATCGGGTGGGCGGCGTTGCGGCGGCGGATGGCCTTGAAGCTGGCCTGGTTCACCTTGTTCTCCAGCATCCAGTCGCGCGCGAAGCGGCCGGACTGGATGTCGGCCAGCACCCGCTTCATCTCCGCCTTGGTCTCGTCGGTGATGATGCGCGGACCGGTGACGTACTCGCCATATTCGGCGGTATTGGAGATCGAGTAGTTCATGTTGGCGATGCCGCCCTCGTAGATCAGGTCCACGATCAGCTTCACCTCGTGCAGGCACTCGAAATACGCCATTTCCGGCGCGTATCCGGCCTCCACCAGCGTGTCGAAGCCGGCGCGGATCAGCTCGACCAGGCCGCCGCACAGCACCACCTGCTCGCCGAACAGGTCGGTCTCGCATTCTTCCTGGAAGGTGGTCTCGATGATGCCGGCCCGCCCGCCTCCGATGGCGCTGGCGTAGGAAAGGGCGATCTCCAGCGCGTTGCCGCTCGGGTTCTGGTCCACCGCCACCAGGCAAGGCACGCCGCCGCCACGCTGGTATTCGCTGCGCACGGTGTGGCCTGGGCCCTTGGGGGCGATCATGAACACGTCGATGTCCGGGCGCGCGTCCAGCAGCTTGAAGTGCACGTTCAGGCCATGGGCGAAGGCCAGCGCGGTGCCCGGGCGCATGTTGGCGTGCAGGCTGTCACGGTACAGGTCGCCCTGGCCCTCGTCCGGCGTCAGCACCATCACCACATCGGCCCACTTGGCGGCGGCGGCGGGGTCCATCACCTTCAGCCCGGCGGCCTCGGCCTTGGCCACGCCGGCGGAGCCGGGGCGCAGGCCCACGGCCAGTTCGGTGGCGCCGCTGTCCTTCAGATTGTTGGCATGGGCATGGCCCTGGCTGCCATAGCCGATGATCGCGACCTTCTTGGCCTTGATCAGATTCACGTCCGCATCGCGGTCGTAATATACGCGCATCGGTAGTCTCCCTGGTTATTCTGGTAAGTCAAGGGAAGGAAGCAGGTTCTTTTTTTGGAAAAAAGAACCAAAAAAATTTCATTCGTTGACCGTACAGTTCGGCCGCAAGATTCAGCGAATAAAAGTTTTTTTGCTTCTTTTTTTTCAAAAAAAGAAGGCCTTCGCTTCCTTCCATAACAACAGCCCGCGATCAGATGCTGCGCGTGCCGCGCGCCATGGCGGCGACGCCGGTGCGCGACACCTCGGCCAGCCCCAGCGGGCGCATCAGCTCCACGAAGGCGTCCAGCTTCTCGGTGCTGCCGGTCATCTCGAACACGAAACTTTCAGTGGTGGCATCCACCACGCGGGCGCGGAACGCGTCGGCCAGGCGCAGCGCCTCGGCACGGTCGTTGTCGACCCCGGCCACCTTGATCAGCGCCATCTCGCGCGCGATGTGCGGGCCTTCCAGCGTCAGGTCGGCCACCCTGTGCACCGGCACCAGCCGGTCGAGCTGCGCCTTGATCTGCTCGATCACCATCTCGGTGCCCGAGGTCACCACGTTGATGCGGCTGAGGTTGCCGCCATCGGCCACCGGGGCGACGGTGAGACTGTCGATGTTGTAGCCGCGGCCCGAGAACAGGCCGATCACGCGGGCCAGCACGCCGGCCTCGTTGTCCACCAGCACGGAAATGGTCGCCGAACGCTGGGTGGTATCCAGGGGAGAAGGCATGGGTCTACTCGCTGAGAAGGAGGGGCGGGCGCAGGCGACGGCCGGTCAGACCAGTACCAGACCCTCGTCCGTCAGGCTCGCCGCCCCGCCGTCACGCAGGTTGCCGCCGTGCTCGGCGCCCAGGATCATCTCATTGTGCGCGGCCCCCGAGGGGATCATCGGGAAGCAGTTCTCCTTCGGGTCCACCGCGATATCGGCGATCACCGGCCCGTCGGTGGCCAGCATCTCGCGGATCACGTCGTCCAGCTGGTCCACGCTCTCGGCGCGCAGCCCCTTGCCGTGGAAGGCATCCGCCAGCTTCACGAAATCCGGCAGGGCGGCGCTGTAGCTCTCGGAATAGCGGCCGCCATGCAGCAATTCCTGCCACTGGCGCACCATGCCCATGTACTGGTTGTTCAGGATGAACAGCTTCACCGGCAGGCGGTACTGCGCCAGCGTCGCCATCTCCTGGATGTTCATCAGGATGCTGGCCTCGCCGGCGATGTCGATCACCAGCGCGTCGGGGTGGGCGATCTGCACCCCCATCGCCGCCGGCAGGCCGTAGCCCATGGTGCCCAGCCCGCCGGAGGTCATCCAGTGGTTCGGCCGGTCGAAGCGGAAATACTGCGCCGCCCACATCTGGTGCTGGCCGACCTCGGTGGTGATGAAGGTCTCCCGCCCGCCCTCGCGCGTGATGTCGTACAGCCGCTGGATGGCGTGCTGCGGGCGGATGATGGCGCCCTTGGCCATGTCCTGGGTGAAGCGCAGGCACTCGATGCCGCGCCAGGCGTCGATCTGCTTCCACCACTCGCTCAGCGCCGGGCGGTCGGGCACCGTGGCGTCGGCATCCCACGCCGCCAGCAGCGCGCGCAGCGCCAGCCCGGCATCGGCCACCACCGGCACCTCCACCGGCACGTTCTTGTTGATAGAGGAGGGGTCGATGTCGATATGGATCTTGCGGCTGTCCGGGCTGAAGGCGTTGAGCCGCCCGGTCACCCGGTCGTCGAACCGCGCGCCCACGTTCAGCATGACATCGCAGCCATGCATCACCAAGTTGGCCTCGTAAGTGCCGTGCATGCCCAGCATGCCCAGGAACTGCGGGTCGTTGCTGGGGTAGGCGCCCAGGCCCATCAGCGTGCTGGTGCAGGGAAAGCCGGTCTTGCGCACGAAGGCCACCAGCGCCTCGGCCGCCTCCGGCCCCGCGTTGATCACGCCGCCGCCGGTGTAGATCACCGGGCGCTTGGCGGATTTCAGCAGCGCCACCGCGCGGGCGATCTGCCCGGCATCCGGCTGGGTCTGCGGGCGGTAGGAGCGGTGCGCCCCGGTCGGCGGCGCCACATAGGGCGCCTTGCCGATCAGGATGTCCTTCGGCAGGTCGATCACCACCGGCCCGGGCCGGCCGCTGCGCGCCACATAGAAGGCGTCGTGCACCACGCGCGCCAGGTCGTCGGCGCGCTTCACCAGGTAGTTGTGCTTGGTGGCCGGGCGGGTGATGCCGGTGGTATCGGCTTCCTGAAAGGCGTCATTGCCGATCAGGTGGGTGGGCACCTGCCCGGTGAGGCAGACCAGCGGCACGCTGTCCATCAGCGCGTCCAGCAGGCCGGTGACGGCGTTGGTGGCGCCAGGGCCGGAGGTGACCAGCACCACGCCCACCTTGCCGGTGGAGCGGGCATAGCCCTCGGCGGCATGCACGGCGGCCTGCTCGTGGCGCACCAGCACGTGGCGGATGGCATTCTGGTTGAAGATCGCGTCGTAGATAGGCAGTACCGCGCCGCCCGGGTAGCCGAAAATAACCTCTACGCCCTGGTCCTTCAGCGCGCGCAGCAGCACCTCGGCGCCCGCCTGGGGCGCTTCGGTGTGCGAGGGATCGGCGGCAGCCGGGGAGTTTGCGGTTTTCTGGCTCATGATAAGGTCACCACTACGGCGGTACGCTGCGCTGCGTCAACCCGTCTCTTGAATAAACGCCAACAAATCGGCCCATTCTCTTTCCGAAAATTGCGCCAGACCCGCAACACGCGCATGGATCGTATGCGTGCGCGCAGGATCGGCCATGCGCCGGTGGCGGAACCAGGTGGCTTGCCGCTTGGTGTACTGCCCGGTCGCCAGCGTCGCCCGCGCCACCGCCTCGTCCAGCGCCAACTCGCCGCGCAGATGGGCGGCCAACTCCGGCACACCGAGGGCGCGCATTGCCGGCAGCGCCGGGTCCAGCCGCTGGGCCAGCAGGGCCGCCACCTCGGCCAGCGCGCCCTGCGCCAGCATCGCCGCGAACCGGCCGGCGATGGCGGCCCGCAGCGCCTCGCGCGGCGGGTCCAGCCGCAGGGCGGTGAAGCGCCAGGGCGCCGGCGCGGTCTTCCGCGCCTGCCACGCCGCCATGCCCCGGCCGGTGCCGCGCCATACCTCCCAGGCGCGGGCCACGCGCTGGCTGTCGCTGGGGCGCAGCCGGGCGGCGGTGGCCTGGTCCACCTTGGCCAGCGCCGCGTGCAGCGCCGCCGGCCCCTGCTCGGCCAGCAGCCAGCGCGCCTCGGCCCGCGCCGCCTCGCCGGGGTCCGGGATCTCGGCCAGCCCGTCGGTCAGCGCCGCGAAATACATCCCGGTGCCGCCGCACAGGATCGGCAGCCGCCCGCGCGCCCGGGCCGCCGCCATCGCCGCCAGGGCCTCGGCGCGCCACCAGGCCACGCTGCCCGGCTCGGCGGCCGGGCGCACGCCGTACAGCGCATGTGGCGCCTCGGCCTCCTCGGCCTCGCTCGGCCGGGCGGTCACGATGCGTAGCTCGCGATACACCTGCATGGAATCGGCGTTGATCACCTCCCCGTCCAGCCGGCGGGCCAGCGCCAGCGCCAGCGCGGACTTGCCGCTGCAGGTCGGGCCGGCGACCAGCAGCGCGTGCGGCGCCATGCTCATTCCCTTGCGGCCCGCCCCGGTTGATCGCATACGCCGTTCATGACCCATGTCCTTACCCTGGTCGCCGACCGCACCGCCACCACCCTGTCCGACGCCGTGATCGCCCGCGTGCGCGAGGCCGTCGAGGGCGGGCCGCCCGCCATCCTTTCCCCGCGCGAAGCGGCCGACATCCCCTGCCGCGCCGTGCCTGACGCGGCGCGGCTGGAGGCGGCGCTGGAGGGCGCGCCGATCGATGCCATCGCCACTCGCGCGCGCGGCCGGCGCAAGGGGCTGCTGGTCGCCGACATGGACAGCACCATCGTCACCACCGAGACGCTGGACGAGATCGCCGCCTATGCCGGCCTCAAGGACCGCATCGCCGCCATCACCCGCCTGAGCATGAATGGCGAGATCGACTTCGCCGAGGCGCTGCGCCAGCGTGTGGCGATGCTGAAGGGTCTCAACCTCGACGCGCTGGAAAAGACCTGGGCGCAGACGAAGCTGATGCCGGGCGCCAAGGAACTGGTGGCGACCATGCGCGCGCACAATGCCACCACGGCGCTGGTCTCGGGCGGCTTCACCTGGTTCACCGGCCGGGTGGCGGCTCTGGTTGGCTTCGACATCCATCGCGCCAACGTGCTGCTGCACGACGACTCGGCGCTGACCGGCGAGGTGGCGGAGCCGATCCTGGACCGCGAGGCCAAGCTCGCCACGCTGCGCGAACTGGCCGAGGCGCGCGGGCTGAAACTGTCGGCCACGCTCGCGGTGGGCGACGGCGCCAACGACCTGGCGATGCTGCAGGAGGCCGGGCTCGGCGTGGCATTCCGCGCCAAGCCGATCGTCGCCGCGGCGGCGCGGGCCCGGGTGAACCATGCGACGTTGCGTGCGCTGCTGTTCGCGCAGGGCTATGCACTGACCGATATCGTGGACGAATAGCGACAGATTGTTGCGTGTGCCGTGGTATCGTGACGATTGCGCATACCACGTGCGCATACCCTGCAAACCGCGCCGCAATGACGGTGATACTCTTTCCTCAGCAAGAGAAGAGGATTGGGAATGTCCGAAACCCGTCAGAAATTCCTGTGCGACGCCATCGCCATTGCCGACGCCAACACCAAGCTCTTCATCACCGTCTACCAGGTGGGCGACGGCATCGAATTCAGCAGCGGCCGCGGCATCACCAAGCATGGTTCGCCGCGCCGGCACTGGACCAACGACACGATCAAATACGAGATCGCCTTCGCCTACGGCGCCAAGAAGGTGGAACTGGTGTTCCCCGACCCCTCCTCGGGCAAGACCGGTTACCTGCTGTAACATCACCGGGGTCGCGGTTCGCGCGGCTGCCGCGCAGGAAGCAGGGCGTACGGCGGGGCGAAATGGTGCTAGGAACACGCCGGCGCCTTCCGCGCGCCCCCACCTGAGGAGAACGACACGATGAGCGGCTACAAGGACGCGAACTTCAACGACAGGCGAACCGCCGCGGCGAATGCGCGCAAGGCGATGCTGGAGAAGTTCCGCGCCCAACCCAGCCCCGACGACCCGGCGATGATCGCCGCCCGCGCCGCCCGCCAGGCGACTGCCGAAGCCCGCGAGGTTCGCGCCGCCGAACGCAGGGCCGAGCGCGAGGCCGAACAGGCCCGCAAAGCCGCCGAAGCCGCCGCCCGCAAGGCCGAGGCGGAGGCCGAACTGGCGCGCAAGGCCGAGGAAGCCGTGGCCGAGGCCGCCCGCGCCGTCGCCCTGGAAGCCGAGCGCAAGGCCGCCCGCGATGCCCGGTACGCCGCCCGCAAGGCGCGCCGCTAGCTTACTGCGGAAAGCAGGGCGGCGCTCGGGCCCTGGTGGGAAGCGGGGGGGCAAGGCCCCGCCGCTTCCTCGACAGGTGCAGCATTCAGGCGGTTGGCGTTACGTCATATGCGGCCGCAGGATCTGCCGCAGCACGCTGCCTTCGGCCAGCCGGTCGAACCCGGCGTTGATCCCGGCCAGCGGTACATCGCCGCTGCGCAGCCGGTCCACCGGCAGCTTGCCGCGGCGGTACAGCCCCAGCAGCAGCGGAATGTCCCGCTCGGCCACGCAACTGCCCATGTAGCTGCCGCGAATCTCGCGCTCGGACGAGACCAGGTCGGCGTGCGGGTATGAGAAGCGCATGTCATTGCCCGGCAGCCCGGCGCACACCATGCAGCCGCCGCGCCCGGTGATGCCATAGGCCAGCGCGACGGCGGGGGCCGCGCCGGCCGCCTCCACCACCGTGTCCAGCCCGCCATCGGTGGCGGCGCGCACCTGCTCGGCGCAATCGGGGTCGCTGGCCAGGAAGGTGTCGGTGGCGCCCCATTGGCGGGCCAGCGCCAGCTTCTCGGCGCTGGTGTCCACCGCCACGATCCGCTCGGCGCCGGCGGCCACGGCGGCGAACAGCGCGTTCATCCCCACTCCGCCCAGCCCCACGATGCCCACATTGTCGCCCGGCCGCACGCGGGCGGTGTTGAACACGGCGCCTGCCCCGGTCATCACCGCGCAGCCGAAGATCGCCGCGATCTCCAGCGGGATGTCCTGGTCGATCTTCACGATCGAGCGGCGGGCCACCACCGCGTATTGCGCGAACAGCGACAGGCCGCTGCTGTGGTTGATCGGCCGGCCGTCCTGGTGGATGCGCCGCGTGCCGGTGATCAGCGTACCGGCGGCGCGCGCGGCGAAGCCCGACGGGCACAGGTTGGACCGCCCGCGCACGCAATAGCGACAATGCCCGCAACTGGCCGCGAACACCGTCACCACATGGTCGCCGACCGCGATGCCGGCCACGCCCGCCCCCACCTCGCGCACGATGCCCGCGCCCTCATGGCCGATGATGGCCGGGATCGGGCGCGGGCGGATGCCCTCGATCACCGACAGGTCGCTGTGGCACAGGCCGCAGGCGGCGACCTCGATCAGCACCTCGCCCTCGCCGGGCGGATCGAGCTCCACCTCCTCCACGCGCATCGGCCGGGTGTCGGCATAGGGGCGGGGGCGGCCGGGGTGGTAGAGGATGGCGGCTTGCATGCGCATCGGAGGGGGCCTTTTCGGGAAGAAAGCGGTTCTTTTTTGGAAAAAAGAACCAAAAAACTTCTGTTCGCTGGAGTCTCCGCCCTATCCGCCGGTGCGCCAGCGGATAAAGTTTTTTTGCTTCTTTTTGTTCACAGAAAGAAGCCTTCCTTCACGGCACCCAAGGCCCAAGCCGTTCAAGGACACGGTCGCGCTGCGCCATCCACCAGCCATGCTGCGCCGGCCAGGTCTGGTGGTTGGTGTCCACCTCCAGCGCCGCCTTGGCATGCAGCGCCCAGTTGGGGTCTTCCAGCGCCTGCCGCCCGACCGCGATCAGGTCGGCGCGCTCTTCCTGCAGGATGCGCTCCGCTTGGCGGCCATCGACGATCAGGCCGACCGCCATGGTGGCGATGCCGGCCTCGCGGCGGATGCGCTCGGCGAACGGCACCTGGAAGCCATAGACCCGGTTGGGGCCGCGCTGGTTGGTGGCCGAGCCGGCCATGCCGCCGGAGGAGGCGACCACCATGTCCACCCCCACCTGCTTCAGCGCGCGGGCGAATGCCACCTGATCCTCCTGGCTCAGCCCGCCCTCCGAGCCGTCCACCATCGACAGCCGCAGGAACACCGGCTTGTCGGCCGGCCAGGCATCGCGGATGCCGCGCGCCACGGCCAGCGGCAGCGCCATGCGCCCGGCCTGGTCGCCGCCCCAGCGATCGGTGCGATGGTTGGCGATCGGCGAGAGGAACTGGTGCAGCATGTAGCCGTGCGCCGCGTGGATCTCGGCGATCTCGAACCCGGCTTCCAGCGCCCGGCGGGCGGCGGCCACGAAGGCGTCGCGCAGCGCCAGCACGCCCGCCTCGTCCAGCACCGCCGGGGTCAGCCAGCCCTCGCCGAGCGGCACCGCGCTGGGGGCCACCGGCTGCCACTGCTCGTCGCCACGGGCGATGTCGGCGGCGGTCAACGGGCCGTTGCCGTGCCAGGGCCGCTGGCTGCTGCCCTTGCGGCCGGAATGGGCGAGCTGGATGGAGGGAACGCTGCCATTGGCCTTGAGGAAGGCGGCGATGCGGGCCAGCGGCCCCACATGGTCGGCCGACCACAGCCCCAGGTCGCCATTGGTGATGCGGCCCTCGCGGGTGACGGCGGTGGCCTCGACGGTGACCACGCCTGCGCCGCCGACCGCGAAGCGGCCGTACTGCACCAGATGCCAGTCATTGGCGATGCCATCATCGGCGGAATATTGCGCCATCGGCGAGATGACGACGCGATTGGGCAGCGTCAGGCCGCGAATGGTGAGCGGCGTGAACAGTTTAGGGGTCATGGCGTATCCCGGTTGGTCTTCTTGCGGCGGCATTCTAGATGCCGAGACGAATGCCCCGCAAGGAAGGCCCCCCTGGAAGTCGCCGGAGCGGGTTCAGACGAACGCCTCGCCGGCCAGGCTGGCATAGGCGCCCTTCGCCTCCACCTCGTAGCCCGCCAGGAAGCCGCTGTACTGCTTGGCCGCGCGGCGGGCCTTCACGAAGGTTTTGACGATCTCGGCGTCGCCCGGGTTTTTCTGCACATGGTCCCACAGCGACAGCAGCTCCACCGTGTAGGCGGCCGGCTCGGAGTTCTTGCCCAGCTTGTCCATCGCGGCATGGCCGTATTCGTGAAACAGCACGCCCATCCACAAGGTGCCGTCCTTGTCCGGGGCGCCAGGGTCCACCAGCACGATCGGCACCGTGGGCATGGTGGCGTTCATCTTGCTGAATTGGCCGGACCAGAAGATCTTCACCACCATCTTGGCCGAGGCGAAGTTGATGTACAGGCCGGGCTGCCCGTTCAGGCCGTTGATCGACATCCACCCGACATCGTCGATGTTGGCGCCGAACTTGCCCTTCACGAAGGCCTTGATATTGGTGGCGATGGTGCCGACCTTGGTGTCGGTGGCCGATTGTGACATTCTTGCCCCTCCTTTACGGATGCGTCGCGGCGATGCCGGCACGATAGCGGCGTTCGCTGCGATCCGACATCAACTCCCGGTGACGGCCGGGGGCGTCAGTGGCCGCCTTCCAGATAGGCCGCGCGGATTTCCGGGCGGGCGAGCAATTCGGCGCCGGGGCCGGCCATGGTGATGGCGCCATTGACCAGCACATAGCCGCGATGCGCCAGCCGCAACGCCTGGTAGGCGTTCTGCTCCACCAGCAGAACGGTCAGCCCGGTGCGCCGGTTGAGCTCGCGGATGGCGCTGAAGATGTGGCGCACCACCAGCGGCGCCAGCCCCAGGCTCGGTTCGTCCAGCAGTAGCAAGCGCGGCCGGCTCATCAGCGCCCGGCCGATCGCCAGCATCTGCTGCTCCCCGCCCGACAGCGTGCCGCCACGCTGGGAGAGCCGCTCCAGGAGGCGGGGGAACAGGGCGAACACCTCCTGCATCGTCGCCTCCGCCTCGGAAGGCGGGTGGCCATGCGCGCCCATCAGCAGGTTCTCGTGCACGCTCATGCGCGGAAAGATGCGCCGCCCCTCCGGCGACTGGGCGATGCCCTGGCGCATGATGGCGTGCGTCGGCTGCGCGGTGATGTCCTGCCCGTCATAGGTGATCTGGCCGTCCCGCGCGCGGGGGTTGCCGCAGATCGTCATCATCAGGGTGGATTTTCCCGCCCCGTTTGCACCGATAAGGGTGACGATTTCGCCCGGATTCACCTCCAGATCGACGCCTTTCAGCGCCTGGATGGCCCCGTAATAGGCGGTAACCCCGGACAGCCGCAGCAGCGCGCTCATGCCTGCGCCTCGGCGGGAATTTCGTCCTCGTCGCCCTCGCCCAGGTAGGCGGCGATCACCTTCGGGTCGTGGCTGACCTGGTCGGGGGTGCCGTCGCTGATCTTGCGGCCGTGGTCCAGCACCACGATGTGGTCGGAGATGCGCATCACCACGCCCATGTCGTGCTCGATCAGCAGGATGGAGCAGCCGGGCAGGCCCGCCATGCCGCTGCGGATCTGGCGCAGCAGGTTGGACAGCTCGTCGCTCTCGCGCGGGTTCAGCCCGGCGGCCGGCTCGTCCAGGCACAGCAGCACCGGGTCGGTGCACATGGCGCGCGCGATTTCCAGCCGGCGCTGGGCGCCATAGGGCAGGGCGCCCGCCGGGTCGTCGGCCCGCGCGGTCAGGCCGATGGCGTCCAGCCACAGCCGGGCCTTCTCGATGGCCGCACGCTCCAGCTTCGCGTGGCCGCCCAGGCCGAACACCGCCAGCAGGCCGCGCGCGACGTTGGGCATCAGCATGTTGTGCTGCGCCACCATCAGGTTCTCCAGCACCGTCATGCCGGCGAACAGGCGAATGTTCTGGAAGGTGCGGGCCACCCGGGCGCGCCGGGCGATCAGGTGGCCGGGCATCCGCTCCAGCGCGAAGCCGCCGCCGCGGGCCAGCGCCAGGCTGCCGGAGGTGGGGCGGTAGAAGCCGGTGATGCAGTTGAACACCGTGGTCTTGCCGGCGCCGTTGGGGCCGATCACCGCTGTGATCTCACCCTCCCGCGCCTCGAACGACAGGGCATCGACCGCGGTCAGGCCGCCGAACCGCATGGTCAGGTCCCGCACCGCCAGCAGCGGCGCCATCAGCCGTGCCCCTCGGACATCATGTCCGCCCCGATATGGCGGCGCCCGCCCAGCGCCACCGAGGGCGTGCGGCCCGACACCAGCCCGCGCGGGCGCACCACCATCACCACCACCAGGGCGAGGCCGAAGATCAGCATCCGGTATTCCTGCAGGTCGCGGAACACCTCGGCGCCGCCGATCATCACCAGGGCGGCCAGTGCGGTGCCGAGCTGGCTGCCCAGCCCGCCGAGCACCACGATCGCCAGCACCACGGCGCTCTCGATGAAAGTGAAGCTCTCCGGGCTGATGAAGGCCTGCCGGGTGGCGAAAAAGGCGCCCGCGAAGCCGCCGAACGCGGCCCCGATGGCGAAGGCGGTCAGCTTGGTGACGGTGACGTTGATGCCCAGGCTGCGACAGGCAACCTCATCCTCGCGCAGCGCCTCCCAGGCGCGGCCGAGCGGCAGCCGGCGCAGCCGCAGCGAAACCCAATTGGTCAGCAGCGCCAGGCCCAGGATGACGAAATACAGATAGACCACCCGCTGCGAGATGCTCGGCTCCAGCCCGAAGAAATCGGCGAAACTGCCCGGCCCGCCGCCGCCGTTGAACTTCAGCCCGAACAGCGTGGGGCGCGGGATGCCCGACAGCCCGTTCGGCCCGCCGGTGAGCGAGACCCAGTTCAGCAGGACGATGCGGATGATCTCGCCGAAGGCCAGGGTGACGATGGCCAGGTAGTCGCCGCGCAGCCGCAGCACCGGAAAGCCGAGCATTACCCCCCAGAGCGCCGCCAGCAGCCCGGCGAGCGGCAGGCAGGTCCAGAACCCCAGGTCGAACGTCTGCGCCAGCAGGGCATAGGAATAGGCGCCGACCGCGTAGAAGGCGACGTAGCCGAGGTCCAGCAGCCCGGCCAGCCCGACCACGATGTTCAGGCCCCAGCCGAGCATCACGTAGGTCAACACCAGCACGCCGAGGTCGAGCCAGTAGCGCCCGGCATACAGCGGCAGGGTGATGGCGAAGGCCAGCAGCAGCGGCGCGGCATAACGCCCGATGCGCGACAATGTGGCTGCCACGTGCCGCGGCGAGGGCGTGCCCGCCGGCCGCCATTGCCGCCAGTACAGCATCGCCAACCGGCCAAAGAACACCGCCGCCACCGCGGCCGCCACCGCCCATGGCCGTGCCCTCAGCACCAGCGAATGGGGGCCGGCATCGGTCTTCAGCCCGATCATCACCCCGAACAGGCCCAGCGCCACCAGCGCGGACAGCCCGGCGTCGCGCAGCGGTTTCATACCTTCTCGACGTCCGCGCGGCCCAGGATGCCGGTCGGCATGAAGATCAGCACCAGCACTAGGATGGAGAACGACGCCACATCCTTGTATTGCACGCTGAAATAGGCCGACCAGAAGGTCTCGATCAGCCCGATCGCCAGCCCGCCCAGCACCGCGCCGGGCAACGAGCCGATGCCGCCCAGCACCGCGGCGGTGAACGCCTTCACCCCAGCCACGAAACCGATGAAGAAGTCGATCACGCCGTAGTAAAGCAGGAACAGCAGCCCCGCGACGGCGGCCAGCGCTGCGCCGATGACGAAGGTGAGGCTGATCGTGCGGTCGGTGTCGATGCCCAGCAGCCCGGCCATCTTGAGGTCTTGCTCGCAGGCGCGCATGGCGCGGCCCAGGGGCGTGCGAGTCACCAGCCATGTGAAGGCGGCCAGCATGACCAGCGTGGTGATGACGATGGCGATCTGCATCCACGACAACTGCACGGTGAAGGTGCCGTCGCGCATCAATGGCATGCCGCCCGGGATCAGGGCGGCCATCGGTTTGACCCGCGCGCCCTGGCTGACCTGCACGAAATTCTGCAGCACGATCGACATGCCGATGGCGCTGATCAGCGGCGCCAGGCGGAACGAGCCGCGCAGTGGGCGATAGGCGACGCGCTCCACCGTCCAGCCGTACAGCGCCGCCAGCCCGGCGGCGAACACCAGCGTGATCGCCAGCGCCAGCGGCACCGACGAGATGCCAAGCGCCGCCAGCCCGGTCAGCGCGATCAGCGACAGGAAGGCGCCGACCATGAAAATGTCGCCGTGGGCGAAATTGATCATGCCGATGATGCCGTAGACCATGGTGTAGCCCACGGCGATCAGGCCGTAGATCATGCCAAGCGTGACGCCGTTGATGAGCTGCTGCAGCGCGTAGGCCACAGGACCTCCCGATAATTGCGACTCGATCAAGTGATGCGCTCAGCGAAGCACGGGGTTGCGGTCGCTGCAAGGGTATCGCGCAGGTCCGGCAAATGAGGCCCTTCCCCGGCAAATGAGGCCCTTCACAGCCCGAGGGGGGCTTGCTATAGGGGCGGCCCGATCGGACGGACGGCTTCCGCCGCACGGTCGGGGGGCGGGCGCATAGCTCAGTTGGTAGAGCAGCTGACTCTTAATCAGCGGGTCGTAGGTTCGAATCCTACTGCGCCCACCATTCCCTTCAAGGGGTTACGGGACGGGCGGCGGATTTCGCGCTTGAGAATCCCACGCTATTCCCCCGAAATGGCCCTGGAAGCTCGCCGAATTCCCCAGCTCGCCGCCGCGCTCTCGCGCCGGCGCGCGTCCGCACCTAATCGAGAAGCCGATAACGTCGGGTGACGACCCAACCAAGTCATCCGGAAACCGAACCGCCGATCCCTAAAGCGGCCGTTCACAGGCTCAAGCCGATGGTTGCTGTCCGCCCTCTGCATCGACGTCACCGTCTGCCGCCGGATCGGACGACAGAAAGATGTGCAATAATGTAATCGGCTCGCTAGGTGCCAACGTGGGCCGGGCATGGTGTGTGTCGAAAGCGGAACCGCTCAGCGCGACGACGGAGGGGGTGGTGATCAGCGCTCCCGCATCGTCGGTGAGACACTGAAGCGCGACGGCGCGTGAGGGATCGGCAATGTAGGTTGCCATCGCGGTGGCTTCGCGTGTTGCTGCGGCGGCCGTGATGCCGCACATTGCGCCGAACGCGTGGCCGACTGCGTACTTTCCTTCGACGAACCGGTTTAGCCCGTCATGGCAATAGCGCCAGCGCGCACTTGTCGACCCGTCAAGCTTCTTAAACTCGAGCACGAAATGAGGCGTGCCCGGTGCGCCGAGGATCACCCGGATATCCGCTCGCGCGAGACGCGAGACTGTCCCGTCGGCGGCACGGCGTAATTCCCAAGTCTCCGCCTGAAAATCGCAGTCCACCCGGTGGTTGAAGCGGCGTTCCGGGTCTGCCAGTGCCTCGCATAGGTTATCGGTGAGCGTCGGTTCGTCGTTTTCAAATCCAACCGCATTAGCGTAGGTGCTGCGAAGCCAGGCCCAGGTCTGGGCGACATAGGTAACGACGTCGGGGATTCGGGGAGGAGGGAAGACGCTGAACCACGCGTCCGACGGCGCAGTATTCATGAAGTGAGCTTCTTCCAGGCCGCGGCCTGCACGGTCCGCGCGATCAGGTCGGCGTCGGCCAGCGCGGCCCGCGCGAGCCAGAAGCGACGTCGCATCGGCTTGAGAAAGTAGAACGCATCGCCGGCGACGACCATCGCGTTGGGAATCTTGAAGAGAGCGTCGCGCTCCGTCCTGTCGAGCTGGCTCTCGAAGGCCGCCTCCACGTCCATCAGCAGCGCGTGAAAAGCCTCTTCCGAGCGGACAAGGGTCGCTCGATCATTGTTCTCGCCGCTTAAGCTGATCCGGACAGCGCCGAAGAAGCCCCCGTTGCCGTCGACCACCGCATCGACGTTGAGGCCGCCGTGGCCGCCAGAATGCCGACGGTGTGTTTCAAGGGCGCGGGCGAGGACCTTGACATAGGTTCCGACCTCGCGACTGGCGGGTCGGTGAAGCAGGGGTGTCGCCAGACGCGCATAGTTCTGGGGCTGAATAACCGAGTAGCCGGTCAAGATCAGTAGATAGGTCGCCACTGGTGAGCGCAGATAGGCGGCAAGGAACTTCAGCAAGGCCTCATCATCGGGTCCACCACCGATCGCGCCGATCGACGAGGTGAAGGCAAACGCCTCATGTGTGTACGCCGCCCGGATGCCGTATTCCTCAGTGAGGCCATCGGGCAGGATCACGCGCGGACCGTGATAAAGGCGAGCGTTCTTGCCGCCCGGACTCGCGACGATATAGAAATGATCCTTGACTTGATCGAGCTGCACGTCACTGGCGATCACCGGATAGTCGCGCGGCATCCGATCGGCCGGAAGAAAGGCAAGCGCCTCGAGCGGTCCCAGCGAACGGCTCCGATTGCTCAGGTTCGGTGCGTGAAACCCCTTGCCGGAAACCCATGGTTCCGGGCGTCCTGCCATAGTTTGTGCGAGCGTTCCGAACCTCTGCAAACGGCGAAGCAGATCCAGGTCACGCTGCTCGCCCCAATAGGCTGAAATCAGCAGATGTGGCTTAGCGTAGATGTCGTGCACGGAGAGGAGCTTTTGATCGCTCGGATGAAGCGCCAGGCGGCCCAGAGCCAGGCTAACGTCAGCCTTCGGTGCCCAATAGTCGACCTGTTCCTCGGCAAGGTCGATCACCCCCTCCACCGGCGGCCGAGGTCGAACCCGCACAACCGCGCAAGGGTGCTTCGCCGCTGGAAAGAGCAGTCGTCGAACGTCGGCGAAATTGATGATTCGCTCTATGCGGACATCTGCCAGCCACCGTTTTCGAAACTCGCACGATTGCGGCGTCGCACCGGCAACGAGGTTGAGGGGCAAGATTAGGGTGATCACACCATCCGGCTTCACGCACCCGGTCGCACGAAAAGCGAACCCGGCGGCGATCTGATGCCTGCCGATCGGGTAGGCGGCCCCAGCGGCGCTGGTGAAGCGCCCGTCAAACGACCTTGCGCCTAGCAGATACCATCCCGTTGGGCGTGCGCCGATCTTCGTGCTTTGCGCACCACGCCGTTGCCGGCGCGACAGCGCGCACGCCACCCGAGGCAGATTTCCTCACCATCATCACCCGCGATAATCGGCATGTCTCAGCCAATGGCGCGGGCGAGTCGCCAGGACGGGTTGGCCTGCGGCCAGCGGCCAGGAAGTGCCCCAGCACCAGAGCCGGCGGATCGGCCCGCGACCGGGGCGCACGGATATCTGGCGCATTGCCTTGCGAGCCTTCCCCCGGCCAGCGGCCGCCGGGCGAGCCGCCGCCGGTAGCTCGCCCTCCCGATGGCGTAACTGGCTGTCCTGGCCAGTGCGGCGCGGCGGCTACTCCAGGCGTCAGGCCGATCGGCGGCAACTGCGGTGGCCCTGGTCTCACGAAAGCCAGCATCGCCCCGCTGGCCGAGTTGCTAACGGCCGGAGCGGGCGTCATCGCAGCCATCCGCATTGGCACGCCGCTCGTGAGGGCGCCGTGCAGCCGGACGAGTGGGCTGGCCAAAACGATCAGCGCAATCGTCATTGCCGGCAAGCGCTTCTCCGCAAGGTCGGGGAGCCGACAGGCCGCACAGGTCACCACGAGGCGCGAGGTGGCGCACGTGGCGCAAGCGAAGCATCCGCCGGAGGCAGCACCCCGCCAAGCATGCCCTTCGCCAGACACCATCCCACCGGGCGCGCGGCGATCCCCTGTACTACACCCCATCGGGACGCGGTCAGCGCGCGGCTCGTATTTGGCAAGGCACATCGCACCCGGCGGCGCGATCGCGTACGCCGCCGCCCAGGGCAAATATCCTCACCACCCTCACCCGCAACGAGCGGCGCCTCTCGACCGTGGCGTGGCCGATCCGCCCGGCCGGGTGGGTGTGCGACCGGCGGCAGGGAGGCACTCCAGTGCGAAGACCCGCCGCATCGACGGCGGCCTCTGCCACCCGGACATCTGGCGCACCACCTCGCGTGCGCTGCCCCGCCAAGCTACCCGCCGGGGCGAGACTCCGCCGTCACCCCGCCACCTCGGAGGAGCATGTCGCGTACCCTCGTGACGCGGCGCTTACTGCTCTGGCCAACGCGTCCCCGTGGCTGTGCCGGGCGCCGGGACAATCGGCGACCAGTCCGGCAGTTCTGGTTGCGCGACGGCCGGAGTTAGCCCCCTGGCTCGGCTGCCCGCGGCGACACAGGGCATAACCACAGCCGGCCCGCTTCGGGCGCCGCGCGCGAGGGCGGCGCGGCACCCAAAAGGGCGTCGGCAGCAGCGAGCCGCACCAAGCGCCACCACCGGCATCTGCCCCTCCGCAGGGCCGGCGAAGCGCCCGCCGGGCCGGCACCCGACGGGACCCCTGTCGGCGGCGCCGCGGCGCCTATTCGCGCAAGCAGGCCTCCTCGTGGCTCAGGAGGGCGTCGACCGTGCAAGACCACGCCGCCCCGCTGAGGCCGTCGACCTTGCGGCCAAGCCGGGCACCGGTGACAGTCGGCAAACGCCGCCGCAGGAACCGCCTGATCTGCTCCGCCAGGGGGAAAGCCCATTCATCCTCGACCTCCCTTGCGGCCACCCGAACCGCCTTGGCCACAGCGCGCCTCGACACAAGGCGCCCGACCCTCAGGTCCACCTCGACGCCGAGCAGCCGCCTGACGGTGGCGTTCGCCTCAGCGGCGGCCGCGGTCCCTCGGTTGCCCCAGGCGATCTCGGCCTTCAGGGCCTCGGCCAGGCCAGGGAAATCCGCGCAGAGCGCGTCGGCGTGGGCCGGCGTGACGCGGCCGACACCGGCGGGGCGCACGTAGGGCAGCGGGCCGGCGGGCGGGCGCCCCCAGACCTGGTAGGTGGGCAGGTCGGCCGCAGCGATGTCCCCAAGCGCGAGGCGCGCGAGCACCAGGTCCAGGTGCTCCCTCGCCACCCAGTAGTCCAGGGTCCCCGGCAGCTCGACGATCGGCACGAGCGGCACCACCGACAATGCGCCGATGCCACCGCCAACCGCCTTGGCGAGGTCGCTGAGCGGCGGGCGGTCCGGGGCGGGCGCACCTTGGGGGCCGAACCCGGCGGCCCAGCCGCGCATCGCGTATTCCAGGATCGTCAGGGAGCCGCCACCGGGCAGGATCGGAAATCGCAGTCCGATGTCTACTGACGGCGGCACGGTGAGGGCGCGCACCGCTGCGGCCTGCTGCTCGCGGGTCCACCCCGTCGTGAGCGCCAGGCCGAGCCCGGCGTAGGGCAGGCTCCTGCACTCCGAGCCGCGAAGAAGGTCGTCGGTCACAGGGGCGGCGTGGCAGGCTGCGGGGGAGATGATCATGGCGTCGTTCTCCGAACTGACGTGGCGCGGGCGGGCGGCCTGCGGCGCGGCGACCTCCACCAAGCCGCTTTCGCGGCGGTCGCTGGCGGTCTCCGATGATCTGTTCCGATCTGCCGCCACCGAAACAAAAAAACGGCACCGGGCGGCATCCGGCGGCGAACTGCGGCGCCTCCCGCCTCCTCGCCGCCGCCCGGCCCGGGCCGGCACCGCGCACGCGCGCCTCCCCCTGGACCGGCTCGCCCGTGGCAGGATCGCCCGGCGCGGCCCGCCCGCCGTCCGCTGGGGCGCGTATTCCTCTACTTCGTCGCCCGGGCCCGCGCCGCCGGGCGGGTCAGGCGGCGGCCCGCGGCGCCGTCGCCGTGCGCAGCGGGATCGGCGGCAGGGCCGCCGGCCACGACCACGACTTGGGGCCACAGCGCCAGGCGCAGGACCCGGCGCGCGTCGGCCTGGTCGGGGAGCAGCGAGTAAAGCGCCGCCCGCCCGCGGGACTCAGCGCGCAGCCCGCCCTCGGCCACCGCCCGCCCCAGGGCCTTGCGGACCGTGCTGTTGGTGCGCAGCGCCGAGGCGTCGTAGCGGCCGTGCTCCAGCAGGTGGTACAGGGCGTCGCGCACCGCGGCGTGGGTCGCCTCGCCCGGCCTGGCCCCCGCCCGCCCCGCCGGCGGCGGCGCCGCGGAGCGAAGCAGCGGGGCGAGCGCCACCAGCAGGTCCAACGCGCCGAGCTGAGGACGGCCCGCCTCGGCGACGTGGGCGGCCATCGCGTCGAGCACCGGCACCGTCGCCTCGGCGAGCGCCAGCAGCCGCGCCGCAAGCCCCGCGCCGTCGGCCGCCGGCTGGGAGGAGAGGCCGGCGCCGGCCGCCCGGATCGCGGCCGCGTTGTCGTAGCAGACCTCCGTCCGCAGCAGGTCGGCCCGCTTGGCGTAGAACTTCATGCGGGTGGGCGCATCCGCCACGTCACCCTGCCACGTCACCGTCACGAAGTTGCCGTCTCTCTCGGTGTCGGGGGCGGCGGCGTAGTGCCGCACCCGGCCCACCCGGGTCCACGGGTTCGACCCTCCGGCAAGGGCGTGGGCGAGCTTCGGCGCATCGTCTCGCCACAGGTCCCGGCACAGCTCGGCCTGGCGCGGCGAGAGCCTCGCCCGGGCGGGCGAGCCGGCTGCGCGCGCCACCGCCGCCAGGAAGGCGTCGACCAGGTCGGAGACGGTCAGCAGCTGCAGGCCGAGGAGCAGCGGGCGGTCCTCCTCGGGCGGCCCGACGACGTTGCCGCCGCCCCCACCGAGGCCCGGGCCGCCGACCGGGGTGACCTGCGACCGCAGGAACTCCAGGGGGTTCAGCCGCAGCACGCTGGCGCTGATCGCCCTGACGCCGCTCTTCTTGGCAGCCGAGAGTTTCAGCCTCCCGGACAGGACCAGGTCGGCGTCGGACCGCGGGCAGCGCCACGCGAACGCCACGTCGGCCCACCCCGGCTTGGCCCGCGCGATGACGCCCTCCGCGACGAGGCCGGCGAGCAAAGCCGGGATGTCACCTGCGGCGAGCCCTGGGACGTCAATCTGGCAGGTGACCTCGAGGCGGTCGAACAGGGCGTCGGCTGCGGGGCCCAGGCCGGGCACCCCGGCGAGAGGGCTGTCGGGGCGTCTGGGCGGCGTGGGTGGGGGCATGGCTTCGGCTCCGGGCTGGCGAGGCCAACACATGCCACGACGGCGCAAGTACAAGAAATCTGGGATTGCTGCTCGAGGCTGCCCCTTGTTAGGGAGCGTGTGATCACAGGCGATTGCGACACTCACGGCGTGCTCAGCGGCCGACATGCAGTTTGGCAAAGAGGGGGGAAGTCGAGGTTTCGCACCACCTGCGTAGGAACGGGCCGCGAATCCTCACCATCCTCACCCTGGCCGTTCGCGGTGAGGCGGGTGAGGATGGTGAGGAATTTCGGTCCGTGCGATTGGGGCCGACCACGCACACCACGGCGGGGGATAACAAGCGCCCAGCAGGCGATGCTGCCGCCGGCGGGGGCTGATCTACCGCGCGGCGCGCTTGGGCCGAACCGCGGCGAGCCGGCGGGCGGATCGATTTCCACCCGGCGCTGCGGCCGCCGCTATTTGCTTGCGCCGGCCGGGGGGGTCGATCTATCCCGCCATCATCGTCAACCATCCAGGCCCGGGGAGGGATGCATGGCCGCCACCGATCTGCATCGCCGCCGTGGACCCTGCCAGGCCCCGCAGCCCTGTGTTGCGGGGCGGGCCGCCCCCCGGACCTGACGCCTTCTCGCGTCCGCTTCGCGGCATCGCCCGCCTGGTGTGTGAGCCGTATCCCGCGCGAGGGTGACGGCGTGTCGCCGCGGCGACCCGGATGGACGAGACCGAGACCATGAGCCTGATCCAAGTGCGCAACCTCGGCGTGGCATCGCCGCGGGTGCTGTTCCAGAACCTCGATTTCACCCTCCACCCCGCCGACCGCTGTGACAAAGCGTGTGCGAGGGACCCCACCAAACGCAAGCAATTCAATAAGCTATCGCGCCGATCGGCGTCGAAGCCCGGTGCCGATCCACATTGTACCCCGTGTGGCCTCGACTCGGGGTGGACGCATTGGCGTTCAGTCGATACAGATGTGCACGAGCACCGATCTGAAACCCAAGTGGATTCAATGAGCTCGGAGATATGCTGAGCCGATCGGCGTCGAGCTCCCACGCCGTCCCACTTGTAAGGTTGTGGTATGTCGCAGGAAATCGGCGTCGCGGGCCCTTCAGGCACCACCTTCTCGCCTCGCGATCTAATCCTTGCCGCACCTTGGACAGCCTCTCTCTTCACGACTTACTCGCTCAGCCTCTCATTTTTCGAAGCAGTCCCTTTCTCGGATATGTCGAAGAGCGTACGTTCCACGACGATCCTCACCGACTTAGCGGGTTACGCCACCTCACTGTCTGACGTGGGTGCGGTCGATGTGGGGCGGAACTACGATATCATCCCCGTATCGGTGAAGCATGGCGTGTTCCATCCGAAGGTTGGCATCCTAGTGGGGCAGGACGGCCTAGTCAGGGCGATGATTGGGTCCGGCAACCTGACATTTGGTGGATGGGGCTACAACGCCGAAGTGTTCGAACTACTCGCCCCCGACAGGGACTCGCATGCCTATAAGGACCTTGCTGGGTTTCTCGGTACCCTCTCCGATTCGATGGCATCAGAAGGACGTCTCACGGCCTATAGCCGTCCGGACCTCTCGCTCTACATTGATGCCTGCCTTAAGGCGGCCGACTCACCTGCTTCGGGAACGAGCCGCGTCCTACACACGCTCACTACACCGCTTGACACGCAGATTGCCGAGCTAGCCGATGGACTCGGCGGCGCCATGGCTATCACCGTTGTCTCCCCATTCTTCGACGGACATCACGGCGTGGCTCAGTTGGCCGCCGCGCTCAACTGCGAGGACGTTTCGGTTTCGGTTTCTCCTAGAGCCCCTTCGTGTTTCGATTTCTCGGCGGCGGAGGCGGCGGGTTTGATCGCCAAGCCAGTCATCTCAGACGTATTCAATGGCTCCAGATCACTCCATGCGAAGGCACTTGACATCGAATGCCGCAACGGACGGTTGCTTGTCTCGGGTAGCGCCAACGCAACTCGACAGGCGATGTCCCGCCGCAACGTCGAGGTTGTTGTCACACGTGCGGTCGAGCTCGTCGTTTCACTCGGATGGCGAGCCTCGGGCACGGTCTCGGGCTCGCTCGGTCAGGTGCCACCCGAAGAACGCGCCGCGGACCCATGCCTTGTCGCACATTTCGAGAGGGGCAAGCTTGTCGGCCAGGTATTCGGCGTCTCTTCGCCTGAGGGCGAGTGGCGGGCTGCGTTCCGGTACGGCGCTGAGGCGAAGCCGCTCGGCAGCCCAGTGACCATACGTGGGGGAGGCATCTTCGAGCTTTCTCCAGAAGATTTTGACCCGACACTCATCCACTGCTCGGTCCAACTCAGCCTCAAGAAGGGGGAGACCGAAATCAGGGGATGGCTTATGCACCAGGGCCTACTTAACGCAATGCGTGAGAAGGGTCCGATCGCACGTACGTTGCAGCGCATGATCGGCGGCGGCAGCCACGCCGACGTAATCGCAGTGCTTGAATACCTCGCGAAGTCGCCGGAGACTCTTCTCGATGCAGCGCGGCGGCTAGGAGGTGGCCGGGAAGATCGACGCCCACTGGCAGAGCCAGCAGGCGCTAAGCTTCAGGCCGGCTCTGAGGTGCCCGGCGCCTTCGAGAATGGGTCCGGCTGGCGGGGCACGGTCGGCGAGGGCGCCTTCTCGGACCTCATGGATACCCTCGTCCGACGCCTAGCGTCGGTGCTACCGGAGGTCGACGATGAGGCCTTGGAGGAGGGGCGCCAATCCGTCGCGCGACGGAAACCTGGGACCAACCGGAGAGGAGGAGGCAACAAGGTTCCAGCATCCATCTTTCGTAGCGCTTTCAAACAGATGGTCGCCCGCCTCGTGACAGTGCCACCCGGCCCGGACCGGGATCCAGGCCTCCATCTCCTTTTCGACATGGTCGTCTCCATCGCCCCGGGCTGCGAGGACGGCGAAACCCTCACCATCGAATGCCTTAGGAGGTGGCTCGCCGTCGCCGTCGAGCGTCCGAAGCGTCTTGGCCCACCCGACGCGCTGGATAAGGAGATCGCGGCCTCTCTAACGAGGTTGGTCATGGACAAGGTCCCAGCAGCCGAGTGTCATGCGCAGCTGCAGCAGCTGTTCGGGGGCGAACCTGACACCGCGACGCTGCAACTGATCGTACCTGATCCCCTTGGCCTCGATGAGCGACGCCTCGCTCCGGGGGCTACCGCGGAGGGCTGGCGGGCGGCCTGGGCAGAGATGCTCAGCGCCGTCACCGGCTGGTCCGTGATGAGTACCCTTGTGTCAGCCATTCGAAGTGGAGCGTCATGGACCGCGCCAACGGGGGCGACAAAGGACGAGATCGCGCTTCTTGGGCGCGTCGCAGACGGAACCTCGCAACCAGATAAGCTCGTCGTCATGCACGAGAGGCAGCACAATTTGATTGCCTGTCCAAAATGCCACTTGCAGCTTACGCCGCACGAGCGGGGACGTCTGAAGCTGGCCCGGGTCTGCTCATGCAATTTGTGCGGCCGAGTGATCCTCAACCTAGGGCTCTGATCATCATGAGGCAAAATCTCGCCCAAATTGACGCGATCTTCGCGGCGGAGCGGGCCTTCCTGCTCGTTGGCGACTTGACGATTGAGCAGAGCGGCGTCGACCCGCTCGGGCTACGACAGCTGAATCTCGATCTCATGGACGCGACGGTCCCCGGCATCAACAATGTGACGATGCATATCCGGCCCTATGCCTTCATGGCCTGGGCTTGGTGGCGGTCCTGGCAACTCACCGACCCCGACGGCTCCTGCGATAGCGTCGAATTGGCGGATCGCGTAATGCGCTACGAGGCGATGTTTGCATGGGCCCACGCTTTGGCGGAGCGGCCGCTTATTGGTGCGACCGCAATCGGACGGCACCTCCCCCGCAAGGGAGAGGATCGGCGATTTCGGTTCGAGGGGAAGCGTTGGCAGGCCCTCAAGGATGAACTCACAAGCATCATGGCGCCGACGCAGTACGGGCCGTCGATCAAGGCCAACCGGTGGCTACGACCAATGGAGGGGGGAGGCTTCCGTGCGACGAAGGAGACTATGGCGGCGGTGGCCGCCATCGAGGACAAGGTCTCACGTCACTTACCACAGCGGCTCTTTGGCCGCGAAGCGCCCGAAGTGAGTTGCTCGGATGTGCTGCCTTTTGCCGAATATCTCCGCGTCGACGAGACCACTCAGGAGGAGCGCGACGGCTTTCGCTTGCTCTTCCGAGACGGTGCGGACCGACAAGACGCGCCGCGTGACCTGAGGCGGCGAAAGGCGACCATCAATTTGATTCGCGCACATTTGCTGGGAGCTGGCCGCCCGCTTGCTGTCCACGAAATCCGGCGCGTTTTGGCAAAGGCCGCACTCCCGGCGGGGTATGCAGACGACGACCCGGAAACCGCTGTGTCCGTCGCACTGCTGTCCATCCTCCAAGCGCGGCAACTCCAGCGCCTCGCGACAGAGGCAATGCTGTTTTGGACCGAAGCAAGCCTCGGAAGGGACCGCATGCACGCGCAGACAAGCGATCAACTTGCATTGAAGGCCGACGCAGCGGCTCGGCACGACGACCCACTCGCACTCGCCGCCACAACCGTCGGAGGGTACTTGGACTTCGTGGAGCACCTCGGCATGGCCGTGGGATGGCCAGCAGCTGCCGCCGAGCCGGGTACGGACGTCGTTGCCTTGGTGGAGAAGCTTATCCGCGCCCAGCGAAAGGGTGATGGTGCCGTGCTGCCGGGCCTTTGCCTCAAGTCGTTCGCTGTCGTCCGAGCAATCTCCAGGGGACTACGGCGGCAAGGGGTGCCAAGGGCGGCCGGGAACCCATTGGACGGAAGACCGGACCGGCTGCCGTTCGGGAGTCTCGAGCGGCAGCTCGACGGACTTAGTGACCGCCCCCTCGTGGAACTTTGGCGACAGGTGATCGAGAACTGGGTGATTGGCCAGCATGTCCATTGGTCAGCTGTGCGAGGCGGTGACGGCAAGAAGCGGTTGCGCATTGCCCTTGATGACGGAGGCTGGATCCGTGTTCGCAAGAGCGCGAGCGGTTGGTTCCGCCCGACGGAAGACCGCCTTCTAACCATGCTGTCTCTCGGCTCGGAGTGCGGCCTGTTCATGAGGGAGGGGATGCCGCCTTGTTTCTCGGCTACAACCGACCCCGTTTCAGCGACGAACCAGACTATAAGTTCGCCCGAACCAGAGGGTCGCTAGGCGGTGTCGTCCTGACAGGACGCGCCCTCGCTCGGTGCCCCCGGGACGTCCGAGGTGGTCCCCGAGAGTCAGACAGATCCCCTGCTCTTCCCCCGTGGCCATCGGTGGGGACCTTGGGCGAACGTGGGGGAACAAGCCGCCGGAGTGGCGTTTAGGCGATGCGAAAGCCGTAGATCGAGATTAGAAATGGGGCATTTCGGGCGATCGTTCCATTGCGTTCCCGGAACTCTTAATTGTGAATAAGCATGGAAAAAGGACCCCCTTGGAGGGGTGATCGGCGTCCAAAAGGGACTCCTCTGACTATGGGGTTCACGATGTCTCCCGTGCAGAGCGGGGGCCTGGATCGGGATGCTGGTAATGGAGACGG
>MKWE01000016.1 GCA_001899585.1 Rhodospirillales bacterium 70-18
TCGAACTGCAGCGGCACGATCTCGCCGACGAACGCGCGGCGGAGGAGGGGCTGATCGACCTCGCTTATACCCATCGCCTGCCGCTGGTTGCGACCAATGATGTGCATTTCGGCCGAGCCGACATGTACGAGGCACACGATGCCCTGATGTGCATTGCGGACGGTACCTATGTTTCGCAGACGGACCGGCGCAAGCTGACGCGCGAACACCGCTTCAAGACCCAGGCCGAGATGGTGGCGAAGTTCGCCGATCTGCCGGAGGCGGTCGCCAACACGATCGAGATCGCCCGCCGTTGTGCCTTCCGCCCGCACAAGCGCGCGCCGATCCTGCCTCAGTTCAAACCGGAATCTGGTCTGTCGCCGGCAGAGGAATTGAAGGTTCAGGCCGAAGCTGGGCTGAAGCGGCGGTTGGGCGAGCACGGGCTTTACGCCGATGAACAGGTTTATCGCGACCGGCTGGCGTTCGAGTTGGACGTCATTACCCGGATGGATTTTCCGGGCTACTTCTTGATCGTTTCGGATTTCATGAAATGGACCCGCGCCCACGGCATTCCGGTTGGCGTGCGCGGCTCGGGCGCCACGTCGCTGGTGGCGTGGTCGCTCGACATCACCAACCTCGATCCCATTCGTTTCGGCCTGCTGTTTGAGCGTTTCCTCAATCCCGAGCGCGTCTCGATGCCGGATTTCGACATCGATTTCTGCCAGGAACGGCGCGACGAAGTGGTGCGCTATGTGCAGCAGAAATATGGCGCCGATCGTGTTGCCCATATCATGGCGCTCGGTTCGCTACAGGCGCGCGCGGCGGTGCGCGATGTCGGCCGTGTTTTGCAAATGCCGCTCGGCCTTGTGGACCGCATCGCCAAGATGGTGCCGAACCCGCCCGGCCATCCGGTGTCGATGGCCGATGCACTGGCGAACGAACCACGTCTTCAGGCTATTCAGGAGGAGGAGCCCGCCGCCGCTAACCTGTTCTCCATCGTCGCCAAGATCGAAGGGCTATACCGCCACACCTCTACCCATCCGGCGGGTGTGGTGATCGGCGACCGTCCGCTCGATGAACTGGTGCCGCTTTACCGCGATCCGCGTGCCCACATGCCGGTGACGCAGTTCGATTACGAGGATTCGGAAAAATCCGGTCTGGTGAAGTTCGATTTTCTCGGTCTGAAAACCCTCACGGTTATCGCGAAGGCGGAAGCGCTTCTGAAGAAACGTGGCATCGCACTGGAAACCCAGAAGATCGACTTCACCGACGAAGCCACCTTCACCATGCTGTCTAATGGCGAAAGCGTGGGTGTGTTCCAGTTGGAAGGGGCGGGCATGCGCGATCTGATGCGCAAGATGCAGCCTGACCATATCAACGATCTGGTGGCGTTGGTGGCGCTTTATCGCCCGGGCCCAATGGATTCGATTCCGAAATACATCGCCTGCAAGCGCGGGCGGGAAGCGCCGGAATATCTCCACCCTGCTCTGGAGCCGATCCTGAAGGAAACCTTCGGGGTGATGACCTATCAGGAAGACGTGATGCGCATCGCCCGCGAACTGGGTGGTTACTCGCTCGGGCAGGCCGATCTCCTGCGCCGTGCCATGGGCAAGAAAATCCCGTCCGAAATGGCGAAGCATCGCGAATTGTTCATGAAGGGCGCAGGCGAGCATGACATCCTTCCCTCCATCGCCGAACAGATTTTCGAGCAGGCTGCAAAATTCGCCGGTTACGGTTTCAACAAGGGTCATGCGGCGGCCTATGCCCAGGTCGCCTATCAGACCGCCTATCTGAAGGCGAATTATCCGGTCGAGTTTCTGGCCGCCTCGATGACGCTCGATATCGGCAACACCGACCGGCTCAATGTCTTCAAGCAGGAGGCGCATCGTCTCGGCATCCGCGTCGTGCCGCCTGACATCAATCGTTCCGCCCCTGATTTCACCTGCGATGCCGGGGAGAAGGAAATCTTCTATGCCCTTGGCGCGGTGAAGGGCGTCGGCCGTCAGGCGATGGAGCATGTGATGGCGGAGCGGGATGCGGGCGGTCCGTTCCGCACGATCTCGGACTTCGTGCGCCGGGTGGACCCCAAGCTGATCAACCGGCGCTGCTTTGAAAGCCTCGTTCGTGCGGGTGCGTTCGATTCCCTGCATCCCAACCGTCATCAACTGATTCAGTCGGCGGAATTTCTATTGAGCGACAGTGCCCGTGCCGCACGTGAACGCGAAAGCGGGCAGATTGCGTTATTCGGCGAAGGGCCGGTCGAAACCGGTGAAATCCGTCTGGCACCGGTTGCGGAATGGCTTCCGCACGAGAGACTGAGTGAGGAATTTAGCGCCATCGGTTTTTACCTCTCCGGCCACCCGCTTGATGCCTACAAAGCTGCGTTGCGCCGGCTGGGTGCGGTCGACTTCGCGGCCCTTTGCGAAGATCGGCGCCGCTCCGGTTTCCGGGCGCTGGTCGCGGGCACCGTCATCCGCAAGCAGGAGCGCCGCGGCCGCAGCGAACAGCCTTATGCCTTTGTCTCTCTGTCCGACCCCACCGGCATGTTCGAGGTGATGGTATTTTCGGAGGTGCTGGCGGCATCGCGTCAGTTTCTGGAGCCGGGAAAGTCCGTGCTGATGGCGGTCGCGGTCGATTGGCAGGATGAGGAGGTGCGATTGCGCGCCCTGAATGCCACCGACCTGGATAGCGCCGCTGCCGATGCGGGCGAAGGTTTGAAAATCTATCTGGAGAGTTCGGATCCGCTTGGCGCCATCGCCGCCCAGTTACGGCAACCGGGCAAGGGGATCGTTACCCTGATCGTTCCGGGTTCCGGCGGTCAGGAAATCGAAATCAAACTGCCGAAACAGCTTCAGATCACACCGGCCCATCGGCATGCGATCAAATCGCTTGCCGGTGTCTCGGCTGTGGAGG